>CAWISM010000020.1:0-30013 GCA_963838725.1 uncultured cyanobacterium | reverse complement strand
GAGCTTCAGATTCTGGCTCTTCAGACCAGACTCTCAGATTCAAAATTTCAATAGTCTGATCGACCAAAGACTTTGATGCCTATCGTAGATGGCACTAAACCTCTGCTAATCCTTATTAGTAGAGGTTCTTTGTTTGTGAAAGATAGGTGTATTTAGGTCTGCTTTGTCAGTATGCGATCTACACTCATTTTCATTCCTATCTAGTGACTGCGCATGTCTTCTCGGCTAAAGGAATTTCAAACGGCATATGTGAATCTAGATCTGCTGCCGTTGCAGGGGCAAAGGGAGCTGGAGAAGTTTCGGGTGACGTATGGCGAGGATGTGCTGGCAGAGCTGGAGCAGCTGATTGAGGATGATGATAGCCGCGATCGCAAGACAATTTTCGCGGGGCATCGCGGCTGTGGTAAATCCACCCTGCTAGCCGAGTTTGCGCGGCGGTGCGAGGAGGGCGACTATTTTGTGGTGCTGTTCTCGATTGCGAATACGATTGAGATGTCGGATGTGAACCACATCAGCATTTTGTTTGCGATCGCTGTCAACCTAATGGCCAAAGCAGAGCAGGAAGGCGCTGAAATCAAACCCGCACTGCGACAGTCCTTGTTAGACTGGTTTGCCACCAAGACTCAGACCGTGGCGAGTGGGGCGGAGGTGAAGGGGGAAGCGGGCTTTAATCTGTTTTCGCTGATTCAGAACAAGCTGAAGGCGGAGGCGTCGGTGCGCAATGAGCTAAAGCGAGAGTTTGAGCGCAATGTGTCGGAGCTGGTAGGGAAAATCAATCTGATTGCAGCGTCGATCGAGAGCGCGACGGGTAAGCAGGTGCTGGTAATTATTGACGACCTGGATAAGCTGGATTTGGCGACGGTGCGAGAGGTGTATCGGGAGCATATCAAGGCGCTGTTTTTGCCAGGATTCCGGATCATCTACACCACGCCGATTGCTTCGCTGCGCGATGGGCCGCTGCGGGCAACGATGATCAGCGAGACGGATGACCAGATTGTGGAAATGCAGGTGGCGAAGCTGTTCAAGCAGATGGAATCTAGGGAGCAGCCGCCTGAGCCGATTGGAGAGAATCGCCAGAAGCTGTGCGACGTGCTAGATAGGCGGATTGGGCCGGAGCTGATGGAGCCGGAGATTGCTGAGGCGATTGTGCTGAAGAGCGGGGGCGTATTGCGAGAGCTGATTCGGCTGGCGAATAAGTGCTGTCGGATCTGTCTGCGGCAGGTGCGGCGAGCGGAGAATGCAGCGGCGATTATGATCGACCAGGCTGTGTTTGAGCAGGCGGTGCAGGATATGCGTCTAGATTTTGAAGCGCCGCTGGGGAAGGCGGACTATGAGATTTTGCAAGTGACGCATCAAAACTTTGAGCCCGAAGATCCGCAGGCGCAGGATTTTTTGGATTTGCTGCATGGGCTGCATGTGTTGGAGTATCGCAACGGCCAGATTTGGTATGACCTGCATCCGGTGGTGACAGATTTGCTAGTGCTAAAGGAGATGATTCCAAAGGAGAGGATCGATGGCTGAAGGCAGCCTGGTCGCGGCGAATCAAGATGCGCTAGATGATCTGCTAGTGGCGATAGAGGCTAGCGGCGGGCGGCTGGGGATTTTCATTGCGGTGTGTGACGATCCGCAGCTAAAAGAAGAGATGATCGCTCGCTATGAGCAGGCGCTAGCGCCTACGTTTCGGCACTATCGGCTGACGCTAGATGCAGACGAGCCGAGTGTGAAAGCGCTGCTGACGCGGCAGGTGCAGGCGGATGAGTATTTGCAGCAGGGTGGGCAGGCCGTGATCACCATCTTGGGGACAGAGCGGCTGCGGACGCTGCGATTTGAGGCGGCGCAGTCTCAGCAGGAGACGTTCTTCGGCTATTTGCAGTGGACGCGGGAGGGGCTACAAGATTTTCCGTTTGCGATTGTGCTGTGGGTAACGTATCAGCTCCAAGAGCAGCTAAGCCGGAAAGCGCCGGATTTTTGGAGCTGGCGGCGAGATGTGATTCGGTTTGTATCGCCAAAAAAACAGGCGATTCCGGCAGAGAATTTGTCTTTTCTGAGAGAGCAAGCGCAGTTTTCGCAGTTGGAATCGGTGGGAAATACGCTGCCGATTGGTGATTTAGAGGCGTTGATAGAAGAGACTGCGGCGAAGTCGCCAGGAAGTGCTTTGCTGGCAAGTTTGTATCTGCAAACCGGAACAGCCTATGTAGATAGAGTAGAGACTGGTGCAGCACAGGACTACAAAAGGGACCTGGAGCAGGCAAAAGCTTACTTGAGAGATGCGGTTAGGCTACTCAAGTCTGCAAATAGCAAAGAAGATTATGCGGAAGGATTGGACAGATTAGCGCGAACATACCAACTTCAAGGCTGCTACAGCGATGCCGAACCTTTGTATCTAGAAGCCTTAGAAATTAGTCAAGCGGAACTGGGCAATCGCCATCCCAATACCGCCGCCAGTCTGAACAGCTTAGCCGGACTGTACGAGTTGCAAGGGCGTTACAGCGACGCCGAACCTTTGTATCTAGAAGCCTTAGAAATTTACAGAGCGAAACTGGGGGATCGCCATCCAGATACCGCCAGCAACCTGAACAACTTAGCTGCACTGTATAAGTCGCAAGGGCGTTACAGCGACGCCGAACCGTTTGTATCTAGAAGCCTTAGAGATTAACAAAGCAGAACTGGGCGATCGCCATCCATCTACCGCCACTATTCTGAACAACTTAGCGTTACTGTATGGGTTGCAAGGGCGCTACAGCGATGCCGAACCTTTGTATCTAGAAGCCTTAGAGATTAACAAAGCAGAACTGGGCGATCGCCATCCACATGCATCTACCAGTCTGAACAACTTAGCGTTACTGTACGAGTCGCAAGGGCGCTACAGCGACGCCGAACCTTTGCTTGTAGAAGCCTTAGAGATTAACAAAGCAGAACTGGGTGACCGCCATTCATTTACCGCCATCAGTCTGAACAACCTGGCGCTATTGTACAAGTCGCAAGGGCGCTACAGCGACGCCGAACCTTTGTTTCTGGAAGCCTTAGAGATTTGCAAAGCGGAACTGGGTGATCACCATCCCGATACCGCCACCAGTCTGAACAACTTAGCTTGGCTTTACTACAACACAAATCGCCTACCCAAAGCCGCCACCGCCATGTCCAAAGCGCTTAGCATCGTGGAAGAACAGCTTGGCCCCAACCATCCAAACACTCTTTCATCGCGAAAAAGTTTAGACACTATCCAAAGAGCAATTAGTCAGTCCGTTCCACCATCAGATTAGTAGCAGAAATTGCGTAAAGCCTTTGGCAGATCTCGCTGATAGAAACGTAGCAAAAGCCCACCTCCGATCAGCGCTATCGAACTGCGGCCACTTTTTTGACAGCAAACAGACTGCCCAGCAAACCAAGCCCAATGCCTAGCAGCATCAGAGAAAAGGGCAGCAGCAGCCACTGCTGTGACGAGAGCTGAAGGCCATTGGCTAGAAACTCAATAAAAGCAGGCTGTCCCTCACTCGATAGCGACTTCAACCCCTGCTGAGCAGAGAGTAAGAGTCCCCATGAGCCGCCCGCGCTAACAACGCCGAAGACTGCGCCCTGAATCAGAAAGGGCATGTAGATCCAGCTATGGGTAGCGCCGACTAGCTGCATGATCTCGATCTCTTGGTGACGGGCGATCGCAATCAATCGAATCGTCGTGGTTACCACTGCGATCGCCGCCATACTCAGCAAACTCACCACAGCTAGACTCACCCACTGCAATCCCGCATTCAGATCTCGCAGCTGCTGAATCACCTCACTCACGTACAGCACATCATCCACCCCAGACATGCTCTCTAGCGTCGCGGCGAGCTGAGGCACCTGCTGCGCATCTCTCGCCTTGACCTTCAGCTCATCCACCAGGGGATTTCCATTCAGCTGAGCCGCCGCATTAGAAATATCCGATAGCCCCAAATCCGCAGTTAGCTGCGACCAGGCTTGCTCTTTGCTGATCGCCTCTACACTGACCACCCCAGGTAGCTGCCTCACTTCACTCGTCAAACTAGCCGCGCTAACCCCACTCTTTAAATAGGTCGAAATCACCAACTGCGAGCCAAACTGGTTCAGCATGCCTTCTACCTGCCAGCTCACCTGCAAACTAGTGCCGAACAAAAATAGCAAAACCGTCATGGTGCTAATCGCAGCCCAGTTCATCCAGCCGCCGCGCCGCAGCCCTCTTGCGGTTTCGCGCAGCAGATAGTCTGTCTTGTTTAGAGATTTCAGCACGGTATAGATTCGATCCTGCTAGCAGAGACTCGATGCTAGAGTGCCCCGAATCAATCCTCAAATCAATCTGGGTTGATACGCGCACCAGAGTCGCGCCAGAATCGTGCCAGAGTCACTACGGTGAAGTCGGTTTGAGTTGTTACAATGAAGGATAAGCACACCGCTTGAGATAGATCTAACTTTTAGAACCCATGCCCGCAGTCATTGACGTCGAAAAGAAAAAGCTAAAAAAACCGCCGCTGACTATTCATCAGATGGGCGATCGCGTCCTCCGTCAGCAGGCCAAACGAGTCGCCAAGGTAGACGATAGCCTGCGCGATTTAGTCCGAAAAATGCTACAGACGATGTACAGCGAAGATGGTATCGGCCTAGCTGCGCCCCAAGTTGGCGTGAATAAGCAGCTACTTGTGGTAGATGCTGATCCAGAAAACGAATCTGCACCGCCACTGGTGTTAGTAAATCCTAAGATCACTCGCTACAGCGACGAGCTAGCGGCGGGTCAAGAAGGCTGTCTGAGTATCCCTGGTGTCTATCTAGACGTGATTCGCCCCGCCGCCATCGAAGTCAGCTTCAAAGACGAAAATGGTCGTCCTCAAAAGATGAAGGTAGACGATTTAGTGGCTCGGGTGATTCAGCACGAAATGGATCATCTCAATGGCGTTCTGTTTGTAGACCGGGTTGAGAATTCTATTGCGCTCAACCAAGAGCTACAAAAGAACGGCTTTGCCATCAAGTATGTCCAAAGGGTGAGATAGAGCTTGGCCTTGGTTATAGGCTCAGACAGAAGATAAAACAACTTCAAGCGAAAGGAAAAGTTTGTGACTCCAAAAAGCGGTGCGTTGCTGGGTGTAGCTTGTTTGACTGCGATCGCAGCAGTCGGCTCAATGTTTGAACTCTCCTCCGGCGACCCAGACTGGGGAAAAGCTCCCACTGCTGTCGTCCTAGCGCTCAGCATTCCAGTCGGCATCCTATCATTCATAGAAGCAGTCAAAGACGCCCGCGCTAACATGTAAGCGGCTTTCCAGGCAGAGCGTAAGCTACAATTTTCACAAAGTAGTCTGAATTGTCTAGTTGTATGAGTCAGCAACTAACTCTAGAAATTAGTGATGAGGTCTATGCAGACCTACAGCAAAAGTCTGGTGCTATGGGTATCTCTGTGACGGAGTGGACTATCGCGCTCCTCAGCAGGCAGAGTAGAGTTGTCAGTGATATCTTGCTTTCACCAGAGCTTCAAGCACAGGCGCAGAGAAAGTTTAGAAGTCATGCTGGTGCAGTAAGTCTAGGGTATGCCACTGATACAAACAATGATCAGATTGATGCCGATCTTGCCAAAGCCTATGCAGATGACTACTAGAGATTCTTGCTTGCTGTGCTTCTAGATACGTCCGGCTTATTATGCTATCTCCATCGAGACGAGCTACAGCACGATAGAGCAGTTCAATTGATCCATGACTCTGGTGTCAGACTTCTGACTCATAGTCATGTTCTAGCCGAGCTGGTAGCTCTTGCACTGGTTCGCCGTTTTCCCAGACAGCAGGTGCTAGCGTTTGTAGTAGATTTGGTCGATAACCCGAATATTGAAACGATGTGGGTTGATGAACAACTGCACCGAAAAGCTATGGAGCTTTTGGTAGAGCGAGAGGACAAGACGTATTCTCTGTGTGATGCAGTCAGCTTTGTTTTAATGCGTCAACGTGGTGTCACTGATGCCTTAACCACTGACCGTCACTTCGAACAAGAAGGTTTCATAAGACTGCTACCACCTCTTGTCTAACGCTGCATTACGACGGCAAAACACAAGAGAGTAGTTATAAGAGAGCCGAAGGGGCAAGGGACCGTTAGTAGAGCCCCCTGCCGGTAACACGTTACTCGTATAGCCAGGGCTTCATAGTGGGCTCCCAGCTACAGAGGTCCTCACCAAACCACAGTTTAATCTCGCTTTCGGCGGTTTCGGGTGCGTCGGAGCCGTGAATTAGATTGCGGCCAATGGTGATGCCGTAATCGCCTCGGATAGTCCCTGGTTCAGCGTCTAGAGGATTGGTCGCGCCGATTAGCTTGCGAGCAGAGGCAATCACGCCTTCGCCTTCCCAGACCATTGCCACGACTGGCGCTGAAATGATGTAGTCGACTAGACCGCTGAAGAAGGGGCGCTCTTTGTGTACGGCGTAGTGAGACTCGGCTAGCTCACGCGATACTGACATCTGCTTCATGCCAACGAGGGTGAATCCCTTAGTCTCGAATCGGCTGATAATATCGCCGACCAAACCCCGCTGAACGCCATCGGGCTTGATCATGATGAAACTCTTTTCCACGGACGGTTGCTCCTAACTGCTTTTAACCTTTCCTATGCTCAGTAAATGAGGTCGGTTTGTAAAGCCTTTTTTCTAATCTTTGGCGATCGCTGTCTTTGAACTACTGCAAAAGTTACAGAGAAAGCGTATCGTAAGCAGCCTAAAACTGTACCTGGCTCTCGTGAATTACACCTGCTTGTCCACAGGCATCTGTCTCATACCATCCGGCCGAATAGCTGTAAATATTGATATAGGAACGTCCGCTAATAGAGCACAAAACGCGACCATCGGGTGTAGCTCTAACGTTTGAAGGAGGAGCATAGACAAGGGCAACCTGACTTGGCGAGTCATCTTCGGCGGCTAAGTAGCTACAGACGACGGACAACATGTTTCTAGTAGCTCTAGACTGCGGATAGCGTAAAACACCATCGTCTAGGGTTGTCCAAGCGCCGCTACCAGCGCAGTGAGCTTGACTGGGAATAGGCTCGCCTGCAAAAAAGTAAACAAAGCGAGCGTCGTCACGTCTAACGCTGTAGATAGAGTCTAAGTCAACGACAATTGACTGCCCACCAGCGGCCTGTCCTGCGTGATAGGGATTGTTCTGTGCCAGTACGGGCAGGGCCGAACTAACAGCGAAACCAACAGACAAGGCTAATATTTCAGCGGCTGAGAGCATTGGGATCACTCATTCATAGCAGAGACATCGATAGTGATAGCACCTTCTGCTGGTAGGTGGTCTGCCAGATGGCGATCTGATGATAGACGCCGCAGCTTCCTAGCGTAGTATGCCTTTTCCCAAGCAGCCCGATCTTTTTGGGCTAGTCGCTGCTCGGCGTAGATGCGCTCGGCGTATGCCCGAGCCGCTGCTGCTGGGGTGTAGTTTGGCTGTGGGTAGAGGCCAGCGATATTGAAGATGTAGACGATATCGCCTCGGATGGTGCGCTGAAAGCATGCGCCAAATGCCTGGGCCTGTCGGTGTAGGTAGCGCTGGGCGGAGTGGCCAGTGAGTCCTGTGCTTATGGCTAAATCCAGAGCGCTGACGTAGCCCTGCCGCTGATACAAAAGCTGATAGAACTTGCTGTCTAGTCGCTCTTGGTGGCGCTGGTGCTGCTGAAGCTTTCGCCACTGCTGCCGCCACAGCCAATAGCCGCCCGCGCCAATCGCGCAGAGCAAAATCACTGGCCACAGCAGCCGTAGCAATAAGAAAGCGACTAGACTCATTAGCCCAAGTCCCAGCAGGATACGAGACTGGCTCTCAAATTCAGAACGAGACGGCATGGCACACCCAAGCAGCAGGAATTGTTTGTACTCTAGTGCGAAGGGGGACCGTTGGCTAGGAATATTACGGAGATGAGCTAACTAAATTCACGCATTGCCGTTAGAGTCAACTGGTTCGTTAGCAAAGATCTTGTAGGTTGCGATCGCAATCCTCTCTAAATCCTCATCCAACAAAGGCGGCAGCTCAGCCCCAGCCACACGGGCTGACTCAAACAAATTTCGCCCTTCATAAGCTACTAGAAACAGACTTTGAGCGAGCAGCCGATCGATCTGGCTCGCAGAACTGAGCTGGCTACGAATCACCTTGAGCGCAATCAGCAGCGTCGTCACCTGACCCGGTACGGGCGGACGACCTCTGCGCAGTCTGCCTAGAAATGTGTCGGGGGTTTCGTACTGGGGCAGTGTCTGCTGCATCAGCGATTGACAGGCCGTCTGAAAATCCATTTATCCAAGCACTCAAGAAGCGCCTATAAATCGAGCGTTCACACAAAAAAGTTGATGTAGAGCAGTAAAGAGGCTTGGCATAGCGGGCACTCTCTAGCTATCTAATCAAAACCCGTTGAAGTACTTTAGGCAAGTTTGCTAGCCAATCGTTATGACTTCTGACTTTGCACGTCAAACCGTTCCCTTTGTCGATCTGTCCTGGCAGCACGATCCGCTTCAAGCAGATATTGTCGCGGCGATGGCGGCTACGCTCGATCGCGGCGACTACGTTTTAGGACAGGCAGTGTCTGATTTTGAGGCGGCGTTTGCCCAGGCTTGCGGAGTTGGCTACGGCGTTGGTGTGGGCTGCGGGACGGATGCGATCGCCCTGGGTCTACGCGCCTGCGGCATTCAGCCCAGTGATGAGGTGATCTTGCCAGCCAATACCTTCGTCGCCACGCTCATCGGCATTCTTCAAATCGGCGCAAAACCTGTCTTTGTAGACTGCGAGCTGGACACAGCGCTGATAGATCTCACCGCTGCTGAAAAAGCTATCACCGAGCGAACAAAGGCCATCATCGCCGTTCATCTCTACGGTCAGATGGTTTCGCCAACGCACCTACAGGCGCTAGCTCAGCAGCATGATCTCATCATCTTTGAAGACTCAGCTCAAGCACACCTAGCAGAGCGAGAAGGTATCAAGGCGGGGGCGATTGGACTCGGCGCAGCCTTCAGCTTTTATCCCAGTAAGAATCTGGGGGCGCTAGGCGATGGCGGCATGGTGGTCACGCAGCAAGCGGCCGTTGCCCAAAGCGTGCGATCGCTCAGAAATTACGGCTCGACGCGGAAGTACTTTCATACCGAAGCCAATGGCACTAATAGCCGCCTCGACACGCTACAAGCGAGCGTACTGGGTCTGAAGCTACCGCATCTAGAGGATTGGAATCGCGATCGCAATCAGCTCGCCGCCTACTACGACCAGGCATTAGCACCCCTAGCCCAGCAAGGTATTATCCCGCTCAAAAACGTCAGCGGCGCAGGACATGTCTATCACCTGTACGTCGTTCGTATCACCGCTAAGTGCGCTGTAGATCGGACCGTCATGCAGCTAGAGCTCAGCGCTCAAGACATTCAAACCGGCATCCACTACCCAACACCCTGCCACCTACAGCCTGCTTACGCCTCCCTCGGCTACCAGGCAGGCGACTTCCCTACTGCCGAACGCCTCAGCCAAGAAGTTCTGTCGCTGCCGATGTATCCCGGCCTCACCACTGCCCAAATTGATCGGGTAGTCGCCGCCATTCAGTCTGTACTCGTCCCAGAAACTGCCATCGCCTGACTTCTCACCTGAATCTTCTGATGATTACGACTCGCGCTATTCCCAAACTTCCGCTCGAACCAGTTATTCTCGGTCTGCTCGGCATTCTCTACCTACCGCTGCTTTGGCATTGGGTGGACGGTTGGCTGAACAAATCAATCAGCATTCAGCATGAGTACTTTAGTCATGGGCTGCTCGGTATTCCATTCGCAGGCTATTTGGTTTGGGAAGCGCGATCACAGTGGCAATCCCTGCTAAACCGCACCCACTGGCTAGCGGCTCCCCTGCTACTAGTCGCCGCCCTTTTCTACAACAGCGGCCTGCTAGATCTGATGAACCTCTCCCTCCCGCTTTTACTGGCAGGACTACTGCTAGCGCTTAAAGGTGGCGATGGCTTCAGGCTCTATCTCTTTCCCTGGATACTCGTTCTACTCTCTACACCGACCCAGTTTCCCTATCTGATCGAGCCCTACATTCTGCCTCTACAGAGCTTTATCGCTAGCGTTGCAGGCTTCATCTTGCTCCAGTTCGATATCAACGCTGTGGTCGATGGTATCTACATCTACGTCAACAATCAGCTAGTCGAAGTTGCGCCTCACTGCGCTGGGCTCAAAATGCTCTTCACCAGCTTCTATATGGGTCTGATTTTGACCTACTGGACTGGCCTCAATCGCTCTAGGCTCAGAACCAGTCTCTTCTTTATCGGCATCGTCGCGGTCAGCGTCATCGGCAATATCATTCGCAATGCCACACTAACTTTCTTTCACGGCGAGCAGATGACCGATGCTTTTCACTGGCTGCACGACAGTTGGGGCGGCGATCTTTACTCGGCAGCGATGCTCGGCATCTTAGTTGTATTAGTCAATCTACTAGAGCGATATGTGCCTACAACACTCAACGTCGCTGCAGTTAGTCCCGATAGCGGCATCTCGCGCTCACAGCCAGCAGTAACCGATCTACTACCCCCAGAGCAAAAGCCAAAGACTGACTACTTTTAGCACCTCTCGATCTACGACCGTTTTTTAGCATCCGCCACCTTCAAGCACTACCTACCGCCAGCTTCTGCTTACTCTCTTGTCTAGAACATAAGGCTTTTCGCAACTGTGTCTTCTCCTTCTATATCTAACCAGTCAGCTCGAAGTGCGATCGCGCCATTCATCATCTGCGCAGTGCTCGCGCTCTTCGTAGCCGTCAGCGCCTTGCCAAAATACGCCTCTAGTTGGCCTTGGACCACCCCACCAAAAGTAGCCAACCAGGCGGCACTCCAAAGCCTTCGAGACACCGGATTGACTCTGGCCAACTGGTCAGTCGAACAGCAGATCCGCTCCGGCATTAGCGGTGACGACTGGTCTATCCAGCAGCTAGTCCACAAGCAGCCCTTCACCACTGATCTCGACCGCATCTTTCTGCTGCTGCGTCCGCAAGTCTGGGAAGCCGACCAGCCCGAAGTTGAATGGGTCGATATCAAAGGCTCCCAACAGTGGAAGACAGACACTCACCAGCGAATTTCCTTCACCATTTCGCAGGCCCAAGTTCAGGTCCAGCCCAACTTCTTCAGGGCTTGGGATTCAAACCAAACCTACGCGGTGGTGCAGTGGTATGCCTGGCCCAGTGGCGGTAGCGCATCAGTTGCAAAATGGTTCTGGGCCGACCAGAAAATGCAGTGGCAGCAGCATCAGCGCATGCCTTGGGTGGCAGTCAGCCTTTGGCTACCGATCGAGCCACTAGGCGACATCACGCCCTACCAAAATCTCGCCAAGACGCTAGGAGAAGAGATCCATGCCACCCTTTTGCAAACTGTATTCACTAGTAAGAAGTCATGACTTTTGATAGCACTGTCTTACAGCACTTTTTCGTAAAGAGCTTTTTCATAAATAAGCTCAGAAAGCTACCTACGGCCTGCCCGACGGTTCTAGGCGGATTGCTAGCAGTGGCGGTTTCGTCTGCTGTCTTGCCAGCCCGTGGACAGGAAATTCCTAGTCTGCCAGTCGATGCGCCTCGGTATGACCAGCCGCTAACACCGCCTACAGTGGTAGCGCCAGCCTTGGGTCAACCACCAGACTGGCAGCCAGATTTTGATGCCTACCATCTTGGCCCTGACGACTCTATTTTTGTTAGCGTACCGCGCTATCCCGATCTCAATTTTCAAGCGGTGCTTGATCTCAATGGCAATATCATCGTGCCACTTCAAGGCAGCGTTTCTTTTGAAAAACTGACGATTGCACAGGCAGAAGAACGCCTGCGCAGTATCTACAACCAGTATGTAGAAATCCGAGACGATCAGGATGTCACTGTGACTTTGGTGGGTCGTCGTAGCGTCCAAGTCACCATCATAGGCGCGGTGCAGCGGCCCGGATTCTATCCTCTAGCAGACCCCAGCGTTTCGAGCGCCCTGTTAATTGCCGGGGGCGCAAGACGCGACTCGGACCTGCGCGGTATTCAGGTCCAGCGTAATTTTTATCATCAGGGTCAGCTAGTTGAAAGCAGCCAAAATGTCGATCTCTTCACGCCGCTTAGGGAAGGGGCCCCACTCCCCAACGTGCGATTAGAAGACGGCGATGTGCTAGTTGTCCCGGAGCTAGATCCTAGCCAGCTCAGCGGTTATGACAGCTTTTTGGTAGCCCGTTCTACCTTGGCTCAGCCCGTTATCAACGTGCGCTTTTTGAACTATGCCGGTGGTAGAGGCGGCGTTGGTACGCTCGATCTCAACAGCGGCAGCTCGTTTGTCGATGCGGTATCGGTTTTGGGAGTCAACCCTGACAATGCAAATTTAGGCAAGGTGGCGCTTATCCGCTTCGATCCAGAATCTGGGCGAGCGGTAACGGTGACGCTAGATGCCAAATCCGCCATTTTGGGTGACATTACGCAAAATCCACCGCTGCAAGATAACGATGTCATTGTAGTGGGCCGCAACTTGGTGGGTCGCATCTCCTACGCGCTGGGCACAATTGCCCGGCCTTTTCGCGACATTTTGGGATTCACGAATTTCTTTGACAGCTTTATTAACGGCAACAGCTTGTTTGATTAGTCTTTCTAACTGCACCTCTTCATGGCTTCCCCTTTCTTAAAACGATATCTACTTGCGCTAGACCGCTACAGATGGGCAGGTCTGTTCACGTTTCTCTCTATTCTGGGTGCGTCTGTCGTTGTGGCACTCCAGCCAGAGCCTCCTGTGACCTACTCCGCAGAAGGGACACTTGTCAATAGCTCGCCTTTGGTGGCAATCACTGACACTGGCAATCAGGTACAGGCCCAAGGACTCGGCATCATCAATGAAGAGCTGCTGCTCTCGGATATTTTGCTCGTAGGGGTGGTTAATCAGCTAGAGCCTCAGGGGATCGACTACACACCAGAACAGCTAGTGACCAAGACAAAAATCAGCATACAGTCGGCGTCGGCCACCGAGGGAATAGAAGCGACTGGGCAAAAGGTGTCGGTGCGCTTTACGGACAGCGACCCGGAAGTGGCTGAACTGGTGCTGCGGACCATGTTTGAGGCGATGGTGGAGCTAAGTGCTTTTACGAATAAGCAGCGGCTCAATGCGATCGCCACCGAACTCAACGAACGCCTACCCGCAATTGAAACCGAACTGCGCCAGGCAGAACAACGGCTAGAAGCCTATGATCGCAACGAAGGCCCCGCGATCATAGGCTTGATTGACGGCAGCTTGCTAGGGGCAATTTCGGGCTCACAGCAGCAGCTACGCACTAATGAGATCACCCTAGCGGGAATCGAGGCCCAAATGCGTAACATTCAGGCGCAGCTAGGCATGAACCCAGCCCAAGCCTACGCATCTTCTGCCCTGAGCGCAGATCCGCTAATAGCTCAGCTTAGAGCGCAGATCTCTGAGGCGGAAACAGCGATGAGTCTACAGCGATCGCAGGGGCTGCGCGATCAGCATCCCACTATGATTAATCTGCGTGAGAGCCTCAGCGCCTATAGAGACCTGCTCTCAAGGCGATCGGCAGAAGTCCTTGGCGGAGATGGTACCGTTGCGCCAATTCCTAGCGGTACTCAAGCAAATCTAGATCCGGCTAGGGCTGCACTGGCCGCGCAGTTAGTCAGTCTTGATACACAGCGAGATGCCCTAGCTAGCCAGCAAAGAGTGATTGCCCAGTCCGAGCAGCGGCTGCGACAGGATTACGCTAGCCTGCCGAACAAAGAGCTAGAAAGAAACCGACTGGCTCAAGAGGTCGTTCTGCGCCGAGCCTTCTATGACCGCTTGCAGGCCAGCCGAATCGATGCTGAAGCCGCCGAAGCAGAAACCGTCAGCAGTTTGGTCATCGCCAGTGAGCCCTACACCAGAACAAATGTGACAGAAAGGCCAGCGACGCCAATGATCCTTTTTGCTGGAACGCTGATGGGTCTGATCGTCGGCGGCGGCGTGATCTATTTGCTAGATATGCTTGATGGTACGACTCGTACCGCAGAGGAAATTGAGGGCGTTTTGGAGGCGCAAGAAGTGCCGCTGTTGGGAATTATCCCGGCAATCGAGATGCGATCGCTCTCCATGTCGCTCCGATCGATGCCTATCCTAGTCCAGTCGGAATCCGCCTATCACAGTAGCTACGAAAGACTGCTGAGCAAGCTACAGCTATTGGAAGTAGACGACAGAGAGATAGAAGGCGATAAAGAGCAAGGCTACTCAATCGGTCCAAAGGTGATTGCAATAACAAGTATTCAAGCGCAAGAGGGCAAAAGTATAAGTGCTTACAATATGGCGATCGCATCTGCTAAGGCCGGACGCCGAACGCTACTGATCGAAGCCGACTTTAGAAGTCCGTCCAAAGCAATCATGCTGGGCCTAGGCCACGATCCTCAAGCCGCCAGCGAACCCCTACGCTACTACGGCGCTCAGATCGGCAACAGTATCCGCATGGCCGCAGAAGTTGAAAACCTCTATATTTCTCCTTCCCCTGGACCTCAAAAGCAACCCACCGCCATTATTGAGTCCAGCGAAATGCAGCGATTTCTCCGCAGCGCCAGAGCTCGATTTGACATGGTCATTCTAGATACGCCGCCGCTCTCTAGCTGCGATGACGCCCTGCTGCTAGAGAGTCAAACCGACGGTCTAGTGCTGATTGCTCGTCCTGGCATCACTGAGAAAGCCGAACTCGATAGCACCCTTGAGTCGCTAGAATTCAACGAAGATATTCGCCTGCTTGGGGTTGTAATTAACGCGGCCAATATTCCAGTTGCTACTAAGGCGCTCAACTCGAAGGAGAACTCACAGCAAAGTCCAGCAAAAATCTTAGAGCCAGCAGCATACTCGCCAGAAGCCTGGTCTACGCCAGCCGCTGCCAGCGGTCGAATCAATTTCTGATGCACCATCGTCATAGGCTACTCTAATCAAGAAGCCGCAGATCATCAGACGTAGATCACCAGATATAGAACGGTGCGATCATGACAACTTATTACTACATAGCCGCCAGCCAGCGCTTTCTGCTAGAAGAAGAGCCCTTCGCAGAGGTGTTAGAAGAGCGCTATCGCCAGTACCAATCTCAAGAAAAAGAACCTGATTTTTGGCTGATCAAACAGCCCGCATTCTTAGAAGCGCCCGAACTCGCCGACGTCAAGGCAAAATGCCCACAGCCCGCCGCCGCCGTTGTCTCCACCAATCCAACATTTGTCACCTGGCTAAAGCTCCGCCTAGAATATGTCGCCAAAGGCGAATTTGAAGCCCCCTCTGCCACCATCCCCGACCCGTTAGCCTCCCTAGAATCTGCCTCATAATTCTTTTTGCTTACTCGCAATTGTTCGCTTGCATACTTCTGCATCCTTCCTTCCTATGGCCTCGTTCCTCCGTTCGACATCGGCAGCTTTGCTCTTGGGCACGATTGCATGCTTGTCCCCGCTAACGCTAACCAAACCAGCATCAGCGCAGTCAGACCCACCGGCCTGCCCACCGCCTGCTAGTCAGGAGTTTCTGCTGCTGGTGCGCGGCAGAAACGAAGCCGAGCGGGCGGATATCGCCTCCATATTGCCGATCGAAAGTTCTGTGCTTATCTGTCGCTATCTCGATGAGGTGCTGGTACGAGCAGGCGGATTCACTAGCCTAGAGACTGTCAACGCGTGGGCGAGCTACATGACTTCTGAGGCGAACTATGAAAGCTTCGTCCTTAGACCTACCGATCGACCGGCTACCGCTAGCAGCGAGGCGGTGGCAGCTTCAGAAAGCGACACATCAGCCGATCAACAGGCGTTGGATATGGCCAGTGCCACCACTGTACCTGCCAACGTCGCCTTTGATCCCATCCGACTAGCTAGTGGCTATGCAGTTTTAGTCGACTACGGCAGCAGCCCAGAGATTGCCGCAACCGTCAGCCAGTTAGTGCCTTCAGTCGGGCTAGCCGTCTATCGGCAACGCCCTTACCTATTGGCGACATACAGTGAGGATGAAGCCAGTGCCTCAGC
Organism: uncultured cyanobacterium; assembly: GCA_963838725.1. Taxonomy (GTDB): domain Bacteria; phylum Cyanobacteriota; class Cyanobacteriia; order Phormidesmidales; family Phormidesmidaceae; genus Phormidesmis. The sequence continues at coordinate 14,044 of CAWISM010000020.1, read as the reverse complement.
GGTACTGCAACAGCTCAACGGTGCGCAATTGGCTGCGGTGATAGTAGATGCGCAGGATGTGGTGCGGTTGGCAGAATCTGTCGCTGTTTCTGCCAACTAAGGCAATTGTGAGTCGGTGGGTTTTGGCTTCGGCTGCGCTCAGCCACCGGGGGTTGTTGAGATCTTTAGCTTAGCCAGCCGGGAGTGGAGAGCCAGGCGACTAGTACGCCTAGAATTGAACCGGCAATGACCTGTACGGGGGTGTGACCGAGCAGCTCTTTTAGTCTGTCTTCGTTGAATTCGGAATGTTCTTGAAACAGTTCGTCTAGAATTTGGTTAAGAATTTTGGCTTGCTTGCCTGCGGCTTGTCGTACGCCCGCAGCATCGTACATAACGATTACAGCAAATACTGAGGTCACCGCAAAAGCAGGCGTGCTCCAGCCGATAGTTTGGCCCACGCCGCAGGCTAGCGCGGTGACTAGCGCGGAGTGAGCGCTGGGCATTCCTCCGGTCTCGACCAGGACTCTGGGATTGATGGAGCGGTGCTGGGCGAATTCAAAAACCAGTTTGAGGGCTTGAGCTGCGATACAGGCGACGAGGGCCACCCAGAGCACGTGATTTTGAAAGATGTCGCTGAAGTCCTGCATGGGTCGGGATATTGGCAGATTAAGGAATGGTGGGCACAGTCTTGAGGATAGACAGTCTTGAGAATAGATAGAGCCTTAGCAAGTAGAGCCTCTATGAGTAGAACCCTAGTGAGTGCGGGTGGTGATGAACTGGGCGATCGCAATCAAAGGCTGAGCCCCTTCGCCAAATTCTGAAAGCTCTGCGATCGCATCGGCCACTAGCTGGTCGGCCTTTCGCTGAGATTCTTCTAATCCCCACAGGCTAGGATAGGTGGCCTTTTGCGCCGCGATGTCTTTGCCAATCGATTTGCCCAGAGCCTCGGAAGTAGACGTGATATCTAATACGTCATCTACAATTTGGAAGGCTAGCCCAATCCGCTGCGCATATCGCCGCAGCCGCTCAACGACTGACTGAGACGCTCCGGCCAAGATCGCGCCGCTGGTCACCGACACTTCTAGCAGCGCCGCCGTCTTGTGCATGTGGATAAACGTCAGCGTATCTTCATCGACGATGGTTCCTTCTGAAGCGAGATCGACGACCTGCCCGCCCACTAATCCTTCTGCGCCGACCGCGCGGCCTAGCAGCGCTACCACCTGTAGAATCTGCTGCGCCTCAGCGCCGTTGGGACCCTGCGGTGTCTGCGTTGCAATATGTTCAAACGCGTAGGTCAGCAGTGCATCCCCAGCGAGTACGGCTACGCCTTCACCATACACTTTGTGATTGGTTAGCTTGCCCCGGCGATAGTCGTCATCGTCCATCGCGGGCAGATCGTCGTGGATCAGCGACATGGTGTGAACCATCTCTAGCGCGCAGGCTGTAGGCATAGCAACTTCAGCGCTAGCGCCTAGCATTTCACAGGTGGCCAGACACAAGATCGGGCGCAGTCGCTTGCCGCCTGCTAATAGCGAATAGCGCATCGCCTCGTAGATCTGTTCGGGGTAGACCACTGGCAAAGAGGCGTCAATTGCAGCCTCAACCTGGCGCGAGCGATCGCCAAGATAGCTTTTAAGATCGAAGGTACTGGGGCTATCGAGATTCGTGGTCGCCATGAGAGGGGAGGGGGAGGGAGGAAGGATGAAGGCGGAATGATGAATGTGGAAGAGGGTTTAGGAAAGGTGGTTGCGATCGCAATAGCTCACAATTGTATTTTCTAACAACATGGTCACTGTCATGGGACCAATTCCCCCTGGCACGGGCGTAATCGCTCCGGCAACGGGTTCTACATCGGCAAAGTCCACATCGCCGACTAGCTTGTATTTGCCAGTGGCCGCGTCGTCTACGCGGTTGATGCCGACATCAATTACCGTCGCACCTGGCTTGACCATCTCTCTGGTAATTAGCTGAGGAATACCGACCGCTGCTACTAGAATATCGGCTGAGCGGGTCAGTTCGGACAATTTTTCTGTTCTCGAATGGGCAAAAGTTGGCGTTGCATTTGCCGCTAGCAGCATCAATCCAATCGGTTTGCCGACCAGGATGCTGCGGCCTAAAACAACGGCGTTTTTGCCCGCCAGAGGAATATCGTAAGCAGCCATCAGCCGCATAATTCCAGCCGGGGTGCAGCTACGCAGCCCCGGCTCTCCTCTAACTAGCCGACCGAGGTTGAGCGGATGTAGACCGTCGGCATCTTTGTCAGGATCAATCAGAGTCAGCAGGCTAGGCGCGTCTAGATGATCGGGTAGGGGCAGCTGTACTAGAATTCCATCTACATTTGGATTGTCGTTGAGTGCCTGAATTTCTTGGGCAATCTCGGTTTGACTACTTTGCTGGGGCAGGTGCTTTCCTAAAGAGGCCATGCCGATTCGCTGACAGGCGCGCTCTTTATTGCGAACGTAAGCGGCGCTAGGCGGATGATCGCCGACCATGAGTACAGCGAGTCCCGGCGGTCGGCCGACTCGCTGAGTCCAAGCTTCAATTTCGGCGATGCGATCCGTTTGAATCTGTTTTGCGAGCGCTTTCCCGTCAAGGAGCTGAGCCATAATGTTAGAGTACGCTACTGGCCTTAACAGCCAAGTTGAGTTGCTGGCAACGGAGCTAGTCAAAACCAGATTACCAAAGCAACGTAGCAAAATTAACCAGAGTCGCATCGCCCAGTCCTAGAATTCCAGTCCTAGAATCTAGTTCTCAACGCTCTTTCTGTTAAACGAACTCTTATGAAAGCATCTGTGATCAGCGATTGGCATATGAGATTAGTTAGCGCCACTCCAAACATAAGCAGAGGAACGGTACTTTTAGGACTGCTTTTGACTGGCTGCGTTTTGACTGGCTGCACGGTAGCCGAGACTGGACCTAGCACCTCCCCAAAGGTGGAAGAGCCTTTGCCAACTGTCAACTTGCCTAGCCTGCGTTTGCCAGGTCAGTCAACGGCAATCGATTCGCTTAGTGCTGAGCGAGTAGAGAAAAAGGTTTCTATTTCTGGTAACGTTACCGAGCGAGTAGCCACCTTGGACGGTTGGCTATATCGACTGCAAGACAGTACAGGCAGTCTTTGGGTGGTGACTAATCAGTCTGATCCAGTGGTGGGTGAGGCGGCCACAGTATCAGGGGTGGTTAAATACGAAGCCATCGTAGTAGACGAAATCGACGCGGGCGAAATCTATCTACAAGAACAGTCCTATCGTCCGAGCAACTAATCGAACAGAACTGGCACGTAGATAATTAGTCAACAAGAAGGAAAGTCAACCAGTGCCAGCGTACGGCGAACACGAGATCACTCTGGCTAGCTTTGAGCAGATCGACCGAGAAATTGGCGAGCATTCTTTCACAGCGGCAGAATATGCGATCGCCCGTCGAATTATCCATACAACTGCTGACTTTGAATTCAAGCAGCTCGTAAAGTTTCACCATCAGCCGATAGACGCTGCGATCGCTGCTCTTAGCTCTGGCGCACCCATCGTTACCGATGTGTCTATGGTCGCCGCTGGTATCAGCACAGTAGTCAAACGCACCTGGCGCTCAACTGTCGCTGTCGCAGTTCAGCAGGCACCTGATATCGTTTCTTCTGGACCTTTGCACCAGACTCGTAGCGCGCTGGGTATGGCTAGCTGCGCCCAGAGTCATCCCAATGCGATCGTGGCGATCGGTAACGCGCCTACAGCTTTGATCAGTCTCTGTGAAGCAGTAGAAGCTGGCCACTGGCAACCTGCGCTGGTAATTGGTGCGCCAGTTGGGTTTATCAATGTGGTGGAATCAAAGCAGGCGCTGTTGGCGTTGAGCATTCCCCATATCTTGATTGAGGGTCGAAAAGGAGGCTCAGCAGTGGCCGCAGCTATCTTGAACGCGCTGATGATTTGGGCTTGGGAGCTGTGAGTAACGCTTTAGATCAGCCGAACGATCAGGTAAATACTCGGACAAACATTCAGGTGGTTGGCGTTGGGCTAGAAGGGGCTAGCAGCCTCACACCAGACGTTCTAGAAACCGTTAAGTCAGCGACGGTGCTGGTAGGTGCGCGGCGACATTTAGATAGCTGCCGAATTGCTCAAACAGACGAGCAGTGGCCGTTAGGAAATTTTTCTGAGACGTTTGATCGGGTGCGATCGCACCTCACTACCCACCCAACTGCTCGCATCGTCGTTCTCGCCTCTGGAGATCCGCTCTTTTTTGGCATCGGACGGCTGCTGCTCGAAGCGTTTCCGGCTGACCAGCTGACTTTCCACCCACAGGTCAGCGCCATCCAACTCGCCTTCAGCCGTCTAAAGATTCCTTGGCAGTCAGCAACTTTGATTAGTGTCCACGGTCGAGGTGAAGCGCTATTAACCAAAGCACTCAAGCGCGGCGACGACAAGATTGCGGTGCTGACCGATCCTGTGCTCACTCCGAATGCGATCGCCCAGCTGATTACCAGCCTTGAGCTGCCAATTCACTACCAGATATGGGTCTGTGAAAATCTAGGCGCAGACACAGAAAAGCTCAGCCTACACGACGCTAGCGCTCAGCCGCCGCAGATCTATTCTGCGCTAAACGTTGTCGTTCTCCTACGCGCGCCGATGCCTACAAAGCAGGAGATCTGTCCACTCACTGAATTACCGCTTATCGGCCTACCAGATTCGGCCTTCAAAGGCTTTCCCGATCGACCGACGCTGATGACTAAGCGGGAGATTCGGCTGCTGATTCTGGGAGCGATCGCGCCTCTACCTCACCAGGTCATTTGGGATATTGGCGCAGGAACAGGGTCGGTCAGCGTCGAGCTTAGTCGGCTGTGCCCATCAGCGCAGATCTATGCGGTCGAAAAGACAGCGATCGGAGTAGAGCTGATTAGACAGAATGCGGATCGGTTGGCGATCGCGCCGATCAAAATCATCCAAGCTAAAGCGCCGGATGGCCTATCCCAGCTACCTACGCCCCATCGAGTTTTCATCGGCGGCAGTAGCGGTCAGCTTACTAGCATCCTAGACTGTCTACACCAGCAACTTCAGCGCGATCACACTCTCAACCCTCATGCCGACAAGCTTCAAAACTCTACGCGAATTGTTCTAGCCCTAGCGACTATAGAAAATATCTCTGAAGTAATCTGCTGGGTAAACAATCAAAACGACACCGTCCCTTCAGTACCTCAAGCCGCTATGAAAGGCACACAGAAACAGCTCTCCCAAACACAGATCTCACAAGTTTGGACATACCAGCTTATGCAAGTGAACATTGCTAGGTCGCTGCCAGTCGGGCCACTGACTAGATTCTCCCCGCTCAATCCCGTCACTATCATCACGCTATCAATGGACGCACAGCTAAAGTAGTGACAGAGGATGTTAGCGAAAATAGCTGACGAGAAGTATTAGCAAAACCTGCTGCTCCAAATAGCTTTCTACTCAGAATCATCGTCACTATTATCGACCATTTGTTCAAGTCTGATGTGCTTATAACCCAGCTTGATCGTAAACTCATCACCAGGCTTTAAGCCCATTGCTTGTGTATACGTAGAACCAATCACAATCTGACCATTTTTATGCACGCTTACCCGATAAGTTGGTTCGCGTCCTCTGCCATCTTTAGTCCCTTCAGGATTCAGCGAAATCCCTTTTGCTTCTAATAGCGCATCATAAAAGTCTGATAGGTTTACCCTAATCTGGCCATCCTTTTCTGTGTAGTAGCCACATGCCTGAGCACTTTCGCGCTTAGATAAATGAGCTAGCTCATTAATTTTCTGGAGGAGAGCCTTTCCCTTCAGCGGTTGATGCTTGTCAGCCATAGCGCTTTCGTATCTAGCTTAGAAATTTAAGATAGCCGTGTGTGCGGTAGATAGTATTTATTAAAGGTACATAGTCTCAAAACAGACATACACAACTATAGATAGCGACAGCAAAAGCCATAGACAAATGTTAATAGATGCGTCTCAATCGTCTAGTTTTTCGACAATGATACATTGAAAACATGCTACCCAAAGACATCAAAAGATGAATCAAAGTTTATCCTGCCATTTGAACTTTATTGACTGTACGTCTTTTGCTCAGCATACTGTCAGTTTTCTGCTCTATCTCAGCCGCTGTAATCAATAGTAAATCTATCTCTTGCAGGAATAAATATCACTTTCTACGGTATTTCAAGTAGAAAATTAATCATCTTAGCTTCAGTATGTCTGATTTACTCAACTGAGCAGTTAACCAATCGTATCTTCTATAAAAGACAGCTACGCGCGCCAACCAGCACTGCCAATAAAGCAAAAAGTCTCCTTGCTATACCTACTAGCCAGTACTATGTAGAAAGTGAGTTTCGACCAGCATTTTTGATGTCAACACCTTCGCGCGAGTCTCAATCTGTCAATGAATCATCGGTGGCTAAACAGCCGCAGCCAGGATTTGGCTGGACCCGATACGCAGAACAAATCAACGGTCGATTCGCCATGATAGGATTTGTTGCGCTACTCCTACTAGAGCTAGTCACGAAGCAGGACTTCTTCACTTGGATGGGCTTGCGATAGTCAGTCAGGAAGCAGCACAGTAATAGTCAGTGGTAAGCGGGCGGCGACTACTTGCAGGAGAAGGGCTGGATGTAGAGCTTTGCTCTTCTCGCAGAGTGGGCTTGCGGCAATCTACATAAGTGGGATGTATCCCTTCTCGCTGCACAAACAAAAAGGGCTACGCCAAGAAGGTGTAGCCCTTTCAAATATCTATTGGTAATACATGCACAGCTAGAGCTTTTCGCGCTTTGATACAGCGTCTACGCCAAACCAGTATTTGCACCTTTTCGGCCAGTGGCCAGCTCTACTTTCACGATAGTGCCGCCCATCTTTTGAATACGCTGCTGCTCTTTGAACCAGTTGTCGTAGGGAACTAGCTTAGTAAAGTAGGTATTCTGTAGCTCGCGCTGAGTTCGAATCCTGGTTTGACTAGGGACGCAGGCAGTGACTCGAAACATTCGCATGATAGTGGCCTCTGGGTTATCTAAAGCTTAGGGATCTAAAACTAAAATCTTGTGGACTAAAAGTCTTCTAGCTGTACTGGTATTCATCACCGCAACAGCAATTGACTAACTCGAAGAAATCGGACTTTACTTGCTCTAGCCCTTGTAAAACGAATCCTTGAAACGCAAAGCGAGCAATCTCTATCAAAAGTCAGCAGATTTCAAACAGTCAAAGTCTTCCTAGGAGGAGAACACTCTAGAAGTCTGATCAATCAATGCTATCGACTCGAAGCTTCCCAAGCGATAAGCACTTCCTAAAGGAAACACCGAACCTCTTGCTGAGCCTTCAATTCGCTAACACTCACTCCAGACTTCTAGAGCGGTTAGAACTCATCAAAAGACTAACAAATTAGTCTCTGTGAATTCAAAGTCGAACAAAGAGCAACTGAAACATGTTCAATTGAGCCGTTTTTAATTTGGGAAAAAATGTCTTACCGACGACTAGCTCAAGCCAGAGCAGATGTAGTCGAGGTAAACGCCCATTTCTTTACCAGCGTCAGCGCCCACTAGGCTAGCGGTGACTTCTTTGATCGCTTGAATGGCCTGAACGGTAGCACCAACAGGAACGCCCAAGGAGTTGTAAGTCTCTTTCAAACCGTTGAGCACGCGCTCATCGAGAATGGAAGGATCGCCAGCGAGCATCGCGTAAGTGGAGTAGCGCAAGTAGTAGTCCAAGTCGCGAATGCAAGCAGCATAGCGACGAGTAGTGTACATGTTGCCACCCGGACGAGTGATGTCAGAGTAGAGCAGAGATTTAGCAACTGCTTCTTTGACGATTTCAGCAGCGTTAGCGCTGATAGAGGTAGCCGCACGAACGCGCAGCTCACCAGTTTGGAAATAAGCCTTGAGCTTATCCATCGAAGACGCATCAAGGTACTTACCTTGAACGTCTGAAGCATTAATTACAGCAGTAATTGCATCTTGCATTGGGTTTGCTTCCTAAAAGTGGACTAGAACGAAAATGAAATACGAGCAGATGAGGGCTTACTGCAAGCCGCCGATGACGTAGTCAAAGTAAGACGCAGCTTCTAGCGCATCATCACCAGACATCATGGAGCTAGCAACGCTCTTCATGCAACGGATAGAATCCGCCATTGCAGGAATCGAAGTGCCCAGTGAGTTGTACATCTCACGCGCACCAACTAGGCCAATCTCTTCGATCGGCGCTACATCACCTGCAACCACACCGTAAGTGATGAGGCGTAGGTAGTAGTCCATGTCGCGTAGGCAAGTAGCCGTCATTTCTTCACCGTAAGCGTTTCCACCGGGAGAAACAACGTCAGGGCGCTTTTGGAAAAGCTGATCGCCAGCGGTTTTGACGATGCGCTCACGCGACTCAGTCAAAACCTGAGCAATGCGAACACGGCGCTCACCAGAGGTGACAAACCCCTTAATGCGATCCAATTCGCCGGGGCTGAGGTAGCGGGCCTCAGCATCAGCATTCACGATTGACTTCGTGACTATACTCATTAATGGATTCCTCCGAAAGAATAAACCAGATGAGTTTCACTGGTTTCTGTGTATAACAGACGAAAAATCGAACAGATGAGCTTCAGCATTAGGATTCAAGTTCTATCTAGACTCTAGCCCTAGACTTTGGCGCTGTTCTAAGGCGATCGCACTTCTCCTTTCCTAGAGCGCTTAGCTCGAAGTTGGGATACAGCATACGATCACCTACAACACCATTATGAGGCTTGACGAGCCGCCAAAGGTATAAACTTTGTTACTTTTCTCGCTTGCAAACTTTTGCTTGCAGATCTGCTCACAGACCCGCTCGCTTATAGACATGCCAGACACTAAAGCAACAGATATATCTTTTCAAACAGCTTGTTTGCCTAGCTCAACCACCGTTTCTGTAAACATTTTCAGGTATTTCGCTGACCTTCTTAGTGGTTTAGAAACATTTCGTAATCAAATTCCTCAGATTTCTCCAGCTTTAAAGGCCAGAAGGAAAAATACGCAAAAAAGGATGCACTCAAGAGAGCGTGCATCCTTGGGCTATTCTTAGGAGCGATCGCGCCTGAACTCAGACCTAGTCGTCCAGCGCACCCGCCATCAGCGGCATCTTCTCGGACACCGATGTCGATGGGTTAAGCGCATCAAAGCTAGGAACCACGACATCGTCACTTTGCTTCGTCAGACGGTTGTATAGAATTTCCGTATTCGGGAAGTTCGCGGCTGGCAAAGTGGGGAAGCGACGATAAGGAACGGTGTCCTCGCCAAAGTACTGCGCGTATTCTGGGGTATCAACCAGCGCTCTGATAAAGCCTCGAATACCTTCTGAGGAGAGAATCTTGTTGTACTTGCGAATTTCGCCCTGGTCTTGTGGCGCACGGCCCAGGAAGTGCTTGGTACCTAGCTCAATCACCTTAGTGTTGGGATAGGGCGCGTAGAACTCTTTGATATAGAGCTTCGAGTTACCTAGACCTTCGATAAACTCTTTGACGTTGATTTCGCTGTTGACTAGCTTGCTTTCTAGCTCGGAGAACTCACTGCCTTTGACCACATATGGCTCGATATTACGCTCGAATATCTGACGATAGGCAGCCCGAGCAACCGTCAGCACGGCTGTCTTCTCGTTAGTTGTCAGCTTAAAGCGTTTGGTCTGCTCACGCTGGACGCTAACGCCTTGATTGACCCGGCGCTCTACCTCTGGAATTGGGCGATCTTGTTTGACCGATCCAAGCTCAATGAATCTAGGCGTGGTCTTTTCTTCTGGGCGAGCACCTGTTTCCTGGATGGTACCGACTCTGAGCGATCGCATGGCCTGACCACCCGGCGTCAGATAGCGCTCATAGGGCACCGTATCTTCACCAAAGCACTCAGTGTATTCTTGCGAGTCAATGATTGCGTCGACTAGCGCATAGAAACCTTTTTTCGCACAGACATCGAAGTACTGGTTAATCTCCTGTCGGCCATAGGTTGGACGGCCTAGCAGACGACGATGAATATACTCAACAGCCTTTGTCACATAGAGAGAAGTCCAATAGGTCTTTCTAAATGATTCGGACTTGGCAACGGCTTTGACCAAGTCGCGAACGTTGATCTCATCATTGTTGAATCGACTTTCTGCTTTGCTAACTTCCTGTCCCGCGTAAACCGGACGACCAAACACCTGGCGATACACCGCACTGATGATGGTGGCTTTACTCGCTTCAGAAGACTTGAACACCTTCGCGCCCAGAGAACCAGGAGCCAGGGGCCTAGCCGCAGGATTGCTGAGCTGGTTGTTGATGCCAGCCCCCTGGTGAATCAAGATTCGACGAGTGTCTTTGTTGAACGGCGCAGGGCTAGTACTCGGATCGCGAGTCTCTTTGGGGAAGATCGCGCCGAACTGAATCTCTAGCGGATCGTTACCAGAGCCGTAGACGTGCTGGTCGGGCAGCGGCTGCTCGTAGGAGGCAAACAGTGTAATGAACTGAGGAATCTTGCGGTACGGCGCGCTGTAGTTGAACAGATCCTGCTGTGCGCCCCAGTTCCTGCACTCTTGAGCTTCTTGGCCCAAGCCGCGAATATAAGGAACGGTCTCTTCACCGAAGTAGTCAGCGTATTCCTTTGAATCGACTAGTGCATCGACTAGCTTGGACAGCCCCCCTTCCGAGACAATAGCGAAGTACTTTTGAACTTCTTCGCGAGAGCTAGGACCGCGACCGAGGATGTGGCGGAAAGCCAGCTCCAGCGCCCGACTATTGATGAACGGCTCGAAGAATTGCTTTCTGTATAAAGGAGACTTCGCTAGCGCGCGAATGAATCCCTTCATCGAGATCTCGTTGTTTCTGACTTTGGACTCTAGGTCAGAAATAGACTGAGAATAGGCGCGGGTAATGTCACGCTCGAAGACCTGACGGTAGGCGGCTTTAATCGCCTCGTTTTTCTCCAAACGAGATAGACCTGGCTTCATCGCATACTTTGGTCGCCGCTCGGCAGCGTTGAAGTAAATCTGAGGTAGCTGCAAACCCTGCTGGTCCTTAGACGAGCGCTGACGCAGCTTCTTCGATGGGGTTGGACCTTTGAACTCGGTCAGCATGATGTCAAAGTACTGACGCAGAATATCTTGCGCTTCTTCGTCACCTTTGAAGTAGCCGACCGATGCGCCGCGCATGGTCTGAATCGCCACAATAGTCGCAGGTGTCGAGCAGGCGTTCTCAATAATCTCGCGCAGGCCGCGAACGTTCACCTTTAGGATATTTGGATCGCCAGCAACCACGGCATAGGTCAAATAGCGCAGGAACCAGCTCATGTCTCTAAGAGACTTTTGCATGTTGCTGGGGCCGTAGCGAGCGACGTTGATTGGCCGGAAGTTCGGGGGCGCTACGCCAATCTCAGGATCGTTTACCAGCAGATTGCGAAGTCCGCTAAAGATGCCGCCTTTCTTGGTCTCACCATCACTATTTGCCGCAACGAAAGTAGCGGTGCCTAGCTTAGAGGCTTCTTTTTGATCAAGAGGAACGCCGCCGCGAGTCATCTCCATCGGCTCATCGTCTGACTTTTCTAGGTAGGCTAGCGCCGAGCCGCCGGTAAAGATGCGGTTCGCAGCCTGAGAGACGATCAGCTCAGAATAGCGAGTGAGCGTTTGGGCGATCGCCACTCGCTTCATTCCAGAATTAAAGAAAGTCTTGAGTTCACCAAGTTCGGTGTTCTCCATATAGCGGTCTTTCTGTTCCGCCTGAGAAATCGTGGAAGCAGGCAAGGTTTGGTAAAGTTGGGGCCGTGCTACAGAGCTTCCGCCGCTAGCTGTCACTGTCATGGGTTCTCAAAGACTCCCTATATAGGTTTAGGACTCGTAAAAGGGGTATATTTCCTGGGTTCTCTTTTTAGATTAAAACGATTTGGAATCGCAATTCTTCAATTGTTAAGAACCGTATTGTTTACCGGACCAACAAACTTGTTAGAAGCCTTAGAAGGCGACAACGGGCAGATAGCAGGTGTCCTTTGTTACCTGTGTTACCTATCCGCGTAGCCGATCATAGAAGATTTTCGGCGCTCTCTGAGAAGAATGTAAACCTCTGTAAAGTTTGATTTCAGCCTATGCAACCCACTAACCCAAAAACCAACCTACCAGGGCTTTCCCCCGATCAGTCTACGACTGACACCGCAGCCGTTAGCTCGGCTGTCGCTAGCCTGTACAACGCCTACCCCTTTCCGCCTGAGCCGTTGCTAGACGAAGCGCCTCCTGGCTACAACTGGCGTTGGAACTGGCAGGCAGCCTATAGCTTTTGTACTGAGCGCAAGCCAGAAACGGATAAGGTGCGAATCTTGGATGCGGGCTGTGGAACGGGGGTGAGTACGGAATATCTGGTGCATCTGAACCCCGAAGCGGAGGTGGTAGGCATTGATATCAGTCCAGGGGCGATCGCAGTAGCCACAGAACGCTGCCAGCGATCCGGCGCAGATAGAGTCAGCTTTCACAACATCAGCATCTACGACGTTGAGCAGATTCCAGGCGAATTCGATCTGATCAACTGTGTGGGCGTGCTGCATCATATGCCCGACCCGATTCGCGGCATCCAGACACTCGCCAAAAAGCTTAAACCCGGCGGCATCTTTCACATCTTTATATATGCAGAGCTAGGTCGGTGGGAAATTCAGCTCACTCAGGAGGCGATCGCACTGCTTCAGGGCAACCAACGCGGCGACTATAAGGACGGTGTCACGATAGGCCGGACTCTCTTCTCCTCGCTACCAGAAGAAAATCGGCTGCGTAAACGTGAAGAAACTCGCTGGGCGCTGGAAAACCAGCGGGACGAGTGCTTTGCTGATATGTACGTGCATCCGCAGGAGATTGACTACAACGTCAAAACGCTTTTTGACTTAATAGACGCATCTGGACTTAGACTTCGCTGGCTTTTCAAATCCGCAGTACTGGGATCTGTCTCGCCTGATCGGCGCAGCGCCCGAGCTGATGGAAAGAGCAGCAGGAATGGATGAGCGCGATCGCTATCGCCTGATAGAAGTGCTCGACCCAGAGCTCACTCATTTCGAGTTCTTCCTCAGCCGTCCGCCGCTAGAAAAGACCGACTGGCGCGATCAAGAGACACTGCTAGCTGCAATTCCCGAACGGCATCCCTGCATAGAAGGCTGGCCTAGTCGGAGTTTCTTCAACTATGAGTATCAGGTCGTTGCTATCACCGAAGCAGAGTCTGCATTTATGGAAAAATGCAACCCACAGCAGGGGAGATCGGTTGCCGATATCCTCGCTGAGACAGCAGCCGGGACCGAAGTAGAAGGATTAGAGAGGGTGCGATCGCTGCAAAGCCGACAGCTGATTATGCTAGCGCCGCAGAAAAAATAAAGCGCCGCCATCCATTAAAACTTTCTGTAATAAGCATTATTGCCATGATATGATTGCCCTTCGTTTCACAGAACTTAACCATGTTTGAAAGCGGTTGGTTTGATGGAAGTTTTCTATTGGGCGATCGCAAAAAAACAAGTCGACTAGCAGGCAACTGAACACTATCTCTAACGTGACTTCTGCGCAAACAACCGCTAACGTTTCTCTCAATCTCTCAGCACTCGCTGAAGAGAACATCGGTTCAGCAATTGCTGAACTAAAGGAAAATGAAGCTGCCACCGCTCAAGTCAGTCAGGAAGAAAGCGTAGAAGCAGCCTCAGGTGAGCGCCCGCCGCTACGTACCCACCCTCTGCCTCCGAAACGTCGATGCAAGAGTACTACCAGTTACAGCAAGACTTGCTCAAGCTCACCCTGGTCTTTACTGTTGTCATCTTTTCAGCCGTTTGGAGCACATATTCACTCAATACTGCGCTCAATTACGTCATAGGGTCAGTCACTGGAATTGTCTACTTCAGGATGCTAGCCAAGAGTGTGAGTAGCATCGGCCGCGCACAACAAAAGCCTAGCAGTGGTAGGCTAGCCATCTTTATTGGCGTCATGATAGTGGCGACAAAATGGCAACAGCTTTCTGTGCTACCTGTCTTTCTAGGTTTTCTAACCTACAAAGCCGCCCTGATCAGCTTCGTGCTTTGGACAGCTGTGATGCCCAGAAAAAGCATCAGACTCAACCGAACTAGCTCAGTAGTCAGC
>CAWISM010000019.1:0-88608 GCA_963838725.1 uncultured cyanobacterium | reverse complement strand
GCGGCGCTAGTAGTTTTGTTGTTAATTCTCTTATAGCTTCAATCGCTTCACTGCCAACCTATTTGATTGGTGAATCTTTTGTGCTTGTGTCTTGTCGGGTTCAAAGTAGCTAGCGATACAATTTCTCTATTCTTTTGATGAAGAGTCGTTCCAATCGAAATTCATTCTGGCGAAAGCAGTTCAAGCTAAAGTCTGTGATTGTTTTAGCCCTGGTTATGCTGCTGGTCTCTGTATCAGCATCTTTCGCCCTAGAGCAAAAGCAGATCTTCTTGCCAGGAGAAACTTCTGAGGGGCATCACTTGTTTGAAGCCTCTTGCGCCTCCTGTCATGAGGGTTTCAAGCAGGTATCTAATGAAACCTGCAACCGCTGCCACGAGGCGGAGTTGGAGAATGATTTGCACGGCGCTAAGAAGTTTCTCGATCCTCGCTGGGCGGCGTTTAGAGAGAAGGTAGATGTGCTGACCTGCACGGCTTGTCATAACGAGCATGTGCATATGTTTGGCAGAGGCGTACACTTGCAGCCTGACCTGTGTATGGCTTGTCACGAAGAGCTAACGCTGACTCAGCTCAAGAGTCACGAAGGTTTTGCGCCCGATGGCTGTTGGACAGCGGGCTGTCACAACTATCACGAGCACGACACTATCTCTACTGGTTTTCTGCGGCAGAATCTGGGACAGCCCGCTATGTTGCCTGTGCAGCAGCTACCTACAAGGGTGGTCGAAACAGAGCTAAAAAGCGCGCCCAAGCCGAACCTGAACAAGGAATTCTTGGGAGGGAAGTCATGATCTCGTTCATGAATCGTTTTAGGAAAGGCGGCTTTAGAAAGGCTATGGGTGCGATCGCCTTGATCCTCATCCTAGCTAGCTCGCTGCTGATAGGAGCAATTCCCGCCTTAGCAGCAACGGAGCAAGAAGTCCAAGAGATTGTCGACCTGTGGCAGCCCAGCGCCCACGCGCTCAACGACGTCAACTGCGCGAGCTGTCATCAAAACAACGAGAGTAATGAATTCATCGCCAACCCCGACCATGAAAGCTGCCGCTCCTGCCATGAGCAGTCCGTAGACACTTTTCTACTCGGGAAGCACGGGATTCGCCTGCTAGAAGGAGAATCCGCGCTTACACCAAAGATTGCGCAAATTCCAATGAAGCAGGACGCCTTCGACCAGCAGATGAACTGCAACGCCTGCCACAACGTTCATTCTGTCAATACGATGCAGGCGTCGGTGGATTCTTGTCTTAGCTGTCACAACGATACGCATTCTCTCAACTATGAAAACTCCAACCATGCCAAAGCGGTGTTTGCCAGCCAGCCGCTGCCCCGACCCAGTGCGGAATCAGTGACCTGCGCCGCCTGCCATCTTCCTCGGATTACGCACAAAGGCAGCGATGGCATCCAAACGGCCAAGGTAAACCACAACAATACCTACACCCTGAAGCCGCGCAACCGCATGGTTGGAGAAGTCTGTATGAACTGTCACGGCGTAGAGTACAGCTTCAACAGTATTTTCGACGATGACCTTGTCGAAGCCAATTTTGACCGTCCGCCGACATTGCAGCACCAGACTTTTGATCTGATGCGCGCAGCCGAAGAGCGGCGGGTGGGCAATGCGTCTACTTCAGAAAGCGCAGGATAACTGACCTTTTTGAAAGTGGACATCTCGTTTGTTTTAGTTCTAAATTATTTAGGAAAATGAAGATGTTTCAATCATGGATACAGCGCTTTCGCGTTAAAACAATGGCCTTATTTGCCCTCGCTGCAACTATCTGCTTTACAGCAGTGGCTTGTAGTGGCGGCGGTGGCGGCACTGCCACGGCAACAGGTCCGATGATCGCCCCAGACCTAGTCGCCGACTATATTCACACAACGCTCGCTGCCGATAGAACAGCCTATACCCGCCATGTGGTAAACCGCACAAAAGTCCTAGAAGGTAAGCCAAAAGAAGACGGCGTCCTAGATGTGGAATCAACTGAAGGCTGGCAGCAGACTGATGGTATTCCTTTGCCAGCGCAGATGTTCCGACTAGGATCTGAAATTGCCAATGAATCGGGTCAGTTCACCTACAGTCTCGTTTCTTCTTGGAATATCAACGACAACCAGGCACCCAAAGGCGACTTTGAGACCGCTGCAATTGTAGAGATGGAAGAAACGGGTGAGCCAGTCAAAGGCTATCAGGAAGTCGGCGACCAGGCATATTATTCCGCAATGTATCCTGACTTGGCAGTTGCTGAGGCTTGTGTGACTTGTCACAACACTCACCCCGTTCACCTAGAGCGCTATCCTGATAAAGTCTTCGAGATGGGCGAAGTCATGGGCGGTATTGTGATCAACATTCCGGTTGATAGTATGCCTGCGGATGCGTAGAAGTTAGTGCTCGGTTGTTCTTTGCGCCTTCAATATAGCCTTTATAGCCTCTTGCACTTTGCTATATCTTGAAGGCGCAAAAAGAGTAAAACCATGTGTTTTGTAGTTTGTTGAACTGATGAAACCTAAATTTTCGACTTTAATTATTCTTACTTTGGTTTCTGCGGTTCTGTTGCTGCCGTTTGCGCTGAGCCCTATTTACATAGAGGCGCTGCGCGATCGCTCTTTTGACTTGCACCAGTTCTTGCGCGGCGAACTTTACAAGCAGATTACCGGCTATGTTGCGCTGGCACTCGTGGTTGCAGAAATGTTACTAACGGCTAGAAAGCGCAGCCGAAGCTGGCCTATCAAAATCAAGATACCGGGCAGCATTCTGATGTGGCGAAGTCTGCACATTTTTACTGGGGTGGCTTTGCTCGGCGCGGTATTGGTGCATACCATCGGCGTTAGCGGCGTTAACTATAATGCAATCTTCCTGTGGTCCTTCTTTGGCGTGACCCTAACAGCGCTAGTCGGCGTCGTTGCGGAGACAGGCGTACTAGAATCTCCGCGCAAGGTCTTCAGCTTTGCTGGCAAGAAAGGCGCTGACGGTCTGGCAACAGGCGTGAGTAAAGGTCCGCTGATTCGATTGATGCGCGCGCTCTGGTTGAATAGTCACATATTTTTAGTGAGCATATTTTCGCTGCTGCTGGCCGTTCATATCTTTTTAGTCTATTACTACCGTTGATTTCTAGAGTGTCATGGTCTCTACATCAGATAGAAATACAAAAAGCTGGCAGCTGTGGATTGGGCTAGCCATGACCGCCCTAGCAATTGTGGCGACGATTCTACTCACTCGCCCTGCGGCCAATATCAGCAGTATGACGCCGCTCTCTGGGCTGATGACGCTAAAGTCAATGGCAGCGGAATCAGTGCCTTTTGACACTGCTTTGACTAATCAAAAGCCGACGCTGATAGAGTTCTATGCAGACTGGTGTACGACCTGCCAAAGCATGTCTGGGACGGTTGATACGCTGCACGAGCGGTATGGCGATCGCATCAACTTCGTCATGTTAAATATCGACGATCCCCAGTGGGCAAGCCAAATCGAGCGCTTCGGCGCAACTGGCGTACCCCAATTCACACTGCTAGACACTTACCAAGAGCCTGTCAAAACCTGGGTAGGCAAAGTTCCCAAGCCTATCTTCAGCAGCGCGTTTGATCAGCTTTTAGGCTAGCGCTGAAATTGTCGTCTTACTTGTTTAGACTCCTATGACACTGCTTAGACGTTTCTTAAAACTACTAGAGTGGGTAGAAAGCACTCAAGAATTCTTCCACTTCCTCAGTCAGCCAACCGGATTCTCGGCGGTGGTGGCGCTACTGGTGTACTTTCCAATCCAAGCATTAGGCTGCGACGGCTTCTCTGCGACAACGCTATCCTGCACAGTCGCTCTGACCTTATTTTGCCTGCTAGAACGTCCGGATTTTTAGGCGTCATCCTTGCCCTGCTATCAGAAATAGCATCTAGCTATGCTGTAGCTGCTATGGATTCTAGTAGGGCATTCTATGAACCACCGTTTTCTACTGCGACTCGTTACAAATATAGCCGTCTTTTTGCTGACCCTTGCCTGCTTTGGCACGGTTCTGTGGGTCGTTGACGAATTTTTGCAGTGGGATATTCTGCCGCTTGTCTGGAGTCTGCTGGTGCGGGCCGGACTAGTCGCTGGCGGGATCATTGCCTTTGTGCTGGTAGTGATGAATCTGCTGCTGTCTTTGGCGCTGTTGGCTGAGGCGAATGCGAGCCAGGCTGGGCTACCGGACTATGCGGTGTCTGTTCAGATTAAAAGGCGAGTGCGGCGCAGTATTGTGGTGGTTTTGATTGCGATCGCGCTAATCATCGGCGGACTGCAAATCACCAATCAGGTCCGCGCTAGAGCCGCCACCCAAACCGTCCAAGCTCAGTTCACCGAAATCCAGACCGAAATGGATCGCTCTGTCGAACGAGTCCTACCCCTATTCACCGCGCCTATCCTGGACGGCCTCTCAGGCAATACCCTGACCGAGAAAGGCCAGATTAGCAATCTAGCCAAGCTGCTCGAATCTGTTCAAACCTCTTTTCCCTACGCACCGATGATGAAGATCGTCACTCGTGCAGACCAGGCCCCTTTTAAGTACGCCCGGATCGACAGCAGCCGAATTAGTGCAAATAATCAAGGAAGACTGACGCTCTCACCACAGCTCTACGCCGCTTTTCCCAGCGAAGAAGAAACTCAGATCATCGATCAGCTCTTCGAAGAGCAGCTAACCGAAATCACAGAGCCAGTCGTAGGCCAGGTAATCAACACCGAAGCACCCAGCTCGTGGGGCATCTTGAAGCAAAACGACGAGGTGATAGCCGTCGTCTATCTACAGCAGGTCGACTTTCCAAACCTCAACAACAACTACGATTACAGAGGCCCATACGACTTCTCACACACAGGCCCTGAGCGTCTCATCACAAACTAAAAAGCATAACTCACATCATATATCCAGGTATTAATTATCACCTATAAACAAATCAGTAGATAGGAATGGTTAAGCTGTTGATTAATGCACTATAGCTAGTGAAGTAAATAACTGAAGAAGTAAAGAATAGGGTAAGATTCTTCAACTGCTCCTGAAGGATTAACTTATGCATGTCATTCTATTAACGATAAAAAAGAGCCGTACGCTTGTCCATTTTGCTAACTTGAGACTAGTGTATGCCGACCTGCACCCAAACTTCCATCTCTGGAGTAGACAAATTGGATCTCATCGATAAACTGAACGAATTGTCCTTACGAATCAAGCAGCAAAAAGATTCTGTTGTAACCGAAGAGGCCGCAAAGACCGCTTTTGTCCTACCATTCCTTCAGGCTCTCGGATACGATATCTTTAATCCATTTGAAGTAATTCCCGAGTTCACAGCGGACCACGGCATAAGAAAAGGGGAGAAAGTCGACTATGCCATCAAGCAGGATGGTGTAATAACAATCCTTATTGAATGTAAGACCGTAGGTTCACTCTTAGGAGCAGATCATGCAGGAC
This sequence comes from uncultured cyanobacterium, assembly GCA_963838725.1. Lineage (GTDB taxonomy): Bacteria > Cyanobacteriota > Cyanobacteriia > Phormidesmidales > Phormidesmidaceae > Phormidesmis. The sequence goes on along the minus strand of CAWISM010000019.1, from coordinate 83,202 downwards.
AATTGTTTCGTTACTTTTCGGTTACAGATGCTAGATTTAGCGTTCTTACAGATGGGATTCGTTATCTCTTCTTTAGCGATTTAGACAAACCGAACCAAATGGACGAACGTCCATTTTTTGAGTTTAATCTCGCACAGTTTCGCGAAGACCAAGTTGAGGAACTCAAGAAATTCACAAAGTCGTCTTTTGATCTGGAAACAATAATTAGCACAGCTAGCAACCTTAAGTACCATCGAGCGCTTTCGCAAGAAATTAGTAATGAATTTGAAGTGCCTAGTGAAAAGTTTGTTCGTGTCTTTGCAGAAAGAGTTTACAGCAGCAGACTTACAAAAACCGTTTTAGAGCAGTTTACAGAACTTACTCATGTAGCACTTCGAGACTTTATTAGAGATCGTGTTAACGAACGCCTAAAAAGTGCCATTGAAAGAGAACAGCCGGAGATTAGAAAGTTAGAGGAAAATGTAGAACAGGTTGAAGAATCTGAACAGACTGGAGTGGAGACAACCAAAGAAGAGCTTGAAGCCTACAGAATTGTCCAAGCAATAGGCTCAGAAGTCGCTGACCCCAGTCGGATAACTATTCGTGATAACAAAAGCTATTGCGCGATTCTCTGGGACGACAATAATCGTAAGCCAGTATGCAGACTGTATTTTTTGAAAACAAAAATGTCGATTTCGATTTTTCTACCTGAAGGTGAGACAAGACAGGATATAGAGAAAGCAACCGACATATATCAATTAAAGAAGCCTATACAGGCAGCAATTCAGCAGTACAAGGAACTTTCAGAGGCACATTAGAAAAAGTCTAAAAGCTCAAAGTTTTACGATCATAAGTGTTCAGTCTCGTGCTCGCCAGGTTATAAAGCGCGAGATTGGCTCCGGAGCTACTGCTATCCACTCTCACTCATCACCTGGATGCGCCCTATCCACTCCTATACGTAAGTCAACCTAATGCCTTATCTCACCTTGCTGTAGTACTTCTACAGACAAAGCACAAGTTCAGTCAACGTATTAGCCTGGTCTATAGGCTGCCACGTGACACAAGGTAGTATCTGACTGTAGCGACTGCTTACGCATTCCAAATTGATATCTGCTAAGTCAAATCTTCTAATTAGCTAGAAACGCTATGTGACAATGGGGCTTGTCTTGCCTGCGGTGTGATCTAGCTACACAGGCAGCTTGTTCGAACTGCCTTGGCTCACTTCTAGGCATTGAAGTCTAGTAACCCAACCCATCGCTCAATTAGGCTGCGTCTTCAACCAGTCGATATCTTGTTTCTGCGACTTGCTGTTCTTCTTTCGAGAAACTAATAGTTCGTATCTATCTAAATTCTCTTTTGTCTTGCGATAGTAGATTCGCATCATACCCATATTAGGCGCTCTACACTCCGACCAAACGCTATGCGTAGCTCGTACTTTTCTAGAATGAGACGCATCTCCACTGCTCAGCGCTCGAATCCGAAATAGAAGAGTGCTAAAATCGTTTTTGTTTCTGTTGATTTCATCTAATGAGTCCCGTAAAAGATCAACGTTTGGGAATAGCTCGTCGATGATATGGCCAAAGTCAATCTCTAGATTCTGAACGGCTAGGCCTCTATCGTGGTTGTATAGCTGCTTTTGTTCTATTAACTCTGCCTGAAGCGTTAGCAGCTCAGATTCTAGCCGCTGCTTGTCTGCTGCTAAGATTCGATTTGTTTGCTCAAGCGCTTCATGCTCTTTGAAAAAGATGCCTAAATTTGCCTCCTTGTTTCGTTCACACTGGTCCAGCTCCATTTTTAGACTGGTGCATTCGCACTGCTTTTCTATCAGGTCTCCCTCATACCGTTCTTGCATCTCACGAGATGACTGACTTGCTTTTTTCTTCTCTAGCGCTAGGCGTTCTTCGTAGGTTTGTTCGGCTGTTTTAAGAGCCTGCTGCGCTGCTTCCAAATGGTTAGAAAGAGTGGCTACGTGTGTAGTGAGATCTTCGTGCTCATCCTGAAGAAGGCGTATCTTCTCTTCTAACTCGAACCGTCTTTCTATTGCTGTTTGAGTTTTACGAGCTTCCTGCTGAATGTCGTTACTGTACTGGGCAGAAATCGCTTGCTGCGCGTTGTATAATCGTTTTATCCAGTAGCGTCTAGCGTAGACCCAGACTAGGCTACTACCAAGCGCGAGACCGATTACAAGCGTAAGAATATAAATCATTTTAAATAAAGCGGCTTTAGATGCAGAGTGTTCCCGACCTCTGTACATCTTATTAAAAACTTGGCACGCTCAGATTGAGTTTTAAGCAACCTTACAACTTGCAGCACTAGCAGACATCAGCTAGCAAACAACCGACGAGAGAGCTTGGCTTGTCTCATCTGGGCTAAATCTATCAGCGGTGTACAGGACCACATCTCGTCTATAGATAGCTTGCTAGCGTCCTGACAAACTTTCGCCATATCTGCCGATAGGCTCAGTCGAATCTGCTGCGCCTGCAAGTGGCCGATTGCGCCTAGTCGAATAGCCGCCCCTAGCACCCCGGTCACAAAGCTGTGGACAAAGGCAACCAGAGCCGTTTGTTCATTCAAGCCCGCGATCTGCGTGACCACCGCGAACACGATTGGATGCAGACAGTTGAGCTGACCGCTGGCTGTTTGCTGACTCATGGTCTCTAGCTGAGAATGTGGCCAGGTCTTGCTAGCTACCATCAGTAGTGCCCGCCCGCTCTGTCTTTGCGCACTGCGAGTCTTTTCAATAGGCGTCTGCGCGAATAGCAGCGCGTCAATTTCACGAATATCTTCTAGATTAGAAACAGCGCTCGCTCTATGCGCATGAGCAAGCGCCACCAAGTCAGTACTTCCTACTTTGTTGCATAGCAATAGTCTGACGAAGGTTTCCACATCTTCAGCGGCTGTAATTTTTCCAGATTGGACTAGACTCTCTAACCCGTGCGACAGGGTGTAGCTCCCGGAAGGAAAGAAAGAGTCAGCCAACTGCATGAGCGTTAGCTGCTGAGCGAGCGCTGATGGTTGAGAGATAGTGTCAGTGGGCATGAGTGTGGTCATGAGTATGTGGCAAAGGATGCGCTAGAGAATGCGCTGAAGAGAAGTCTAAAGTATGATCAGCAGCCATAAACTCTCGTGTGATACGTAAGCCCTTAATTTTCAGCGTTTCAACAATCTCGTAAATCGTAGCTTCTATCGTATCGGCATTATCAGATAGTGCTATGTAGAGAGTTTCGGCGTGCAGCGTCATCGGCCAGTGATGATTACCGATGATATGACCTAAATTCACTAGCTGAGCAGGAGAGTTGGCTGATTCTCGATCAAAGCGCAGGGCAAGCACCTGTTGTTTTTTCAGGCTGATCAAGACCAGCCGATCGCGCTGCGTTCTGAGCACATCACCATCTCTTAGCTGCCAGTCGCGTCCCTTGATGATGCCAACGGCTTGACCTGAAGCTGACTGGGTAAAAATTCGTCCTTTGAGACAGTCTTTTTGCTCAATCGTGACTTCTAGGCATCGCTGGCGCTGACGAGACTGAGCGACCTGGGCGGCTAGCGCGTCATCTTCTTTTAGGTTGCCTAGATAGCAGTCAGCGACTTCTGTAGTAGATTTGTTCGTCATAGTAGTTCGATAGATGAACAAAGAAACTAAAGAGAATAGGGTAGGGGAAACTGCTGGCGTAGCTTTCTAACGCAGTTGATAGCGGATTTGAAGCAGGCTTGCAGGTCGCGGGTGGTGGATGCGATCGCCCGCACAAACAGTCCTCGCTCTCCTGGCAAAACAGAACTCGCCAGTTCCACACCGTCACTCTCGTAGCCTAACGCCTCTATCTGCTGCGAAAGCACTATCAGGATCTCCTTAGTCGCGCTTTGCACAGGCAATATCAAGATCAACGTCCCGAGCACAGGCGCACTCGCAAATAAGTCGCTCTGGGCAAAGCGATTCTGAGCGCCTAAGAGTTTCATCGCTTCTACGAAGAGAGTCGCACCATCAGTAGACATCACCCGAATTCGACTAAAGCATTCTCGAAACTGATAGCTTTCATCTCGCGCCAGACGACCCGGCAGAATAATCTCGCCCCAGCTCAGTCCGGCCTCTGGATGCAGGGTAATGGTAGTCGTTTGTTTAAGCATAGAATCAGTAAACAGAATCAGTGGCTCTGGCAAGAATTCTAAAGTCGCCTGCTCGTCTATCACGATGTCATACGCCACTGTTGCAGTCGCATCGACCTGCGGCATCTGATGCACTTTCGTGGCCGCCTGGTCCATCAGATATAGAGAACTGCCCGCATTTAGCTTCACAGTCATTCCCAGCACATCGCCCGCTAGCAACCCCGGCGAAGTATTCATCCGATACAGATACGCCCGCTGCTCACGAGCTGGATCAATGCCATTCGATTCGCGCCGGAATAAAGGCGAAACGCTGAGCGGATAGGCCATGTATCGGCGCTGGAGAACTGTTCTACCTGCCGGATCGCAGCCCAGCTCTAATGCTAGCTGCTGATAGGTTGGAACGCTTTGCGCAAGTGGATCTATCGCGATTGACAACGCTATATACCTGCTGTTGTGACTGCTGCTGTGGCCTGTCCAAATAGCAGCGTCTTCTGCACGAAATCGACCACTTCGCCTAGTCCTTCTGAAGTCTTGCAGTTGGTATAGATTACTGGCTTTCCCTGTCGGTACTGTGCGCTTTGCGATCGCATCAATTCCAAATCCGCCCCCACATACGGCGCAAGATCCACCTTGTTCACCACGGCCAAATCCGACTGCACAAATCCAGGCCCATTTTTCCGGGGAATATCGTCGCCTGCGGCCACATCAATCACAAAAATATAGGCATCTACCAAGTCATAGCTAAACGTAGAGGCTAGGTTATCGCCCCCACTCTCAATCAAAATCAGATCTAGCTGCGGAAACAACAGCTCCAAATCTTGCACCGCCAGCTGATTCATTGTGGGATCTTCTCGAATGGCCGTATGCGGGCAGCTTCCCGTCTCGACCCCCACAACCCGCTCTGAAGGCAGGAATCCTCTTCGCTTTAGCCGATCCGCGTCCTCCGTGGTCAATAGGTCGTTAGTCACTACCGCTACCTCCACACCCTGGGACATCAACAGCGGGACAATCCCCTCGATTAAGGCCGTCTTCCCACTGCCGACCGGCCCACCAATTCCCAATCGCGCCGCTGATTTTGCCATTGCTACTTTGACACTGTTGTTTTGGTCTGCTCTCGCAACTAAATCTATATCTAGGCTTTCAAATTCGCGCCGTCGAACTTGCCGTTGAACCCATAAACTTCCTGAGTGCCGCCATAAGGCACTAGCTCTACTTCTTTCTCATCGCCTGGCTCAAAACGGACTGCGGTGCCTGCGGTGATGTTTAGCCGCATCTTTTGTGTCTTTTCGCGATCGAACTCTAGTGCGTCGTTCACTTCATAGAAATGAAAATGTGAGCCGACCTGGACCGGGCGATCGCCCACATTCCTCACGACCATCGTCAGCACTTCGCGGCCCGCATTCAGCTCGATCATGTCCGAGCCACCTGGAATGACCTGCCCAGGCACCAAAGGAATGGGTTCTGCCGAATTCTCTTTATACATGATCATTCTCCAATCGGATCGTGAACGGTCACCAGCTTCGTCCCATCAGGAAAGGTTGCCTCTACCTGCACTTCGTGCACCATCTCGGGAATACCCTCCATCACATCAGAGCGCTTTAGCAACGTCGTCCCTTCGCTCATTAGCTCGCTCACGGTTTTACCATCACGAGCCCCTTCCATAATCGCCGCTGAGATATAGGCCACAGCCTCTGGATAGTTCAGCTTTAGCCCCCTATCCTTTCGTCGCTCTGCGACTAGCGCTGCTGTAAAAATTAGCAGCTTGTCTTTCTCTTGAGGCGACAACAGCATTAAAGCGCTTCTCCTAACCCACCATTGGAATAAAGATACTATAGGTTCTCTGACTCATTTGCACTCGGGTTAGCGACTTTTCTTAAGAAACGCGAAGAAATTAGATCCTATAGTCTCGTTGTGTAAATGTTCTTGTGAGCTTTTTGTTCTAGCGAGACTAAAGCGCGACAATCCAAGCTAGACACCTGCTTTTTATGCAGGTTCTTACATTTTCTAGGAGAATTAAAACATGCCTAAGATGTCTGCAAACGTATCTCCTGATACCGCCCAAAAACCCCAGCAGAAGATTCCGCTGCAAAAGCTCTATGAAGATCTAGCAAACATCGAACAGATGGACACGACTGCGGGGGCACAGTGTAGAGAGAAAGCGCAGCAGGTACTGGCCAATCCCGGCATTAGCTTGAACTGGAGAGATGCGATCGCAGAACGCCTGCACGAAGCCAACCACACCCTTGCCAACAAAACAGTCACCGACGGCGACAGCTACTAGCGCTAAGTGTTGGCGAACAGCAAAGCACTACTTCCTCTTCTTTCTCTTCTTAGAAGAGGAATTGCTTTTGCTGCCGAATCCTACCGCCTGAGAAGACTTTTGCTTCGGCGGCTCTAGATCGCCTTCTGCCAGCAGCTTTAGCTTAGAGTCTAGTTCAGGCGGAAACCAGCGATATTCTGGCTCTAGCTCAGACGGATCGAAATCTTCTTCCTTGGCTAGTCCCAGTTCAATCTGTACCGTTGCCCAGGTTCCGCAGACGCTATCGTCGATCTCTCCGTTTCTATACACTCGCTCTATCAGAGCCGCCTTAGAGACCGCTTTCAGCTCGATTAAAGTACTTACTAGCAAAGCATTTAACGATTCTGAGTTGTATTCAAAATCTGCTAGCTGTGAGGCCACTCGCTTTATACAGCTTTCTTTTAGTGTTGGATGCAATACTGCTATCTGCTCTAGCGCTTGAATTGCTGCTGCCCGGTCCCATTCGTTATTCTTTCGGCTGGCTAAGAACAGGGCTGTTGGGGCGATCGCACTTTCCCCAATCATGCCTAGCACCCAGGGAATTTCTTCTCTAGTCCAGTCGGCATCCTCTTCTCCGACGAACAGACTCAGCAGAGGCTCCACGGCAGCTTCAGCTTTTAGAAGGCCCAGACACCGCCAGGCATGTATTGGAGCCCACACCTCTACAGAATCGCTATCGGCATAGTTCAGCGCTTCATCCGTTGCCATTCGGATTAGTTCAGGAATATGCTCAGCGGTAATTCCTAACTCGTCTAGATAGTTTGGCCAGCTCTCAAACCTATAGAACGGCTTGAGTTGAGAGAGCAGCGATTTATCTAACTTGCCAGGCTCAGCCGAGAGGATCTGTTTGCGCAGGCGATCGTGCTCTGGATCAGACACTCGCCTGTCAACGTCTAGACAACTGCCATAGGTCAGCAGGTTTGAAACTGGCGGCTGATACGTTGCCATAGCCATAAGCAACTCCGGATTAAAACTTCGATTTAGAACGCGTATTGGCCACCGACTCAACCAGGCCAATCGCAATAAAATTCGTCAGCAGCGCCGATCGCCCGTAGCTCATCCACGGTAGCGGAATCCCGGTAATCGGCGCTAGGCCGATCGTCATACTGATATTGATCATCGCTTGAAAGACAATCATTGACAGTACGCCAATCGCGAGCAAAGAGCCAAAATTATCCTTGGCGTGCTGCGCAATCAATACCAGTCGCAGACAGATCAGCCAAAAAGCCAGAATTAAAAACATGCCGCCGACAAAGCCAAGCTCTTCGCCCACTGCCGAGAAAATAAAGTCAGTATGCTGCTCAGGAATAAAGCTCAGCTGCGTCTGCGTTCCCTGAAACAGCCCTCGGCCCCACATCTCTCCAGCGCCAATCGCAATCCGCGACTGAATCAGGTGATACCCACCACCGAGCGGATCTTTGTCCGGGTCTAGGAACAGAATTAGCCGATCTTTTTGGTAGTCCTGCAAAAAGCCCCACAGCACTTCACCCAGCTTGCCTGACATCAGGTTGATGCCGATTGCGGCTACCGCACTATACAGCCGCCAGGATAAAGACCGATAGGCCACTACGCCCATTAGCACTACCCACCCCACCCAAACCGGAAACGACACGTGAAACACAATCGCCGATACCAGCGGCGACGCCATCAGGATTAGCCAGCCTGGATTCGTGCCGCTCCAGTACAGCATGCCAATCGTAATCGCGCCAAACACCAGCGATGTGCCTAAGTCCGGCTGGAGGAATACCAGCGCCCAAGGCACCGCCGTAATTGCCAGCGCTCTGATCATGCCAAACAGCGTTGGCGCGTCTCTGTCTTTTAGCGCAGCGGCAAGCGTGATGATTGCGCCAAGCTTGGCAAACTCGGATGGCTGCACGTTAAAGCCAAAAATCGAAATCCAGCGCTGCGCCCCTAGACCTTCTGTACCGATAGCCATCACCGCTATCAGTGAGGCGATCGTGGCTGCATAGATAATCCATCGCCACTGCAAAAGCACCTCATATCGGCCCCGCGCGATCCAAAGCGCCAGCACCATACCAACAGCGCCGATGATCAGATGATTAGTCGCATAGCCCGTTTCATCTGTGTACTTTTGGGTGCTGCTGATTAGAATGCTGGCAAAGATGGTGACGCACACTGGCAGAAAGAATAAGAGCCAGTCCATTCCCTGCCAGCCGCGAATCAGCTTTTTCCAGCGCTGCTGCGTCGCTGAGTAAGAAGAATAGGAATTCATTGAGCAAAAATAGCTAGAGCAAAAATAGCTAGAGCAAAAGTAGCTACACGCCCCTAAGTTAGCGCAGCTACAGAGATCTTAGCCGCCGTCTTTTTGGCAATGTCCATCAGGGCCATAGCTGAAGCAGACTCAGGATCGCTTAGGACAATCGGCAGGCCGTGATCGCCCCCTTCTCTAACGGGCATCTCTAACGGTACCTTGCCTAACAGTTCTACGCCTAGCTCTGCTGCTGCCCTCTCACCACCGCCTTCGCCGAAGATGGCGTACTGCTTTTCTGGCGCATCTGGCGGCACAAAATAGCTCATATTCTCCACCAGGCCCAGGATCGGCACCTTGAGCTGCTCAAACATCTTCAGTCCGCGCCTAGCGTCCGAAATGGCCACATCCTGAGGCGTCGTCACGATCACCGCCCCCGCCATCGGCACTGCCTGAGCTAGCGTTAGCTGCGCATCCCCTGTCCCCGGCGGCATATCTACCACCATGTAGTCCAGCTCACCCCACTGCACCTGATATAGAAACTGACGAATCACGCCGTTTAGCATTGGACCCCGCCACACAACTGGCTGATCGCGATCGATCAAAAAGCCCATCGAGACCATCTTGACGCCGTGATTAAAAGCAGGCTCCAAGACCTGCGCACCGTTGTCATCTCGCACCGTGACGTTGCTTTCACTCAAACCCATCATGGTCGGCGCATTAGGGCCATAGATATCCGCGTCGATCAGGCCCACCGTCGCGCCCGTTTTGGCCAGAGCGACCGCTAGGTTGACCGCCACCGTGCTCTTGCCAACGCCGCCTTTGCCGCTAGTGACCGCCAGGATATTTTTTACGCCGTCTATCCCTGTGCGATCAGGCAAGGACTTTTGCTGTGGCGTTTCAGCGGTGACTTCTACCTCTACACTCTCTACGCCGGGTAGGGTGCGCACTGCTTTTTCGCAGTCTTCGACAATGAACTCGCGCAGCGGACAGGCTGGCGTGGTTAATACCAGGGTGAAGCTCACCTTGCCGCCATCGACCTTGACGTTGCGAATCATGTTGAGCTCGACTAGGCTCTTCTGCAATTCGGGGTCTTGGACGGGCTTTAGGACCGTCAGGATGGCGTTGGTATCGAGCGTGGTGATCATTTCGAGCGGGGAGGGTGGGGAGTAAGGAATGGTGGTGACTGAGCGCAGCCGAAGTCAAAGAATTTCTGTTCGGGTTCGCTTTTGCTCTGGATGGAGAACGGCGTGTTCTGCGGCCTGCACTAGGGCGGAGGCGACCCGGTTGAGATGGGGACGCAAGACTGGCCACACCAGCGGGGATAGCCAGCCGCTAAGGGTGACAGAATACAGTACGCAGGTGCCGCACAGTGTAGAGACAATCCGATAGGTGGCGCGCTCTTGTAGACCCGGTAGCGAAAACACGCGAACGCTGATCAGCTCACCGGGGAGAACGCGCTCGACAAACACCTTTGTAGAAAATAAATATCGATTAAAGGCGCGATAGATCAGGCCCGGTGTGGCCCTTTGCCCTCTAGGAGCATTGGTGCGTGTGATCAAGGGGTGCCACAGCTCCATGTCGGCCAGGTTATTGACTATCTGCCAAAGGATCTCGGCGGGCGCAGTGCTAGTCGCTATGTAGTCGCGTTCCATAGAGGATACAAATCATCAAGAGCCGTAACGTAACAGTCTAACCTTCAGTCTAGTAGAGCTATCTGAACTGTTTCAGCGCAGCTCAGTGATTTACAGACAATTTGTCACAGATTGTCACGCTCTGTTTCAAAGATGCAACAAAGCATTCAAAATCGTGTTTGACTAAAAGACAGATAACTCTAGTTCACTTCAGCTGCTAATAGGCTTCCTTACTCTAGGCACTATGACTGTTTCTCCTGCAAAAGCTGTTCGCCCGTCCGCTTCATCAGAGGCTTCAGCGCCAACGCCAACGCTACCGCCAGAAGGATCAAGGGAGCGAGTCAGTACAGCCTTTAAAGGATTACAAGATCGGATTTGCCAGAAGCTTGAAGCAGTTGATGGCGGCGGTAAGTTTCAAGAAGACGCTTGGAAGCGGCCTGAAGGCGGCGGTGGGCGATCGCGCGTCATGAAAGCAGGCAATATCTTTGAACAGGGCGGCGTTGGCTTTTCGGAAGTGTGGGGCGACAAGCTGCCACCCGCGATCCTAGTTAAGCGGCCCGAAGCCGAAGGCCATCAGTTCTATGCGACTGGCACCTCAATGGTGCTACATCCGCGCAATCCGTACGTGCCAACAGTCCATCTAAACTATCGCTACTTTGAGGCGGGTCCGGTTTGGTGGTTTGGCGGCGGCATTGATCTAACGCCTTACTACACCACTGAAGAAGATGTAGTGCATTTTCACAAGACGCTGAAGAATGCGTGCGATCGCCACAACCCGCAGTACTATCCAAATTTCAAGCGCTGGTGCGACGAATACTTTTACCTGAAGCACCGAGATGAGCCTAGAGGCGTCGGCGGCATTTTCTTTGACTATCAAAACGGTCAGCGCGGCGAACTCTATCGCGGTCACAACCAGGACGGTCCGGCGGCGCTCTACAGCCAGCAGGCAGGCACCGCACCGAAGCGCTCTTGGGAAGAGATTTTTCAGTTTGCAGTGGACTGTGGCGATGCGTTCTTGCCTGCCTACGTGCCGATTGTAGAGAAAAGAGCCGGGACTGAATATGGCGATCGCGAGCGTGATTTCCAGCTCTACCGCCGAGGCCGCTACGTCGAATTCAATCTGGTCTTTGACCGGGGCACCCTGTTTGGACTGCAAACCAACGGTCGCACCGAATCTATCTTGATGTCTTTGCCGCCGCTAGTGCGCTGGGAGTATTCCTACGCGCCAGAGCCCGGTACCCCAGAAGCCAAGCTGTACGATGTCTTTCTTAAACCCCACGACTGGGCAGAAATGAGCATCTAAACACCGAATTTCCGCCCTTTTGGGTACTCTAGATTCATGGGCACAGAACAACAATAAAGCCCAAAATCCAAGTTTCCAATCAAAAGAGGAGCGGCATCAGCAATGGAGCACAAAGACCTTACAACCTCCACAGGAGAGTCCGTGATTGTCTTTTCCCCGTGTGGAAGATTAGACATCACCACCGCCTGGAAGTTTCGCCTCAAGCTACAGGAGGCAATTACCAAAGACTCACCCAATATCTTGGTCAACCTAGAGCAGGTCAACTTCATCGATAGCTCAGGGCTAACCTCGCTAGTGGCTGGTATGCGCGGTACCGAGAAAATTGGTGGCAGCTTTCGCCTTTGCAACGTCCATTCCGAAGCGAGACTAGTCTTTGAAGTCACCATGATGGACTCTGTGTTTGAAATCTACAGCACCGAGGCAGAGGCACTGTCAGTCCCTTTGAAAGTCGCTGTCGGTTGACATGCTGTCGGTTGACAAAAACCTGGCCGCTCTCTGAGTAGGCTACCTACCACTTAAAGCTAGCCTGCTTGGCCATCAAAAACGGTCCCATCAAAGCTCCCCATAGACCCCGGCCAGTGTCGGGGTCTATTCCTTTGTCATAGGTCTTGAGCAAAATAGTGTCTGCCTGCGGTTCAACCTCAAAGCCCAAATAGACATACCGAGTCTGACCGTCATAGTCAAAAGAACACAGCTCACCATCTTTTAGCGCAGACTGAAACTGATAGCCTGTTGCTGCGCGCTGATAGCGAATCGTTGCACCGCTGTTGGGCAGCGTCACTAAATCCTTTGACGAAATTCCAGCCAAGATGCTGGGGTCTTGACCTGCACCTCTAAACTTCAGCGGATCTCGTAAGGCAAAGTACTGGCCCTTTAGCTGGTCCTGCTGGTTGGCGGCTTCTGTGATCTGTAAAATTCGCTGCCGATACGGCGGCTGCCCAGAAATCATATTCTGCTGCTCTAGCAGCAATGTAAACGTCTGCGCAGAGGATAGGCTAGGAATCGGTCTTTGCCACAGGCGCAAGTAGACATACCAAGCAGGCTGATCTTTCGCTTGGGCTTTGTTCTCGAACTCGCCCGCTAGGTAGTGCGCCAGACTCAAAAGAGGAGACATAGAGAAATAAAATAGTTCATCGTTCATCACTCATCATTCATCATTTCTACCCCTCACGCTTGGCAAAGGGACTGCAAAGCGTAACAATTAAGTTTACAAAGAGTATTTGAGTGTTTACTTGTGAACAACGTCCGCACGGTTTCAGACACAAAGCGAGCTTTCTATAGCCAGCACACCCGTCCTATCAACGCGATCTATCGCCGTGTGGTCGAAGAGCTGATGGTAGAGACCCATCTGCTACTAGTCAACGCCGACTTTAACTACGATTCTATTTTTGCGCTGGGCGTTGTCAGCACTTATGACCGATTCATGAAGGGCTACGAGCCAGCGGGCGATCGCGATGCTATCTACAGAGCAATTATCCAGGCAAACGAAGCTGACCCCGACCAGTACCGACGTGACGCCGAAGAGCTGCTAGGCGTCGCGAAGTCCCTACCGTCGATAGACAGCTTCAAATCGGTGCTAAACGAAGCCAAAACAGACAGCGGCAGCGATACGCTAAAAGCCAACCTCCACAAAGCCATTAGCAATCCAAGGTTTAAGTACAGCCGTTTGTTTGCCATTGGCCTGTACAACGTGGTCGAAGCAATCGACGCGGACTTTTTGCAAGACAAAGACAAGCGCGACGCCCTAAGCAAAGATTTGGCAGAAACCATCGGCCTCAACGAAGATCTGCTGAAAAAAGACATCGAGCTCTATCGCGGCAATCTAGAGAAGATGGCTCAGGCGCAAGAGGTCATGAAAGACATGATCGAAGCGGAGAAGAAAAAGAAAGCTAAGCGAGAAGAAGAAAAGAAAAAGCGGGCTGAAGCCAAGACAGCAGAAGAAAAAGCGGCAGAGACAAAGGTAGCAGAAACCAAAGCAGGAGAAGAGAAAGCAGCAGGAGAGAAAGCGAAAGAAAGCTCATCGACTACCGATACTGAATAAGTCGACGATTTTCTCAACTATTCTCAACGGCAAAAGTAACGGCAAACAGAGCTTTCACCTATGGCAACGCTTAGCCTCTGCATGATCGTAAAAGACGAGGCGAAGAATTTGCCTCGGGCGTTAGCGAGTGTCAACGACTTAGCCGATGAGATTATCGTTCTAGATACCGGCTCTGGTGACGATACGCCGATGATTGCAGCGGCGGCCGGGGCAAAGGTGAATTTCTTGATGTGGGGCGATGATTTTGCGATCGCCCGCAATGCCTCACTAGACCAGGCCACCCAGGACTGGATACTGGTACTAGACGCCGACGAAACGCTGACTGGCGCAGGGCGCAGGCTAATTGCCACTATCAAAGCAGAAAAGCCATTGGGTGCGATCGCCCCAGATGAGCTGCTGCTGGTGAGTGCGCTGCGTAGAGAAACAGGCGCGAATCAATCTTCCTACATACGGGCTCCCTACACACAGATATCACGGCTGTTTCGTAACCTGGTGTCGATCAAGTACCAGCGACCCATTCACGAAAGCATTGACGACAGCATCCGGGCGCTGATGGCGGCTGAACCGCACTGGCAGGTTGCGCAGTTTGGCGAGGCGCTGATCGACCATACGGGCTACAGCGTCACAGCCGCCGAGGCTCAAGCCAAGTTCAAACGCGCTGAGCGAATCATGACTCAGTATCTAGCGGCGAATCCTGATGATGGCCTAATCGCGAACAAACTGGGGGCGTTGTATGTACAGGCAAAGGAATGGGAAAAAGCTGACGCGCTGCTCCAGCGGGCGCTAAAAGCTGAGTTGCAGCCGCTAGTCGAGTATGAAGCGCATTATCATCTGGGAATATTGCATCGCCATGCAGAGGCGTTTGAGGTGGCTGAGACAGCTTACAGGAAGGCGATCGCGGTGCCGATTGCCGATCTATTGAAGCTGCCTGCCTACCTGAATTTGGGAGCGCTGCTGAAGCTGAAAGGGGATTTGGACGGTGCGATCGCCCAGTACGAAGCCGCCGGACGTATCGATCCAAAGCAGCCGCTGACGTTCTTTAGCCTGGGTGTGGTCCATCGGGCAAAAGGGTATTTGGAACCGGCAATGCGGGCCTATGAATATGCGATCGCACTCGATCCAAACTACGGCGCTGCCTATCAGAATCTAGCCGTCGTCCTATTCAAACTAGGCAAGCTGCCTCAGTCAAAAGCCGCCTTCGACAAGGCAATTGGCATCGCGCAAAGAACAAACCCCGCCGAAGCTGCAGCGACTTCGACAGGGTGTAAAAGGGTTAGGCATTGAAGCAGCGCTAGCATCAGGCTCAAAGTAGCAGCCTAGGCTCAGCTACCCTAGCAGACACCGCCACCTACTGCTTATAGCGGTCGTCATCCCAGCTATTGCCAGCTCGAGCATCTACCGTCCTCAGCGGATTTTCCTGACTACGGTTGAGCACTTCTCTCGTTTTAGCCCAGGGCTCTGCGCTTCCATGAGTCCCCGGCTGCCAGCGCGCCTTGTGCTGAGACTCATCTTTTAAGAGTGGCCGATCGGGATGATTGCGCGGTAGCAATAGGCGTTTGCACTTGTAGAGGATATCGTCCCAGGTTAGCTCTGGCTGGTTGAGCATTTCGCGAAAAGTCGTCAGAATTACCTCCGACTCGTCATTTTGCTTCACAGAAAGCGGCTGCGACGCCCGCAGCGGATCAATTTGCACAGCGGCGATCCCCTGGCGCACGGCTTTAGAGACCGCTTCGGCGTACTCCAAGCCAGCTTTCTCGTACTGCATCTGCCAGCCCTTTTCACTAGAGGCGTAGAGTACGGGCAAACGGTTGAGCGCATAGGTTTCTACCTCAACCGTTTTGATATACTCACGCAGCTTCTCTGGCAGCTTAGACTTTTGCCTAGCCACTTCTTCTGCCACCAGTCTTTCCATCACGTTAGTGTAGGCTCTATCAGATTGCGATAAGGAAGCACTCATGGGTACGAAAACCTGAACAACGGCAGACAACGGCGATGTTGTAGTGTTGGTTTTAAGTTACCCATCGACTTTAGATGGTGAAACAGACCCATGTGGATGAGTCTAAAGCAGCAAAAACTGGCATGAAGCTAGGAACGCAGACTGCGGTGCTATACCGTAACGAGTTCGGCGGGTAGTCGTTTGAAGGCCAACCGCTCGTTTTCTACATCGACGAAGATAGTGTCGCCGGGAAGAAACTCGCTGCGTAGGATTGATTTTGCGATCGCAGTTTCAATCTCTCGCTGGATAGCCCGCTTGAGCGGACGAGCCCCATAGGTCGGGTCGTAGCCGACGTCGGCAAGAAAATCTAGGGCATCGTCAGAGAGCTTTAGCGATAGCTTTTTCTCTTCTAAGCGACGTTCTAGACGCTTGATCTGAATTTTGACGATGTCGCGTAGCTGGGATTTGACTAGCGCATGGAAGATGATGATCTCGTCAATGCGGTTGAGGAACTCGGGTCGGAACTGGCCGCGCAGGGCATCTGTAACACGCGATCGCATCTCATCGTACTGAGTATCATCGCCAGCAATATCCAGGATGTACTGCGAGCCGATGTTGCTAGTCATGATGATGATGGAGTTGGTAAAGTCTACCGTGCGACCTTGAGAGTCAGTAATGCGACCATCATCCAACACCTGTAAGAGAATGTTGAAAACATCAGGATGCGCTTTCTCAATCTCATCGAAGAGAATCACCGCAAACGGACGACGGCGCACCGCTTCGGTGAGCTGACCGCCCTCGTCGTAGCCGACATATCCCGGAGGCGCACCGACCAAGCGAGAAACAGAATGCTTCTCCATATACTCGGACATATCGATTCGCACCATCGCTTCTTCGGTATCAAAGAGATAGCTAGCAAGGGCTTTGGCCAGCTCCGTTTTACCGACGCCAGTAGGGCCAAGGAAGATGAAGCTAGCCATCGGGCGATCGGGATCGGCAAGTCCGGCGCGCGATCGCTGAATAGAATCGGCTACCGCAGTCACAGCTTCATCTTGGCCAATCACTCGCTGGTGCAGCTCAGAATCTAGGTTCAAGAGCTTTTGCATCTCTGATTCGACTAGCTTACTCAGCGGAATGCCAGTCCACTTAGAGATAATTTCAGCAATATCAGCTTCGGTGACTTCCTCCCGCAAAAGCGTCTTTCCAGAGGTTTGAGTTTCGCTTAGATCTGCTTCTGCTTCTTCTAGCTGCTTTTGCAGTTTAGGCAGTTTATCGTATTCAAGCTCAGACGCTTTAGCTAAGTTAACGTCGCGTTTGGCCTGCTCGATTTCAACGTTGACCCGGTCGATCTCTTCTTTTATGGACTGAATGTTGCTGATGGTGTCTTTCTCAGACTGCCACTGTGCATTCAGCTCACTTTGTTCTTCTTTTAGATTCGCCAGCTCTTCTTCTAGTCTCTCTAACCGCTCAATTGAACCTTGATCGGTTTCTTTTTGTAGAGACAGCCGCTCCATTTCTAGCTGAAGAATTTTGCGATCAATCTCGTCTAGTTCCTCTGGCTTGGAGGTAATCTCCATCTTGAGCTTGGCGGCAGATTCATCGACGAGATCGATGGCCTTGTCTGGCAAAAATCTGTCGCTGATGTACCGAGTCGATAGGGCAGCAGCAGCCACCAGTGCGCTATCGGCAATCTTGACGCCGTGATGCACTTCGTAGCGCTCTTTGAGTCCGCGCAGAATCGAGACGGTATCAGCAACAGAAGGCTGATCGACATAGACCTGCTGAAAGCGTCTTTCTAGGGCGGCGTCTTTTTCGATGTGCTGACGGTACTCGTCTAGGGTGGTCGCACCAATACAGCGCAGCTCGCCGCGAGCCAGCATTGGCTTGAGCAGGTTGCCCGCGTCCATTGCGCCTTGAGAAGCGCCCGCACCGACAACTGTATGAATCTCGTCAATAAATAGAACAATCTGACCGCTCGATTCGGTGACTTCTTTTAGAACAGCTTTTAACCGCTCTTCAAACTCGCCTCTGTATTTAGCACCCGCAATCAGCGCGCCCATGTCTAGAGAGATGAGCGTGCGATCTTGCAGAGACTGAGGCACATCGCCGCGAACGATGCGCTGGGCAAGCCCTTCTGCGATCGCAGTTTTACCCACGCCCGGTTCACCAATCAGCACCGGATTATTTTTCGTCCGGCGAGAGAGGATCTGAATGGTGCGACGAATCTCGTCATCTCGGCCAATTACCGGGTCTAGACGACCTTCGCGAGCATACTCAGTTAGATCGCGGCCATACTTTTGCAGCGATTCGTACTTGCCTTCAGGATTTTGATCGGTCACTTTGTGGGTTCCTCTTATCTGCGTGATGACTGCTTTTAAGTCTTTTTCTTTAATGTTGAAAGCTTTGAACATCGGCTGACCGAAGTGCTTGTCGGCCACGTAGCCTAAGACTAGATGTTCAATAGAAATATAATCGTCATCGAATTCTTGGCGGTAGGCATCAGCCCTATCGAGTAGAGTGCTGGCGTGCTTGCCGATGTAGACTGAGTCGCTGCTGCTGACTTTGGGCTGCTTGTCGATGAAGGTTTGGGTGTGCGATCGCACATCGGCAACCGAGACATCCAGCTTCTGAAAGATTCGCGCCGCTAAACCCTCTTGATCTAGCAACGCCAGCATCAGATGCTCTGGTTCTAGCTGCTGCTGACTAGAGCGTTTGACAACTTCTATCGTGCTGTCTAAGGCGGTGCGAACTTTCTCAGTAAATTTATTGGGATCGTTGATCTGCATGGCTTTTCTCCTGAAGCGCCTTGGTATTGCTAGGCTCTTTTCGGCTGCTCTCCACACTGCTTTTACACAAAAAGGGCAGAGAAGCAAAAACCGCTACAGACGTGTCTTACCTAGCCAGTACACGCTGATTGCTGTATCTAGAGACTTACTAAACTTCAAATCCTAGTCTTTAGACTCTAATCTTTGAAACTTCAGTCTTCAGATGTCTTCTATATTCTAGTGATGTCTATAGCTATCTATGATTCGGTGTTCACGGCTGCAAAAGGTAGGTATTGCCGCCCCAATGCAGGCTGACGGCTGTCACCGTAGAACCAATGCCACTGCGGATCCCTACTAGTCTGTAGTTCGTCTTGCACGGCAGCCCATAGGTGCATTTCAAAATTGTGATAGGTGAAGTAGCTATGGCAAAGCTCTCAGGATGAAATCATTATGTTACAACGGGCCAAGTAGCGCGCCTGTGCCAAATGCATCCGACACAAGCTGTATGTAAAAATGAGAGAGGCTTAGCAGTCGTTACCGAACATCTATTAAGTAGAAGTCTTTGTGACCCGACCTCACCGCGCTGTTTCTAGAAAACTATACGCAACCTACCGCGAACAAAGACCGCTACAGCGCATTCGGCATGTCCTGTCGCCAATTGAGTTCGTCCGTTTTCTGAGCTATGTCAATTTGCTAACGGTGCGCCGAGTCATTCGCAATGTATTCAGGCAGCGCCTCCCTAGCCTAGCTTCTGAGATGGCGTATAACTCTATGCTAGGGCTGTTTCCGGCGATCCTAGCTCTGTTCACCGCAATTGGAATTTTCAGTCCGCTTCAGTCCACCTTCTTGAAGCTAGCAAAGCAGCTTAGTGAAGTCGCACCCGCAGGCGTACCCGAGCTGATCTACGGCTTTGAAAACGTAGTCACAGACCAACCTAGTAAAGGGCTGTTCTCTGTGAGTTTTGCCTTTGCGCTGTGGGCTTCATCCGGGGCGATGAGCGCAGCGATGCGAGCCCTCGACCAGATGCAGCAGATCCCGGTCCGCCGCCGCCGCCCCTTTTGGAAAGCGCGCCTGATATCAATCTCGCTGACCCTGGGCACGATCGCGCTGCTGATCTCGGCATCTTGCTTTGTCTTTATCAGCGAGTGGGCGGTCGACCAGCTAATCTACTACAGCAGCGGCGATATCGGCTCATGGGTAGCCACCGCCTGGGGATATTCTCGCTGGCCAATGGCACTTAGCATTATGTCGTCTGCGTTTGCCTTTATCTATCGATTTGGGCCTAGTCGCTGGACACCCGGAAAGCCGATTATGCCAGGGGCTGTGCTAGCAGCGCTCTCGTGGGCGGCGATTTCCAGCCTGTTTCGCCTGTATGTCGCCCACTTTGGCAACTTTGTCTACAGCGCAGTAGCAACAGTGATTGTGCTGCTGCTGTGGCTGTGGCTGACCTCTCTGGTCATGCTGATTGGAGACCTGCTGAATCTGACGGTAGGCCGAGCTATGAGCGATCGCCAAAAAGAAAAGCTAGCGCATAGACTGCAAACTATTGAAGACAAACACGCCTAGACAGGAGAGGATCAGCAGCCACAGCACGATCCCCGGCAGGAAAGACAAGAGCGTGAGCCCTCGCAAAATCCAGACGACCAGCGTAATACAGACCAATAGCAACAGCAGCTGAGAACCTGGAGTCAGACGAAAACGATTAGACATATTGACCAGTGTGTAGTTTGTGTGAAGCCGCAGACCGCAATTCTTAAGAAATTCTATATGTTTGGTAAGATTTAATACGATCCTAATCTTTATATCGCTGTTAATGTTTGCTCCAGACTGAGCGTTCTTACGGAACTTAATTTAGATCTCATTGGGAACGCTTTGGGCGTAACTGTAGTAGAGCTTGATGAGTTTACAAAAAGTTCATTCATCCCTTGTGTGTGCTTAACCTGCTCTCTGTAGGATTAGGCAATAATGACGGTGATTCTACGAGCTTGCTTCTACCTAGCCGTAGATGGCTGAGCTATAAATTGTCCGGCTGCAGACTACTTGACCATGAAGTTGGTCATGAGGCCCAAAGAAAGTCCGCTCCATTCATTCTTTTGAATTTTATGACAGTTTCTTCGACTCTCCGTGCGCATGATGCTGTAAACCCGCTCGATGCCACAGCGCTACAGCGAGAAAAATCTCTTTTACAGGGCGACGTGCTGATTTCAACAACGCCTGTAAGCCAAGGCGCAGCGGTAACCGCAACGATGTATGTACCGATGGTGCGATCGCAAACCTGGCAGCAGCTCACCGACTACAGTAAGTGGGTCCACTACTTTCCCGACATCGTTCAGAGCCAGGTACTAGAAGCAAAGCGCCAGACCAAGACCCACCCGGCCACCCGTAGGCTTTACCAGGTCGCCCGTAAAGCCTTCATGATGTTCTCAGCCCAGGTGGAAATCTACCTACAGGTCATCGAGACCCTACATCAAAACATTCAGTTTCGCTTCGAGCGCGGCACCTTCTCCGACTTCGCTGCTGATCTAACCCTAGAAGACTACGGCGCAGGCACGCTAATCACCTATTCTGTCAAAGCAACGCCGCTGATCCCCGTACCTAGCTTTTTAATCGAGCAGGCCATTCGCCACGACTTGCCCGGTAATATGAAGACAATGCGTAGCGTGATGTGTGCGGCATAGGCATCGAGTCTAGAGACCGTAATCACCTTGCAGGTGAATTCACCAATTGCCTTCTAAATGTCGAACCAATCGATAGGACTTGACAATCGTCTACACGACTATCTGCTTTCGGCTTCACTTAGAGAGTCGCCTGTTCAAACTGAGCTGAGAAAAAGAACCGCAGCACATCCTCAGTCTAGAATGCAGATCTCTCCCGAGCAGGGTCAGTTTATGGCCTTGTTAGTGCAGCTAATCGGTGCAAAAAAGACTCTGGAGATTGGCGTCTTCACTGGCTACAGCACGCTTAGCGTGGCGCTGGCACTGCCAGAAGACGGGCGGATAGTAGCCTGTGACGTGAATGAGAAAGATTGTGCGATCGCCTATTCCTACTGGCAAAAAGCCAACGTTGCCCACAAAATCGATCTCCGCATCGCCCCCGCCCTAGACACCCTCGATAGCCTGATCGCAGACGGCGAATCTAGCACCTTCGACTTCGCCTTCATCGATGCCGACAAAAGCAACTACGACAGCTACTACGAAAAGTCCCTACAGCTAATCAGACCCGGCGGCCTAATCGCTATAGACAACGTGCTCTGGTATGGCCGCGTTGCCGATTCAGAGATACAAGATAAAAGAACAAAACGAATCCGAGCGTTGAATGAGAAAGTGCGAAGTGACAAGCGTGTCACCATGAGCCTTTTGCCTGTTGGAGACGGTCTGCTGCTTGCACTCAAAAACTAAGGTGATATAGCCTGTACCGGATGCATACTCTGCGAGAAGGCAAAGCCTACGGTACAGGCGCGTCACTTGACCCGTTGCAATATAGTGCTTTCATCCTGAAAACTGTACCTCAGTCAAGTGACCAAAGCTATAGGTAGCTGTAGTTAAAGCAGAAAACGCTTTAATAATCCCCTACAGCTTCGCCTAGCACTTCTAGAATCGCATCGCTGTTTGCGCTATACCGCTTCAGACTATTACTAAGAGTGTTCAGCGAAAACGGCGGTTTCACCTGAATCTGTGAAGGAAAACACATCATAGGGCTCTACGTAATCACCCGACTCCATACCAGGTGACCCGATTGGCATTCCAGGAACCGCAATCCCGGCCACGTCCGGTTTTTCTACTAGCAATCGCTGAATATCCTCAGCAGGCACATGCCCTTCGATGACGTAATCACCCACCACAGTAGTGTGACAGGACGTCAGGTTCTGCGGAACGCCGTACTGCTGCTTAACTGCGGCCATATCTTCAGTCACTTCATCGTTCACCTGAAAGCCAGCGGCTTCGACATGCTCTATCCACTGACCGCAGCATCCACAGGTAGGGCTGCGGAAGACGGTCATTTCGCTAGACAGTGCTTGAACACTAGCAACATTATCTGCCGTTGAAGACCTCGTAATTCCTACTTCAGGGGCAGCCGTGCAGCCAGCGATCGCTAGTACAGTTACTAAACATACGGTAAGAGTTCTTACTCTAGAAAAGCGAGTATTCATAAGGCGTAAGAT
The DNA here is from genome assembly GCA_963838725.1 of uncultured cyanobacterium. Classification (GTDB taxonomy): domain Bacteria; phylum Cyanobacteriota; class Cyanobacteriia; order Phormidesmidales; family Phormidesmidaceae; genus Phormidesmis. Next base: position 60,773 of record CAWISM010000019.1, on the reverse strand, counting down.
CAGCTAGAACCAACAACATTCTATTTTGACAGATCATTATGAAATGGGGATGAAATAGCAGCCGCCAGACTCTCTAGCTAAGCAAAAGGACTGCGCTAATTCTTCTCAAAAACTCCTTGACTCTAAAGCAGGCTGTAGAGTTTATTCTGGATTTAGCCACTGCGGCGTAGGACTCGTTCAAAACACCTGAACAGAGTCTCATGAATAGCGTGAGCGGTGACTATATCTTCTACGATGAGGAAATTCATTCATGCGGGTTTTGCTTGCCGAGGATGAGCCAGACTTAGGTAAGGCAATTAAGCGAGTACTTACCCGAGAAGGCTATGTCGTAGACTGGGCCAGTTCAGGTGATGAGGCGCTCGGATTCTTGGAACATGACGGTTCTGTCTATACCGTAGGTGTATTTGATTGGATGCTGCCAGGAACAACAGGCGTTGAGCTTTGCCGATGGCTAAGGGCACGCGCTTTGGCGCTGCCTGTATTGATGCTGACTGCAAAAGATAGGGTAGAAGATCGAATTGCTGGATTAGATTCTGGGGCAGATGACTATCTCGTAAAACCGTTTAGCATGGCTGAATTGCTGGCGCGATTGCGAGCGCTTAGGCGGCGATCGCCCGAACTTAAACCGACTCGCATTCAAAAAGGAGCTTTGCTGTTAGATTGCGATCGCCGGGTTGCTGTCCTCAGTCCTGGCGAGGCTTCAGAAAAACTCATTGAGCTCACGCAAAAGGAGTTTATATTGCTGCGATATTTCATGGAACATCCCAATCAGATTGTTACCCGCGAGCAGATACTCAACCAACTCTGGGAATTTGGATCTGAGCATAGTAGTAACGTCGTCGCTGCACAGATGCGATTATTGCGGCGTAAGCTAGATCAGTATGCTCACTTGATTGAAACCGTTTATGGCATGGGATATCGTTTCAATCATTCGGAATAGAGCTTCTGCTCAAGCTGCTAAAGAGGGTGCTAGCGGTCCGCAGTATCGGCTGTTTCGGCGCTCTCGTTTACGGTTGGCGACCTGGTACACAGGGGTAATGAGTACGATTCTAGCGCTGCTAAGCCTCGGAGTTTATCAAGCTATTGACCATGCTCACGAAGTAACACTTGATCGTGAGATACAGTCGGTTGCTGATGCCACTCATGATGCTATAGAAGCCAATGCCTCTGTGCCACAGCAACTTGATCAAGTTCCTCCACAACTACTCCCCGAGTTGTGTATTTTGAACGAGCCTTGTACAAATGCAGTCCTAGAGCGACCTAACGAACTCGCTGAAAGGGCAGCGAACTCAACTCATCGCTCGCAGCAAGCCTACCAGTACGACTACTACATTCGCATCGTTAGTTCGGCAGGGGAACTTTTGGCGACAGCAGGCACTCGCCCTGATGAATTAGCTGTTTCTAAGGAATTTCCTGTAGATACGCTCGTTCCGCTTTGGCAAACGTTACAAGATGCCAATGGTGTGGAATACCATCAAACAACGCTTCCACTAGAAGATGGCAATCAAGAGGTTTGGGCATATCTTTCGGTGGGTCGCTCTTTTCAAGACTTCGATCAATATTTGAGTTCAGTGCGCTGGAGTCTGCTAATTGGTCTATTCCTGTCGCTTGCGCTTGTAACGGCTGCGAGCTGGTGGTTGGCTGCTTTAGCCATGCGCCCAATATATCAGTCGTATCAACAGATTCAGCGTTTTACAGCGGACGCGGCTCACGAATTACGAACACCGTTAGCCGCAGTCAGAGCCACTGTAGAATCAGTACTGATGATGCCGAAAGTATCAGAAGAAGAAGCAAAGGAAACACTCAAAGTTGTTCATCGTCAGAATCAAAGACTAACGACTCTCGTGAGTGATTTGTTGCTATTGTCTAGGTTAGACAGTGAAAAGAAATCACCTGCTAAGAGTATTTGTAACTTGCAGGATATCGTTAGCGATATCGCAGAAGAGATGGCCGCTTTTGCGATGGCTGAGGGTGTTGCGCTTGCGGTTGATCTTCAAGTAAAAGAACCCTTGACGGTGCTGGGCAATGAAGAACAGCTTTATCGCCTAGTTTTGAACTTAGTCAACAATGCTATTACCTACACGCCAGAGGGTGGTCAGGTGAGGGTGATACTCAAGCGTTCTCAAGAGCAGGCGTTGATTCTGGTCAGCGATACGGGCATAGGCATTTCGCCTGAGCATCAAGCCAAAATCTTTGACCGTTTTTATCGAGTGGATGAGGCCAGAACTGGGCAAGCAGGTAATTCTGGGTTGGGGTTGGCGATCGCGCAAGCGATTGCGAAAGCTCACCACGGCACCCTCACCGTCACGAGTCAGATAGGAAAAGGCAGCACGTTTACAATTTCGTTACCAACCACTGCTTAGAATTCAGAGGGGACGAACTTTATTTAGCAGTAGACCGCAGCTCAAAAATAGAATTGGCTGAGTAGAAACAGATATCGAATTCTGCCAGGAAATTCATATGGCCTAAAATAAGAGGTACTTCTCTAGATTGTGTCCAGGCAAATGCAAGCGAAACGTCATCGAAGCCATCAACTGTAGCTGAGAGCACTATGCCGCGTGCTTCCAGTTGAGCTAAGTTACCGCTCAATCGAATAGGTACTGTTTGCTTTTCCCAAACTGCTCCTAGCTGTAGACCAATTTCGTATGGCAATACATTGACGCTCGCACCCGTGTCTAACAGAGCTGTCGTTTCTATGGATTGAGTGCCGTAAGCTAAGGTAATCGGTAAATAAGGCATCTCGCTAGACAGGCCCGCATCGTTAACCCGTTTAATGTATGGAAATCGCCTGCTGTTAAGCATCTTCTTTCCCTGAGGCTACTAGCAAATCAGACAGCGTTTGGGCTGCACCATGAGCATCGTAAGGCGACCACACAACGGCTTCTGTAGAAGCTAGCTGGTTGAGTAAAACCTCTTCCTGGACTGGGGCGTCGGCCACTGACAGCTCGCAGCCATCCTCTTTAGCTACTGCCATTAAAAGCACATGGATAAGACGTAGTTTATCCTCATGAGAAAGCTGGCTAACCGCAGGAATCAATTCAGCTAAGGGCATAGGCTTTAGAAAGGCATTGTACTCATATAGATTAGCTCATGCGGAAAAAGCTGAGCGGTTTGTCATAGCTGACACCTATCCCTCTTCTTCGTAAGAAAGCTAGTCAACTAAACAGTTTCCCTGATACAAGTGCTTACTATTCACCATGAAACAAAGTCTCTAAAATCTCAGGAGTCAGTCCCCGAGACTCTGCATTAGCTCCTATGTCGTCCATTATCTGTTGCAATGAGCTATCAGTTTTAGTAAATAGCTCGCGAACCCGTAAGCGCAAAAGAATTTGTATTTTCTGCTGTCCCTCTGCTGATACTTGGCTGTAGGCAAGCGCTGTAGCCTCATCAACGGGAATAGGAATTATAGCACCTGCCATTTGCTTACCTCCGGCACTAATGAGCTACTGAGCATAGTTGATATAGTAGCAGAAGAGTGCTGTAGCCTAACGATGTCTGAACAGTGATAGATTCTAACGCTTTCTCTTACGCCTGTAATACGGAGCTACCCACTTTCCGCTTCTGCGGTTACATAACCACTATCTAAACAACTCATGCCGATTTTATAGGCTTACGTAGAAGTGCCGTAACGTTGTTTAACGCAAGCCTGCTGAGATACGCTTCTACATTTCTTCGCCTGTTTTTTCGACCTCTGGATAAGTATTCTGTTCATGCATAACAGCATCAATTTCTTGTTGAACTCCGCGAACATTGTTTTTTTGAGTTCGCCAGTGCTGAGGTGCTCTCGGTTAGTCCCAAGGCCAATAGAAATTGTCGAGTATGTGCAGCAACAGTGTCGGTGCTTGTGCGGTAAATGCGTGAGGGGTCAGTGGCCATCAGATATTGTGCCAACGCAAGACCTAAGTGTGGGCTTACAGTCGCTCTTGGCGTGGTTGGGCAACTATGGCCACTTGTCCTACGGCAAGCAGCAAGAACTGTTGAAAGAGCTAGGTGATATAGAGATTGGCGTCGGAACGCTGCAAGCGACCAATCGCCGGGTAGCCGATGCCATCATTCAACCGATAGATAAGCTATGGCGATGGGCCAGAGGTCAAGCGCATGTGCAAGTCGATGAAACGCCTTGGACGGTGAACGGTGTGAAGGAGTGGCTATGGGTGGCTGGAGCAGAATCATTTTGTCTGTTCCATGCCGCAGGCACGCGCTCACGCGATGAACTCAAAGCGATGCTAGGCGATGACTTTGACGGGGTGCTCAGCTCAGATGATTTCAGCGTCTACAACGGTTACGACTCAACCGAGTTGTCCAGCTTGACTCAAAAAGCAGTGTTCGGATCGCTTTTTGAAGTATTGACGAGGCGTTCAAGCGGCATCGCAGTGGCGAGAGCACTCAGACGATACTGCCTATAGCCAATGGGCCGCTAAGTCAAAAAACGCCTCACTACTGCCCTGAAACAATGGACGCCGAAGGTAGATGGCAAAGCGCTCACACTGCTTAATTCGCTCACGTTCAAATCAGCGCATGGTATTCTCGACCATCCCGAGATTCATTCAGACTTGTCGGCGACAGTCACGCTCTGCCGTTGCATTTTTTAAGCAGGCCCTGAGCGCTCTCCACCATGACAAGATATCGTCACCCTCACTGATTCCTGTTTCTACAACCTGAATACTTACAATCTTTCTATATTCTGCTTCCGAGATTTTTGCTCGGGTTTCAATTCTTGTCGTAGGTAGTTGTATAGATGCATTGACGGGTTTTGAAGTTTTTTCTAAAGCTCTGTTAGCTGCTGAAAGTTCTTTGAGCTTTTGATTTAGATTAGCTATCTCGTTTTGCTGTTGTTGATAGTGCTGACGTAGCAACTGGTTCTGTCTTTGAAATTCTAGTCTTTGAAGTTCCATCTGAGCTTTATCATTTTGCAATCGTGCTATTTCAGATGTTTTTCTCTGAACACGATAATCTTCACTTTTCGTCTGTTCTAAGAGACTTTGTTTTTCCTGAGCCATCTGAGATAACTGATTCTGTAAGTAGCTGAGCTGAGACTGTTGATTGTTATTAGCTGATACCGCATCGCGAATATCACTTCGTAATCTATCTACCGAAGACTGAAGGTTCTCAATTTGACTTTGTTTTCTATGGGCTAATTCCTTTAGATCACTAGCATTTTTACGCAGAGCAGACCGATCTTCATCGCGATTGGATATGGCTCTATGCAAATTAGAAATACTACGAGTAAGGTTAGAAATCTCTTTCTCACGTACTTCTACTATACTTTCATTTTCTTGTTTGTCCTTGAGCAAATTATCAAATTGATTGGACAAGGTGCTGATGCGTGAGCGAAGTTCATTTACTAGCGATTGGTAGCCGCTGTCAGTTGCAGATTGAGAAGGATTCAAAATCAAACGCGACGATATCAAATCCATCAACTCGTCGATTTTGTACGCCAAGCGAAGACGGTATGGGCTTATCCGTTCTGAACTTTGCGCTATTTCAACATTCAATTCGCGAATGACTTCTGAAAGAATAATCTGAGATGGTTGTCTCTTCTCTACAAAAAGGACTAAGTTTGAAACGATTTTTTCAAGTTGTTCATAGTCCTTCTCAGCCTGACTTGCTAAGAAGTCGCGTGCGGAATCCTGTATTTCAGATAAAATGCGATAGCGTCTTGGTCTAAGGGGTTCTAACTCTGCTAGGATCTCACTTCTTTTGTACTCCAAAGCCTCAAGTGTCTTAGCAATTTTCTCATGGTTGACAGAAGGACCAGAACTAAGACGCTCTAGAACACCTCTGCATAACCACGCCTCAGACTCTAGTTTGTTCAGTCTTTGAGTTTGCTGTGTGTTATTTAGTTGAGAGACAATGTCTGTTCTCTGTAACTGCTGCTGTAAGCTGTTGATCTTCGATGAAACAGTACCCATGAAACAAGAAAGGAATAGTTCCAAAGCTCGACCAAAGGGGAACGAATAATCAGCTAACCAGCCAAACAGCGTCCAGAAGATGACCGCACATAGCAAAAACGCAGCCACCTTGACGTAATTAAGGAGTCTTTTAAGGATGTTTCCAGTAGGCTTTAAATCTGAGTTCTTGAGGTCCAGGAATAGGCTAACGAAAAAATTGCTGCCCTATCTGCTGACCCACCACCGTTCCCGAATTACCGCTGACGTTGACGTTTACACCAGATTCAGTGTTCTGCGAAACAGTTGAAGTATTTTGGATTTGCTGATATTGACTTACCAACTTTTCTAGATTTTTCTGAAATCCTTGATCCAGCTCAGCTTCACTCAAGATTGCAGCTTCTATGAGCTTGGGATCTGATTCCTCAACCTTGAGCTTACTTTGAAATCTTTTCTTTAGGAACTCTAAGACATCTGCACCAGCCTTCCTCAAAGCCCCGTCCGAAACTTTGTTGACTGCACGAAGTGCGATGCTAACAGCTTGCGAAGCTAGTACAGATAGTTCCACTCTGATATTACCCTGCCAACTTTAAACACTCGCTTATTTTATATCAAGAAGAGGCAATCACCTATGGTCATTTTTCTTCCGCTTGGTGCTAAAAACGACTAGAAAGCTACTGCCAGCCACTGAATTCGCCTTAAATAACTGCTGACTTACTCTAACGACTCGATCAAGCATGTTTGTCTAGCCTAGTTACTTGTCCGCGCCCTGGTTTACAGTCTGCAAAACCCAAAGCTTCCGAGTCTAGAAAGCTAGCGATCGCCATTTCAATCACCGCCTCAATTGGATACTCAATATCATCAGCACGAGCGACGAACGCTTCTCTGATTCGCTCCGGTAGCCGCTCTAGAATGACTTTGGCATCAATTGGCGAAATTTGCGCTTGAGTTTTAGCTTGCATAGCGTTACCTTTCGGGTGGAATTTGGACGTCGTCAGATGTGTGTAGCCCTCAAGATATTGACTTCTAGCTCTAGTAGTAGCGTAGGTCTTTCCCCGCAAGAAATCGGCTGCATTGAGATCCGAGCATCCCTAAAATCTTGCTGATTTCATTTCCATTTCATAATTAACCGTTATTGTTCAAGGCGGCGCTGCGAAAGTCAGCGCCCGATCAATGTCGTGTCACTGTGCCGATGAGTCATCCACCTGAATTACCTGAAAAGCCTGTTTCACCCGATCAGTCCGCGTCAACATCTGAGGAGTCGTTTGCTGTTGTACCAGCCAGCGTTCCAGTAAATGAGTATGAAGAGTCTGCGCCTGTGCCCTGGTGGAAAACGTCCCGCAAGGCATTGCTAGGCATAGGTGTCTTCACAGGACTGAGCGCAGTGATTTTAGTCACAACTAGCCTGTTCAAAATGGACATGTCTGGCATGGAAGGTCATGACATGAGCGGGATGGAAGGCATGGATATGGGCGGGATGTCTCATGACGAGATGATGGGTGTGGACGGTGCTTTCAATGCAACGCCCGTTACGGTAGAAGAAGTGCAGTTTGCCAAGTTGGATGTGAGCGTAAACTATACAGGCGCGATTTATCCTTACTCCGAAGTCACGGTGTATCCTCGAGTGGCAGGACAGCTTTCTAACTACAGTATTTATCCGGGCGATCGCGTCAACGCCGGAGAAACCCTCGCCACCTTAGATGCCCTAGAGCGTACCTCTCAAACGGGTGAAGCGCAGGCTGCTGTTGCTTCCCTGCAAGCAGATGTAGAGGTGAGCAGAGCCGAAGTAGAAGAACAGAGACAGCAAATCGATCAGGTGCAGGCTGACTTAGAGTATTTACGGCTTCAGCGCGATCGCTTTGCCAGCCTGACCGCTGCTGGAGCCACTCCCCGAGATCAATACGATCTGTTGATCTCTCAGGTGGAAGCAAAAGAATCCATGCTGCAAGGCGCTCGTGCTAAGCTAGACCGATTGCAGGCACAAGTTGTTAGCGATCAGGCTCAAGCGGCTCGGGCAGATGCCCAGCTAGGCGGTGCATCCGCGTTTGAAAGCTACACGCAGATTACAGCGCCGATTAGCGGCATTGTTCAAGAGAGAATGGCTGATCCTGGCGTTGTTGTACAGCCGGGGATGGGGATTTTCAAGATTGGAGACTATGGGCAGGTACGACTGCGGGCCAACGTAGCCCAGCAGGATGCCAGCCGCGTTCAAATTGGCACACCTATCATTGCCAAAATACCAGGAACAGATTCGGCGGGTATCGTTCGCGGCGAGATTACCAGCATCTTTCCTCAAACAGATATGACGACGCGCACGGTAACGGTAGAAGCCGTCGTTAACAACCCTAATCAACAGCTACTCTCCGGTCAGTTTGTTGATATGGAAATTATTACTGAGCAGCGACCCAGAGCGCTTTCAATACCGCAGAATGCATTGGTTCAGTTCAACGGAGAATCGGCGGTTTGGATTGCTAACGGTGATACCGCGCAGCGAAAGATGGTGACAACTGGATTAGCGGGTGATGGCCGCGTTGAAATCAAGAGCGGTTTAGAGGCGGGCGATCGCGTCATCACTTCTGGTTTTAGCCGCCTGCTAGAAGACAGCACAATTGCTGTTGTTGACGAACTAGGCAACCCTACCGAGAGTTTTGCGAGTGCTGCGTCTAGCCCGCTAGCAGTAGAGCTAGTGGGTACAGATGCACTGAAATCGGGGAGTAAAACAGACTTCACGATTATGCTCAAGGACAGCGAGACTGGCGAGCCGGTTGCGATCGCCCCCGATGACCTCGCGGTAGACCTCACCATGCCGATGAAAAACATGGCACCGATGAGCGCCAAAGCCGAAATTTCACCAGCGTCCAACCCCGGTGAATTTAAGGTGGATACGTTTTTGGGCATGAAAGGCGATTGGACTTTGGAAGCCACCGTCACCGATGTCGAACAGGCAGGTAAAGCTCGTCTTGTCCTGTCTGTAAATTAGACCCGTCAAGTCGGGTCAGCCCAACCAGTTTTCGCTCCACACATTTGTTCTTTTACTCGTTTTTATTTAGACCTATGAAAAAGCTGTTCTTTAGTCTGTTTGCCGTTAGCCTAGTCGCAACCGGGTGTGCCTCTGAGTCCACTCCAGATACAGCCGCTGTTCCAGATGCCGCCGAGACTTCCGAAGCGATGCCTGATGATATGGAAGGCATGAACATGGAAGGTATGGACATGGAAGGCATGGAATCTAGCAGCGAAGGCGATTTTGAATTTGCACTTGCAAGCCTAGACTCTCCAGTGGCTACGGGTGATGCCGAGCTGATGCTTGCGGTTAAAGACGCCGCTACGGGTGAACCTGTCGCTACAGATAATCTCACTGTGGATGTTTACATGATGATGGAAGGCGACGAGAAAATGGCAACCGAGTCAGAAGTTGTTGCTGGCGAAGAACCCGGTATGTATCAGGTCAACACTTACCTGAGTATGGAAGGGCCTTGGGTCGTTCATGCAGTTGTAGACGAAGGTGGACAGGAAGGCGTGGGTCATCTCATGCTTGAAGCTCAGTAGGCTTTGTAGCAGCGCTCCATGCGACAGCCAATGCGACAGCCAATGCGACAGCCAATGCGACAGTCATTTAAGATCTCTAACTTAAGATCGTCATGAAAGAATTTCTCACCCGCTGGTCAATCAAAAATCCGGTTGTTGTTACCGCTATTTATATCGCGGTGATTATGCTGTCGCTGCTGACGCTGTTTCTACTGCCCGTGCGGATGATGCCCTACGTGGAAAGTCCGCTGGTATCTGTTGTTTCAATGGTGCCGGGGGCTTCACCCGAGGAGATAGAAACCTACGTCAGCAAACCGATCGAACAGCGGCTGAGCGTTCTTGATGGGGTGCGATTTATTCGCTCCAGCTCTCAAAAAGATAATTCTATTGTCACGATTCAGTTTGGCTGGGGTGGCAATGTAGAAAAAGCCGTGCAGTCTGTGCAAAACATCATGACGGCAGCAGAAAGCGACTTGCTCTTTGACGGCGTAAACTTTCGCTCTTACTGGGTGCTGCCGATTGATCCGCTAAACCGACCCGTGCTGACGCTAGCGCTTAAAGGAGATAATTGGGATCCGCTTCAGCTTAGAGAATTTGCCGATAATCAGCTCGTCGATCGGCTGACGCAGGTAGAAGATGTACAGGCCGTTTCGGTATTTGGTGGATACCGCCGTCAGTTGCAAATTGTGGTAGATCGCCAGCAGCTTGCAGCCTACGGCCTTTCTATCGTGCAGGTACGCGATGCCATTGATGCGAATAACATTAGCCAAAGTGCCGGTACGCTGACCCAGGGCGACAGTGAGATTTTGGTGCGCACAGACGAGCGGACGCTGAGCGCGGCTGAAGTGATGGACTATCCCGTATTAGAACAGAACGGTCGAGTCGTGTATGTGCGCGATGTCGCCGCCGTGAAAGATACCTATGAAGAACGACGCAGCGGCTACCGCTATAACGGAGACTCGGCCCTGGCAGTCAACGTGATTCAACGGCCAGACTCCAGCTCGCCGCAGGTGATTGAGCGAGTGAGGGCGGAGCTAGCGTCCATTGAAAGTGAATATCCAGGGATTGAGTTTTCCGAAGCCTACGACAACTCTTACTTAGTCAATCTGATTATTGACAGCACATTCCAAGAGTTATTAGTGAGCGTTGTGCTAGCAGGCATCGTGATTCTAGTCTTTCTAGAAGACTTTCGCGCTACGGCCATCATCATGATCTCTATTCCTACGAGTCTGGCGCTTTCTACCCTGCCGTTTATCCCTATCGGCATGTCGCTAAACTCATCTACCCTCATCGGCATGATGATGGCGATTGGTAAGCTCGTTGATGATTCGATTATTGTGCTCGACTCCATTGACCAAAAGCTACGAGCGGGTTTTATGCCGTTGCAGGCCGCGATTAAAGGAACTGGAGAAGTGTTCTTAGCGAGTGCGGCGGCGAGCTGCGTGATGATTGCAGCGCTGTTGCCCACCATTCTTTCGGGCGGGCTGACTGGACTGATGTTTGTGGGTCTGGTCTGGCCGATGGTGTTTGCCTTTATCGCGTCTTTGCTGGTGTCGATTACCCTGATTCCGCTGATCGCTGCGTTTACTCTCAAGCCCTACTCGGAGAAGCCCAAGCGACGTACTTTACTGCAAAAATTCACTCTTCCAGTGAACTATGGCTTTCGTAAGTTAGAGCAAGGCTATGCGTGGCTGCTTGATATCTGTATGAGGAATAGAGAGATTACGCTGGCGATCGCAGCCGCTTCAGTTGTACTTGCTATCTCTCTCTACAGCTTTATCCCGCAGGAAATGATGCCGCTGGGCGACTCGGGCCAGTTTATGGCCACGCTGGAAATGGAGGCAGGCACTTCTTTTGACGCGACAGATGCCGCCGCCGCTGAATTTGAACAGATTATTTTGCAACAGCCCGAGGTCGAAAAAGTCTCCGCCCAGGTCGGCTTCGAGCTGACGCGCAACAGCACGTATTTTACCGGCTACAGCATGGGCGGGGTAAATACTGCCTCAATGACGGTGACGATTACGCCTTTGACAGAGCGATCGCGCGACATCTGGACAATTATGGACAACATCGCCGCCGAAGCCAAACAAACCATTCCCGGCATTCGCCGCGTCGCCCTCAAAGAAATGGGGGTAGACGTGATGGCTACATCCGCCGCCCCGATTCAGCTAGCGGTCTATGGCGATGACCTAGACGTACTCCACCGACTGGCGCGAGGTGTGTTAGATATTGCCGAAGCCAACCCCGACGTTTACATGCCCTTCACCAGCTCTGCGATGACGCAGCCTGAGTATCGACTCAACATTGACCGTCGCCGCGCTCAAGAGCTGGGGCTGAACGTGCAAATGGTCTCTCAGCAGGCTTACTACGCGCTCAACGGCGGCATGACTCGCCGCTTTTACAACCGCCCAAACGTACGACAGAACTCTATTCTCGTTCGCTACGACGAGGAAGACAGAGGGACTCTGCAAGATCTTTCGAGTACATATATCACCACTAAAGACGGTCAGCAGGTGCCGCTGAGTACGGTGGCGACGATGGAGCCAGCGCAAGGCCCAACGCTGATTGAGCATGTGAACGGGAAGCGGGTGGTGTATGTGAATGGCTACTACCGCAAGGATGGGCCTGCGTCGATGGATTTGTCGATGGCGATCGCCATGCAAGCAGGCGCAGAACTCGACTTCCCACCGGGCTACGGCATCGACTCGATGGGCGATATGACCGATATGATGATCGAGTTTGCGAGACTGTTGAAAGGACTGCTGGTATCTCTCGTACTGCTCTACATCATTTTGGTGATTCAGTTTGGTTCGTTTGTGCAGCCATTGGTGATGATGCTGTCCGTTCCTTTGCAGCTAGTGGGCGTATTTGGCGCACTGCTGCTGTTCAATCACACGCTTTCCACCGTCTCGATTCTGGGCATTGTGATTCTTTCAGGTATTTCACTGTCGGCGGCGATTCTGTTGCTGGAGTTGATTTTGGCGAAACGGAAGGAAGGGGTGCCGAGGGCGATCGCCATTCGCGAAGCAGGCCCCGTTCGCCTGAAGGCAATCGTGATGACTACTTTTACGACCTTAATTGTGATTGTGCGGCTAGCTTTCTTCCCTGAAACAGGCGTGGATGCCTACTCTCCAATCGCAACAGTTATTTTGGGTGGACTGGTGATTTCTACACTGCTAACGCTGGTAGTCGTTCCAGTTGTCTATTCCTTCGTCGATGATGCCACCGAGTTCTTTAAGCGAAGAGCAAGAAGACGGACTAAAAAAAATATTCTTGTATAGAGCAGTCTTAAATAAACATGCCTTTCATTACTTACTGGAGTAGACCAGGCTCGTTGGAATATTGGTGATAGCGATAACTCCACGAAGCTCGTCAGGCTGTTCGATTTGATGACTGTATCCATCAAATCGAACAGCCCGTCTCGACCGTTCCCCATGATTTGATACGCTCGCTTGCGCATTCGTTCTAAATCAGTAAAGCTTTGCATAGGTGCCTGAGGTTGGTAGTGCTTCTTCAGTTTCGCCTATGGAGCGATCCGTTTTTTCGCGATCGCTCTTCCAACACTATTTGTCTAAACTCCAGCGATTTAGTCACAGCAATACACACATGGTTCAACGCGCAGCGCTCGGATCATGGCCACCATGCAAAGTAGAAGCAGCTTTGCGATCGCTCACCTACTTTTGAACACTACTCTTTAAGATGGGGCATCAACAACTCTATCCGTTGAGGCTCCAACGCGATCTCTTTCTCCTTGAGCTGAGCAGTCTCTCCAACGGTCGCAGAAAAGAGTAAGAAAGCGCCCATGCCGACCATAATGGCATTCTCTAAAAAGCTGATTGCGCCCAAAGGAGCCTTAGAATTACCGCCTACGCAAGCGCAGTTTAGCTCCAGCTTGTCGATGTATACAGCCTTAAACACAGAGATTGCTCCGCTTGTGCCCAAAATTAATGAGCCAAGTCCTGTAATTACAGGCGCAACACCAGAGAGAAAGCCCAGCCCTAACAACAGCTCCAAGAAAGGAAAGGTCTTGGCGTATGGTTTTGCCTGCTGAGTAATCAGGTCGTATTTTTCAAAGCTTTTAGCAAAAGACTCCAAATCCATCAGCTTGAGAGAAGCTAGCATTGAGAGCGACACGCCCATAAAACCAGGTACGCCTAAAGCAGCGGCCCAAGCCACTAACCCGGCTGTCGAAAATATGGCGGCGACAGGTGTATAGGAATACTCTTCTTCTTCTGCCTCAACACCAAAGTAGTCTGCTAAGTCGGTATAGCCGCCGATGCGCTCATCATCAAAGAAAATTTGTGGTGTAGTCGTCACATTATGTTTTGCCTTGAAATCCTCCACTTCTGCTTTAGAAGTTAGCCTGTGATCTTCAAAGTCAACGTCTTTTTCGTTCAGCAAACTGACTGCTTTGAGTCCCCAGGGGCATTCATGCTCAGGCATAGACATCCGGTACAACTGAACCGTCTGCGCTGTTTGTGCTTTTTGAACCTTGCTAGCAGCCGTCATAAGTAGTTCCCTCTTGACTCTTGACTTTTAACTCTACAGTAAGGTCTCTAGCTAACTGTAGAGTCAAGGACTTTTTCTTATTTCCCTGGTATAAAAATGTATACCGAAATCAACTGCCCACGCACCTACCAAACGGACTGCAACAACATCTGCCTTTCAAAAGAACGCGATTTCATCCTGATTTCATATTTAAATGGTAGGGAATAAGATAAATAATCAGGGACGTACTGACGATGTATCTATTTGCGTCGAGCGTACCTCATCTCCTCAGGCTTTATCGCTAAGATAGAAGCTTGAGGAGATAATTACAGGATTTCCAAGATAGATGAGACGAAGAGAATTTTTCAAGTTGAGTGCAGGGTCAACAGCAGCGTTGCTACTGTCTCAATGTTCTAGATTTGCTCCCAATACTGATATATCAGTAACGCCTTCTGCTCCTATTCGGTTTCAGAAGTACGTAAGCCAAGATGGCTTCCTTGGTTTGGATCTAGAGGCCAGACCTCGGCAGGTGCAGCTAGGTGCTATCAATGCCAACTTGCTTGCCTACAATGGCACAGTTCCTGGACCACTGCTAGAAGCTAGACCTGGCGATCGCGTCCAAATTCACTTTACCAATCAGCTCACTCAGCCAACTAACCTTCACTATCACGGCCTGCATATTCTGATAGGGGGCAAAGGTGACGATCCCTTTTTAACAATCTCTCCGGGTGAAAGCCATACCTACGAGTATCAGATCCCCGATACTCATCCAGCAGGAACCTTCTGGTATCATCCTCACAAGCATGGTCTGGTCGCCGAACAGCTCTTTGGCGGACTCGCCGGACTCTTTATTGTTCGTGGCGAACTCGACGAAATCCCAGAAATTAAAGCTGCTAAAGAAGAGTTTATCGTTCTCAAGGACTTTGCCTTAGATAGTAATGGTAATATTGCCGACACTGGCCATATGGCTGCGATGACAGGCCGGGCAGGCGGGCTACTGACAGCTAGCGGGCAAATTAATCCGACCATGTCTCTTCAAAAGGGCGGCTTGCTACGATTGCGGCTACTAAATGCTTCTCCATCACGGTTCTATCGTCTGTCGCTAGAGGGCCATGCCATGCACCTAATAGCAACGGATGGCGGCGCGATCGCCTCTCCAATCGAACTCAATGATGTTGTTCTAGCCCCCGGAGAGCGGGTTGAGGTGCTGGTACAGGGAAATCAAGACCCTGGTAACTATCGTTTAATTAATCAGCCCTTTAATCCTGCACAAGGTGGAATGATGGGCGGGATGATGGGCGGAAACCGAAACTCAGACCGTTCTGAAACGGTGGCAACGCTTGTCTATGAAGGTGAGACTGAGGAAATGCCCTTGCCTAGCAAACTTGTTGCAGTTGAACCATTGCCAGAACCCAGTACAACCCGTCAGTTCACGCTGAATCATGGGATGAACGGCGGCATGATGAACGGCGGCATGATGGGCAGCAGTATGATGGGCGGCGGTATGGTGTTTTTGATTAACGGCAAAGCGTTTGACCCGGCTCTCGTTGATACTCAAGTCACGCTAGATACGATCGAAGACTGGGAGATTACGAACACCGGATCGATGACCCATCCCTTCCACATTCACGCCAACAAGTTTCAGATTGTTGATCAAAATGGTCAGCCTGCCCCTTACCTTGCTTGGAAAGATGTCGTGTCGGTAAGTCCTGGCCAAACCGTTCGGATTCGGATAGCCTTTCGCGACTACACAGGGAAAACGGTTTATCACTGTCACGTGCTCGATCATGAAGATCGCGGCATGATGGGAACTTTGGAGATACAACAGGCTTGAGAATCATGGAAAACGCTAAACCGTGCGCAAAAGATTCTGACAATTCTATGACATCGCATTCTAGGAATAGGATGAAGATGAACCTTATAGAGAGAAAAACTCACTTACTAGATAAATATGAAACCAGGATGAAAAAGCATTATGTCGCTCGAAATAATTGCTGCTGGCACTGCTAAAAGTCAAGAAACTCATGTTATCCCCTCTGAGAGATAAAGCCTTTTATTTCTCGTAATACAATGCTCCTATCAGAATTACTAACGGAAGCATGAGTATGAACAACGTGACGCTTGAAAAATCCTCTAAGACCGATAGCCATCAAGGAATGCAAGGTAGCTATGCTAAGTTCTTGGCCATGATAGGGACATCTATAGTCGTCATGTTCTTTTTAATGTATCTCCATTCGTATCAGATCCTAGATCACGCTTGGTTTAGTGAAACGAGAATGTACATGGCGCTAATCATGGGCGCTGCGATGATGGTTGTCATGCTGTCCTTTATGCTCAGTATGTACAAGAATAAGAAGGCTAATATTGCAATTTTCTTGAGTGCAATTGTCCTGTTCGGGGCGTCTCTGTGGCTAGTACGCAGTCAAACTACAGTTAATGATGTGGACTGGATGCAAGGAATGATTCCCCATCATTCGATTGCTATTTTGACAAGTGAACGAGCACAGATTGGTGATCTTCGTGTCCAAGAGCTGGCTGACGAAATCATCGAAGTACAGCGCAAAGAGATTAACGCGATGGAATGGCTCATCGCTGATATTCGTGAGAATGGCGTTGCTGCTACAGTGGACGAAGCTGAGGCTAGACCTACGCCAGATTTTTCCGCTCAACCCACCTAAGACATCCACTCTGTATTCTACTTCACTCTTAGTATGCGGCTTGCATTTAGTATAGCTAGCAAAGCCACTCCTACATCAGCAAACACCGCGCTCCAAAGTGAAGCAAGACCAACCGCTCCTAAAGCAATGAACACCGCTTTTACTGACATTGCCAGGATAATGTTTTGCCAAACAATGCGAAGCGTACGATGAGCCAGCCAGATTGCCTCTGCAACCTTAGCAGGGGCATCGGTCATGATCACTACGTCAGCCGTCTCAATCGCTGCATCCGAACCAAGACCGCCCATTGCTACACCGACATCGGCTCTAGCAATAACAGGAGAATCGTTAATGCCATCGCCAACAAAGACAACTTTGTTCTTCTTAGCCTGAGCGATGATTTCTTCTAGCGCGCTCACTTTATCTTCTGGCAGGAGTTCGGCTCTGTACTGGTCGAGTCCTATCTGCCTAGCGACGCTATCGGCTACCGACTGGCTGTCGCCCGTTAGCATAGCTGTTCTGATGCCTTGGGAATGCAGGCTTTCAATGGCGTGGACCGCGTCTGGCTTTAGCTCGTCGGCGATCGCAATCCGCCCAGCATATTCGCCCTCAACAGCCAGATGAGCAACCGTGCCTTCTACCGTACACACCTCGTGCGGAATCCTCTCCCGGTGCAGCAGTCGGTCATTTCCGGCGAGCACCGTGCGGCCATCGATACGGGCGCGAATCCCATGCGCTGCAATCTCTTCGTAGTCAGTGATTTTAGATCGATCAATCGGTTGACCATAAGCTTGCAAGATGGACTGAGCTATCGGATGGTTGGACTGTGATTCTACTTGAGCGGCTAGTGACAGCAGCTCGCGCTGACTCCGTCCGTTTTCGGGCAGAATCTGCGTTACGCGAAAGTTGCCCTGAGTGAGTGTGCCTGTTTTATCGAAGACAACCGTGTCTACCTGCGTGAGCGCATCAAGGAATGCTGAGCCTTTGATGAGGATGCCGCGTTTGGCTGCGCCGCCGATGCCGCCAAAGTAGCCCAGCGGGATGCTAATAACTAAACCGCAAGGGCAAGAGATTACCAGGAGTACGAGAGCGCGGTACACCCAAGTTGAGTAAGTGGCACCAGGAATCAACAAAGGTGGCAAAAGCGCGACAGTCAAAGAGAGAAATACGACGACTGGGGTGTAGTACCTAGCAAAGCGGGTGATGAATTTTTCAGTATCAGCTTTCTTACTGCTTGCATTTTCTACCAGCTCTAAAATTCTAGCTATGGACGACTCGCTAAAAGGCTTCGTGACTCGAATCGTCAACATACCGGACTGATTGATCATGCCTGAGAGTGTGGTGTCACCGACTGCAACAGAACGCGGCACTGATTCTCCAGTCAGCGCGGAGGTATCTATCTGGGACTTGCCCTCAATAATCTCGCCGTCTAGGGGTACTTTCTCTCCAGGTCGCACTAGAATGACATCGCCAACCTGGACGCTTTCCGGAGAGACTGCGCGAATCTCTCCATCGACTTTTAGATTAGCTGTATCAGGGCGAACTTCTAGGAGCGCTTTGATTGACCGACGCGATCGCCCCACAGAATAATCTTGAAACAGCTCACCCACCTGAAAAAACAGCATGACGGCAACGGCTTCTGGGACTTCGTGAATTGCGATCGCACCCAAAGTCGCAATCGTCATCAAAAAGTTCTCATCAAAAATCCGCCCCCGCAAGATGTTTCGCCCTGCCGTTGTCAATACGCCCTGGCCACTGATGAGATAGGCCGGAATGAGAACAGCATATTCGGCGATCGCAAACGGCGTGTTGTGTAGCGGCTCATTAAAAATCAAACCCACTAGGAAAAGAGCCGTCGCAATGGCAATCGGTTCTAGCGCCGCTTTTAGACTAAACTCGCCTGAGCCGTGATTGTCCCCATATATGCGCTCATCACTATGTCCGCCGCAACTGCCGCATGACCTTGCCATCTTATGCCTCTGTCAATCAATGAATATATGAAAGGTTGTTCATATATTACATCAAAGAATCTGAAAGTCTACCTGATGAACTACGCTGAGGCTATTCATCTAGATGTTCGGCAACATCCCTGTAGAGAGACACGATATGCTGATCGGCCATGCTGTAATAAACGTTGCGGCCCTGCCGTCGATACTTCACCAAGCGGTGAGATCTTAGGATTCGCAACTGGTGAGAGACTGCCGACTCGCCCATCTTTACCGCCGCCGCTAAATCACAGACGCAGAGTTCCTGCTGGGCTAGCGCTGAGAGTAGCTTTAGCCGATGAGGATCAGAGAGTGCACTAAAGAACTCCGCCATCATCTGAGCTTTGTCGGTCTCTAGAACCTTTGACTGCACCTGACGAACGCTGTCGAGGTGAACCAGTGGCGACTGGCAGCTAGGCGCATCAGCCGCTGCTTTCTTACTTACTCGCTTTTTGGCAGGTTGAGGTTTAGTCATAGCTATCGATCGCAGTTCGTTGGGAATTTTTGTGAGATTTTGTTGAATTAAGATGGCGCTGTCGCTTTCTTTTGCGTAGGCGATCGCGCCTCTCCTCAGTCAGTTCTCCAACACAGTGCGGACAAGACACCTCGCTCTCGTAATCAGCAGATTGCTGATCAGCTTCGGAGATAGGATGTCCGCAGGCATAGCACAGTGCGTAGGAGCCCGTTTCTAAGCCATGCGTGATCGCAACGCGCTCATCAAAGACAAAACATTCTCCTTCCCACAAGCTTTCTTCTTTGGGAACTTCCTCTAGATATTTCAGGATGCCGCCTTTGAGATGATAGACCTCTTCAAAACCTTGGGTCAGCATATAAGAAGAAGCCTTCTCACAGCGAATCCCGCCTGTACAAAACATAGCAACTTTCTTGTTCTTCTTTGGGTCTAGATTCTCTTTTACATAGCTAGGAAATTCATTGAAAACTTCCGTTTGAGGATTGCTAGCCCCCTGAAAAGTTCCCATGCCGACTTCGTAATCGTTGCGCGTGTCGATGACGGTGACTGCTGGATCAGCAACAATCTCATTCCAGTCCTTTGGAGAGACGTAGGTGCCGACTTGCTGTGTCGGGCTAACTTCTGGCAGCCCAATCGTGACTATCTCTTTTTTCAGGCGCACTTTGAGCTTTTCGAAGGGAGGCTCAGCGGCGGCTGATTCTTTGATATCAATATCCACTAGGCGCGGATCAGACTGAATGTAGGTCAGAACGGTATCAACCCCTTGACGGGTTCCGGCGATGGTGCCATTGATGCCTTCAGCAGCCAGGAGGATTGTGCCTTTGACGCGCTGATTTTCGCAGACGTCTTTGAGCGATGGCTGAAGATCTGCGTAGTCAGGCAGCGCCACGAATTTATAAAAGGTGGCGACGGTGATGGGCATGTCGGCGATCGGCTGGGTCACGGGTAGAGATATCAGTGGGCAGTTCCTATTTTGCCATCAAGACAGCTTTGGCGGCGCGATGTAGCAGCGAATGACGATAGATTAGGGCGTTCATATCCTCGCCGTAGCCGCCACCGATGACGCAGGCAACTGGGTAGCCAGCGGTTTGGCAGGCTTGCAGGACGGTGCGATCGCGTTCAAACACTCCCTCATCGCTCAGCGCTAGCTTTCCTAATCGGTCGTCTTTGTGAACGTCCACGCCCGCATCGTAGAGGACTAGGTCAGGATTGAACTGGGTCAAGAGCGGAGTGAGGTGCGATCGCAACACGTCCAAATACACCGCATCTTCTGTTCCTTCATCCAGGGGGATATCCAAATTACTTTGCTGCTTGCGGCTAGGAAAATTTACCCCACAGTGCATCGAGAAAGTAAAAACCGTCTTATCTCCCTTAAAGATAAAAGCATTGCCGTCCCCTTGATGCACATCTAGATCGATGATCAAGGCGCGGCGGATGAGATTTTGAGCTTGGAGAACTCTAATCGCGATAGCGAGATCGTTAAAAATACAAAAGCCCGAGCCATAGTCAGGAAAAGCGTGATGTGTGCCGCCTGCCGTATTACAGGCAATGCCATGCTGTAGGGCTAGCTTCGCGGTCAATATTGTGCCGCCGACTGCGGTACAGGTTCTTTGCACCAGTCCAGGACTCCAGGGCAGGCCGATTCGCCTTTGAGCTTTGGCGTCTAGAGTGCCACTGCAATAGGCTTGCACGTAGTCGGCGGTGTGGACTAGCTCTAGCCATTGTGTAGGCGGGGCACCGGGCTGATAGATCTGGGCTTCGGTGATGACGCGATCGCGCAATAGCAAGTCTCGCAAAAGCCGGAACTTTGGCATTGGAAAGCGGTGACCATCGGGTAGAGGCGTCACGTAGGCCGGATGATAGACAACGGGGAAACTGGTCACAGGGGGGCAGGGAAGTAGAAATCAAATCAATTATGATAGTTCCATTGACCTTCTGAAGACTAGCTATGACTCAGGCGATCGTTATCGAAAAACTGACGCTGGGCGCTGTAGAGGAACGGTTTGCGCTACAGCCGTCTACTGATTAGCGAGAAAAATTCTTGAATAACTATTACTGAATGCCCATTTCAGGTTTGTTTCATGGCTCTTGATCTTCCTCGTTTCTATCGTGCTGCGAATCCTAGCCGTCCGCTCAAGGTGGCTCAGAAAGAAGATCGGCGCTATTACGTTGATTTTTCCTCTGTGCGCGGTGGCGACATTGTCAGCGAGATTGGTCGGACGATTGTGCAGCTCTCGCCAGCTGATCCAACAACTCAGCTCTTTACCGGACATATTGGCAGCGGCAAGTCTACAGAGCTATTTCGGCTAAAAGGTGGCTTAGAGCAACAGAATTTTCACGTTGTCTATTTTGAGTCTGATCGAGACTTAGAGATGGCGGATGTGGATATTAGCGATATCCTGTTGATGATTGCCCATCAGGTGACAGAAAGCCTGGAAGCGGAGGGCATTCGGCTACGGCCAACGAAGTTAGAGACGCTGTTTCGCAATCTGTTAGAGACCTTGCGATCGCCGATAGATATCAGCGACGTCAGCTTCTCAGTAGGCGTAGCGGCGATCACAGCGCGGGCAAAGGAAAGCCCCGAAATGCGCAGTCAGCTCAGACAGTACCTTGAGCCCAGAACGAAGAACATTATCGATTCAATCAATCAGGAGATTCTGGCGGTAGCGATTCAGCAGCTACGGGCAAAGGGAAAACAGGGCCTAGTGGTGATTGCCGATAATCTAGACAGAATCGATCCGATTAGCCGAGCAGATGGCCGCAGTCAGTCAGAGTATCTATTTGTTGATCGCGGCGAACAGCTCAAGCGGCTAGATTGTCACATCGTCTATACCATCCCTCTGGCGCTGATTTTCTCGGATGAGCTGCCAAGGCTTTCTAATCGGTTTGGCATAGCGCCCAAGCTGTTGTCAATGGTCCCGGTGACAACGCGCACGGGCGAGCCGTTTGTAAGGGGGCGACAGCTATTGCAGCAGATGGTATTGGCAAGGGCGTTTCCCACTGTTCGAGCGCGCGATCGCTGGCAAAAGATCGACATTATTTTCGACTCTCCCGACACGCTCAACCGCCTGGTCACCATCAGCGGTGGCCATATGCGAAACCTGATGCGCCTACTCTACGGCTGCTTGCAAAAAGGCGACCCACCTATCACTAAAGCAACCCTAGAATCCGTGATTCGAGATGAGCGCGATGCCCTAGTAGGTTTAATTGATGCAGAGGAGTGGCGTTTGTTGTTTTCTGCAATTAGCGATGACGGCGATCAGGGCAATGAAGCCTACAATCCCCTGCTGCGAAGTCTGTTTTTGTATGAGTACAGAGACAACCAGGGGCGATGGTTTGGATTAAACCCTATCCTGGCTGAGACGAGAAAGTATAGACAGTGGCAGGCGAATCGCTAGACGAGTCCTATGGCGCAACAAGATCAGATAGATTTTAGCCCAATAGATTTAGACAGCATTGAGCACAATCAAACGGCGCTCAATAGCCTTCGTCGCGCTGTGGTATTAGGCCAAGGAGAGTTCTCTCTAATCTTGGCACAGGCGAACTATCGTCATCTGCGGCAGGTAGTGTTAGCACAGCTCAGTCAAGAACTTGATCTTAACATTGTGTCGCTGCCGCCAAACGCAACGAGCCTACGAGAAGCGGTCTCAGCGGAGATGGATGCAAACGCAGCTAAGCAATCTAGGTGGAACAAAACAGCAGGAAACAAAGCGCTGATGATTGTAGGGATAGAAGAGATGGAAATCCCTTTTTTCTCTACTGGTCAATCATTCGAGCGAGCGTTTGAACCACCATACAATTCTCCGTCTAGTCGCATAGCTGGGGACGGCTCTAATCTAGTAAAGCTACTCAAGGCCGCGAATCTAAGCCGTGATGAGCTGCCCAAACGCTTTCCCTATCCAGTCGTGCTATGGGTGAACGACACCGTACTAGAAAAGATGAATCGCTATGCACCCGATCTAAAGAGCTTTGCAGCAACGCCTATCCGATTTGACTATTCACTCAGCTCGCTGAGCGCGATTCTATCAGCGCAGGCAGACGATACGTTTAGACAGATTCTCGATGGTGAAATGTTTTCGCTATTGCCAAGCCAATTACCGGGCCAGTTACCGCGCTATCTGCCGCTAAATGCTAGGGTAAGCGAACCAGCGGCTGCAAGAGAACTGAGATTCGCGATCGCCCGTATCACTCAAATTCCTGAAGGAGAAGAACAGCTAGTTAATCTCGACTTACTGGCTGATTTGTTGTTCTTGCAAGGACGGAGCTTGCATCGCTGCGGTGAGCTACCGCAAGCCAAAAACCACTACAAAAAGAGTCTGCTGCACTGGCAGCAAAAGAGCGTTGCGGATTTGGTCATTGCTGATCTAGCTATTCAGCAGACCGCAGACATACTGACCGAACAGATTGCTGAGGAAACAAATGGCAAAGCGGTAGGCGAAAAGAGCGATCAAACAGTAGATGAAACGGACAGAGCAGCGGTGCTGATGTTTCATCTAGGACTGTGGTGGCGATGGTGGGCAGTGTCGAATATGCAGTCAGATACCCAGAAGGATACTGTTGTTGTCCTGAACTCTACGCTAAAAGGAAACTCTCAAACCGCTAGCTATCAGAAGGCTAGACAGTACTTTGAGGCTGCTCTGAAGATTTTTCAGCGGCGAAATCGTTCGGATAGGGTAGGACGATTTATTTCACCACTAGCAGAAGTTCTAAAGCAGCTAAAAGAGTGGGATGAGCTGAGTGCGATCGCCCACAAAGCTATTCCTCTCCACCAAAAAGATCCGATCAAGCTAGCAGAGGATTACGGCTACCTCGCTGAAGCGATCTTAGCGAGAAACAACAATCATCCGACTCCGACTGATATCGGATTTGCTCAAAGGTTCGTGCTTAAATCTTTGGAAGTCTCTCAGCCTAGCAGTCTTGTATCTGGGTCTTCTATTACTCATCAAGCTAGTCAATATCAGGCAGTGATTCGCTATCAGCGCGGCGGTTATTTCTATCTGCTAGCGAGAACGCATCAGCTCAGCGGACAGAGTGCGATCGCAATAGAACACCTCAAGCGAGCCCAACAAAACACCAGCCCCTACTACGATCTAACGCTCTATCGCCAGATCCTAGACAGGCTATGGATGCTCTATTTCAAACATAAACAGTACGCAGAAGCTTTTGAAGTCAAGCTCGAGCAGCGCCGCATCGAAAGCCTCTTTGGACTAAGGGCCTTTATCGGCGCGGGGCAAATTCAACCGCCCCCCACGATTGCAGCAGCCCCTCTAAATACACAAACCGATATTGCATTATCCGCTGCGATCAAAGCCTCCGGCAGAGCTGAAGATATCACCGCGCTAGTCGAGCGTTTAGCACAGCCACGCTATCCGATTGTGGTGATTCATGGGCAGTCTGGAGTCGGCAAAAGTTCTATCCTGCGAGCAGGATTAATCCCTCAACTGCGCAGCCTAATGCGAGAAGGACGAACAACGCTGCCGATACTAATTGGCGGATATAGTAGCTGGGCACAACAGATAGAAGAAACACTGCTTGAGAGAGGATCTTTAGAATCTGAATTCTTATTTTCAGAAGCGGACACCGCGAACGAACAAACCAAGAAACCAGTTTCTAGGCTAAGCAGGGCTCTACAGCAGTTTGTTCTAGACAGATATCAGCAGGTCGTGCTGATCTTTGACCAGTTTGAGGATTTCTTCTACAACTATCCAACTGTTTCTGAACGCATGGAGCTTTACACCTTCTTGCGCGAGTGTTTGGACTTGCCCTATGTCAAAGTTGTGCTTTCGCTGCGAGAGGACTTTCTACACTATCTGCTGGAATGGGACCGCAGTGCCGATTTGGAGACTATTAACAACGATATCCTCAGTAAAGACATTCGCTACTACCTGGGAAATTTCACCCCAAAAGCGGCTGAAAGATTAATTCATCGGCTAAGTGAGCCATCGGCCTTCTCTCCTGAGCCGGCGCTAGTATCGGCACTAATTAGCGATTTAGCAGCGCTTACGGGTGAGGTGCGCCCGATTGAATTGCAGGTCGTCGGAGCGCAGCTACAGAGGCAAAAGATAGAGACCCTAGCCGCCTATAGAGCCCTGGGACAATCGCCCAAAAAACGACTGCTAAAGAACTTCTTAAACAACGTTATCTACGACTGTGGTCCAGAAAATCGAACTGTGGCCAATTCTGTTCTATATCTGCTGAGCGAAGGTGACAATCGCCCACTCAAGAGCCTCTCTGAGCTGCGAGAACCCCTAACGCTTGCTGGCATTGACAATACACCGCAGCAGCTAAGCCTAGTACTCGATATCTTCATTGGCTCTGGTCTGGTGTTTGAGGTGCCAGAGGTCTCTGGCGTTCGCTATCAGCTAGTGCACGAATATCTAGCCAGCCTGGTACAAGACCAGCAGCAGCCTGGTTTGATGGAAGTGCTAAGAGTGGAACGCGATCGCAGAGCCCTCACCGAAGACCAGCTACAAAAGGCGCTTGCCGCCCAGTCAGAAACCCTGGCCGAGGCGACCCTCGCTCGTCAAAAGGCAAAGCTGGCAGAGATCGAGGCGCTGATCTCAGATTCGCGATCGCTTCGCCTGTCTGGACACGGTCTCGAAGCCCTGGCCAAAGCTCTACAGGCCGCTAGTCAGGTCCAGGCTCAGATTCAATCCCAATCCCCAACCCAGTCCTCAGCTCAGTTCCAAACCCAAAGAATCTCGCTTATAAAGATGCAGGCGACGCTATGCCTAGCCACAGCTATCTACGGCATCCACGAAAGAAATATTCTGATCGGCCATCGCGACTGGGTTCTGGCGGTAGATTGGAGCGCGTCTCCCCCTTACAACCTGGTCTCGGCGAGCGAGGACGGCACCCTAAAACTGTGGACGCAGCAAGGTCAGCTAATTCGCACATTAGCAGGCCACGAGGCCGGAGTAATCGACGTGTGCTTCAGCCAAGATGGTCGATACATCGTCAGCGCTGGACTAGACCACACCGTTCGGCTGTGGCAATCGAACGGAGAGCTGATTCAAATCATCGAGTCCATCCAGGCAAGTGTTACCAGCGTTTGCTTCAATCCTGATGCCACAGTAATTGCAGCGACCTACAGCGATACCATCACGCGGCTGTGGAATTTAGACGGCGAGCTGATCGCCACTTTAGAAGGGCACGAGGACTGGGCTAGAGCCGTGCAATTCAGCCCAGATGGGCAAATGCTGGCAACGGGTGGGGAAGACAAAACAGTGCGACTGTGGAGCCTGACGGGCGAACTGTTACAGACGCTGCGCAGACATCGCGGCTGGGTAAGAAGCGTATCTTTTAGCCCTGATGGGGCGATGATAGCTGCCGCCGGGGATACAAACGGCATTCGGCTGTGGGGCGTAGATGGACGAAAGCTAAAGACGTTCTACGGGCACGAAAACTGGGTGCGGGCGGTGGCGTTTAGCCCTGATGGTCGGCGGCTGGTCTCGGCAAGTGATGACCAGACCATTCGGATATGGGGGCTAGACGGAGAGGTGCTAGCAGTATTTGAGCACCGTAGCAACGTGCATAGTGTGGCCTGGAGCGCGGATGGGCGATCGCTGGTTTCTGGAGGAGACGACGACCAGGTGCGTATCTGGCAGCTACAGGGACCCGCATCAACCGTGCTCGAAGGGCATGGTGAGCGAGAGCACCTAGAAAATGGAATCGTTTGGGGGGCTCGCTGGCGACCGGGCTGAGGATAATCCAAGCCAGATACTGTCTATTTCTGGGAATGGCAGTCTGAAGCTGTGGAATGATTCTGGCGAGCTGTTGAAGGCGATCGCACTTTCCCAACAAACCCTACACAGCGTTGACTGGCATCCTGACGGTAATCAATTTGCGATCGCCTGTTCAGATTACTCTGTGCAGATCCGGCAGGCAGACGGCGAACTCACGCAAACCTTACTAGGCCACGGCGACATGGTGTGGCAGGTAAAATACAGCCCAGATGGTAAACAGCTAGCTTCCGTCAGCAGTGACCACACCCTACGCCTGTGGAATCAGCAGGGAGATCAGCAGGGACTGCTGAAGACATTTACCGATCACACCAATACCGTCTGGTCAGTTGGGTTTAGTCCAAACGGTCGCTATTTGGTTTCGGCCAGCGAGGACAACAGTCTGCGGCTGTGGCATACCGAGACGGGTCTGCTTCAGACCATCAAAGGGCATACGGGCGGCGTATGGTGTGCGGCCTTTAGTCCCAACGGCAAGTTTGTAGCCTCGGGCGGTGCAGATGGCATGATTTGGCTGTGGTCTGTCCGTCAGCTTTCGTCAGAACAGATTCGGTTAGCGCCCAAACCGATTCCTCTGCGAGGGCATAGAAACTGGGTTAGAAGTCTTCGATTCAGTCCCAGCGGAGAATTTTTGGCCTCTAGCAGTGACGACGGCACCGTGCGGCTGTGGCCACTGTTCGACAAGGCATTGCGATCGCCCGGTACGCTGACAGATCTCCTACCGCCGCTGATAGGCCACGAGGGCGTAGTCTGGGATGTAGACTTCGATACGAGTGGCAAGCGGCTATTATCAGCAGGATCTGACGGCACCGTGAGAATTTGGAACCTGGATCTAGAAGATTTGCAGCGTAGAGGAATTGACTGGCTATCGGACTGGTTAATTCCTCGTCCTCAGATTCGGCAGCAAATCAGTGAGGGCATGGGAAATTAGACAAGTGCATCCTTACATTGGTCGTAGCCTATGATCGATCCAGTCATCTCCTACGATCCGAGCTCATGCCGCCTATCGACTCAGCCGCTTTCTTGCACACCACTCCGCCAGAAGCGGTCAGCCAGCGCGTTCACAGATCTATCACCGTCAGCTCCAAAACATTCTCCAAGACGTTCCAAATAACCTATCCTGGCAATGCAGACGAGCTACTAGACCATCCCAGCACTCAAGACGCCTTCCACGCCGATCAATACATGCCTTACTGGGCAGAGCTTTGGCCCTCTTCTCAAATGCTGGGCAAAGCCCTGATGCAGCAGACATGGCCCGATAATCACCGAGCTTTAGAGATTGGCTGCGGTGTTGGATTAGCCGGAATCGTAGCACTTTCTCTGGGCATGCAGGTGATTTTTAGCGACTATGATGCGACGGCTGTAGAATTTGCGGCGGAAAATGCGATCGCCAACGGCTTCACTAATTTCAAAAAGCTTCCCCTCGACTGGCGATTCCCTCCTCACTTCAAAGTCCCCCTCCTCCTCGCCGCCGACGTCATCTACGAAGAGCGCAACATCGCCCCGCTGATTGTCTTCATCCAGAGCGTTCTAGAACCAGACGGCATCTGTTTACTCAGCGACTCCGACCGTTCTACCAGAGGCGGCTTCTGCTACGCGCTCAAGCAAGCTGGGTTGAATTTCACCCGTCAGCCTGCCAGCGCCACTGGTCACGAAGGCCACGAAGTCAAAGGCAGCGTCTACAGAATCTGGCAGTGATTTTTGCTATTGATTACTAGATATAGCCTTGGTCACTTGACTGAGGTACAGTTTTCAGGATGAAAGCCTTATATTACAACGGGTCAAGTGACGCGCCTGTACCGAATGCATCCGGTACAGGCTATATACAGCCTCTGTTTTCATAAGCTGCACTCTGCAACTTTCAACATATAATCTCTGTAGAGAAAAATTAATTTGTCACTTTGTCGGTTCTTAGGCTTCCAGTGCCACTAGCTTTCTTCTCTAGCTTTCTTCTCTATGTTTCAACTCACTGCCAGTATCTTCGATTTCCTTAGCTACGTTCCAGACATACTTAGAGAATCAGGCAATCTATTTGGCGTGTTTGCTCTAGTGGCCATACTCATGGCGGCAATAGCGCTACTCTTCTTCAAGAACGGAGAAGGAAGACAGAAAGAGCGTGTTTTTCTCTACACAATTTTGTTTCTGTCATCATTGGTTATTGCATCTCTTTTTGCCGGACTCTCGACAGGCTTTCAGTCAGGTAGAGAGATTGCAGATACTAATCCTGCGCTGGTAGAACTATCGCCAACTGCCACCCAGAAGCTGGAAAACTACATTCGCGATCAGGGAGACAGCATTACTGATCAAAGTAAGTCTGAAATTCTATCTGATGCTCTCGCTAGTTATGTAGCAAGCGAACCCGATCTGATAACCACTCCCGCCTCTGAAAATCCTACGGTGAATAACGACAACGAACCGGCATCAACCGCTGCTAGCGCTGACGCTGACTCTATTCCAGACGGCTTTAGACTTGACCAAAAGAGCTGTTCCAAAAGAGCTGAGACTATTGCCTGTGACCTACTAATAACAAATACCGCAGAAGATATCAGCATTGCACTTTTTGCGGATGGTAGCTTCTCAGATAGCAGACTAGTTGACAGCGAAGGTAACCAGTACATAACCGATACTATTAAAGTCGGAAACACAGAGGGCCAGAATAATCAGGTCGTCACATTTGCTCGCGATGTCCCTGTCAGGATAACGCTCATAACAAACAGTGCGGATTCAGGAGTTAGCAATATCTCGCTAGTCGAATTACTTGGTAGTACAAAGGGGCGACTTAGCCGTGCTGACATAACATTTCAAGCGAGAGACATTCCGGTCACGCAATAAGATTGTCAACAGGAAAATGTATCTTCTTCGTCTAAATCCATTTCTGCGGCAGGCTGATACCCAATCCTGACTGCTTACCCCCGGATTGCTGTAGGGGCATGACCTGACGTCACGTCACACAAGCAGCGCCCCTACAAAATATTCATCCAGGTCATCTAAACCCCCAGCTTACCGCCGTATTTGACCGGTAGCTGTTCCTCATGCGGCAAATTCATCACGTCGCTGTACAGCTTGATATACTCCACCGCTGACTTTTCCCAGCTAAAGCTAGTTCTCATCGTCCGCTGCTGCAACTCTTTCCACTGCGGCTTGAAGCGATAGGCTTCTGAAGCGCGGACCATGCTGGTAAACAGATCTAGCGCCTCATAGCGGTCAAAGCAGTAGCCAGTCCCAGCTTCGTTGATCGGGTCATTGTGGCTGACGGTATCGACTAGGCCCCCGGTGCGGCGCACAATCGGAATACAGCCGTAGCGCATGGCAATCATCTGACTGATGCCACAGGGCTCGAACCGGGAGGGCATCAGGAAAGCATCGCAGCCAGCGTATATCTTTCGGCCTAGGGCATCGCTGTACATAATGTAGGCAGAGGCGCGGCCAGGATAGCGCGCGGCTAGCTCCCATAGCTGGGTTTCGTAGTAGCGATCGCCCGTCCCCAGCAGCACAAACTGCGCATCTGAATAGGCCAGGAAGCGATCCATCGTCTGCAAAATTAGATCGATGCCCTTCTGCTCTACCAGACGGCTAACCATGCCAATCAAAAACTTGTTTGGGTCTACTTCTAGCCCCATCTCTTTTTGGATGACTGCCTTGTTCTTGTCTCGCTCGTCTAAAGTATCAGCAGCAAAGGCATAGCCAATTTTCTTGTCTGCTGATGGATCAAAAGAATCTAGATCGATGCCGTTGACAATGCCGCTGAGCCGTCCGCTGATGAACGAGAGCAGACCTTCTAGCTCTTCGCCATATTCGGGCGTTTGGATTTGCTGGGCGTAGGTCGGCGATACGGTGTTGACGCGATCGGCAAACTGTAGGGCTGCTGCCATCACGTTATGCCCCTGCATGTACCACGGGCACCAGGCATTTTTCTCTAGCCACCAGCGCCACGGGCCTTGGTAGGCGAGGTTGTGGATGGTGAAAATGGTGCCGATATCGGAGGTTTCGTGCATCCAGACCGGAATCATGCCGGTGTGCCAGTCGTGGCAGTGAATGATGTTTGGCTTCCAGTGGTTCCAGGCGAATTCTGCCGCGCCGTTAGAAAAGAAGGTGAATCGCCAGCCTTCGTCATCGCCGCCGTAGACATTCTCTGAATCGAAGCAGGGATGGCCGAACAGGTAGAGGGGAACGTCGCTATCGGGCAGTTGGAGTCTCGTAGATAGCGAACGAGTTGAACATGGCATAGCCCCACCAGATGGGCTCAGCCGACACATCAACCTGGCTGGATATGCCGCCGTAGTAGGGCATAAAAACGCGGACATCGTGACCCATCGCGCGCAATATCTTGGGCAATGTGCCGACCACATCGCCCATGCCGCCAACTTTAGCCAGCGGTGCGGCCTCAGCAGCCACAAACAAAATTTTCATATCAAGCCCTTGGTAAGATCACTGCCTCTCATCTCAAGTTTATAGCGAGGTGATCCAATCTATAAAAATAGTTAAGAGGCTAGCGACTCGTCAGGCAATGACCGAAGTGACTCTATTCGGCAGTTGTATCTGCGGGGGGCGCTTTGATGGCGACTTCTTCTTCTAGCTCGTCGAGTAAGATTTCTCTTTGACCAGGAATGTGTGTCTTCATATGATCGTGCTGCTGTTCGTTCAGCTCTTTTAGCTGGCGATCGGCAATGTCGAAGGCATCTCTGATAATTGCTTCTAGAGGCTTGTACTGCACGCCTTTGTCGGGGCTCTTGTCAACGACAATTTCCCGATCTTCGGGCACGGTGATATCGAGGCGAACCCGATAGGGAGAGCCGCTGTCGGGATGGTCATGAACTTTCTCTATGGCCAGGTGGCAGCTGCTAATTTCTCTGTAGAACTTTTCCAGCTTGGCAATTTTTTCAGCGACCAAGGTCTCTAGTGCCTCGGTTTTATCGACGCCGCGATAGGAAATTTCGGGAGGGACTCTCATAGGTAAAGTGGATAAAACGGTTGCTTACAGTCTTGCTACTGTGGGCGATCGCACCTCACAAAACATCCCCCATAGGTGGAGTAAAGCCCTCGCTCGCGTCTAGCTCAGGACCGATTTTCTGCGTTGATGACATCCAAGATTTCCTGTGCGCCTTGCGATCGCAGCCGCTGCGCTAGTTCCTTACCCATACTTTCCGCATCCACAGGTGTACCTGTGACGGTGTCTTTGATCAGCTGCTGACCATCCAAACTAGCCACGATGCCAACTAGGGTCAAAGTATCGCCGTCAATCTGAGTGTTCACGCCGATCGGCACCTGACAGCCGCCCTCTAGCTCTCGCAAGAAAGCTCGCTCCGCGTAGCAGCGCTGGGCAGTCGGCAGATGCTCTAGTACCTTGATCACGTTGAGAATATCATCGTCATCGCTGCGGCATTCGATGCCGAGTGCGCCCTGTCCGACTGCGTGAAGGGAGATTTCGGCAGGGAGGAGCTGATGGATGCGATCGCTCATCTCCAGCCGATTCAACCCAGCCGCCGCCAGCACAATCGCATCATACTCACCCTCATCAAGCTTACGCAGCCGGGTGTTGACGTTGCCGCGAATATCTTTGAACTTAAAATGCGGAAAATGGTGACGTAGCTGAGCCAAGCGGCGTAGAGAAGACGTGCCAATCACCGCCCCTTCTGGCAGCGTATCGAGCTGCTTGTCCTTGTGCTTTTCGTGTACGACTAGCGCGTCTGCCGGATCTTCGCGTTCGGTCACACAGCCCAGCATCAGTCCTTCCGGCAATTGCGTCGGCAAATCCTTGAGCGAATGCACCGCAAAATCGACCTTGCGGCTGAGCATGTCATCTTCTAACTCTTGGGTGAACAGACCCTTATCACCAATCTTAGAGAGCGCCACGTCTAGAATTTTGTCGCCCTGAGTTTCCATCGTACTTACCTCGAAGGTGATGTCGGGAAACGCTTTGCTAAGTTCGGCTTGGACCCAGTGAGTTTGGACCAGGGCTAACTGGCTTTTGCGAGAACCGATTCGAATGGTCCGAGTGGCAACGTTAGAAGACATACTAAGGCAGGCGTTTGCTATGGTGAGCTGCGGCGCTTTTGCGCAAGATTACCAGAATATCCCAATTAGAGCGTGCGCCATTGTGAAAGCAGTGAAAGCATAAAGTTCTATAAACAACTGTGAACACTCCCTTACACACGTCCTCAAAAAAAGCCCTAGCAAAAGCACGGATTAACCAGCTCCTGATTCAAAAGCTTTTGACTCTCGCTGCGCTATCGAGCGTCGCTTGGATAGGCTTGCTACCTAGCGTCGAGCCCCCGGTCGCGCAGGCACAGCAGCTCGATCCTCAGCAAAGACAAGACTTTCTTTCCGATCCGTTAGATGAACCGCGCGATCCGCTGCTGCCAGTCTTAGTCGTAGATAGAGCGCTCAGCCCATTAGAAATCAGCACGCTTAGAAACGATTTAGACGAGCTACAGCAGCAGGCGGAAGCGTTACTGCAAACAGGAGACACTCAGGAAGCTTTTGACCTGCTGCTGCGAGAAGTCCGGCTCAGGCGGATATTCGGCATTAGCGCAGAGCTAGATGCCATAGAGCGTGTGGCTAGTCTGGCTTGGCAGCGGCAGCGACCAGTGACTATACAACTGCTGACGCTGAGAACTCAGGCGATTTGGAATGCAGCGAAAACGTCTCTGGGTATCGAACCTGAAGCGGTTCTAGGCGGCACGTCTCCAGGCGTAGAAAAAGATTCACCAATTAGCGGGGTTCCTTCAGCCGATCAGGCGGCGCTGACTCAGCTAGCAGATATCTTTTCGACGCTGAGAGATATTGATTCTGCGGTGGCGGTATATCAGCAGCTAATTGCGCTGAGTGAAGGCGACGGGCAAGCAGTTACAGATCAAAAGATTGCGTTGGCAGAGCTGAACCTAGAATGGTTCAAGTTTGCAGAGGCGGCGGATATTTATCTTGATTTGCTTAATCAGGAGAAAGGTAGCCAGACTGATAGCCAATCGACTAGAGAGATCTTCTATCTAGAGAGATTGGCGTATAGCTATCAGCAGGCGGAGTCTTTGCTAAATGCACTGCGAGCGCAGACCGATCTGTTGGATAAGTATGTGGCAATGGGGGAAGAAGAGAAGCTGCCGGATCTGTTGGTTGCGATCGCCCAAAACTACCAAACTATCAACCAGCCCAACAACGCCATCCGCTACTACCGCTCTGCCTACGCCGCCGCCCAACAGCTAGAACAGTTCAGCTTTTCTGCCAAAGTCCTCCAAGAACTCGGCCAGCTCTATAGATCCGTCGATGATATAGACGAAGCGCTAATCTCGTACAATCTGCTGATCCTAGTCGAGCGACAGGCATACAACGATTACGGCATCATGAATGCCTACGACAGCCTGGGTCAGATCTACAGAGAGCAAGGTGAGCTACCCGCAGCGCTTAGAGCTTTTCAACAGGGGCTAGCATTTGCTGATCGGCTGGATCTCCGGGTGGCCTATTTCACTGAGCAGATTGATGCGATCGCCCAAGCACTCTCAGAGCTCAACACAGAGGAGTAGGATTGTGCAGATAGTAGTACTGTCCTAATGAATCGACCTTTGATGTAATAGATAAACTTCTATTGGTGGATGTGTGATTTTTCCACAGCGACCAAACAATCAGAGATAGATTTTTAAGTAACGACAAATGCCAATCACACAGTCCCTTTTGATAGTCACTGCTCTCGGATTTCTCAGCGGCTTCTTGATCAGCTTGCAAGAAGTCGGCCTGGACTATTTGATCAACAAGGAATGGTTGGGATGGCCGCTAACTATCCGGAAGTTCGCGTTTAGTACGCTGAGCTTAGCGGTGCTGTTTAGCTTAGGGGGAGCGTTGATTGCCAATTGGGAGCCCGTGCGATCGCTCAACATCGCTCCCGAAGGCATCGTTCCCTTCTTCTTCAAAACCGCCATTTTTCTCAGCATCGTCACACCCATCAGCAGCCAAATCAGAGTTGCTCTAGCTCAGCGCCAAACTGCCTCTGACGACAACAGCTAGCCGTAAACTTAACTGAGTCCCCGATGGAATATTTCACCGCAACCGATAAGACAGTCCTTTTCGGAATAGCCGCTGGTCTATTTGGTGGATTGCTCAACAGCGCCGTAGAAATCGCGCTCAAATGGTGGAACAAAGAAGCACTAGTCAGCCAGCGTGAACTCGTGGCTCGATCGCTTCTTCGTAGCGTCATCTGGGCAATCGTTTACGGTGCTGGAGCCTTTATCCTCATACTCTATGACACAAAAACACCTTTGCAGAAGATCGATCAATACCTCTTTTTCATTACGCTCTGCTTAGGCTTGGGCGAGCCCTTCTACAACCGAGCATGGGACTGGCTAATCAATAGATACAATGCCTAAGCCTGTGACTGTTGAGACGCGATCGCCTGTGCAATTAATCTCTATCCGAAAGAGTGACCTTTCTCAGTGAAGATACACTTAGGGAAAAGTCTCTAGGAGACGACACAAACGTGTTATTGCCCTTTTTATTTTGTTAGGTCTCATGACAATTTGTTCAGCTTGTAGCAGAGGGTTTGATTCGGAAAAGCACGAGAGATGCCCTTATTGCGGTGCGTACCAAATTCGCTCGCGACAAAGGGGAAACGTAAGAAAAGCTGAAGAGCCAATTGCGTCTCTCTTGACTACTCTCCTGTTTGTCCTGATTATCTTGGTCGTAGGCGTTGTCGCCATCGCCTTCCTTGTAAATGAGCCAGAATCTGCGAGCGACCAGCTATTGGGATTTATAGCCTTGATAACCATTGTTGTATATGGGTGGAGCATTCGTTGGGCTTATGTGGACGCAGAAGAGCGTGGCAAATCAGGGTGTCTAGTGGCTCTTGTGGTTGCCTTACTCTCCTGGCCGATCAGCTTGCTTGTTTGGGCAGTTTTTCGACCTTAGAGAGCCTGTATTTTTCCAAAAGATAGACACGCTTTAGCGCACCACAAGACCATCTCTAAAGCATCCAAGAATAAGTTCTATTCTCTTCTAGATGACCATCACAAAGGCGTTTGGATCTGTGGTAGCTCTGTAGCTCGAACGTTGTTGACTAGGGTGCGGCGAAGCATAGGATGGTCGTGATCGCTAAATCCCATATCACTATCTGGATGAAACACTACCAAATCCAATCCCTGGCTACTTGTCACGAATCGATGCTGATGGTCGGGTGAAATGTGAAACAAGGTGCCCGGTGCTAGGTCGTAGCAGGCTTTTTCATCACAGCACTGACCGCCGCCTTTGATGATGATGCCGATGCGATCGCTCGGATGACTATGCATCGTCTGATCCACATCTGGCGGCATATACAGCGCATGTAGGCAAGGATCGCCCACCACCATTGGCGCAATCAAAAGACTCGTTGTGCCTCCATCAATATAGGGAAAGCGACCTGTCGATTCGATTGGCCCACCGATTAGAAACTGCCCCGAGTGCGCCAGCTGACTGACAACTATCCCAGTCGTACCTTGACCGCCAACGGCAATCGCCTCAGCCGCAGAAAAAAACATTCCTGCCGACAGCGGGAAAGCCAGGGTTTGGGATGCCCGCTTTAGCTGCGCCGTCCCCTGCCACACAAAGCCAAAATGCGTTCCCTTTGCTGATAGCGCCAGAGTTTCATTTTTCCAGAAGCTCGTTTGAGTCGACCGATTTTCTTGAACAAAGCGATCAAAAAGAAATTCGTCAGAAAGAACAGAAGACGAGGTGCTAAAAGAACAGATATTAATTGACATCACTCATCACGGGACTAAACAAACTATCCTCGATCATCTGTCGACGGTCCGGGCGCAGCATACAACCATCGCTGTAGAGGCAGTCTACTAGCAGCTTTGTCACGCGGTAATACTGTCTGAGTAGCAGCTTTTCGCTGTCGTCGAATGTCCATTTCTTACGCATGTGGTGTCGGCCTTTGGCTACATGACGAGCTGCATCAGCCGCGTCTTTGATCGCCTCTACGTCTGCTGTCTGTGGATGAAAGCGCTCAAGAATACTTTTCAGTTTTTTGTCTTCACTATGGCTCAATTTTTTAGAATCGCGCACAATCTCAATAGCGATCATCATCGCCTCGTTAGCAGACTTGCACTGGGCAATTTGTTTGAGCGGCTCTTTTACTTGCTGATCGTATTCTGTGACATGGGCGATCGCGTCTGCCAACCCCACCCCTTCTAGCATCCGGGTCACAAAGCTCGCACACACCAGTAGATTCGCTCGGCGATCTAACCGAATTGCCACTGCCCGATTCTCATCAATATTAAAATCAATATCAAACAAAAATGCTCGCACTGCCGCTGGTTTAAAGCCGTCAAACTGTGACTGCTGGGCCTGCTGCGCCACGTCCGCCAAAAACGCCTGTAGCCTGTGCGATTTGGCCAACACAGAACATACTTTTGTAGCTAGTGGAGACAGCAGCAGATCTGCATCTCTTAGCAGCTCACTTGTCAGCAAAAAGACTTCTCTCCAGCGAGGCTTGAGCGCACAGCTATCGGCTAACTGGGCCATTGTCTCTTTAAGATTGGCACTACTAGAAATCAGCTCTCTAGCTACAAAATACTCATGAAAGGTCAGATGAGAGAAAGAATAACAGCGCTTTGCCCGCTCCACTAGCAGCCCATGCTGCGCTTCAATCGAGTGTAACACCGCCGTACTGTCCACTTGCAGCGCTTCTGGATCGCTGCTCGCCTCGGGCAAGTTGCGAATGTAGTGGGCGATTAAATCTTCTAAGTCGCGCTGTCGAAAGAAGTACTGGCTCTGCTGAAACGTAGTCAGCGCAATCTGGCTGAGCAAGTCTTCCTTTCGCTTTGGAGATAGCTTTCTATAGACCTGGTCACGATGAATTCCCTGAGACGCATCCCACCGCCTTAGCAGCGTTTCAATCCCCTCCTGGTACAGTTCGCTGCGGCTGCCGGGTAGCGCACCCGACACTTCAAACGCCAAACACAGTAGCGTCAGCAGCAAAGGCGTCACTGCTAGCTCCGCCAGCCGAGGTCGCTCGGACAAACTTCGTAGAAACGGCTGAGTCAGCGTCGGTTTATCGGCAAACCACCGATGCACAAACGCTTCTACTTGCTCAGCATCAAAGTCGGCAATTTCTACTTCAGTAAATTGTTCAAAGGTATATTCCCAGGCCGCAACTCGGCAGGTCATCAGAAAGTGATTGTCATGGAACTCTTCGGACACAACGCGAATTTCGCGCAGCACCCAGTCGTGTACGTCCTGGTTCACCTCATCTAGACCATCGAGCAGCAGCAGCGCTCGGCCCGCGCTCAGTACCTGCTTTAGCTGTAGCAGATGACTTTCAATCTCCGTCTCACTAAGGGCGGTAATCTGACTTTTCAGGTGCCGATGGCTCAGGAAAGCCAACAGTCCTAGTCGATTTGGATTCTCGGCAAACTGTTTCAAGTTAATAAACAGAGGCAGGCGATCTGGCTCAAACTGGCCATCAATACATTGAATAGCCAAATGCTTTAGAAATGTCGTTTTACCGGCACCCGGCTTGCCCAATACGATCAGCTTCTGATGTTGAGCGACGGCTTCCATTACTGGCACGTGCGGCTGCAAGACCTGACCAAAGCCTAGTCGATCAAAGTTTCCAGCTTCAGCCTGGGCGAGCAGGTCTTGCAGCGGTCTGCGCTGGTGGCTGCTGAGCTGTTCGAGGATATTGACGCTGGTGTAAAGGTCACTCAGGCCGACAGGCTGAGACATGTCGAGCACACGCATAGTGCCACAGCGTTCGTAGAGGCTTTCGGCTGCGGTTTGACGAAGCGATTTCACCAGTCCATCAATATCTTCTAAATCTAGCTCATCTGACTGTTTCAGCTCGCCTAACTTAGGCATTACTACGACAGAATCAGATGTTCGGGCTAATCCAGCAACGACTTGCCAGTCTAGCGCTAGGCGATCGCACAGCCGCAGAAACAGCCCCTGCTCAATCGCGACGCCCTTAAAAAAATTAATGACTGGTTGTCGACTACAGCCAACCGCTTTTCCCAGGTCCGTCTTAGTAAGCCCAGACAGCTTCAGCGACTGCACCGCCAGTCGCCGCCCTTCCTCTGAAGCTTGTAGAGAAGGCTTTGCCATCAGACCGTCAAAATCAACCTACCCATCCTATCGCGATCGCTTCCTCAAGCTTTACATACGCAGTAAATTGACATCATATTGACAAATCTTAGTCGAGGAAATAGTATTTACGCAGGCTTTAGTTAGACAATACATTTACCAGTGGGGAAATCCAGCATGATGGACCTGACAAACCGAACGATCCGCCACTATCTCCTTCAGCAGGCGCTTAGCCACAAAGCGGGAAGACGGACGTTTCTAGCTAGAGATCTCTATACTAAAACGCCCGTCATTGTCAAAATTCTTCAGTTCAGCTCCGCCTTCGATTGGGATGAGCTAAAGCTGTTCAAAAGAGAAGCTCAGATCCTTCAGCATCTAGATCACCCCTCTATCCCTCAATACAAGGACAGCTTTGAAGCTGAAGTTGATGGCGTGCATAGCTTTGTGCTGGTGCAGACCTACATCCCGGCCCCCTCGCTCCAAAAAGTAGTTGAAGCCGGCAAGCTGTTTTCTGAAGCAGAAGTGATTGCGATCGCCCAAAAGCTCCTATCAACGCTGAGCTATCTGCACCAACAGCTTCCACCCGTCATTCATCGCGATATCAAGCCTAGCAATATCTTGATCAGTGACCCTTCGCTTGGAGAAATCATTGCTTTAGCAGGCTCCGGTCGAAAAGGGGTTTATCTAGTAGATTTTGGTGCTGTGCAGATTGCTGCGAGCAAAGGCAGCGGAACGGTCACCATCGTTGGCAGCTATGGCTACATGCCATTAGAACAGTTTCTAGGACAAACCTCGTCTGCGTCGGATCTTTACAGCTTGGGGATGACGCTGATTTATCTATTGACTGGGATGCATCCATCAGAACTACCGCAGGTTGAAGGCCGTATCCAGATAGAACGCCTGTGTGAGATTTCAGGACTTAGTGATTGGTTCACTCGTTGGCTGTCGCAGATAACCGCGCCCTACATAGATCAGCGCTTTGAGTCGGCTGCGATCGCCCTTGCCGCCCTCAGCCACAGAGACAACAGCGAGGGTTACTTTCCGCATCTTCGCCCCGATGCACATCATCTACGTATCTACCGTCAACAAAACGAACTTACAATTATCTCCAACCAATCAATTAGGCCTAACAACAGTACCCAAGGCTCGATGCTCCTTAATTCTGTACTTTCTTTGACTTGGATAGCAGCCATGCTCTTCTGGCCAGCTATCTTGATACTTGTGACAATCGCTGGTTTAGGAATTCAGCTACTTCTCATCTTCTTCCCTGGAAACCAGTCTGCAAACAAACGATATGGACTAATATCCATCAACCGCACGCTGGGCATTCGTATGGGGACTATAAAAGGATACAGCCTACACCATTCTTCTACAAAGTGGACAGATATAATCTCTCCATTCCAAAGCATTCACCTTGTAACCTACAACCCCGGCTATACTTTCGAACGCTACTACAAGACAGGGAAGCGTACTTCCACTCCTAGCAGCATTCGCATACCACCCAAGCTATCTGTCTACGCTGGAAAGCAAGAATATTCCATTCAATGCTCAGCGCTTTCTGAGGCAGAACAGCATTGGCTTGACAGAGAGTTCAACGATTTTCTAGGACTATCGCTACACAAAATTGCCCCTATTGATACAGATCAAGCATCAGGAGTAAGAACAACAGTAAATAGAACAATCCTAGAAGACAGCGATTCTTTTTCTATCATGTAGAGCGACTTTGCTACCGCAGCTAAACAGCAGAATAGGAACAATAGAATATTATGAAGACCGCCATTTACCAAATAGAACGCTACAACTTGAAGAAGGAGCTGAGTACTGAAGATAAACGAAGGGCTGGTAGGCAAACTTTTCTAGCGGAAGATATCAAGATCCAAGAATCTGTTGTTGTTAAGATTATTCGGATAGAGCAGGCTATTCACACCGCCGATCAGTGGATAGAACTCAAGCTGTTTGAGCGAGAAAGCAACATTCTAAAGACGCTCAATCACCCGGCACTGCCGAAGTACAAAGCAGCCTTTGAAACAGATATCGAGGGCGTTCGTAGCTTCGTGCTAGTACAGACTTATCTCGAAGCGGACTCTCTAGAATCAATAATCCAATCGGGTAAGCGATTTTCAGAAACCGAAGTGCTAGAGATTGCGAAGCAGCTACTCGCCACTCTGAACTATCTCCATGCGCAAGCACCGCCAGTTATTCACCGAGACATCAAGCCTAGCAACATTTTGATCAATTCACCCAATGGTGAGACTGATGACAGCGTTGGCAATATCTATCTAATCGACTTTGGCTCAATTCACACAGATCTCACCAAAGAAAGCGATACCATCACCATCGTCGGCAGCTATGGCTATATTCCACTAGAACAATTCGTTGGACAGGCGACACCTGCTTCTGATCTATACAGTCTGGGCATGACCTTGATCTATCTAGTCACAGGCACCCATCCTGCCGACATCGCTCGTGTAAACGGCAAAATTCAGCTGCCGGGTCGCGCTCTTCAACCTGCTTTGGCTCGCTGGTTAGAGAAGATGACTCACCCCGATCTCAGTCGGCGGTTTGGTTCAGCTCAGCAAGCTTTGGATGCGCTTCAGGAAAAAGAACAGAATCAGAGTAGCTGCGAATCTTTACAGCCTAAAGGCACGACGGTAGTTGTAGAAAGGGAGCGCGATCGCATCAAAATCTCTACAGACAACCCCAAAAGTTATTCCTCTGTGCTGGCGAGCATTGCTATCATCGCCATCTGGATAGCCACAATTTTCTATGCCCCGCTCTCAATTTTTATCGTCGTGCCATTGAGTATTGTTCTAAAAAAGAGTAAGGAATCGCTTTTCCGCTATCTCTTCAAAGATCAGCCCGACTCAAAGTGGCAAACTGTAATCGAGATTGATCGAAAGCGAGGCATCCGTACAGGCACTCGCAAGAAAGAGCAGATAGCAGTGAAATGGGGAAAGTGGACTGCTCACTTCAAAGATATTGATCTGTTGGCTTACAACCCTGGCTATAAGTTTGATAGCTATACCCAGGGAAACTACACTATCAGCCAGCGGGGCGGTGGCGTCTTGCCCGAACTATCCGTACATGCTGGCGAACTCTCATATTCTATTGGCCATAAGCTATCCGCTGCCGAATATTGGTGGCTCGGACAAGAACTCAGCGACTTCCTAGGCTTAGAGCTGCAAACCATCTATCCTATGCCGATTGTCACCGTTGCCAGCAAGTGTAGTGGCGGCTGCGGCTGCTGATTTCTTACAACAAGACGACTACCTTGACACCACTAGCCTGCACCCAACTCGCAAGGACTATCAGTCAACTACAACGATATGACTCCTGATCAAAAAAACCTGTACAACCAAATTGTTCAGTTCCAACTCGACCAGCCCGGCGTGCTCTGCCCTTTCTCTACCAAGCTCGCTTGGCAATACGGGTGGTCGGGCATTTTCACCCTCAGAGCCATTCGCGAGTACAAGAAATTCATCTTCCTAGTCATGGTTTCAGAGCAGCGCCTGTCGCCCGCCACCGTAATTGACCGCGTTTGGCATCAGCACATCCTATATACCCAGTCCTACTGGATTGACTTTTGCGAGAAACTGCTCAAGCGTCAGCTCCACCACACCCCAGGACTCGGCGGTGAAGAAGAAGGCATGAAATATTATCAGCAGTGCGACCAGGCACTGACGCTTTACCAACAGTACTTTGGTCGTCCGCCCGCAGACATCTGGAACCCACCGCAAACTACCGTCGAAAGCCTTGACTATCAGTGGATTAACCGCGCTCGACACTGGGTAATTCCTAAGCCGATCTTTGAACTAGGCCAACGATAACGGCTTCGAACGGCGCGTTTAGCAACTGTCATACGGGTACTAACTCGCTTATACAAAGAACAATATCCTTCGAGATATACCAACTCAAAGTAACAAACTTTTCCAATGGATTTACCCGTCGCGCTCCAGGATACGTTTGTGCTCAGTGAAGTCATTGGCGCGATCGCAGGCACTATAGTCGGAATTCAAACCGTCGCTATCCAAATGTGGTTCGAAGATAGCCCGAAAAGCTGGCGAAGCATAATTAGGACTATCAGCATCTACACCTTGGGTTTGGCTGTTATCTTTGGCACGCTTACCTACACAGGCATCAGCCCAGATCCTCAACAGCCCCTCAGAGAACTCAGAGATGCGATCCTATTCAGCCTTCCTTTTACATTCCTAATTCAGTCGCTTGAGCGAACAAGCCGTCAAGAATAGAGACAGAAGCTCTCTATTCAAGCAGATCTAGGGCCGAGTACTGAAAAGTTTCTTCAGATGAGTCAGAATGCTCGCAACTTCATGTAGACGATTACGCCGGGACAGTAAGGCAAATGGCTCAGAAAAATCGTAGAGTTTGTTTTCTAGTTTGCAGAATATGAAGTCGCTGCCGTTAGTCA
This sequence comes from uncultured cyanobacterium, assembly GCA_963838725.1. Taxonomy (GTDB): domain Bacteria; phylum Cyanobacteriota; class Cyanobacteriia; order Phormidesmidales; family Phormidesmidaceae; genus Phormidesmis. Next base: position 17,551 of record CAWISM010000019.1, on the reverse strand, counting down.
CCATGCCAAAGCTCGGCTGCTGCGGAGCAACGCTCATGTACGCTAGACACTGCGGCAGCGCAACATCGGCTGCAAACTTTGAGCGCTTAGCTTCTACAGTGAGTATCCACAGATAGTCACGGACAATCAACACATCCATCCGTCCGCGATAGATTTCATCGCGTTCTACGACTTCTAGACTTACCGGAACTTCAGAGCGGACAAAAAAGGGCGGCTCGTGAAACCCTAGATATTCTAATAGTGGAGCCACAATCGATAGGAGTACTGTTCCTTCGGTCAGCAGATCAGCGTTGTAATAGTTGTAATACCGCTGCTGTAGATGATCGAGAAAGGCTTTTCTGCTCTCTTTTTTACCATCATCTAGCTTGCCATCCTCCGAATGCACGCTCGGCGTTTGCCATTCCGTGAAGAAGGACGCATCTTTGGCTCGGCTAAGCGCTAAACGCTCATGTAACGCCTGGAAGCTGGAGAAAGTTGGCTCAATAGCCAGTGAGGTAGCCATTCTAGATGCAGAACGTAAAGATACCCCCATTGTAGGAGTTTTACTCGCTACGAATTTACTTGGGCGATCGCATACCGAGCCGCTGCCAAGCTCAATTTGGCTTGCTCAATCGGCGATAGTGTTTCCCAATCTGATCGGCGTACGGACTTGACCGTAGCTTCTATAAATTCATCGGTACTACTGCCGCGCATCGCTAGTGCCATTGGCCGAGCAATCACTTGCAGATCAGCTTCGGCGGCAGTGTCTAATCCCTCTCGGACACAGCCGATCATCTGCTTTACCATTGGCTCGCTACTACGGACCATCTGCTGCGCTTTCGCCGCAATCATCGCCAGCATGTCAGCAGGCAGCCTGTCAGCAAACTTCTGCCGCAGCCGAACAAGTAAACTATCTTCTTCTGAGACGCTCCATAGTGTATCAAGCTGTGCCGATAGCGCCTGCCAGCCCTGCGCCGCCTCTACTTCTGAGACTTCTAAGACCGTGCCAGCGGCTAGAATTTGCTCTTCGTAGTCAGGCTCAGCTTCTGCACTTATCCAGGGCGAACTTTGCTCTGGGTCCAGGATAGTTTGCAGTAGTTCTGAGCCAACGGGTGACGGCTCCAAATTATCTATATCGTCAGCGGATGAGGATGTACGGGTCATAGTTAGCGCTTACCTGATGGTGAAAATTGCGTTGTGTGACTAGGTTGTATGACTAATTCATGCAGCTTAGAAGGATACAGCAAAGCTTTTGGCGGTTCCGCACGGTTCGCTTTCCCCTTTAAATTCGCCTCTCCGAATCCGCTAAGAATGAGGGCGATAGACTGATAACTTCTTTGGTCTGTCTTTTTGATTAGGATTCCAAGATAAATTCTAGAAGCTGACCGTCAGATTGACTGCCAAAGCGGAGCTGAGTGCCTGGTTGCAAGGCGACTTCTCGGCGGTGGACTTCTTGCCAGCTACCGTCCTGTTTGTAGAAGGTGCCATAGCGCGAATTATCTCGAAGAAAGTAAGTCATGCCTAAGCCTTCATCCGCCCGCTGCCGACGGTGGAAGATCTCAGCGTGGCTACTAGAGACCCACGGGTCAAAGATGACTAGATCGTTTAAGTCTGGCTTGCGACCGATTCGCATGATGTCGCTGTAGATTGGCCAGGTCTTTTTAGGATTGTCGACATCTCTAAGCATGGCTTGGCGAACGCGCGGACGAAAGGCGGTGTGCTGGTTGATCTGAGTCGTTTCTTCGAGCAGCAATAACCTGCCGTCAAAGTCAGGATGCATGTAGAGAACCGGGAGAGTCCAGGCGGGTTGATTGAAGTGGTAAAGGGTGAGGAGATGTTGGCGGGCGATCGCAACTGCCTCATCCACCGCTTTTCGTTCTGCTAGCGCCTGGGCAAATGCCTGAATAAAGCTGATGGCTTCCTCGTCCGCAATCGAGTCGCGCATAGCGATCACAGCGGGCAGGCCGTGGTGCAGCAAGACTTCGGCTAGACTGCTGCGGGGGAGCGATCGCGCCTGGCTTTCTTCTGGCTGCGCCCCCCAACAGGTATTAAACACCGCTAGCCGCACCTTCGCTCTGACCAACACCTGGGAAAGTTCAGTGCCGCTCAGCGTCGTATCCGATAGAAACAGCAGCCCTCCATCTGGCCCCGGCATCCCATGCCCCGAATAGAAAAAAACATTGTAACTGCCGCGCTCTAGCGCATCCGATAGCTCAGAGGCCGTCGGCTGCACCAGCAGATCTACTTGCCGCTTTGCTGCTGGCCGCAGGTTCAAATGGCTGTTCTGCTCCAGGATTTTCTTCAGCAGCGCCGCCTCCTGCTCTAGCTTGAGCTGCCTTTCGGTAGACGCTTCAGCTTCGTTCGGGCTATCTTTACCCAGCACCAGCAAAATTTTCAGCGCCTGGTCCAAAGGTCTTTCCTCTAGCGAATCGACATCGCTACTCGTGCGGCTAAACAGTATTTTGCGCTTCAGCGAGAGCGCCTGACTGCCTGCCTGACGCTGCATAATCTCCCACGGCAAGGCAATCAGCTCAGGATCGCGAATCTCTAGCCGCAGCCGTAGCGGCAAGTCCTGACCAATCGCAATCCCCTGCGCCCGCTCAAAGCTGCTTTTGACCGGACCAAAGAACAGCCACTGCCACAGATTCATGCCTAAATGCTGCATATATCGGCTGCTGTAGCTCGCGGGTGGCTCATTAGGCACTTCCGACTCTACATCTAACGCTGCTTCTTCTAAAAACTGAGGAACGTAGGCAGAAGGAATATGAGGCACTTGAGGCAGACCGCGCAGAGAAAAAATAGTCTGCCAGCTTTGCCATGCGTCGGCTAGCTGTGGGCTCCAGTCACAGTCGTAGTGGACATGGCCGCTAGGATGGGGCGATCGCAATACCCAAATCGCAAAGCGATCGCGCTGCATGCGTAGACTGTCTACCGATACCCACAGTCCTAGAGCCTCCTGCTGTGCCATCAGCCACAATTTCCTATCTGGGTAGGCTGCAAATTAGTGATGGGCTCAGCCAGACTAGATAGCCTGGACTCTAGCGTCCAGCCAGTACTGTCTGGAGGCAGGAATAGCGGCCGATCGATTTCGGTAGATTCTGGCTGATTAATTGGACTATTCGGCGGGCTGCTACTTGCAGGGCTAGGGTCGTCTGTTTCAGCCGGGACTTCAGCTAGGCTCTCGCCAGAAGGAATTGAGCAGAGCTTTAGCTGGACCCAGGCGGTTTGAGTGTCGTCCGTTTGCTTGTTCACGACTCGCGCAATGCCGCCAGTTGGAATCGTCCCAGGAATGACATTTTCAGTTGCTCCCTCAGTCGGAGGTATTGGCCTTGGGTAAAGCAATAGCTGCGACGAATTAGAGATAGTCGCGGCTGCGCTGAGTTCACTATCCGCTGAGTCTGCGGGCAAGCTGCGAATGCCGACACCATCCGCCTGACGAATGCGCATGTAGTCACCCACAGCAAAGGAAATAGGCTGTGTCTCCGCCGGGTTAGGAGGAGGAGGAGTGGACGTATTGTCAGCCGCTTCGTCAGTAGCAGGCTGTTCAGTGGCATCGGGCAAGAAATTCTGTCTTAGTCCAGGAAATAGCGTATAGACGACAGCGCCAAAAAGAGCCAGCAGCAAAACGATCAGCCCTATTTTCTGGAGGCTATTCTGGCGAGATGGCGGTTGCTCACCAGACGGTTGCTCTGAAGTTGGCAACTGCTGGGTTTTTACCTGTCTTGTCAGCGGAGGCTCTAGCGGAGGCTGACTAGCTTGAGAAGATATAACTTGACCAGGCGCGGTCACCGCTTGTGACAGCGGGCTTGCTAACGTCTGCGGCACCGTTCGATCAGAAACGTGGACAACCTGCGCCGATAGCAGCCCGACCGTTACGTTGTCGTGGCCGTTGTATTTGTTGGCAATGGTGACTAGCTGTTGGCCCACTGCGTCAACCTGATCTCCAGCCATCTTACCCGTCGCCAAAGGTCTAAGCGCGCTGACCCAAAACTGCTCGACGCGATCGCTATCACTCAATCCATCCGAACACAGCAGAAATACACAGTCCTGATCGAGCACAAAGCGCTGCACCGTTGGCCGCAACATCTGTGATGGACCCATGCCCAGTGCCTGCACCAGCGATCCAGCACCCGGTTGAGTCAGCATTTCTCGGTAGAGACTGCCACCCAAACGCACCTGCCTAGAGGCCACATCGTCGTCTAGCGTCACCTGCTGACAGTTGTGAGCGCTGATCCGGTAGGCGCGGCTGTCACCCAGATGAGCGATGTAGACATCTGCGCCCTTCACCAGCGCTAGGACTAGAGTGGTGCCCATGCGATCGCGTGCCTGCCGCTGTGCCTGATCGTTCTGTGCCGAGATCTCATCGTTCGCAGCGCAAATCGCTCGGTCAATCGCCTGCATTATTTCAATCGAGCTAAGCTCAGTGCTTTCAGATGTCAGCGGCGCGAGCTGGGCTTTGATCGTTGCGATCGCCAGCTTTGAGGCCACGTCCCCGCCCTGATGCCCGCCAATGCCATCGCACACAATCAATAGCTGAGGCGATGCCGCTGTCTTTTCACTGGTCAGCGCTAGGCTGGTTCCGCTCTCTGGAAAGCAGGCGTCCTCGTTACGCTTACGAGTCGGACCCTGATCGGTATAGACAGACAGATCGTAGGCAACGCTTTGTTCTTGAGCGCAGACGCTGATGGCCAGCCCTAGCTGCTCGCAGATCTGATCGATATTGATTTGATTTTGCCCTATGCGATCGCACAGCTCAGTCAGAAAAGAACGCACGGAGGTATGAGATTTTGCTGCCAGTGGCTGCCAGCTACGTGCCAAACTCGCCAGCGTGGGCGCACTCTGATCGGTGCTGGCTCCTATTGGGGCTAGTGCCAGCAGCCGGATAATAGAACCATCCACTCGTACCAGATTGCCATCTAGCAGCGTCGCGGCTACTTGCTCATCTCGAAAACTTTCCCACATCTGAGCAATTTGCCAGAGCCAGCTAAGCTGTCGCAGCGGCGGAGCCTCCTCCCATTGCTTTGACAGCGTCGGCAAAAGGGTAGGGGCTTCTGGGTTAGTCCCCATCGCCCCTACGGTTGAGAAAGCACTAGCCTCCAGCAATAGCGTCGTAGCATCTGCCGTTCCTGAAATATCTTTGCCTGAAGCACCACCAAGAACAGCGTAGAGCCGAGGCACGTGTAGCGGATACACCGATAGATGCAAGTAGGGCAAGATAGCATCTGGAATTTCTGTCGGCGCTTCTGGCATCAGACCAGGCTTTGTATCTAGGAAAATGCGATCGCGCTTTAGCAAATAGCGATTGTTCAGCAGTGTTCCTGGCTTCAGTGCGGCCACCTTCTTACCGCCGCTCCGTATCCCGCCACTCTGTAGTCCCGCTCCAGACAGGTCCACACCCCACAAATAGTAATGAGGCAGCACCGAAGAGCAAACCTGACAGGTAGTGGCCTCCTCAGGATTGTCAGCATTACAGTTGGGATTAGGGCAGTTAATCACTAAATAGTCGACCTAGACCACTAAAGACAAAACAGCATTGCAGTATCAGCGAGAACGAAAGCAGGAATAAACCGACAGCCAGAAGATGAGAGTTGAGATATCACCTCATCTATAAATCGCAACCCTACTTTTTTGCAGCGGGTTCTATCGTGGCGTCTTGGTCAGATGGCGAGGCATCTACAACCCTAGGCAGGCCCATGCTGTAGTTCAGCACGCGGCCCTCTAGGTTGTAGCTAATCTCACCGGACTGTAGCAGCGCGCGGACAAAATGTTCTAGATCAGAGCCAATCCGGCGCAGGTTATAGTCCGTTAACGCCTCTCCGGCATAGTCTTCGACCATCCGGTCAAACTCACGATAGACCTTTTGCAGCGCTTCGTCGCTCCAGTTAAACTCGTTTTCTGGATCGACATCTATGGTGATCTGCTGATCGCTAGGAACGATTTCGTTATTCTCAATTGTGGCCGCGTAGATCAAGATGTGGCGAGTGGTGGATTTTAGCAGCATAAGTAGAGACTCTTAGGGCTTTCTTCTTGGGTAGATAGACGCATAGATAAATGCTGGATAGCTACTCTCAAAACTGGCGTTTGGTCGTAGACACTCTATCAATCATTCTTGTAATTGTAGACGCTTGCTCGTCTCCTGCATCTGCCTACACATAGACAATACAGTTTCAAATCTTCAGCCAGCACGTTCAATCCCTGAACGCTTGACTAATCCTGACTAATATATAGAACTTACAACCCAACCCGCTGCGCTTCATTGACTTATCTCAAACTGATTCTCATTCGCCACGCGGAATCCGTCGGTAACACTCAAAAGCTGATGGAAGGGCAAAGCTCCACTCCGCTTTCAGCAAAAGGCAAGCTTCAGGCTCGGCAGCTCAGCAATGCGCTGATCGCTTATTCGTCAGCAGAATCAGCAACCGAGCGTCCTAATTTTGTCTACAGCAGTCCACTGCTAAGAGCAAGACAAACCACAGATATCCTTACAGAGACTTTTCAGCAGTCAGCAGCTTTCAGCCAAAGCCAATACGAACTTTCTGACAATCTTCAAGAAATTCATCAGGGCGTTTTTCAAGGATTGACTTGGGTAGAGGCGCAAAAACAGTATCCGCAGCTGTGTCAGCAGCTTTTGAATGCAAGAGAGTGGCAACCCGTACCTCAGGCCGAATCTCCACTGGCTGCCAGAAACCGAGCCAAAGTCTGGGTCAATCAAATCCTGAATCAGCATCGGCCAGGCGAGACGGTATGGGCGATTTCTCATGCGGGCATCATGCAGCAGCTAGTCGCGGTGATTTTGGGCTGCGATCGCACTTGGCACATCCCTATCCACCACACCGCCCGGTTTGAATTTTGGCTGTCTCAGACCCACTGGCAAACGCTAACCACAGATTGCTTCAATCCGGAATACTGGATACTCCGCCGCTTCAACGACACCTCTCATCTCACTGAGCCTATTTAATCAACCCCAAACGGACCAAGAAATTCCATACCTCCAATATCAGGTATCCTCATAGAGGCATCAAAACTCTCTACACTCGCTTTTGCTACGATCATGAGCAACCCCGCCACCGAGACCTTTGGCCAGGCCCGACAGGGTAGTGTTGCCGCTATTATTCAGGTACTAAACGAACGCCTAGCCGACTTTGGCATCCGCACTCGCGCGGTGGTCGATAGCGGTGTTCTTCAGCTTTTGTGCGAAGCCGCTTCACCTGACCAGCTCGAAAAGACGACCGTCGTCGAAAAAGTACGCCAAACCCTAGAGAACATCAGTCCGCACCACATCAAGAAAGTCAAAATCAATAGCCGGATTGTCAAAGAAGAGCAGCTGCTGTGGCTAGAAGAGATCAATAAAGATCCCGAAAACGCGCTGCTGTGGTCTGAAATGATTACGCTGAATCAGCCATTCTTTATTCAGCGATGGATTCGCGATCGCCATCTCAAGCCTACCGGTCCGCTCTTTAGAGACATCACCGAACCCGAGCCCGATCAAGATGGCTTCTCTGCCAAAGTATTAGGCGGCATCGGCATTGTTGCCCTCATCCTAGCGACGGGATGGATGTTTAGAGAAGACATCAGCGAAATTCAGCAGGCCCAGACTGACTCAACCCAATCTGAAGAACAAGCGACCTCTGCCGACCTTCCTCCCCTACCAGACGAGACCCTGCCAGATGAGGTCTTACCAGATGATGAAAGATCTGCGGATACAACGCCGCCGACCGACGCGCCTGCCACAGGAACTATTGCCGCAGCTCAGCTCAATGAGTCTGCCGGAGAACCTGAAGTAAGTGCAGACGCCTTTGCCGAAGCCGTACGCATTGCAGAGCAAGCCTCTGCTGATGGTAAAACAGCGGCGACTGCCGCCGAGTGGTTGGATTTGGCCGCTCGTTGGCAAAAGGCGGCTGATTTGATGGACCAAGTTCCGCCCAATAGCGACCAGCATACTATTGCTAAAGATCGCGTTGCGGCCTACTCGGCGAACAGTCAAACTGCGCTTGAAAAAGCGGCAGCGCTTTGATTAATGGTCGTAGGGGCACAGCATGCTGTGCCCCTACTCTAGGCTGATTCCGCCTAGCGTCTTGGCTTTGGCTTTGGCAGCAACAGGGGCTCGCTCTATGATTTGCGATCGCACCCGACTCCCATGAAAATGCTTTTGCCACTCCGTCGGCGCGTTTAGCGTTTCGCCGCCGTGCTTGGTCAGCCTTTTGCGCACCTGACACATCACTGGCGTATTCACACAGGCTCCAGAGATAATCACCTGGCCCTTCGTCAGCGCAGGCAATTCCTTGAGCAAATCGCGGCCTGCCGCCTCTACCCCATACTTCAAACTTTCCTGGTCCACCGGATTCACAATCCGCATCAGAAACTGACTCATGCACTGCGAAAGCACATCCGAATCCAGCTTTCCAGGTCGCTGCGTAATCAATCCCACACCCAGGCCAAACTTACGGCCCTCACTGAGAATTGTCCGCAAAATTGCCTTGCATCTGGCAGGCTCTTTTGCCGGGGCAAACCGATGCGCTTCCTCGATTAGGGTAAACACCGGATAGGGAAGATAGTTCTCATCCCCTGGCGAATTCTTTTCTTTAGCCGTGTTCATCCTAGCTAGATAGCTTTGCCGCAGCACCGCCGCACAGATCACCTGCTGCTCTTCCTGGCTGATTTCGTTCATTTGCAGCACCGTCACCCGCCCTGGCTCGAACAGATCTTGCGGCGATAGATGATTAGTCTGGTGAAAATAGCGCGAGTTGGCAAATCGATCTAGCTTCCACTCAATTGCCGGAGCCGACGAGCCGATCTTCAGATTGCCCTCGTCATCCTCGGAGGTATCCGCCTCATTGACAGCCGCAATTAGATCATCGACGTTCCAACGGTAGTCACCCTTTCGATGGCGCTTCAAAATCAAGAAAGCTTTGTTGAGAATGGCCTGCTGGCGATCGCTCATCTCTGGCAGCAAGGTCAGCACATCGTGATAGTCCAAAGACGAGATCCGAATGGTGATGTCTTCTGGGGTCAAAATTCGCACGTCTGGCGCGTATCCGTCTGCCGCTGCAAATGCAGGATGGCCACGCATTTCAGAGAGCGTGCCGTACTCTCCGTGCGGATCAAAGATCAGCACCGCCGCCCGGTTATACGGCTGCAAAAACTCCTCAATCAGCACGCCAGCCGTGTAGCTCTTTCCTGAGCCAGTCCCGGCCAGAATCGCCATGTGAGTACTGACTAACTCCTTGACATCTAGCGCTACTGGCACCGCGCCACCCGGACGTAGCAGCAGGGAGCCAACCTGAGCGGAACCAATCTCACCGGGCTGCTTTTTGTTCACTACCTGCCGCAGAGTATCGTCATCAGTGATAGAGACTCTAGAGCCAGGAGCAGGCGTTAGGCGCGGGTTGATAAAGCCTAGAGCAGGATTGAAGTAACCGATTACATCGACTGTGACTTCGTAGATTTCGGGGTTGGGATGCGAGAAACCGATTAGGGCTGCGATCGCCTCAGGACTAATTTCAGTATCGGCAAACATCCGATCCGGCAAATGATCGCTCAAGCGGCGATCCGAAATCTTGCCCAGTATCTGCAAAGAGCCATCGCCATCCGGTGAATCCACCTCATAGTAGACAAACTCGCCAATTTTTACCTGACGACTATCCGAGGTAATAAACACATATTGATTGCCATTCTCACCTGGCCCCTTCACCGTTCCGATAACGTCGGTCTTCGAGACGTCCCGATCCGTTGCTAAGACCTCAACCGCTCTAACCATGACAACCTAATCAAACACAACGTTGCTTTTGACTTCTTATAGCAGGTATAGCAAGAGCCTGCACGTTTTACAAATACATATTTACTAATTGCGCGGGTGCAACCTTCCTGCTTTCAGTCATTTCGCCTAGAACACATTGATAATCGGCATTATTGAACCTTAGCTATCTTACGTAGACAGATTAGGGAATCCTATACAAAGACTGCGGACAAAAGCAGATATCAAACCTTAGAATAAGCAAAAGCCTTCGGAAGCCTGTGACAAACAACGCGCTATTTCCATCCAATGAGCTTCATACAGACGGACAGCTAGCAGAGGGTTTGCCAGCCGTCACAGGCAATACTGCGATCTCGTACCCGTCTACATCAGCAGTCGTCAACATCTCCACAGAAAAGCGACCAGCCAGAGAGCGCCGGATTCTAGCATCTGTAGTCATCCCTCAGCCCGTAGAGAAGGTGTGGCAAGTCATCACCGACTACGAGAAGCTCTCAGAATTTATCCCTAGCCTCACTTCTAGCAAGCTAATTCCCAATTCAGAGGGCTGTACTCGGTTAGAGCAGATTGGCGCTCAGTGCTTCTTGAAAGTCAAATTCTGCGCTCGCGTGGTCCTAGACATGACCGAAAACTTTCCCCACGAAGTCAGCTTCTTGATGAAAGAGGGTGACTTTAAACGATTTGAAGGGTCTTGGAAGCTCGAACCCTCCGACGAGGGCACCAAGCTATCCTACGACCTGCTAGTCAAAGCGCCAGTAGCCATGCCAGCCCCTCTGATTGAGCGACACCTTCGCAACAATCTCATCTCCAACCTATTAGCAATTCACGAAAGAACGCTGGCTCTATCTACCCTGAGCTAACTGCACAAATGACGACTACACCTCAACAACAGCCAGATAGAGAGCCTACGCTTGCAGATGTGATCGCTGGCCTAGATAGGGTGAACGAACGCATCGATGAGCTATCTGACAACGTGAATAAGCGCATTGACGGTCTGTCTGACAACGTGGACCGTTATAACGAGAAGTTTGAAGTTTATCAGCAGGGTACTAGGTGGGTCGTACAGCTAGCGTTTACGTTGATTGCTAGTGCGACTATCACAGTCTTGGTTTCAGCTGTGTTAAGCAATAAGTAAGGCGACGACCACCCATCTCAGCTTGTTCTATAGCTCTAAATGAATCAGCGCTCTGCAAACTTGCAGAGCGCTGATTTAACTACATACCCCCAGGGGAATTCGAATCCCCGTCGCCTCCGTGAAAGGGAGGTGTCCTAGGCCTCTAGACGATGGGGGCGCATGTCTTTTGACCTTTATAAAGATACCTGCTATTTGCACCAAGTGTCAAACGAAAAAATGACAGGGGGAATGGCTCGACGACCTCTACGGGCGGCGGCTATAGCAAACGGCTAGAATTACGCAGCCGAATCAACTGTCTTCGCATTGCAGGGGAGGCTTGCGCGATATCCTGAAGCTCCTGGATGGCTACTTGGCTGTCGAGGGCTTCTAGATACTCGTCGCTACCATAGGCAAAGGCATCTACTAATGTCGCCACTAGCTGCTCTTTGTTAGTCATGGTCAGCTGCTCCTCTATGATGCGAAACTTCAGCCGTACTTCGCATTCGTAGATGCCAACATCACTGTCAGGTGAAGGCAGATTTGTCGAACTATCCATACTTTAAAAATTGAATTCCGCAAATAGGTAAGTCTGAAGATATCTTTAGCTTCTCAAGCCCAGATTTTTGGGTAAAGGGAAGCTCTTTTAACTCACACAAATGACCTGTCTAAGTATCTTTTGAATTCCCTCAACAAGACAGGAGATAACACCTTAATAAGTTGATATGAGAGGCTTTCCGCTGTTTCTATTCGATACATTGAAAAAACAAATTCCGTAGGTAGCAAAGAGGAAACAAAGCACTTTTGGGCGATAGATGAAACGTTTTTATACGCTGACGATAAATAGTTACGGATACTCTCAGTGGGTCAGTTAAGACTGCTTTCTTTAGGCAAAGAGTGAGTAGATAGTTGTTTAGGAGATGCTTTTGTTGCTCAACGCAAAGTATGCGCTATCTTTAGCGCTTGTTAGATTTGATACGGCTACTTGTTCTATGGTTAAAAGCGCTTTTAGTTCGGAAGCTGTACTTTGGCTGGCTGTACTTTGGCTGGCTGTACTTTGGCTGGCTGTACTTTAGCTGGCTGTACTTTAGCTAGATGGCCGACTCTAGGTTTACCGGGACTTTTTCTAGCGGGGTAGTAAGATTCAAACAGAGTTGATTACTAGGCGCGGCGAGCATAGGAGCTAGGTGGCAAAATACTCTCCAGAACATTCAGAGCTAGAGCCTTTGAGTAGAACCGAGCTGCTGGTGGCAATGGCCGCGACAGCAATTGTTTTACTACTGGTCGCGAGAGTTTGGCTTTTGTTTGAAACGTTCCGCTTTCCGGTCATGTTGACCTGGCAGGCAGCGGGGCTAGGCGCTGCACTTGGACTAGGAATTTCGGCGGTGAGTGCGCTGGTCTACAGGCTGTGGCCAACCTATCGAAAGAGTGCAGATGTTTATCTAGCGTTTGTACTAGCACCGCTGAGTTTGTCTGACTGCGTGTGGATTGGACTATTGCCGGGGATGAGTGAGGAGCTGCTGTTTAGAGGGGTGATGCTGCCAGCGATTGGGCTAAATGCAACGGGTCTAGTTGTGTCTAGCCTGTGCTTTGGAATTTTGCATATGTCTGGAAGACGGCAGTGGCCCTACGCGATCTGGGCATCGGCGGTTGGGCTGTTGCTAGGAGGATGCGCACTGGCCACTGGCAATCTGCTAGTGCCGATTGTGGCTCATGTGACGACTAATTTTGTCTCTAGTTTGTTCTGGCAGCTTTCGCGGCGACAGGCTTAGCGCCTGCTACGTTCAGCCGACTGTTTTTACCGGGCTTGGCTGCCTGTCACTGCTGTTCGCGATCTGCTGATTGTAGATAGCTAGTTCAAAGGCGTCGCGCACTTTTGTCAAGGCATCCATCACGACTTCTACGCCAGAACTCGGCTGAGCTGACCGTTCTGTCAGGGTTCGCTTCCAAATACGGCTCCCTGGTTGACCATAGAACAGATGCAGCATATGACGCGTGATGCTGTGCAGCCGGGTGCCTTTTTGGCGGGTGTGGTGATCGATGTAGGGCAGCATGGCTTGTACTACCTGATATCGCGTTTTTGGTTCGGTAGTGTCGTTAAAAATTTCCCGATCGGCCTTTGCGAATAGAAAAGGCGTGTCATAGGCGGCTCTACCAATCATCACGGCATCAACAGAACGTAATTGATCTTTTACCTGTTCCAGCGTTTTGAAGCCACCGTTGATTTCTATTTGCAGATGAGGAAAATCTCGCTTGAGTTGGTGTACGTCTAAGTAGCGCAGTGGCGGAATGTTGCGGTTATCTTTTGGACTTAGCCCGTGTAGCCAAGCTTTGCGGGCGTGAACGCTAAACCGCTGACAGCCAGTTGCCGATACAACAGTGATAAAGTTCACCATGTCCTCGTAGCTATCTAGCTCGTCAATGCCAATGCGGTGCTTGACGCTTACCGGCAGTGGAGAGGCGGCCATCATCGCGGCTACGCAGTCGGCGACTCGCTCTGGCTGGGCCATCAGGCATGCGCCGAAGTTACCGCTTTGGACGCGATCGCTCGGACACCCAACATTCAAATTGATCTCGCTATAGCCAAACTCAGCCGCTCGCCGCGCACAGTTCGCCAGCAGCTTTGGATCGTCTCCGCCGACCTGTAGCACGAGCGGATTTTCCTCGGGGGTGAAGCCAATCAAGCGGTCAAGATCGCCGTGGTAGATCGCCTGCGCGTTGATCATCTCTGTGTAGAGCAGCGTGCGCCGAGTGATCTGCCGCATGAAAAAGCGGTAGTGGCGATCGGTGCGGTCCATCATGGGGGCGATGCTTAGCGGAAGCATAGGTAGCCGTTCGTTACTCTGCATTCATGTACTTGCATGAATAAAGTCTAACGCCTGCTGCGGTTGCCCCCACAGTACCTGCTCATGCTTGTAGATCACCATGCCAGGCAGCGCGCCTTTGGGTTTGTATACGTTCTTGGGTTCGGTGTAGACAACGGGTACTCGGTCGGACTGACGGGCGCGGCTGTAGTAAGCGGCTAGGCTGGCGGCTAGCTGTAGGGTTTTGTCTGTGGGCACTTCGCCAGCGTCCAAACGCAGCAGCACGTGGCTACCTGGAATTTCTTGGGCGTGGAGCCACAGGTCATAGTCGCTGGCCTGCTTGAAGGTGAGCTGTTCGTTCTGGTTGTTGTTGCGACCGATCAAGATTTCGAGTCCTTGGGGGGTGGTGTAGCGACGGAAATCTATGGTGTCTTTTTCTTTGCGGCGGTTTTTGGCTTGGGCTGCTTGGGTAGAGTGCGATCGCCCGCTCGTATCTCTTAGATACTCTTGAGCAATCAGCTCTAGCTGAGTTTCTTCCAAAGCTTTTAAGTCTGCTTCATCCTCATAAGCAGGAACCTGCAACAGACTTTCCTCAACCTGCTCTAAATACTCAATCTCAGCGTTGACTTCGCTTAGCAGCGGCATGACTGCAATTCGCGCTCGCTTCAGCTTTTGGTGCTGTTTGTACAAAGCTTGAGCGTTCTGTACTGCGTTCTTCTCAGGGTTGAGCGGAATGGTGACGGGTTCGCCTGAATCGAAATCAGTCAGCTCGATTTTGGTCATACCTACCTGCCATCTGGAGAGATGTGCCATCAGCAGGTCGGCAAGTCGACGATAGTCTTCCGCCTGGTCCGACTGCGCTAGCCTTTTGGTGAATGTGTTTGCCTTTTGGCGAAGTTTGGCTAAGCGGTTCTTGAGCGTCTGGCTGAGCTGGTGGTGCAGTCGGCGAAACGCTTCCTGGTTGAACTGATGGCGGTAGTAGTGCTCTAGCAGCGTTTGGATGTCTTTGGCAGGAGATAGGCCAACTTGAGTGCTTTGTGTCAGTAGATCCGACAGCACCGTGTAGCCGCCTTTGTCTAGGGTTGCTGGCGAGAAAGGTTTCCTCGGATAGGCACTTCAGCCAGCGCTGCCACGCCTGGAATAGGCTTTGCCAACTGTCGTGGGTTAGCTCGTCGGTGGTGATATCTACTGACAGATTTGCGGACCAGATTAGCTGAGTGGCGACGGATGAACTGACGCCGCTAGAGGCTTTGACCAGCATTTTCTTGAGCTTACCGGGGATGAGAGAGATGCGATCGCGCCAATCATCAAATCCTTCCGATAGCGAAGGCAGCTTGCCTCGAATCGCTGGCGGATGCACGTAGGGTTGACCGGTTTGAATGGGCCTGACGCTAGACTGCTGCTCGCTGACCTGATGAGCGGCGGTCACAATCAAATTGTCTGCGGCAGTCAGGATCACGTTGCTATATTTGCCCATCACCTCTACATACAAATGCCACAGCGCAGGTTCATCAGGTCGTCTAGCAAACTGTAGGTCCAAAGCTCTTTCCCAAGGTGATAGCATCTCTATCCGCGTCAGGGCCAGCCCACCGATCTGATGCTTGAGCTGCTGAGAAAACGTAAAGGTATCGGGCTGCTTTGGCGGCGGCGGGGACATGTGAATACGCGCCGCCTGTGGATGCCAGGAAATTGCTAGCCAGCCCTTTTTTTCAATCGTTCTCAGCGCGATAAAAAGGGTGTACTTATCGCGCTGATAGACCTGTTCGCAGCGAGCCGGTAGCCAACGAGAGCGTAAATCGGCACTCGCCGCCAACAACGTAGTGTAATCAACTGGCTGCACGAAGCACCTCTAAGAGCAATGACAAGGAAACTAGACAGCAAAAACCTGTCTATCAAGTGACGAGCAGAGAACGAAAGGCACTGTTCCAGCTATGGAAGCATGGCTATCGAAGCACTCTTTAATCCCCATAGAACGAGCCCACTACATTTTATAGAGCCATGCAGCTTATTGACATCGGGTTTGGAAACACAGTGTAGAAATACTGTCCGTTCTCAGACGCGTTATGGTTGATATAGCACTATCGGCAATTGATTTTTGCTGCTCCCAACACCCGTAATATATACCGTCATATCTTTGCATGAGTACTGCCGCCCGCCCTGCCCAGCTAGACAAGCTAGTCAAACGCTTCGCCCGGATCGACAATCCCAAACGCCGATACGAGCAGCTACTCTGGTACGCCAAAAAGCTAGAAGACTTTCCGCCTGAAGGCAAAACTGCCGATAACAAGGTGCCAGGCTGCGTCTCCCAGGTGTACATCACCGCTGACCTTGACCAGGACAAAGTTCACTTTCAAGGTGATTCGGACGCCCAGATTACCAAAGGGCTGCTGGCGATGCTGATTACTGCGCTAGATGGACTTGCCCCAATGGAGATTGCGCAGCTCTCCCCTGATTTCATCAAAGAAACTCAGCTAGACGTTAGCCTGACGCCGTCTCGGGCCAATGGCTTCTACAACATCTTTAAGACGATGCAGAAGAAGGCACTATTACTGGCTGGACAAGCTGCGGAATGAATCTATCCGCGTGAATAGCCCTTCAATAGTTTTTGGCTGAGTGTAGGGATTTAGCAGTACGGCCTTCAGCCAGCGCTGCCCTTTGTATCTGGGCAGTGAGAGAAAGACCGCCGCTGATGGGTCTGTCGCTTCAGTCAGCAAATAGCGCTGTAGTTTTGCATTCAGCTTATCCCACTGGCTACTTTCTACCTCCTCTGGAGCGAATCGAAAGCAAACAACATTCATCTGTGGCTGACTGGCTAGCTGTAGATAGGGTCTAGCGGATATACAGCGAACGAACTGTTCGGTCAGGCGATAGTTGTGGTCAATGATGCTGGCATAGCCGTCGGTGCCGATGTGCTGTAGGGATAGCCACAGCTTTAGCACATCAGCATGGCGAGTTCCCTGCACGGTCAGCTCACCGAGATTAGGCCACTGATCGTCATCGCCCATGTACGGCGCCAGGATGCGAAAGTGGCGGTTGAGAATATCAAAGTCTTTGAACAGTACGGTGGCGCAGGTTTTGGCAACGTAGAGCCATTTCTGCGGATTGAAGGTGATAGAGTCAGCCTGATCCATTCCCGCCAACAGATCGCAATGAGCATCGGAAAAGATCACGGCTCCACCGTAGGCTGCATCGACATGGAACCAGAGACCGTGTGCCTTGGCAATCTCAGCCATTTGGGGAAGCGGATCAACGTTGCCTGTGACGGTAGTCCCAGCGGTGGCGACGATGGCGAAAGGCTGCTGACCCTTTGATTCGGCCTGTGCCAGCTTTTGAGTTAGATCATTGATATCGATTTGGGAGTTTGAGTTTGTCCGTAGGGCGATCGCACTCTTAGCCCCTAGTCCCATCATCATCGCCGCCTTCCGCATCGAGGTGTGCGCGACTTCCGAGACAAAAAATACAGGCTGTCTCGCCAGTCCGACGACTCCAGTTTCTACCGCATCAAAAGCCTGATTACGAGCCACGCTCAGCGCCTGCAAGTTTGCCAGGCTGCCACCGCTGACCATGACACCACCCGAACCTACGCCGAGTCCAAAGCGAGCGGCAATCTGCTGCATGAGCAAAGGCTCTAAACGGGAGAACACTGGCGACATTTCGACGCTCAGCATGTTGTTATTTAGCGCCGCGACTAGCAGATCACCGACTAGCGACATCGTGGTAGGAATCGAGTCCATGTGGCCAATGTAGCCAGGATGGGCGGCGTTCATTGAGTGGGTTAAGTGCGATCGCACTTCCCCTAGCAATGTATCGACATCCGCCGACCGCTGTGGAATCTGCGCCCACTGCTGAAACTGTTCGAGCGGTAGCGGGGTTGGGAGAGGCGATCGCGACTCAGCTCGCGACATC
>CAWISM010000018.1:0-35215 GCA_963838725.1 uncultured cyanobacterium | reverse complement strand
AGAGCCACCGAGCCTGCGCTTACGTAGCTCTTGCTCAATCGCTAGCATGAGATCGTCGGCCTCATCTTCTTCTACCGACAGGTCCGCATTGCGCGTGATGCGAAAGGTGTAGCAGTCTTTGACGCTCATGCCTGGGAAAAGAGCAGCGATATTATGAGCGATCACCTGTTCCATCGGCACGCCTGTCCAATGACAGGACTGAGCGCTCTCTAGCGATTCGGGCAGTTGAACAAATCTAGGCAGCACCTTGGGCACTTTCACACGCGCGAAGTGGGATTCGGTGGAGGTTTCGTCCTCGATTTCAACCGCCAAGTTGATACTGAGGTTTGAGATATAGGGAAAGGGGTGTCCTGGATCAACAGCTAGCGGAGTCAGGACAGGAAAGATCTGGTCCGTGAAATACTGGTCTAAATAGTCAATCTGCGCAGTTGACAGCGCCGCGTAGTCAAGCAGACGAATACCGTTGTCAGTCAGCTCTTTTCTAAGTACGTTCTGAAGATAGCTGTGAGCTTCGTTGATCATGGGCCGCAGGCGCTGCGCGATCGCCTGTAGCTGCTCAGAAGGCGTGCGACCGTCTGGCGTCCGCTTATAGACGCTAGCCTCAATTTGCTGCTTTGTAGCAGCGACTCGCACCATGAAGTATTCGTCTAGGTTAGAGCTGAAAATGGCTAAGAATTTCAGCCGTTCTAAGAGTGGCGTGCGCTGATCTGTCGCCTCGTGCAAAACGCGACGGTTGAATTCTAGCCAGCTTAGTTCTCGGCTGATGTACCACTGCGGATCATCTGGTTGAAGCAGGTCATCTGCAGATGACAATTTTTTAGCGCTATCTTTACTGCTTTTAGCTGTAGGAGTCTGACTCGCAGGTTTCTGCTTTGGCGCATTCTCTGAGGCACTGGCAGATTTGGCACTGGCAGATTTGGCACTGGCAGATCTGGCACTGGTAGATTTGGCACTGGCAGATTTAGAACTGGTAGATTTACTCATAGCGCTTCGGGGTTGTGGCTCCTTAGAAAACGTCTTTTTCTTGACCTACCCACCATTCGCCTAGTTTCATTAGCTCTTTGTGGAGTTCAGCTAGCTGGCTATTAAAGGCTTCTGTACTCATTGTCTGACGACGCTCTTTGAGCTTGGCGAGTCGCAGTTGGATGAGCAGCCAAGGCTTACTCATTCCATCGGTGGCTTCTATATATCTGGCGAGATCACCACTGTCCATGTAGTTCTATTTTGTTTTCTTCAGTGCTGATTATATAGGAGCCCTCGTAAAAATGCGTGGTTCGCCGGATACAGCTAGCAGCTGAGCCGGAAGATTGTGGCGCAAATCACAAAAGCCCGAAACTAGACCTCTTGTCCAGCTTCGGGCTTTCATCATTACTCTTATGCGATCGACTAGTCCGATCGACTAGTGCGATCAACTAGACGGTTAACCAATACGAGCGGTTAGCGCTTGAGACCATCCAACCATTCTTTGAGTTGGGCTCCAGCTACTTCGCGGCCACCTAGACCGAAGGAAATGGCGATCGCGATCGCCACCGCACCCAAGAGCAAACCAAACGCCAGGTTGACAATATTTGGAGCAACGCCCATCTGCCCAAGCGCCATCGCGCCAACAAAGGTCAAGATTGCAATCCGGGCTGCTTGAGCCAGCGTGTTGGAAGAAGAACCGCTGCTGCTCTTGATCAAACGGAATGCTAGATTGGCGATGTAGATACCAATGCCAAAGATCAAGACGCCAATTAGTACCTGTCCGGCAATCTCCATGATTGCCCGCACAATTAGTGTCAGCTGATCAAGCTGAAGAATCTCGGTCGCAGTGACCGCGCCAAACAGTACTATTGCTACTAAAACAATGAGTCCAGCGACTTCAGAAGGTGTCTTGTTACTGCTACTAGGCGACTGCAAACTGCCGCTGCTAGTCGGTGGTACCTGTAGAGTTGTCATTCCTGGTTCAACTACGCCAGTTGCCGGATCGGGGTAGGCTGTAGGAGTAGCTGGCTCAGGAGAAGAGATATCAGGCAAGCCTAGTACTTCTAACACGCTGTCGAAGCCAGCACTAGAAAGGAGGTTGGTGACTAGTTCGCCAACAAATCGACCAATGAAGTAGAAAGCAGTTAATACGATGCCCGCTGCCAGCAGCAGGGGAATGAAGTTAAGGATCTGCTCAAGCATGCCGATGGCAGGATCAGAGATCGCATCAATATCTAACGCGTTTAGAGCTGCGATCGCAGCTGGAATCAAAATCAAAACATAGACAACCGTACCGGCAAGGCTAGATAGAGAAAGCTGGTTCGCACCGCTAGTAAGACCAAATCGGCGACCCAAGTTATCTGCACCTGCCGCAGAGAGCAAGTTAGTCACGATGCCGCGTACAACCTTAGCTAGCAGCCAGCCCACTGCAAAGATGATGCCTGCCAAGATAATCTTGGGAATGGCTACTAGGAACTGATCGATCAGGTTCTGTACTGGCAAAAGCAGACCGTTCAGCTCTAGCGCGTTCAAAACTGGAGGCAAGAACAAAAGGAAAATGAACCAGTAGAGCGCATTTCCTAGCGTCTCGTTGATCTTGACAGAGTTTTGCCGGGGATCAACACCCGTATTCTCGGCTAGCCTATCATCTAGGTGAAAAGTCTCTAAACCTTTAGTTACCAAAGTCTTGACAACAGTCGCAACTGCCCAGGCAACCGCTAGTAAGATGCCAGCGCTAAAGACACGAGGCAGATACTCAAAGACCGTGTTGAGTAAGTTGTTGAGCGGCTCGGAGACGACGCTAAGCTCTAATCTCTCTAGAACAGCGATCGCTGTGAAGAGGATAATCACCCAGAAGACGGTATCGCCCACCCACTTAGCAACTGGCAAATCTTCTGGTGGACGCCCAGTTACTTTGGATGCGAGCTTGTCATCAATACTGGTGCTTTTGAGTATGCTGCGCACTATCCAAGCAATTACAAAGGCAACGCACAGCCCAATAAAGCCAATAACAATAGCTCCAACTATGTTGGGCAAGGCGCTGCTGAAACTATTGCCAAGATCGTCAGGGATTCTCCTGAAGTTGAATCTGTCGTCGGTACTAACTTGAGCAAGGGTCGGAAGCATGCCACCGGGCCGAACTAAGCTAATACCTGTGCTGACAGGAGGTATTAGATGAATCATAATTTCTGTAACTTGGTGAAGGGTCTCTAAGTCGTAGCTAGTATTAGCTATCAGCAAGATTTACTGATAATTGAGATAAGAGTACCGCTTCATGGTTATTTACAGAAAAAATCTATTCAGATAGTCCGCTTTTTTAACAAAACTATTCCTGTGCCTCTACCGTTCGATAGAGGTTAATGGTAGAGGCACCGCATGGACCTATCCTCAACCCAAGTAAACCAGGCACGAATCAGGCTTCGCTGTCCGGCTCAATCGACTCAGCGTCCGGCTCAGCGTCCGATAGAGGATCGGCAAAAGGGTCAACTGCAATCGAGCTATCAGCCTCAGAAGAGACTAAATCAACGTCTGTCTCTTCTGCATCTAGCGTTGAGACGATCTGTGCCTCGGCGACGGTATCAGCAATCTCTTCGGATGGCATCTGGTTGTCTGATTCGTCTAGGTGAGGGACGAGGGCTACAGCGGCGATCGCATCATCACTATCCAAGCGCTGTAGTTGCACACCCGTCGCCATCCGCGACTGCACCGAAATTGCATCCACTGACTGACGCATAATAATGCCGCGCTGACTGACAATCATTAGCTCATCGTCTGGTCCGGCAATTCGCAGCGCCACTAGCTCATCGTCGTCTTTTCGGAACTTCATGGCTACTAGGCCCATTCCGGCTCGGTTCTGCAATCGAAAGTTGGCCACCGGCACTCGCTTGCCCAGTCCGCCCGCAGATACGACCAGTACCCACGGCCCCTGATCGGTTGTGCCATCTATTTCATCCTCAACGTCGTCCGAGTCATCTATCGCTTCTTCTACCTCCTCAACGACCTGAGAGGGCAAAATATCCATGCTAATTAGCCGATCGCCATCTCTTAGAGACATGGCTTTGACACCTTTGGTCGGTCGACCCAGCGGCCGCAACTGAGCGTGGCTCGCTTTGAAGTGAATTGTCATGCCACGCTGCGAGCCGATCAGTACGCTATCTTCAGCCGTTGCTAGACGCACCCATCGCAGCTCGTCGCCTTCTTCCAAGGAGATTGCAATCAGGCCGTTGGTCCGAATCCGGCTAAAGGCAGAGAGCGCCGTCTTTTTAACAAAGCCGCCCTGAGTCAGCATGACTAAATAGTCGTCTTCGCTAAACTCGCTCACCCCAATTACAGAAGTGACTTTCTCCTCTTTGGGAATCGGCAGCATCTGCACCAGCGGATAGCCTTTCGCAGTGCGAGAGCTTTCTGGAATCTGATAGGCGCGCAGCGAGTAGGCGACTCCGCGATCGCTAAAGAACAAAACATGATCGTGGCTACAGCAGGTGATGAAGTGCTCAATGCCGTCATCGTCTTTCATCCGCGTGCCCGACTTGCCCCTAGTCGCCCGATTTTGCGCCTCGAAGGTATCGACTAGCATGCGCTTGATGTAGCCCTGCTCTGTTACCAGGATCGCCACTTGCTCATTGGCAATCAGTGAAATATCTGAGAGGTCATTCTCATCGGCTTTGAGCAGCGTACGGCGCTCGTTGGCATGTGCCGACTGGATCTGAAGGACTTCTTCTTTGATAATTGCCAGGATGCGATCGCGATTCGCCAGAATATCTTCTAGATCCGCAATCTTCTCTGTCAGGGCCGCATGCTCTTGATGAATTTTCTCGGCCTCTAGCGCTGTCAGGCGACGCAACTGCATCTGCAAAATTGCATCCGCCTGAGTCGACGAGAATCCGTAAGACTCAATTAGCTCTTCTTTTGCGCTTGCCGCATCAGCAGAGCCTCGAATCAGTGCGATTACCGCATCTAGATTATCTAGCGCGATCAGATAGCCCTGTAGCAGGTGGTCTCGTTCTTGTGCCTTACGCAGTTCGTACTGGGTGCGACGAGTAATTGTCTCTACTCGAAAGTCTAGAAAGACCTGCAAGAAATCTAGCAGCGTCAGCAGCTGAGGCTCACTGTTGACTAGGCCCAGCATGTTGACGCCAAAGTTATTTTGCAGCGGCGTCTGCTTGTACAGATTATTTAGCACCACTTTGGGATAGGCATCGCGCTTCAGCTCGATGACGATGCGCATACCATCGCGATCGCTCTCATCGCGCAGATCGGAGATACCTTCTAGGCGGCGCTCATTCACCATATCGGCGATCTTTTCGATTAGCGCCGCCTTGTTGGTCTGATAGGGCAGCTCTGTGATGATGATGGTCTCTCTATCAGGGCGACCGCGAGTTTCCTGGGTTTCAATCGTCGCCACGCCGCGCATGGTCACCGACCCCCGGCCTGTAGCGTAGGCTTCTCGAATGCCACGACTACCAATGATCTGCGCACCCGTCGGAAAGTCTGGCCCTGGAATGTATTCCATCAGCTCCATGCTAGTGAGCTCAGGGTTCTCGATTAGCGCGACGACGCCATCGATCACCTCCCCTAGGTTGTGGGGCGGAATATTCGTCGCCATTCCTACGGCAATTCCAGACGAGCCGTTGATCAAAAGCTGAGGAATGCGAGCCGGTAGCACTACAGGCTCTTGCTGTGAGCCGTCAAAGTTGTCGGCAAAGTCAACCGTTTCTGACTCGATATCCTGTAGCAGCGCCGCACCGGTTAGCGCCTGCAAGCGTGACTCGGTATAGCGCATCGCCGCTGGTGGGTCATTATCGATCGAGCCGAAGTTGCCGTGCCCGTTGATCAGCGGATGCCGCATCGAAAAGTCTTGAGCCATTCGCACCAGCGCATCGTACACCGCCGTATCGCCGTGAGGGTGGTATTTACCGAGCACTTCACCGACTACGCGGGCGCACTTTCTAAAGGGGCGATCGGCAGTTAGCCCAAGCTCATGCATAGCGTACAAAATCCGCCGATGCACCGGCTTGAGACCGTCCCTAGCATCTGGCAGCGCTCGGCCAACGATGACGCTCATGGCGTATTCGAGATAGGACCGAGACATCTCGTTGCGCAGATCAGTCGGAACGATCCGCTCTTGGGGACTACTCATATGGAAAACTCCAGGAATTTTCTACGAAAAACTCAAGATTTAATTTCAGTAACACGAAACTTGACGTTGAAGATTCTTTGTTTTTAGAACACGCTTCTACGGCTCGTTTTCACAACTTGCTTCTAGAAAACTTGGCTCTAGAAACAGCACAGTGCTGATGCAGACACAGATTTAATCGGTGCTGGTTTGAGCTAGAACTTCGAGCCAGAATCACTGTGAAGATCGAAATCGAATGAATCAAGGGATAGGGCTAAATTCAAAGAATCAAAAGAGAAATATTAGTTGGCTGTATTGGTCCGTACGTATTGATCTGAAACGGTTTCTTTCTATTCGTGTTTCTTTGCCTTCTGAGCTTTTCCTTCTAAAAGAAATAGAACAACCTGGAAAAAAACAGACAAAACCTTCCAATCCTTTGTAAGGCTGGTAGACTTCACAGAAAGCTCAATTTAAGTAATTATTCTATCATATTTTGTCTATATTGCGGAGTCCTAAACAGCCGTCGTTTGGCGCTTTCCTTTATTCTTCAATGCCTTATGGAACAGTCGTTTCCAGTCTTTTATAGCGATCGCTTTTTAACTCATGACACGGGCGCTGGCCATCCTGAAAATGCCGGACGGCTACGCGCTGCGGTTGACTACCTCAAGAAATGTCAGCAGCCCGAGTCTAAAGACTACGCCTGGGCTAGCAGCATTGTCTGGACTGAGCCGTCTTCTAGACCAGTGCTAGGTCATATCTACCAGGTCCATGACGAAGGATACGTAGCGGCTTTGAAAGCACTCGCTGAGGCAGGCGGCGGGCGAATCGACACTGATACAGTCGTCAGCCCTTGGAGCTACGAGGGCGCGCTGCTGGGCGTAGCGGCTTGGCTAGACGGCGTTGACTGGGTGTGCGATCGCAAGTCTGCCGCCTTTGCATTGGTAAGGCCACCAGGACATCATGCGGAGCGCGATCGCGGTATGGGATTTTGCTTATTGAACAATGCGGCGATCGCCGCCCACTATGCGATCAATCTAGTCGACTTGGATGTTGCTAGCAAATCCATCAGCAAGGTCGCGATTCTAGACTGGGACGTACATCACGGGAACGGCACTCAGTATCTAGTCGAGTCAAATCCTCAGCTTGCCTACTGCTCTTTTCATCAGTCTCCGGCCTATCCAGGGACTGGCCAGACTGGCGAAACAGGGAAGTTCAACAACGTACTGAACTTACCCGTACCACCGGGTACACAGCTCAACGACTACCGAAAGCTTTGGCGCGAGCGGGCCTACCCTTTTCTTTTAAACTTTGATGCGGATCTTTTGATTGTGAGTGCGGGCTACGATGCGAACGCTGCCGATCCGCTCGCTGGAGTATGCTTGCAGCCAAGTGATTATGGCTGGTTTACTGAAGCCTGTCAGTCACTAACGCCTGCTGTTTTATTTGGCCTAGAAGGCGGGTATGACTACGCTGCTCTGTCCGAATCAATCGCAGCTACGATCCGCGCGGCTTCTCAAGGCGGTACGCTCAAAGCTAGTCAACGAAGTGCTAGTAAGCAAGGTGCAGGTTAAGCAGGGTGGCTAATCTATTTCGCAGATTCCTTAATCTTTTTCGTCGTAAAAACGCGCAGACTGATGCATTCGAGGCCACTGACAGTCTAGCTAGCAAATCGGCAGACAATCCGACAGACCTATCTAACCGATCAACCGCTACCCCTAATTCTTCCAGTTCTTTACCGGCTGTAGCTGTGACTACCCAACCCTCATCAGATCCTCGTATTGAGAACCTCAAGCAGGTCGTCAACGTCCTGCGGGCCTACAGCGTCACCTTTGGGCAGCCAGAAAATGAGCTAGAGCTGCGAGCAGTCGTCGGTGCGATCGCCGCCATCGTCGCCACAGTGCAGATCGAAAATAGCAAGCTAGAGCCCTTTATCGATGAGGCGATCGCTGCCTACAACAGCCTGGGCACAGACGCTTCACTCGTCGATGTGGGCGCGCAGCTACTCGCCGAGAAAGCTTCCGTTTGGCTAGCTGAACAGGAAAGCGCTGTCAGCAACATCATGAGCGCCTACTTACAGCAGTTTGCACCTGAAGATGCAGACTGGCAAACTAGCGACATCGTCGGCCTAGCGCAAATTATCATTGCCACCTTAAACGATGGTTCGCTGAGTCGTTCGGGTGGCAAAGAGCTAGTCAAGCGGGTGGTCAATTCTTTTGATATAGAAAGAGCGCTGAGTCAATGGGTAGCCCCAGAATGGATAGCGCTGGCCCAGCGGGTCGCTAGCTACGCCGAAAAAGGCGACCTGCAAGCAGAGCTCCAGTCAATCGCCTGGGCATACGTACAGCAGTTTCAGTCAATTTTGAGTCCGCAGCTAATCGAGCAGATCATGCAAGAAGGCCCAATGAACGTCTCTGCTGCCGAATTCTTGTCGGGCGACTTGGGTGATTTTTCTCGGATGCTGTACTACAAGTTTCAGCTGCTAGAAGCCGAGCCGATAGTAACTAAAACCCACGAGCAAATTGTGGCAGACGTGCACAGCGCTGTTGAAGCGTATAGAGAGCGCAATAAGGTCAACACCGATTTGACGACGGGAGTTCAAGATGGGAATCTGAGCGTGGGCAGTCCGTTCCTTAATTAGCGGCTTCTAGATATAGCGGTTGCTCATGAACCAGGTAACCACTGAGCGCGCAACCGTAGATATATTGATAAAAATAATTTGATATGCCCTAGTCAACTCGCCTGAAGGGTGCTAGATTGCTGCGATATTGGGGCAAACGCATTTGCCTTGATTGACTCTACATCAGTCATCAGCCTACTTTTCGACGCTAGCGGTCAAACTAGGCTGGGTAGGATTTGCTGACCTTCTAACGATTCCTTATAGGTTGAACAATGGCCTTTTTTGAGAACTTTACCTCTGTTATTCGAGACAAGTGGTTGGACTACTTTCGGGCCAATCGCACCTGGCTAGAAGTGCAGATGGCCACGACCTCTGTGCGCACACCTGAAGGGGGTCGCAGGCCATCTTCTTTTCTGATTCTAGGGGTAGTCAACGCGCTAGAACCCAAACTGTCTAACCTAATGGTGCCGTTCTATCAGCTCAATTCCGACGAAGATGCCCTGATTGATGTTCTAGGGCTGAACTTTGATCCTGAAGCGGTGCTAGATAATGGTGAGGTGGGTAAAACAATCGACGCGTCCTCTGAGGGAGATACCCCTTTATTAGGCAGCGAGCCGACCTTGGATAAAGATGTGGATGCCTGGCCGCCTAGCTAGCCAATTTAATTGGGCCATATTGCCATGTTACGATTGTCTAGCAATTTACGTACAGGCGGATAATTCCATGGTAGATCGTCCCATTAAGAAGAGCGATCGCGAAGCAGCTCAATCAGCTAACCCTACTGACGACCAGCCGAAAGACACTCAGGCTACAGACGATCAGCCAAAAGCGACGCGCAATACGCCCAAACCAATTAAGAAGGGCGATCGCACTGACGATGGAGCCAAAACTAGCGACAGCCGCGATGAGCGCGATGACCGGGGTCGTGGTGGTAAAAGCAGAGGTAAGGGCCGTGGTCGCGACAAGGACGACACCCCCAAAACGCCTACGAACCCTGCGCTAATGCGTGGTCCTAAACCTACAAAGAAAGTAGAAGTAGAAGAAACCGCTGCTGAGGAAACCGCTGCTGAAGAAACCGCAGTTGAAGAAACTGCCGCTGAAGAAAAAGTCGCCGCCACTGGTGAAGAAACGGCAACAGATGAATCGGCACCCGCTGCCGACGCCTGATATAAATCCGCGTCAGCAAACTCAAGCGGTACGCGGCAATCACATCTGCCGCTACGATGACTGAAAATTCGCTCAAAGCTTTAAGGTCGCCTCGTGCGGCCTTTTTTACGGTCTCTGGGGATGATCGCTCTGGTAAGCCTTACAAATTTGCCATTAGGTAAAAAAATTCCCTAGTCCTCAATGAGAACCAGGGAACGGTCGGGTGCATCTACCACTTAATTCTTCCAAAACGAAGGCAGCAGTCAGGACAAAACGTAAATTGGCTAACGTGTTAACTTTCATATCTAAAGACCTACCTCTCCTGCTATGACTGCGACTTCTCCAACCGCAACCGCCCCAGAACCGATACTAGGAAAGCCCCGACCGATGACGCAAGTGATCTGGCGCTCAGCGATAACGGGCCTTTTGTACTACGGCTACTACAAGTGGATGATCCAAGATGAGCTAAAAGCGCACGGTCAAAAAGCCTGGTCTGGTGCGCTTTGCCTTGTTCCTTTTGTATTGGGAATTGCGGTGCCGCTGCTGCTAGCAGCTTTCGATCCAGATGTACCCGGCTGGTTTGGCCGATTTGCCTTTTTAGGAGTGCTTTGGATCTATATCGTGCAGTTTCGGCTGTACCGGGAAATTAATCGGCTGTATGCAGAGCAAGGTTGGAAACCACCGTTGGTATCATGGTGGATCGTTGTGCCGGGCCTAAATCTAATCGTAGGGCTACGCCAGATTCACTTTTTGAGTGAATACTGGGCGCGCCTATCAGAAACGCTTGTGAGCGACCCAATTGCAGAGCGACTGCCTTTTTTGTCCGAAAACAGCTAAAGCAAGACCGTATAGAAAAAGACTATGCCCTCAGATTTCCGTCATCTACCCGTTGCTACACTCCCCTATGCCTGTGATGAAATCTTTGCTGTCCGCCTGTAGACTACCCAGCCGATCTGCACTGAGCCTATCTGTAGGGTTGCTCTTAACAGGGCTGCTATCCGTATCAGGCTGCTCTCAAGCGCCAGTCGTTTCTGATGAACCGAAAGAGCCCCGCGCTAGTTCAGTGCTCAAACTGCTGTATAGCCGGACGCCGACAACGCTTAATCCGCACTTAGCCAGCGGTTTTCAAGACTTTGAAGCGGCAAGGATTGTATACGAGCCACTTGCAACCTACGCAGCCGATGGCAGTATGGTCCCAGTCCTAGCATCGGTAATTCCCACGCCAGAAAATGGAGGTCTGCCTGTAGATGGACGATCGGTTACTTGGCAACTGAAGCCAGATATTCGGTGGTCAGATGGTCAGCCCTTCACAGCAGAGGATGTAGTTTTTACCTACAAATTCGTCAGCGATCCGAAGGTAGCAGCGGTCACTGAGAAATACTACAAGGCAATCGAGAAAGTCGAAGCCATCGATCCACTAACGGTCAAAATCACCTTCAAAGCGCCCAATCCTTCCTGGGCACTGCCTTTCACCGGGCAGAACGGCATGATTCTTCCGAAGCATGTTTTCGAGCAGACGCAGGGGATCAACGCGCGGCAGGCTCCAGAGAATTTACAGCCAGTCGGGACCGGGCCCTACCGATTCATTACGGTTACAGACGGTAGCTGGACTTTTGCCGCTAATGAGCAGTTTCGAGGAGGGCTACCGGCTTTTACGCTGGTAGAGCTACAAGGTGGCATCGCGCCTTATGTAGCTGCGCGCCAAGTGCTGCGCGAAGGGACGGCGGATTTTGCGCACAATTTGCAGCTAG
This sequence comes from uncultured cyanobacterium, assembly GCA_963838725.1. Classification (GTDB taxonomy): domain Bacteria; phylum Cyanobacteriota; class Cyanobacteriia; order Phormidesmidales; family Phormidesmidaceae; genus Phormidesmis. The sequence continues at coordinate 23,622 of CAWISM010000018.1, read as the reverse complement.
GCGTAGAAGATCGTCTGAATCTAGCTGCGGGCAGCGAGGGGCGGGTGATGGCTACGTTTGGTGCGTTTGTAGAGCGGATTATGCTGAATCCGACGGATCCGAACAAGGCCACCAAAGAAGGCGAAAAATCGAGCGTAGAGAATCCGCATCCGTTCTTGAGCGATGTGCGGGTGCGTCAGGCGATTAGTTTTGCGATTGATGGCACGGCGATCGCAGACCAAATCTACGGCAACGCCGGTCAGCGGACCAACCAGCTCCTGCCGTTTCCTCGCGCCTACGTCAATCCTAGCTTGCCCTACCAATACGATGTTGAGCAAGCTAAAACGCTTCTAGACGAAGCAGGCTGGAAAGATACCAACGATAATGGCATCCGCGATAAAGATGGCGTCGAAATGAGCCTAGTGTTTCAAACACCGATCAACCCGGTCCGTCAGCAGACCCAGGATTTTGTCGAAGACAGCCTCAAAGCAGTAGGGATAGCAGTCGAGAATCGCCGGGTGATTGGTGACGACTTCTTTTCTGCGAACCCAGCAGAAACTCGCAGCCTCAACCACTTTTACGCGGATATGCAGAAATACAACATCGGTAGCGACACACCAGATCCTTCTATCTACATGAGCTGGTGGCTGTGCGACGAAATTGCGTCGCTAGAAAACAGATGGCAAAAGCCAAATAACGCTCGCTACTGCAACCCTGAGTACGACAAAGTCTGGGAGCAGGCTAGCAAAGAGCTGGACCCCCAGAAGAGAGCGCAGCTCTTTCAAAGGATGAACACGATATTGTTTGAAGATGCCATTGTGATTCCGCTGGTGCGACGAGCAGTGACTAACGGGGTGAGCGATCGCATCACCGGAGTCGATCCCACCCCCTGGGACACCAGCACTTGGGACATCGGCACTTGGATACCCACGACCACATCAGAACCCGAAACGCCACTGACCGACCCTATTGAAGCACCTCAGACCGAAGCACCTCAGACTGAAGCACCATAACAAAAAGGGTAGATGCATTACACACCTACCCTTTCTCAATCTCGATATCTACTCAGCGCTAGACAGTTTCCACGTCTACGTCAATTGTGGTGTCCGCATCAGCGACCGTAGTCTCTTCGTCCTTTCCTTTCTTTAAGTAGTCCATCGCCAAAGCAGAAAGCTCAGTCAATAGCAAAGTCGCCAAGATACCATCATCTATCCAACCTACAATCGGAATCAGATCGGGCGAAATATCGATTGGACTGACTAGATAAAAAGCGGTTCCCAAGATAATAGCCCAGCGCCACTTAGGATGACGTAGCGCTCCGCGATACCAGCTGTAGAATGACTCAATCAAATTGTTGTTCATGAAAGCTACCGTATAGACAAAGTGCATGCAAGCGACGCGCCCACCGCATTAGTAACCCACCGTCATCTCGCATATTCAATATCGCAAGCTTAACGGCTACGCTCCAGTGAGGATATCCCTCCTTAGCATTACGTAGGCATACTTTTACGGGCTTTATGGGCTACTTTTGCCAGGGCCACTTGAACTTTATTTGAGTACCCATTTCTGTCTTTGCCGAAAAGATCAGATATCCAATCAACAGCAGTACGCCGCTAAGAAACAGGACCGTATCCTGGTTCATACAGTTACCTCTACTGCCTTGCTATCCACTAGGTCACCAGCCAAATTGTTAGCCAAATCAAACGCCGCATGGACAACTTTTAGCGCCTGCACACCTTTGTCTTGAGCGACGACGCAGCTAATTTTGATCTCTGAAGTAGCAATCATCTGAATATTGATATCCGCTGCTGAAAGCGCCTTGAACATCGCTGCCGCAATGCCAGGGCGATGGATCATGCCGATCCCAACGATACTGACTTTGGCGATCGCAGGTTCCACGATCACCTCGCCATAGTTCAGCTCCGCCGCCGCCGCTTGCAGTACGTCTCTAGCCAAATTAGCGTCAGCTTGTGCCACGGTGCAGGCAATATCTCGCGTCATCTGGCCTGCTATCTGGCCCGCTGTCTGGCCTGCCATTTGGCTGGGATGAGGACGGCTACGCTGAGACTGAATAATCATATCCACACTGATGCTGCGATCAGCCAGAATTTGAAAGATTCTAGCGGCTAGTCCTGGCCTATCTGGCACATAGCGGATCGCTAGCTGCGCCTGGTTCAGGTCTAACGCTGCGCCTCGAACCGAAGGAAGATCCCTAGAATCTAGCTGGCCCTGCTCAATTCGAGCCGGAGAGCTGCTTACCTCAAAATGACTGCACAGCGTTGCGATCGCCCGATCACAGTCTGCTTGCGCCACCGTGCAGCTCACCTTCACTTCAGAAGTCGCAATCATCTGAATATTGACATCAGCCGCTGCCAGCGCTGAAAACATCCCAGCCGCTACGCCAGGTCTGCCAATCATCCCGGCCCCCGCGATGCTGATTTTGGCAATATTGCCAGCCGACTGCATCTCGGCTTCATCCGTAGCGCTTGGGTGAGTGCGAAGCATTGGCGCAATGTGTTCAACGACGCTCTCTGCTTGGTTCAAGACACGCGATCGCACCGTAAACGCAATGTCATTAGAATTACCCTCATGAATCGACTGGATGACCAGGTCCACATTCAGCGACTGATCGGCCAGTTCACCAAACAACCTCGCCGCCACCCCCGGACGGTCCGGCACCCTCAACAGCGCCACCTTCGCCTGATCTGCATCGAACTCCACCGCATCGACCGGATGCGCAATCTCTAGTCCTTCCAGCGCTCTAGGCTGAGGCATCGGTCCAGTCACCCATGTCCCCGGCTGGTCCGTCCAGCTCGATCGCACAACCAGCGGAATCCCATAGTTACGCGCAATCTCCACCGCCCGAGGGTGCAAGACGCTCGCGCCCAGACTCGCTAGCTCTAACATCTCATCACAGGTGATCTCATCCATCAGCTGCGCATCTGGCACTAGGCGCGGATCCGCCGTCAAGATCCCTGGCACATCAGTATATATCTCACAGCGCTCCGCCTGCATTGCCGCTGCTAACGCTACTGCCGACGTATCCGATCCGCCTCTTCCCAGAGTTGTAATCTCTAGATCGTCGCCGCCCCATTGGCTACCTGTGCCCCCGCTAGTTCCTTGAAAGCCAGCCACCACGATTACTTTGCCTTCGTTTAGGTGTCGCTCTAGCCGCTCTGTGCGAATTTCTAGAATGCGCGCTCTAGTATGCTCCGCCTCAGTTACAATCCCGACTTGAGCCCCGGTCAGAGAAATTGCCGCCTGTCCTCGCTCATGCAGGGCCATACTCAGCAGTGCGATCGTTACCTGCTCACCTGTGGAGAGCAGCATGTCCATCTCCCGCCGACTGGGATTGCTAGAGACGCCATCGGCTAATTTCAACAGCACATCGGTGGTTTTTCCCATTGCCGAGACTACCACTACCACCGAATAGCCAGCTAACACCGTATCGTGTATCCGCTTAGCCACCGCTTGAATCCGCTCAGCATCTGCTACCGAAGTGCCGCCATATTTTTGAACGATCAGCCCCATAGTCCTTCACCTTCCGCCGCTTACTATCTAGCCGACTATCATCTGGCTATCCAAATCTAAGCTACTGCCATAGTCGCCGCAATATCACCGTTACATAATGTTCTAGCCTGATAGCATACGCACATGTACAGGACATATGGCGATCAAATCCAACAATTTTTCATAAAGTCATGAAAAACCACTGGCAGAAACTGGGCATTAAAGATATAAACTTTATTTAAGTTATCTAAACCCATCTGGCAAGGCAATCATGACAGCAGCTCTACAGCAACGGCCGGTCTCTACAGCAGCCACAACTGGAAAGAAGCCTCAGCATCACGTTGTCATTGTTGGCGGAGGATTTGGCGGTCTCTACGCAGCCAAAGCTCTAGGTAACGCTAACGTCAAAGTTACTTTAATAGACAAGCGCAACTTCCACCTCTTCCAGCCTTTGCTATACCAGGTCGCTACTGGTGGCCTGTCGGCTGGTGATATTTCTTCTCCTTTACGCTCTGTGCTTAGCAAGCAAAAGAATGTGCAGGTGCTGATGGGCGAAGTTGTAGGGATAGAACCAGAGGCTCAGGCAGTCAGGCTCAAGAACGGCGAGACCGTCAGCTACGACAGCCTGATTATGGCAACAGGATCTAGTCACCACTACTTTGGCAAAGATGAGTGGTCTAATATTGCGCCTGGGATGAAGACCATTGAAGACGCGCTAGAAGTTCGCCGTAGAATCTTTCTAGCCTTTGAAGCTGCTGAAAAAGAAACTGACCCGGCTCGGCGCGAAGCGCTGCTGACGTTCTTTATCGTTGGGGGCGGTCCGACGGGCGTCGAGCTAGCGGGTGCTCTAGCGGAGCTTGCCTACGAGACGCTAAAAGAAGATTTTCGCAGCATCAATCCCGGTGAGACTAAGGTGGTGCTGTTAGAAGGCATGGATAGGGTGCTACCCCCTTATCCTGGTGATCTCTCAGTAGCAGCCAAAAAGTCCTTGGAAAAGCTAGGCGTAGAAGTGCGCACTAACACGCTAGTTACTAACATCGAAGGTGACATCGTTACGCTCAAAAGCGGTGATTCGATTGAGCAGGTGCAGGCGTTCACAGTGCTGTGGGCAGCGGGCATCAAAGCATCGCCAATGGGTAAGGCGATCGCAGAGCAAACTGGCGCAGAACTTGACCGCATTGGCCGCATTATCGTAGAGCCGGATCTTAGCGTTCCAGGCTGTCCTAATATCTTCATCGCAGGCGATCTGGCCCACTACGCTCATAACAGCGAAAATCCACTGCCCGGAACCGCTTCAACGGCCATGCAGCAAGGCAGCTATCTAGCTGAGTCCATTCAGCGTCGCCTACAGAAAAAGTCCGTTAGCCCATTCCAGTACAAAGACAAAGGCAGTATGGCCGTCATCGGTCGCAACGAAGCCGTTGCTGACCTGGGCTTTGCCAAGTTCTCCGGCTTCCCCGCCTGGTTCTTATGGATATTCGTTCACATTTACTACCTAGTAGAATTTGATAATAAGCTGCTCGTCCTCCTTCAGTGGGGCTGGCACTACTTCACCAGTCAGCGCGGCGCTAGACTGATCACGGGCGACGATTCTATCCCGGCGCTTTCCGCACTAGTGATTGACGAAATGACACTCAGGGAAAAGCAGGTAGCTGAGGTGGCAGAAGCCTAAGAAACTTATCTAAAGTCTCCTGACTCGACAAAATCAACCTTCGAAAAAGCCCTCAGGTTCTATGTGAAAGAACTTGAGGGCTCTGAATTTTTACCAAGACCAGACTCAGCGCTTTTAGTATCTAGCGCGTGCTCGCTTTGAATAGGGGCGACCTAGAAACGGCTGCATCCCTGTTGCTGGATAGGCATCGTCGTGGGGACTAAAGATTCTATAAACAGCTTCAGCCAAGAAGGTAAACGCGTTACTAAGCGATTGAAAAAATGTCATATCCCTAATCTCCCGATCCTTTTTTCACGATCTTCCAAAGCAACGGTGGCTCAGAGTATCTAAACCAGTGCGGCTACGGATACAGTAATACTACTGAGTCTTTGCTATTAACAACTCATCAAACAAGCAATTCTTCAAGAGTCTACAAATAGCGATACAAACTCTGTGTAGACTTTTATAGAAACTCTGCCGTATCACAACCTGTCCAATACTTGAGGAGAGGTTGATTGGCTCAACAATTGGCGCAACTAACAAATAATGGCATGCCAACATGCAGCAGAATGTTATGAGTATATATACGGTACGGCTATAGCTAAAGCGTATGCCCGACTTTAAATCTGAATCTAACCTTAACAGCGGCAAGGTTTATCTGCTAGGTGCGGGCCCTGGCAGTATTGACTATCTAACCTGCAAAGGACAGCGGCTGCTATCGCAGGCTGATGCCTTGGTATACGATGCGCTGGTGAGCGGTTCCCTTTTGCAGCAGCTATCGGCGGATTGTGAGCTGTGGCATGTCGGAAAGCGGGGCGGCCAGCCTAGTACGCCGCAGGCTGAGATCAATCAGCTGCTGGTCCGACTTGCCCAGGCTGGGAAGCAGGTAGTCCGACTGAAGGCGGGCGATCCGTTTGTATTTGGGCGGGCGACGGCGGAGATTCAGGCGCTAAAGGGGGCGGGCTGTAATTTTGAGGTGGTGCCGGGACTGTCATCGGCTTTGGTAGCGCCCCTGCTAGCGGATATCCCACTGACGGACCCGGTTCTAAGTCGTGGGTTTGGGGTATTCACTGCGCATGACTTGGATGCACTGGACTGGGGGGCGATCGCACGACTCCAAACTCTAGTCTTCCTGATGGGTGGACGAGCACTGCGAGCAATTTGCGATCGCCTACTCACTCACCAAAAGCGCCCTGAAACGCCTGTTGCCATCATCCGCTGGGCAGGCCAACCACAGCAGCAGATCTGGCAGGGCACGCTGCTGAGCATTGCCCAAATTGTTGGCAGCGCTAAACTCTCTCCTTGCATCATCGTCATTGGTGAAGTCGTCGCTCTGCGGCAGTACCTGAGTCCGCCGCTCGCAACCGCTCAGGCGCTATCTAATAAAACTATCCTGGTGACCAGAGCAGCGAGTCAGGCGGGACAGTTTAACCAGATGCTGATAGAACGAGGCGCGCAGGTAATCGATCTGCCCGCGTTAGAGATTCGCGAGCCCAAAAGCTGGCAAGAGATGGACAGTGCGATCGCTCTTCTCCCCACATTCGACTGGCTCATTCTCACCTCGGCCAATGCGGTCAATTTCTTTCTAGATCGATTGCTACACAACGGCAAAGACTTACGCGCTTTAGCTCATCTTAGAATCGCAGTTGTCGGTAAGAAGACAAATGACTTCTTAAAACAAAGAGGACTCACTGCTGACTTTATCCCACCAGACTTTGTTGCTGATTCTCTAATCGAATGCTTCCCTGAAGATCCAACCGGTAAAAATCTGTTGTTTCCCCGAGTAGAACAAGGCGGTAGAGATGTCTTGGTAAAGGCGATGACAGAAAAGGGCGCGCTTATCACAGAAGTAGCAGCCTATGAATCGGCCTGTCCCGACAGTATTCCGCCTGCTGCAAAGCTGGTGTTGGAGAATAATGCAGTTGATGCAATCACGTTTGCTAGTTCCAAAACGGTGCGACACTTTGCGCAGCTGATGGAAAAGACGTTTGGGCCAGACTGGTTGGTAACGCTAGAGGGGGTTGCGATCGCCTCCATCGGCCCCCAGACCTCAAGAGACTGCCGAGAACTGTTGGGCAAAGTTACCCTAGAAGCCAGCGAGTACACCTTGATGGGTCTAACAGCAGGCTTGGAAGCGTGGGCTAGTCAGTCGGAAACCCAATGACTACACGACGAATTATTGGTTTGACCGGTGGAATTGCGACAGGGAAAAGCACAGTCTCTGACTATCTGGCCAGTCAGTACAAGCTGCCTATTTTAGATGCCGATGTGTATGCGCGGCAGGCAGTGGCGAAAGGCAGTGAGATTTTAGATGCGATCGCTCGCCGCTATGGCACAGACATCCTATTGCCTCACGGCACGCTTAATCGCAAACAGCTAGGCGATATCATTTTTCAAAACGCGGCTGAAAAACGGTGGGTAGAATCGCAGATTCATCCTTTTGTCAGAGAGCAATTTGCCGAAGTAACTAGCACTTTCTCATCCAGTCAGACGCTGGTATATTCTATTCCGCTACTGTTTGAAGCCAACCTGACGCATTTAGTTAGTGAGATTTGGGTGGTGTATTGTCGACCAGTTCAGCAAAAGCAGCGGCTGATGCAGCGAAATCAGCTTTCAGAAGCAGCTGCCAGCGATAGGATAAATGCTCAGATGAATGTAGAACAAAAGTGTAAGAAAGCTGACTACGTACTTGATAACGCCACGACAAGAGAAGACCTGTTTGCACAGATAGATCGAATATTCGCGCGGAGAGACCATTCGATATAGCAGCCGCATGCATTCGAGATTCCGAGTTGAATGGTCCCAATTCATGCGGCAAACCGTAGGGGCGTAGCACGTACAGCAATTCCTGGGGGGCAGCAGAATTTGGTATCAACTCTCTTCCGATTCAGCCTGATGCAGCACCAGCTCCTGATGGTGCAGCGTCGTCATCGCCACTTCCCACGGAAACGTGAAAGACTGGAAAGATTCTGGTGATATCTTATCGACATCCAAATCAATCACCACCTGCCGCAGAATAGAGAAAAGCTGCTGCCGTAACGTCTGTAGCTCTGCTAGCGTTCTAGCCTGCTCCAACCGCTCAATCAGCGCCAAAATCTCTAAGTTGTAATCGTCAGCTCTGTTCTTTTGCCGTCCTATGAGCCACTGCCGAAACTGCCAAAAGCTAGAAACTGTGAGAAAAGACAGAGAAAGTAGAAAGCCCATTGCCTCGGCATACTTCACGACAAAAGAGGGCGTATCTTGCGCGTAGTAAGCTTTTGCACCAGGATGCAGGGGAAATCCTAAATTCTGACTGCGCTCGGGTGACTGAATATTAGCGGCTCTTGGTGTCAGTAAAATCAGCTCGTTACGATGCTCGTACAGCACGCTGGTAATCGTTTTCACAATCTCAGGATCTACTTCCTCATTGGCGACTAGCAGCGCACTAACAGCAATTACTGGCAAATCTTCTGGTGGGGTAGGCTGACTGCCGCTATAGCTACCCTGTGGAATTACCGTTGACTCTAGATAGGGCTGAGTCAGCTGTAGGGCTCCTAGCTGAGAGATTTCCACCAGCTCAAGCTGACTATCTTGGAAAAGCTCAGCTACCGATGGATTGCCCAGTCCAATAATTCGGAACAGGGCATCTACCTCGCCTGCGCGTAGTGCCGCGTGGGCCTCTTTTGCGGACATCGGCTGAGCTGTAAAGTCTTGAGCAGACAGACCATAGTGAGTCGCCAGCGGCCAAAACAGGTCGTAGGAACCGCTTCCTTCTGGCATTAGGGCAACTCGCTTGCCTCGTAGATCTCGTGGGGTTTGAATATCTGCCGTTTTGCGTGCCACTAGATGAAACATCTCGGGGTAGAGCTGCGCCACGGCCCTAACAGCTGGCTGCACAGCTGTATCGCTCTGTACCAAAGCCAGATCAGCCGCGCCAGTTTGCACGCTGTTCATATTTTCAGCAGAGCCCGCAGAAGCAACAACTTCTATCTTGAGATTAGGCGTTTGCTTTTCAGTGACTTGTGCGATCGCCTGCCCAAAAGCGTAGTACTCCCCCGTCTCGCCCCCAGTAGCAAAAGTAATGCGATGAACCTGATTGCGCGTTCTTAGCCACAGTCCGGCACAGACTAACGTTGCCGCCACACCGATGCCAACTAGCGCACTACAGAGTACCTGCTGTCTGTCAGTTTTACTCGGTCCCTTTTGCGCTAAAAATGACATGTCCCTAATTCAACCCAAAGCTTCCTGTTTTGATTATGGGTGTTGTGTGCATTCTCCTCTATCAAGATCGGCTATTCCAGGCAGAATTAACTCTGCGCCTGGCAAGTCATTCAGAATCATTATTAATCCACCTCCCCGTTCTGTGTCATCTGTTTGGCCCGCTCAACAAAACTCTCAATCTTTCTTCTTAGATCATCAGGATCGAGCGAAGGAAATCGAAGAGTTTATGACGCTTTTGTGCGACTCGATGGCGCATCGCGCTATTCGATTATCTCATCAGCCTGAGAAACAACAGAATCAGGTAGCTCAATGCCCATGGCCGTTGCTGCTGCCGGGTTAATCACTAGCTGCGGATCCTCAACAAACTCAATCGACAGATCGCCCGGCCTGCTGCCACTGAGCACTTCGAGCACCATTTCCCCAGTCTGACGGCCAATATCATAATAGTCGACGCTGACAGTTGCGATCGCTCCGCCAATTACCGCATCCGCACTCGCTGCAAATACAGGTATCTGATTCTCCCTTCCTATTTGAATCACCGACTCTAGAATAGAATTCGTCGCGTTATCCGTCGGCGAGTTTTCGTCTGGAACGTAAATCGCATCTACTAGATCTATCAAACTCCCTACGACTGCTGTTGCTTCCTCAGCAGAAACAGTGACTGCTCTAACCCCTAAATTTTGTTCTGCCGCGTTCTCATTCACCAGCGAAATTAGATCTGATGAGTGACTGCCGTTTTCACTGTAGACAACGCCTAAAACTGTTGATTCTGGCAGAATCTTTTTAATTAGCGCTAACTGCTGAGCGATAGGAAGGCGATCGCTAACGCCGCTGATGTTGCCACCCGGTTGATCAACATTAGTGACTAGCTCTGCGCCAATTGGATCGCCAATTGCTGAAAAGATGATAGGAATGTTGTTCGCTGCTGAGGCGACGGCCTGCACGCTAGGTGGTGCGATCGCCACAATCACATCCGGATTAGCCGCTGCATACTTATCTGCAATCTGCCTGGCTGTCGCCGGACTGCCCCCTGCACTGCGCCACTCCCAGCGCAGCGTCTTATCGGCTTCATAGCCAGCCGCCGCCAGCTCGTCTTTTATCCCGTCGCGCACCGCATTCAGATCAGAGATACCGACTGTCTGCGTCACGGCTACAAACGGCATATTGTCCGTATCGCCTACCGTCTGGCCGCTACTCGTGCAGGCAGCTAGAGTAGCTGTCCAAACGCTGACGATTCCTAAGCAGGCAATGCTTGTACACTTTGCACGGTTCATTTTGCACAGCTCATAAGTTTGCACAGCCCACAAGAAAAACTACTTCCGAGCTGGAGATACCGTCGCCGCCGCCATGCCTAACGCGATATAGGTACCACCAGCCCAAAAGAGATTAAAGTAGTCGGGTCCAACACTGGATATAGCCTCCTGCGGTGCAATCGTATTATCCTCCAACTTTTGGATTATTCTAGAAAGATCGGTGCTAGCGTGGATCTACTTAACTGATAGTATTCACATACGCTTTCTAGACGAGCCTCTTAGAACGGCTTCAACCGTACGACACTATGCCTGATACGCCCGATCCTCTGCCACCAGAGCAGGCAACCCCAGAGCAGGCTGCGTCTTACTCGTCTCATCGCTTGCGAAATATGCTGCTGACGGTGGCTGGCGGACTAGGTGTAGTTGCTGCTGTCGGCGGTGTGGTGCTAGGGGTTTGGGGCAATCGAATTGTGACAGCGCTGCTGCTGCCAAGGGTGACGGCTAGCGTTGATGAGGCGATCGCGCGTCCGACTGAGCTGGGCGATGTGGAAGGGTTTTCGTTTTGGGGCGTGCGGCTGGGCAAGTCCGTTGTGCCGCCGACTGCAACAGATAAATCTTCAATAACGATAGATGAAATTGAGGTAAAGGTAGGGCTGCGATCGCTCATCTTTCAACAGATTGCCAAATCTGAAATCATTCTTGTCCGCCCGCAGGTGTCGCTAGTGCAGGCGGAAGACGGTACCTGGACCGACTTCGAGCTACCAGAATCAGATGAAGCCGAGTCGCGGATTAAGTCTGAAATTCAGTCAATCGAAATTGAAGATGCCAGCATCGAAGCAGTTCCCTATACCGATCCGGACGTGGCGGCGATTGTTCGAAGGCAACCTGTCCAGCTTAGCGATGCCGATGTCCTAGTCGAGTTCTTTGGTGAGGAAGCGAAAGAACTCACGTTCGAGGCAGCAGGAGCGCTTGATTCTGGCCGTTTTGATATCAACGGATCAGGCAATCTAAATACTCAGGCTGTGAAAGCGACTGTGCAGGCTGATGATGTTCCGGTGGCGGGAGTCAATATCTTTTTGCCTGATTCTGTTGGGCTATCGTCGGGCGAGCTAGACGCCAACCTGACGCTGGTTACAGCGCTTACAGAGGGCAAGATAGACCAGGAGATTACTGATATAAAGGGTGTAGCCTCTTTGCAAGATGGCGAGCTGCGGGCCAGTCGGCTATCTGCCCCGGTCGAAGACATTCGCAGTCAGCTTGTATTCAAGGGGCAAGCGGTCACCGTAGAAGGCACTAGCCTAGAGCTAGACGACGTGATTTTAAGCGTGTCGGGAGATGTGGACTGGGAGGAAGGATACGACTTGAGGGCGCGAGTTCCTGAAATCACTATTGCAAAGGCGCGATCGCTCGGTGGTTTTGATATACCCGTAGCCGCAGAGGGTGCCTTTGAGCTAGACATGCAAGTAAGCGGGGAACTAGACGAGCCTCAGGCACGGGGCCGACTCGCTAGCTTGCAGCCTTTGCTGATTGACCGGGTAGATTTCCAGAGTGCGACGGCTGATTTTGAGGTAACCAGATCGCAATTTGATCTCAATCAGCTCCGTCTACTTCCTCAGGTAGGTGGGCTAGTGGTCGCTCGCGGCGAACTGGATCTATCAGATCTAGAGAATTTGACGTTTGATCTAGAAGCAGAAGCAGACAGCTTGCCCGCCGACACGTTTGCGCAAATCTATGACGTTACCATTCCAGAAAATCTTATAGTTGGCAACCTCAGCGCTGATATCCAGGCCGCAGGTAGCCTAGACTCACCCGCTGCAACCGCGCAGTTTCAGCTATCGGAATCTGACTTTCCGGCCACCGGGGAAATTGCTTTAGCAGACAATACGCTGATACTAGACAACACTTTGGTACAGGTGACTAATGGCACGCTGAACGCTGAAGCTGTTCTAGATTTAGACAGTCTCGCTTTCGAGCTAGAGGCCCAGGCGACTAATATTTCGACCGATGCACTGGCTCAGGACTACGGCGTTACGCTACTAGAAGACACGGTAGTTGGCAATTTGAGCGCTGATATTAGCGTGGCGGGGGTGGCGGATGATCTGCGATCGCTCACCGCCTTCGCTCCATTTCGACTCTCAGAATCTGACTTTCCCGGCACTGGAGAAGTCGCCTTAGCTAACAATATTGTGACGCTAGATAATACTCTACTGCGAGTCGCCCAAGGGTCGCTGAGCGCTGTTGCCTCACTAAATATAGACAGCCGTAATTTTCAGGCCGATGTGGCTACGCGCAGTATTCCGGTTCAGCAGTTTACAGACCAGGCAGAAGGGCTGCTAAGTGCAAATATTCTTGCGTCTGGAAATCTAGACGCGCTAGACCTTGGCAGCATCCAAGTGGCTGGGGACGCGGTGATCGCTAATGCCGCAGTCCAGCTCACTGCCGCTAGCGAGCCGCTGCTAGATCGAGGCGACTGGACCACTGCCTTTCGCTTGCAGGGGGATCGTCTGGCAATCGATTACTTCAACGCTCCAGGCGTCTACGCCGACGGCACTATTGGCCTCGATCAAAATCGGCCAAACCTAGTTGACGATCTCAACCTATACGTCTCTCTCGACTCGTTCGATCTTCAGCCTGTCAATAGCTTTTCGCCCCAGACCGTCAGTGACTACGCTTACGTCAATGGATTTGCTAGCTTCGAGGGGCAAGTAACTGGAACGCTAGCCGATCCTAGAATTGTTGGAGATACCAGACTCGACAGCCTTGCTATCAATGAGCTGCTATTTGAACCGTTGAGCGGCCCAGTGGCCTTCTCGCTTTCATCGGGTGGTGAAGTGGATCTGCGTGGGATAAGCGATCGCATTCAGCTAGCTATCGGAGGCTCTCCCGCAGAAGATCTGCTAGATAGGCCAATTTCCTTTGAAGTCCAAAATCTGGACTTTATTGCGAACGGCTCTGGAGACAACAGTCAGTTTCAGGCGAATGTTGTTCAACTGCCATTAGATCTATTAGATATTCGACCTGCTGTAGAGTACGGATTCGGCACTGTTGAAGGTCGATTGGATGCAAGTGTAGATGCAAATTTGACTGACTTGAACAATCCGATTGTGACAGGGGAGGTGGCGATCGCAGATCCCTCACTCTCACCCGTTGACGCCGAGCAGTTCACCGCTAGCTTTGCCTACGCCAATAACACAGTCGATATTCAGCGCGGAGAACTTCTTTTTGAGGACAGTCGATATCTATTGACAGCTAGCGCTAGTTTGCCAAGTACCTCTCAAGACGATATCCAGTACGAAGGGTTGCTAACAGTTGCCGAAGGTCGTATTGAAGATCTGGTGCCTATTATCGCAGCAGTCGACTTGAGCGCCTTTGGCGTTAGTACTCCTGACGCTCCAACAGGATCAGCCGCCGATCTAGCCACCGTGCCTGTAGGCGTTCCTGACGCTAGCTTGCTAGAGAAGCTAGATAGCTTTGTTGCATTTTTAGAAGAGAACCCACCAGAAGAGACTGAGGCCGGTGACTTGGCGCTGCCTGATATAGATGAGCTAACAGGAGAATTTACAGGTGCGATTGCAGTCGCAGGGCGAACATCTGCGCCATCTGATTTGACGGCTGATTTTGATCTTCAAGGGGGAGGTTGGGAGTGGGGACAGTATACAGAGGAGAATGAATTCGCACTGCAAGGTGACATTCAGCAAGGAGAGCTATCGCTCGACACGGCCTACGTGAATGCAGGTGAGACAGAGATTACGCTAGTAGCAAATGGCAGCCTAGATCAGCTAGACGGCCGACTAGCCGCAGACAATGTGCCTATTGAGCTAGTCGAGCTGTTCTACCCTTTGCCAGCAGAAGTAACAGGAGATCTAGATACAGTAACCACCTTTGGCGGCAGTCTCTCTAATCCTGTTGTAGTCAGTGAGGTCGCTGTGACTGATGCAGAAGTCAACGGCTACGCGATCAATCGAATCGGCGCGGACTTTGACTATCGCAACGCGGTTCTGGATGTAGATGGTGAGATTGCAGTTTTACCAGTTGAAGGCCAGTTGGATAGCGAGATAGCAGAGGAGGCGATCGCACCTGCTAGCACCCTAGTCAGTAGCAATAATCCCGTTGTAATAGAGGGCAGCATTCCTTATGCCTTCGGCTTTATGGACGTAGTGCCTCCGACTCAGCAGATCGATCTTACCGCCGTAGTACCCGGTGAAAATTTTGCGCTGGTCAATGCGGTTACAGACGGCCAGGTGCGCTGGGAAGGTGGCCAGGGTGAGATTGTCGTGCAGGTCGGCGGCACAGTTGCTCAACCGCTGTTTGCCGGAGAAGCGACCTTAAGAGATGGCGTTCTTACCAGCGAGCTGCTGGGCGATCCGGTGACAAACATCAGCGGTGATATTCTGTTCAATCTTGAGCAGATAGATATTCAACAGTTCCAAGCTCAGATCAATGACGGTCAGCTGATTGCAGAAGGAAGACTACCGCTAGAGCAGCTACAGCAGACGGATACCAATGGCATACTGATTTCATTAGAGAATCTGCCGATTGATTACAACAGCCTTTTGCAAGCTGACTTTGATGGACAGGTGCTGGTTACTGGTACAGCGTTAGCGCCCACTATCAGCGGCGGCCTTGTGCTCGACAATGGCCAAATTCGAGCGAATCAGCTCCTACGAGGAAATAGCGAAGCTAGTCTGCCTACAGAAGAAGAAATCGAAGAAATTAGCCCGTATCGAGCTGACTATCTCGATATTAGTTTGCAAGAGATCGCAGAAATTGAAGAGTCAGAAAGTGCAGAAAGTGCTTTAGACAACGTAGCGCTACAAGACTTTACCTTGGCATTTGGCGATCGCCTCACCATTCTCGGCCAGCCCTTCTACAACATCACTGCTGCTGGTGATCTCACCGTCAACGGAACGCTTGCCAACTTACAGCCAGACGGCGTTGTTCAGCTCAGATCTGGCTGGATAAATCTTTTCTCCACTCAGTTTCGCCTAGATAGGAATGCAGCCAACACAGCTACATTCACGCCCGAGGGTGGCCTTGATCCATCCTTAGACGTTGTGATGCTAGCTAGAGTTCAAGAAACTGACGTTACGAACACGCCTGTCGTCGCGGGTGGTTTTTTGAGCGCAGATATCAACGAAACGCCGATTGAAACGACTGGTAATGTTCAATACATTAGCGTTCGCGCTGAAGCAATCGGGCCTGCTAGCGAGGTCAGTGACAATCTAGTTTTGACTAGCGATCCTCCCCGTGAAGAGGGTCAGTTGTTGGCGTTAGTCGGCGGTGACCTGTTTGCGGGGCTCACTAGCGCGTCGTATCTTCAGGTCGCTGAGTTTGTCGGTGCTGGCAGTCTATCTACCTTTGGAGACAGGGTCGCAGATGCGGTTGGCCTAGAATCTTTTCGAGTATTTCCAACGACTGATACGGGAGAAGACAGCACGACCGCTATTGGCATTGGCGTAGAGGCAACGGCTGGAATTGGCGATCGCTTTGATATTGACTTTTTACAAGTGCTCAATAGCAGCAACCGTCCACAGCTCGGCGTAGGATATCAGTTTACAGATAATCTGAATATCAGAGGCGCGTCTAATCTAAACATAGATGACACTGACTTTGAGCTGGAATACAGAATCAGATTCTGAGTGCTTCGAGCTGCCGCTGATGCGAACTAGGTTCCTAAATTAGAAAGCGCGTTCATCATAGAATTGAAAAAGCTGCCGTTGAACCTGAGCGTTAGCAGACCGAATGTGAGCGCGATCGCCAAAACAATCGCAGGCCGAACGAAGCCAATATCCGCTAGCGCAACATGGCCAAAGCTCATCGATAGCGACATTAGAAAAATGCTTACGAACGCACCTAGCGCAGCGCCAGCAAGGAAGTTTTTCCGTGGAGTCGTACTGTCAAAATCAGCAACGCTAGAAGCATCGGTTTTATTTTGCGATCTCATAGATTCCACCTAATCGAATCAACATTCTTCAAAGCCTATAGCCGCGCTCAGAAGCGAACGAATAATAGTAGACAGTTTCTTCAAACGTCACAAAAGATTTTTCTCGGCTGAGGCTAATCACCACCGTACTGAGCTTTCAGCTCAGCCACTCTCTCATCGTCTATCTTCTGAATCAGTACGGGTGGTACCTCGAAAGGTCTGCCTGCCTGTAAAAGCGTTAAGTCGGTAGCGTCGCTCATCGTGCTTCGTCGCTCTGCTTTGGTTAGCTGTAGAGCACTGAATAGCTGCTCTGCGGTGTTCGGTATGAACGGGGCAGAGGCGATCGCATACAAACGAATCAAATTGATACAGGTGCGGATGACGACTGCCGCTTCGTCTTTATCCTGTTTGAACAAGGTCCAAGGCGCGCGGATATCAATGTACTGATTGCCTGCTGACCAGAGGGCGTTAAGGGCTTCAGTGGCTTTGCGAAATTCCATGTTCTGGAGGTGCGATCGCAATCCTGCCACCATCTCCTGACAGGTCTTCTCCAGCTCAGCTTCAGCCTTACCCGGTTCACCCCCAGCAGGCAGCTCATTACCAAAGCGCGACGCCGTGAACTTCAAAATCCGATTGATAAAATTACCAAAGTTATCCGCCAGTTCCTTGTTTACCTTCGTCTGAAACTGTTCCCAGGTGAACGCCGAATCAGAAGACTCTGGCGCAGACGCCATCAGCATATAGCGCCAATAGTCCGCCGGAGCAATCTCCAGCGCCTGATCTAGAAACACGCCGCGCTTAGAACTGGTCGAAAACTTTCCACCGTAGTAGTTCAGCCAGTTAAAGCCCTTAATGTAGTTCGCCATTTTCCACGGCTCGCGGGTGCCCAAAATTGTTGCAGGCCACATGATCGTATGGAATGGCAAATTATCCTTTGCCATAAACTGGGTATAGTTCACGTCATCCGCGTCATACCACCAGCGCTTCCAGTCCGCACCTGTTTCTGTTCCCCATGCCTTGGTCGCAGACACATAGCCAATCGGCGCATCAAACCAAACGTAAAAGACTTTATCTTCAAACCCTTCTTTAGGAACCGGTACGCCCCACTTCAGATCGCGGGTAATGCCTCGACTTTGCAACCCTTCATCTAGCCATTTGTAGGCAATCGAGCGCGTCAGATTTGGCCAGTCGGTCTGCGAATCGACCCAGCCACGTACATCCTCACTGAGCTGATCTAGCCGTAAGAATAGATGACGACTGGTGCGCACTTCGACATCCGTACTGCCAGAAATAGCAGAACGCGGATTAATTAGATCTGTCGGACTCAGCAGCTTCGTACAGTTCTCACACTGATCGCCTCTAGCCCTCTCGTAGCCGCAGTTTGGACAAGTTCCTTCTACATAGCGATCAGGTAAAAACCGCTGATCGGCAATGGAATAGACCTGACTAGTCTCACGCTCTTCGATAAAGCCCTGCTCGTCTAGACTGCGATAGAAGTACTGCGTCAATTCTTTTTGTTCGTCAGAGGAAGTCCGCCCAAAGTAATCGAATGACAGGCCAAACTGCTGGTAAATATCTGCTTGGCGTTCGTACTGCCGCTTACAAAAATCAGCGACATCTAATCCTTCTTCTAGGGCTGCGATTTCTGCTGGTGTTCCATGCTCATCCGTTGCGCAGATGTAGAGAACTTCTTCGCCCTCTTGCCGCAAAAACCGCGCGTACACATCCGCAGGTAGCATCGATCCCACCAAGTTTCCAAGGTGCTTGATACCGTTGATGTAGGGTAAGGCGCTGGTAATGAGGTGTCGCATAGAGATCTGACAGAGCGGTATGTGTAAATAGCATTAGACTCTCATCAGCCTAACGGGTTGAGGCTCTGCTGACTAGCGCATGACTCAAGCCAGCTATTAAGCGCATCAATATCGTTCAACTCTAGCGCTGATAGGGTTTGCCACTGTGCATCGGAGAGAGAGAGAAGCTTTTGCTTTTGTTTGGGTGCGATCGCGCCCATCCGGCTTCTCAACTGACCCAGTATCTCCGCCTTCTCACCTCCAAAGCCTTCCAACGCCTCTAAATCAGCCAGCCAGCCAGCTAGCTCATCTACCGTGCCAAAGCTCAAAGACTGCTTTCCCAGCTGCTCTAGTTGAGACAGTCCCAGTCCCTGTACTTGATGGTCTAGGAAGGGAGACAACTGTCCCAGTCGACTAGTTAGCAGAAAAGTCACTAACTCTATCTGACTTTGACGGGCTTCTTCGCGCCCTTCTTCGCGCCCTTCTTCGCGCCCTTCTTCGCGCCCTTCCAACCGCCAGCTTGTTACGATTTCCATCACATCACCTCGAACTATGGGATCACCTTGTCCTAGCGTTATATCAAATTCTGATTTTTCCTCCGAGTTTAGTCTTAAATAAGTGTCTACAAATCCAGAGATGAGCTGTATTCTAGCCGGGTCTAAATTTAGTGTAACGAGCAGACGCAGACACTCTGCTTTCACTTTCGCTCTATCCGCTGGTGCAATCCTCATCTTTGCCATCAGAGCTGCTGCAACTGGATTTCTCTGTGTTAGAAAATTGCGCCAGTCGAGCTGGTTGAGTTGGATGACTTGATAGTTAAACGTCAACACTGAGAAGTCAGGAAATTCAATTTTGAACTCACTTGGCGCAGCAGTCACTGGCTGTTCATACGAGAAAACGACGATCGGATAGATTGGATAGTCGTATTTTTCGTAGAGTCTGGAAAAGTAGCGGAACATGCGCTTACCGAAAGCTACCTGTTGGCTCGCCTGATTCTCGATGTGAATCAGGAAAAATGATGGCTCCCCCTGAAACTGTACTTGAGCGAGCAAATCCGTTTCATACTTTTCGCCAGCGGTGACATCTGTAAAGACTTCTTTATCCAAGAATGTGATCGATTCAGGCTCAAGGTAGGCCATCATCTCTGGCAAGAACAGCTCAATAAATTCAATTAAGAAGGTGGAAAGCAGCTCTTTGAACAGTCGGTCGTGATCGATCATTGCTAAATTACCGAGTGCTTAGGATGCTTTTTTGAAGGGCACAGGAAATGTCAGCGTTTTTCGTTGAGGTGTTCGAGCGATGGACAAAGACGGTTGCTCTAACTTAACCGGTGGAATTAGTTGCTCCTCGTAGCCATTGCAGTGTGTGCCTAGTACCTTGTCCCAGAAGGTGAAGTACAGACCGTAGTGAACGTTGTACTTGCGGTGATGAAACCAGTGATGCATGGGTCCAATCATCCAGCCGCCTAGCCACCGACCAAAGGCTGAGTCTGCAAACACGCGTAGGCTGAAGTGGTGCAGCAGCGCGCCCAGCGTCATCACCAAGACAACTGCATACAGAACGAAAAAGTGCATCGGAATCAGGCACACCACCCCTATTAAATAGAGAGCCTGAACCAGTGCTTCGGCAGGATCAAAGGAAAATGCGGTTAGCGGCGTCGGGTTGTTAGAGCGGTGATGACCTTGGTGCATCCATCGATAGCACTTGGGATGATGCGCCAGGCGGTGAGTGAAGTAAAAGTAGGTGTCTTGCAAAAAGAGCACTAGACATAGGCTGAAGCCAAGGTATGGCCAGCCGTACTGGGCGAGCTCTGTGTACAAGCGGGTGTAGCCTAATGTGTAGGCGGTGGTCATCACCGATGCACAAATTGCGAAGATGGCAGAGGACCACAAAGAGAGCACAACGTCGTGGCGAACAGAAAGCCAGATATTGCGCACGGATAGATCTAATTTGAGTTTCCTTGTGGCGGTCGGCCATTGAGTTGAAGTGCGTCTGAAGAAAACCAGTCCGTAGAGACTGCCGGATACGAATAGATAGCCCAGGGCAGTCACGATGAAAAACATCAGGCTGTGCCAGCACAGGTCTTTTCACTAGCAATGAAAAATTCAAAATCTGCTCTGTATCAATGAGTACGGTTTTGTTCATTGCAGTTTACTGGCTTGCTCTACCGACTCAAGGTTTCGACAGCTTTTATTTCCTTTTTATTGTGAAGACGTTACAAAAGGACGCGTTTCTCAACAAGGCCCAACTCAGATAACGCGATCGCCTCTCATAGTGTTCGGCAGCAACAATCGGTTTCCCTCTCTCTACTAAAGGCTTACAGCCCTGTCTCAGTACTTCTACTAGGGGCTCAAACTGAAGCCAAATATGAAGTAACGTTACGAAAACGCCCTTACATTAAAAAGTGTTGCGCATCTGTGATCCCGTTGCTAGCGTATGCATGTTGATTTGAGCAAAGCGCTGTTTCTTTCAGCTTTCTTTACGTTTGAGCGCTAGCGACTGTTTTGCTGCGCTACATCTACGTTTTTGTCTTCAATGGAGTCCGCTAACTATGAAATCCCTTCTATCTAGCCGACTAGTTCAGCCCTTCGCCGCTAGCCTCAGCCACGGCGTTTCTTTCTTACAGTACTTTTTGATGAAAATTGCTGTTGCTATTTCACTAAAGCTCTGCTGGTTTGCCGCTCGAACTCTTTTGAATGGGCCTGCTCGCGCTTAGTCCAAGACGCTTAGACCAGTTCAGCTTTCAGCTAATTTCAAAGCTATTTCAAAGCTACAGGCGCACTCTACAGCTCAAAGTCTGTAGCTAAACCACGAAAAAATAGGGTCTCTACTGATGAATATCAAGGGAAGACCGCTCTGATCAACAGTGCTGTAGAGGTATCGGCAGAGCGATCGCAGTACCACTCGCCAAAAATGGCCTTCGTCGTCTAATTCTAGTCGCTCGCAGTGCGCACCAGCTCTACCAGGTCGCTGAGGACATCCGCTATCTAAACGTAGAGCGATACCGATCGCACTTGATCTACAGTCCGTCAGAGATGTCAGTGTCGTCATGGCAAAAGTTTGGCGCGACCACGGCGATATCGACCAACGAGTCAACTGTGCAGGTGTTGCTTACCAAACGCCTTTTCTCAAATCCCGCTCTAGTCAGGTTCAACGGAGATGTCTCTAAATATGATGGGCATGTATACCGTGACTAGCGCGATCGCCCGCCGGATGGTTTCGCGTCGCAGCGGCACTATTGTCAATGTTTTTAGCCTGATGGGTAAGGTAGCCGCACCGACAATGGCCACCTATTCAGCCACTAAGTTTGCTATTGTCGGCTTCACCCGCGCCCTGCGAATGAAGCTAGCGCCGCATAACGTTAAGGTAATGACACTATTGCCTTCTCTGACTGATACTGACATGGTGAGAGTAGACCTAAGAGAAGTTCCGAGGGGTAATTCCGATGAGCGCTGAGCAAGTTGCCAAAGCGCTGGCGCGAGGGCTAAGCAAAGATTCTTCAGAGATACTGGTCGGCTGGCAGTCACATCTCAGCAGTTTGGTGCGATCGCGTTTCACCCTGGCTATTGGAGTGGGTTTTGCGGCTTAGCGCGCCGCGTCGAAGCGCCAGGCAATTCAGCAATCTAGGAGCCTAGTATCATACAAAAGCTGGTACCTTATAAGGCCAACACTCAATTAGATCATCGGCACATGACCGCTCAGAACACATCCGCCCCGCCCACGACTAGCCTGTCCTCATCCGATAGTCAGCCCCCATCTGACCAGGTGCTGTAAATCCGGGAGAAAGGGCGATCGCCGAAGGCCAGCTAATCACCTTCCCCAATCCTAGACGGGGGCGGATTTACACTATCGATATCACGCTGCCAGAGTTCACTTGCAAGTGTCCGTTTTCAGGCTATCCAGAATTTCGCCGACCATCCATATTCACTATGTGCCCGACCAGCGGGTCTAATAGTTAAAGCGATCAAGCTGTATATCAATAGCTATCGCGATCGCATTCACGAAGAATCGATCAATCAAATCATGGACGACTTCGTGGCCCATGCTATTTGCTCTCAGTGACTATCAAAGGTGATTTCCTACCACGCGGCAACGTACATACCGTAATTGAAGTCACCCATAATAATATCAGCCAGAAGCGCTCGTGTAGAATCGCAGCGCAAATTGCCAGAACCAGCGAGAGAACTGAAACAGTAGGAGCGCGAGTACAGCCGAACCGAGCAGCCAGATCGGTTCGCTACGGCCAATCATTGGTCTTCGCCAGACTTAGTCAAAAAGCAACCGGAATAATGAACGTAAAGAAGATTCGATACAGCCGGGTAGCCTTCAATTGGAAAGCGGCCTGCTTCGAGAAGCGATCGCAGTACTTCTGTCGGGATGTTGTAGATCTTGACAAACCAAATGCCGTTGCCGCCAAAATAAACCACAAACTATATAGGCTGACAATGCCCAGTGCTAGGGGCGGCAATATCGATAAGTAATCCCAGTACAAAGCCCGACCTGCGCGCCGCATACCCGGAATGATCACCACTCCAAAAACCAGATCTGGAAATCCCCAAGGCGACACCGTATGTGTCGATAGCCAAAACTGCGAACTCACTGGCTTTAGCAAGACAAAATCAAGCGTTCCCTCTTGGACATAGCTCACAATCTTGTTCGGGTTGTATGAAAAAAGTTGCCGCAATCCCCTGCAATATAGTGGAGATCCTGAGCACTATCAGCGCCTCGCTCCAGGACCATCCTGGGAACGTGTAGTCAGTCCGATAAACAGAAATAACCCAAACAAGCTGCCGACAAGTCCGCCCAGGCTGCTTAGCAGCGCAACTACAAAATTGACGCTATATACTCCAACTCTGCGGCAATGGTTACTTGCCAAAACAGCTTCAGAACTAAAATACTGGGCTATCGACACAGTGAGCTTCTTACCTATAAACCGCTTTCTCTAAGCATTCTGAACTCTCTGATAGCGCTGAAGTCTTTAGAGACTCTGAATTCTTTGAAGGATGAGAGTTCTCATATCGCCTTCGCACTGGTCCTCTACGCACACCTACAGAGCCAACTTATCTTGTAGCCTTTGTCTAAGCTCTAGCAATACGAGATTTAACAGTGCCTAGAGAAACATCGGGTAACACCAGCCATTTCTTCATAAGAAAGACCCTGCAATTCTCTCATAGCAATTGTCTTTTGAAAAATCTCCGGTAGCTCTGAGAACGCCTGGCTCGAGATGGTCAGTGAAACCATGAACTCATCATGTCATCAGCAGGGGTTGGTTGGTCAGAAGGCAGCTCCCAGTTACTGGCCATCACTGGAGTAGCG
>CAWISM010000017.1:0-28972 GCA_963838725.1 uncultured cyanobacterium | reverse complement strand
ACCGCTGTGGGCGGAATACTTGGACTGGTACGGCAAGATTCTCGATCTGCCCATTCAAAACGATACAAGCATCCAGAACATCACCTGGAACCCAGACGAGCAATGCTTTTGGCTAGAGGCGATTCACCAGGGGCAGCCAGAACGCTACAAGGCAAGGTTCCTCGTATTCGCAACCGGATTAGAATGCGCAGGCGGGCAAAATATTCCTCGCATCATCAGCGACAATCTGCCCGAACACTGCTATCACCATACGATGGATAGCATCGAATTTTCAGCATTTGCAGACAAGCGAATTGTTGTTGTTGGGGGCGGCGCTAGCGCTTTTGACAACGCTTTGCTAATGCTAAAAGCGGGCGCGAGATCGGTCGATATTGTCGTTAGACGAAAGTCTTTGACCAATTTGAATCGGATTCGCTGGAGTGAGTGGAATGGCTATCATCGTCACTATATTGATCTGCCAGATGAGATGAAATGGGCCTACAGCCTGGCGGAATTTCGGCTGGGTCAACTGCCGCCGTCGCATACCTATTACCAGGCAGTGAGTCAGCCAGGATTAACGCTCCACACTGACGCAGCGATCAAGGAATTGGGCTATTTCAACCACGAGATTGTGGGTACCTATGGAGATACGACACTGCATCACGATGCGATGATCTGCGGCACTGGGTTTGTGACTTCTTTGGATCGTCAGGCCGAGCTGCGATCGCTTTCTCCTTATATCTCGCGCTGGCGATCGCACTTCACCCCTGCCGCAGGAGAAGATCATCTCGAAATGTCGCAATACCCCTACCTTGGCAAAAATCTAGAATTCACGCCGACTTCCCCAGAGCATGACTACCTCCGGCGCTGCTACTATTTATGCTCTGGAGGGGCACTGTTGAGTGGCTTTAGAGCGCACTTATCAGGCTTGCAGTTTGCACTACCCCGAGTGGCCTACGATATTGGCAGGCAGCTCTTCATTGAGCACAGAGATGAAATTTGGGATTCTTTCAATGCGTACGATGTAACGGAATATTGATGTTAGAGAGGAACAATGCCTGCTAATCGTATTGAAAGATACGGTTTGTTCGCATAGATAGCCCTAGAAAATAGGATGGAGCTAGGCTAAAACGATTCTTGTACGGTGTTCTCCTGTACGGTGTGTCCTGTACCGCGTGTTTAGCTACTGTTCTACTCACTAGGAGAGCTATCAGAAGTAATGTCACTATCCACCAAACCGCCTGTCAAACCGCTCAATGCAGAAAAAGCGGCTGAAGAAGACTATCCGCTGAGCGCAGTCCCGTTGAGCGATCGCAAGCCTTTCTGGTCCCTGTCGCTTTTGCTAATGGGCTTTGCCCTCACCTCCACTACCTTGTTCGCAGGCGGTGCGATCGGGCCTGCCTTTAGTTTCCCTCAGCTGATTGCCGTTATCCTAGTCGGCAATTTAATCCTTGGGGCCTACTGCGCCGCGCTAGGCTACATTGCCTGTAAAAGTGGGCTGACGACTGTTCTGATGGCGAGATTCAGCTTTGGTAACGTGGGCTCTCGCTGGGTAGATTTCATCTTAGGATTCACTCAAATTGGCTGGTATGCCTTTACCACCGCGATCATTGTGCAAGCGCTGCTAGGCGTTTTTGGCGCGCCAGATAGCGGATTGTTCTATGTGCTGCTAGTGTTTTTCTTCAACTATGCATTTTGCGCGACGGCCTATATTGGCTACCAGGCAATCGACTGGCTGAGCCGAGTGGCCGTTCCTGCCATGCTGATTTTAGTGGCGATTAGTATGGCCCTTGCTGTGCGTGATTTTGATGCGGGGGCGATCGCAGAGCCGACTGGCGCATTAAGTATGGGCGCGGCCCTAGCAGTTGTAATCGGCACATTCATTTCTGGGGGAACGCAGTCTACCAACTGGAGCCGGTTCGCAGATTCTGGCAAAAATGCTGTGATCTCAACGCTTAGCGCCTTCATGGTAGTCAACGGCATTTTGGTCTTTGCGGGCGCGTTCTGTTCTTTGGTCTACGGCTCAGAGGATCTAGTCGCGGCAATGGGAACACAAGGAATTTTAGCAGGTGGCGTTCTGTTGCTAATTTTGAACGTGTGGACAACGCAGGACAACACTATCTACTCGTTTTCAGTTGCGGGGGCCAACATGTTTCGCACTCGCAAGCGCCATGCGTTTGTCTTGGGCGGTGCGACGTTAGCCCTAGTTCTGACGCTCTCTGGCATCTATGAGCTGCTGCCAACCTATCTAATTTTCTTGGGCAACGTTATTCCACCCGTTGGCGGTGTGATTATGGTGGACTTTTGGCTGCGGCACAGAGGTGAATTTCCAGCACTATCTGCTAAAATTCCTGCTTTCAACTGGGCTGGCATCATTGCCTATATCGTGGGTTCTGTGGTGGCCTATATCACGAGCGGTGCGGGCTTTGGCATTGGTCCAGTGAATGGAATTGTGACAGCGGCAGTTCTCTACGGTGTGCTGCATCGGGTAATTTTTCAGCCTATCCGAGACTACTAGTCAAAGGTGAAGAGATATGGCAGCAACAGAGTCTATTCGGCTAGTTCGAGGCCAGTGGGTATTTGGCGATGATGGCGTTGTCTCAAACGGCGCGATCGCTATAAAAGGAGAGAATATCATAGAGATAGGCGGATGGGAGGAACTGCGCGATCGCTACCCTTCCGCCTCAGTCATCGGCTCTTCTCATCACGCTGTCTTACCCGGACTAGTTAACGCCCACCACCACAGCAACGGGGTGCCCAACTCTTTGCTTGGCATAGAAGACGATCTGCTAGAGCTTTGGCTGTATTCTCGCAATGCGAAGCGATCGCAAGACTCTCAGCTCCGAACGCTGCTAAGCGCCGCCTACCTACTTAAAACAGGGGTGACAAGCGTTGTCGATGTGGCCAGCGTCGGCGGATCTGTAGAAGCTAGTCACCAAGAGATGCAGGCTTGCCTAAGCGCATATGAACAAGCGGGTATTCGAGTCGCGTTTACTCCCGGCGCTAAGTACGACAGCTTTCTAGTTCATGGCAAAGATCAAGACACCGCCTTTTTATCTACGCTACCGACTGAACTACAACAGAAAGTAAAAGCGCTCTCACCAATTTCTCAAGAGCTGTCGTCAACAGATTATCTAGATATTATCGGCGACGCGGTTAAACAATACAAATCTCATCCGCTCATTGACATCTGGTTTGGTCCGCCCGGTCCGCAGTGGGTAGGCGATGAGCTATTAGTCGAGATTGTTGAAAGAGCCAATAGTCTAGAAACGAGCGTTCAAACTCACGTTCTGGAATCTTTCTATGAGAAGGAGCTAGGCCCAAAGTTCTATGGTGAGTCTGTAGTTGCCCATCTGTACAAACTGGGCGTACTCAGTCCGCAGTTTTCGATGGCGCACGGAGTATGGGTGAACGAGTCTGATATTGAGATACTGGCTGAGACGGGCGCTTCTATCAGCCATAATCCGAGTTCAAATTTACGGCTGAGAGCGGGTATTGCGCCTTTATCCGCCTTGTTAGCAGGCGGTGTGACTGTTGGACTAGGGATGGATGGAACTACCCTAAACGACGATGAGGATATGTTTACTGAGATGCGGCTAGCGATGCGGCTGGCGCGATCGCCCCAAATCCAGGACAGCGTTCCTAGCTTTTCTGATATCTTCCAGGTCGCTACATCCGATGGTGCTAAGCTGTTTGGCAAGCAGGACAGCATTGGCAAACTCGCACCTGGCTACAAAGCGGATATTGTTCTAGTGGACTGTGAGTGTATGAGCTGGCCCTGGATTGCGCCGGAGGCTGATCCACTTTCTGTGGTGATGATGCGATCGCGCCAATCATACGTAGATACCGTTCTAATCAACGGCAAAGTCGTATTGAAAGACGCTCAGCCCACAGAATTTGATTTTGCAGCCGTAGGTCAAGAGCTCGCCAATCAGCTAAGAGCGAAGCCAGACAATACGGAGTATCGAGCCCTAGCCAAAGCCATCAGACCCCATATGGTCGAGTGGTATGGCAACTGGCCTACTCCCAAACTCGATTCATATACAAAGTTCAACTCCAAACGCTGATAGCTCTTGTCTCAATCTAGTCAATGGCAATCTCTAGGTCAAAAGGTTCTTTACCCATCCGCTCACTACCCACGATAATTTGATAATCGCCGATTTCAGGCAAGGTGATATCGGCAAACAACAGATCGCGGCCGATCAGATTTTGACTAGGGGTGACTAAGTTAAATCGGTTTCCCTGCATCGGCTCGGCAAATTTAAGCGATAGCTGCTGCCCGCGCTGAGCGCCAACGATGTAAGTCATGTAGTAACCCTCAATCATGGCACCGCTGAGCGTTTTACTACAAATTAGGACCTAGATAAAGCAAGCTGTACGAAGCCTATTCGCGGCCTGCCTATACCTTTGTTACAACAGTGAGAGTACCCACCATTCCTGACTTTCGACTTCTTACCCCATCGTTGAGAGGGTAGTTTCGACAAAAGCTGTAGTGACTGAAGCTAAATGCGGTATCTTTTCGTACACATTCGTACATAAAGAAGACAAACGAGCGATGGCAAGTCTGAATAGAAAGCGACTAACCCGAAAGGAAGTTAAGGCACTCGTTGATGCGGAAGGTGAACTAGACAGTGCTATGACGGCGGCGCTTCGAGAAGAGCGGAATGGATATGCTAACGAGCCCAAAGTGTACAAGCTCAGCGGAAGCCGCTATCTCTATGTGTTTGACGAAAGAGATATTAGCTTGCCTGGGAAAGGAGATATTTATACAGAAGCAGAAATGCTGCGGAGCATTGAATGGACAAAAGACGTTAGGGCAGCTTCCAAACGAGGGGGCGGAAATTCTGTTGATGACTGGCGCTACTATTCCCAGCTTGGCAACGCGCTGACGACTCACGTAGAAAGGCTCAATCAGTCGCTATCAGAAGTCTCTGGCATTCCTTCGACCAGTCTAGACTTTAGCTACAAAAGTTTGAACCTAGTCTCTTGCTATCTTTCGAGTATTGGCTATGTGCAGGTTAGAAACGACCTGTATGACCACCTAGTAGCTTATGTCGGAGAGGTGTTGCGCATTAGAAGTAAAGGCAGATGGCACATCAATTCCTATCGCGGGGAACTGGGATGCCCTTGCATCTTGGGTCCAAGAGGGGATGGAACAGGAATAATGATGCCCATCAATGCGGTGTGGATCGCTTTAGATGCTTATGGTGAGTGCGAACTAAGACAGCCTACCATCAACGAATATCGGAACTACTGCGTAAGGAACTAAGTGCTGCGCGCATTGTTACGGCAATCACCCCATCTGATAGATCGCTGCAATTCGCTGACCTTGTTACGATATGTGTATTAAATAAGACGTATCCGAGAGCGATAAGAGAGCAAACACTATGCCAATCAAGGATAAAAGACCGCCTCAAAGGAAAGCGATCAACTGGGTGTTTTTGATCCTCAGCGGCGTGCTGCTGATCAGCACCTTCTTGCCACCGTCGTTTGGCCAAACGCCTGAGCAGGTTCCCTACAGCACGTTCATCGGCCAGGTAAACGAGCATCAGGTGACTAGTGCTTCGGTCGGTGACAAGGTAATCCGCTATCAGCTAGAAGAAGGCGGTCCGGTCTACACGACTAATCCTGTTTTTGATCTAAACCTACCTACGCTGCTTCAGGAGAATGGCGTAGAGTTTTCAGCGACGCCGCCCAATAGCAACCAATGGTTTGGCAGTCTGCTGAGCTGGGTGATTCCGCCTTTAATCTTTGTGGGTATCTGGAGCATTTTCCTCAGACGCAGTCAGGGCGGTCAAGGCGGGGTGTTCTCAATTGGCAAGAGCAAAGCCAAGATCTACGTCGAGGACGAAGACACCAAGACTACATTTACCGACGTAGCGGGCGTGGATGAAGCCAAGACGGAGCTGGTAGAGATTGTAGACTTCTTACAAAATTCCAAGCGCTTTACCGATTTAGGCGCGCGTATTCCCAAAGGCGTGCTGCTAGTGGGTCCGCCTGGAACGGGTAAGACGCTGCTGGCTAAGGCCGTTGCTGGCGAAGCAGGCGTTCCTTTCTTCAGTATCTCTGGTTCTGAGTTCATCGAGATGTTTGTGGGCGTGGGCTCTTCTCGAGTGCGTGACCTGTTCGAGCAGGCTAAAAAGCAAGCACCCTGTATCATCTTTATCGATGAGCTAGATGCAATTGGCAAATCTCGTGCCTCGGGCGGCTTCTACGGCGGTAATGACGAGCGCGAGCAAACGCTTAACCAGCTACTCGCTGAGATGGACGGCTTTGAGGGCGCTGATTCGACCATCATTGTACTTGCAGCTACGAACCGCCCTGAGACACTTGACCCGGCTCTGCTCAGACCCGGTCGCTTTGATCGACAGGTGCTAGTTGACCGGCCTGATTTGAAGGGGCGTCAGGCAATTCTAGATATTCATGCCCAGGAAGTGAAGCTCTCGGATGAGGTGGATTTGAATGCGATCGCCACTCGCACTCCCGGATTCGCTGGAGCCGATCTGGCCAACCTGGTTAACGAAGCTGCCCTACTTGCCGCTCGCAACCATCGTGAATCTGTCATCCAAGCAGACTTTGCCGAAGCCATCGAGCGCGTTGTCGCCGGACTCGAAAAGCGCAGCCGCGTGCTGAATGACAAAGAAAAGGAGATCGTTGCCTATCACGAAGTGGGCCATGCACTAGTTGGCGCAGCGATGCCCGGCTCAGACCAGGTAGAAAAAATCTCCATCGTGCCTAGAGGCATGGCCGCACTGGGCTATACCTTGCAGCTACCGACTGAGGATCGCTTTTTGCGAGACGAAGCCGAACTCAAAGGTCAGATCGCTACTATGCTAGGCGGTCGCTCTGCTGAGGAAGTGGTCTTTGGTTCGATTACCACGGGCGCGGCTAATGACCTTCAGCGGGCAACCGATGTAGCTGAGCAGATGGTGACTAGCTACGGTATGAGTCAGGTGCTTGGGCCACTGGCATACGATCGCAGCAAGCAAAATACCTTTCTAGACAATGGCATGGCACCGAACGCCCGCCGCCTAGTCAGCGACGAAACGGCCAAAGCGATTGACGAAGAAGTTAAGAGCATCGTGGAAGCAGCTCATCAGCGAGCGCTGAGGATTCTCAAGGAGAATCGCGATCTGCTAGAGACGATCTCTCAGCAGCTGCTAAAAGAAGAAGTGATCGAGGGCGAGAGCCTACGCGAAATGCTAGCGGGCGTTATAGCGGGGGAAGATACTTCGAATACCTTCACGCAGCACATGGTAGAAGTCTAAATTTTTTAGGACTGATACGGCATTAGCGATAATTATTGGGCGGCAGGCAATTCTAATCAATTCCTGTCGCTTTTTATCGTTAGAATCTAGCTGACGTAGAATGGCTTTGTATTTTTTGCATACCCTCGGCCAAGCACGCAACACCACTAGAGTTGAACCCCTGCGCTTTTCTAGCTTATGTACATCAAGAAAGCCATTAGACCAGCGCACCACCAGCAGACCCGCCAAACCGCTCGGCTAACTCATAGGAACATGGGTGGGTTTTCGGCTTCGCTGCTAATTTTGCTATGGACAAGTGTGATTGGGGTGGGTGCGATCGCCATCTTCTGTGCCTATACCCGCTATCAGCAGCAGTTTCTCACACCGAGCGTTGCCCTAGTCCTTGGAGGTGCGCCCGAA
Organism: uncultured cyanobacterium; assembly: GCA_963838725.1. Classification (GTDB taxonomy): domain Bacteria; phylum Cyanobacteriota; class Cyanobacteriia; order Phormidesmidales; family Phormidesmidaceae; genus Phormidesmis. The sequence goes on along the minus strand of CAWISM010000017.1, from coordinate 21,326 downwards.
CGTGAACAGTTCGCCGCTCAGTTTGCCAAAGCTCACCCCGCCGTAGACATTTGGGTCTCATCTGGTAGTAACCCAGAGTATGCCGAATGGGTCTTTGATGAAGCGGAAGTCCCCTCTGAGCAGTGGCAGCTAGACTATAGAGCCGTCGATACGGTCACCAACTTCACCACCCTTGTAGACGAGCTAGAAGCTCAAGATATTGACGAAGTTTACCTACTCACTTCTGACTATCACATGCGTAGGGCTAGCGTCGTTGCGCAGATTGTCCTGGGCAGCAGAGGCATTGCCTTCAAACCCGTCGAGATTCCGACCGATCGCATTCCTCAGCGGCCAGAGACTGTCGCTAGAGATCTTCGTGATGGTGCGCGATCGCTACTCTGGGTAGCGACTGGCAAAACCGGATCGCAATGGCGAGAGTCTATCGAAAGGTAGTTTGAGCCAGACAGTTCAAATTAGACAGTTCAAATCAGGCAGTTCGACTTAAATAAGTTCAGATCCGGTAACTCAACAACAGATTGCTTCTTATCCAAGAAATCAGCATGACACCCGCTACTCAAAACTCTCCCTACACCCAGTCCCAAATCCAGATCTGGCTGCGCGGTCTGCTCAGCATCGCCTGGGCGGACGGTCACTTTGATGAAGAAGAAAAAGCCGCCATCAATGCGATGGTGTCTTCTGAATTTGCACCCGATATCGACTTCTCTACGCTAGAGCCGATCACCCCTCAAGATCTGGCCGACGAACTTCATCTTGATAGCGCCGCCGCTCAGAATTTTTTGCGAATGGCCGTGATGGTCTCCCTCTCGGATGGAATCTATTCCGAAGCCGAAAATACTAAGATCATTGCGTTTGCCGATGCGCTCAATCTTGACAGCGACGTCTTAAGCTCTTTGCAGTCCACGCTAGAAAAGTTCACGACTAGCCAGCCGGGAGATAGTCAGCCTAAGACCAGCACCAAGGATAAGCTAAAGCAGAAAATCAGCAACGTTAAACCGCTCAAGCCCGTTCGCGAGTGGCTAGACGAACTCAGCATAGACGACCCGCGCTTAGCCAAATTTGTCTGCAAGCTAGTGCCATCGCAGTGTCCTTTTGAGCGAGATGTTCAACTCTTTGGCGATAAGGTGATTCACATCCCGCCGATGTGCAAGGTCAATCCGCTCTACGAACAGCTAGTCGGTCTCAGATTTAGAGCACTGACATACCTCGCTGACGAAGTCGGTGAAGACGTGTCTCCTTATCTGTAAGCTTTCAACTAGTTAGCTTTTATCAACACAGAGAATGGACACAATTAGCGCGGATGTTCTGGTTGTCGGTGGCGGCACAGGTGGGAGCGCCGCTGCGATTCAGGCGGCTAGACGCGGGCAAGCAACCGGACTGAGCGTTGTTCTAGTTTCAGAGCAGCTTTGGCTAGGGGGCATGTTAACCTCGGCGGGCGTTGCCGCGCCGGATGGCAACGAGCTAGAGGCGTTTCAAACTGGCATTTGGGGCGCATTTTTACAAGAATTGCGTCGTCGTCACCCACAGGGATTGGATAATGGCTGGGTAAGCTTTTTTACCTATAACCCAGCCGTTGGTGCGCAGATCTTTGCTGACTGGGTGGCGGATCTGCCCAATCTGCAATGGATTGCTGGGCAGCGGCCTAGAGAAGTTTTGCGCTCAGGCAGCGGCGCTGATCGGTCAGGGCGCGTTACTGGCGTCCGATTCGATCAAATCACCGTCAACGCTACCATCACTCTCGATGGCACCGAACTCGGCGATCTCTTGGCCCTGGGCGATGTGCCCTATCGGTGGGGATGGGAAACGCAAGCCGTTTGGAATGAGCCGAGCGCGCCTGTTTCTCTGAGCGATCCGAATGATCCGCTATACGAAATCACGCAGCGCTATCCGGTCCAGTCACCGACCTGGGTCGTAGTTATGCAAGACTACGGCGATACTGGCGCGTCCAAGATTGAGTGTCCACCGACTGTAAAAGACAGCGACCTATCCGCTCTATTCGCAGGTGCCTGGTCAAACTATGAAGGCGATGAAGAAACCTCTGCTGCTCAAACTTGTCTGAACTATGGGCGACTGGCGGATAATTTGTTCATGATTAACTGGCCGCATCATGGCAATGACTATGGTGTGGGTCTAGATCGACTAGTCAAGTCTGATCTGGCTAGAGCGCAGTACGCGCAGGCCGCTCAGCAGCACAGTCAGGCATTCGCTTGCTATATACAGCGGCAGCTAGGTGATCGCTATGGCCTGGCTCAAAATCTATTCCCTAAAACTAACGCATCGCCAGGCGGTGGGTTTGCACTGATGCCCTACTACAGAGAGAGCCGTCGGCTAAAGGGCATAGTCACTATCAGCGAACGCGATATCTTACCCACTCCTCATGCTCAGACAGCGGCGCTGCCGATCAATCCAGACAAAGAAGTCTGCTCGATTGCGATTGGCAACTATCCCAACGATCATCACTATCCCGGCTTTGAGATGCCGCTAGCGCCAAAGGCGATGCAGTGGGGTGGGCGCTGGACCGGGACACCTTTTACTATTCCGTACGGTGCGCTGGTGCCAGAGACGGTAGACGGCCTACTCGTTTGTGAAAAGAACATCTCGGTCTCGCACATTGCTAACGGGGCGACTCGGCTACAGCCGATAGTGTTGGGCATCGGGCAGGCGGCAGGTATGGCAGCGGCGCTGTGTGTAGAGCAGAAGTGTAGTCCGAGGGAGCTGAAAGTGCGATCGCTACAAACAGCTTTGGTCAACGAACCGACTGCCCCCGCCGCTGTTATTCCGCTCTTGAATCTATCACCTGCAAATTCAGAATGGCAGGCTTTACAAATTTACTATCTTAATGGTGAAAATGCTTACCCTCTTAGTGGGGAGCACCCTTTCAAAAAGGATGTTCGTTCAGTGGATTTGCAGAGCCACTCTAGCTGTAATCAAACCTGTAATCGAACTATAGCAATCGTTGGTAAGTTCAAGAGAAATGGAGAAAACCAGTATAAACTCCACCAAAATACAGCGCTCAATCTACCTAAACAGCTTCCATTAGTAACAGTTCGACCGGAGGTTTCAGAGACCTTTCTAAATACTTCAAACGATCAATCTGTGCGTCTTTTAGGCAGATGGAACTCTGCTGGGAAATGGTTGCTCTGTGAACAGCTAATAGCACTATAGGTTAAGTCAATTCTTCACATTTAAAGTCCTGACTTTACACAAAGTTAGCGTAACAGTGAGTAACGACTTGGAAATCAATTAGCAACCATGCTGAATACTTACCACTACTCACCTGGCGGGTTTGCCGCCACCGCTGCTTGTCTGGCTGGAACCTTGTTATATTATCCACTCACCAACTTATCCACCTCTTCGGTTTCGGTCGACGCTATAGAAACACAAGAGATCTCTGATCGCGGTAGCGGACGACTAACGCTAGAACTGGTCCAAAGCAGCGAAGATGACTTCAAAATCGCTCACAGAGGCAGCGGCCGGGTAGATCCCGATCGCCTGTAAACCGCTCGTAGTCCTGCTTGAAGTCTCATGAGGCGACTAAGCTAACGTGCTCCTATGGCTGATTGATCGCAATGTCGATGTTGAATTGGCCAATGTGTCGATCAGTGCAATTCAATGCGATCGCCATGCTGGAATAGAAGCAAGCAGGAACAGAGTTTAATTAAGGTATATAACAGTAAAGCTTCTGCATAGCGAAGATGCGCTCGCCGAATAGGAAAACCTAAATCCGGTGTAAGATATGACCGTACCAGCACTACATAAGATAATCGGCCATCTTTGTAGTTCTTCGTGCATATCAAGCAAAACTCCTTTGCAACAGCCCAAAGGATATCCCTATAAAGAGACCTTGTGCGAGATTTTCCATCTCATTCGCTACCACTTCTGTGCATTTTAATAGGTTAAGCATTTACGCTTGATTAAGTTCTCAATGACCAGCAATACCGACCTCGTAAAAAAGCTAGAACCCAGTGCAATCGACGAAATCATGATGTACCTGGCCTTTAGCGCCATGTGTACTGGAGGCCACCGACACGGTGCGTTTTTAGATGCCGCCGCTACTGCTGCTAAATGTGCTATCTACACGACGTATGTAGAGCAGGGAAACAATCTACGGATGACCGGCCATCTCCACCACATAGAGCCCAAACGGGTGAAGGTGATTGTAGAGGAGATGACAGCCGCCCTCACCGAAGGCAAAATTCTCGAAGATGCTAGGCTCTCAAGAACCCGGCTATCTAATTCAGCTACCCTATGTCTGGCTACAGCAGCACCCCTGGAAACCGGGCGAGTATCGCGTCTCTAGCAATAGCTTTAGCCCAGAAGAAAAGTGCCAGATCGAGACCAAGCTAGAAGCCACCATCCGACCAGAGTCTATTCCAGATGCCAAACTGCTCAACGGCTTCCAGTTTATGGAGCTGGTTGAATTCCTCCATGCCAGATCGCAAGAGCACCTGCCCGAAGCTCGCAGAATGGCACTCAGTGACGCGCTTACCGAGCACATCCGTCGCAGGCTGATCTACGCGGGTACCGTTGCTAGAATTGACTCGCCGATCGGCGGCATGGCCTTCTACGCGCTCACGCGGGCGTCCTACTCTCCGGTCGGCGAAGAAGAAAGAACCTACACCATGATGGAAGATACGGCTCGCTACTTTCGCCTAATGCGAGAGTGGGCAGACTCTCAGTCTGGATCTCGTAGAATCTTGGAGGAACTCAACATCCCTCGGGAAAACCGCGAAGCCGCCTTCGATGAGCTTGACCGGGTCATTAGCCAGTGGGCAAACAAATATCACGATCAGTCAGGTCAGCCCACCGTTGTGCAGATGGCGATGGGTGATAGCGACTCACCACGGTAGTCAATAGAGACCATAGTTACTTGGGAAGAGAAGATGCTAAAAACGCTATGGGCTACAATTCGACAGGGAAAAATCGAGCTGCTTGAATCAGTAGAGGTTCCTGAAGGAACGAAAGTATTGGTTACGTTTCTACCAGATGATGAAGCTGGATTCTGGCTACAGGCGAGTCAGCTATCTCTAGACGCTATCTGGGACAATCCTGAAGACGACGTGTATGCCCAACTACTCTAAGTCTGACGTTATTCTGATTCGCTATCCATTTTCAGATTTATCGAGTGCTAGGGTCAGACCTGCGGTGGTCGTGAGCAGCTCTCATTCTTCAGAAGATATCCTGATTACGCCTTTAACTAGCAAGGTGAGGTCATTACGAGAGGGCGAATTCGAACTCACTGAATGGTCAGAAGCAGGGTTGAACGTAGCCACGGCTGTGTAGATAGGCATTTATACAGTCCACCAGACTTTGGTTATTAAGTTAATCGGCAGGCTGTCTGGTGCGGATGTAAGACGACTAGAAATATCTCTACAAGGTTGGCTAGGACTGTGAGCTTATTTGGCTGGGTGGGCTTTATCTAGCTCTTGCATCGGTTGCTCGGATACACTTAGAACTCCTGAGTGTGGTGATTAAAGATGAGTGAAACTCTTACCGGGAATGGGGCTTCAATAGATTTAGCTGAGCAGCTTTTGGATGAGGCGATCGCGCAAGGCGCACAATCAGCAGAAGTCTACCAGTCCAGCTCGCTAGATCGACCCGTCATCTTTGAGGGCAATCGACTCAAGCAGGTGGAGACTACTCAAGCCGAAGGGGTAGCGCTGCGGCTGTGGAAGGATGGCAGACCCGGCGTTGCGGTGGGTTATGGACCGATTGAGCCAGCGGTGCTAATCGAAAAGGCACTGGCGATTAGCCAGCTGAATGAGCCAGAGACCCCTAGACTTGCTGACGGCAAGCAGAAGGATTTTGGCTCTATCGGACAGGTAGTGCCAGTCGAGCAGCTAATTGAGCAAGGCTGGGAGGCGATCGCCCATATCAGGGCTCACTTTCCAGAGGCCGTTTGCGAAGCAGAACTCTCCTGCAATGTAGAAAGCACCCGGCTAATTACGTCTGAGGGGCTGGACTATCGCCACCGGGATACGACGCTAGGCGGCTATCTGAACGCGGAGCTAGTCGGTCAGGATGATTTTTTGAGCGTGGGCGATGGGGTGATTGGGCGCGATCGCCTAGACGTGATCGCGACAGCCAACAGCATTATCAAGAGAATGCACTGGGCTAGCCAAACAGTCGCGCCAGTCAATGGACAGGTACCGGTGATCTTTACCGCGAAAGCAGCGGGTCTAGTGTGGGACACATTAGCCACCGCGCTGAACGGCAAGCGGGTGATGGAAGGAACGTCACCGTGGGGAAATCGGTGGCATGAACAGGTGATTTCAAACGCAATTACGCTGCGTCAAGATCCATTCGTCGGCCCTTACAGCTGCCCATTTGATGATGAAGGCATACTGGCGCAGGCAATCACCTTTATCGAAAGCGGTGTGGTTGAAAACTGGTACACCGATCTCACAGTCGGATCGGCGCTGGAGATGCCGAGTGCGAATGGTTCGACTGGCAATGGCATTCGGCCTGGACTGGGTGGTTACCCTACACCAGGACTAATTAATTTATTAGTCACACCCGGCGATTTGTCTTGGGAAGCGATAATTGCACAGCAGACAGAGGCAATTATCGTCGATCAGGTGATGGGAGAAGGCGGCGATATCACCGGCAATCTCTCTGTCAATCTAGATTTGGGCTATCGGGTTAAAGATGGAGAGATTATTGGCCGGGTGAAGGACACGATGGTCTCGGGTAATGCCTATACCGCTCTGAATAATCTGATTGCCCTGGGTAGTGATGCTCAGTGGAGCGGGTCTACCTATACGCCTTCAGTAGTAGTAGGAGGACTTTCGACTACAGGCTAAATATTGGGTTCATCAGAATCGATTTTCATTCCCTACGGGAACAACGGCTGTGCTCAACTACCCCGGACCCATGCCAATCGTGCCAGCGTAGACTGCCTGATCGCCTAGCTCATCTTCGATCCGCAGGAGCTGGTTGTATTTCGCCACGCGCTCACTTCTACAGAGCGAGCCAGTCTTGATCTGTCCTGCCCGAGTCGCCACTGCCAAATCTGCAATCGTAGTATCCTCGGTTTCACCCGAGCGATGGCTGATCACACAGTTGAACTGATTACGCTTGGCCAGGTCGATAGCTTCTAGCGTTTCTGTCAGCGTGCCAATCTGGTTGAGCTTCACTAACAGCGCGTTCGCAGAAGCTTGCTCAATCCCTTTTTGCAAGCGAGTTGGGTTAGTAACAAACAAATCGTCACCCACTAGCTGCACTTTGCCACCGATGCGCTCGGTCAAAGTCTTCCAGCTATCCCAGTCGTCTTCGTGCAGGCCGTCCTCAATTGAAACGATTGGATAGTTGCTCGCTAATCCTTCTAGATAACTAATCATCTCGGCCGGAGAATGCGCCGCACCGTCGTAGGTATACTGGCCGTCTGCATACATCTCGCTAGCAGCTACATCTAGGGCTAGGGCAACCTGCTCGCCCGGTGTGTAGCCTGCTTCCGAAATCGCAGACATTAATAGGTCGAGTGCTTCTTGGTTCGAGCCTAAGTTGGGCGCAAAGCCGCCTTCATCGCCTACCCCAGTTAGCAAACCTTTGGCATCTAGAACCTTGCTGAGCTGCGCAAAGATCTCAGCCCCCCAGCGCAGCGCTTCGCGGAAGCTGCTAGCCCCCACGGGCATAATCATGAATTCTTGGATATCAACGTTGTTACTAGCATGTTCGCCACCGTTGATCACATTCATCATCGGGATTGGCAAGACGTTTGCCAGCGGACCGCCGAGGTAGCGATACAGCGGCATCGCCTGAGCAGCGGCGGCAGCATGAGCGGTGGCTAGAGAGACCGCAAGAATCGCATTTGCACCCAGACTCTTTTTATTTGGGGTGCCGTCTAGCTCGATCATGATCCGGTCAATTTCGATCTGGTTGAGGGCGTTGGTGCCCATTAGTTCGCGGGCGATCGCATCATTCACATTCTCCACCGCTTGGATCACGCCCTTACCGCCATAGCGACCCTTATCTCCATCGCGCAGCTCGTGCGCCTCAAAGCTGCCGGTCGAAGCTCCGCTAGGCACCTGGGCGATCCCGTACGCCCCACCACCCAGATAGATTTCGGCCTCAATCGTGGGCCTGCCTCTAGAATCTAAAATCTCTCTCGCCTGAATCGCTTCAATGGCCGTATCGAGGGAATCTATCATACTGCTACGCCTACTGTGTATAAGGGGGTATAAGGTGTTCGCTTTGCGTCAGAATAGACTTTATCAACTTTTGGGTACAACAAGAGGTTAACTACAATGCGTATGCTACACACGATGCTCCGAGTCGGAGACCTAGAGAAGTCCATCGCCTTCTACTGCGAGGTCCTAGGCATGAAGCTACTGCGCCAAAAAGACTATCCTGGCGGCAAGTTTACCAACGCCTTCGTCGGCTACGGCGATGAATCCGAACACACTGTTCTAGAGCTGACCCACAACTGGGAAACCGACAGCTACGACCTAGGCAACGGCTACGGCCACGTCGCATTAGGTGTCGACGATATCTACGGCACCTGCGAAGCGATCAAACAGCAGGGTGGAAACGTCACCCGTGAGCCAGGTCCAATGCAGCATGGCAAAACGGTGATTGCCTTTGTCACCGACCCCGACGGTTACAAAATCGAGCTGATTGAGGGACGCGGATAGATCATCCGCCTGATACGTAGACCGATAACCTGAGCTAGTATCGCATAGACTGTAGGCAGGCCAGCTCATCAATTGCATATCATGGTTGCGAATTCTACCCTTACCCGTGCGCCGCATATTCGCCATCAGAGCGAAAGCAGCCAGAAATCTTCAGCTTCAGCATCATCATCCGCAGGTCACGTTCGGCTTGATTATTGTCAAAAGGAACATCGAAGTTGTGCATGAAGCCGAGCACCGCTGCCTTGTGAGTTTGAAGCCGCTCTAGCAGATTGCGACTGGCAGAGCGTTTAGGTCGGCCTTGTTTTTTCAGTTTTGTTGGGTCTGGCAGCGGCATTGGATTCTGTTTCAATCCTTGGTCTAAGATGGCGTCATAGCGAGCCGTCAGGGCGGCTATGTCTTCATCAGGCAGAGTCGTTTTCCGCTGTGCTTTGAGCGCTTTGACTTGGCTGTGAATGCTCACTAGCAACCCACTCAGATGAAAGGCCCACCACTGCCCAGTATGTTCTAGGACATACTGCAGCTCTCTAAGGTGATGTGCATTGCACAAAAAATGCTCACAGTCATAGCTCTGGTAACAGGTGCTGATTGACCCGAAGTCCCGTTTCGTCAAAGTGACCCACTTCAAACGCTCACCCCCATCAAGTCGCTCAAGCAGTCTGGGCAGCACTTCACCGCTACCTGATGCTCGGTGACTAGCAGTTCTATCGGGGGAATGTCGAATACTTGGCGGGCCAAAACCTCATCAATAGGCACGCTGACCAGTGAATGCCCAGAACCCGAACAGCTATCAACTGCATGCAGTTCAACAAAACCTGGGACGCTGCGCCACTTGTATGTTTAGAGGTAGGAGCGGTAGAAACCCGCGTCGCTTTGCGGCGCTAGGGAATGCCTACTAAGACAGGGGTGGCCGGAGCGTAGCGGAGGTCGGGGTGGGTCGGCAACCTGAGCCACCTGCCGATGTCTCGTCGCAGGATGCCAAACAAGTACAAGAAAAGTCTTGTGTGGCTCTCACTGGCTACTGAACGATAGCTTCTGTCACCTGACTGAGGTGTCTGCCTTATTCTTCGACTGGCGCATAAAAAGTACCTTCTACTTCAACGATGTCATCTTGATTAAGGCGATCCACCTCGACAATCGTGCGTGGTGGGTAGGGACCCTCGCCCCAAAGTTCTTCCTGAATCTGATTAACCATCGGCCGGTAGCGGTACATATCAGTGACGTACACGACTAGCCGCACGGCATCTTGTAAGGAAGCGCCTTCTGACTCTGCAATCAGCTGCATGTTCAAAAATGCCTGACGGACTCGACCTTCCTCATCAGGCACCAGGGCATTCGCCTCAGGATCAATCCCTCGCATCCCCGCCACGTAAACAAAGTCTCCCGCCCTTGTCCCTAATCCCCAAGTAGCCGTAGGGATGATGCTACCTTCAGGGGAAAGGACTCTGACACCGTTAGGAGAGACATTATCCTGGGCGGCGACTGGAAGAGTAGCCACTAGCAAGCTCGAAATTGCAGCCGTTGAAAAGGCAATCGGTTTCATTCATTTAGATGTGATATTACCAAATGAAACTGTAGAAAGTTATCGCACCGCACTTTGTGCTTTTTGATACAGAATGCATCTGGGAAAAATACTGACTCTACTGACGGTTTTCTGCTTTTCTCAGCAACCGGAAGCGGGTTAGCAAAGAAACCTAAGTGGTTCGCACTCTCGTTTCCAGGGATTTTGGCGTGGATAGCCGCGTTGAGGAGCTTGGCGCTGTTGTCGGATGCGATCGCCAGCGTAGTCGATCCGCCACCATCTAGCTGCGCGGCTCGTACTGCCAGGGCGTCGCTTCGTTGAAAGGATAGAAAAAGTTTGCGTTCACAGCGAACTATAGCTGCTGCGCTTTTAGGAAGCTAGAAGTCATTTGTGCAACTGTTTCATATTGCTGTTGTAGCGCTTGACTTTTCTATTGCAGGTGTAACAAAAGGAACAACTCCTGGCGTACTCCAGCTCGATCTCTAGCAGGTGGATAAGCTGTGGCCGGAGAAGTTGCTGGGTGTAGCGGCTGTAGGTGATTCCTTCAAACAGTGGCTGCTGGTTGATAGTCTTGCCTGCTGGCCGGGTGAGCATGCCATATCCGTATAAAGCTAATGGAAGCAACAAACCTATCCAAATGAGTACTTTTTTCCATTTTCTGATCCATCTGCGTGGAGACTTCATTACAGCTTGTATTCTAGAGATTGACTTAGTTTTACACGATGATGTCTTCTCGCTCTCAGCACTCTCAGCGTAAACTCCCTCAAGTGGTAAAACTGGCGCTAATTGCCGCGCTATGTTTTGTTGTGCTGTTTGCTTTTCACGCGCTAAGTGTGTTGATATTTGCCGTATTAGGACAGATGCCTGGTAGCGCTAGCTGGTCGCAGGCGATGATCTTGTTTGGGGTGTTGGCGATCGCATCCATAGCCGTCTGCGGCCAAAGCCTCGTAGCCCGACAGCCGCTCTATAGCCTTGGTCACTTGACTGAGGTACAGTTTGCAGGGTGAAAGCCTTATATTACAACGGGTCAAGTGACGCGCCTGTACCGAATGCATTCGGTACAGGCTATATCAATGGTTAGGGACTATCAGCAGCGCTGCATCGGGTGCAGTTCTCGGACGGACTTAGCGCCTATGCCCTAGCTTTCGGACCAGGAAATTGATCGTTTTCTCACGCTGCTGGTAACTGCCAGCTCGTAGCTTGAACAGCTAAGGAAATTCACAAAAGAGAAGAGACTATAAAGGTGAGCGAAGTCACCTACGGTAGGAAATCCTAGTGGCTAAGCTGAGAGCAAGTTTTTTTGATACGGCTGTAAAAAGATGTGGATTGTCCGTAAGAGAAGCGTAAAAAGACAACATCTAGCTAGGCTTAATCGCTTGCATCACTCTCTAAGTTTTCTAAGGAATTTCTATGGCTAGTAAAGTCACTCCTCTCTATGCTAAAACTCGTATTCTGTTGAACCTATGGGCGTTAGAGGAGACACCTGTTGCCAAATCCAACTTTTTGCCCAAGGGCAAAGCTTACGCAACAGCATCGGAGGAGCTAGCAACCGACGGCGCTCTTAGTAAACAGAAAGTAAGTGGTTACAACCGCTACGCTGTTACAAAAGATGGCGAGAATACGCTAGCTGATGGGCTTCTAAATGATGAATTTGGATTTACTGGCTCCATTATTGGTACGAAGACGGCTAATGCTGTCATCAAATGGTTGAGACAAAACGCTTCCACTCAGGCAACTAAGAATCAAATCCTTGGTGAAGAGAAAACGCTATCTGACCGCCGGAATGGACATGGTTCTATTAGTTCTTATGAAGAGTTCTCAGCAACAGCTCTGAAAATCTATGACCAGCTAAATCAGGACTACAACCTAGACGACTTGGTACCCATCTATCGAATTCGTCGGGAGATCGGCGATCGCCTGCCTCGGCAGCAGTTCAACGAATGGCTCTTAGAAATTCAGGCAAGTGATCGCGTGCAGCTGCTGGGTGGCGATTTGCCCAATGTCACAGCCGATCAGCTAGAGGATTCCGTTGCGATTCCTGGTGGTGGCACTCGCTTTTACGTAAAGCGGCTGTGATCGCTAATTCTTCAGTCTATCCGTAGCAAAAATTCCTCAGCTCACTTTCTGAACCTATGTCAGCCTCCCCAAAAGTCTCTGCCGAGTCTGCTATTCTCTCTGCTCTAAGTGCCAACAACCCGTTTGAGAGACCGCCCGTTGTCAAAGAACAGAACATCTGGGGCGAATCTTTTCCCGATATCCCCTCACTCAATGCCGACGCCTCCGATAGCGTTTTCGACGCACTCAGCAAAGTCCGCACCGCCGACTCTAGCCTAGAAAAAGTTACGTCGATTGTTTTCACTGCCGATCGAGGCGTTGGCAAAAGCCATGTGATCAAGAGAATTCGTCACCGCTTACAGGCGAGTAGTGAAGGCGTCTTTAAGTAATTCGCCGAACACTTCGCTATCATCGGTTGAATTGGGCGTCACTACTGCCGCGAGCATCTCACCTGTCTGCGCATCGATACCCACATGCAGCTTTATTCAGGTGCGACGCTTGCTCACACCGTGCTTACGGTGCTTCCACTCGCCTTCTCCATAGACTTTCACGCCTGTACTATCGACGACCATGTGACGCGGACCAGCAGATGAACTCACTGATAGGGACACCTCTAAGGTCGCGGCGCGACGACTAAGCGTACTGTAATGCGGCAGCTCTATCTCGACTGACATCAACGAAAAGATAGAGCGGGCAAAGCCTATGGTTTGTCGCAACGGCTGGCGGTACACTGACTTCAGCGTCAGTAGCGTTTCTATCGCTAAGTCGCTGTAGGTGTTGGAAGCTCCTCGCTCGCCTGTCTTCTTGGTAGTTGTCCAAGCATCCACGACATCCGCATCTACCCAAATCTCTAAACTACCTCGGGCGATTAGGGCTGCGTCATAGTCAGACCAGTTGCGGATTTGATAACGCGTTGTCATTGTCTCCATTGCTGTTGCGGCTAGCTTAACGTTAGCGAATTCTCTCTCATATATCGACTTCCTTTCGGCCTATTCGTGCAACAAAGCCTGTCGCAATTGATTTGCTGGCGTCTCCCAAGGAGCTGATGAATTTAGTGCGGTAGACTAGTCTACCGATGAATAAAAGGTACTGGCTGATTTCTTTGACGTATCGCTACACAAGCACTGCGTCGAAGAGATCGGTTCTAGGGTGACCAATTACGACAAAGGGCAGTTTGCTAGCACTGCCGCTGCTCGATTTCGGCGATTTTTGACAGGCGATTTTTGATAAAGGTATAACGCTCAATAGATGACGACTACACAGACAAATGGACAATGGGGCAAAGAAGAGAGAAAGATTGCGGATTCGGCGCTAAAGAAAGCGTATGAGAAAGAAACAGAGGCGCTGATGGCGAATATTCGAGAGAACGCCGCCAACGTTACGCAGCTTGAAGACGTCTGGCAGCTGCATGATTTTTTGAGCGCGAAAAGGCACGATATCGATGGTAAGTATGACGACAGAGAAGAGTTTCTGATGTTCACGCTATCCAAGCTGATTAAGACAGGGCTGTTAGAGAAATCTGATTTGCAGGGATTAGCCGCCGACAAGCAGGCGAAAATTGCTGTTCTAACTCGAATGTAGAATTTTTGTTGGTTGTAGATATCACCCTAGAAGCGTTAGAGGAACGCCGTTGCTGGTGGCTAGCACGACGCCTCTGCGCCGAGGCGTCACCGGATCGTCATTCGCAAGCTCAAAAGAGTGCCGAGTAAGGAGGGTTGCTAGCACTAGGTTGAGTTCTAGCTTGGCGAGGGCGTAGCCAAGACATCGACGACTGCCGCCGCCGAAAGCGATGAATTCAGAAGAGGAAAACTGTTTTTCTAGGAAGCGTTCGGGTTTGAATTCTTTTGGATCAGGATAGAGATCTGAGCGGTGGTGGACTGAGTAGATAGCCGGCGCAAGGTAGGTATTGGGCGGGAAGGTGTGACCGTTGATGGTGACTGTTTCGGTCGAGATGCGGGGCGCGGCGATGGGGGCAATCGGGTAGATTCGCAGGGTTTCGGAGGCGACAGCGGTGAGGTAGGGGAGTGATGCGATCGCCATTGAATCCGCGTTTTTTCCTAGGCTCTCTAGTTCGGCCATCAGCTTCGCCTTTACATCAGGCAGCTTGTGTATCCAGTACATTGCCCAAGTCAGCGCCGTTGCGGTTGTCTCGTGTCCGGCCATTAGCATCGTTATCAGCTCGTCTTTTAGCTCGATATCTGACATCGGCTGGCCGTCTTCGTCACGGACTAGCAGCAGCAAACTCAGCACGTCATCGCCTTCTAGGTTCTCTCCTGTATTGGAATGAGTTGTATCGGCATGAGCCCGCCGCTGATCGATTTCGGCCTGTAGTAAGTCGTAGACCTGCTGGCGTAGCCGTACTACTTTTCCCCACGGACTCCAGCTCCCCCAGTCTTGCTGGAACCAGCGGAAGAAAATCATACTGGCGCTCAGCGGCGATCCGGTTAGGTCTAGCAATTTGACCAGTAGAGACTTGATCTGCCCGTAGCGATCGCCCTCACGCAAACCAAACACCGTCTGCAAAATGACCTCTAGCGTAATTTCCGGCATTACCTCACTGGCTAGCAGCTCACTACCCGGCTGCCATGAGCTAGCAATTTCCTGAGTAATTTCGCAGATAGTATCGGCATACGCTTTGACCTTCGCGCCGTGAAAAGGCGGCATCAGGAGTTTGCGATCGCGCCTGTGCCTCTCCCCATCTAGCACCAGCAAAGAATTATCACCTACCAGCGGCTTCAAAATCGCCTGACTTTTGCCCGCCTCAAACTGCTTAGCATCCGCTGCAAAAATCTCCTTAATCGCCTGCGGATCGCTCAAAAATACCAGCGGCTCAAAGCCAAAGAGATGCATGGTAAAGGTATCACCGTATTTTTCCGCGCACTCGTCTAGATAGTCGTAGGGTCTGCCGAGCCAGTTGATTAGCTGCTTGAGCTTAGATAGCGCCACCGGATTGGGAAGTGTCTGCATGTTTTGTTCTGATCGGGTTTGTTTTGAATCGAGTCCAACTGCAAAAGATTATCGGGATAGGTCGGGCTGTGTGATCTCTGGCCAGCTCTCAAAATTACGCCGTACCCAGTCCATACCCACCTCGTTATTCAGCTTTATTTTCTGAGGCTGATCTGCATAAAGTTTACTCAAAATATCCGCGTCTTGCTCAACTACTGTAGCCACCAGCTTCAAAAAAGAATCCTTGAACAACCAAAAGATAGGAGACTTTGACTGAGCAAATAGCAGCACATATGTACGAGTCCGATGCGCTGATTCAGGCACGAAAAAAAGACATTGAACAATCGGACCCGCAAATGTCTCACCGTGGAACATGACAATTGAAGGAAAGTGATTTTCTAGCAGTGCTTCTATTGTCTTTGGCATCATCAGCACCGTTGGATTCTTTAGCACCTCACTACGGGTCGGCGACGCCTTTGGCATTCTCATAAATGCCTCTGAATAATGCCCCTTGTCTACGAACCGCTCAAACTGCACTTCCTTAATTCGAAACATTTCTCGATGAGTACCATTCTGATGATTGTAGTCGTGCATGTTCAACAGCATTGACAATAGCGGCGTATTGACGCTCGTCTCGCCGGTTACACCAACGAGCTGGTAGTTGCTGACAATCTCGTTCAAGCCAGTAGGGATAGGCACCTTTGGCTCCATGCCACCATATGACCAGACAAAATCACCTTGAACAACTAGCTCCAATGGCTGCATCTGAGGCTTTGTTTTCCTAGAAGTAGAGGGCAAGACCGTGCAGCCTTCACCGTCAAATTCCAACGCATGAAATGGACAAACGACTCTACTAGCCCCATCCGCCTGCGTTTCGCACCAGCCTTCAGACAGCATCGCTCCCATATGCGGACAGCCATTAGGTAGCGCCTGAACAGTGCCATTCTGGTCTTTCCACAGCGCGTAATCTTGTCCGTACAGTGAGACCTTGATTGGCTTATCTACGCTCAGCATAGATTTGTGCGCTAGTAGCCACGGTGCACCTGGTAGCATTCCTTCGGCTGAGGCGCTGAGGGTAGCAGCTATGTCGTCGTCAGATGTTTTGACCGTTGTTTGAAGCGCAGGCATAGTCAGTAGCTCCTTTGCTACGTGGTAATCGCGATCGCTCAAGAGGAAAAAGTGAACGAACTGCTATGGATGCAGTCAACCATAACATGAAAATTTATTCGCATTATGCCACATTTAACCTATGCGCTCCTCTATTCGTTCTAAATTTGTCATAGGACGAACCCGTCAAAACATTTACCAAGAGCCGTTCGATCAAGCATCCACGCAAAGCAGTTGTCGAAAAATCATGGCATCAAAACAGCCGCCCAACCAAGCCTCTCAGCGTCGTCAGCCGCAGCAGCAGCGCAGTCAAGCAAGAGTCGAAAAGATTCTGAAAGCTGCTGCTGAGGTCTTTTGGGAAGTGGGATACGACGCCGCGACAACTCACGCCATTGCCAAGCGTGCCAAGACTGCTGTCGGCACCCTGTACCGCTTTTTCCCTAACAAGCTCGCTATCTTTCACGCGCTTGAAAAGCGGCATCGGCAGAGCGTTGAAACGATTCAATCGTCTATAGTTACGCCTGAATTCATGCGACAGCCGCTAGACACAAGTATCTGTCAGATGGTTAAAACCTTTGCAAAATATTTCGAGGAGCTAGGCCCGAGGGTCGTCTACACCCAGTACTACCTCAATCCAGAGATATTCGTACATTTTGATGAAGCGGTGGACTATAGCTTTATTCGCAGGCTGGCGATCGCACTACGCATGCGCAACGCTACGCTTTCTATTGACACTAGCGAACTCCTCGCCGAAGTCTGTCATCGCTCCTTCAACGCTCTCTTTCTATCTGCCCTTAGAAGCGAGCCGCCCCATCGAGACCGCCTCTACCGAGAGCTTCAATCCCTTCTGATTCGCTACCTACGCCCTTACGACACCGAATCACCAGTGCCCGCTGACGCCCGCATACTTCCATCAGCGCTCAATACCGACTCACTCAATCCTCGTCAGCAAACAGCCCTTTCTTATCTCCAGACCCATAGCTCTCTAAACATCCAAACCTTTGAAGCCCTGTGCCCTCACTTCTCTCGCCGTACTCTCCAACGAGACCTCAAACAACTCGTTGAAAAAGAGCTGCTCCACACAAAAGGCGAAACCAATCAGTTCACCTACCAGCTCACTCAGCCCAACCATTAGTCAAAAACTTACGACATCTAACGACATTTTCACTGGCTTATTCTTATTATCTAGTCACTTGTCTAGTTACTGAGCAAAACGCTACAACTTCGCTCTACTCATAGAGTCGCCATCGGTTCTCCCTACTTCCCCGATTCAATTTCTCTCGATAGAATAGATAAAGCAGCACAAGGTAACTCACTCATGCAACTGAAGCGTCCCATTCTGGTTGGTGGTCTAGGTCTTTCGGCCAGCTTATGGCTATTGAATATTGTGGGTCACTCTCCGGTGGGTCATGCGCTAAGTGATAGCTCTGGTTTGCTGGGTGTAGTTGCTATTGGCGCGGGCGTTTGGCTGTTTAATAAAGCTAAGGAAGCGCAGCCATCGATTGAGCCGCCTCTGGCTATTGGCCCTGTGGATAAGGCAGCGATTGAACATGCTGTCGTAGAGATAGAGGCCAAGTTAGAAACGCTAATTTCGGAACTGTCTGAAGAAGTAAAGGCAGACAAGGCGCAGTCTATCTGGTCGCAGATTGAGGAGAAGCGCAGTGCGATCGCCACTCTTCTTAGCAGCATAGATCGAGAAGTCCTTTCTCTGGCAGTTGTTGGCAACAAGTCCGTGGGCAAGACAACGCTTGTATCGCAACTGCAAGATAGCTGGCAAGCTGAACAACCCACTGTCGACAGCATTTTAGAAGTCGACAGCGAAGATGCACTTCCTGCTGCGAACGCAGATCTGGTTTTGTTTGTTGCTTCTGGTGACTTAATGCAGTCAGAGCTACAGCAAATTCATACTCTGCTAAGGGCTGGCTATCGCTTACAAATTGTTTTGAATAAGCAAGACCAGCTGCTGCCAGCCGATAGACAGTCTGTATTGCAGCGAATTCAGACGCGGGTTGAGGATTTGGGCATTGGGGTGAGTGCGATCGCCGCCAATCCAGCCACTATCAAAGTCCGCAAGCACAAAGAAAACGGTGAGATAGAAGAACTCACTGAAAAGCCAGAACCTCAACTCTCTAAGCTCACCGACAGACTTACTTACTTAATCGAAAACGAAGCTCAACAGCTCGTTCTCACAACTACCCTTCGTCAGGCCGAGCTGCTGCAAACAGAAGTCCAACAATTACTCAACGCTCAGCGCAGGCAGCAGGCCCTACCGATTGTCGAACAGATGCAGTGGATTTCAGCCGGGAGTGCCTTCGCGAGTCCGCTGCCCAGCTTAGACTTACTTGCCTCTACCGCTATCAATGCTCAGCTAATTGTTGACCTAGGTAAGGTTTATGGTCAAACGTTCTCTCTAGAACAGGCAAAGAAGGCTGCGACTACCCTAGCGGAGCTATTGGTCAAATTGGGTCTAGTTGAACTGTCTACTCAAGCCTTCGGCAGTTTGCTAAAAGCTCACGCTGCTACCTACGTAGCGGGTGGGGCGCTTCAGGGCGTTAGCGCTGCCTATCTCACCCGGACAGTAGGGCTTAGCCTGATTGAGTTCTTTGAAGAGCAGAGCCTGCTGCCGGAAAAAGAGAGAAAGTTTGCTTTTGCTGAGATGGGCGACCGTTTGCAGACGCTCTTTAAAGCGACAAAGCAGGGTATGGGATTGCAAGTTTTCTTCCAGCAGGCAATCTTACACTTGCCAGCGAAGGCAAAGAC
The DNA here is from genome assembly GCA_963838725.1 of uncultured cyanobacterium. Taxonomy (GTDB): domain Bacteria; phylum Cyanobacteriota; class Cyanobacteriia; order Phormidesmidales; family Phormidesmidaceae; genus Phormidesmis. Next base: position 2,309 of record CAWISM010000017.1, on the reverse strand, counting down.
TGCTGCTGTTTAGGATATGTCTTCAGCTAAAACAGAGCCACTCCACAATCAACTCAACAATCCGCTAGTCGAACAGGCTCGCACTAGCCTGCGACAGGCAATCGATCGCTACATTCCGCAGTTGAAGATGACCCAGCTCACCGAACAAGAGTTGGGTCGTCAGGCGGCGGTCAAGAGCGGGATAGACCAGCTGAGCGCGCTAATGAGCAAACTGGATAGTTCATTGCTGAAGGTGGCGGTTTTTGGCCTCGTCAGCCGTGGAAAGTCGGCGGTAATCAATGCTCTGATTGGTGAGAAGATTCTAGAAACGGGTCCTCTAAATGGGGTCACGCAGTGGCCGCGCTCTATCTACTGGGTACCAGAAGAAGATGAATCTTCAAAGTCTCAATCTCAATCGAAGAAAGAACCGCTAAAGCTTGAGCTGATCGATACGCCTGGACTAGACGAGATAGCGGGACAGTCTCGTAGCGAGATGGCGAAAGATGTCGCACAGCAGGCAGATCTAATCTTATTCGTAGTTTCAGGAGACGTTACCAAGACTGAATATCTGGCGTTGCAAGAGCTTTATGCGACTCGCAAGCCGCTGCTGCTAGTTTTCAACAAAGTCGATCTCTACCCTGATACCGACAGAACGACTGTCGCTGACAATCTGCAAGCGCTGTGGCAAAAAGCAGAAGAGAAAGCTGACTTGCCACAGGGAGCTCGGTTAGTTGACGATATTGTAATGGTTTCTGCTGCGCCTGCGCCGATTCAGGTACGGGTGGAATGGCCCGATGGTAGAATAACCGAAGAATGGGAAAATCCGCCAGCGCAGATAGAGCCCCTAAAGCAGCGGCTGCTAGAGATTGTTGTAGAAGAAGGGCCAACTTTGATCGCGCTGAACGCTTTGCGGCAGGCTGGTATTGTCGAAGATAATCTATCGAAGGCAACGGCTGAGCTGAATCAGACTAGGGCGGATGAGCTGATCTGGAAGTATGCGAAGTATAAAGCGATCGCAGTGGCCTTCAATCCGATTGCCCTACTCGATCTGCTCGGTGGCATCAGCTCCGACATGGTGATGATCCGCGCGCTCTCACAGCTCTACGGCTTTCCAATGACTCGGTTTGAGGCGACTAGGCTATGGCAGTCTATCATCGGCAGCTCTGGCACCCTGTTGCTGAGCGAATTTGGCACTAGCTTACTGCTAGGCTTTGGTAAGAGTGGCGCAGCGATCTGGAGTGCATTTGAGAGCTTTTCGGGTCTGAGTGCCTACGCCGGGGCGATGAGCGCTCAGGCAGGCGCAGCGGGCTATGGAACCTATGCCGTTGGGCAAGCGGCCAAAGTTTACTTGCAGCAGGGCTGCACCTGGGGACCGCAAGGGGTAAATACTGTCATGCAAACTATTCTCTCGAAAGCCAAAACTGACTCTACGCTAGAAAGATTGCAGGCTGAGATCAAAGAGACAATCGGCAATAAAGAGACTCCAGCAGAAGAAAGATAAAAAAAGGGCGGCTATGCTATCAGCAGCGCCGCCCGGTTTGATTCAGTACATAGATAGTGACTTTTTCCAGCGTGAGTCAGTGCTTAGAATGCACCTTCACGCTTGTTCGCAAATGGCCAGAAGAGGAGTCTGCCGGGTTTAACTTCTGCCTTCGGTTCGGTGCTTGCGAACAAAGGCTGAGGCTGCATACTGGCTGCGTCGACAAGCTGTCTTAGCCGCTGCTTCAGCGCTGGGAGCCTGAGCGTCTTCAATGCAGAAGCATCTAGCAGCTCAGTTTCTTGGCTCCAAAAAGTCAGCGCATACCAGGTTTTAGGACCAAAGAATCCTGCTTCTTCTGTGACACCGTACTCGGACTGAAAGTCGCAGACTGCTTGCTTTGTCGCCGCATCAAATAGCAAAGTGATCTCGCTGGCGTAGAAGTTGAGATCAGCTAGCCGAGCTTGCAATTGGGCAATGGCCGGACCGCGATCGCCTTCATACAGTGTTTCGAGCGGCAGTGGCTCGGGCGGTAAATCAGCAGCAGGCATAGCAATCATATCTTTCTAGTTCCTTATAAGGGCGAACAAATAAAAGCGTATGCTGCCATTATCCCCATATCGATGTGAAAGTGTCATCGTTTATACAAAATATTTTAATTTAAGTTATCAAAGATACAAAAACCTAACGTCTTGCAGACCTTTGATATCTCACAATAGTTCCGCGTACAAAGCCGGAGAAGCGTGAACACACATCAGGCGTCAGATCGATAGTGGCGGTATTGCAGGCAAAGGTTGCCCCCGTGCTGATAGCTTCAACAAAGGTCGTGTGACGCGGTAGCGCTTCAGAGAGC
>CAWISM010000016.1:0-368776 GCA_963838725.1 uncultured cyanobacterium | reverse complement strand
TGCCTTTTTGTAGGTATCCTTTAGCAACACAGTACGAATCTCTATCAAAATCAATCCAGCCGTTGCCTTCACACTCATTCTACTGACGCTGATGTTTGGCTCTGGTATTGTCAGTTCTTCATGGGGCTATGCAATCGGTCGCCAAGCTCTCAGCGGAGTTCGTCAGCCTGAGACAAGACCGTCCAATGTCGTTACCGCAACCGTAGTGGTGATCAAAGAGATGGAGTAGCTTCTACTAGATGAAGATAAAATCATTAGCGACGTAAATACCCGTATGACTGACGGTGGTAACTAGAGTCTGAACAGATACTCTCGCATGGACGTGACTAGACAAGTTCGTTTGAATTGGCTTTTCTATGCTGTCGTGATCGAGAGCTGACTATCATTGCCTTCTGCTGTGCTACTTCAGATTCAGCCGCTGCTGACTTGGACGGAGATCTTCGTCCGGTTGCTATCGGTGGTGGCTTTAATTTTTCTTAATGCCTTTTTTGTGACAGTAGAATTTTCTATTGTGTCGGCTAGGCGATCGCGCATCAACCAGCTCGCCGCCTCTGGAGACACCCAAGCTGGAACGGTTCAAAAGCTCCAGCGCAAGCTCAACAGCCTGCTCTCTACGACTCAGCTAGGCATCACGCTTTCTAGCTTGGCGCTAGGCTGGATCGGTGAGCACACGATGGCTGCGCTGATTATCCACTGGTTAGCCAGACTACCCATTTCCGATAGACTCACTCAATTTCTGTCACACTCTATCGCGTTACCTTTGGCTTTCTTGCTACTAGCCTATCTACAGATCGTGCTAGGTGAGCTTTGTCCAAAATCGGTGGCCCTTAGCTATCCCGAACAGATCTCTCGCTTTTTGGGTCCTCCTAGCCTCACTATTGCTCGTCTGCTCAATCCATTCGTGTGGCTGCTCAACTGGTCGACTACTTTCTTACTCTCTGTTGTCGGTATAAAAGAGAACAACGCCGGACGATATGGCGGCGTTACTCCCGAAGAACTCAGACTGCTGATCAACACCTCTACAGAAGTCCCTGAGCTAAAAAAAGGAGAACGTGAAATCCTCAGCAACGTCTTTGAATTTCGCGCGGCCTTTGTCGAGGAGATTATGGTGCCGCGAACGCAAATTGCATCGGTTCCTCAAGCGGCAACCTTTCAAGATCTGCTAGATGAGATTGTTCATTCTAATCACTCTCTATATCCGGTCACGGGAGAGTCTTTGGATAATATTTTGGGGACAATTGATTTTCGAGATCTGGCAGTTCCGCTTTCTAGAGGAGAGCTGACTGCTAGGTCTTCCATAGAGCCTTGGATCATGCCTGCTAAGGTAGTTCCTGAAACGCTGCCACTTAGCGACTTGCTAACGCAGATGCAGCAGACGGCAAAAGAGATGGTAATTGTAGTCGATGAGTATGGCGGGACGGCCGGTATCGTGACCTTTCAAGACTTAACTGCCAAAATCATCGGAGAGGCGGCAAGTACAGAATCTAGTGAACAAATTATCTACAAAGATAGCCACACTGTAATCTTCCCGGCTAGGACCGATCTAGAAGAGGTCAACGAGCGACTCTCTTTAGCTCTACCGACTAGCGAAAACTATCTAACGCTAGGGGGCTTTGTTATCTTTGAGCTACAGAAAATACCCCAGGTCAACGAACAGCTAATTTACCGAGATCTAGAGCTGACAATAACCGCCGCAGAAGGGCCAAAGCTGACTCAAATCAAGATTCATCGACCGGGGAGAGCACTAGTAAAAGGTAATATAGGAACATCAGCTAGCGTTAAACGAACAGCACAGCCGTCTATTGAAAGATAGCCAAAGAGATAGCGAGAAGACAGTTGAGGTATAGCTGAAAGGGACTTCTAAGGCCATGCAAGAATCTATAAGGCGGCTGACGAACTGTCCAGGGAAAGACATCTAAATCAGTACTTCTATAGTAATGTTTACACTATGGATAGTTCTGCGCAGGTTCCTTTGCACTAGAACAATTGCCATCATTGTCAAAAGGTGCAGGTTAAAAGGTGCAGGCCATGCAGAGTCAGTTATTACCCCTTGCCGATACTAGACCCTACCATCGCAACCAATCTGATCCGATTAGCGTTGGAGTGATCGGCATCGGTAATATGGGCCAGCATCATGTTCGAGTGCTCTCAATGATCAAAGGCATCCAGCTAGTAGGCGTTGCAGATATTAACGCTGAGCTAGGTATTGAAACGGCTAGCAAGTATCAAATTCACTATTTCGACGACTATCACAAGCTTTTGGCACATGTGGATGCGGTCTGTGTAGCTGTGCCTACCCGGCTACATCATTCTGTAGGAATGGCCTGTTTGAGAGCAGGGGTACACGTGCTAATCGAGAAGCCTATTGCCGCTAGCATTAGCGAAGCAGAGTCCTTAGTGAATGCTGCGGCAGACTTGAACTGCATTTTACAAGTGGGTCATATTGAACGATTCAATCCAGCGTTTAAAGAGCTGCACAATGTTTTGAAGACTGAAGAGGTGCTAGCGATTGAAGCGCGTAGGATGAGCCCTTATTCCAAGCGAGCTAACGATGTTTCGGTCGTACTCGATTTGATGATTCACGATATTGATCTGATTCTAGAGCTAGCTAACTCAACCGTTGTGGAGCTAACCGCTAGCGGCAGTAAGGGGGCTAGTTCGCCCTATCTAGATTATGTAACGGCGACGTTAGGATTTGCCAATGGCATTGTGGCAACAGTGACGGCTAGTAAGGTAACTCATAGGAAAATCAGAAAGATTTCTGCCCACTGTCGTCAGTCCTTGACGGAGGCAGATTTTTTGAACAACAAAATTGAGATCCATCGGCAGACAACAGAGAACTGCATGGCGGACTATGGACAGGTGCTCTACCGTCAAGATGGGCTGATCGAACAGGTATACACCAGCAATACAGAGCCTCTCCATGCGGAGCTAGAGCATTTTGTTCACTGTGTCAGAGGAGGGTATCAACCTTCTGTCGGGGGGAAGCAGGCACTAAAGGCGCTTCGGCTCGCTAGCCTGATAGAACAAATGGCGCTAGATGGCAAGGCTTGGAAATCTTCGGCAGATCTAAGAATGGCATTAGAGCCACTGACGCCTATTGCTGCGGGCCACTAGTCGCTATCAAGAAGTACAGATCAAGGAAAGAGTGAGACAATTTCTGATGCGATTCTGCGGCTGACCAGCTGATTCCCTGCGGGGCTTAGGTGAATGTGGTCTCTGTATAAACTGTCTATGTTTGGATGGTTCTGGAAAGTAGAAAGGAGATCTATGTATGAGACGTTGTTTTCTATTGTCCAATTTTGCAGACGCTCTCTAGCCTCGATTTCATAGTCTCTAGGTACGGGGATTTCTCTTCTCAAAGGCGAGAGTACGAGTAGGAATTCTGCGTTTTCGTCGGTCGCTTGCTGATGGATTCGATTGATGGCACTGAGATTTTTGCCGACGCGATCGCCCCCCTCATTTTGAATATCTTCTAGTCCAGGAACAGACGAGCTGCGCCTGACCAACCGGCTTAGCAATTCAGCGATCGCAAACGGTGGATCATGATCTGGGTAGCTGCGATCCTTGCCAACCTGTAAATCGGTAGGCTGAGTTCCAAACAGATCGTCGGTATTGAGCAACAGCACCAGCACAGTCGCGCCGAAAGTACCATAGCGCTGTAGATAGGCTGTTTGGTTGCGCGGTCCCCAAGAATTAGCTGAGGCGTTGAGCGGCTCTACTTCGGTATAAGGTGCCGGTAGCGATGGCTGCAAGTCTCGGGCGATCAGTTCAGAAAGAATATCAGCCTGATCTGTCCACCAGTTGCCATTTGCAAGCGAGTCACCAAGCAACAGTAGCCTGAACTGGTCAGGTGCTGGTAAAGGTGAGATTTCGCCAGCTCGCATGGAGTACTGGTTGATGAGAATCCGGTTACCAAACCGACGGATTTGCTGATTGGGGACGAGTCTATACCCAATAGAAGGATCGCCTACATACAGCGGTGGACGCCCGAATCCGTAGCCAAAGCGCAAAACAACCTCAGCTAGCACTCCGGCGGTCAACAGACTGACGATCCACATCCATAGTTTCATAGCGTAGATAATAGACGAGTGAGTTATTGGGCAATAGAGATGGTTGATATTTTGTATCCGCTACATGTCGCTGTGCAAGTAAGCGATCTAGAGACATCTGACCGCTTTTATACGGAAATAATTGGACTAAAAAAGATAGGCAGACAGCTAAGTTTTCCCGGTAGCTGGTATCAGATTGGAGATTTTCAGCTACATCTGATTGTGAGCGAGTGGGCCAAGAATCCGGTTAGAGAAAATAAGTGGGGACGGCATCCTCACGTGACGTTTGCGATCGCCGATCTCAGCACGATTAAACGCTCACTTATTGAAAGAAACGTTCCCTTTCAAATGAGCTCATCTGGCAGAGCGGCGCTGTTTGTCAAAGATCCAGATGGGAACGTAGTAGAGCTTCTAGAAGTGAAGCCTGCTGTTAGCAAGTAGTAGCAGTTTGAAGCGCTATTAACCAGTTTCATGGCATAGAAGCCCTGTTTACTTCTATCAGGTCGATGGGCTTACTGAAAAAAGATTAACCTGATTGCTTCACGCGCAGTCCAGCTACCCACTTCTCTTTGAATTAGGCCAGACCCTATGAGCATCCTGAGTCCCTTGACCTTGGCTAGTCGTCAGCATTCGAAGAAGCCTCGTATGCTAGTCGTCGATGACGAGCCAGACAATTTGGATCTGCTTTTTCGGACCTTCCGCCGCGACTTCAAGGTGCTAAAAGCAGAAAGTGGGATAGAAGCACTCAAAATTCTATCGGACGAGGGAGAAGTCGCGGTGATCATTTCTGACCAGAGAATGCCAGAGATGAAAGGGACAGAGTTCTTGAGTAAAACGGTACCGGATTTTCCAGATACTGTTCGAATAATTCTAACCGGATTTACTGACGTGGAAGATTTGGTCGAAGCGATCAACGCAGGGCAGGTCTATCGATATATCACTAAGCCGTGGGATCCTGATGAGCTGAAGTTCGTTGTTGATAAAGCCTCAGCAACCTACGACTTACTAAAAGGGCAGAGCGCAGAGCTACACAAAGCTGAGAAGCAGTCGAAAATGATGGTGATAGTCGGCCAGATTGCGGCTCAGTCCATGCAAAAAGAAGAAGCCTTACAATATTTGGCGAACGGGCTGGGTGAAATTCTGAATGCGGATGCCTGTGCGCTGCTGCTGAAGGAAGGAAATAGCGTTGGCAGCTATGGCCTGGTAGATATCGACAAAGTAAAGGCTAATCAGTCGATGATAGAAACAATCAGCTCTCAGCAGAGCCAGACGTTTGTTGATATCCAGTCGGACAAAAGCCTAGCTAGCAAAGCGCTCTATTGCGACGGCACCCAGTGCCATTTGACGACACCTATTTTGTACCGGGGCAGCATCCTGGGCGCGTTTTCTTTTCAGTGGATGACCCCTTACAAGACGCTTGACGATGTCGTGCAGCTGCTAGATCTAATCGTGCCTCAAATCGCACTCAGCTTGAAAGCAGCCGTGATTTAGCCTCGATAGCACCTATGCTGAAAGAAGCTTTTGGGTGCCAGGTGATGGCTCTGTAGATGAATGACTGATAACTATAGTGCATTGACCTCGGGCTCTTTGCCGCTGAGTTCACCGACTCAACCGGAGGCGGATCGGATTCGGCGGCTGTTTGATCGCATTGCGCCGCAGTATGACCAGATGAACCAGGAGATGAGTCTGGGTTTGCACTGGGTGTGGAAGCAGATGGCCGTGCAGTGGAGTGGGGCGTCTGAAGGAATGCACTGCCTGGATCTGTGCTGTGGCAGTGGCGATCTAGCGCTGTTGCTGGCTAGGCGAGTAGGAAAAAGCGGCCGGGTGACGGGCGCGGACTTTTCGTCAAAGCAGCTGGCGATCGCAGCTCAAAAATCCCCCTACCTACAGCGCCGCCTTGACTGGGTAGAGGCAGATGCACTCTCTCTTCCCTTCGCATCCGATAGCTTTGATGCTGCCACAATGGCCTATGGGTTACGCAATCTAACGGATATTCCCACCGGCTTAGGCGAACTGCGCCGCGTGCTGAAACCTGGCGCTACAGCAGCGATCCTGGACTTTCACTCACCGACCAATCCACTCGTAATTCAGTTTCAAAAGTGGTATCTAGACACCATCGTCGTTCCGGCGGCAGAGAACTTAGGGATGAAGGAGGAGTATGCTTACATTGGGCCTAGCGTTGATCGCTTTCCGCCAGGGGCTGAGCAGGTAGCGCTAGCCAAGGCTGCTGGATTTATCCATGCGGTTCATTATCCTATTGCAGGCGGAATGATGGGCGTCCTAGTCGCGACCAGGTAGAGGATAACAAACCATATGGCAGGGGTGAATTTGTGGATAGTGCTGCTGCCGCCAGTACTGGGCGGTGTGATTGGCTATTTCACAAACGACATTGCAATCAAGATGCTGTTTCGCCCATATGGAGCGAAGTATCTTTTGGGTAGGCGGCTGCCGTTTACGCCTGGGCTAATTCCGAGTAACCAGCAGCGGCTGGCGAAAAAGGTGTCGGATGTGATCATGCGATCGCTCCTTACCCCAGAAGAACTACAGCGGCTAGCGCGCCGCCTGCTACAGACCGAAAGAATCGAAACAGCCATCCGCTGGCTGCTACAGCTAGCGCTAGAGCAGGTACAGGGCAATACGCAAACTAAAACTGCCAAGATTGTTGGCAACGTTTTACAAGATCTGGTAGGGCAGTCTTTGCCCAGACTGCTGCGAGTCTGGTCTAGGCGCGACGATTTCCTAGAGACGCAAATCAACCAAATTTTTGACCAGGTGCTGCTCGACTTTCAGCTCAGCGAAGCGCAGGCCGCGCAGATCTCTGACTGGATGGTTAATGGACTGCTGCCACCCGATAGAGTCCGTCAGCTACTGGTGGATTTTCTCACTGATTACAATATCCAGGTCATTGATGAAACGCTACGGGCAAAGACCAGCGGTACCTATTGGGTCGTAGCCAATATCTTTGGCGTGCGCAACGCGCTGACCCGGCTGCGCACAGTCTGCGTAGAAGAACCGGTTAAGAGCAACGCTCGGATTGCCGAACTCACGGCGGCGCTAGGCGTCAAAGTACGATTGCAAAGATGGCTACAGCAGTTCTCCTTGCAAGAGCTCCCCGTTGCGACTGTCAGGCAGCTAAGACGAACGCTGAGGCAAACGATCAAAACCTACCTGAAAGAGAATGGCGCTGATCTTTTACAGTCACTCAGCACTTCGATTAACTGGGAGAGCCTAGCGCTTCAGCTGATCAACCGCCTGCAATCCTCCGAAGTGATGACAAACTCACTAGGATCGGTTAGTCAGGAGCTAGCGCTGATATTAGAGCGCTACCTAGAAAGAGATTTAGAATCTATCGTGGTGCAGGTGATTCCAATTCTAAATATTGATCAGGTGATTATTGATCGGGTAAATGCTACGTCGCCCAAAGAGCTAGAAGGCGCAATTCAAGGGATTGTGCGTAGTGAGCTGCAAGCGATTGTAAATATAGGCGGAATACTGGGGTTTGTGATTGGCAGCTTTCAAGCGATTTTCTTGGTTCTACAGCGCTAGGGAGTATTCCAGCGTCACCTACTTTATAGAAATAACAAGAGGCGCATTTCTGCGCCTCCAAACAATCGACTTAGCCCCCTCAATTAGCGGCTAGACCTAACCAAAGCGACCAGAAACATAGTCGCGAGTGTATTCTTCTTTGGGGTTGCTGAAGATAGCTTCAGTCTTGTCGTACTCGACGAGATAGCCCATCTTGCCGCCTTTGTCAGTAGCGACCGCATTGAAGAAGGCAGTCCGGTCAGAGACCCGAGATGCCTGCTGCATGTTGTGCGTCACGATTACGATGGTGTATTTTTCCTTCAGTTCGTGCATCAGATCTTCTACTTTGATAGTAGAGATAGGGTCTAGGGCTGAGCAAGGTTCGTCCATCAAGATGACCTCGGGTTCGATTGCGATCGCCCGCGCAATACACAGTCGCTGCTGCTGCCCACCCGAAAGACCCAGTCCACTTTCTTTCAGCTTGTCCTTGACCTCATCCCACAGCGCCGCACCGCGCAAAGAGCGCTCTACGAGCTCATCATAGTCACCCTGGTAGCCGTTGATTTTCGCGCCAAAAGTGATGTTGTCATAGATGGACTTAGGAAAGGGATTAGGCTTTTGAAACACCATTCCTACCCGGCGACGCAGCTCCACCGGGTCCATTTTCTTACCGCTGATCTCCTCACCGTCGAATAGAATACGACCCTCCACCCTAGCAATCGGAATCAGATCATTCATCCGGTTGAAACAGCGCAAAATTGTACTTTTACCACAGCCAGAAGGCCCGATAAATGCCACAATCTCGTGCTCAGGAATGTCGAGATAGACATCTTTGACGGCTAGATTGTTGCCGTAGTAGACCGAAACCTTTTCAGCCTTGAGGGCAATGGTTTTAGACTCAGCAACGGCTGAGATGGAACTAGACGGTGTAGGCGAAGCCATAGTGATACAGGAGTAAGAGACAGTAGTTAGAGAAAAAAGCCGCTGAGACCGACGGGTAGATTTGAAGCCTCAGCTGGAAAGAAGTCGAAAAACCAAAGCTCAGCTTGTGGGGATACGAGTTGATAGGACGTGAAGCAAGCACCTATAGCTTCTCTTGCTGAAATCGGTTACGTAGATAGATAGCCAGTCCATTCATCAGCAGTAGAGCCGACATCAACACAATAATGCCTGAGGCAGCGATGTAGTGAAACTCGTCTTGAGGGCGGCTAATCCAGTTGTAGATTTGAATCGGCATGGCCGTAAACTGACTAGTCAGACCTTCCGGCAAAAAGGAGATAAAGACGGCTGCGCCTACTGCAATCAGCGAAGCCGTTTCGCCAATTGCCCGCGAAAGCGCCAAAATCATCCCAGTGAGAATACCGGGCAGCGCCGCTGGCAGCACATGGCTGCGAACGACCTGCCAGCGGGTCGCACCTAGCGCATAGCCTGCCAGTCGCAGACTGTTAGGAATCGCTCGCAGCGCTTCTCTAGTCGCCACAATTACAATAGGTAAAATTAGTAGGGACACCGTCAAACCGCCAGACAGCACACTGCGTCCGCCGGTAATGGGCTCCATAATTCTGACAAAAACCGCTAAACCCAACAGCCCGTAGATAATCGAAGGTACGCCAGCTAAATTACCGATATTGATTTCCACGAGCTGCGTGAACCAGTTGTCTTCTGAAAATTCTTCTAGATAGATACCAGCGCCTACTCCGATTGGGAAGGCAAACAGCGCGACCAGGCACATTAGCCAGACCGTTCCCGTCAGGGCCGCGATGATGCCCGCTCTTTCCGCTCTGCGAGAAGGGAAGCTAGTGATAAAGTTCCAGTTAAGCGTGCTTAATCCGTCCGTAAGGATGGTGAGTAGTAGCCACGACAAAATAACGACTGAGACAATGGTTGCGCCCCAAGCGGCGGCCTTGAATATTTTGTCTATGGTGTAGCGCCTATCGAGATTAATTGAGAAGTTGCTCTTCTTGGTATCTTGCGGCGCGTTTCTTTGGGGGCGAGAGGAGATATTCGTTTCCATTTCGATAGCCTTAGCTCTGCATCTTGTGGGTGAATCTTGTTCTTTTAAGCCTTGTTTTTCCCGTTCTTTCTAGAACCTTACCGTTTAGTCGTATTGCTCTAGTCGTACTTTTCTCGGAATCGGCGAACGAACCAAAAGCTGAAGATGTTTAGTGCAAAGGTCATTAAGAACAGAGTCATCCCGACAGCAAAAAGAGTCTTGTACGCGATTGTGCCGTGAGGGGCATCACCTGCGGTGATCTGCACAATAAACGCGGTCATCGTCATCACCGGAACGAAAGGATTGAATCCTAACGTGGGGTTCGCACCCGCCGCGAGCGTTACGATCATGGTTTCACCCACCGCTCTTGATACCGCGAGGATTAAAGAAGAAACGATTCCTGAGACCGCTGCTGGCAAAATAACTGAAACCACCGTTTCTCTTTTGGTTGCGCCCAGCGCGTATGAACCGTCTTTGAGACTGCGCGGAACCGAGTAGAGGGCATCTTCACTCAGTGAAGCCACTAGCGGGGTGATCATCACGCCGAGTACCAGGCCAGCGCTGAGCGCATTAAAGCCTTGCAGGTTCGGTAGGAATGTCTGTAGGAAAGGGGTAACCGTCAATAGAGCAAAGTAGCCGTACACAACGGTAGGAACGCCAGCCAAGATTTCTAGAATTGGCTTGAGGATCTTCCGCACTCCAGGACTGGCATATTCACTCAGGCAAATAGCGGACAGTAATCCTAGCGGCAGCGCCACTAAAACAGAAATCACCGCGATCATAACGGTGGCGCTAACTAGCACAAAGATACCGAACTGCTTACTGGCAAACAGCGGCGTCCAGCGGGTTTCGCTCAAGAATCGAACGATTGAAACTTCTTGAAAGAAGGCAACTGTCTCAAAGATCAGGGTACCGAGAATACCAATCGTTGTGAAGATTGAGATGGCGGCGAATGCGCCGAAAATAATCTTGACAATGGTCTCGACTAGTTTGGCGCGATCGCGCTTCGGATTCCAGCTGCCAGGTGCGATATCGCCCGTAATATTTGCCGTCATGAAAGAAACCTCAGATCTGCGTTAACTGCAACAAAAAGCGGATAGTCGGAACAGCAAAACTGCCTGTCCGACCATCCTTCAAATCAAACCCGCTAATCTAGCTGGGGTCTTTGCCCAACTTGCCTTCATCTACGCGCGCTTTAGAAGCGGCTAGCGCATCGTCTGGCAGAGTGATGTAACCAGCCTCTTGGACTAGCTCACCGTTTGCAGAATCTAGCTGATAGTCGACAAACGCCTTTACTTGAGGCTTGGTGTCGTAAGCTTCCTTCTTCACGTAGAAGAACAAAGGACGAGACATCGGATTGTAGGAACCATCCGCAATTGTTTCGCGAGAAGCCGCTGTACACTCACCTGCTTCGTTCTCAATCTCTACAGATTTGAGCTGGTCTTGGTTCTCTTCGTAGTATGCGTAGCCAAAGTAGCCTAGACCACCACCAGTAGATTCAACGCCAGTCACAATCACGTTGTCGTCTTCACTCGCGGTATAGTCACCACGGCTAGCACCTTCTTCGCCATTGACTTCTTCGGTAAAGTAGTCAAACGTACCTGAATCAGTACCTGGGCCAAACAGCTCTAGCGGCTCGTCTGGGTAAGAAGGGTCGATCTGATTCCAGTTAGTAACAGTGCCCTCTGCTTCAGGAGACCACATAGTGTTTAGCTGCTCAACTGTCAAGCACTGAGCCCAGTCATTCTCGGAGTTGGTGACTAGGGTAATACCGTCATAGGCGATAGGCACCTCGATAAATTCAATGCCAGCCTCATCACAAAGCGCAACCTCTTCTTCTTTGATAGGGCGAGAGGCATTAGAGATATCAGTTTCGCCCCCGCAGAACTTTTGGAAGCCACCGCCAGAACCAGAAACGCCCACTGTTACGCGAGTATCAGGGTTAGCGATTTGAAACTCTTCTGCCATCGCTTCGGAGATAGGAAACACGGTACTAGAACCGTCAATTTGGATGTCTCCAGATACGCCTGAACCAGCATCGGCAGCGCCTGCATCAGCAGCGGGATCTTCTGTAGTGGCTGTACCGCCACAGGCTGCAAGGCTAGCGGTTAGCGCTAGAATAGAGAGAGAATAAGCAAGACGGGCTGGGCTCGCGACAGATTTTCTAATTTGGGCAAAACGTTGCATGGAACCTATTACTCCTTGAATTCCGGTTGAAAAATGCTCACCATCTGTGCGCATCGGTTTGTGGTCATTAAGCAATTACACAGTCGCATTCTGACTGAAAGCTACCGACAGAAAGTAAAGGGTAGGTTAAGGAACAGTCTGTCTAAAATTACATCTTTGTCATTCTTTCTATGTATTCTGAGATACATTCCTTCACAGCGATATTTCCACAAAATACCCCGCAAAAATACTGCCACATCAACACCTAAAGGCAACAATTCCCATGTACGTTGTGATCTATGACGGCAACTGCAATTTGTGTGTGACGCTAGTCCAGCTATTGGAAAAGCTAGACGGCGGTCAGCAGTTTAGCTACGTGCCGATGCAGGACGCAGCAACGCTGTCGCGATTTGATGTAACCGCAGCCGATTGCGAAATGGGGATGATACTGATCGCTCCAGCGGCAAATGGCTCGGCTGAACAGCGTTGGCAGGGCAGCGACGCGGCTGAGGAGATCGGACGACTGCTACCAATGGGATCGCTGTTTGTGCAGGCGTATCGGGCGCTGCCTGGAATGAAGTTTGGAGGCGATCGCACCTACGAATTCGTCAGAGACAACCGCTACAAGCTCTTTGGTAAAAGAGACCAGACCTACACCTCAGACTACACCGCAAACCAAGCTGCCTGCGACGACGACGCCTGTGAAAAGTACTTCCAAAGATAGAGGCAAGTCTGTGAGTTTCGTCTTTTTGCAATCTACGGTCCCGAAAAGATCACTTTCTCTAAGTCGCTGCGGCTGAGCGAGTACTTGAAGCTCCGCTGAACCGTTTTGCCGTCACTGGTAGCGTAGTAAACCACTATGGAGTCTAGATCCAGCAGCAGTTCCGCAGTCCAGCCCGTGCTAGAAAATCGCCACTGACTGATATTGTCGCTGTCTCGATGGCATCCCTGTGTGGTTAGCCAAGTTTCGATATCGGGCAGCGGATGGTTGTAGAGCGGCGCGGTGGCAGGAGGCATGAGGAAAAAACCTAAAGGGTCGAATCGGGTTGGGTAAGACCGATAGTAAAAACGAGGACAAGACACCCAATAAAGGTGACGCCAAGAATGAAGAGAGCGAAGAGCTCTCCGGCTGAGAGAGGGCGATCGGTGGGGTCTAGGTAGGCACTAGCCGTAGGATCGTAGGATTTGGGAGGCAGGCCATCGGGCCGATTACCATACAGAGGTTGCATGACTGATAGACGCGAGTAGCCGATTTTGTAGTCGTAGCTGATGCGCTTTTCGGGGCTGCTGAGCACGGCGTAGGCTTCGTTAAGTGCCTGAAACTTCTGGGTGGCGATCGCGCTTTCTAGCTCGGTGGTATCAGGATGATAGAGCTTGCTCAGATCGCGGTAGGCACGGCGAATCTCCTGAACAGAGGCATTAGAGCGGAGTCCAAGGAGATCGTAGTGGTTGCGGCTGCGCTCGACCGTCTGGGCGCTAGGAGATTGGGGAGTAGGATCTGGCATTGCTTTGGAGTAAGGCTTGATGCAGGGCGTTTTTCTAGGCTTTTTCTCTGGACTTTCTCTATGGGCTTGCTCTTTAGACTTGGACGTAGTCGTAGGCCAGATCGCCAGAGCTGCGGATTAAGCGAATCTGGGCGATCGCAAATACAACCGGAATGACTCGGCTGTAGTTAGTCGCCACCGCGCGCCAGCCGACATCGGCTAGGAACCAGGTCCAAAGCGCCGGCCCTAGAAAAGAGAGCAGCCCTCGGGTAGCGCCATAGCGGGCGGAGGTGGTCAGCATGCCGCGAGTAGCGATGCGAGCGGCGGCTCTAGATTGAATCTGGGCCGCAGCGGTCAGCCCTCCTTTGACTAGGGTTTGTTTGGCGACCTGATAGCGAGCGAGGTGTAGCGCAAACTGATGGGCGATTTGCTTTAGCAGCCAGGGGCGGACCAGGGTACTGAGGGCGATCGCACCGCTGCCCTTGGCCAGTAGCGCCAGTGGATTCTTTTGCAGCGTGTCTGGCAAGTGCTCAAATTCTGTCGCGTCGACAATAGCACTGCGCAGACTGTAAGTGACTTTTTGCTGTTCTTGGTGAGGAAGCTGCTGCCAGGTTTTTTCTAACAGAACTAAAAAGACTTCGGACTCTAGTTCGTCGGTCGACAAGGCTTCGTAGCGACGCATCTTTAGGTAGCGACAAACCTGTAGCAGCGCCTGACGGTAGCTAGTTTGCTGAGCGCGGTTCTGCAAAACAGTGAGGCCATCAGCCGCTAGGTAGCGAAAGCGTCGTTCTAGCAGGGCGATCTGTTCAGGGCGATCGCGCTTGCTGACATCGACTGGCTGCGGCGTATACAGATAATCTAGCGGGTTGAACCTAGGCTGAAAGAGCAGTTGCGCTATAGCGTGTAGTTCATCATCAGTGGCGAGCTCTAGACCGCTTCTTAATTCATCCACTCGCTTTGCCTGCTGTGTCTTCAACATACCTTTTACTCTAATAAGTATAAGAGGTCAGCGAACTATGTGGGATGTAGCGATCATTGGAGCAGGTCTAAGCGGGCTAACCTGCGCGCGCGAGCTAAAAGCGGCAGGTCTGACGGTCTGCGTCCTTGATAAATCAAGGGGCTTGGGCGGACGAATAGCAACGCGGCGCGTAGAGAGACCGGGGCAGAGGCAGGGGCAGACGCTGCGAGTCGATCATGGACTGCGCTATTGGCAGAAAACAAAAGCCCTTCAGCCGCTAACCGATGAGCTAATTACTGTAGGCATTTTGCACCCGTGGGAGGTGAGCGCTTATGAGCTGCGTCGACAAGATGCTCTGGTGCCAGTAGAAAAGCCAGAGATCTACGTGGCAAGAGCGGGAATGAGTGCGATCGCCAAACACATGGCCAGCGGCCTAGTCCCAGCGGAAAGCCTGCTGACTGACTACCGGGCCGTTAAGCTGGTACCTGAAGGAAACGGCTGGCGGATCGAGTGTGAAGAGAGGAAAGTTGTGATGGCAAAAAGGTGTGCGATCGCTATTCCCGCCCCTCAAGCCGCTGACCTGCTCAAAGCCAGTCTAGACGCCAATCTAGACACTGAAGAAATTACTTCACTACCAGACACGCTATACAAACTAGAAGCTGTTGAATACAATCCTTGCCTAACAGTGATGGCAGGCTACGGTAGTCAAACAGATATGGGCAAACTCGACCCCAAAGGCTGGATGGTCACCGATCTTGCCGGAAGCTCAACCGACTGGGTAGGACTCGACAGCAGTAAAAGAGACTCAGCAGCAGAGACAGTTATCGTCATACACAGCAAGCCAGCCTTTGCAGAACGATATCTGAATACGAGTGACTTGCAGCCAGCTGCCTCCGTACTCCTTCGGGCCAGCGCTCGCAAATTCTGCGACTGGATAGCGCAGCCTAGCTGGTTTCAGATCCATCAGTGGCGCTATGCCCAAATCAAAAAAGCACATCCAAAGAAATGCGTAGTCGTCACGCCCTTTTTGGTCGCTGGAGGCGACTGGTGCTCATTGCCTTCAAAGGCAACAGCACAGGCAACAACACAAGCACCAAATTATTCGGAGTCATGCCACATCAAAGCGGCTTATCTATCGGGGCTAGCAATGGCCGAAGCTCTCCTCGGTAAGGCATTCTATAATTTGGGTAGAGACTAAAACAGACATCACAGAACGTCTATTTGAGATAACTCACTAATCGCTATGGTAGATGCAGCCATTCAACCCACGGAGCGTCTTGATCCCTTCACAGGTCTTCCTGAAGGAGCTTCCTTACCCGACCACACACAGCTCCCTGAATCTGATGGAACATTTGTGAAGAACTTTCAAGAGCATCCGCAAAGCATGCTGTTGACCAGTTCAATTCAGCCGCTGCTAGGCCGACTTCACCCGGACGGTAACTACGCCATTGGTCAAGACTGCGGCATCTACTGGCGAATAGCGGCAGACCCGCCAGAAAGAGGCGCAGAGGCACCGGACTGGTTCTATGTACCCAATGTGCCACCGCTTTTGAACGGGAAGATTCGTCGCTCTTATGTGATGTGGCAAGAGTATGTGCCGCCTCTAATCGCGCTGGAGTTTGCCAGTGGCAATGGCAGCGAAGAAAGAGACCGAACCCCGCTGTCGAGAACGAGCGAAGGAAAGTTCACGAAACCTGGAAAATTCTGGGTGTATGAAACGGCGATTCGAATTCCCTACTACGCCATCTACGAGATTAAGACTGGAAAGCTAGAGGTCTATCGCCTAGAAGATATGGCCTACCAAAAAGTAGAGCCTAATGCTCACGGTCGATATGAAATTAGCCCGCTAGGCGTGGAGCTAGGCGTGTGGAAAGGACGCTACATTCTGCCAGATGAGCAGTCCTGGCTGCGCTGGTGGGACCGACATGGGCAGATGATGCCTTCTAGCGAAGAGCGCGCCGAACAGGAAAGCCTGCGTGCTGAACAGGAAAGTCTGCGTGCCGAACAGGAAAGCCTACGAGCCGATCGGCTTGCTCAGAAGCTGCGGGAGCTGGGCATCGATCCTGATGAGGTCTAGTCAATGAGTAGGCAGAGCAGCTTGCAAATCAAATATAGAGCTCGCTTACTAGAACTTTGCAAAAACTAGGTGACGATTGTGACGGAATAGGTGACAATGCCATTTTTGCTTGGATCTCTAGACGAATTTCATGCGAACTGACGGATCAGCAGCTAATAAATCGGTGACCAGCGGATCGGTGCGGGCGCGATGGCGAAGCCACTCCTTCGGAATATCGCTTTTCTCTTTGATCAAGCGAACAGCCATCTTCTGCGCAGCCACACTCGTCATTTCCCTAGCGCTGAGCCCGCTCGGTTCGTCCTCTAATTTATTCTCCGGTTCGTCTTCTGTAGCCCCCATCGTTGGTAACCCAGAGACAGCTGTTACCCAGCTAGCAACATCTCAACCACCACCAGAATCAGAAATTCGCGGAGTCTGGCTCACCAACGTAGCCAGCAGCGTATTGTTCACACCGTGGGGGATTGCTAGAGCGATCGAACAGCTCGCAGACATGCAGTTCAATACGATCTATCCGGTAGTCTGGAACCGAGGGCAGACCTTTTACCACAGCGACAGAATTAGTCAGATTACCCAGCGCGATATCTCGCCGCTGATAGGACTAATGCATCCCACAGAAGATCCGCTAGCAGAGATGGTGAGAAGAGGTCATCCAAAAGCGCTGCGAGTCATTCCCTGGTTTGAATACGGCTTTATGGTGCCGCTCCAGTCACGGCTGGCAAAAGCTCATCCCGACTGGCTGACCACTAAAAAGAACGGCTCATTGCGGCTAGGAGAAGACGCCTTTGCCGTTGAGCGTCCCGAAGGTACGCCAGAACCAGAAAACGAAGCAGCGAAGACAAAGGGTGTCAACCGCCTGCTAAAAAGCGGCGCGCCAACCGAGCTAGGCTGGCTCAATCCTCTACATCCCGGTGTACAGTCGCTGATATTGGATCTAGTCGAAGAAGTCGTGAGTCAGTACGACGTAGACGGTATCCAGTTTGACGACCACTTCAGTTTGCCAGTAGAGTTTGGCTACGATGCCTTCACGGTAGCGCTATACGAAAAAGAGCACGACGGTCGCCTGCCTCCTTTGAACCCAATGGACGAAGACTGGCGACGCTGGCGAGCCGGAAAGCTGAGCAATTTTGTCAAAATCCTGCATGACAAAGTAGAGGAAACGTGCCCAGACTGTATATTTTCACTATCGCCAAACCCGGCTAGCTATGCCTACGAATATTATCTACAAGACTGGCGGACCTGGGTAGAAAATGGCTGGCTAGATGAGCTCGTAGTGCAGGTTTATAGAGACGATTTGGATCAGTTTGCAGCGGAGCTGGCGAAGAACACTTTGCAGTCGGTGCGCGATCGCATCCCCGTAAGCATTGGCATTTTGACGGGCACCTGGGGTAGGCCAATTGCTTTCGAGCAAATCAAACAGCAGGTGATCAGCAGCCGTGACCACCATTTTTCGGGCGTGACATTTTTCTATTGGGATACGCTGTGGAGCTACTTCACACCAGAACCACCGCAGCAACGGCGACAAAATTTTCGCGAGCTGCTACGGGAGGTCAGTTGAGCTGATGGGTTCAGTCGGAGAGTGGATTGCGCAAAGGTGGTCAGCAGAGCGCCGGTCGATAGAAAGACGAGCCATCAGACAACGGACGGCGTTGAAAGGCGAAGAACTGACGCTGTGGATTGGCTGGAGCGGCCTGACCTGGTTTGCTTTTTTGAGCAGCTTACTGTTTATAGAGGTGGGCGAGCGAGCTGACTTGACAGTCGAAGAAGGGCTGATTGGCGGTGGGCTGATCGGACTGGCGCAGTACCTGATGCTGCGGCCATACATGCCAGGAGCCTATCGCTGGCTAGTGGCGAGCATAGTGAGCTGGGGCGCGCTGGCGTTTTTTCATATTGGCGTCGTCGGTTGGATGGCTCCAGCAACGCTGAATCTGACGCTACGGGGTGGATTCGGCTTTTTGCAGGGGGGGTATGTTGGTGTGGGACTAGGCGTAGGGCAGTGGCTGGCGATGCGACGGCAGGTATCCGGGGCGTGGCGGTGGATCCCGCTAAGCGGAGCGATCTGGGCGGTGGCGATCGCATTTGGCTGGCTAGTCGGCGGTGGCCTGCGAATCATCAGCGATTTGTTTGTCGGTGAAGTGATTGGACTGGCGCTGGCTTGGGGGGCGATCGCGTCGTTTTCTGGGCTGGGAATGGTGTTGCTATTGAGAGTAAAGGAAGAAAGCGAGATAAAGCGTTAGACAGATACCTGTGATAGCCGAGCGTTTGCGTCGGATACCTTAAAGGCGTCTGGATCGAAGTCTCCATACTTGTCGATTAGGTCTAGATAGTCTGGATCGTCTGTGTCGTCTAGTCTGGCGAGCAGTTCGTCATATCCCCAAACGCCACCTGAGTCTTCTGGGGGACAGGCTGACTCTCCACCCGTGCAGACAGGCGCTGATGGATTTTGAGCGCGATCGGCGTCTAGCGCTTCTAGCTCGATTCGATGCAGCCAGCCACTTTGATCATCGTAGCTGTAGTACAGCGGCTGATTCGCAGCTGCGTCAGTTAGCACCTGCGTCAAAGGCTGCTCTATAGCAAGGTGCTTTTGATCTTGTCCCAGCCCCAGCCGAAATTGATAGGGATGAAGGGTTTCCCAGCCCATTACCTGCTGAATAATGCTGTGTAGTTCTGCTAGCGTTAGCTTTGCGGGAACGATGACGCGCCGCCAAACTTCCGGGGCGCTATCTGCCAGCGTAATCTTGAGCTGATAGGCTGCTAGTAGCGTCTTTGGCTTGTCTGTCATAGTCCTTTTACTGCCTTTATGTCTTTAGAAAGCGCCGCGATCGCCCAGCCAATCTTCACCTAGCTGAATAGTGATGTCCGATCCTGTGTCGCCCGTGCTGTCTAACACCACATCGCCGATACCTAGAAAACGCTGAAGTTCTTCAGCGCTATCTCTGTCCTCACGCTGAGCGATGATTCTAGTTTGGCTGATGGGTTCGCGCAATTCGGTTGCGACGCTGTCATAGCCTGTCGCATACAAAGTGTCAGCCAGCGACTGAGCCGCCACGCCAGCATAGGTACCATCTTGAATAGCAATTCGGAGATAGGACGAACCGGCTTGTTCTGAGCTGCCGAATGTATTCGTATGGTCAAAGTACTGCTCTGCCATCATGTCAATTTCTGAGTAATCCGGCAGCCAGTAGCTCAGCTCATAGTCTTCATAGCTGCTGAACTCGCCCGGCAGCGTGAGCATTTGGATGTTCGAGCGATCGGTTTGGGCGCTGTAGCCAACGAGGGCGACTAGTTCCTCAACCGAAAGGTTGGTGTCAAAATGGGACTGAATGACAGAGAGAATTTTAGGTAGGCGACCGATAGTGGTGGGGTTCAGTGCCTGCTGAGTCAGCGCTCGCATCAGCATCTGCTGCCTTTCCACTCGGCCTATATCGCCGTTATCGTCGTAGCGAAACCGCAAAAACTGTAGGGCCTGATCGCCATCCAAGCGCTGCCGTCCTGCTTTTAGATTGATGTATAGATGCTGGCTGTCGTCCTGGTATTTCATGTCTTTAGGAACGTCCACCTCTACGCCGCCAAGCGCATCGATTAGCTTTTCTACCCCTTGCACATTAATTCGTATGTAGCGATCGATAGCGACGTCGCCAAGTAGCTCACTGACCGCTTGAGCGCTGAGCGCAGGCCCACCTTGTCGGTTGGCTTCGTTGATTTTTCTGGTGGGAACGCCGCTGGTCTCAATACGCGTATCGCGCGGAATCGAGAGGACAGATACGCTGTCGTCTGTGGGATCAAACCGCATGAGCAGCATCGAATCTGAGAGCCCATCAAAGGAATTGACTAGTGCATCGTAGCCGTCTTCGTAGATAGCATCGTAGTCATTAAGATCAGAGCTGGTGACCTTGATGCCGAGCAGCAGAATATTGACAGGGCGAGTCAGCCGAGGCAGGCTTAGGCTATTGCCAGTAGCGATAGGTTCGTCGCCAGTAAAGATAGCAGACTCTTCCGCAGAGAGATTGCTCTGCTGTAGCGGCGTGGTCTCCAGCGAGATAGCTAGCAGCGCACCAGCTACCATCGACAGGCTGGTTACACCGCCTAACAGGACGCTGACGCCAACCCAGCGAGGAATTCGAAACTGCTTTTTTGGCACTTTTACTTGTTGGGGTGGTTGAGAGGAAGGTTGATAGCGGCTTCTGGGGTCGGACAGTTTCTTCTTTGGCAAAGAGCTCATGAACGACAAGATGAACCTCAATTGAGTGGGGAGTGGAGCACGCGGGCCAGGTAGTAGCTGTTGTTCTTTTATCAGATGGACGTGACAGTTGTCTGTGAAGAATGTGTCGGTTATGTATCAATTGTGGAACTGCCTGTGGAATTACCCATAAGATTGCCGATGAAACAGCCTAAAAGCCTATCAGGGCAATCGGCGGCTAAGCTGGCGCAAGCCAGGAAGCCGAATAGACTGGTCTTTGGCAATTCGAAACATCAGCGCCAGGCTTAGCAAAAAGTAGCTTGAGCCGACAAAGCTACTGGCAAAGAGAAAGCGCAAATGGGCAATTTGACCGGGTTGGGTGTAGGCACCTGCCCCTAGAGAGGCGATCGCACCCATACAAATCAGTCCCAGCATCACCGACAATCGACTAGCCGAGTTGACTATCGCGGTTTCAGCAAACGCCTCTGAATCTTGAGTAGCCTCCTGAGTAGCTAGATCTTCATCCGCTAAACCTGGTTTTCCGTAAAGTGACCACAGTGAAAGAATGACACCAAAAATCGGAATCAAATGAAGATACATTCGTAGCTTTGGAACCTGACGAGTCATAGGATAGGCGACTTACATAGCAGCAAGGCTCTAGCCACAGCGACAATATCAAGAATTGTCGCTGTGACAGACGAACTCATAAATCCCAGAAGAATATAGGAAGTAACAGACCCTCCTTACGATTGTTCGGTGATGATTTAGGGCATTACCTGCTTTAGCGCTGACAAGAACGTGTCTACGTTTTTCTTTTTGGCGTTGTAGCCCATCAGGCCAATGCGCCAGACCTGACCTGCCAAATCACCGAGTCCGCCGCCTAGCTCCAGATTGTGCTCATCAATTAATCTTGTAGTGACTTCCTTGGCGTTGACGCCTTCGGGAACGCGCACAGTCGTCAGCGTCGGCAGGCGATATTCGCGCTCGACGTGGCAGCTTAAGCCCATCTCTTCTAGTCCGTCCCATAGATATTCAGCCGTTTCCTGGTGACGAGCCCAGCGCGCTTCTAAGCCTTCTTCGGCCAGTAAGCGCAGAGCTTCGCGGATGGCGTAGGTCATGTTGACGGGGGCGGTGTGGTGATAGGTGCGGCCCTGTCCCCAGTAGTTGCTCAGCAAAGACATATCGAGATACCAGTTGGCGACTTTGCTCTGGCGGTTGTTGAGCTTGGTGAGGGCGCGATCGCTCATCGTAAACGGCGAACTTCCTGGCGGGCAGCTCAGCCCTTTTTGGCTACAGCTATAGGCTAGGTCCACGCCCCATCTATCCAAAAATATAGGCAGTCCACCCAGGCTAGTCACCGTATCGAGCAGCAGCAGACAGTCAAACTCACGGCACAGATCGCCAACCCCTTCCATCGGCTGGCGCGCCCCTGTAGACGTTTCGGCATGGACCAGCGCCAAAATCTGCGGGCGATGCTTTTCCATCGCGCTACGCAGTTCGCCGAGCGTAAAGACTTCTCCCCAGGGCCGTGAGATTGTGCTGATATCAGCGCCGTATCGACCCGCCATATCGACCAGGCGATGGCCAAAATAGCCGTTGAGTCCAATTAAGATCTTGTCACCAGGCTCGATTGAGTTCGCGATAGTCGCTTCCATCGCGGCTGATCCGGTGCCGCTGATCGGCAAAGTCATGCGGTTGTCGGTCTGCCAAGCGTAGCGCAGCAATTCTTGGACTTCGTCCATCAGACTGAGATAGGCCGGATCGAGATGGCCGATGGGCTGGCGGTCCATCGCGGCTAGAACCGCAGGATCAGCATTGGAAGGACCCGGCCCGAGCAACAGGCGAGCGGGAATGTCTAGCTTGCTAAGAGAACTGCGATGGGTGCTATCGATAGCGGGTGTCTTTAGAGGAAGAGTGGTAGTCATAGAAAGCTTGTGCCTTTGAATGGCAGATGAAACAGACAAACAAACAAAATCTGTAACCTAGACTACCGTGTTGCTGGCGTGTAAGTAGCCAAGTGATGCCTTCAAAGGCTATTGATTGAAGTCCTCAACTTTGATGCGATAAGTGATAGAAACTAGATTGCGAGAAAGCATCGCGTGATGTAGCTTAATCGTCAGTGCTATTGAGGTTGAAGCATAAGCCTATGGTCACGCTTGAGGCGTTGCAAGATGGCATCTATCGGGGAGCGGCGCAGCAGTATGTGTGCGACCGAGTGATTAATCTTTATAAATCGCCATCTTGTCAGGGTCTGGTCACGCAGGCGGATGTAGGCGACCATTTACGCATCCTTGAAGTGTCGAAAGATGCCAAGGTTTTTCGGGTGTGTAGCTGTAAGGATGACTATCCGGGTTGGATCGCAGGTGAGCACCTTTGCGATTTGAAGCTGGCGGCGCAGCCTTATCGAGCGCCAGTGCTGAGTGCTGAGGAGATTAGAGAGCGGGTTGTGGATGCGATCGCCTTCACACAAGCCGCCATGAACGCACCGAATGAATATCTCTGGGGCGGCTCCACTGCGCCGAACTACGACTGCTCTGGCCTAGTGCAGTCGGCTTTTTGCGCCGGGGGCATCCAGCTACCGCGCGATTCTCCTCAGCAGGAGGACTTTACCGAGCGGATAAGTCAAGAAGATTTGCAGCCAGGAGATTTAATATTTTTCGGGACGCCTGCTCGAACTACGCATGTCGGGCTCTATCTCGGGGAGGGTCGCTATATTCATAGCTCTGGCAAGGATAAGGGCCGCAATGGCATTGGGATTGATTCGATTGTTGATCTGAGCCACCCGGTTAGTCAGGGCTATTATGATTTGCTGCGCTGCTATGGGCGGGTGACGAAGAGCTATCAGCCGAGTGGAGGGGGCGATCGCAGGGATACTAGATTGAGGCAGAACTGATGCTATGCAAACGCGATAAAAGATTACAACAGCTCAGCTTCTGATAAGCGCCCTTCAAGCGGTTCATACTCATCTTCAAGCAACCAAAGCTGAGCCTGAGCGTAACTCTCGCAACGCTTTATTAACTTGTACTGTTCGGCAGGGTCAAAAATCTGACAGCGCCCCAGCTTATCTCCCAAAAGCATCAGCAGATAGGGTGGCGATTGCATAGGGTCAATCCAAACCTCTACAAAATCCCAGCTATTCTTCGCTAGGTCGAGTTCGGGGAATGGTGTGGTATCTGTTGTCTGCATCAATCTTTACCTCGCCATAAAATAAAGGGAAGGTTGAGCCATTAGGATCGATGCGGAAACCGATCGCGTCAGCGAACACCAATCCATAGCGATCATAACCTCTAGCAAAACCTGTGTAGACTCCTCTCATGAGAATAGCTTTTGTTACTCGAAACAGAGTGTCTTCATCCTTAAACACGTGAGCTGCGCGTCCTCTTCGAAGGAGCCGATTGCTTTGGGGTGTATTTGGCAGATGCTTAGCCAAATGCCGACGATCAAGAGTGATTTCACGATTAATCCCGCTCATACGGATTTCCGTCACTAGGCGGTTTCTATATAGCTTTGGTCACTTGACTGAGGTACAGCTCGGAGGCTGAAAGCTTTGTGCTGCAAAGGGTCAAGCGACGCGCCTGTACCGTAGGTCTTGCCTTCTCGAAAAGTATGCATCCGGTACAGGCTATCGTCGCGCGCTCCTTGCCGTGGATCATTGTTGAACAAATTACCAAACCCTTACTCCTCAAATGGCCAGAACCTTACCCCTCAGATCGGCAGGCGCATCTATCCCATAACGACTGAGCAAGGTCGGCAAAATGTCGTAGAGTTGAGCGCCTTCTATCTGATGAGCGCCTTTCGGCTTCGCCGGATCGTGGAAGATCATCAGCCCCTGTGGGGCATGGTTGGCATCATCGGGGCCAGTGTCGTTGTTGTTGACATGTAGCGTGCCTGTGCCAACGCTGCCAACAGAGCGCCAGGCGAGGTCGTCGAGGTAGACGATTAGATCAGGGGCAAGACCGCGTACTTTTTGGTAGGTTTCTTGAGGAATGTGGACTTTGATTGGCATTGGGTTGCCGTTGGGGTCTGTGATGGTCTGTAAGTCGGCAGCGAGTTGCGATCGCACTTCCTTAAATGCCTTCAGCGGAATCGTCCCTTCCGGCTCACGCCCCTGCACATTCAAAAACACTCGCGCATAGTATCCGCCTGCTCCCCACGCCGTTGTCTGTCCCCAATCTACTGCCACCTGGTCCAGCGGCGTTTGCTCACTCGGCGACTCTTTCAGGGTCAGATAG
The DNA here is from genome assembly GCA_963838725.1 of uncultured cyanobacterium. Taxonomy (GTDB): domain Bacteria; phylum Cyanobacteriota; class Cyanobacteriia; order Phormidesmidales; family Phormidesmidaceae; genus Phormidesmis. The sequence continues at coordinate 344,112 of CAWISM010000016.1, read as the reverse complement.
CCATTCTCAATCAGCCACTCATTGATGCAGATACCCCCCATCAGAGGCTGCGCCCCGTGGTCAGAAACCACCAGCACCGCAGTCTGCGGCCCGCAGCGCTCTATCAATTCACCCACCCTGGTATCGACATGAACGTAATAGTCATGAATCGCGTTAGCAAAGGGCATATCCGGCTCATACTGCGGATGCCGCGAATCCATCGGCTTCCAAAAGGCATGGTGAATGCGATCGACGCCCATATCGACTAGCATCAGAAAATCGGGCGATTCGGCGTGAATTAGCTTATCGGCTAGGGTAAAGCGCTGATCGCACAGCTTATAGATATTGTCTAGAATCTGTTGCTTATCTTCCGAACGAAACTCGGGCACGTCCAGCATAAAATCTGGCATCCAGTCTAGAATCTGTTGGCCTAGCGCTGGCGGATGGGTGAAAGCAGTTTGGAGATTGGGTGTGAGAAAGCACGAAACCAGCGAGCCATTCACTTCATAAGGGGGTGAGCTACCGGGCACGCTCAGCGCCGCCACCTGCCAACCCGCATCCCCTAGAAAGTCCCACAGGCGCGGGAACTTGATTGCCCGGCCATCGGCGATGCTCATCTGTTGATAGTTGCGATTAGTGCGATTGCGAAAGCCATATACGCCCAGCTCGCCCGGATCGCGTCCGGTCATCATGCAGCTCCAAGCGGGCACGGTAATCGCCGGGATAGAACTTTCCAACAGGCCATAGCTGCCCTTTGCCATTAGCGCCGAGAGGTTGGGCAGATCGTCTCGCCAGCGGTCAAACACCAGCGAGGGCTCCATGCAGTCGAGCCCAATGATCAGCAGCTTGGGGGAAGAAGACCTTGGCATCATACCGAACCCACGGGTGAGCGGTGCCGTCGCCAAAGTGCGATCGCCGAGCCGATCACCGCCGCTGCCGAAAGCAAATGAACAACATTAAAAGGCGTTCCTGGAAAGAACCAAGAATCTGTTCTCAAAAACTCAATAAAAAAGCGACCCAACGGATACCAGATTAGATACACCAAAGTGAGATCGCCAGGCTTTAGCCGTCGCTTGAACCGATGCGAGAGATAGAACAACAGTCCAAAGCCAACAAAGTTCCAAACAGACTCGTACAAAAACAAAGGATAAAACCGAGTAGAGTCTGGATAGAGCGTCAGGTCGTCATAGGGCGCAATCCGGCGGTTGGCATCAATGCGCAATCCCAGCGGCGCGGTAGTGGGTGGGCCATAGAGTTCTTGATTGATAAAGTTGCCCCAGCGGCCAATCGCCTGAGACAAGGGCAGCGCGACCGCCGCCGCATCTAGATACACCAGCGTCGGCAGATTTCGCCACTTCGTAAACAGCCAAAGCGCCAAGCTGCCGACAATAAACGCACCAAAAATATGAATGCCACCGCTCCAGATTTGCAAAATCTGCCCTGGATTGGCCAGATAAAAGCCCGGTTCTGACGATTGAACAAAAACGTAGTAAAGCCGCGCACCGATAAAGGCCGGAATGAGTACCCAGATCAGCATCTCCCAGAATTCGTCTGGGTCGAACCCGCGACGGGCCACCTCGCGTCCGGCTAGCCAGGTGCCCACCATCACCGCAGTTGCCATCAGTAGCCCATACCACCGCAGCGCAAACGGCCCGATTTCAAAGATAGTAGGATCAACAGGGGGGTACATCGACAATCCTCGTCTAGTCTTCTCTGGCTAATCTTTGGGGTCTAATCTTTTGGGTCCAATCTTTGAGGTGTAATCTTCTGCGGTCTAACTTTCTTCTGACTAATCCTCTAGATAGCCGAGATCTTGCAAACGTCGGCACACCTCTGGATCGTCAAATCCAGTCGCCCTCGCCTGCGCATAAACAGACTCATGAGCATCGGCGTCACTGGTAAAGGCGGCGAGCGAAGCTTGTAGCGATTCTACCTGCTCGGGAAAAATCTCGCTCAGGTCTAGACTCTCTTGAGGATCGTCTTGGATATCGTACAGCTCTAGTGAATTAGCCCCAGTCTCAATCAGTTTGTGATTGCTAAACCAAACGGCTCGCTTGGCCTGGTCGCACGCATGCTGTGTCACCAGATCGGGCTGTCGCTTTTGAATCAGATTGAGCACATTTTGCGGCGTGACCGCTTCGGCGAAGACGGGCAAATCTGTGTCTAAATCTTGGCGCTGATAGGCCAGGCTTTCTTCAGCTTCTGTGGCGCTAGCGAGCCCTGCGGCGGTTAGCACCGTATGAAATAGGCAGCGAGTAGAGACAACATCTTCGCGTTCGGTGCCCTGCGCAAACCCCGGATGAGACCGCGCGGCCGTCGTATCGCGAACGATTAGCGGCACTTGAATCAGCTCGTTATAGATAGAGAGGCTGTGGCCCATAAGCTGCTTTTCGCCCAGGTGCTCGCCGTGGTCAGCGCAGATAATCACCAGCGTATTGTCGAGCCCGTGGTCCTGCTCTAGCTTTTTGAAAAAAGCGCCGACCTGAGCATCTTGAGCCGCGACTTCAGCGTCATACATGCCGTCTAGAATCTCTTTTTGAGAGCTCGTCAAGATCGCCCATCAGCGGCGCTAGCCAGCCATACACATCGCTATTAAAGCGACGCAGGTACGCCTGAGCGCTGCGGTCTTTTAGCACGTTGGGCGCAAACTGCTCGATTCGCTCGCGCGGCGGATGGTAAGGCATATGTACGCCCATCAGGTTAATGAAGGTGAAGATGGGCTGATCGTCGCCTACATTTTTGCGCTGGATGTGCAGCCGCGCCGCGTCTTCTAGAGATTTCTGCGTATTGCCCTTAAAGCTGAGCGCGGTTTGCCACAGCGGCACCATCAGCGGCGTAAACGAAAGAGACAGTAGCCAGTCCGAACGCGCAAACGCATCTTGCACGCGGTTGAGTCCTTTGGCGATCGCCTGCTTGAATCGCTGTCTATATCGATCTAGCCAGCTAGAAGGCGCACCGACCTGATTGGGCCGAGAGGTCATCAGACCGCTGTAGTTGAGAAAGCTATAGAAGCCGCGCCGCAGGCCATTGTTGATCACGCCGACGAGGGGATTGTTGCAAAAGGCGGCGGTGTAGTAGCCCCCAGATTGCAGCCGCTCGGCCAGGGTCTGAAGGTGGGGCGGCATGACCGAGTAGGACTGTAGCATCTGATGCTGTGACGGATAGAGCCCGGTGAACATAGAGGCATGTGAGGGAATTGTCCATTGCGCGGGCGCGATCGCATTCTTGAACAGGGTGGCTTGGGAGGCGATCGCATCGATATTTGGCGAGGTAGGCTTGTCATACCCATAGCAAGACAGGCGATCGGCCCGCTGCGTATCGAGCACCAGAAAGATAATATCGGGCCGCTGAGCTGCCTGCGATCTGCGCTAGCTGAGTAGAGGGCCGGGTAGAAGGCATTGGGGGTCAGGACGAGTAACTGTGCTACTTCCTAGTCTAAGTGAAAGTACCAAATGCAAAAGGGCTATTCTGTGTCTTCGCGGTTTTGTCTTCACGAATCTGTCGGTACTGTCCTCGACAGAAAACGATTGCTAAAGGGGGCGGGCGGATTGCTCGCGGGTTGGGGGCGATCGCACTCTGTGACTGACGGGGCAAAATCAGACTGCGGTGTCTTCGGCGGTAGTCGGCACGGTCAGAATGCTAGATTCAATGTCTTCCCATACGTCAGGCGATACTCTGGTCGCGCTCTCTTTACAGCGAATCATTAGCTCGCAGATGTAGAGGTAATTAGCGAGTGCTTTAGATTCGTCTGTAGATAGCCGGGTTATTTCTGGATCTATGCCAAGCGCAGAGCACCAAAGGCTATAGCTGGAGTCGAGAAACTTTTCTTTTTCCTCACGACTCGCTTCCTTATTGGGGATGTTGTTCTGTTGTTCTTCGAGTAATCGCATTAGCTTCTCGAAATCAACATTGCAAGTAACTACTCAGGCTCTACATCTAGCTTTCAACAAACCTCAAAACGCTACCGGTAGCGATCAGAGATTAATTTTAGAAGAATGAGAATCTATAGATTCCCAATAGAGGGCAGATTAATCAGTCTTATTGAGAATGAAATTTTCGACATATTCGCTGGATCGCTTGTAGGGCGGACTTCAACAGTTTTTTTGGCATGGCCTGAGTAGTTACCATTGCAAAATATATTTGCACGAGCTTCAGCAAGCATGATACTACGGGCAAAGTCGAGATTTCGATAAAGAGCAAGATCGTGGGCGTGGATAAAGTTACAGACGAAGTCTGGGTAGAGAGCGTTGGCATGGGTAAAAACAAGGTCGCGGGCAAGGTCTGGGTAGAGAGCGAGATTGCAGACCTGTGCCTGAGCATAAGCAAGATCGCGATCAAGGTCGAGGGCAAGAGAAATAGCAGCAGTTTTTTTCTCAGAGAGCTTCGATTTCTTCTCTGATCTATCGATGGCATCTTCAGACCACTTCACCAGTGCTTTTAATCGTGGCGTGTTGATGTAGCCGTTGGCCTGTATTTTCATTGCAAGTAACAAACTATCTGTCCCTGATCGCCCTGAGATCAATCCCGGCAGCAGCAAAAAAATCTCACGCCAGCGGTTATCCGTAATGTGTTGTTGTACCAGCCCTTTCCACTCATTGTTATCAATCAGATACTGAGCAGCCAAATACTCTTGTAGCGTCAGGTGAGAGAAAGAATACTGGTCTTCCATTCTCTCTACCAAAATGCCTTGCTGCACCTCTATCGCATTCAGCACCTTTTCACTATCTAGTCCCTTCGGCGCATTCAGGTTGCCAGCCATAAAATTCCTAATTTGACTAGACAGCCATCGCTTATCAAAAAAGAGCTGATCGGCTTTCATGCCGTCATAGGCAATTTCAGAAAGCAAAATCTCTTCTTGTTCTATACTCAGCCCCTCATAGATCTCATCTCGCAGGATTCGCTTCTCAGCCGCCCATTCTTCAAGCAATATCCGCAGCGCCTTCTTATACAGACTGCTGCGATTATTCGGAAAGCGCTGAGAAAGGTCATACACCAAACATAGATAGGTCAGCAGCAGCGGCGTATGCGCCAGTTCCTTCGAGGCCTTATTCTCCGGCTTTCTCAACACTTCCCAACACTTCTTAGCAGTCTCGCGTTCTCTATCCTGCTCACTGCCAAACCAATTGATGATAAACTGCTGAATCTGTTCATCATCAAAGTCAGCCATCGTCACATTGCTGAATCGCGTAAAAGCACTGCCGCGATAGCCAGACGACGCCACCCGACAAGACGCAATAAAGCGATTGCGATCATAGCGATCCACGAAGTCTCGAATCGTCCTCAGCACATTGTCCAGATTGGCACTAGGCACCTCATCCAAACCATCGAGCATAATTAACAGATTCCCCTGCGTCAGCGCATTCTGCATGAACTCCTCCGCCTCTGGAAAGCCACAGGTCTCAAACTCAGCCGTGATGAATTTAGCGATATCCACATCATCCTTTTCAAATCGCTTCAGCTCCAGCAGTACCGGAATCACTCGCGGCCTATACACCGCGTCTTCGTAGTAGAAAGTCCGCAGCGCTTCTAGCCCCACCTTTCGGAGAAAAGTGCTTTTCCCCGCACCTGGCCCACCCAGCACCATCAAGTACTGCTTCTGGTTCGCAATTGTGATACCAGATTGTTTCTCTTCCTCCCGACCTCGACTACTGTACCCACGCAAACGATTCTGTCGAAAAGTCTCTTCCAAAGCCTCTGGATCAAACTGCAAGATATCTCGACTATCCAGCAGCTTCACCCCCGTATATACGGAAGCCAAATCCACTGGCTCCCGCATCCCCAGCACCTTTAGCTGACAGTGCCGCTTCTGATAGTTCTGTATGTACCGACGCGAAGCCTCGAAGATGACCTGACTGCCTCTGTCCCGCCATCCCTTGACGACATTACTAATCGCGCTACCGCTAGCAGCTCTCGTCGTATCGGTAATCAGCGCCGCAATCCCTTTCGCGGCGGCACCCACTGCTAGCTCAGGTCCAATCATGTTGCTCTATCCTTACGCGCGATTAGCATACCGCATCCGCCCTATCCCATTTGTATCGAATCGACATGCTACCAAGCCATTATTTACCGCTTGTTAATCTCTTTCTCAGCCTGTAGAACTTTAATAGCGCGTAGTCTTAGCATTGAAAAATCAGGAGGCATTAGCAAATGACACCCGAGGCTGAACCAAAGCAACCCGTCGAATACGACGGCCTACGACGGCAAATCTCATCTAGCCTAGAGAGAGCGCGCGCCCAAAGAAACCAGCTCAAACACACCGACAAATGCTTCAGTATCACCAGTTTGGTGTTGGGTGCGATCGCTACTTTCATCGCTGGGCAATCTGCGATCGCAGACGAACCCATGCTAGGAAACTGGCGATTGACAACCACAGTCGCCTCCCTCTGCACACTAGGCGCAACAGTCGCTACTGGCATCCACAAGCAAGTAGTCCCGACCGATCTAATCGTAGAATCTAGCGAATGTACGGCGCAGCTAAAAGTTCTTCGTATCGAAACGATTCCCGACGTCTACGACGTAGAAACCGTCAGAGACAGCTACCAAAGAGTAATTGCAGAATTCTCAAAAATTGACTGTTGATCATCAGCTGGCCGACTCTAGTCGAACATTCCGATATAGCTTTTCAATTGGCAGCTCAGCGTCCATACTCGCAATCTCAACCGTCTCCCCTTCCCGATAAGGAAAATACAGCCACATCCGCCCTTCCCCTCGCCGAAAACACTCCACCAGTATCCGCTTCGTATTAATCAGCACATACTCTTCCAGCGTTGAAATCTGAATATATTCTTGGAACTTCTCAGCTCGATCTACAGATTCGGTACTGTCGGAAAGCACCTCTACAATTAGTTTTGGAAACTGATAAAACTCTACTTCGCTCTTATCGCGTTCGTCGCAGCTCACCACTAGGTCAGGATAGCGATACGAAAGACCTTCATTCACCCTAACTTTGACATCGGAGGTATTGATTTCACATCCATCCGCGTCCACTCCGTCTACCAGCTCGCTGTACAAATTTAGAGCCTAAATACTCTTTGGCGGTTAAATAACGAGGCTGAGGAACCGCAATCATAGTGTCTAGTCCAATTAGGATGCAGCTTCAAAGATGCTGTGATAGCACTTTCTTCCATCACTTGTCAGTATACGATCCCCTTATGTTCCTTTGAAAGAAGGCATCGCATTATGAGCAACCAGCGCTGGCTATCGGGAGAGTCTAGCTGCGAGCTGCAACAAAACTAGCCGAGAGCGATTCCATCCAGGCTTTTCGACTATAGATATGATTTTGAAGATCCTCTATTCTGAAAATCTGTCCAAGCTCATCCCAAATGATGGAGTCGCTACCAAACAACTCGACAACCAATAGCTCGTCATCGCTAGGCGTTATCGGAACGTAGCCATCATCGGTACGCTTTGTCATTTCTAGGAGGCGAACCGGCCAAGAGGCTCGTGAGCCATCAGCAAAGGATACGACAACAACCTTAGTGTCACGTCTATACTCTACTGACACCGCTTCATTCAGCGTTTGGACCATAGCAGCTAGCCTTTCTTTGGTGGATGCTGTGCTAGCACTTCCTTCAGATACTTTCCGGTGTAGGAACCTTTTGTAGCAGCGATGTCTTCAGGGGTGCCTTGGGCGATGATCTGTCCACCGCGATCGCCCCCTTCTGGCCCCAGATCGATCACCCAGTCACAGCAGCGAATCACATCTAGATTGTGCTCGATCATAATCACTGAATTGCCCTTATCTACCAGCCGCTGCACCACATCTAACAGCTTATGCACGTCATAGAAAGACAGCCCGGTTGTCGGCTCATCGATTAAATACAGCGTCTTTCCGGTAGACCGACGAGCTAGCTCGCTCGCCAGCTTCATCCGCTGCGCCTCACCGCCCGACAGCGTTGGCGCTTTCTGTCCTAGCCGCACATAGCCCAGCCCCACATCCACCATCGTCTGCAGTCGGCTCGCTGCCTTCGGAATATTCTCAAAGAACTTCAGCCCTTCTTCCGCTGTTGTTTCTAACACATCAGAAATGTTCTTTCCCTTATACTTCACCTGCAACGTCTCCCGGTTGTAGCGCGCCCCCTTGCACACATCACACACCACATACACGTCCGGCAAAAAGTTCATCTCAATCACGTTCACGCCCTGTCCACCGCAGGCTTCACAGCGACCGCCTTTAACGTTAAAAGAGAATTGCCCGCGCTTATAGCCTCGCGCCTTTGCCTCAATCGTCTCGGTATATAGATCTCGAACAACATCAAAGATTCCGGTATACGTTGCTGGATTCGAGCGTGGCGTCCGCCCAATCGGAGACTGGTCAATCACAATCGCCTTGTCCAAAGCCTTCAATCCCTTGATCGGGTCCATCTCTTTGGGATGAGGAATCTTACTGCCAAAGAAGTGACGAATTGCCGGGTACAACAGTTCATTGATCAAAGTAGATTTGCCAGAGCCAGAAACGCCCGTAATGCAGACGAACTTACCCAGCGGAATATCCACGTCTAGGTTGCGAAGATTGTTCAAGTGAGCGTTGCGGATCTGAATGCTGCGGCCATTGCCGGGTCTGCGCTCAGCGGGCGTGTCAATCTTTTTACGGCCAGAGAGATACGCACCTGTTAAAGACTCTTCGCAGTCTAGAATATCTTCTAGCTGACCTTGAGCAACGATCTGTCCTCCGTGAACGCCCGCTCCCGGACCAATATCCACAAGGTAGTCAGCCGCTCGCATCGTGTCTTCATCATGCTCTACAACGATCAAAGTATTGCCTAGGCCTTTTAGTCGTTGCAACGTGTTCAACAGTCGATCATTGTCCCTTTGATGAAGGCCGATGCTGGGTTCGTCTAGGACGTAGAGAACGCCACTGAGCCCTGCCCCGATTTGAGTCGCCAGTCGGATTCGTTGAGCTTCGCCGCCAGAGAGACTGCGAGCTGTTCTATCTAAAGTGAGATAGTCAAGGCCGACATCCAAGAGAAAAGTAAGCCGGGCTTTTATTTCTTTGAGTACGAGTTCACCAATCGCCATCTGCCGACTGGTGAGCTTTGGCGCTTCACCATTTTCGCCCACCAGTTCGTAGACGCGATCGCGACACTCTCGCACCGAAACGCTGGTAAAGTCCTTGATGTTGTACGGCCCGATTTTCACCGACAAAGATTCTGGCTTTAGCCTAGCCCCACCGCAGACTTCGCAGGGCTGATCGACCAGATACTTCTCTAGCTTTTGCTTGTAGGTCTCTGAAGAGGCTTCCTGATACTGCCGTTGCAACATCGGCAGCACCCCCTCATAGCGGCGGTGATAACCCTTGTTCGTGCCATAGCGAGAATCTGTTTCTATGTAGATTTTTTCTTTCGAGCCATGCAAGATTACTTCTTTTTGACTCTCCTCTAGGCTGGCCCAGGTGGACTGTAGCTCGAAGCCAAACGCCTGACCCACGCTGTAGAGCAGCGAGAAATAGTAGGTGTTGTCTTTTTCTGACCAGGGGGCGATCGCAGCATAAACCGGCACATTTGGATCCGGCACCACCAGCTCCTCAGAGAACCGCTGCAAACTCCCTAATCCATGACAGTTCGGACAGGCTCCATACGGCGAATTAAAAGAAAATAGCCGGGGCGACAGCTCATCCATCACCGCCCCATGCTCCGGACAGGCGAAATTCTCAGAAAAGACAATCTCTTCTGACACCGCTTCCTTTTGATCCTCCTCGCGACCCGGCAGCACATCAATAATGGCAATCCCTTCAGAACGCTTCAGCGCAGTCGCCAAAGAATCCACCAGTCTCTCTTGCAGATCGTCCTTTTTCACCAAACGATCTACAACAACTTCAATATCGTGCTTCTTATTCTTATCCAGCTCGATATTATCGCCTAGCTCACGCGCTTCTCCATTCACCCGCACCCGCACAAACCCCTCAGCCGCCAGCGCCGATAGCAGCTTCTGATGCGTTCCCTTCTTCCCCCGCACCACCGGAGCCAATAGCTGAAACCGCGTTCGATCCGGCAGCGCCATCACCTGATCCACCATCTGGTCAATACTCTGCGGCGAAATCGATCTATCACACTGCGGACAGTGCGGCTGCCCCGCCCGCCCATACAGCAATCTCAAATAGTCATAAATCTCAGTTACCGTCCCCACCGTAGAACGCGGATTATGAGACGTAGACTTTTGATCAATTGAGATCGCCGGACTCAGCCCCTCAATCGCATCTACATCCGGCTTATCCACCTGACCCAGAAACTGGCGAGCATAGGCACTGAGCGATTCAACATAGCGCCGCTGCCCCTCTGCGAAGATCGTATCAAACGCCAGCGAAGACTTCCCTGAGCCCGACACCCCAGTAAAAACCACCATCTGATCTCGCGGCAAATCGAGACTAATATTCTTCAGATTGTGCTGCCTAGCCCCACTAATCCGAATCAAATTCTTCGTATCCGACAGATCAATTGACCCATCTAACGGCGCGTGACCATTCGATGCAGGTGCAACCTTCCTAGCCCTTCTCGCTGTCGAGGTCTCATCTGCCGTTGACAGCTTAGCCTGCTTTGCTACAGCCTTCTTAGTCTTCGTTTTCTCTGTCCCAGCAGTCCTTTTCGTAGCAGAGCTATCCTGATTCGATTTCTTTTTTGAAGAAGGCATTAGTAGGGTGCAGTTGTGAAATTCAGGCCAGGTTCAGTCTACGCAAAAACCCGCAGAAACATTACTTCATGATAGACCACTAACTAGACCTATGCCCTGCCTCCCATACAGCAGAAAAAAGTAAAAAGCCTAGCAAGACAGGATCCTTCATCCAATATGCCTTTTGGCCATCTCTACCCGTCTACATCAAAAGCCTCACTTGCCCGCACCGGACTAAAAGAAAGCTGATAGCGATAAAGCGCAACCGGTTGACCCTTCGCCTTAAAATAATCAGGATCCTGCGGCGAAAGATAGATCGCCGTAATCTGATCCGCCACAATCGGAAAGTTTGCATCCCCCCGCTTCCGATACACCGTAGTATTCTCCACCTCGTTCAAATACACCGTCGGCGGATCACCAGCATCAAAAGCTCGCCCCGGATTACGAAAAAACTGCTGAAAAATCTCAGTCGTCGCAAACGTCCCTAGATTCGGCGTCTCTACCTTCCGCCCTGTCACAGTAGAAATCAGCTGCTGATCATCCTTTAGAAAAGTAATCTGCCGATTCGGATCCTCTGGGTCCACCTTCACGGACTTTACCCAGTCATCTCCCAGATAAGCTCGCGCCAAACTCAGCCCGTTGAAGGCGCGATCAGAGACAATCTCAGCATCCTCATCGTCATCCTTTAGAATTCCAGAAATCGCCCGACCCAGAAATCGTCCCTTAGAAGTCGCGTGCGGTACGAATCGAATCACCGCTGGAACCGCCTTATGCAAAAACTGCCGATTCCCCTCGAACCCCGGCGTCACAATCTCAGGCGCTAGCGGTGCCACCATGCTAATCAGCGTAGAAGTCATTCGCCACGTGCCCGCCATCCAGTCAGGGTAGACCAGATCGCCATCCGAAGCCTGCACAATCGGTTTACTCGTCCAGTCTGGAAAAGACTGCTGGCGCTCAGTTAGCGTCTGGGCGATCGCAGCCCCACTACAGGTCAACCAGACCAAGACCAGCAAGCTAATCCACACCAAGTTCCGTTGAACACGTTTACGCAGCCTGTGCTTAGTCAAATTTCTCACCGATCCAGTCCAAATTGATCTCTCGTAAATAGTCCACCACCCAAGTGCTGCGCCGCTGTAGCATGTGATTGGGGTAAGTATGGGCCACCCCAACCACCGGAATATCCGCCCGCTTAGCCGACTCAATTCCCGCAAAAGAATCCTCAATCGCAATACATTCGCTAGGCTGCAAGTTCAGCTCAGGGTTCGCCTGATTGAGCCGTTCAAGCATTAGTAAATAGGCATCCGGCGCAGGCTTACTCCCTGCCGAAGGCACGTCATCCCCGGCCACCACCACCGAAAAGCACTCAGACCACTCCGTGCGGGACAGCACGTCAATTACCTGCTGACGCTGACTGCCCGTGACGATCGCCATCTTAATATCAGCAGCCCTACAGCGAAATATTAGATCGTCTAGTCCTGCGTAGAGCGGCAGTTTTTCTAGGCTGTCTAGCCAGTCGTGATAGCCTGCGGACTTTTTAGCGAGCATTTTGTCTAGGGCGTCGTCGCTAGTCGTGCGTCCCCGCTGGGCTAGGAGCGCTTTCATACAGGCGCGATCGCTCCTACCAAAGCACACCTGCTTGTAGTCATCCGCATCCGGGCGCAAATTTTCGTCTAGCAGCAGCTGAGCGCTCAACTCCCGACGAATCTCCTCATCATTGATGATGATGCCATTGAAGCTAAAAAGAGCCGCCTTTAAAGTCATGAATTGAACGAGCGTATCGGCGAAACAAATGATTAAAGAAATTGTAGGATCTTTTGACGTCCGAGGTCTCGCCAACCCTCAGCAGCACTCTAAGATAAGGATAAGAATAGTAAATACAAAAGATTGGCAATGCACACACCCTCCGCGCCTGCTCCTGATCTTGCCACTACTACTGCGCTTAGTCCCGCTCCTATCACTAGCGCTAGTCTGTCACTTCTACTTGAATGGTGGCCCCAGCGCAAGCGAGTTGCCAACCTTCGCAATCATCTAGGCGCAACGCTACCCAAGAGCGAAGAAACCTATCTGCAGGCATACCATCGCTTAATGGAAATATATTCCGTAGTCAAATCAGGCGGCGTTCAGGCCAGAGCCGAGGCCGTGAAGGCGTTTGTTGAACGTGAATCAGCCCTGTTGAACCAGCGCCTTTGCGAGATAGAAACTGCGACAGACGTCCCAGAAGACAAAAAGCGGGAAGAACGCGCCAAGATTGAACAGGAATTTGAAGAGCTGAATCAATCCAACAACTGGCGGCTAAACATGCTGACTAATATCGCGCCTGAAGAAGAAGCCATCGTCAGACAGCATCTCTCTGATATCGAACAAACCCTCATCCAGACACAGAGCGTATAGGTCTGTGTCTCCAGCCTCCATGCATACAGAACAGAAGAGCGTAGACGCTATCGTCATCGGTAGTGGCCTAGGTGGACTCGTCACAGGAGCGCTGCTAGCCAGGTACGGGCGGCGAGTCATCGTCTGTGAAAGCCACACGCTGCCTGGTGGTGCGGCGCATGCTTTTACCCGAGTGCATCAGGGCCAAACGTTTACCTTTGATTCTGGCCCTTCTTTTTATTGCGGACTCGGTGAAATTGGTTCAGCCAATCCTTTGACCCAGGTGCTCTCAGTCTTAGGAGAAAAGCTAGAAGCTGTTCCCTATGAGCCGTTTGGCTACTACCATCTACCAGAAGGAACGCTGCCCGTTTACGGCAACTCACAAAAGTATCAGCAGGCGATAGACCAGTTCAGTCCGGGCGCAGCCGCCCAAATAGCAGCACTAGAAGCCCGACTGCTAAAAATCTATGCTCCACTAAAGGACATTCCTACACTGGCACTGCGGGCCGATTTAGGAACGCTGCCTCTGTTGGCCGAGCGGTATTGGAGTGCGGCGGCCAAACTGTTGCCAACCCTTCCAGATCTGGGGCGCTCTATGGGAGAAATCATGTCCGACTATGTCACAGATCCCTGGCTCAAGCGCCTGCTAGACCTAGAGTGCTTCCTCTTGTCTGGGATGAAGAGCGAGGATACCGTCGCTCCAGAAATGGCCTTCATGTTCGGAGAGCGCGCCAATAGCGTGATTGACTATCCGATTGGGGGGAGCGGCGCGATTGTGGATGCGCTGGTGCGAGGACTGAAAAAATGGGGTGGCACACTGCGGCTAGGCGCTCATGTGGAAAGAATCGTTGTTGAAAACGGAAAAGCTAAAGGAGTGATTCTCAAAAGCGGAGAGCAAATCGAGGCTACGGCTGTGATCTCTAATGCAACCCGATGGGACACCTACGGACAGTTGCTAGATTCAACCGATTTGCCCGCTAGCTACCGGCAAAAAGCACTTTCAACCCCTGCTGTCGATAGCTTCATGCACCTGCATCTAGGCATCCGAGCAGACGGTCTAGACGCTGTGCCTATTCACCACGTTGTTGTTCACGACAGTGAACAAGACATCACTACACCCGGAAACACCTGCATGGTGTCTATCCCGACCGTCTTGGACCCGCAGCAGGCTCCGACGGGCTATCACACAGTACATGCCTACACGCTAGAGCCGTTTGCAGGCTGGAAAAAAGGTGGCAGCTACGAGCAGAAAAAACGAGAAAAAGCAGAAACTCTCTTTCGCGCCGTTGAGAAAATCATTCCCGATGTGCGAAGTCGCATCGAACTAGAACTGATTGGCACACCGCTAACCCATAGCCGCTTCCTCCGTCGATATAAAGGCACCTACGGTCCGGCTATCTCTGCCAAGACAGGCCGATTTCCCAGTGGGAAAACGCCGATTAAGGGACTGCATCTAGTGGGCGATAGCACCCTACCAGGAATCGGCGTGCCAGCGGTCGCGGCCTCGGGTATCCTCTGCGCCAATAGCCTAGTCACCCTTAAAGAATCGGCTGGGCTACTCGCACAGCTAGAGAAATAAAACGAGGTCGACAGCGCACTGCGCACTAATATAGACAGAAACTTATCTTTATGGCTGACTCTAATGCCAACCGCTGGCTGATACTGGCTCTGGTCTGCACCGGCTCGTTTATGATGGTGCTCGATTTCTCCATCATCACGGTTGCCTTGCCTGATATCGAGGTAGCGCTCAACTTCTCGCAGCAGATTTTGCAGTGGGTAGTCAGTGCTTATGCGCTCACCTTTGGCGGATTTCTACTGCTAGGCGGACGGGCTGCAGATTTATTTGGCAGGCGGCGCATGTTCATCATTGGCGTGACGCTATTTACGGTCGCTTCGCTGGTGGCCGGGCTGGCAGTGGATCGGATCATGCTGCTGATTGCTCGCTCTTTTCAGGGGATAGGCGCTGCCATTGTGTCCCCCGCAGCGCTATCAATTTTGCTGGTGACCTTTCCAGAGGGCAACGATCGCAATAAAGCATTGACTATCTGGGGCGCAATGGCGGCAGGCGGGATTGCGGTCGGTGTTTTACTCGGCGGGGTGCTCACCAGCGTGCTGAGCTGGCGCTGGGTGCTGATTGTCAATGTGCCGATCGGACTACTGACGCTAGCCGTGACGCCGCTGCTGCTAAAACCGAGGTACAAGCGCCCGGCACCACCCTATATTGACTGGCCAGGTGCGCTGGCGATTACGATTGGGCTAGTGTTTGTCGTCTATTCGCTAGAGAGAGCGGGTAGCGCGGGCTGGCAGTCTGTGCAGCTAATTATTGCCTCTAGTATTGCGACCGCTTCGCTGCTGGCTGCGCTGGTGATTGAGGCGCGATCGCCCGCCCCCCTGCTCCCATTGAGTATCTTCCGGCGGCGCTCGATTGTCGCGGGCATGCTAATCGGCGCACTGATGAACGCCGCGCTCGGCGCAGGCGTAATTATTCTGACGCTATACATGCAAAAAGTCCTGCTATATTCACCGCTACAGGCTGGGCTGTCCTTTCTACCAGTGGCTGTCGTCGCGGTAGCGAGCGCCCCGTTTGCGCCCAAGCTCGCCGCTCGCTTCGGGACGAAGTACACTTTGGCAGGCAGTATTTCGATGGTCGCCGTGGGCCTATTAGCCCTTAGCCGAGTGCCCGTAGAGGGTCGATTCCTCACCGACTTGCTGCCTGGTGGCATTGCCATCGGCTTAGGCATTGTGATTACTCAAGTTTCTATCAGCATTACTGCCACTAGCGGCGTCAGCAACAGCGAAGAAGGACTAGTCTCGGGGCTGCTGACTACATCACAGCAAATCGGGTCTGCGCTGGGACTCGCTATCTTGATCGCGGTGGCGGCGATTCGCACTAGAGCGGTCAGCGGTGGGGCCGTTGAGGTATCAGCCGCAGCGCTGACGGCAGGCTATCAGGCGGCGCTGCTAACAGGTGCGAGCTTTGCGGCCTTGGCGATTGTGATCAGTTTAGTAGTTGTCAAAAGAAAGAAAGTTTAGAGGCCATATTCAGAGGTCATACTGTGAGGTCATACTGTGAGGTTATGCTGCTAGCTCATATTTCTGATTTGCATGTGATGGTGCCGGGTGATCTGGCCTATGGGGTGGTGGATACAGGGCCGATGGTAGAGAAGGCGATCGCACACCTAGCCACCCTCTCCCCAGATGTCGTCGTCATCACTGGCGATCTGGTTCACAACGCCCAGCTCGCTGAGTACCAGAGACTGCACACGATGCTCCAGTCCTTGCAGATGCCCGTCTATCTGATTCCTGGCAATCATGATAACTCAGCGCTTATCCGCCAAGTCTTCTCAGACCACGCCTACTTGCCATCTACAGATTCTCTGCAATACACCGTAGAAGACTACCCAATCCGGCTAGTCATGCTAGATACAAACGTGCCAGGAAAAGCGCACGGTGAGCTAAATGCCGAAAGGCTAGCCTGGCTAGATCAGCAGCTCAGCCAACAGCCCAGTCGGCCGACCCTGCTATTCATGCACCATCCGCCGTTTGCCACGGGTATAGATTTGATGGATAGCTGCAAGCTAACTAATCCAAAAGATCTAGAAGCTATCGTCAGAAAATACGACTGTATCTGGCGCATTGGCTGTGGTCACCTTCATCGCCCCATTCAGCAGCTCTGGGCCGGTACGCTGGTTTACACCGTTCCTAGCCCAGTTCATCAAGTCTCTCTAGATCTCGTCGGCGATGCTGAATCAGGTACTTTTGTGATGGAACCGCCTGCCTATCAGCTGCACATGTGGAATGAAGCAAGCGGACTGATTTCACACATGCAGTACATAGACCAGTACGACGGTCCCTATCCCTTTTCTACGTAGGGTCATTACATGCAATGTCCCTACTTTATTCCTTGGGTCCGCTGCAACGCTTTGAGCATGTGATAGGTGATCAATAGCTGAGTTAGCGCTAGCGGATAGCTTTGCAGCGCCTCGCCAGTAGTCCCCACTACCTTACCAATGTCCTGATTGCCTTCTAGGCTACAGAACTGACCCAAATAAGGCACTTCATTACAAAGGATGCGCTCTAGCTGCTGCACTTGCGCCTCGTTGGCATGACCATCGACAGAAAGCACATCGACTGGCTTACCCATATCACGATCTAGCAGTAGGCGAATTGCATTGCCTAAGTCATTACCCTGGTCATCTAGAATATGAGTAAAGTCTGGGTGTGGCAGCGTTGGCCTTAGCACCAGCTTGACGTTCAGCAACAGGTCGTTACCTTTTTCATCTTCGGCATCGGGCGGTAAGAAGGAGACAATTACGTCGGACCACTGTCGCTGCGGACGGATGAAGGCTTCAGAGTCAGGTTCGCGCTTGCGCAGTGCTTCTAGCACCTGCTCATCGGTATAGCCCCGTTTGCGGGTGTCACGCTTAATCTTCCACTTGGCTCGCAGATCTTCTGGTGGCGCTAGATATACCTTTACGTCGTAGGCATCGCGAGCGGCCTTGGTGGAATAGCCTAGCAATCCTTCTACGATGACAAATTTCTTAGGCTCGATGTATTCAGGTGCGTCGAACTCACCTGTGGTGTGATTGTATATGGGCTTTAGAATGGCTTTGCCGTTGCGCAGCATCTGCAGGTGCTGCTCGATGATATCAAGGTAGTTGCAGTCTGGATGCAGCGCCGAAATGCCCATTTCGGCCCGCTGCTTACGGTCGTAGCGGTGGTAGTCGTCGGTGCAAATGGCTACAACGTTTTCCTCACCTAGCACCTGCGCGATGCCACGGGTCAGGGTGGTTTTGCCTGCGGCGCTATCGCCCACAATGCCAACAATGATTGGACGCTCAGCCATGTTTGCTCCTATTTCTTTTCGCTTGTAAAAGATTTTGCATTACTTAATACAAACCCAATTCTAGGGAGCAACGGTCATTGACTCAAGCGTTTGAGATACACTTTGAGAATGTCCGACTGGCTTTTTTTGCACCTTTGACTTCCTTTTTCTATGCCTGTGCCTAGCTCTTTGCAATCTGCTTCGTCGGAGCCTACTACTCAGATGCGCAAACCAGAGCTGCTAGCGCCTGCGGGTAGCTGGGACTGTGCCAAGGCGGCGGTAGAAAACGGAGCCGATGCGATCTACTTTGGGCTCGATAGATTTAATGCTCGAATGCGATCGCACAATTTCAAAATAGCCGATCTACCCGCGCTAATGGCATTTCTACGCGAGCGCGGCGTCAAAGGCTACATCACTTTCAACACGCTAATCTTCCCTCAAGAGCTGAAGGCAGCGGCGCACTACCTGCGTACTATCATCGCAGCAGGTGTGGACGCAGCGATTGTTCAAGACATTGGCATTTGCCAGCTAATTCGCCACTTATCACCAGATTTTCCGATTCACGCATCTACACAGATGACGGTGACCTCGGCGGCAGGTGTGAAGTTCGCGCAGCGAGCAGGTGCGCAGCTAGTGGTGCTAGCGCGTGAGTGTTCTATCAAAGAGATCAATCGAATTCAGCGGCGGCTAAGCGCGGAGCAGATTTCGATGCCGTTAGAGGCGTTCGTACATGGGGCGCTGTGCGTGGCGTACTCCGGACAGTGCTTGACTAGTGAATCTCTGGGTGGGCGTTCTGCAAATCGAGGTGAGTGTGCGCAGGCTTGTCGGATGACGTACGAGCTGATTGCGGATGGTAAGCCAGTGGATTTAGGAGATAGAGCGTATTTGCTGAGCCCGCAGGATCTTTCTGGCCTGCCGGTCATTCCCGACTTAATTAGATCCGGTATCACTAGCTTGAAAATAGAAGGCCGTTTGAAGACACCTGAGTACGTGGCGAACGTCACTAGCGTCTATCGACGAGCGCTAGATCAGGTGAGTGAACAGACCGTTAAACAAACACCGAGTGATGCTAGAGCAGCGCTCAAGTTTGGGCAGTTAGAAGCCTCGTATCAGCCCACGGCAGACGAGCGCTATTCTCTGGAAATGGCTTTTTCTAGAGGACTTTCTACAGGCTGGTTTCAAGGAATTGATAACCAAGAGCTGGTTCATGCGCGATTTGGAAAGAAGCGAGGGGCGCTGATTGGGGAGATCAAGCGAGTTGTTACAAAGAAAAGAGAGAAACAAATAGTTGTTGAAGCGCAGATTGCGGTTAAGCCTGGAGATGGGGTCGTAGTTGATAGTGGCCACCCTGACCGCGATCAAGGCGGCAGACTATATGGCGTTGTTGAAAAAGGGAAAGAGACATTCTTGAGCTTTGGCCGTGATTCAATCGCGTTTGAGCGAGTGCAGGTGGGCGATCGCATCTGGAAAACCAGTGATCCCGAGCTAGATAAAGCCATTCGCCAGACCTACAGCGGCGATCGCCCTCAGTTCAAGCGGCCTATCTCGATTGAAGTCTGGGGGAAAGAAGGAGAGTGTTTGAGAGCGATCGCCCATGACCAAATCGGACACATCGCCCAAACGACAACAGACATTGCACTCGTTGCCGCTCACAGCAATCCGCTAACCACCGAACGATTAACTCAACAGTTCTCTAGGCTAGGCAATACTCCCTTTGAGCTAGCAGATCTACAAAACAATCTCGAAGGCGACGTAATAATTCCGGTCAGCGCCCTGAATCAGCTACGAAGAGATCTTGTTACTCAGCTAACAGAACAGAGGCAGAAGCCAAAACTGTGGACGCTGAATCCGCATGCCTCTCATCGCGATTTACTACCGAGCGACTCAGAAAATACAACAGAAACAGCGGTTCAGCTAATTCCGCTAGTGCGCAATCTATCTCAGCTAGAAGCCGCGCTGGCCGCAGAGATGTCGACTCTCTACTGCGAATTTGAGAATCCTGTGCGATATCAAGAAGCTGTTGCAATCGTCAGAGTAGCTGGGAGCGCAGAACTGTTCATCGCTCCGCCCCGTATTACCAAGCCAAGTGAGAATTACATCTTAGACCAGGCCCGCAAAGCAGGCGCTGACGGCTATCTCGTTCGCAACTACGATCAGCTAGCCTATTTTGCCACCGAGCGGATAGTTGGTGACTTTTCTCTAAACATCGCTAACCCTCTCACCGCTGCCTACTTCAAAAGAGAATTCAATCTAGAAAGGCTCTGCGCTTCCTACGACTTGAACGTACAGCAGCTAGAAGACTTGCTGGAAATCTCGCCTGCTCAGTGGTTTGACATTACCTTGCATCAGCACATGCCAATGTTCCATATGGAGCACTGCGTATTTTGCGCATTTTTATCAGAAGGAACAGATTTCACCAACTGCGGTCGGCCTTGTGAGAAACATGAAGTAAAATTGCGCGATCGCACTGGCGCGGAGCACATCCTCTCAGCCGATGCGGGCTGTCGTAACACACTTTTCAATAGCAAGGCACAGACCGGCGCGGAGTTTGCCACTAGGCTAATCGAAAAAGGCGCGCGCCACTTTCGCATTGAGTTTCTAGATGAAACTTCAGAGCAGGTAGGCGAGATACTCTCGGCCTATCAGCAGCTGATAGAAGGAAAAATGGAAGGTGGTGAATTATGGCGATCGCTCAATCTCTCTAATCAGCTAGGCGTTACTAGAGGCACTTTAGAAAAGAGATAGTGGTACCAATGCCTCGTGGTACGCGTTTCTCCATAGCCTGTACAATGCATCCGGTACAGGCTATGTTCCACCTGTCAGTGGTCAAGGAAGTTGCGTATAAGGCTTACACCCAGCCGACTCGGTCCATTAACCGCACCGCAGCCGCCTGATGTTCCCCATAGGTGAACACATTCACACTATCGTCCTCAAAATCGCCGAATCCCTTCACCACAGGCGATAGCTCAGCATCTTCTACTACAGGATATTCGTTGTTGCCTTCTGCAAAGAACTTCTGCGCTTCGGTCCCTGCTAAATATTCTAGAAACTGCTGAGCCTCGCTCGGGTGTGGCGCACTGGCGACTACGCCTGCGCCGCTGATGTTGACGTGGGCACCTCGGCCGTCTTGATTGGGGAAGAAGACGCCGATCTTGTTGAAGACTGCTTGCTTGGCGGGATCGTCCTCCTCTAGGTAGCGAGGTAGATAGTAAGTGTTGGCGATCGCGATATCGCCGAGTCCTGCGGCTGCCGCTTCAATCTGTGCTCGGTCATTGCCTTCAGGCGATCGCGCAAAGTTGCGGACCATGCCCGCTGCCCATTCTTCAGTCGCTTCTAGGCCATTCGACTCAATAAAAGAGGCGACTAGAGACTGATTGTAGATATTACTCGACGAGCGAATCAGGATCTCGCCGCGCCAGCGAGGGTCAGTCAAGGCTTCATAAGTGGAAAGCTCAGCCGGGTCGACCGTGTCTTTGTTGTACATGATTACGCGGGCTCGCTTAGAGAAGCCAAACCACTTACCTTCAGGGTGTCTGAGGTACTCGGGAATGCTGCTGGTCAGTACTGAAGAAGACACGGGTGCAAACACGCCCGCCTGTTCAGCTCGCCACAGCATGCCTGCATCAACAGTCATAAACACATCGGCCGGGCTGCGATCGCCTTCGCTTTCTAGTCGTGCCAATAGTTCGTCCGCTTCGCCCTCCAGCAAATTCACCCGAATCCCTGTCAGGTCGGTGAAAGTCTCGTAGAGCGCGTCATCCGTATTGTAATGACGAGACGAATAAAGGTTGACTTCGCCTGTCTGGGCGCGGGCTGAGCGCGGCCGGAAGACCTGCGTGGCGGCAAAGGCGGCAGTAGCTATAGTGCCGCGAATCATTAGTGAGCGTCGTGAAAGCTTCATCTTTGGGGGGCGTCCTTACTGGATATGAATCAGCGAAAGTTAAGATGACAGCATCTTACTACTAATGAGAGCCATTCCTTCTATAAAAACTGATGCAGTCCATCTACAGAGTCAGGAAAAAGTCAGGTAGCGCAATCCATCATCCTCACTGTGAAAGTGCTAGCAGGCAGCGCTAAATCACCTTATGCGACTGGTGGTTGACTGTTTTTAGTGCTTCTACGATGCTTTGGGATTGATTTCGATAGATGTTCGCAGTACTATCTAGTGAGAGTATTTCCTGATTAGAGGCGATAGTCAAATGAGCGACACGGGACTCGATCTCGTTCGTCCTATCTTGTTCGTCATAGCAAACGAGCCTCAGCGCCTATCAAGAGCGCCTATCAAGACTCTAAAGATACCTACCTTGGATAATCTGGCGATTAGTGTTACGCATCCTCAAATCGAAGCAATTATTATGGGGACTTTTCCTGTCTTCTTTGGGGCTTCACGGCGCTGTTCTAATGCTGCCGTGGCCAAATCGCTCCCTGCCAGCATCACAGATGGCCTTCGACGATACAACCTTGGACAAAACAGCCCCAAACGAACTGACAGACAGCGCGCGATCGCCCGCTATCAACATTACAACTCTACCAAGTACAACAAACTCATCTTCACCTGCTGTAACTGAGCCTGCCGAATCAAAACTGCCCGCTGTGCCTACTTCACAGCCAGCCCCCATAGCCGCTGCGCCTACCGCGTTTCCTACTCAGACGCAGACTGTTCAGCCGCCTCAGCCTCAAGAGCCACCTCAGACTCTACAGCCAGAACCAGCACCCGGAGTTCAACCTGAAGTAGAACCGTCTCAGTCTCCACTCCTATCCGACACAGAAGAAATTGATACAGAAGACGATAGTGCAGAAAAAGTGCCATCAGACATACCCTCTGACACCAGTCTAGAACAGGATATTCCAGAGCACGGCATGGTCGTCCGACTAGGCGATGATTTCCCAGATTTAGCAGGTGCTCAATCGGGTTGCTACGGCTTGGAAAACTGTCGGCAGATCAACGGTAACTTTCGTCAGATAGCTCAGCAGCTAGTCTCACAAATGAAAAGTCAGGGCTACGAGCTGACCGAGCGAGAAGATCTTGACAATACGGGACACCGCGTATTTGAAGTCATTCATCCTGATGACCCTAGCATCACACACTATCTCAACGTTTTCTCACCTGATATTGGTAGCGCAGTCTATGTTCTCGCTGTAGACATCTTGAGCCTAGAAGAATTAAAACAGCTAAACGGCTAGCATTTTGTTTGAGCTTCAGCGCAGCGGTTAGAAATCGTGAAGGTATGCTCTAAACGTATAAGATATGGACATCTTTGAATGACTTCATGGCTGAGGGAAGACCTAGCGAAGGAGATGCAGATGGCACTTTCAATAGATGAGTGGTGTTGCTGGCCACCCGGTTCTAAGTTAGAGCTTCTAAACGGTCAGCTGATTGTGAGCGATCGCATAGAGCATAGCCGTCTTCTACTCAGCCATATCCTTAGAGGCTGGGGTCTATCCGCAGCAGTTCCCTCCGCACCGCTATCACTGTGGTGGGAGGCACTCGAACAAGTGTTCGGCTTGCCGCGATCTATTGCCAGCGCGCCTTTGCTGCACCAAGACGAACTAAGGTGCTGGGCTGACAACGTTTCTTTTGAGCCAGAATCGCTTCAGCATCACGGCCACTGGCGCTGGGCTTACTCACAGCTACGGCAAGACTTGCGTATGGCGATGTATGGGTTAGCGCATGAATATGGCAATTTGGGAGAATCGCTAGGAGGAGGGGTCGTCAATCGGCTCGGTGAGGACGGTTTGATGCCCGATGTTTGCTTCTATCGTGGCGAGCCGCGCAATCGACTTTTTGAATACTTTGTTGATGGTCCTCCGGAGATAGTTGTTGAGCTGTTGCAGCCTGGTAGCGAACAGTATGGAAACGTGAAAAAGCGCAATCGTTATGAAGTTGCAGGCGTCCCAGAGCTGTGGCTATTGGATGTGGCTAGCGAGCAGATTGAGCTATTGCGTTGGACTCCAGAAGGATATCAGCAGCAGCGCCTAGAGACTTCAGGGCGGTATGAAGCCTCTAGCGTTCCAGGACTTACGTTCTTTCCAAATCGTTTGTGGAAAGGCGAAGGGCAATTACGCCGCTCTTCAGACAGCGCTCTTTTCCAGGTAGAAGCAGGAACAACATTCTTGGACGGGCGCATTCCCTATGCAGGTAAGGGAATAGATGAAACTAGAGGACTAGTCAGGCTACAGGCGCAGTTAAATCCGGATGCGATTAGCTTTGATGACTACATCTACTGGTGCCCGGAGGCAAAATTTGAACTGGTAGACGGTCGCCCCTGGCTGGGAGGCCGCGAAGGAATTCAGGGTCTTGTAGGACTGCTGTTGAAGACTTTTGGTTTGTTGGAAGTGGTTCAGCTTGCTCATCCTAGAGACTGGGTCCGCGCTTTGTTACAGGTTCACTCTGAGGAGACAACCCAAGAAAAGCGACAGGCTTGGTGGAAAGCGGCTCGCCAGCAGGCTCAGTTTTTGCGCGATCAGTTCGGGGTAGAGAAGGTGGCTGTAGTGGGAGCGCTAGCACAAGATACGCCAATAGACTACTGGTCGAAGCTGATTTTGGCTGTGTGGGGTGCGCCCGATGTGCAAAAGCCCTATACCTCGGTTCAAGACGCTGTTGAACAGATGAGCAACAACCCAGAAATTCAGTTAATCTTTGCGGATCAAGCGCTGAGTGATACGGAAGCTCAAATCATGGCCTCTGGCCAGATAGAAGTTTGAGTTTTCATAGCTGGAGCGAAGTTTTGAGTTCGCTGTCGCTCTCCAAGTGAGCGTTTGAGCAGATGTTTCAGCTAATCCTAGCGGGTGGCAACCCGAGCGGACTTGACAAGTGACTACAGAATTCTGATTAGTCGTAGCGATCGCCGACCCGACGCAGAGCTTTATGCTTGGAATCTAAGAGATCAAGTTCCTAGCTTTCAGCTCCCATTGCGTAAGGGCGATCTAGAACCAACCGTGGATCTACAACAGTTGTTGAAAGATATATATGATCGCTCAGGCTATGATCTCAAACTCGATTATCAGCAAGTTCCTGTTCCTCCCTTATCAGAGGATGATACAAGCTGGGCCAACAGTCGGCTAGAAAAATCTGGTTTGCGTTAAAACTTCCACAAGCCGCTTTTGAAATTACAAGCTCCATCCGCACGCCATTCCTATGCCCCCAGTGCAAACCCGCGAACCCAAACTTAAAATTGTCCGCAGCCCAGGGCAGAACCCTTGCTTCGACGAAACGCTAGGGGATGAAATCCGATTGCGAATGATGCAGATACCCGCTGGCAGGTTTCTAATGGGCTCACCAGCAGACGAGCTGGATCGTTATGAAGACGAAAGTCCGCAGCATGAAGTTAATGTCGGGACGTTCTTTTTAGGCAAATATCCAATTACGCAGGCGCAATGGCGCTTTGTAGCTGGCTTGGCTAAGGTACAGATCGCCTTAGAACCCGATCCATCCAGCTTCAAGGGTGATAATTACCCAGTGGAGAGGGTGAATTGGTATGAGGCAGTAGAGTTCTGCCAGCGGCTCTCTGTCCATACCGGAAAACAATATCAGCTACCCACAGAAGCTCAATGGGAATATGCTTGCAGGGCTGGCACCACCACGCCCTTCCACTTTGGCAGCACAATCACAACAGAGCTAGCGAACTATCGAGGAACAGACAATAAAGAACTTGAGCTATCGGGGTCTTATGGCGCTGGGCCTAAAGGAGAGTATAGAGAGCAGACAACGCCAGTCGGTGAATTCGAGGTTGCAAACGCCTTTGGCCTGTGCGAGATGCATGGCAACGTGTGGGAATGGTGCGCGGATCATTGGCACGATAATTACGAGGGTGCGCCCACAGATGGAAACGCTTGGTTGACCGCCAATGAAACGTCAAACCGTGTGCTACGCGGCGGTTCTTGGGGCAACGATCCGAGGTATTGCCGTTCCGCCACTCGCTGCTACGGCGCGCCCGACTACCGCCTCAGCAACTTCGGTTTTCGAGTGAGTTGTGATGCCTCGTAGAGCTTTGCTCTTCTCGAAGAGTGGACTCTTCTGCCCCCCACCAGTTAGCTCTCTTCTCTTTTGCCCTCTTGCACTCTTATCTCTGTTGGTGCGCAGCGCCTCAATTTTTTAAAAACGAAAATCTCAAAATCCAACAATATGCGTGGTGGCCGGATCGGCGGCGCTGAGCGGGGCAATCTCGTTCTGGTTGACTAGCGCTTGATAGACCATCGCCGCAACTTCTGCGCGAGTAGCGGACCGATTCGGTTCTAGCTGAGTCGGCATTGTTACTGGTGACGGATTGACAACAATCTCGTTCATCGTCGCCGCAGTTGTCTGAGAGTAGGCCCAAAAGGGAATTTGAGTGATGTCTGTATAGTTTGATGCCAGGAACATTTCAGTATCATCTATAGGCTCTAGATTTAGCCCACTGCTAAGCGCGACAATTGCTTGAACTCTAGGAATCTCGGACATGGGATCGAATCGCCCTTCGCCGACGCCGCTCATAAATCCGCGAGATTCAACAAAGTCGATCGCAGGCAGAGCCCAAACCACGCCGCTGACATCGGTAAAGGCCATAGAAGCGGGTTTAACTTCGGGCGCATCGGCAAATGCTTGGGTGAGCATAGCTGCAAACTCAGCGCGGGTTAATTCCTGCTCTGGTCTGAAGTTGCCGTCGTCGTAGCCGCTGACGTAGCCTTCAGCCGCTAGCGCGTCGATGAACGGTTTGGCCCAGTAGTCGTCGCTGACGTCGCTGAAGCTGTCGGTTTGTTTGGCTCCCGCCACGCTAGCACCCGCCGTACTAGCCAGATGCACCCCCGCATTGACGGGCGCTACAGCGACTAAAAGAGATGCAGCCAAACCAACAGAAAGAAGACGAGAGACGCTATTTATAGACATAGATTTAACTGATTTTTTACCGATGAAATTGCTAGCAGATGATTTACAGAATACAGAACAGAGACAACCTACGGGGCAGTTTTGACGCAGAGCATCACAAGATTACTTTAACAAGCGGCTCAAATTTCTCTACCAGATCGGGTCTGGTGACCAGCGTTGGGAACGGATGGGTGCTGTAGTCTTTTCCAGCCTTTAGAGGGAACGCATCTTCTCCATTGAGATCCACCCAGCTAACGCCCGCAGCTTTGGTAATCGCCCACACCGCCGCAATATCCCATATCTTCGGCGTCGCCTCCACTGCCCCTAGACACACCCCCGAAGCGACGGTCAAAAGATTGTAAGTCGCCACGCCCAGCATCCGAATCTTGCAGGGAAACGGATTTCTCAATACTTGTAGACTGCGAGCGCACAGGCTAAACAGGCGAGTATTAGATGGGGTCGCAATAGGACAGTCCTCTCCAATACAAATGACCTGACCATTGGCAAAAGCACCTTCTGGCATCTCTAGCCCGGAGCTGCCAGGGAAAAAGCCGTGAAAGTGCTGCTGAATTGGCGGGATGTAAACGTGACCGAATACGGGGGTTCCTTTGTAGAGCAGGCCAAGAGAGATGCCCCACAGCGGCACGCCGCGAGCAAAGTTAGTGGTGCCATCAATTGGATCGATTACCCAGCACCAGTCTGTACCGGGAAAGGTGTGTTCGGCTTCTTCGGTGAGTACGCCGTGATCAGGGAAGGCTTTGGCAATGCGATCGCGCAGTTCCTGATCGGCCCACTTGTCGTATTTTGTCACTAGACTACCGTCTGCTTTTTGTTCAGCGCTGGCCGTGCCAAACGCGTCCATTAGCTGCGCGCCGACCTGATTGCTAGCATCCTTAGCAAAAGTTGTGATCTGATTCCAGTAGTCTGTTGCTGTGACATTTTCCTTCATTCTATAGCCCGGTTACCTGTTCAAATTCTCTGGTCAAATGGATGCAGATTCTATTGTCGGTTATTTAGTGCTGGCTATTTAATCTAGGTCATTCTCTAGCGCTGCGTTAATTGCCTGTTTGGCATCGAGCTGAAATTCGGTGATATCCACTCGGCTGACCAGTGCGATCGCCACCCACATCCCCACCGCCTGCGCCAGAAACACCAAGCCATAGGCGGGCAAAAGCTGCGCGGCTGTTGGCTCTGCCACTGCCGATGCGCCTGTCAATACCTTACCCAAAGACAGCAGCCCACCCCCGAGCAGAGAAGCCCCGCCCTGTGCCGTTGCCTGGGCCAGTCCCCAGGCGCCAATAAACGTCCCGGCTGTCTCCGCCGCCGTCAGGTCTAGCATCAGCACGATTGATCCCGTCGTCAACACACCGGAGGCCAGACCAAAACACCCAACTGCCAAGTTTAATGCCATTGGATTGGCCGTCAGTCCGACCGCGATCAGCCCTATCAAAAATACCGACGCAACACCGCAGCCCAGCTTTACCGTCCGCTTTTTACCCAGCAGCGGCATCAGTACGAATCCTGTGCTGATAATGCCAACCAGCGTACCAATCCCAAAAAAGGCGTTAATCGTCGTGGTTTGCTTGATGGTCATGCCAAAGACCTGACTGCCGTAGGGCTCTAACACTGGGTTTTGGGTAAATAAGCTCAGGCTTAGCACCAGCAGAAAACAAAAGAACAAACCCGTCTGGCGACTTGCGGTCAGCACCTGAAGCGCCTGGCCAAAAGTAATGCTATCTTCTCTATTTCTAGCGGCCGATCTTTGCTCTAATCGAGAAAAGCGCTTCTCAATCCCGACTGTACTGACCAGCGTAATTGCAAACACAATTGCTGGAACGACAATGAACAGGCGATTGATCGGTCCTTTTAGCGCCGCAATTGTACTCGCTTCTTCTACCGATCCCAGCACAACATTGATAATCGCCACGCCCGCCACAATGCCCAGCATCAGCATTGACCAGCCAATTCCAACAATCTTCGACTTTGTTTTTTCGTCGGAGACATCGACTAATAGCGCCGTGAACGGTGTCGTTGCCGCCAGCGCCAGTCCGTAGAAAGCAAATACCGCTGCCAGCAGTCCCGCCCACGGATAGGCACTAGGCCCCCACCCGAACTGGGCAATATGTTCACCGAGTCGCCACATCACCTGGACCGCCACAAAGGCACTCACGCCCATGCCGCCGATGCCCAGCCAGATATAGCCGCTGCGATGATGGCCCAATATTGGCTTCACATCAGACATCTGGCCAAACCAGACCCTGGCTGGAGACATAAACTGATAGACCGAAATTGTGCCTGCGGTCACCAGCGCGGGCACACGCAGCTCGTCGATCATGACGCGGTTGAGAACGCCCAGCGTCAGCAGGGACATGATGGCCACGCCCATATTAAAGATGCCTAAGCGCACCATAGAGAATAGGCCAATCTTGGGCTGTGCTTGAATTTGGGGTCGGGCTGCCTCGCTGCTCGCCATTGCCTTATCTATCCGTCTAAACGTGATTCCATAACAGCATAAGAGATTGCAGGCATAAGAAAAGCGGGCGATCGCA
Organism: uncultured cyanobacterium; assembly: GCA_963838725.1. GTDB lineage: Bacteria > Cyanobacteriota > Cyanobacteriia > Phormidesmidales > Phormidesmidaceae > Phormidesmis. Next base: position 314,939 of record CAWISM010000016.1, on the reverse strand, counting down.
CTTGGCAATCACCCGCACTGTACCTAATCTGTCATCTCAAAAGAGACCACTGTCTAGAAAGGAAACCTGTCTATGAAAGACATCCACAAACCCAACCGTCTCCTAACAATCGGGTTTGCCAGATATCAAGTTCTACTGACTGTCTTCAGTAGATTCAGCAACGTTAGTAGATTCTGCCAGCTCAGCAGGCTTGGCACCCGCAATGCTCACTTTGACTACTTGGTTGCGCACATCCTCGGCCTTGGGCAAAGTCAGGACCAATACGCCTGCTTCGTAGTCAGCAGTCACTGCGTTGTGATCAATGGCCACAGGCAGAGAAACGACTCTGCGGAACCCACCGTAGCGAAACTCATTGCGGCGCAAGGTCTCACCTTCAGCCAGCTCTAGGCTGGGACGAGTTCCAGATACTGCAACGACTTCGCGGCTAGCTTGAATATCGATGTCATCAACATTGATACCCGGTAGCTGAATGCGCAGAGTCAAGGCAGTCTCACTTTCTACCAAAGTTGTAGCAGGGGTCCAGGTAGTCGGCGCAGTTTCTACACCAGCAAAATCATCAAATAGCTGATCGAGCTGTTGCTTGACTGCGTTCATCTCTTGGAAAGGTTGCCAGTAACGAACAATCATGGATGTATTCTCCTAAAAGGCTATGCACCTATAGTGCCAATTGTGAGAGGCGATCGCGTAGTGAGAGAAACCACACCTCGCGGTAGAGGATGCCGATATTCGGTTGAGGTACGGTTAATAGGAACAATGAGAGCGATCAATCGATGAGTAAAACAGTTTTGATTACTGGGGCATCTAGAGGCATTGGCGAAGCGTTTGCTCGGACCTATGCCAAAAAGCAACACAATCTGATCTTGGTCGCCAGGAACGAGAATGATCTCAATGCGCTAAAAGAAGAACTTTCTAGTCTCTACAGCATTAACATTGTTGTACTTGCTCACGATTTGACAAAAGAGGAAGCAGCGCAACAGATCTATGATGAGATAGAACAACAAAACCTCTTTGTGGACGTGCTGATCAACAATGCAGGCTACGGCGACTATGGCAAATTCGTCAGCGGCGACTGGCCGAAGCTACAGGGAATGATTCTGCTCAACGTGCTAGCAGTCACTCACCTCTGCCATTTGTTCTTACCCAGCATGATCGCTCGCGGCCAGGGGCAAATTCTCAACGTATCTTCTACCGCTGCTTTTCAACCTGGGCCGATGATGGCCGTCTACTTTGCCACTAAAGCCTACGTCCTATCCCTCAGCGAAGCGCTCTCCGCCGAAACCGAAGGAACTGGCGTCAACGTTACTGTGCTTTGTCCTGGTCCTACCCAGTCCAACTTTGGCCAAAATGCCAACATGGAGAAGATGGCTTTGATAGGAGATGTGACTAGCGACAAACTTCCTAGCGCTCTCGATGTTGCAGAATACGGCTACAAAGCGCTTAATAAGGGCGAAGTTGTGGCTGTTCACGGTGCAATTAATAAGGTGCTGACTTTCATGCCCAGGCTGACGCCACGCGGTGTGATTCGTCAGGGGGTGAAGCAGTTTATGTCGTCGAAAGAGAAGTAGAGATAGTAGAAACTGGAGAGAATAGAATATCCTGAGAGGACTTGATTGCTTCCTTTATCGCTTTAAAGGGCGAACTTTAAACGAAATCGAGTCCTCTGAACGGTCTAGACTTTTCGCTTTACTCGGCTTTAACTTGTTTTGCTTTGTCTTTTGCTCTTGAGTCACCTTCTCTACACTTTCACTTTCGACTTTCTCGCCTTCTCTTTGCTGAACTGCGTTAAAACCTCCGTTGCTCACAGCGGCTAATCCCATTCCGCCTAGCACCAGCCAAATTCCACTCGCCTGCCAGCTACCTACCTGGGCGATCCAGTTGAATAATTCTGCGATCGCAAACAGCACAACAAAGGCGGATAGCCAAAACCTCATAACGATCTGCCTCGGGTAGCAACAGGTCAACATTGGTCCCACAATATCAGCCTTGCAACATTGGCCTTAATAGCGCACAATTCTACGCCACTTCTGAAGGATTGCGGAATCCGAAATCGAAAGAAATGGCGCTAGAGTAGAGACATATAGCGTAACTAGAAAGCAAAATGTCGCAACCCGCCGTCCTACAGAAGTCTGATGATGCCCCGTTTAGAGGGATTACCCTACTATCCGATAGAGAGATAGAGGCAATGCGTCCTGCCTGTAGACTTTCTGCTGAGCTGCTTGATTTTTTGACGCCGATGGTGGTTCCTGGCGTCAGCACCCTAGAGCTGAACGACGCGGCTGAAAGCTGGACTAGAAAACACGGTGCGACGAGTGCTCCGTTGGGCTACCCTGGCGCGCAGGGTGCGATAGATTTTCCCAAGTCTATCTGCACCAGCATCAACGAGGTCGTTTGTCACGGCATTCCTAGCAAAGGAGACATTCTTCAAGAGGGTGACATCATTAATATAGATGTCACGCCATTGCTAAATGGCTATCATGGCGACAGCTCACGTACGTTTATGGTGGGTGAAGTGTCGCCAGTGGCTCGCAAGCTAGTAGAAGTCACTGAAAAGGCGCTGTGGAAGGGCATCGAAGCGGTCCAGATCGGCGGACGCATCGGTGATATTGGTGCGGCAATTCAGACCTACGCAGAGTCAGAAGGATTTGCGGTAGTGCGTGATTTCGTCGGTCATGGCGTACATCGTACGTTTCATGCAGAGCCGCAGGTGCCGCACTATGGCGTTTCTGGTAAGGGTAAGAAGATTCGCCCTGGCATGGTTTTTACCATTGAGCCGATGCTAAATGAAGGCACTCATGAGGTAGAGCTGCTAGAAGATCAGTGGACTGCTGTGACTAAAGATGGCATGCTGTCGGCGCAGTTTGAGCACACGCTAGCAGTGACTAGATCTGGAGTGGAAGTGTTAACTAAGCTGCCAGTAGCTGTTTTGGCTTAGTCCGCTGGTCCCAAATTCACTGATTGAATAGGTCGTAGGGCTGCATCGTTCATCAAAGTCATACAGCCACACAGTCATATCAAAATCTTTAATCAGCATAGACAGAAAGGCGTACATTCATTGAACAGTCACGGCCAATAAATCAATCTAGCCGGTAACTGTATATACAGTTTTGGCCTTTAGTACCTCTATGTTCTCAATAGAGAGAGCTTCTACGGACATTTCGGAAGTAGCTTTTTATCGTTAGACTCTTCGACACTGTCAGTATCGCGCTCAAGACTTGGTAGAATAGCCCTACCAATTCGGCCGGATGCACGGCTACATCTGTTCTGTCGAATTTCCTCTCGCCTATGGTTTACGATACCTTCCTGTCGTCACCTGCTTTCTGTTCAAGGTTTCTTACTTTCTGCTTTTTTCTATCCTGTTGCTTTTATTCTGCCGATGGCGCTATCAATCGGTCGGAGCGCTGACATGCAGTTAGGCGATAGCGCTGTCAGTGATTTTGATCGAGGTAGTCAACTGACAGACAAAGTGGCATTAGTTGCTAGCAGCCGTGCTGGAAGCTGCGCGGAATCCGCGCATCAGCTGGCTCGGGCTGGGGCTAGCGTTGTCATTTGTGGGCTCAATGCCAGTCAGGGAAATGAAACCGTAGCCGAGATTCAGCGCAACGGCGGGCGAGCGCGCTTTATTTTGACGGATGTGGCCCTGGGCGCAGACGTACAGGCGACGATTAACGAGACGATTGCGACGTTTGGTAGGTTAGATATCTTGTTGAATTTTGCGAGTGATGATCACGAGCGCGATGGCGCTTTCTTGGAAGTTTCGGAGACAACTTGGGATCGGATCACAGAAACTACGTTGAAAGGGATGTTTCTGTGCTGTCAGTACGCCCTACCTTTTCTACAACAATCTGGCAGCGGAAGGATTATCAATCTAGTAGAACAAACATCGTCGCTGCAAAGTCGATCGGTCGCGAGTATCTGCCAGGGCGGGGTGCTAGCAATGACCTACGTGATCGCCCAGCAGTTCTCAGCTCAAAATGTTTCGGTTAATCTGGTTTGGGTGACTCAGCCAGCGTCGCTGATGCCGCTTGTTCCGTTCACGCTGGATATTCTTGCCGATCTGCTAGAGAAAGTTCTATACAGTCCCACCACCGAGGAGACAGGTCACGCCTCCCAGCCGTTCACCACTGCTGCCGAGGCGATCGCCCATATAGTCAATACCGCCGATGTCCTCCACGGCCATGCACTAGTCGTCAATACGCCGTCTTAACAAGCCGCATTCTCAAAACGTTTCATAGCAATCTGTAGCTGCTTACTCTTCCTCTGAGTCTTCAGCAACGATGTCATACTCGCCGTCCCATACAGCAGTCAATAGCGCCAGTCCTGATTGCGTAAGCGTCGCTTCATCTCCCGAAAGTTCTACGTCCTCCGGGTCACCGCCTGCGGCCTCAACTAGATCGCTCATCCACACATAGCAAGGCGAGGGCTGCTGGCGCAAAAGCTGCTCTAGCCGCATCTGCTTGTCTAGCGACAGCCGCTGCTGTAGCAGCAGATACAGCGGCACTTTGGTTCGGTTTTCGACGCCGCCTAGCACCTGCTGTAGATACCAGGTGGCCTGTCTCGGCGCTAGCTCGCCAATTCTCTGTTCTATTCGAGTCAAAATCTGCTCGGTAAAGTCAACGCCCAGGTAGCGGTCTAGCGCGTCAACTGGAACCGCCGGATCGATGCTGATCCGTTCGCAAACGCTAGACCAGTCGATGTCGGGGTATGCCGCTCGGAGCTTTTCAAAGGCGCGATCGCTAATCTCAGCCGACGCCGTTTGCAGGTTATAGGAAAAATCTTCCCCTGGCGTTGCCCCCGCTTCTACCAGCATCCGAAACAGTCGAATTGCATCATCCTCCATAGGTGGCTCCTTAGCATTTATGACGACTTCCTTGAAGGCTGAACAGCGTTGAGATCTCCTGCTTGATAGGCTGCGTGTACCGCCTTGACGTTATACCAGTTCAAAAATATTCGGCTGATCTCCTGTGAAAGCTGTGGATAGCCTCGTTTAATCAGCCAGTTTAGCGTCGGTGCTAGCGTCCGTTCATTTAGCGCTCCGCCTAGAGACAGCGTGCCCCACAGCAGGCGGTGTAGCCAGGTCATCTGAATCATCAGCCGCACGTCTAGAGTCGGATGCTTTTGATAGAAGACCACGCCCATCCGCGCTCGCTGAATTTCCTTGTCGATTAGCTCTGGCAGCTCGTCTACAGAAAAGGCCGGATGCCAGTGATAGCCAACGGCTGCTGGACACTTGATCAAAGAGAGACCGTTATTTTTCAGTCGGACGCCTAGCTCTAGATCCTCCCAGCCGTACTGAGTGAACTGCGGATCGAATAGTCCGGCTTCTATCAGCCAGCGCTTTTGAATGGCGACATTACCAGTGGCGAAAAACGCGCGTGAATAGTCCGTCACCTTAAACGGTTCTGAAGTGGGATTGTCAAAATTGCAGGTGTTGACGACTCGACCATAGGTGAAGACGCGTTCGTTCCCGGCTCTGTAGGCGGCGCTGAGGGCATCGGCATGGTTCTGCAAGAAGCCGTCTAGAACGACTAGGTCGCTGTCGATGAAGATGATAGTGTCGCCTTTGGCTTGCTGAACGCCAAAGTTACGCGCGATCGCAGCCCCCTCATGATCCTGTTCATACAGCGCCACATGCGGAAATTCATCGGCGTTAGCCCGAATCCACTCCACCGTGCCATCGGTCGAGCCATCATCTACCAGTACGATCTCATAGCCTTCTACCGGACCATCAGGACGCAGCACCTGATTTTCCATTGCTTTCAGGCACTTTTCTAGAATCGGCTGACGATTATACGTCGGGACAACAACGCTAAAGAACATAGGTTCAATGTTTTCATTTGAACATATTCTATTTCATTGTCTCTGCATCAGTCTTTCTACTAGTGTCGGACACTGCAATACTATGATCTTGACCACTTCTCGATTCGGACGCAAACAGATATGGGCCGCGCAGACAAAGTTGTTTTGGCATACTCAGGCGGAGTAGATACAACGGTATGTATTCCTTACCTCAAAGAGGAATACGGTGTAAAAGAAGTGATTACCCTGGCGGCTGATCTAGGTCAGGGCGATGAGCTAGAGCCCATTCGCAAAAAGGCTTTAGACTGCGGCGCAGCGGAATCTGTTGTCACCGATGTGACCGAACCTTTCATTGCTGACTACGCCTTCCCAGCGATCCAGGCAAACGCGCTATACGAAAATCGCTATCCACTTTCTACTGCGCTGGCTCGTCCGCTAATTGCCAAGCTGCTAGTTGATACAGCTGAAAAGTACGGCGCTGACGCAGTGGCCCACGGCTGTACGGGTAAAGGCAATGATCAAGTTCGATTTGACGTGGCGATCGCAGCGCTCAATCCCAATCTAAAAGTGCTTGCCCCTGCGCGTGAGTGGGGCATGAGCCGCGAAGAAGCGATGGCCTATGGTGAAAAGTTTGGCCTAACTTTTCCAGTAAAAAAATCTTCGCCCTACAGCATCGATCGCAATCTGCTAGGCCGCTCGATTGAAGCGGGTCCGCTAGAAGATCCGTGGACAGAGCCGACTGAAGAAGTGTTTGTGATGACCAGTGCGATCGCCGACACCCCAAACGAACCCGAATACGTCGAAATTGGCTTCGAGCAAGGAATTCCGACTAGTCTCGATGGCGAGTCGCTAGCGCCCGTTGCTCTAGTCACCAAGCTGAACGAACTTGCCGGACGTCACGGCATTGGCCGCATTGACATGGTTGAGAACCGACTAGTCGGCATCAAATCTCGTGAAATCTACGAAGCCCCAGCGCTACTCGTCCTAATTGCTGCCCACCGCGATCTAGAGAGCCTAACGCTCACAGGCGACGTCACTCAGTACAAGCGCAACATCGAGCAGTCATACGCTCAGATGATCTACAACGGCCTCTGGTACAGCCCGCTCAAATCAGCTCTAGATGCCTTCATTCAGCAGACCCAGACGCGCGTCACTGGCACCGTCCGCATCAAGCTATTGAAAGGCAATGCCATCCTAGCTGGACGCAAGTCTGATAACTCGCTGTATACAGACGAACTTTCTACCTACGGTAGCGACGATCAGTTCGATCACAAGGCAGCCGAAGGCTTCATCTACGTCTGGGGTTTGCCCACTCGCGTGTGGTCTCAAAAAACGCGCTAGTCACCAGATGGAATTGACCTGATGGAATTGACCTGAAATTGTAAAGTTGGCATACCAAAAAGTGAGAACTCGCTCATATAGGTGTAAATAATCTTTGACAAAGGTAACAAGCCAACAGTTTTTCTAAGCGAAGTCATAGATTGGACAAAGTCCAAACTCAACGTTGATTAGGTAGCTATAGTTTGCTTTGATGGGTCTCTATATTTTCCAGAGTCACAGTTAAAGATATAGCGCCCTAAAAGCCTGAGTTTAGAGGCTAGTAGGAATACGCAAGCGGCTAAGCTAGCTCAATTTACTCAGCTAATTTAGCCACTTTCACATATCAGCCGCGTGCATTGAACAGCTTGAACAATGCACGCCCTTTTCACAGTCTCAATTTCTTGGAGAGCCAACAGGCTATGTCAATTTACGTAGGCAACTTGTCTTACAGCGCAAAAGAAGAAGATCTAGAAGGTGCATTTAGCGAATATGGCACCGTCAAACGCATTACCTTACCGATCGATCGCGAAACCGGTCGTCCTCGTGGGTTTGCCTTCGTCGAGATGGAAGACGATGCCACCGAAGATAAAGCAATCGAGGCGCTAGACGGTGCTGAATGGATGGGCCGCGAGCTGCGGGTAAACAAAGCCAAACCCCGCGAGCCACGCAATCGTTCTTCTGGCGGCGGTTGGGGCTAGAAAGGTGGATCCGTTGACAGCACACTATGAATATTTTCGACGGCTTCAAAGACCGATATTGCGATAGACTAGTTCTTCGTGAGCAAAAACTAAAAGGAGGTGAATTGATATATGGCTCAAGTTGTCCTCGGACAAGACGAAAATCTCGAAGCCGCCCTGCGACGCTTTAAGCGCAAGGTAGTGCGAGCAGGTATTTTCCAAGACATCAAGAAAAACCGCTATTTTGAGACACCTCCCGAAAAGCACAAGCGTAAAGCGCTAGCTCGTCAGCGTCAGCGCAAGCGTCGCTCTAGACGATAGGACTGGTTTTCGGATACTCGGTGAAGATATCGGTTTTTTGAATCGATTAAAAAAGAAAGGGTTGCGATCATAGTAAAGATCGCAACCCTTTTTTATTTTGACAGCGCGTACTTAATTCAACGCGCAATCATCGCGGATCTGCCCAGATTGCTAGCTCAACAAATGACTAGTTCAGCGCTTCTAGATAGTCGCGAACGCGGTTGCGGCGCTTGGGCTGACGCAGCTTTTGCAGCGCTTTGGATTCGATCTGGCGGACGCGCTCGCGAGAAAGCTCTAGGGTGCGACCAATCTCTGCTAGAGAGTAAGGAACGCCGTCGCCTAGACCAAAGCGTAGCGTGATCACTTCCTGCTCGCGAGTGGTCAGATCGGTGAGTAGCTGATTGAGATCGCGCTTTAGAGACTCGCGCATGAGCTGCTCTTCGGGCGAGATATCCTCTGTCTCTAGCAGATCGCCTAGCTCGGTGTCTCTATCTTTGCCCACTTTGGTGTCGAGTGACACCGAGCGCGGCACTTTTAGCAAGACTTCGCGCACCTGGGCAACGGTCATATCTAGCTCTTTGGCAATGTCTTCAACTCGGGCAGTGCGGCCCTGGGTCTGAGAGATCTTGCGCTGGGCCTTTTTGATTTTGTTGAGCTTTTCGGTGATGTGGACAGGCAGGCGGATGGTGCGGCTTTGGGTGGCGATCGCCCGCGTAATGCCCTGACGAATCCACCAGTAGGCGTAGGTGCTAAACCGATAGCCCTTAGTCGGATCGAACTTCTCGACCGCTCGCTCTAGCCCCAGCGTACCTTCTTGGATCAGGTCTAGCAGCTCTAACCCTCGGTTCTGGTACTTTTTAGCAACCGAGACCACCAGGCGCAGGTTAGCCTTGATCATGTGCTCTTTGGCCCGCGTTCCCTCTTTTTGAATGTCAGCAATCTCTTTGACACTGAGTCCAGCTAGCACTGCCCAGCAGCTGCTTACCCTCAGCGAGTGCAGGCTTAAGGTCAGCGATATCGACGTTTGCTGTTTTTGCCCAGCGCTCTAGTGAGGGCCGATGACCGAGCTGCGCTGTGAGCTGCGCTCTGGTTTTGAGTAGGTGAACGTAGGTTGCCAGCGTACCGCCCTCTTCCTCGGCGGCTTTGTCACGCTTCGCCAGTAGCTCCATGTGCTGCTGCACCTGCTGAGCTTCGGCAACTTCTTCGTCGCGCTCTAGTAAGCTAACCCGGCCAATTTCTTGCAGATATAGCCGCACCAAATCCGTCGAACGCGTCGCTCTAGGATTGGCGTGCGCTTCTGAATCTAGACCTTCGATATGGACATCGCCGGACTCATCTTCTTCTGTCGTGGCTATATCTGCATCAGAGGGGTCTCCTAGCAGATAAGCGTCACTATCTGATGGCGTACTAGCCACAGAGCTAGCAGTAGATGTTACGACAGAGTCGAATGTAGCTTTCATGGTGGTGCAAGATAGCGAGTACAGAGTTGAGAATCGGCGAAGCTCACTCCTTATGTAGGAGTATTCCCAGCCAATAAGGGCGTGAAGCAAAAGAGAGACCTTGCCTGGGCCATCTCATACAGAACTCTCAGGGCAAAGTGTGGGTAGTTCTGCGAGCTGTCGTAAAACAGAGTGAATAGCTATCTATACGGCTAGATAAGACATATTAAGGAAGAATATTTCACCGGATCTTTGATAGAGCTGCCTGGCGACTGATAGCTAACTCGCTCTATTGAAGAAATACCAGCTTGCTTTCGGTCATTAGAATGCGCTATTCCAGGTTTATCATTGGCACAGGTGAAACCGGCGATCGCAAGAAGCGACGTAGCTGAAAGGACTACCTCATAAGAAACCCGTCTCAAGAGATCTAGACAGTTGACAATCGTGAAGGGCTGACGGTTATGAAGTGGGCTCTTTGGCTTTTAACAAACTTATCGACACCCCTGTTGTAAGCGCCTGGTATTCTAGTTTTAGTTGACTGGTCTGACTAACGGGTCCAACGACTGGCCTGACTGGCTGATCTGCCACTTTCACTGTTACAGCGAACGAACGCATGGGTAATCCAACTTCCATTGTGGAAGAAATGTTTGAGCTGCTGCCTACTCTGCGCACTCAGATGTATTTCAAAACGTCGCTGACGGCGCTCTCTCATGCCATGGAAGATCAGGTCTTGGCAGGCTCAGAGCACCAGCCGCTAATTATTGCCAGCTTTCAGCAAGAACGGTTCTATCGGCAAGAAGCCAGCCGCTATGTGCGCATCGCGGAGATCAGCGATCAGGTGTATGTGCTTTCTGCGGCTGAAACTCAGTTTAATCAGCTCGATCAGGCTAATGAGACACCCAGCAGCGGCTACGAGAAGATTGACTTTGACGATGAAGATGCGCTGAGTGAGGAGTGGCATCTCGTCGTGATTGGAGAAGACTACAGCGCTGCGCTAATCTGCCGCGAGCATCAGCCTATGGTAGTCACGCCCAGACGCTTAAAGGAAGAGGCGGACTTTCGACAGACGGCGACGCATCTGGATCAGACTCGGCGGTTTGAGGGAATTTGGACGCTAGATCGTCAGGTGAGTTTGCGCGCGGCCAAGCTACTGCTTGATCGCATCCAGGACTATCGACCAGATCTTAGCCAAAAGATTGATCGGGCGCGCGATCGCTTCATTCCCGCTGTCCTTGATAGCATGACAGATCTAGAAGTGGTTGAAAAAGATCCCTTCGCTCAGCGGCTAATTACCTACTTGCAGGCGGGCCAGTACAAACAGCTAAAAGCTTACCGGGCGATCGCCCTGCAAGAGCAAAGAGCGCGTCTGGTCAACTCGATTACCGCTGCTATTCGCAAATCGCTGAATCCTTCTGAGATCTTTGCGATCGCAGTCAAGCAGCTCGGTAGCGTTCTAGACGTCAGCCGCTGCATTATCTACCGCTGCTCTGCGGATGATCCAGATGCCACTATCCACCACGAATATCGCCAGCCCCACGTCAATTCGCTAGAAGGAGCCACCTGGCCACTAAAACACAATCCGCTCTATCAATGGGTAAAAGCTCAGCAGCAGACCCTAGCGATAGACGACGTCGTCAGAGGCCAAATTTCTGACCCAGATAAAGTCAACTCAAAAAGCTCACCCAAAATCGATCTCAGCGCCGCCCTGACTAGGCTAGAGCGCTGGCAGATTCGCGGCTGCTTATTAGTTCCTCTCATTCACAAAAATAGGCTGCTCGGGATGATAGAGCTGCATGTAGAAGGTCGCCACAGTCATCAGAACAGCCTCCAAAATGCCGACCAGAACGGTCATCATTGGAATGATGACGAAATTAGTTTGACCGAGGCGATCGCCAACCAGCTCAGCGTTGCCCTAATTCAGGCCGAAGCCTATGCTCATCTAGAAGACTTCAACCAGCAGCTAGCCGATCTAGAACGGACCCGCAGCAACCTGATCGCCATTACCGGACACGAGTTGCGCACGCCGCTATCGACAATTCGCGTCTGTCTAGAAAGTCTGCTAACCGAGCCGGATATGTCTGCCGATCTGCGTCAGGTGATGCTAGATACGGCGCTGACCGATGCCGAACGCATGCGCAAACTCGTCCAAGACTTTCTTACCCTCTCCCGGTTAGAAAGTCAGCGCGTAGAGTGGAACCTAGAGTCGCTTTCTCTGCGCGAGTGCGTTGATCTCGCGCTCAGCAGCCTGCGCTGGCAGCACTCTTCCAACTCCGCTCCGGCTATCCGAATCGAGACGGATATTCCAGAGGAACTGCCTTTTGTCCGTGCGGATGGCGAGTGGATTGTCGAAGTCCTCTCCAAGCTGTTAGACAATGCCTGCAAGTTCACAGAGGGCAGCGACAGTGATGGCACTGGCTACGGCAGAATCAACATCACCGCTGAAATGCAAGATCCAAAGACCGTCAAAGTCACAGTTGCTGATACGGGTAGAGGCATCGAATCCGAACGGTTAGAGACAGTTTTTGAACGGTTCTATCAAGAAGAAGGCGCTCTACGCCGTTCTGTCGGCGGCACCGGGCTAGGACTGGCTATCTGCCAGCAGATTATAGAAGGACTAAAAGGAAAGATTTGGGCGACATCTGCGGGTAAAAATCAGGGCACTCAGATTCACTTTACGCTGCCTGCTGCGGGCAAAGCGCTGCGCTATGCAGCGGCCAAGCATCGGACAAAAGAAAGAGCAACCAGCATCAAAGGTGCCAAAGCTAAAGGCGCTGAAGAAGGCACCAAAATCAAAAGTACTAAGCGCAGATCCTCTAAGTCCTCCTCGAAAAGTAGATAGCTTTAAATTGATTCTGTCTGCTTTATGCTGATTCTTTTTTTGCGATGAGCGCAATTAAAGAACTGTTACGCTTCTTTTCCAGGTTGTTAATGTGCTGACGACACGATGTTACGATTTGGACCATCAAGGTTGAGAGAGATTATTCATGGCACTAACTGGCTCAATGCCCAAATTTGGCGGCAGCACCGGCGGTCTCCTGACAGCAGCTTTTGTAGAAGAGCGGTATGCAATTACCTGGACTTCTAGCAAAGAGCAGGTATTTGAAATGCCGACTGGTGGAGCAGCTGTAATGAATGAAGGTGAGAACCTGTTAGAACTGGCTCGCAAAGAGCAGTGCCTAGCGTTAGGTGCTCAGTTTCGAAGTAAATTCAAGCCGAAGATTACTGACTACAAGATCTATCGCATCATGCCTAACGGTGAGACCACGTTTATTCATCCAGCTGATGGCGTCTTCCCAGAAAAGGTCAACGAAGGTAGAGGCTACAGCGGTAAGAAAGAGCGTCGAATTGGCGAGAATCCTAACCCTGCTACTGTCAAGTTCAGCGGTCAGAAGACCTTTGAAACTGATATGAAGAAGACCGATACAAAGACAACCGGACTACCTCGTCCATAGGGACTTACTGAAATCTAGCTTATCTACGAAGCGAAAGGGCAGTGACTATTTAGCTGCCCTTTCGCTTTTTCTGTGAGGACATGAGCGGTACAATCGTGTTTTCAAAGGCCAGCCATTCTAGCGACTTTCGCCATGATCTTTCCAGACTTTGAAGCTTTTTTAGATCTTGCTACGCAAGGGAATTTTGTACCGGTCTATCAAGAATGGGTAGCCGATCTAGATACGCCTGTATCGGCCTGGTACAAAGTCTGTGCAGGGCAGCCGTACAGCTTCTTGCTGGAGTCTGTTGAGGGTGGCGAAACGCTGGGACGCTATAGTTTTTTGGGCTGCGACCCGCTGTGGGTGCTGGAGTCAAAAGGCGATCGCACCACGCAAACCTTCCGCAATGCCAGCCAAAATGTGTTGGAGGGCAATCCGTTTGATGTTCTGCAAAATTGTATCGAACCGCTTAAGCCCGTTCGCCTGCCGCAGCTTCCCCCCGGCATTGGTGGACTGTTTGGGTTTTGGGGCTATGAGCTGATCAAGTGGATTGAGCCGACGGTGACTACTCACGAGCGCAGTGAGGACGATCTGCCAGATGGGCTGTGGATGCAGGTAGATAATCTGCTGATCTTTGATCAGGTAAAGCGCAAGGTGTGGGCGATCGCCTATGCCGATCTAAGAGACCCGGCTACAGATTTGAGACAGGCATATGATGCAGCGTGCGATCGCGTCACCAATCTAGTCACCAAACTACGCGCCCCGCTCTATGAGAAAGACACCCTGCTCACCTGGACTTCACCTGAAGCGAGCACCGCGCCACCGCTGAAATACACCAGCAACCGCACCCCTGAAGAATTCTGCGCCAGCGTCGAGACAGCCAAAGCCCATATCCGCGCTGGCGACATCTTCCAAGTCGTCATCTCTCAGCGCTTGCAAGCAAGCTACGACGGTAACCCCTTCGATCTTTACCGCTCCTTGCGCTTGGTAAATCCCTCGCCATACATGTGCTACTTCAACTTCAACGGCTGGCAGCTAATTGGATCTAGCCCCGAAGTCATGGTCAAAGCTACCGCGACCGGGCCCGATACGCCCATGCAGGCGACCCTGCGCCCGATCGCCGGAACGCGCCCTAGAGGAAAGAACGCGGCTGAAGATGCTGACTATGCCGCAGATCTGCTAGCAGACCCCAAGGAAATCGCCGAACACATCATGCTAGTCGATCTAGGCCGCAATGACCTGGGCCGCGTCTGTAGCAGCGGCACGGTCAAAGTTGATGAACTGATGGTGATCGAAAACTACTCTCACGTTATGCATATTGTCAGCAACGTGGTCGGCGATCTAGCGCCGGATAAAACCGCCTGGGACTTGCTCAAAGCCAGCTTCCCCGCAGGCACCGTTAGCGGCGCACCCAAAATTCGTGCCATGCAGATTATCAAGGATCTAGAGCCTGACTACCGGGGGCCTTACTCCGGCGTCTATGGCTACTACGACTTTGAAGGTCAGCTCAACAGCGCAATTACCATTCGCACAATGGTGGTCCAATCTGCGGAGAACGGCGCTCAGACGATCAGCGTGCAGGCGGGCGCAGGGCTAGTGGCAGACTCTGTCCCAGAAAGCGAGTATCAAGAAACGCTCAACAAAGCGAAAGGAATGTTAGAAGCGGTGCGGTGCCTGAAGAGTTCACCCTAATTTTGTTTCACAAGTCTCCGACAACAGATAGATGAAGAGCCAGTGGCACTAGCTGTTTAATACGAGTGGTGCAAACTCGGCTTTATAAACTCCCTTACCTATAAATACTCATGAGCAACCAATCACTTGGATCGGCTGGCAGTAACGATACCGCTAAATGGATCGAAATTCTGGCGCGCTTCGGCTACGCGGCTAAAGGCATTATCTATGCTCTAGTTGGCATACTTGCCATTCAAGCTGCGTTTAACTGGGGCGGTAGGGTCACCGGCTCTACGGGCGCATTCGAGACTATCGCCAACCAGCCTTTTGGCAAAGTGATGCTGTTCTTGATTGCTGTGGGCCTAGTAGGATACGTGATTTGGCGTTTGGTCGCTGCTATCTTCGATCCTGAGCACAACGAGGACGGTGCCAAGAGCATCCTTCGTCGGCTGTCTTATGCCGTTAGTGGCCTAATTTACGGCAGCTTAGCGTTTGCAGCTTTTCGCATCGTATTTAGTAGTGGGTCATCCTCTGGCTCGTCTTCTGGTGGTGGCGGCGGTAGTTCTAGCGAGCAGACAGCGACTTTGCTCTCGCAGCCCTTTGGCCGCTGGCTAGTAGGACTAGTTGCGGCGGGTGCTGTCGCCTATGGATTCTTCTGTATTTATCGCGGCGTCAAAATTAAGTTCCGGAAGAAGCTGAAGCTGCATGAGATGAGCCCAACGGCGCAAACCTGGGTAGTTCGGATCGGACGGTTCGGGCTGATCTGCAAAGGCATTGTCTCAGTCATTGTGGGTTACTTCTTCGCTCAAGCAGCGCGCTCTTCTGATGCGAGTGAAGCCAAGACCACGGCTGGCGCTCTGCAAGCTATTCAGCAGCAGCCTTTTGGCTCTGTGCTGATGGGCATTATTGCGTTTGGGATGCTGGCTTATGGAATTCACCTATTGGTTCAATCGCGCTATCGTCGTATCTCTCCTGAGCAATAGAGTCAGGAAAGACAGCCTGCTACGTGTTGATTTCTACGCTGCCACTGAAGGCAGGTCCAAGCGCAGAAGCAGGTACCTTTGCCTTTGAATCAGGCACATCGCTTTGCCCAGTAGACAGTCGAGTAGGTATTTGGATAGTGAATGCGGTTGCTTTTCCTGGAATAGAACAGCAGCTTAACTGGCCATTGTGCCTTTCTGTGACTATCTGATAGCTGATAGATAGTCCTAATCCGGTGCCCTTACCGACCTCTTTTGAAGTAAAGAAAGGATCGAATATGCGACTACGGATGTCTTCAGGAATGCCACTGCCATTATCAACAATCGTGATGCTGACCGTATCATCATCGCTCCTCTCAGTCCGAATCGTGATCTGACTCGGCGTGTTGACCTGCTTGCCTCTACGACTGGCATCAGCGTCCTCGATCGCGTCAATTGAATTCGCTAGTAAGTTTAAGAACACCTGATTTAGCTGGCTGGCGTAGCATTCTACTAGCGGCAACTTGCCGTAGTCGCGAACCACTGTGATATTGGGGCGATCGCGTTTCCCTTCTAGACGGTGCTGTAAAAGCAACAAAGTGCTATCGAGACCTTCATGAATGTCTACAGCCTTACAGAGTGATTCGTCCTTACGAGAAAAGTTGCGAAGCCCTAGAACAATTGTGCGGATGCGTTGGGTACCCAAGCTCATAGATGCCAAAACTTTAGGCAGATCGGCTTGGATAAATTCAATATCAATCTCTTCGATGGCTGATTCTATCTCGGATACTAGTTGAGGGTAGTGAGTTTGGTAGAGCGCTACGATGTCTAACAGGTCGGCAGCATATTTTTCAACATATCTGAGATTTCCGTGAATAAAGTTGACCGGATTGTTGATCTCGTGAGCAATCCCAGCCACCATCTTGCCTAAACTAGTCATCTTCTCTGCTTGAATCAGCTGAGACTGAGTCTGCTGAAGCTTCAAGAGCGCTTCTTGCAAAGACGAATTTTCAGACTCTAGCTCAACATTTGCAGCGGCGATCTGGCCAATTTGAGCCAGCACGCCAAAGCTTTCGTAGTAAGTCACGAATCGGATGGCAATGATAACCGTCAGCAGATCAAACGCGGTTTGCAGCTTGACCCAGTAACCAAAGCCCAGCATTCCAAGCCCGTGCATACCGTGACCTAGCGCGCAGCTAGCAAAAATTAAGATGATCGTTGCGACAACCGGATTAACGCCTGCTTTTCGGCTTTGCCAGACGCCATAGGTGATGCCGCTGGCGATCATCGCGTAGCAGCCCGCAATGACAAAGTTCTCGAATATCATCAAGAATGGAAGATAGGTAGAGAAGCGCGCTGAGAGCAAGGCCATAGTGATGCCAGACAGGAAAACTTAAAGAGCAGACGGTTCTTTGTAAGATATGCAAAGACTTCGCGCTAGCGCTTGCTATTCAGATAAGACAGCTCTTTTCAAGTCTAAAATGCCCAAAAAGAGAGCTATTCCTTGATCTTTCCACTTCCTGAGCGCGCTTCCTTCACTGATTCGCTTGCTGCTTTAGTGCCTCAATAATTTGACTATTGGCTTTGGGAAAAGGATATTCGCTAATTTCTGCCAGGGTGACCCATCTGATTTCGTCGCATTCGAGGGGTTTGGGTTCACCAGTTAGATAAGCGCAGTTGAAAACGTTAAGAGTGACTTTGAAGTGAGTGTAGGCGTGCTCGATAGTGATTAGCTTGGTGCCAACTTCAATCTCAATATCGAGCTCTTCTTTAATTTCGCGTTTGACACAGTCTTCTTCGCTCTCACCAGGCTCGATCTTGCCACCTGGAAACTCCCATAGGCCACCGAGAAGTCCTTCTTGCTTACGGCGGTCGATTAATATTTTGCCATCGCTGTCGGTGATGACGGCAACGCCGATTTGTTTGTGAGGAAGGGGCTGGCGAGATTCTGTCATAGGAAAGCAAGTAGCTGCACTTTGATTGTACGCTGCGCATTCGCTTTGCCAAGGACAGAGCAGGCAGGCTGGATTGTGCCGGGTGCAAAGCGTTGCGCCTAGATCCATGATGGCCTGATTGAAGTCTCTAGGATGGGCTGGATCTAATAGCTGTTCGGAGAGCTGCCAGAGAGGTGCGATCGCCCGGTTAGGCACAGCAGGATAAGCCACCAGTCGAGACAGCACTCGTTTAACGTTGCCGTCGAGGATAGGCGTAGGCGCGTTGAAAGCAGCGCTGAGGATACCGCCTGCGGTGGTTCGACCAATTCCTTTAAGTGCGATCGCCTTTTCAATCTCACGCGGAAACACGCCACCAAATTCGGACACAACCTGCTGAGCTGCCTGGTGCAAGTTCCTTGCCCGAGCGTAGTAGCCCAACCCTTCCCATAGCTTTAATACGGTCTGCTGCTCAGCAGCAGCTAGCACCTGCACGGTGGGAAACGCCTTGAGCCAGCGTTCGTAATAGGGAATGACGGTTTTGACCTGAGTCTGCTGAAGCATGATCTCGGAGATCCAGATTGCATAGGGATCTCGGGTACGTCGCCAAGGTAAGTCTCTGCCCTGCTGCTGGTACCAGGTGAGGAGCGATCGCCTTAGCTGAGTCACCTGCTTATCAGATATCTGCTTCCCAGATATAACAAAGCTCGGCAAGCTTTGAGCTGCCGAGCTACTGGAATGATCTACTTGTCTTTTAGCCATTCCTGTTTGTTGTCTGCGACTAAGATTCAGTTTCTAGATTGGAATCTTCACCAAACAGCGTATTGCTAAAGCGCTCTTCGAAGGCAAGACGCTGCTCTGCGCCGCGTAGAAAGTAGCCGCTCATCATCGCAGAAGCAAGCAGACGGCCTAAGTTCTCTCGGTTTGTAGTGACAGAGACATCAAACTGGCTAGAGGGAAGACCGCCTAAGAGACCAATAACGTTGTGCTCCATCACCTGCATCACTTCGGATGAGTCAGGGCGGGATAGCTGATTGATCGTGTCTGGCTCCATAGACTTGACGTACTGAAGCAGTGAGTTGTCTGACATAGGTTTTGAATCGGTGGTGAACTCTGGAATTCTTCCGGTTACATCATCCATGCTGATACCTTTTGTGAACGGCTAGAACGCGATTCTATGAGTGGTTTCGCTCTAAGGTCTTTGGGCAGTGGTCTTTGGGTAGTGGTCTTTGGGTAGTGGTCTTTGGGCGGTACAAGGTCTTTATGCCCGTTTGATTATTACTATAGTCAATGGTATTTACATATCACATTGGGTGAAACCGAATGGTGACCGAACAGACGATTATGCTAAGGAAAGGCGCAACGCCTATGACTTTACTTAGCCACCAAAAAAGGAACTTACCAAGTCGGATCGTCTAGCAAATTTACTTCTATAGGTTCGGTTGAGTTAGGGACAGCGGTTAGACAGGCGCGTACGGAGCCTTCTTTTGAACCCGTCATTTCGACTTCGCAGGCATAGCAAGAGCCCATCAGACAGCCTGTAGCGATACGAACGCCCGCTCGGTGCGCCACGTCTAACAAAGCTTCACCGGGTTTGGCAGTTGTCGTAATATCATCGGGAAGAAAGCGGATCTGGACAGTCACGAGGAATTAGCTAGTTCAAGGGCAGTTGAGATTCATCTTGAGCATAGCAACTGAGCCATTATGCTCTGAGCATAGCAACTAGCGTTGTGTGCGCATCAGCGGCGTCTCTAAGCTCATGGTCGAAGGGAATGCGAATTGGTAGGCTCTGGCCATCAACTTCAGCAGCAAGGTCCATGCCAGTATTGTCAATAGCGGTTAGCGTGGCGGCAGTAGCTTCGGTTTGATTGCCGTATCGCTGAGCATAGGTGAGTACGGCAGCAGCGTGGTCTTTGTTCATGTGTTTGCAGATGCGATCGCTGACTTTCGGATCAATTTTCTCGGAGGCTTTAGCTGTATTCTCAGACATAATCTTGCTGGTTAACGCTAGAGGACAGGGTTGACAACTTCGAAGTTGTCAACCCTGTAGATTGTTACATCTATAGACTTTTACAGCAGAGTTTTATAGTCTAAGCTTGCTATCTCAACTAGACGACACGCCACTTTTTTATGCGCGCTTCTCACCCTTTGCCGACAGGTACCGTCTTTGAAAGTCCAGGTGCCCATCTGACGTATCGGGTCGTTGGTCCCTGCTGTCGTCTGTATGACCGCGAACAGCTACCGTGGCCCTGCTGTCGCATCCAGTGGCACAGCAAAGAGCCGAGCTGGCGGCGGGTCGGCAAACGATTCACCGTCGATTTAGCCACGCGCAAACATCCCTCATACTGTGTCGAAATTATCGGACAGAGCTACCGCAGCGAGCCTATCATCATGACGCTATATCCGGTCAAGCTCTCAGCAGCGCAGCAGGACTGGTGGTACACAAAGCGGCTGGTTGAACCCAATGACAAGCGATCTACTGACGGCGAATCTGTTCAAGCGCAACCCCGCAGCCCTGACGATGCTCTATCCCAGACCAGGTGAGCGTGCTGCAAGTGCTAGCTTCAGAGAAGTCTGCGTGCTGATGTAGCGTATCGCGCAGGTCGGCGCTGTCTAGAACGGCGCGGCTAAAAATAGTTTCGTTTATGTAGGCGTCGCGTAGGTCAGCAGAAATCAGCGAACTGCCGCTGAGATCGGTGTGGTTGAGGATGGCGTAGCGCAGATCGGCGTCGTCTAGAATGGCATCGCGCACGCTGGCATAGGCGAGATTTACATCAATCAGGTTGGCGTCCTGAAGTTGGGCACCGTCGAGATTGGCATAGTAAAAGTTAGCCCCTTCAAGATCAGCGCCGGTTAGGTCAGCGCCTGCTAGATCTAGTCTGCGCAAGTCAGCGTCGTGGAGGTCACATCCCGGACACTGGTTGGTTTCTATGAGCTGCTCGATAGCGGTCGGGTCGGCTGCGATCGCCCCCTCGTCCCCCATCCAAATGCCAGCAACCGCCCCGACTATAGCTGTGCCGACTACAAAAGCGCCCCTTCGAGAATAGCCCTTACGAAACAAATCTTTTATCTCTATAGACATGACACGGACAGAATACATGACACGGACAGACCTTTTGAAACTTGACTCATCCACACTCCAAATTCAAAAAAGAAGCGTTGATGAGCTTTGTCTATAAACTGCCCAAATCACCATCGGCGACTGATGCCGACCCCTCTAGTCCCAACTGAGCCAGATAGCTGATCTTGACAGCTAAACCGGACCGCGAAGCCAGAGCCTACTCATACACATATCTTGAGATGCTCACGCTAACTTTCCAGGTAATCTGTACTCAGTCAAATCAAGAAAATCCAAGCTGTTTCTTTGCCTTCGCAGCAGCTTGGATTCCGCGTCCTGACGTCGGGTGTGCAACCCTCACGCTGTCGCCGACCATCGTGAACTCTACTAAATCAAAGGATATGCAAATGAAATCATTTCGACTCACAGTGACTGCGCTGGCTACCGCCGCTGTTGCCATCACCGCTAGCAACCTCCCTTCAGCGTTTGCGCAGAATCAGTCTGTGACTCCAGCCAACGCTCCGGCCCCAGCGATTCAGATGGCCCAGGCGTCTCCTTTTGGCATGCAAGAGACCGCTCAAGAGCCCTATCTGCTAGTCGCGAACCCTACGTCTAATATCGGCGGCAATCAGCGCTATGGTCTAATGATCCTAGAACAGAGACAGCCTTCACCCCCTTGCTTCTCGCTAAGAGGCTCTAATCCAACGGTGGTCACGCCGCTAACCGTCAATAACCCTGCTTGTGGCCGCAGTACCGATACTAACGGCTACCTACTGCGAGCAGCGGGTTCAGACATCAGATACAACCCCGTTCTAGAGCAAGAAAACGGCGTTTTGGTACTCTATGCTCAACCTTCACCTTTTGCGGGTAGCGGTGCGCAAAGGTTTGTCATCGGTCAGACTGACGGGATCGTGCCAGGTGGCTATACCCAGATCTTCTTGAAGCCTGGTTGGAGACTGGCAAAGCAGACCTTTGAGGGCAGCGTAACAGGCCGTACCTACATTGCGAACGATCTGACTACGGCCCAACTAATTGCACAAGACGAGACCATCGTTGCTGGGCCGACTGACCCTGAAGTTCCCGGACCTGTCGTAGTGATTCCGCCTTCACCCGCGTCTTTCCCTGATGTGACTGGTGATGTTTACGCCAATGAAATCAACCGTGCCGTTCAGCTTGGATTCATCTCTGGTTTTGCTGAAGACAATAGCTTTAGACCTCAAGCCACTCTAACTCGTGAGCAGCTAGTGTCGATTGCGGTTGAAGGTCTAGACGCTGCTCCTGACATTGCAGCGCCAGTTGGCAACGTACCCTTTTCGGATGTGCCTGCTACTCGCTGGAGCGCCGCGAAGATCAAGAAGGCTCAAGAGCTAGGAATTATTAGCGGCTACCAGGACGGTACTTTTAGACCTACTAATCAGGTGACTCGCGCTGAGCTGATTGCGATCATGCGCCGCGCGGCTGAATACAAGAACGACACAAACGATCTTGAGTCCAATCAACCGGGTGCCTCTTTTGGCGATATCAATGGCCACTGGGCAGAGAGTGCGATCTCTGAGCTATCGACCTTCTGTGGTGTGGCTACGCCATTGAATGAAGTGGGTAGTAGTTTCCGCCCCGACACGCCAGCACTGCGCAACTACGCGGCGGCAGCGATGGTCCGATTGCTCGACTGCACTCAGACTATAGATGAGAGAGTGTAGTCCTCCTGAGTTCTATGTAATATCGGTTGCCTAGTTTTGCTTTGAGTGAGTAGAACGGCCCTAGCTGACAGTGGTTGGCTAGGGCTTTTTTTGCCTAGCTATTGGTCTTCTATTCTCTATTACTGTTTGGTGCCCTTGAGGAGGCCGTAACGGATCAGACCTCGGTCGAAGCCAGTGGTCATCAGGGCGATCGCAGCTGTCCCGCGAATCGTTTCTTCCCCCGACTGCAAGATACCCGAGACCGCTTCCAGGTTTAGCGCTGAACGAACCACATCCTGCCAGAAAAACTCGACCTGCCTTGACCAGTCCGACATCGCTACATCCGCGAATCCAACTTCATCAGCTAGCGCGCCATAGTCATCTAGAGAAATAACGTAGGGCAGATGATACAGCTCGTATAGCCGATCAAGATGCTGACTTTCGCTTTCCGTTAGCGGACCCGCCAGGGTGTGGGTAGAGCGATGACACCAGGTCGCCATTAGAAACGTGCCGCCCGGCTTTAGCACTCGGTAGCACTCTCGCAAGAAACCGGGTTTATCGGGCATGTGTTCCCCACTTTCCATTGACCAGACAAAGTCAAAAGAATCATCGGGAAAAGGCGTCGATAGCGCATCAGCCACTTGAAACTGAACCGCAGGGGCCTGTGCCATTGCAAAATTTTCAAAGGCGAGAAGATCAATGCCTTGCTCGGCCGCGCGTTCACCTGCTCGTTTGGCCTGAACTGGGCTAAGGGTAATGCCGACTGCCTGGGCGTCGAATTTTCTGGCAAGATACAGGCTGCTGCCACCAATACCACAGCCGACATCTAGGATGGTATGAGCGGTTGTGACGTTGGCCCACTTCAGCAGCTCTTCAATGAGATCGATTTGGGCCTGCCTGCGATCTTTTCGGTGCTGACCATTTCTGCCGTAGTAGCCGTGGTGCATATGCTCGCCCCAAGTCTTTTCCCATAGGGGCGAGGAGGTGTCGTAAAACCGTTGAATTTTTTCGGCGAGGGGCGTACTAGCAGTCATCGCGGTGGGGGCTCCGTTGTGAGAGATTGGTCATATGGTAGCTTTATCCCTGACGTCCGGCTTTTGATGAGTTTATGACCGTACCTAGAACGATTTGCTTTGGCTTTCTGGTGCTGATTGCGGTGGGTACGCTGCTGCTGCTGCTGCCTTTTTCGACTGCTAGCGGAGATTGGAACAGTCCACTGGTGGCGCTGTTTACCGCGACTTCAGCGGTCTGCGTGACCGGGCTGATTGTAGTGGATACAGGCAGCTATTTTTCTACGTTTGGTCAGGGGGTGGTGCTGATGCTAATCCAGCTAGGGGGATTGGGCTATATGACCGCGACGACGCTGCTGTTGCTGCTAATCGGGCGGCGGCTGTGTCTAAAGGACCGGCTGGCAATTCAGCAGGCGATGGATACTTCTGAGCTAGCTAATGTAAACGCGCTGCTGGTGTCGATCATTGCGATGACAGCCATCTTTGAGCTAACGGGCGCTTTTTGCCTGATGCCAACGTTTTTAGAAGACTTTGGGCTCGGTCAGTCGCTGTGGCTGTCGATTTTTCATAGCATCAGCGCCTTTAACAATGCTGGGTTCAGCTTGTTCTCTGACAGTGTGGTGCAATATGCCGAGAATGCTTGGCCGATGGTTGTGATTTCGGCGCTGATCATCATGGGCGGGATCGGCTACCAGGTAATTATGGAAGGGTTTATGTGGGTGCGATCGCGTTTCCAAGGCCAAAAAACTCACACTGTCTTTTCTCTCCACTTCAAGATTGTTACCAGTACAACGCTGACGCTACTCGTCCTGGGCACCGTGGCCTTTTTCCTAATCGAATACGACAATCCAGATACGATAGCAGGCAGAAGCTTTGGATCAAAAATCTTACTAGCCGGGTTTCAGTCGGTAGTGATGCGGACGGCTGGCTTTAATTCGATTGACATTGGCTCGATGGAAACTAGCGCTTTATTTGTGGCGATCGCGCTGATGTTTGTGGGTGCGAGTCCTGGCAGTACGGGTGGCGGGATCAAGACGACTACCGTGCGCATTTTGATGATGTGTACCAAAGCGGCGCTGCGAGGAAAAGAAGAGGTGAACTGCTATCAACGGCAAATCCCTATGACTAGGGTGCTCAAAGCGTTAGCGGTGGTCGTTGCTTCAGTCGGTAGCGTGGTGATAATTACTATTTGCTTATCGCTAAGCGATCCGGACCTGCCGTTTATCGAAATTTTATTCGAGACGGTATCCGCGTTTGCAACAGTAGGACTCTCGACGGGCGTGACTGGCGATCTTTCAGTCGGGGGACAGCTTGCTATTATCGCCACGATGTACATCGGACGAGTCGGAGTTTTGCTGTTGATGTCTGCTGTTTTGGGCGATCCTAGCCCCAGCTCGATTCATTTTCCAGAAGAAGATCTGCTGACGGGTTAAACAATCTGATAGGACTGTAGCCCGCTAGTCTCCAGCGGCAGAAAGACCGTCCAGGTGGTGCTCTGGTCCGAGCGTTCGCGCACAGTCAGCTTGGCTCCAAGCGCATGAAACAGATTCTTGGTGGCTTCTAGGTTCAAGCTGAGCCCGCCAGTTTCTGGCTGAAACATCAGCAGATGGCCAAGGGACTGAAGCGGCGGGGCGGTGCAGGTCGGTGACGGGTTGGGCTGATTGGGATCGGCTTGGGACTGAAACTGAAGCTTGAGCTGGTTGCCAGCATGAAGCACATGAAGCTGGATATGGCTCCCAGGTGAAACGCTGTGAGTGAAGAGTTCGACTAGACCAGTCAGGACGTGCTGTAGCATCGTGGGATCGCTCGCGACCATCGGCAGGTTGGGTGGTAGACCCACTTCTAGAGAGAGATTGCGGCGCTGGGCGGCCTGCTGCCATTGCGGAATGGCATTTTGAAACACTTGACTGAGGGCGATCGCACTCAAAGGCGACTTGGGCGATTGACTAGCCGCCTCTAGCTCTACTGCTTTAAAGATCAGGCTAAAGCGGTCGATCTGCTGAGTACATTCGAGATCGATACTCTTGAGCCGCTTGATTACCTGGGGGTTCAGATCCTTTCGCTTGAGCAGCGATCTGGTATAGGTCCGAATGGTCGTCAGCGGCGTGCGGATCTCGTGTGCCATCGCCTGGAGGAAGGCGCTGTCTGATGGCTGGGCAGAAGGCTGTACAGAAGATTGAGCTGTGGCCTGTACAGAAGGCTGAGCATTTGATCCCGTTCTAGGATCTATGCCTTGAGCTGCATGAGCGACACCACTGTTTGATTCGCTGTGCAGCGCTTGTGAACTGTTTGTCTGAGCGTGCGAATTGATAGGCGAGCTAGGCTGTGAATTGCTTTGCGGCAAACAGGCCAGCATCCAG
The DNA here is from genome assembly GCA_963838725.1 of uncultured cyanobacterium. Lineage (GTDB taxonomy): Bacteria > Cyanobacteriota > Cyanobacteriia > Phormidesmidales > Phormidesmidaceae > Phormidesmis. The sequence goes on along the minus strand of CAWISM010000016.1, from coordinate 289,308 downwards.
CGATTGAACTGACTAACAATTCGGTAGCTAGGCTCTGTTGGTACGAATTTTTCGACTAGGGCTTCGATAAACTCTAGCTGCTGTGGACGAGTGAGCAGAATGCGCGATCGCAACAGCCGCCAGACTGAGCTAACCACTTCGGGCATAAACGAGAACTGAAAGCTCAGCTCGCTATCGGCATCTTCTCCGAGCACCAAAACCAGCGAGAATTCCTTAGTCAAGACCAGCGCAAACTGCTCTTGGATCAGCGGATCGTTTTCTAGCAGCGGCAGAAGACGAGTCGTATGAGACTGCTTTTTGAAAGGGTTTTTGAAGATACGCTCTACGGGCGAAAGCGCACTAAACGCGGTGAGTTCTGCGGAAGAGTGTGGTACAAACGTCCAGTTCGAAAGCTGTGGAATCAGGTTAGGATCATTCAGCAGGGGAACAGGCCCAGTTAATAGCAGCGCCTGCGTTTGTCTCTTTGCTCGTTTGTCTACGGACGGCCTTTGCTGATTGAGGAGCTGGGTCAGCGCTGCGATCGCCCCGGTCCACTCACGCTCTGCTCGCTGCTGCCGAACGTCTGCGGCGAGCCCTTCGCTGAAGGTAGGAATAGTAGACGCTTCACTGCTTTGCTCATCCTGGGCAAATTCGCCTAGAGCAACCAACGCGCTAATAGTCGGTAAAAGCTGATCGGGAGCGCCCATAGCATGTACAAAGAAGGGGGTCGGCAGTGCAGTGCCTTGTCTTTATTCACACTACCCGTAAGCCTTAGGACTTGACTATGGGTAGAACCGAACGTTCGGATTCGGTGCTATCTGGTGATGTGTGGACGATTCGCAAATGGAACCAAACGAGCGCGATGAATAATCAGCAATTCAGCGAAGTCCCAGGCGATCTGTCACAGTTGGCATCACTGCCTAACCAACTGCCGATGATCGTTTGTCCTGGATTCAACCAAGTCGAACTGACCGAGGGATTTGTGCGATCGCTTCATTCATTCACTCGTCCGCGCATCGTTCCTGGTCTGCCGATTTCGCCCTTTGAAATCTACCAGTGGATGACCGACACTTTGGGCAACCCGGCAACCCAGCCGCCGATTGTAGGTATCGGCTTCAGCGCTGGCGTCGTGGGACTAGCAGGCGCTCTGTTCCTATGGCAAAGTTCTGGCGGTAAGGTAGCGCGGCTATATGCGGTTGATGGCTGGGGCGTCCCAGTGGTGGGGCTTAGCGTAGTGCGCATCAGTCACGATCGCTTTACGCATCTAACAACGCTGCCGCTAGGGGCTGGTGAGATTAATTTCTACGCCGATCCGGCAGTGGATCATCTGAGTCTATGGGGCACCCCGGAGCTAGCAATAGGGTTCTGTGTGCCTTGGTGGCAGGTGGCTGAGGGCGCAGGGGAGAGGATGAGTGCGAAAGCGTTTTTGGTGCGATCGTTAGCCCAAGATCACGCCGCGTATAACCTTGAAATCAGTGACTAACCTGTATGCAAGATCTGCATTCAAAAGTTAAGAGATGACAACAACCAAAAGAATGGAATCTTGTTGTTCGCTAGGCTACAACTTAGACTAATTGAAAGTAGCTTTCGAGACGCAATTGCCAGCCAATGACCGCTAGCGAATTTAAAAGAGTGCTTTAAGGAATAATAAAAAGCAGGCACTTTATCGTAAGACAAACCGCTTGATGTTTAAGATCAAGAGTCTTGAGCAAGGTATTGCCTGAAGAAAGACTATCCTCAAAGGCAAGTTTTTCTATCAGATCCCTCTTACCTACAGTTTGAATTTTCTTCGGTACCGTCTATGGCCTCCCCTGTCACGTTTACATCAGATTTCTCGCCAGCAGATTCCTCCAGAGCTACCCAGCGAGTGAGCGGTGCCTATGCGCTAATCGATAGTCTGGTGCGCCACGGCGTCAAGCACATCTTTGGCTACCCAGGCGGAGCCATTCTGCCCATCTACGACGCCCTCTACAAAGCAGAAGCACAGGGCCAAGTGCAGCATATTCTAGTCAGACACGAACAAGGGGCCTCTCACGCAGCCGATGGCTATTCTAGAGCGACGGGCGAAGTCGGCGTATGCTTTGCCACTTCTGGTCCGGGCGCGACGAATCTAGTGACTGGGATCGCGACTGCGCAGATGGACTCGATTCCGATGGTGGTCGTCACTGGCCAGGTCACGCGCGCGGCGATCGGCACTGATGCCTTTCAAGAAACAGACATCTATGGCATCACGCTACCGATCGTGAAGCATTCGTACGTAGTCCGCGATCCCAATCAGATGGCGCAGATCGTCGCAGAGGCATTTCATATTGCTAAGACAGGTAGGCCCGGTCCGGTACTAATCGACGTGCCAAAAGATGTCGGCGTTGAAGAGATTGACTACATTCCGGTTGATCCTGGCGATGTGAATATTCCAGGCTATGCGCCCGAAATTGAGATTGACGATGACAAGGTGGATGAGGCGATCGCACTTCTACAAGCCTCAGAAAAGCCTTTGCTCTACGTCGGTGGCGGCGCAATCACCTCAGGCGCTCATGCCGAGATCCAGGAGCTGGCCGAAGCTTTCTCAGCCCCCATCACCAATACCCTGATGGGTAAAGGCGCTGTAGACGAGCACCATCCGCTCTCGGTTGGCATGCTAGGCATGCACGGCACGGCCTACGCCAACTTTGCCGTTAGCGAATGCGACTTACTAGTCGCGATTGGGGCCCGGTTTGATGACCGGGTAACTGGAAAGCTAGATGAGTTTGCCTCTAGAGCAAAAGTCATTCATATCGATATTGATCCGGCTGAAGTGGGCAAAAATCGCCTGCCCGAAGTGCCTATCGTCGGCGATGTGAAAGCTGTGGTCGCGCGCATACTAGAGCGGATGAAAGACCAGACGACTCCAGACTCACGTAAGAGTCAGTCCTGGCGGGATCAAATCGAAACATGGAAGCAAGACTTCCCGCTAGTTGCACCGGTCTATCCAGACGATATCTCGCCGCAGTCCGTGATTGTCGAAATCACCAAGCAAGCGCCTAACGCCTACTGCACCACAGACGTAGGTCAGCACCAGATGTGGGCAGCACAGTTCTTAAAGAACGGCCCCCGTCAGTGGATATCGAGTGCGGGACTTGGCACGATGGGCTTTGGCCTGCCAGCGGCTATGGGTGTGCAGGTAGCGCTGCCCGACAGTCAGGTGGTCTGTGTCAGTGGGGACGCTAGCTTCCAGATGAACTTGCAGGAGCTAGCCACGCTGGCCCAGTACGGAATCAACGTCAAGACAGTGATCTTGAACAACGGCTGGCAGGGAATGGTGCGCCAGTGGCAGCAAACCTTCTTTGGTGAGCGCTACTCTTCTTCTGAGATGGCAGCGGGCATGCCGAACTTTGAGCTGCTAGCTCAGGCGTTTGGGGTAAAGGGAATGACGCTTAGCGATCCCAAAGCGCTGGAGAGTGCGATCGCCCAGATGCTAGATCACGACGGTCCGTTTTTGCTTAACGTGCAGGTCCGCCGAGACGAGAACTGCTATCCCATGATCCCGCCCGGTAAGAGCAACGCGGACATGGTTGGACTACCCGATAAGCCTCGACCTCAGCGTTAACCGTTCCTACAAGTAGGGAGTTATAAAGCCACGGTGCTGCATTTGACTAGCAGACCGTGGCTTTGTGCTTAGGTTTTGTGTTGATCTGCGTACTTTCACACAGCTCAAGTGCCATTTGAGAAAAGATCTGAGGAAAACATCGCGATCCACCTTGTTCTTATGTCGCACACAGGGTAGTATTCGCGTAATTTGATATAGGGAATCGCTTACACGGCCTGCGTCAGATACGGTCGTATGCTAGATACCCAAAAGTCAGATATCCAACAGATCTTAGAGAAAGCTCGTTCTTCCTATCCCTACATAGCCGCATGGTTTTCGCTACCGACCTCGACTCTTCTGCGCCGTCGCCTCAGCCTGAGGCTGCTAATCTCAGGTCTACTCGCCAAACTGACTCTATTAAAAGCAACGTAGTGGCTCTGTCGACAGACTTGCTATCCAAACGAGTACAGCAGAACGAGCTGGTGGATCAATCGTCGGTGCTAGCGCCAATCGAGCTACCCAAGCAGCCTCGTCTACCGCTCGGACTAAGAGTGCTGCACCGATTCCAGCAGGGTTCTACGGTCTTGACCGGTCTGTTGGTCACTAGCGCACTAGTTGTCTACGGCTCCAGCGTGTATCTGGATCGCTCGACTAATCAAGCAATGGCTCAGCTAAATGCTTTGCAAAGTGAATCGCAGCAGTTGAGTACAGCGAATGAGTCGATCAAGCAAAGTTTGGCAGAGCAAGCAGTCAAGGAAAACTCTGGGCTACAGCCCTATCAGCCCGACGATATGCTGTTTATTAAGCCTGAACCTAGACGTGCGGACGTGGCACAAACAGAAGAGAGTGAGTCGGAGCGGCTACAGCCGTTAGGGTATTAGCGTTTCTATGGATGCATCCAATCAGGCAGCGCGTCATCAGAGCGGCGCATCGCAGCCAAAAGAGAGGGCAGGAGATAGTGCAAACGCCAGTGCGCCGGATCGAAGGAACAATACTGCGCGGCGCAAAAATTCAACTGTGGCACGTCGGCAGCGTTCTCGCGATCGACTAGGTGCGGCTGGCCAAAGTGCTGACCGAAGGACTAACCAGAGAGCTAGCCAGAGAGATAACAGAACAGCTACGTCAGAGATCGGACACAAGACGAGACAGTCACCTCAACTGCGGCTGATCAGCGTCTGGCTAATGCTAATGCTGGCGATGGTGGGATTGAGTGGGCGACTGGCCTATTTGCAGCTAGTGATTGGCTCTGACCTGAAGGTGATGGCTCAAGAGCAGCAAGCGATTCAGGCCACGCCTCGTAGCGCTAGACGGCAGATCGTAGATCGCCAGGGCAACGTAGTGGCGATGGATCAGGTGATGTATACGCTGTATATGCACCCGATGCTGTTCAAGCAGCCTACGACGACGGTTGCGGCAGCAGTCGGTGAGGTGATTGAACAAGATACGCAGTCTTTAGAGTCACAGTTTCAGGCGCAAGAAAGTGGGATCAAGCTGTCTTCAGACATTTCAGAAGAAACGGCTAAACGGCTGCGATCGCTAGGATTAGACGGTCTAGATCTACTGCCTTCACCCCAGCGTATCTACCCTCAAGGCAAAGTGTTTTCGCAGGTGACCGGATACGTAGACCTAGACGGCGTACCCCAGTCAGGTATTGAACTAAGCGGAAAAGATCAGCTTACCTACGCAGCACCAGAATCAAAAGAATCTGCGCCTCTACAGCTAGTCACTCGCGACGATCTGCAAATGCAGCTGACCATCGATAATCGACTACAGCGGATTGCTCAGAAGAACCTGGCCGCGACAGTCGCTGAATACCGAGCCAAGCGCGGTGCTGTGATCGTGATGGACGCTCAGACCGGGGAGATTTTAACGCTGGCGATCGCACCTACCTACGACCCAAACCGCTATTATGACACCGAAAATCTCGAATATCTCAAGAACTGGGCGGTGAGCGATCTGTATGAGCCGGGATCGACATTCAAGCCAATTAATGTGGCGATCGCACTAGAAAACGGCAGCATCGCTTCCGACGATACGATCTTCGATGAGGGCAGGATCCAGGTCGGCGGCTGGCCTATTCAAAACGTCGACTACAACTGGGGCGGCGGTCGAGGCACGCTTTCGATTACGGATGTGCTGCGCTATTCGAGCAATGTCGGCATGGTGCATATCATGCAGACCCTAGATCGGGCTGACTATTACGCTTGGCTAGAGAAGATAGGGCTTGGCCAGGTCACTGGGGTAGAGCTACCCGGCGAAACCAAAGGCCAGGTTAAGGACAAAGAACAGTTCATTGATAGTCCGGTCGAAGCGGCAACAACATCGTTTGGTCAGGGCTTCTCGCTGACGCCTTTGCAGCTAGTACAGCTCCACGCCATCCTAGCTAACGGCGGCGAAATGGTAGAACCTAGAGTCGTACGGGGGTTAGTTGACGACGATGGCGAACTGAGCTGGACCCCAGAGAGAACCGCACCGAAACGAATCTTTTCAGCTCAGACCGCCCAGCAGGTACTGAATATGATGAGAGACGTAGTCGACGATGGCACTGGCTCAGCCGCTAAGACCGACGGCTACCAGGTGGCTGGCAAAACGGGGACCGCGCAAAAAGCAACAGAATACGGCTCTTATGGCAATCAGCGAATTACCAGCTTTGTCAGTATTGCGCCCGTCAGCGATCCCCGCTATGTAGTACTTGCCGTAGTGGATGAACCACAAGGCGAAAATGCCTATGGAGGAACGGTTGCCGCGCCACTAGTCAAAAAGATGCTGGATGCGCTGGTAGTCCTAGAAGGGGTTGAGCCGGATCGCGCCGCAGCTGGAAGCACAGAGGTTGGAACGCAATCCGCTGAACCAACAGAAGCACCAGCAGAGGCTGAAAGCGCAGTAGGAATGGATTAGTCCTCTGGTTTAACACTCTGAATTAGCACTGTATAATTCTCATGAAATACATCATCGGGATAGATATCGGCACCAGCAGCACCAAAGCGGTAGCTTTTGACACTCAGGGACGGCAGCTAGCTCGAAGTGCTAAAGGATATCCACTGAACGCACCTGTACCCGGCGCGGCAGAACAGAACGCGGACCAGATTGTACAGGCGGCAACGCAAACGGTTGCAGAAGTTGTCGCCAGCGTAGACGCAGAACCAGACCAGCTAATCGGTCTGTCGTTTAGCGCGGCGATGCATACGCTATTGCTGCTAGACGACAACGATCAGCCGCTGATGCCCCTGCTGACCTGGGCGGACAATCGTAGCGATCGCATGCTTCCATCCATCCGCGCCCAAGACCCCGATCTGTATATGAGGACGAGCCTGCCAATCCATCCGATGTCGCCAGTCGTCAAACTGGCGTGGCTAGCCGAAGAGAAACCTGAACTGCTCAAACAAGTGGCACGAGTGGTTTCAATTAAAGAATACGTGCTGCATCGCTGGTGCGATGAGTGGGTCATCGATCTCTCGATTGCTTCAACAACCGGCTTCTTAAATCTAGAGAAACAAGCTTGGGATGAGGGCGCTTTGCAAATTGCCCAGATCAAACCGAGTCAGCTTTCTAAGATTGTGCCGACGACGCACCAGCTTAGCTTGCAGGCCGACTATGCACAGCAGATGGAGATTGCGCAAGGTACCCCCGTCATCGTTGGAGCTAGCGATGGTGTGCTCGCTAATCTAGGGGTGGGTGCGATCGCCAGAGGAACCGCCGCCATCACACTAGGCACTAGCGGCGCAGTCAGACAGGTAGTAGAAAAACCCACAACCGAAAGCAAGGCACAGCTTTTTTGCTATGCGCTGACAGAGTCACGCTGGGTGATGGGCGGTGCGGTGAACAATGGCGGATTTACCTTGCAGTGGACCCGCGATAGCCTAGTACCGTATTCAGTGCGTCCAGATGAAGCCTGCGAGCTAGGCGACGAGACCTGCATGAAGAGTGTAGAGCCGAGCTATTCGACCTACGAACGGCTGACAGAGATGGCAAAAACAATTGCCCCTGGCTCAGAAGGACTGATCTTTCATCCTCATTTACTAGGAGAAAGAGCGCCGCTGTGGAATGCGCAGGCGCGGGCTAATTTCTTTGGACTAGGGCGCAATCACGGTCAGGCTCATCTGGTCAGAGCGGTGATGGAAGGCGTACTGTACAACATGCATTCTGTTTTTAGCGCGCTAGAGCTAGCAGGTGGAGAGGTCGAGACGCTGCGCGCTTCCGGAGGATTTGCGCTGTCAGACCTGTGGCAGCAGATACTAGCGGATATCTTTGATCGGCAGATATTAGTGCCTGAGGTGATCGAGAGTTCGGCGTTTGGCGCGGCGGTAGTGGCGCTAGTAGCACTAGGTGAATGGTCGCAGCTAGAAGATGTTGAAAAGAGAGTTGCGATCGCCCACATCCGTCAGCCAATCTCAGAAAATGTAAAACAGTATCAAAAGATTTTGCCAATCTACAGTGATCTATTAGCAGATTTGAAACATCACTATGAGCATCTGCAACGGGCAATTAGCTGACGACTGCTCTAGCGGACTCATCTCGCAGCAAAGTCTTGTAAATCTGCTACAGAAGCTGAGCAAATTGCCTATCTCGCTAATGAGACCACGCCTGGTTTCAAGCGCCGTGTCGCAGGAGCCTTTCGAGAAAGCGGTGAGGCGGCGCTTGATGAATTCATCTTGGAAGATAAGTATCTCAAGGTGGCGAAGGCGGCTGTCAAAGGTTGGCTACAGCCAGACGCATGAGCGCACGCTGTCTAATTATGACTGCCTCTTCTCCTTCTCCTACGCTAGACTCTCGCTTTTGCAGGCGGCATCACCACCTTGGTGGCTAGCCCAGCTGATCTCAAGCCTTTGATTAGCCACCAGGTCATGTCAATCTCTAGCGGCTTTAGACCTGCTTTTGCCATTTTGGGGAAGGCGTGGTGGTTGTTGTGCCAGCCTTCACCGTAGGTCAAGAGAGCCACCCACCACAGGTTGCGAGAATTGTCTTCACTATCAAAGTTGCGATAGCCCCAAAGGTGATTAGCAGAGTTGATTAGCCAGGTGCAGTGCCATAGCAAGACGGCGCGGACGAATACACCGTAGATAACAAATGACCAGCCGCCGACGGCATACAGGGCTAGTGCAAAAGGCACTTGCAGGGCTAGAAAGTACTTGTCTAGAAAAGCGTAGTAGCGATCGCGTGCAATATCGGGCGCATACTGCGCATATACCTTGCGATCAAACACCTCAGGCTTCAGGTAAAACATCCACTCCATATGGCTCCACCAAAAGCCCCTAGCCGAAGAGTAGGGATCCTTTTCTATATCCTCTGTGAACCCGTGATGCTGACGGTGCCCTGCCACCCAAAAGGTCGGACCGCCCTGTAGAGCCAGCGCGCCGATAGTGGCAATAACGTACTCTAGCCACTGTGGTACCCGGAAGCTGCGGTGGCTGAGCAGGCGGTGATAGCCCAGACAGATACCGACGCTGCCAAAGAGCCAATGAAAGGCGATCGCAACGCCTAGCGCAGACCAGGAGAAAAACCAGGGAGCTAGCAGCGCTAAACCGTGAATAGCTGCAAAAAAGCCAACAGACGGCCAGCTAACTTTGTGCGTGGTTGGTTCAGCGGCTGACCGTGACCGGTCTTGAAGTAGGGATGATGAATTACCAGTCATAGTTGTTCCAAACACGCTAGAGTGTTTGCAAGTAATACTTACATTTTTAGAATAGTGCCTTCCCTAAGAATGTGCAAGTGATACTTGCAATGTATGTCTGTAGGCGACTGTATAGATGTCTACAGGCAGAGACCAGGCTGACTGTAGAGGGATGACAAAAGATGGCTGAAAGAAAACTCTCTAGCCGAGAAAGGATTGTAAAGTCAGGGCTAAGGCTGTTTGCGCAGAAAGGAACGACGGCGGCGACTACCAAAGAAATTGCTGAGAATGCGGATGTAAATGAGGTGACTTTATTCCGGCAGTTTGGTAGCAAGCAAGGCTTGCTTTTGGCGGTATTGCAGGAGGCATCTGTACTCGATCGGATGCAAGCAGCACTATCAGAAATTGCTGGTGCGAACCATCCATTGTCAGCATACGGGTCGGCAGTTTTGGAGCTGTTAGATCAGGTGCCAGAACTCGTGCGATCGCTCATTGGCGAATCTGGGCAGTCCCCGATTGAAAACCAGCAGGCGCTCGCTCAGGTACTCAAGCAGGCCAATCTGCAAACGGTTGGCTATTTGCGCAGCGCTCAGGTTGCATGTCCGGGGATGTCTGTCGAGGCGATCGCCACCCTGCTCAATACGCTAATCATTGGCCATACCGTTCTAGCAGCGAGCAGCGGCGGTCTTTGGCAAGATCAATCTGACTTTTTGACAACGCTAAATGATTTGTTCTCACCTGAGAGGCAACAAGGCAGCAAGCACGGTGCCGACACAGCTAACCGCGCAACCAACACACTGACAACTGTTGCGGAGTCTATATCAACAAATACTGTAATTGACTTGCCGTCTGAGACTGTGCGATCGCTCTTTCAGTCGGCCAAAAAGCAGGGTCAGCAGGAATATGCGCTGGTTTACGTGCTATTCGGCGCGGGCCTAACCATAGAAGAAGCGGCTAGTCTCATCTGTGCTAGTGTCTTTGCTAGCAAAACTCAGCATCTGCTGACAGTGAGCGGACCAAACGCGCGGCAGGTACCAGTGAATCGGTGGATTATGGGGAGTCGCTACGGCACCTATCTAAAAAATCCACTCAGTCAGTGGATTAGAGCGCAACCTGACGCTTCAGCAAATGTATTTTCGACCGACGGCAAAGCGCTTGGCGTCGAAGGGCTGCTTTTGCTGTGGAATTCGGTTGCCGTAGGCATGATTACTATGACGGGAGAGCCCGCTACGCCCTTTCAGGCGCGTCAAACCTGGTGTATTGAACTCTTGATGAAAGGCATGAGCTTGGAGAACCTCAGCATCCTCTCCGGTATGAGTCTGTTGGAACTAGAGCCCTACGCCCGCCGTGCGAAAGAAAAAGCAGCACTAGAGCAGGCGCTGGCAATCGATCAGAAAAAAAGCTAATCGTCTCTACATACTTCTGACGGTCGCTTCGCCGTCTTTCACCTCGCCGACTAGGACTTCACTCGCCAATCCGACAAACAGACCGTTTTCTAGCACGCCAGGAATGTTGTTGATTGTTGATTCCATTTCGGCTGGATTATCGATACCGTCAAACGTGACATCTAGTACCATATTTCCCTGATCGGTAATCACCGGGCCGTCTTTTTGAATGCCCATGCGCATCTCTACTTTGCCGCCTAGCTTTTCTAACGCCCGCGTAACTGGCGCAACCGCCATCGGCAGCACTTCTACCGGCAGCGCAAAGATTGTTCCAATTTTGTCACTCAGCTTTGAGCTATCTACAACAACAACAAACCGCTCAGCCAACCCATCGACCACTTTCTCACGAGTATGCGCCGCACCACCGCCTTTGATCAGGTTCATCTGCGGATCGACTTCGTCTGCGCCATCAATGGCAATATCGATGTGGTCAACTTCGTCCAAAGTGGTCAAAGGAATGCCGTGTTGCTTGGCCAGTACAGATGCCTGAAAGGAGGTAGGGATGCCCTTGATATCTGTCAGCTCACCCGAGGCAATGCGCTCGCCAATAAACTGGATGGCGTAGGCAGTAGTCGAGCCGGTGCCCAGTCCTACAATAGTGCCAGACTTGACCTGGGCAGCGGCAGCGCGACCGACTTCTTGCTTCATCAGCTTGACGGGGTCCATGAGTGATCTTCTCCTAAGGGCGTATCGGTTTCTAGCATGAGCGATCGCGGCTGTAGAGTAAAGTTAAGCAGTCAGCTTAGCGAGGGTCGATTAGCTAGTGATATTTGTCGTGATTAATCTCGGTGAACAACGTATCTGGTACTGGCGCGGCTGGCGAATTCGCTACACCTATGTCATCAGCTCCGATATGTCTGATTCTGTGGAGGCTGCTCCTTTTTTACTGCTGCACGGTGCGGGCGCTAGCCTAGAGCAGTGGCGAGAAAATTTGATGGCGCTGGCCCGTGATCGCCCTGTCTATGCGCTTGACCTAGTTGGATTTGGTGATTCAGAAAAAGTTGCTGGCCCAGTCAACACGTCGCTATGGACAGAGCAAGTTGCCGACTTTTGGCAAACCTTTCTGCGCAGGCCGATGATTCTGACCGGGCATTCGCTGGGGGCGCTGGTCGCACTACAGGCAGCAACCACCTACCCCGATCAGGTTGAGCGGTTAGTGATGCTGACACTACCGGCTGCTAGATCCGAGTTAGGCGGCGCAGCCTCTCGTGTCGGCGTGGTTGTAGAAGGATGGTTTGCCTCTCCGCTGCTGATCAGGCCGCTGTTTCGTTTGATTCGCCAGCCCTGGCTAATTCGGTCGGCCTTGCGAGCGATCGCCCGTAACCCAGAAAAGGTAGACGATAGCCTAGTAGACGGCTTTGTTCGACCTACGCGCGATCGCGGTGCAGCCAGGATGTTCTGCTATCTGGTCAAATCTCGTACTGCCGATGATTTTAGTCCGCTGACAAAGGATCTGATCGCGCAGGTGCAGATGCCGACGCTGCTGCTGTGGGGAAAGTGCGATCGCGTCATTCCCATTGACTGGGGTCGCTATGTGGATACGCTGTGCGATCGCCTCACTTTCGTAGAGGTTGACGATGCTGGACATTTTTTCTATGACGAACTCGCCCACGACTTCCACGACATCGTTGAGCAGTGGCTATTGACAACCTCTTACTAAAGCTTGTCAAAGCAACCCCCACCTAAACAAAACTGTGCGCATTAAATTTTACTCAGAGAATATGTGCCTTGAGAGTCGCTGAAGCTATGTCCGATGACATAGGAATAAATGCTCACTGGGCTTCATATTGGGACCATAATTAATTTGGTAAAGAAATATGACGTTTAAAGCAACTCAGCTCTCTTCTGGCCGCTGGGGCATCTTCAACGGGGACCGTTTATTAGCCACTGTAGGCAGTCAGCAGGCTCTTAATCTAATGAAGCTTCAGCTCTCCGGGCTTATTCTCGAAGGCGAGCAGTCATCTATAAGCGCTCAAGAAGGATAAGAACTGATCTCTACAGTTTCTTGTTCTAGACTTTATGCCTCTAAACCTGAGCTTGCCCGTCTTCAGTCAAGTCATTCCTCGATCAAGAAGACCAAAAAAGCCCACGTATGAGTGCATACGCAGGCTTCTGCATTAGCTGTCTACACTAGCTGTCACATAAGCAAAGTCGTATCCTCAAAAGCAACAAATGAGCTTTCGGATAGGCCGCTAACGCCCTTAAGCGTAGCTAGTTTCTCGCCTTCAGCGGATATCACCGTAGAGCCGCCCTTTGTAGAGATAGACAGGCTACCAAACGTCAGACCGTCTGCTAAACCGATCAGGTCTCTCCCTACTTCAAAGTCCATGATGTTGTCCCGGCCTTCTCCAAGGGCCAGCACGAAGGTATCGCTGCCTTTGTCTCTCGCACTATCGCCGTAGAGGGTATCTTTACCTTTGCCTCCTCTAATGATGTCGTCGCCGCCGTCACCATAGATGATGTCATTAGCTAAGCCGCCGTAAAGACTGTCGTTACCGCCTTTACCCCCGATTCGGTCTCTGCCTGCACCGCCAAAGATAATGTCATCTCCACCGGGTGAGTTGAACTGTGGGCTAGATGAGTCGCGATCACCCCGCAGAATATCGTTACCGCCAAATCCTTTAATCACATCGTTTCCAGCTAGACCCGCTAGCGTATCTCTGCCGCTGCCCCCTAGCACAGCGTTGTTACCGATATCATCACCAACGGTAGCGGCTGCTCTTAGCGCTACATCAATCTGACCGCGCAGCTCTCCGCTGGGATTGTTTTCTGTATGCAGGTTCACATACAGTCCGTCAGAGACAAGCGCATTCACTTGCGCGTCAGATAGATCGAAGGCACCGCTAAATTCGCCGCCTGCTTCGTCCACCGTTAGGTTCCTAACAATAGGACCATTCATCCCGGCCTCTCCGATATGGATATGGATAGCGCTTTCAGGATTGCCAACCGGATCTGCGCCCCCAACAGGTAGCAGCGGGCTAGTCAGCTCGCTGAAGTTGCCCAAAACCACTAATCGGTTGCCGTTCAAGATAGCGGAGAAGTTACCAGTGGCCGCAGTATTCACCACATCATTGGGCTGCTGAGCTTCTTCTAGTGGCAGGTCGTTTGGCTTAAGCTCGCTAGCACCTAGATCAGTGCTGTCAATATTGAGCTGAGCGCGCAGCTCGCCGCTGGGGTTGCCTTGCGTATGCACGTTCACATACAGGCCATCTGCTAGCAGGCTATCAATCTGTTCATCTGCGAGAGTGAAAATACCGCTAAATTCGCCATCGGCTTCGTCAACTGTCAGATTTCTGATGATCGGTCCATTTGCTCCAGCAGGCGCTATGTGAATGTGGATAGCGCTTTCAGGGTTGCCAACGGGATCTGCGCCTCCGACCGGCAGCAGTGGGCTAGTCAGTTCGCTGACATTGCCTAAGACGACCAGCTTGTTGCCATTCAAGCTAAGTGAAAGCTCGCCAGTAGCGGCGGTGTTTACCACATCATTAGGCTGCTGAGCTTCCTCTAGCGGCAGTCCTGTTGCCAGCACTTCACCTCCCATTAGATCGTCACTTTCAACATCGATCTGACCGCGTAGCTCACCGCTGGGATTGTCTTGGGTGTGCAAGTTCACATAGAGACCGTCTGCGATCAGGCTAGCTACCTGCTCGTCTGAGAGCTTAAAGGTTCCTGTGAATCGGCCGGCGTTTTCTCTGCCTAGCTTTTCATTGACCGTTAGGTTTCTGATGATTGGTCCGTTAGCACCTAGCTCACCTATATGAATGTGAATAGCGCTTTCAGGATTACCGACTGGGTCTGCGCCCCCAATGGGTAGCAGCGGGCTAGTCAGCTGGCTGTAGCTGCCGTCAACGCTCAATACGTTGCCGTTCAGTCTAGCGGAGAAACTGCCGCTAGAGGCGCTCTCCACTACCGGGGCTGTTTGCTGAGATTCTTCTAGTGGAAGAACATCAGTTGTGAGCAAGGAGGGTACTCGCTCTGCATTGTTTTCGTAAGACATATTTGGATATTTTTGTAGAGTCTTTTGGCGTGAAGTTGTTTGCTACAAAGTCAAATGACAATATGTCAACTGACAAGGTAGAGAGAGATATGCATTGCCCTGCTTCTGTGAGTAGTACGGATACTTATGGCGATTAGATGCATCCAAACCTATGTCTATATGCGTATTGTTTGTAGATGCGCACCTGTTGCAGTTTTGTCTCTGCAAGTATGTTCGTAGGTACAGCCCTTGCGTGTTTACGCGCTTGTCTGATCGGCTAGTTTCTGTCTGTTCGGTCTGTAACTTCCGCAAGGATAAGTAGTAGGATGACCTCACTCGTGCCGTTTTTGCTTTTCCTACTCAATGGACCGCGCACCTTCTAATCGGCCTGAACACGATCCTCAAACTGACGCAGAGCTTTGGTTAGCTGTGTGCGCAGGTGAGACTAATGCTTTTGGCCAACTGTACGATCGCCATGCTGGATTAGTCTATGGCGTCGGTCTAAATATGCTAGGCAATGCTCAAGAAGCGGAAGATTTAACACATGACATTTTTATCAAACTGGTTGAAAACAAAAAGTATGACCCGGCGCGGGGGTCGCTAAGAACGTTCTTGATGATGTTGACGCGCTCTCGGGCGATGGATAGATTGCGATCGCGTCAGTCAGCTCGCCGCTCCCAACGCAAACTACAGACCAATCACGCTGCTGCTTCGGCAGAAGATATTGATTTTGCGACTCAAAGCGTCATTGCCAATGAGCAGTCTGAGACGGTGAAAGCAGCACTTTCCCAACTATCAGATGACCAGCAGCAGGCCCTGCGCCTAGCCTACTACGAAGGATTTACTCAATCTGATATTGCCTCTCGTCTCGATATTCCGCTGGGTACGATCAAAGCTAGAACACGGCGGGGACTGCTCAAGCTGCGACAGATTTTAGCAATGCGACAGAAAGAAGAACCTAAAGAAACAGCAAGAGAAATTCGACAGGAATTGCCCAGAAGTGACGTACCCAGGAATGACGCATCTAGAAATGATGTGCAGAGAAATAATGCAGAGGGCAGGATAGACTCATGACTACCTCAGAATTCTCTGAACAACAACTTCTGCTAGCTGGATACGTTCTAGGTGATCTTGACGTAGAAGAAAGTCGAGCGCTTGAGCAGCTGCTATCCGAAGACCCTGCGCTTCAGCAGGAGCTAGTAGCGCTTCAGATGTCTCTAGATGCCGTCTATGGGCAAGAAATAGCACCACCGTCTGCGCTAAAAGCGTCGGTTGTAGCCGCAGCAGAGCAGGCCGTGCGATCGCCCCTCAAATCGTCACCAGAATCACCCGCTACTAACCTAGCGACAGCGCCGCTACCGACCAAGCAGCCGCCTCGATCAAAGCCCGTAACTTCAAGCGCTGAGACTCTAGAAGTAGCAGGTCTAGAAACTGCAAGTCCATCTAGAACAGCGGTCTTACAAAGAGTCTTGCTGATAGCAACTGGTGTGCTGGCAGCGCTAAGCTTCTACTTAAGCTGGCAAAACTATAGCCTGCGTCAGGCGCTCAGAAATGTTGAGTTAGAGCTGGCTAATCAGCCAGTCGATAGCGCTGCTGAGCTAGTGACCTACTCTTTAGATCCAACAGAAAATGCAACAGAAGATGAACAAATTAGCTCCGTCGAGCTTTCGATAGATCGCGATCGCCTAGAGGCAGTATTAACAGCCGAAAATCTCCCGGCCCTTCCCGAAAACCAAGTGTACGTTTTGTGGACAGTTATCCCAGCGGATGCGCCTGCTACCAAAGACGCCAAGAATGCTATTCTGACGACTGTGTTTACAGTAGATGTAGCAGGCCAGCAAAGACAAGAGATTCTACTACCCAGCGCATTTCGCAGTGATATTCCAGTCGAGGCGATCGCAATCACCGTTGAAGATGCCGAAGCGCCCGAAGCGCACGAGTCAAGTCCAATTTTGATCCATCGCTTGTGATTGCTAGCTAGGCGTGAACGTCTCAAACTGACGGCGACGCTGCTTCCAGCGACGAATAGCCTGTGCTTGCTGGCTCGTGTGAGCTAGGCCGTGGTCGCTCGCATAGGTTTCTTCTACGCCAGCGCGATCTAGGACACCGTCCTCAGCTGGCTTTGTCTGAAGATCGCCCATGGGTTCGCTAGTCAGGCAGTATTTTAGTTCGTGGTCTGAGCGAGTGTGATTCATGGCATTTTGGTAGAGCTACGTATTAAACTGCTGCTATGGTTTGATGATGACCGCGTTATTACTGAGAAGCCTACCGTGCTCTCGAAAACTTTATACAGTCGTAGCTGTTGGTAATGAAAAGCTAAAGGTGCTGCCTACGCCTAGTTCGCTAGTAACAGTAATGGTGCCGCCTTGCAGCTCGACGAGACGTTGACAGATAGCTAGACCAACGCCCGATCCACCTGAGATGCGATCGCGCGATCGATCCGCCCGCCAAAATCGCTCAAACACCCTTGGAACGTCAGCTTCAGCAATGCCTTCACCCGTATCTGCAACCGCGACCCAAACCAGGCGAGTAGCGCTAGCAGCCTGTGTATAAACTCGTACCGATATCGTTCCAGTCTCCGTGTGGCGAAAGGCGTTACTCAGCAGATTCACTAGAATTTGCTCTATCCGCGCCGGGTCACCCCATACCGCTGGCAAATTCTCGGGCAGATCGCTCGTCAGCTTTACCCGATCGGAATTGACTAGCTGGGCGGCAAAGCGATCGCATACCTGAGAGACCAAAGGTGCGATCGCTACCGCCTGCGTATCGATTGGCAAATATCCAGACTCTAGCTTCGAGAGCTCTTGTAAATCGTTTACTAAGCGCTGCAATCGCTCAGTTTCTTTGGCTAGGCGCTCGTAGGCGGCTGGTGTAGGTGCGATCGCGCCATCTGCCAATCCTTCTAGATACCCTTTCACAATGGTCAACGGCGTTCGCAGCTCGTGTGTCAAATCGCCTACAAGCTCGCGTCGCCGCTGCTCTACACCTTCTAAATCGTTTGCCATCCGATTAAAGCTGTGGCCTAGGCGATCAAACTCAGGAATCTCTAGCGGCGGCACCCGAGAAGAAAAATCCCCGGCGGCAAACTGCCGGGTTACCTTCTCCATCCGCAGCAAAGGCCGGGTAATCCGCCGCGATAGCCACCAGCTCACCCCACCTGCCGTTGCACCGCCTAGCACCACCGACCAAAACAGCCCCCGTAGCCAGGCATCCTCAAACCCCTGCAAAAGTTGCCCTTTTACCTGCTGCTGGATTCTTACTCCCCGCAGCTCCATCCGCTCTAGCGTCACCACAAAATAGCGCGGCGTATATAGCCGACTGACGACCGCTAGCGACGCGATCGCCACCGCCAGCACCGCTAGCTGCGACGCCAGCAGTCGATTGCGTAGCCCAACCCGTCTCCTTCTGTCTCCTGGCCTAGAATCATCATTCATGCTTCGTCTTCAAACCGATACCCCACACCCACCACCGTCTTGATAAATGTGGGCGCAGCCGGATCTGGCTCGATCTTCTTGCGCAGCCGCGCCACATGCGTATCCACCACCCGCTCATCACCAAAAAAATCCTCCCCCCACAGCTTTTTAATCAGCTGAGAGCGATTCCACACTCGGCCTGGATAGCTCATGAACGTCGCTAGCAAGTCGAACTCTAGCGGGGTTAGCTCTAGCTGTACGGGTGTTACTTCCCTATTTTCTTGGGTAAGCTGTCGCTCGGAATTGTCTGTGGAACTAGCGTCAGAGCGTAAGCCATCTGCTTTAGTAGCTTGTGAAACAGTCTGGCTGGCTACTTGACTGGCTACTTGACTGGCTACTTGACTGGCTACTTGACTGGCTACTTGACTGGCAGTCCGCTGATCGACATCTACCGTAAAGTGCGTAGTCTGATAGGTCGTCGCTGGCTGCTGTCCGCCTCGCAAGCTGCGCCTTAGCACCGCCCGGACCCTCGCGACTAGCTCTCTAGGACTAAAAGGCTTCACCATGTAGTCGTCCGCGCCCGTTGACAGACCGATAATTCGATCGATCTCTTCCCCTTTTGCGGTCAGCATCATGATGTAGGGATCTTTGGTCTCGTTTTGCTGACGAATTCTGGCACACACCTCTAGTCCGTCCAAACCTGGGATCATTAGATCTAGAATAATCAGATCCGGTCGAATCGCCTTGAAGCGATCAATTGCGGTGATGCCATCTCGGCAAACGTGGCAGCGAAACCCTTCCCTAGAAAGATAAAGCTGGATTAGCTCAGCGATATCAGCCTCATCTTCCACAATCAATATATCCATAGCAAGGCGTCCATAATTAGCCTATAAATCAACTGACTTTCTTCTAAGCTGCATAAAACTACGCTCTGATGCATCAACTTTAGCTGTTACTATCTCACCAACTCACACTCTCTGGAATCTTTAGCGTTCTAATGTGAATGCGCCCGTTTATGTCTGCACCTACTTTCGAGACCCTATCGGCAGAACTCACCCAGGCCCTTTCTAGGCGGCGTGACATTCCGCCCAAAGCAACGGCTCGCTGCACCCTAGGCCGCGATAAGGTGATGGTGCTAGTCGAGTATCCTTCTCAGAAAAGTGATAGCAAGAAACTGGCCACACGCACTTTGGACTGGTTGGAGCAGCGTCTGCGTCAGCAGTTTGACATTACGGGGCTCCCGATTGAGATTGCCGATCTATCAGAAACGGCAGAGGAGGTGGCCGTACAGCTCTACCTCAAGCATCTAAGCGCGTCTAGACCATTCACCATGCGATCATTTACCTGGCGGGTCGAAGATGGCTTTGCTGACTTGTTTGATCAGCCAGATGCCGACAGTCTAGAGGCTGATCAGCCGGACGAACTCCTCGCGTCTAGGCCATACCTGAAGAAAGAAGCAACGCTGATATCTGATCCGAAGCCGACAGCTACAACCACTACCGATAGCTCTGCTAATAGTGCTACCGACCTATACGCCGATCTTTCTGAAGGTATCTCACAGCCCGCGCAACGCTCCGATGATGATCTGATGGAGTTTCTGGTTCCAGACGGAGCTCCCGTAGTCACCGCCTCTTCTGAGCTGGATTTGCCCACAGTAGATCGGCCAATTACTAGCCGTCTGACTGACGATAGAGCCTCAGACTTCTTCGATCTCAATACAGAGCAGTCTACAGAGGCGATCGCAGAGCCCTTCGATCTGACTTCTTTGTTAGAATCTTCGTCGCTAGACTCTAACGATGTTGTCACAGACGAAGCGTTAGTTGATGAAGCGCTGGTTGACGAAGCACTAGGTAGCGATGCATTGGACGCGCTATTTGCAACGGATGAAGTGAGTGTAGCGCCTGAAGCTTCAGTGCCAGAGAACCCAGTATTCGAAGATCCACTGCCTGAAGCCTCAGCACTTGAAGATATAACGCTTGAAGATACAGCGCCTGAAGTTCTAACTCCTGAAGATCTCACACTCGAAGGCGTCTTACCAGAAGAACCAACGACTGAAGGCATACCTCCTGAAGCACTGGCGCTTGAGGAACTAGCGCTTGAGGAACTAGAACCCGAAGCGCTACAGGACGAAGCGCTACAGACTGAATCTCTTGGGTACGAGGAATCCGCGTCTGGAAGCTCAACGCTCGAAGATACTCCGTTCGAGAATATGCCATTCGAGAGTACGGAACTTGAAGACGTAGCGATCGCAACTCCGATGATTGCAGCTCCAGCGGCGGCGGACTCAACATCTGAAGAATTAGCTACTGAAGACCTAGCATCCGAAGAATCAGTGCCTGGGGATACTTTTTCAGAGGACGCTTTCTCGGAAGATACAGCGTCAGAAGATACAGCGACAGAAGATACAGCGTCTGAGACAACAGAAGCCAAAGAGTTTGTACTAGACGATCTGATACGTGAGGAGCTTGCTTCACAGGAGCTAACTTTTGAAGAAACGCCTGCGGAAGATCCTCCTGCCGATTTTGAATCTGGTGAACCAGGTGAATTACCCAATGTCTATGCCGTCATCGCTAATTCACCTCATGCCAACGCAGATGTGGACGCTTCAACCAAGACACATGAGGATCCCTATGCAGACCACGAAGACGAAGACTCTGAGACCTATGAAGATTTTGAAAGCTATGCAGACTACGAAGAGGATGACGCCTACGTCGATGAAGCAGATCTAGAGGCTGATTCGCTCTATTACCTAGAGGGCGATTACCTAGAGGGCGATTACCTAGAGGGCGATCACACCGACTCAGATTCGCAAACTGAGGAAGACATCGCCCCCATTGATGAACAAGAAGTTCAGTGGCAGCGTGAACAGTGGGCCCAGCAGTCGAAAAGAAGCCCCTGGGTATTTGTTGGACTCTTTGGCTTCTTGGTAGCTGGCGTACTGGGATTCGTACTGACTAGGCCCTGCACGTTTGGGCGATGCGATCGCCTAGAGACAGCCAGAGTCGAAAGCGAGGAAGCCTTGGACCAGCTGCGAATAGATGATTCTGCTGACAACATCGAAGCCGCTCAGCAAAAGCTAAGACGCTCTATCGACCGACTAGAGGCAATTCCCGTTTGGTCTAGCTATCACGATGAAGCGAGTGATGCTATCCCTGCTTACGAAAGGCAGCTTACCGCGCTAGATCTAGTCAGCGAAGCCCAAAGCAAAGCCTACAGCGCCGCTGTTCAATCACAAGATCCGCCCCACTCAGTCTCTACTTGGAAAGAAATTGCGGACAAATGGCGAGAGGCGACAGCAGCACTGTCCGCCGTACCAAGCGATAGTCCAGTCTATGGTTTCGCTCAGACCAAGCTGCTGGAATACCGCGCCAACCTGTCCACTATTCTCGTGAGAGTAGAAACCGAGTCAAGAGCAGAAGTTAGCCTGCGTCAGGCTCAGCAGTCGGCTAGTCAGGCAACGCAGCAGGCAAAAGTGGCCGCGTCAGTAGAAGCCTGGGAAGCCGCCGTTGAGGGTTGGGAGACTGCTGTTGAGAACCTACAGCAAATTCCTCAAACAACCCAAGCCTACACAGAAGCGCAGCAGATGCTGCCAGAGTATGAGCAGAAGCTGCAAGAGGCTCGCGATCGCACCCAAACCGAACGCAGCGCCAGCGATCGCCTTTTGGCCGCCAAGCAAAAAGCCGCCGAAGCGCAGCGCGCCGAATCTGAATCGCTGTGGACGCTGGCGCTCGATAGCTGGAATACGGCGCTAGTCGACTTAGAAAGCGTGGACGAAGACACCTCAGCACACGCAGAAGCACAAGGGCTTCTAGCCCAGTACACCCAATCATGGAATGAAGCTGGTAAGAATCAAGAGATTTCGCTCCGCTTTCAAACCGTTGAACCTAGCTTTTTCCTGGTGTGCGGTGTCAGCAGCGTTCAGCTCTGCACTTACGCGATCAAAGCAGGTGGCGTTCGCGTTGATTTGTTCGAGGGCTATGACCAGGTGATCGATCAGTCAATTACACCGCCCGATCAAAGAGTAGAAACAGTTGCTAATGAACAGCTCATGGCTCAGGGAAATCAGCTGCTTCAGCAGATCACTCTGCTCAGTAAGCAGGCTCGGATTCCCGTGGTCTTACACGATTCAAGCGGACAGTTTCTAGCGAGATATCGACCGGAGCTTGACGGGTTTGTACGCCAGTAGGTTTATGCCCTAGCAGATCGCTGTAAGATGCTTAGTTCGGCTTGCAGCAGATCCCAAACACTGACGTAAAGCCGTGTAGAAACGTGGATCCGCCTACCGGGCCGATCTCGCCGTTACAGAAAAAACCGCCGATCGGCAGCGGTCCCAAGTATCTTTCAAACAAATCAGAGTCAAAGTTTGGCTCATCGTAGAGTCCTTCCCCTCGGCCCGTACAGGCGAACAGCAGGGTACCAACCGGGGAACAGCCTTTCTCTGAGTCGGCAAGCTGATTTTCTAGACGTTCTACCCGGTAGCGGCGCAGCATTGCCTCTAGATCTTCTTCGGAGGTTTGGGCGTCGCGCATGTGGAACTGGACGCGCATACCCGGACGAATTTTATCTGCGACTGCGATCGCCCCATTCTTCGGGTCCACCCCGACCAAATTCCGAATCAAAAAATCTCGCCGGGTCAAGTTTGCCTTAAACCCACTTTGTGCCACACCGATAAAGAGAGCGTTCTGCATCAGCACCCGCTCTTCTTCGTCCATTCCTTGAAACAGCGCCTGCAAGATCTCTAGCGGCGTCTGAGAGGGCGAAGTACCCCCTGATTCGGTCAGCTCATCTCGCTCTAGCTTGACCATGATATTGCGATCGCCCTCACTCACCCGGTAAAGCTCGCCAATCGGCCTACAGCCCTGTGCCACAATCGCCTCCAGCACAATCTCGCCCGAGAGTGCAACGCCGACAATACCCTCTCGGTAACGCTGCTGAGCGCAAAATAAGCCGCTGTACTTACTAAAGCTTTCGATTCCCGCTAGTCCACCGATCTTGGTTGCTTCTGGATAGGCAAAATCCAATCCCTGAAGCAGCTCATTTGTCCCAGACGAAAACGGATCTGCCATCAGCACAAACCCTGGCTGCTCAGCCGGGTCAATCCCGATTAGATCTACCCACGCCTGCGGTGGACTGTCTAAATCTGGCAAGTCAGCCGCGCTCAGATGAAAGCTGTTGATATTCACATTTGGTAAGTGCGCCACCGTTAGACTCAGCGCCGGACCCGTCTCAATCTCGGCAGGAAACTCATCGTCCATGCCGATTACACCGCTGCCGCTACAGCCCACCACATGAGCCACCGGCATATGCGCCTGTAGTAGTGGCAGCAGCCGCTCGTATTCACTAGCAAACGCCACCGACACAAACACAAACGCTAGATCAGGCTGCGCGCCTAGCTGCTCGCAGGCGCGCACTGTGACCTCTTTTACCGCCATCTCTAAAGAAGCACTAGTCGAGATTGCGCTGGCCCACTTCATACTTGCCTATTCCTTAAAATTTTCCTACGGGTAGAGCTTTTTACTGAAAACTGCTGACATACTGTAAATATCCACCTCGCCAGAGCACTCTAACTAATAGGTAGTCTAATCAGCCTACTTTGAGTGCGGCCTTATAATTATCTCATAGGGAGGTGGCGCTGGTGCTGGACAGACTGCCATATACGATACGGTAGTTTAGAGCTGGCCACAGCTAAAATAGAGATCTAATCACATAGAGATCTAGTCAAACATCGTTGAAACTTTACTAAATACGGTTTGCCATGAGCGATATCCAAGAAAAAATCAAGACTGAAATTGAATCAGCCCGCGAAGCTTGCTCCGTGGAAAACAACGACTCAGAAGCTTGTGCTGCTGCCTGGGACGCGGTTGAAGAGCTTCAGGCTGAAGCCTCTCACCAGCGTGCAAAGGTTCCTGAAAAGTCTTCCTTTGACAAGTACTGTGATGATAACCCCGAAGCAGATGAGTGCCGCGTCTACGACAACTAATGCTCGTAGGGCTTTAGCCTGTAGGGTCGCATAGCTTACAGGCTAAAGCCATGCCGGACTCACGAACTAGCTCAACTAGGGAGGAAGCAATTAGACAATAGTTGCCTTCTCCCTTTGTTTTTGGCGCGTCGGCTCAAAGTAGCGCATCATGCTGAGCACATATCAACCCCACTAGATAGATTGGTGCTGTATTGGTCACTATACAGTTGACACTTGACGCTCGCTTGACGCTCGCCTGGCGCTATAGAAAAGTGGCTAAAGCTTACGTGCTAAATTGATTACTGCTGATTTACCCCTGATTGCCGCGTGTTCATAAATCCTGCCTCAGTTCGTCCTTTGGTCTGGACCGACTATCGACTAGCGCTGCTAGTGACGGTATTTGTCCCGCTGACGATCCTAATCTGGTCGTGGATCAAGAAGTCAGATCCGATTAGCGCGGTGATGACAATCTATTGGCGGGTGGCGAGCTTACTCATGGTCACCGTCTATCTAATGATTGGCGGATTAGGGCTTAGCTTTATCACCTCGCTCGTTGCCAAGATTTTGATTCCGCTGAGCGTCTGGTTTTGGGCCGATCTCAATGAAGAAATCAGAGAGCAGCCAAGGCGATCGCTCATCCTAGGGTTTGACGCTTGGCGCTGGGCCGTTTCTGCCTATTGCGCAGTCAGTGGCCTGCTACAGCTGCTGTTTCTTCCCTGCGCCTTTTCCAACGTTCAGTTCAACGGCGCTGCCTGTCAGGCCTGGCTAGAGCCTTCTCTATTTTTCAAAGACTATATGCACGCTGGTCTGACTAGGGGCTTTCTAGGGTTTTGGGGCATTGTCGGTCTAGTAATCTATGCGGCGTATCTTGCCTATTTTGTATTTGTCAAGCTGGGTCGTCAGGGACGTTCGGCGCTGAACCAGTAGAGTAAGTGCAGTTAGAGTAAGTACCCAGCTTATTAGTATCAGATCAGTATCGGGTCTAAGGAAGAAGTGAGCCAAGTTACGCTAGCGAGCCAGTTGGAAAACTACACCCTTCAGCATCCCCAGGAGGTGCTGATAGTTCATGCTCAAATCGAGCAGCAGACAGATGAGATCGTGGTTTTTAGAGGGTTTTCTAGTTCGTTGATGCGACCGACTGAGTTCGACCCAGAAGTTCCTGTCCTGCCTGATAGCGCCCAGATCATACACATAGACAGGCTAAAAGGCCCCTACCAGCCGCAGTCGCCTCAATATATAGAGAAAGAAATCCCGCTAGAAGAATTTATCAGTAGACTGCCTTGATGTGTAGTCGCTGACACACAATGAGTCGGCGACCTGGCACAATGAGGAAAGTCTTTTATGCTTCTCGGTCAATCCTGTTGATAGACGCCCAACCTATGTACAAGACTCAAGACCTACACGTGGTCGAAAATCGCCCTTTGCTTGCCCCTAATCAACTACTCAACAAGCTTCCCTTGACCGAGACGGCTGCTGCCTTGGTTACCGAGACGCGCGATCGCATTCGCAATATCATGCACAACGAAGACCATCGCCTGCTGGTGATCGTCGGCCCCTGCTCAGTGCACGATGTGGACGCTGCCTACGAGTATGCCCAAAGACTCATCAAGCTGAGAGAACAGTTCGCGGACCAGCTCGAAATTGTCATGCGAGTGTACTTTGAAAAGCCACGCACCAGCATTGGCTGGAAAGGTCTGATCAACGATCCTCATCTAGACGGTAGCTACGACATCAACGAAGGACTGCGGCTAGCGCGCAAGCTGCTGCTAGATCTAGCTGAATTAGGTCTGCCCGCAGCGACAGAGCTACTCGATCCCATTACGCCTCAATATATCGCTGATGTAATCGCCTGGACCGCGATCGGTGCGCGCACGACAGAAAGCCAAACGCATAGAGAAATGGCCTCTGGCCTCTCGATGCCAATTGGCTTCAAAAACAATACCGACGGTAGCTTGCAGGCCGCTTCTAATGCCATGCTAGCCGCCAGTCAGCCTCACCATTTTTTGGGCATTAACGGCGATGGTCACGCCAGTATCGTTTCGACCACAGGCAATGCGGACGGTCATCTAGTGCTACGCGGCGGCAAGCAAGGGCCGAACTACGAAACTAGCCATGTAGAGCGCGCTGCTCAGACCCTGGCCGAGCAGGGTCTCAATCCACGCCTAATGGTGGACTGTAGCCACGCTAATGCCAACAAGGACCACAATCGCCAGGTCACCGTACTAGACGATATTACTCAGCAGGTAGAGCGCGGATCCCAGCATCTGATGGGCGTGATGATCGAAAGCCACCTGGTGGCAGGAAATCAGCCGATTCCTAAGGATCTAGAGGCGCTGACATACGGCCAGAGCATCACAGATGCCTGTGTGGATGTAGAGACGACGGCCGCAATGCTATCGAAGCTAGCCGTAGCAGTAAAGCAGTCAAACGCGGCCAAAGTAGGTGCTTGAGTGACTGAGTTTAGTCGTTGATCTACCAGACCATTTACTATAGCAAGCTGAGCTGACCGTTGTCCGCTTGAGTTTTTCGCTGCTGACGATTCTTTTGTTTAGCAAACTGCTGGCGCTTTGGATTTTCTAGCCACCTGCCGTGGGTGACGAACCAGGTACGAAGGGTTTTGGTTTGCTGTTTGTCTAAGCTGTCTAGGTCTAGGGCAAGGGGAAAAAGATCGTCGGTGTTCTGTTGGCTCCAGCGGGTGTCGCTAGGGAACAGGTCTGCGCCGAAGGGGGTGACGTCCTTGGGCATGCGGGTGATCAGCGGTTTGATATCAGTGGCGTGGATGATGCTGTGGCGCAGATCGTCGATGCGTTGGGAGCGGCGATCGCGCGCCTGACTATAGTCCAAAATCGGTGTGGGATAGCCTTTCACTTTGGGCGGCAACCCCAACTGTTCGGGCTTTAGATGCCGGAGCTCTGGCACCCAGCGATAGACAAAG
The DNA here is from genome assembly GCA_963838725.1 of uncultured cyanobacterium. GTDB lineage: Bacteria > Cyanobacteriota > Cyanobacteriia > Phormidesmidales > Phormidesmidaceae > Phormidesmis. The sequence goes on along the minus strand of CAWISM010000016.1, from coordinate 262,425 downwards.
TCGCCTTGCGGATCGCAGCGGTCAATGGCCTCTTGCTGAGGATTGTAGATGCGAATCCAGGCTTTGTTCAAGCAGTGGGTGACGCCTGCCTGCTGAGCCCACTGATAGTGATCGATGGGACAGTCGCCGTCGATCAAGTAGCGCATAAAGTGAAGCGCCCCATATCGCCAGTCCATACCAATCAGGTTGCACAAGAAACTTGCGTAGATGGCGCGGACACGAAAATTGAGCGCTAGCCAGCCACCAGTTTCTCGCAGGCATCTCGCCGCAGCGTCGACGATAGGATAGCCGGTTTCGCCGTTTTTCCAGGCTTCGTAGTGATCTAGGTTATAGTCCCAGCCGCCGTTTTTCAACTCTTCGGCAGGGAGCAGGCTGTCGGCAGGTCCGGTCTCGAATGGGGTGTAGAGCGATCGCACTTCCAACTGAGGCAAATACCGAAACCGCTGCGTAAAGCCACTGCCCCACCGCAGCCGAGAAATTAGCTGATGGGCACTGCGCGCTACTCGCTTGTCACCTTTCCAGCTCGGATCTATCTGCCTGTTCCAAATGGTCTGGGCGCATTCACGAATAGAAATCGCACCGTATTTTATATAGGGACTCAGGCCGCTAGTCGCGTTCGCACCAGGGTAAGAAAGCTGCCAGTAGTAGCTTTGCGCTTTACGACTATCAAAAAATAGATGCAGCAGCTTGCGCGCTTCCATCGTGCCGCCTTGGGGAATAGGCATATTGTCTGATGTGTGTCCTAGCGCCTCTAGTGCGGGTAGCTCGTCTGATGGAATATCAGGAGGAACCTCGATTTTCTGTGACGTTGGGGTGAGCGGCGATCGCATCTCTTCATACCACCCCTGTCGATAGGTTGGATACGGTACTAGCTCAGGCGTTCCGCCCTGCGGCTCAAACCAGCGAATCTTTAGTCCTGCGTCTGCTAACGCTCGGCTTAGCCGTGCATCTCGCACCCGGCCATAGATCCGCTCGTAGTCAACATGGCTGTAGATGCCGTCAGCACCCGTTTCTGTGATTAGCTTTGGCAAAACGTCTACCGGATCGCCTGTACGCAAGATCAGTCTACCGCCGCGCGATCGCAGATCTTCATCTAAAGCAGCCAAACAGCTCAGCATAAAGCGCACCCGCCCAGCCGCTGTTTCAGGATGCAGCAACAGCGCTCGGTCAAATACAAAGACAGGGACAACCGCCCCTCGCCGCGCTGCCCTATAGAGCGGCTCATGGTCCGAAATCCGCAGATCTCGGCGAAACCAGACAATAGTACGATTCATACGAACGAAAGCGCGCCGAGCCATCCTCTCACCGAAGACACTGCTATGATAGCGTTCGGTCATAGCTTTCCGTGTCTGGCTATATGTAGAGCCTCCTAAACGGCTACGCCCAAGCAAGCTTTTTTATACACAGCACTGTGCCTTAGGGCCGTACATGTGATAGAACTGTCAAGAGGATATAAAGTCTTCCACTCGATCGTCGTCACTGATTGAGTGCATCTGCCGAAGTTGTAGCCCTTTAATCGCTGAACAAAACTCACCAACTACTGGCAATCAAAGTATTTTCTCTTTAATTAGCTCAGTCCCTAGCTTAGCGTTTGGGACCCTGTAGCCGACTCAGTCGCCGGAGTTTCATACGCCTGCGTCAGAGTCCCGCGTCAGAGTAGATATTTTCAGCTAAGTTTCTTCAGCTTTCACTGAAGGCGGCTTTGTCGTGCATTTTGCAGGTAATGCCTGCCAGTCATTTTTGTGCGTGCTTCTATCCCCTGTGCTCTACCGGATACTCACCCAATACCATCAGAAATTAGGAACCAGGAACTATGAAGAATGCATCCATGACACAGGCAATGAATCACTCCACTATGGGTGGCTCGATGAATCATCATGGGATGATGGCGATTGAGCAGTTAATCAATAGCGCTAAGCCAACCCATACAGCGATTAAAAGTGGTGCCTGGTCAGATCCGCGCATTTGGCAAGGTGGCAGAGTGCCAACCAAGGGCGCGACGGTAATGATCGATCAAGGCACTACCGTCACCTACGATCTAGTCAGTAACGAAGCGATCAAAACAATTGCAATTAAAGGCGATCTGAGATTTGCAACCGGCAAAGACACTCAGCTAAAGGTCGAAACCATTATCAATGCGCCAGCAGGCCAAATCAATATTGGTTCGGCGCAGCAGTCGGTCAGGGCGGATAAACAAGCGAGAATTATTTTTACAAGCGATCGCGCCGTCAACACCCAGTGGGATCCCGAGCAGTTAACCAAAGGGCTCGTTAGCCACGGCAGCGTCAATATCTACGGCGCAGACAAAAAAGACCAGGTACGCCTCGCCAAAGACGTATCAGCAGGTGATAGCGTACTCACCTTTAAAGATGACTTGTCCGGCTGGCGCGTAGGGGACGAGATTGTCATCGCCGGGACTGGCTATAGCTACAGCGGCAGTCACAAAGACAACAGCCGTACGCAAGACGAAGTCCTCACCATCACAGAGATCAACGGTCGACAGGTTAGATTCGTCAATAACGACATTACTGGCGGTAACGATACCGTCATGAGATTCGATCACAAACGCCACTCCAAACTAGACGCAGGCAAGATTGATCTATACGCAGCTAATTTATCTCGCAACGTCAGCTTTGAGACTGAGAACGGCAAAGACGTGCCCGTCGGACACCGGGCGCACGTCATGCTAATGCACAATCCCAACGTGAACATACTCAACGCAGGGTTTTACGATCTGGGCCGTTCTGATAAGACAAAGATAGTAGATGATATTGGCAAGAACGTTGATGGCTCTAAAGGCAATGGTACTAACATTCGCGGTCGCTATAGCCTGCACCTACATCAGACTGGTCTTGACCCGAATAAAAACATCATACTAAAAGGAAATGCCGTCTCCGGCTCGCCAGGATGGGGCATCGTACAGCACGAAAGCCGCGCCGGGTTAGAAGACAACGTGGTCTTCGATACGGTCGGTGCAGGGATTGTTGCTGAGTCAGGGAATGAAACAGGCTGGTGGACAAATAATATGTCCATTAAGTCTACTGGAATCAAATGGGACATTGCCGGAAAGCAAAGAGATAACCGCGAGAGAAAGTTTGATCTTGGCTTTGAAGGCGATGGCTTCTGGATTCAGGGCGCGGCGCAGATTGCCAACAAAGGGAACAAAGCATTCGGCTCAAACCATACTGGCCTGTCGCTTTTTGGCGGTTCACTTAATACAACAGACTTTCGACCAGTTAAAACAATTGCGATTGATACGCTACCACCTGATGTTCAAAAGCTGTTTGCCAAAGGACAAACAGAGGCTGATATTCGCCTGATTCCGATGGCAGATGTCACTGGCTTTGAAGGCTACAACAACACGAAGGGGATAGACGTTTGGGGACATAAAACCAACTTCGATGGTGAGCTAGCTTTCAGTGGTGACGCGACTAGAGAAGAAGAATTTGATACGGCTCATCGGGGGCGATCGCAGGTTAAAGACTTCAAGCTATGGGGCAATCGCTGGGACGGCCTGAGCGTAAATTACAGCAGCAACATCGACATCAAAGATGGCATTGTTGTGGGTCAAGATCGTAGCGACGAGAAGGTCAGTGGCGGCAGAGGTGTCTTTGTCAACCATGCAACGTTTAATTCCACTATCGACGGGCTAACCATCGACGGCTTCGAGCAAGGGGCTCACTTTGAACAGCTCAACAGTGACAAGAACTACAACAACAACACCCTACAAAACAGCAATCTGCGCAACAACACCTACAACCTGAGCAAGATCGGCGACGAGCAACTTGATGCCAATCGCGCAGATGACTTCGGTGCCTTCACCAGGATCAGAAACAACCAGTTTGCAGACAAGATCTATACCAATAACCGAGCACCTGTTGCTAAGTTCTCCAGCAAACAGATTGGTGGACTCAGCATGGAGTTGAATGCTAGTGGGTCGTACGACGTTGACCCTTATGTTCCTGGGGATGGTAAGGCACCTAGAACAGAAAGTAACAGCATAGCCGGATACGCTTGGGACGTAGATAGTAACGGGACGCTAGACTATTTTGGCCGAACACTGAAACACACTTTTCAAAAGGCAGGAAGCCAAAAGATCGGCCTAACAGTATTAGACGCACAGGGCAAAGCGGCCACCACCACGCAGACTATCAACGTCCAACCGAGCAGCTACGGCAACGCTTTTCTAGGGGGTAATTTTGAGGCGGGCACGCCCGTTCAGGCAGAACCCTGGATGAGTAGTACACAGTGGTCCGACGGAGGCTGGTATACGAACACGCAGATTGCAGGTGGCGTCGCCAAACTGTCCAAGCAAGGGCAGTGGGGCAGCTATCTTGGACAGATTGTGAGAAATGAAGATATTCACAGGGGCTCACAAACGCTGAACTTTAGACTGAAAAACATCGAAGGTTCAACAGAAAGAGAATACTGGAAGAACAATGAAATCACCGTCAAGCTGTGGGGCGCTAATGGTCAATTCGCCAACGACGCCTGGAAAGCGACTGGACCTAGCCAGGTAGGAACATTGCCTATGCAGCGGACTCAGCTACTTAGTCAGCAGTACGGCGGAGAAAACGGCGAATTTTTTGACTGGAAGAATATCAGCCTTGATGTTGATCTAGGCGAGGGCTACGAGTATCTGCTTTTCCAGGTCAATACAACGCGAGGTGGAGACGCGGGCGATTATATCGCGATTGACAACTTTTCTCTCACCGGGCAGGCAAACTCAATATCGACTCCGCCCCGCCCCGCCCAAACACCGAACCCCACACCCAATCCGAATCCCATACCCAAGCCAAACCCAAATCCTGCGGCTCCGCTCTCAATTGCCAAGCTCAGCTTCGAGGAAAAGGGTGGCAGCCGGACACTCGATCTCTCGACAGCAGGAATGAACAACTTTGGCACACTCAAAGGGGGTACTAGCCGCATCCAAGGCAAAAAAGGCATGGCGGTAGGCTTTGATGGCGAAGGCGCGATAGTCCAGCTAAGAAACTCCAAAGACCTCAACAGAGGAATTCATAGCGAGCGTACGGTTTCGCTGTGGTTCAAGGCGGATCAGCCGATGGCGGCAGGCAAGCAGGTGATCTACGAAGAGGGTCAAAATGCTCGTGGCATGAATCTGTATTTAGATGATGGCCTGCTGAACTTTGGGGGTTGGAACCGTTTGGGGACAGGCTGGAAGGGCGACTGGCAGTCAATGGGTAAAGTTAAGGCAGGGGAATGGAACCACGTGGCCTTAGTCCTAGATGGCGACGAGAAGGTGAAAGACGACGCCCTGACTGCCTATCTAAATGGTCGACAGGTTGGACAGGCAATGGGCGCTGAACTAGGCGATCGCGGCGTGCTCAGTCTTGGCAGCATCCAGGGAAAGACACGATTCGCAGATGGCGTCGGCAAGCGGGGAAGCGCGGACTTTGTCGGAGGCATCGACGAGTTCGAAGTGTTTGACACGGCGCTGAGCGCTAGCCAGGTGAAGCAGTTAGCGGTATAGGCGAAAGCTCACCAAGTCGCAGATAGCCCGCAGCGTTTGATCCGACATCAGATCAGGCGCTACGGGCTAAAAGCTACGTGGCACTACTAGCCCGACTGCATTTATCTTCGTTCATTCAGCAAGATTGATTGTCCAATGCAGTTCAGGTGTACTATATTTAGTAGTACAGACAGCTCACGGAGAACAGCGATGCCTCACAAGCATTCCTCTAGTCCTATCTCTAGCCATCCTATCCTTACCCCCAAGAGTGATCCTTATGCGTCTAGCCGCACAGGCGCTGTGAGGGACATTCGGCAACAGGGCGCTCAAAAGCGAACTACTAAGAAAGTCAGTCGCCTAGCGAAGATGGGCTGGACCCTTTCCGCTCAAAAGCGAAAAGCACTGATAGCTAGCGGTGCGGTTGCCACTCTGGTAGTGGCGATCATTCTGCCTGATCAGGTCTCTTCGGAGGCGATCGCGCAGACAAACTGCTTGGAAGTCGTCCAGTCTGGCGCTGAAATGTCTAGGGATGAAATCTCGAGCCTGATCACGCTGCCAGTTGGCTCGCCAAAGCAGTCAGTTCGTCAGGCGATGTCGGAGCCTTATTGCACCTTACCGACTGAGAGCACCGACGAAAATGCGGCGGCGCAGAACGCGACTGAAGCGCAGACAGCTTCTAGTAACGCTGAGCGAGAAGCCTATCCCCTTGCCTTTGATCCTGAAGTTTGGATCGTCTTGAACTACGAAGCCGAAAAGTACATTGGCTACGATTTCGTGTTTAAACAGTAGGGCGCATTATGCTGCGATTCTAATCTGTAAATCTTTGCTCAATCTCGCCTAAGTCTGGCTGCCAGCGGTAGACGCTTAGGTCTAGCTTGCGCTTATTAAAGATGATTCCTTCGCTTTCTAATAGGTGCTGCTGCAAGTCATCGTTTCCGTCTCGTAGTGAAGATCTAGAAACTTCTCCCCTGGCATTGATGACTCGGTGCCAGGGGATTTCCATACTGTCGACCACCCGGTAGAGCGCATAGCCCACTACCCTGGGTTTGCCTATCAGTCCAGCGAAGTCTGCAATCTGACCATAGGTCGCGACCTTGCCATAGGGAATTAGCTTAACGATCTCGTAGATTTTGGGGTAGCACGACATTTTGATTACTGGTCCGCTTGCTCGCTGTCTACTTCACAGCTACCGGTGGTAAAGCATTGGGGACAGACCAGGATCGTTAGCGATCGCGCCTCCACTTCCACTACCTGCTCGCGCTCATAGACTTTGCCGTCTTCAACAAATCCGTCTAGCTTGCTGGTATCTAATAATACCTGCCACTTCTCAGCATCTACGGTACTAGGCACTTTAAAGTCGATGCTGCTCTCAGACGGATTGAAAAAAAGCAAAAAGCTATCGTCTAGAATCCGCCGCCCGCGCCTGTCCAGATTGGGAATCTCCGCACCGTTCAAAAAGATACCAATCGCTTTGGTGGAGCTATCGTGCCACTCGCGATCGCCAATCGCCGTACCATCAGGATGAAACCAGCTAATATCCTCAACGCCAGAGCCGTGCAGCTCCCGGCCAAAGAACCACTGATGGCGACAGAAAATAGGATGCGCCTGCCGAAACTTAATCAGCTTGCGAGTGAAGTCAAGGAGCGATCGCGCCGCGTCATCTAGCTGCCAGTCAAACCAAGACAGCTCGCTATCCTGGCAGTAGGTATTGTTATTGCCCTTAGTTGTCCGGGCCATCTCATCGCCCCCCAGCATCATTGGCACCCCTTGCGAGAGCATCAGCGTGGTTAGATAGTTGCGTCTTTGCTGAGCTCGTAGCGCCAATATCTGCGGATCGTCAGTGTTTCCTTCTGCCCCACAGTTCCAAGAGCGGTTGTAGCTTTCACCGTCCCGGTTGCCCTCGCCGTTGGCCTCATTGTGCTTTTCGTTGTAGCTGACCAGGTCATTAAGCGTAAAGCCATCATGCGCCGTAATGAAATTGATGCTGGCATGTGGCAGTCGCCCGTCGTCTTGGTAAAGGTCCGAGCTGCCAGTAAACCTAAGCGCAAAATCACCCAGGCTGTACCGTTCCCCTCGCCAGAAGTCGCGAATAGTGTCGCGATATTTACCATTCCACTCAGACCACAGCAGCGGGAAGTTGCCTACCTGATAGCCGCCTTCACCCAAGTCCCAAGGCTCGGCGATCAGCTTGGTAGTAGAGAGCACCGGGTCTTGATGAATGATGTCAAAGAAGGAGGAAAGCCGGTTTACTTCGTACAGCTCACGGGCCAGGGCAGAGGCTAGATCGAAGCGAAAACCGTCTACGTGCATTTCCTGCACCCAGTAGCGCAGGCTGTCCATAATTAGCTTCAGCACCTGCGGATGGCGGACGTTCAGGGAATTTCCGCAGCCAGTAAAATCCATGTAGTAGCGCGGGTCTGTTTCTACCAGACGGTAGTAAGCAGCGTTATCGATGCCCCGCAAAGAGAACGTCGGGCCGAGGTGATTGCCCTCGCCCGTGTGGTTATACACCACGTCAAGAATGACTTCGATATTCGCCGCATGCAGGGCTTTTACCATCGCTTTGAACTCACGTACCTGCTGCCCTGCATGAGCGCTATAGCCCGCGTGAGGCGCAAAGTAGCCCAGTGAATCGTAGCCCCAGTAGTTGTGCAGTCCCGTGGTGACTAGATGGCCAGGATAGACATCGTAGTGGTGAACAGGCAGCAGTTCGACAGCGGTGATACCTAGGCTCTTTAGATGGGCGATCGCCTCAGGATGAGCCATGCCTGCATAGGTGCCCCTTAGCTCCGCTGGAATCTGGTCGTGCTGCTGGGTAAAGCCGCGAACGTGAACTTCATAGATAACAGTCTGGTCCCAGGGAATGTCGGGATGGCGATCGCCTTGCCAGTCGAAGCTATCGTCAGTCACGACAGACTTGGGCATGCAGGTGGCGCTGTCAGTCGGTGAAAAGTCTAGATCGCGATCGCGATTACTAAAATCATCCATCGGGAAGCTAAACAGATTCGGACCAAAGCGAATATCACCCGTCAGCGCTTTGGCATAGGGGTCAATTAATAGCTTGTTGACATTAAATCGATGTCCCTTCTCTGGCTGATACGGACCGTCTACTCGAAAGCCATACTGTTGACCAGGCCCTACCCCAGGCACAAACCCGTGCCAAACGTAGTTAGTCACTTTGGGCAGTGGAATCTGAGTCTCCTTACCCAATTCGTCGAACAGACACAGGATTACCCCAGTCGCATTCTCAGAAAACAGCGCGAAATTGGTGCCTTCCTCTGTCCAGCTTGCGCCTAGCGGATGAGATCTTCCTGGCCAAACTTCTATCGTCATCACTGCAAGGCCCCTGACCTACGTACCGACTATTAAGCTGCTTTTCCACCTGTTAGCGTTCACTAGAGCAGCGCTAAAGGAAAAGCACCCAAGCAATATATCTCTAGAACCGTACCAAAAATTGCTGTTTGGTGGCGGATGGGTAGAGTTAGCCTCTCGTCAACCGTAGATCTATCGTAAAAAGCTTATTGCCACGAAACGCAGCATCCGTAGGCTCTACGGATCTGTGACTAGCATCATCTTCTGAATGCTAGGGGTATCACACCAGTTGCATTTTACACTCAGTATCTTGATAAAGTCGGTCTACAAGCCCGCTATGCGCCAGCCAAAACGTAAAGACCTCAAGCCAAACCCATTCATTTCCCTGCGCGATCCTGAAACGGGGAGATGGAGAGTCATTTTTAACTTTGCCCAAAAGTCAACACCCCAAGAAGCATAGGACGCTTTGGGGCTAAGGATTGGGACTAAGAACTGGGAATTCGACACTGCTGCTGTCAAGATGGAGATGGCAGCAGTCTCTTTCTCCTATGCGATCGCTATATCCACCAATTGAGCCCTATCTGCAAAGTGAGCTGTCGGTCTCATCTCTACACACCCTGTACTACGAAGAAGCAGGCAACCCTAATGGTAAGCCCGTTGTTTTCCTACACGGTGGGCCGGGCGGCGGCATCGTGCCGATATATCGGCAGTTTTTCGACCCGGCTAAGTGGCGAATAATTCTATTCGATCAGCGTGGCTGCGGGCGCAGTACGCCGCATGCTGAACTCGCTGAAAATACGACTTGGGATCTGGTTGCAGATATTGAGAGATTGCGATCGCACCTCTCCATCTCAAACTGGACCGTCTTTGGCGGCAGTTGGGGCAGCACCCTTGCCCTCGCCTACGCACAAACGCATCCGGATAAGTGTAACGGCCTCATCCTGCGCGGCATCTTCATGCTGCGTCCCAAGGAGATTCACTGGTTTTACCAGTCTGGCGCTAGCAATATCTTCCCCGACGCTTGGGAAGGCTATCTCGCGCCCATCCCGGCTGAAGAACAAGGCGATTTGGTTGCGGCCTACTACAAGCGGCTCACTAGTGACGATGTAGCTATTCGACAGGAAGCCGCCAAAGCGTGGTCGATCTGGGAAGCGAGCACCAGCAAACTCATTCCTGATACGGGCTTAGTCGAGCGCTTTGGTGAAGGCAGCTTCGCCGACGCCTTTGCCCGGATCGAGTGTCACTACTTCATCAACGGCGGCTTCTTCGATAGTCCCAATCAGCTAATCGACAACGTGGATACGATTCGCCATATTCCCACCGTCATTGTGCAAGGTCGCTACGACGTAGTCTGTCCGATGGTTTCTGCTTGGGAGCTGCACCGCGCTTGGCCAGAATCGGAGCTGATCATTGTTGAAGATGCCGGACATTCGGCTACAGAAGTAGGGATTACCAGTGCGCTAGTGGAAGCGTGCGATCGCTTTACGGAGGAATAGCCGCCATATGTACGGATATTAATGCGAATACTGTGAAGGAACGGTTCGGCCCCGGCGGTTACAGCAAGAAGCCTTCAAGCACCGAGATGGATTTGTGATTTTAGAGGATGTGACGGTCGGTGTATGTGACTGCTGCGGTAACCGCTATTATTCCGCTGATATTCTTCATGCTGTTCATGCTGTTGCAACTGGCCAGCAGTCACCCGAGCGAACAGAACAAATACCCGTAGGTCATCTGAAACTGGCTTGATAGAACTTCTCTACGGTGCTTCTCACTGGGTACAGCAGGATGCGCCAGAATCGTTCACAACAGCCCTGGTCGGGCTTTTTGCAAGCAAGCAAAGTGCTACGTGAAGGTGGTGCATGCAAGTAGGACTCACGCACTGCTGTTCGTAATGAAAATCGTTAACTTAACCTTAAGATGACTTCAGTATTGTTACGGGTCAATTGAGGTACGCATTAAAACGTGGAAAAGCAGCCAGACACTCTCACCTACTCATCTCTGCCACCAGAGCAAAAGCAGCATCGACTGCGTGAGCTAGCCAGCGTATTTTTTCGGCTAGGCACGGTGGCCTTTGGGGGACCGGCGGCTCATATCGCCATGATGGATGATGAGGTGGTGAAGCGGCGGCAGTGGATGAGCCGAGACCAACTGCTCGATTTGATTGGCGTGACGAATCTACTGCCTGGGCCAAACTCTACAGAGCTAGCCATTCATATCGGCTATGAAAGAGCGAGCTGGAGCGGTCTGTTTGTAGCGGGCGGCAGCTTTATTCTGCCCGCATTTGCGCTGGTGTGGCTGCTGGCGGCGCTGTATGTGCGCTATCAGTCGGTGCCACAGATGGGCTGGCTGCTGTACGGCATTAAGCCAGTGATTATTGCAGTGGTCTTGCAGGCGCTGTGGAAGCTGGGGAAAAAGGCAGCAAAAGACAGGCCGACAACGGTAGTGGGGTTATGCGCGATCGCCCTCTACTTCACAGGTATCAACGAAATTCTGTTGCTTCTGCTCGCCGGACTCGCCGTCATGCTAGTCAAGAACTGGCAAAACAGAAACAATGTTGTTGGTGGATTTCTCTTACCGCTTTCCGCATCGCTCGCGCAGGTTGGCGGCACGGCTGCGACTGCGGCTTCTGTGGGCTGGGCGGGTGTCTTTCTGTTCTTTCTCAAGATTGGCTGCGTGCTGTACGGCAGCGGCTATGTGCTGTTGGCTTTCCTTCAGCGAGATTTGGTAGAGCAGCAGCAGTGGCTGACGTCTCAGCAGCTTTTGGACGCGATCGCCATTGGACAAATCACGCCTGGTCCGGTTTTTACGACGGCCACGTTTGTGGGCTATCTGCTGGCCGGGAATGCGGGTGCGATCGCTGGCACCATCGGCATCTTCTTGCCTGCTTTTCTGCTAGTTGGCCTAGTCAATCCGTGGGTGCCCAAGATTCGCCAATCGCCTTGGGCCAGCGGCTTTCTAGATGGCGTCAATGCTGGGGCTCTCGGCCTGATGGCTGGGGTCACCTACACGCTGGCTACAGCAGCGCTAGTTGATTGGCTGACGGTTGTCTTAGCCGTGTTGAGTGCTTTGCTAGTGTTCCGCTTCAAGATTAATTCGGCTTGGCTAGTGATAGCCGGGGGCGTAATCGGTCTGGGGTTGCACCTGGTGGGACTGTAATTGAAGCGTCTGCACTCAGTAAATTGTGAGGATTCTCTGTCAAATAATTGACAGGTTAAAAACAAAGGCGATAGGCTAGCTCTTACGGCGTTAGCAACGTTTGCTTTATCGGCCCCCCGGCCTGATGGGTGAATATCGCTAGCTGCCATACTGCCCCGAAAAATTTAAGCCGCTGACGATGACTGCTACCAACAGTCACCGCCAGCTCGCCCCCAAAACTGCTCTCGACAGTTACGGAGGTTGTGGACCATGATGCCATAGCCACCCTAACTTTTAGCAAGTTGGGGTGGCTTGAGTTTTTCGTGGGGCTTTCTTCCACCGCTCGCTTTGAACGTCTCTAAACCACATCGGAGAAAACCCATGAAATCCACAGCCTTCTTGGCCGATCGCCCTACCGCTGGCGATCTGCAATCTGCCGTCTTGCAATCCTCACCGCTGCCGCACCTAACCTCGTCTGGTAGCGCTCCCGGCGAATCCATCCGCCATATCCTGCTGGGCAAACCCGACGCCATCCGCCAAACCATTCATCTACTGCACACGCTGCACTACACCGAAACCATTCTGTGGAGTCCGGTGCTGACGATTGAAGAATCGGTGGTGATTACGCCCGCGCAAGGAGAGGCGATGAGTCTGCTGCGAAAGCAGCTTTAGCAGGCTTGTTCTGACCCTAAGCTGGTGCTAGTTCGGTTCGTTCTTTGAGAGCTAGGTCGTTCCAAGAGTTGCTCATCTGAGGCTGCGATCGCGTCATTCTTCTCAGAGCTAGGGTTCGTTCTTCAAGAGCTTGGGTTCGTTCCCCAAGAGCCAAGGTTCATTCTCGAAGAGCTAGGGTTCGTTCCCGAAGAGCTAGGGTTCTTCCCGAAGAGCTAGGGTTCGTTCCCGAAGAGCTAGGGTTCGCTCTAAGAGCATTGGTTTGAAGATTTTCTATGCTGGCTTTTTCGAGTATAGAAAACCTTCTATGATTTGCCGGAACTCTATTCGCATCGTCGCTAATACTAGTCGCAAGCAGTCTTTGAAAGTCGGCATGGTCGCGAATGGCATCGAAGTCGCTGTCGGTTTTGGCCATGTCGATATATTCGGTGCCGCCTTCTAGTGCGATCGCTTTTTGCAGACACTGGATTGATAAGATCTGCTTGTGAAAGTAGTGAGTGATAGCAAGCTTTGTTGTACCAAGAACGAGTGGTTATCAGGATCTGTTTCTAGAACTTGATCAACTAGCGTGAGCGCTTCTTCGATGGCGATCGAGCTTACTAAGAACAGCGACTTTAGATTGAGCATGTCTTTGTTGTCTGGCTGTTTGATCGCGAGAGCCTCATTGATTTTGGTGAGTGCTTCTTCGCTTCTTTCGATTTGAGGTAGGGTCAAAGCATATGCATACAACAGCTCAGGTACTGTCTGGTTGAAGTTCGCAAGCGAGCTTTAGTCCTGGTTCTGATTCTGCATATCTACCGAGCTGGTAACAGGCTATCCCTTTTGCAGCCTGCGCTTCGTGGTCGTCGGGTTTGATGGCGAGGGCTTGGTCATAGGCCGCGATCGCCTCCTCGGTTCTGCCGATGGCACCGAGGGCAACGCCTTTGTTATACAGCGCTTCGTGGTAGTCGGGTTTGATGGCGAGGGCTTGGTCATAGGCCGCGATCGCCTCCTCGGTTCTGCCGATGGCACCAGGGCAATGCCTTTGTTATACAGCGCTTCGTGGTAGTCGGGTTTGATGGCGAGGGCTTGGTCATAGGCGGCGATCGCCTCCTCGGTTCTGCCGATGGCACCGAGGGCAACGCCTTTGTTATACAGCGCTTCGTGGTAGTCGGGTTTGATGGCGAGGGCTTGGTCATAGGCGGCGATCGCCTCCTCGGTTCTGCCGATGGCACCCAGGGCAATGCCTTTGTTATTCAGCGCTTCGTGGTAGTCGGGTTTGATGGCGAGGGCTTGGTCATAGGCGGCGATCGCCTCCTCGGTTCTGCCGATGGCACCGAGGGCAATGCCTTTGTTATACAGCGCTTCGTGGTAGTCGGGTTTGATGGCGAGGGCTTGGTCATAGGCGGCGATCGCCTCCTCGGTTCTGCCGATGGCACGCAGGGCAACGCCTTTGTTATACAGCGCTTCGTGGTAGTCGGGTTTGATGGCGAGGGCTTGGTCATAGGCGGCGATCGCCTCCTCGGTTCTGCCGATGGCACCGAGGGCATTGCCTTTGTTATTCAGCGCTTCGTGGTAGTCGGGTTTGATGGCGAGGGCTTGGTCATAGGCCGCGATCGCCTCCTCGGTTCTGCCGATGGCACCAGGGCAACGCCTTTGTTATACAGCGCTTCGTGGTTGTCGGGTTTGATGGCGAGGGCTTGGTCATAGGCCGCGATCGCCTCCTCGGTTCTGCCGATGGCACTCAGGGCATTGCCTTTGTTATTCAGCGCTTCGTGGTAGTCGGGTTTGATGGCGAGGGCTTGGTCATAGGCCGCGATCGCCTCCTCGGTTCTGCCGATGGCACCGAGGGCAATGCCTTTACCGTAGAACAATAGAGAAGCGATATCAGCAGAAGGCGAAAACGACAGCATTCTTTCAGTCAAATATAAAGCTGCTGGATACTTTTCTCTTTGATGGGCTACAAACCACACGCTCATCAATACACTAGCTGTGTCTTCTGGCTCAACTGTTGCCGACAGTCGCTGATAGATCTGTTCAAAATATCGATCTAAATCAGCGCTATATCCTTTCGCCTCAATCTGACCATCGCGGGGCTCTAGAATCCGCTCTGTTGCATCTAGTGCTTTTAGTCCTTTGCGTAGCTGCCAGCGATTCCACCAGTTACGCCAGCCGCGCTGACCCGACACTATTCTCGCCACTAGCAGCACTCGCGGTTCAGTCAAAGAAACGTTCAACTGTCGCAGCAGATCCACACCGTCATAGAGATAGTCTGCGATTGGGCCATACTGTTCTTTCGCCGCTTGATATTGACGCTGCCAGCTACCTCTCAGCGTTGGCTGAAATGTATCAATGCTTAGCCGCTCTCCCTCATTCTTCAGCCGCTCCAGATTAGCCACCGGATTCCCAAACGTCCGGTCGTTGGTCCGCGCAATCTCTACTAGATCGCCTTCTATCTCTACGCCCGCCGCGCTAGCCGCTGCCTTCAGCATTCCTTCTACCGCCTGGTTCTCCGGCTGAGGCAACTCATAGCAGTCAAACCGCTGCCAAAACTCCCTGTACTTTTCAAACTCAAGCTGCTCCCAATAGCTGGCGATATCCTCATCCACCCGCTCTTTCTCATTACGCGCAGTTGCCACCACCCGCACCTGCTCCGGCCCGCACTGCTTCATATAGAACTTCAAAGTCTCTAGCAGCCGCACCTGTAGCGGCGACTCCAGCAGCCTCGTCTTCACTTCGTGCTCCACCCCATCCGACGTTCGACCAGACATCATCGCCTGATTCAAGTCATCCAGCACAAACAGCAGCTTTGGCCGTCTATCTAATCGGTCAATCGGATAGCTCTCAGGCACCGACAAAAGCTCGTGGGTTTTCAATCGCAATACTGTCCAACCCTGCCGACTATGCGTCTGCGCTAGCACAGCGGCCTCTCGCGTCTTCCCCAGTCCTGTCTGTCCCAAGAATCAGCAGCCAGCGCTTCGCCTCTATGCGCTCCATCAGCACCTGCTGTACTACTTGCGTACTCAGTCGCTGCTGATACGGAATATTAAAAGCCGCCAGCGAATTATCCTTTGTCTGCTGCTTACTCGCATAGATTCGCTGCTCCACATCAGTGCTATTGACAGGAATCACCGCAAACGGAAAAGTATCGACTAGCTCAGGCGATCGTTTCTGCCTACGCGCAAACCGCTTCCAAGCATTCTTTCCTGCCCAGGCCGCAGCGCCAGCCGTCGCCGTCATCAAAAAGATCGCAATCTCGGCATTATCTAACGCAAACTGCCATAGGGTTTGAAGAAGCTCAAGCACAAAGATTACAGCCACTAACCGGGACCGCGCAGCCTACGTTTTCTCGGCTATTCTACCGCTCTGCGCCAGTTTCGCCTGTGAGGATTCAGAAAACCGCCACACGCCCGAGTTCCAAACGAAAAAGTCATATGCCCGATACATCAGGAACATCAGCGAAAAAGGCGACATCACAAACACAAGGCAAATGTGCGGAAACCGCGTCAAAAAATTCTCTCTCAGTCGGTTCAGATGGTGCAAGATAGGCGGCAGCACCCTCAGCAATCTCTCCTCATCTACTTCAGATACCAGATCGCCAACCTGCTCTGCATAAGGTGACAAAACCTCGTCCATGCCAAAAACAAACAAAACCTTCAGTTCATTCACATCTTTTCTACTGGCAACCTGCTGCAATAGGGTTCTAGACTCCCTGGTCAAAGTAATTTGACCCATCCTTTTCTGCGGCACGTCTGCTTGCAGCCGGGAAAATATCGCTCGTCCATACGCAGACGAACATTGCAAAAACAAAATCCCGAATCCCTTCCGTCGCCTGAGCGAGCGAACCAGCGAGCGATAAAGCAATTCTGAATCATCCGCAGCTCTAGTCATTTTTTACCCGTACTATTGATTCAGCCGTGATCAAATCTTACTGTGATCGCTATTCCAAAGAACAACAGTCCACCAAAGGCTGCTCTGCTAGATGGCCCAAGTTCACAGACTCTAGCAGACTCTCCCAATCACGAGAAACAGCCGCATCTGTTGCATTCCCTTTGTAATGCTCTCCCAAAACTGTCAGTGCCTCTTGCCAGATACTGTTTTGAGCGTAAAAGAAAGCCTGCTCGCGCGGGGTTGCAGTCAATAGCGCATCAGCCGCCGTAGGCAAAGGCGATCGCGTCACCCACCCTTCAACAAAGCTAGGATCGTCCTGATCGCAATAGGCTAGAAAGAACCAGTGGTAAGTCATGCCTGCTTCTAGCGCTGGGGCAGCATCAGGAAGAGTGACTTGGATAATACCGCGATCGCTATCTATACTCTCAACCTGATTTTCCAACGTTCCACTAAAGACGCGCTCCTGATAAAGCGTATTGTCGTTTTCATCTTGTAGAACAAACTCCAAAGGCGTTGTCTCTAGCGAATAGGGAACATAAAACCAAAAAGAGGGATACGCCTGCGTCGTTAGACTATAGACATCCGAGCGACTGGTCAAAGACCGTATTGCCGGGACTGCATCTTTTGCTGTTGCTTCTAAATTTGCAGACTCTACCCCATCTGTTGTCTCTGATTCGAGAAAAGGAATTATTGCCGTCAGCGGCGGCTGGCCATCCACGCTGCATCCTCCTCGGCTAGCACCTCCCTGGTGCCGACCCGGTGGCCGACCCCGCTCGGGAGCAGCAGGCGGCACAAACTGGAGCGGCGCGGTTGGAGAAATCTGCGCCTCGGCGACGCCTGTTGATAGTAGAGCCAGTGAGCCGATCAGTGAGCCGAGCAGCGAAAGAATTATCTGAATGGGTTTCATGACAAGAGTTCCGAAAACTTGGGTAAATGAGACGAGCGAGACGTCCGGCTAGCAGAGGACGTGGAGCGATTGAGTACTAGGGTGGTGCCCGCTACCGTAACCGGAGCGATCGCAGCAGAGGCCCAGGGCACCCAAGTATAGGCTTGTGAAAGTAGCAGCCAGCATAGCCCAAACAAAGCCACCTCGCTGACTAGCAAGCCTAAAGCCAGCTTGCTGAGGAAATGGTGGCGATCGCGAGTGAGCACTACTATCAGCAGGCTGCCAACACTGGCCCAGCCCAGAATCCACAGCATGTCGGCCCAGCGTGGCCAGGTCCGAATCAGCCCACGACCGTCTATGGCCGCGCTAACTAGCTGACTGACCATATGCGCCTGCATGAATAAGCCTCTAGTGGTTTCTTCAGCGCCCTGACTGTAGGGGGTTAGCCAGCGGTCATCGTCAAAACCGCTAGCGATACTGCCGATAATGACAATGCGATCGCGAATTGCTTCTGGATTGACCTGCCCGGACAGTATCTCCGTCAGCGAAATCTGTTCGGCAATGTCTTCTAGCTGCGGCAGCGCGCGATAGTTCAATAGCGTCTGCCAGCCCTGATCGGGACTGTTGACATAGCCGCCGTCATTACGCTCGAAAGGCGGCTGCGATAGATCGCCAAGGAGCAGCTCATCATCCTCACCAAAGTCGACAATGATCTCTTCTTGGGCTAGGTAGTCCATCGCTAGCATCGCGGCTAGCCCGTATTCAGCTTTACAAGGAGAGGCCAGGTTGGGGGTCATAGAAAACAGCTGCTTTCTGACCACGCCATCCGAATCGGTGATGTAGTCGCTAAAGCCCGCTCTGTAGGGGCCAGACATTTCCGGCGGGGGCGGAATGCCGGGGCTGCCTACCGAGTCGTCGCGGCTTTTACAGACGCCAAACAGGTTTTCCTGCGACGCTAGCGCTGTTTTCAGCTCAGGCAGGTTTTGCCGCACTGGAAAATCTCTGTAGATATCTAGGCCAATGGTTCGAGGCTCCATCGGATTTAAAATCTCTAGCAGCCGCAGCAGGTCGCTATCGGCTAGAGAGCCTCTTCTATCTTCTGGGTCTTGAGCGAGCACGTCCGCATCGTCTATCGTCACCAGCACAATCCGATCGTCGCGGCTCTCTCTTGGCCGCAGCCGCATTAGCCGATCGAGAGACTGTAGCTCTAGGCTCTCAAAGCCGCCGATGGCTCGAACTATCACGATTAGAAATGTGGCGAGGAGGTAGGCGAGTCCGATACAGTGAGGCTGCGGGCGAGTCTGCTTTGAAGTGGGCGATCGCAGCGTTTGCCAAGTCGGCGGCAGCTCAGCGGGATTCTGATACAGCGCCGGTAGCCAGGAGGCACAAGGAAACTCAGATTCTAGGATCTGGAGCTTTTCTCTGGCCTCTCGAACCGATAGCGCTAGCGATTCGCCCCGCGAGAAAGCTTCTAGAAAAGACTTTAGAAAGGCATGTGCCACCAAATCAGGGACAGGCTCACGCATCACCACGATCTGCGAGATCTTGAACTTGGCTAGCGCGTAGGCTAGGCCCAGCCCGTCACAAGAATTGAAGATGGCGATCTTCAGACCGTGCGCGACTGCTTTTTTCAGCGGATTTTCGAGCGAGGAAAGAATCAACGGCGTTGCTTCGCTGACGTATAGCTCACCGTCCGGCGGAATGGCAAAATGGTTCGCCTGCGGTGCTGCCTCGGTGCGCATGCTCTCAGGCAGCGCCTCATCGGGCAGCGCCGCTCTGATAGAGTCCTTCAGCGATTTGGTCGCGCTGTGCCCCGCGAAAAATAGAATATCCCAGCCTTCCGGGTCCCACAGCGCCTCGCTGAGCGTCTTTAGATCGGGTTCTAAGAGCGCGCAAACTTCAGCATCAGGCAGTTGATTGAGCAGGGCCTGATCGGTTTTGAGATCGAGCCCTTGGCTCTGGCCGATGATGGCAAGGATGCGGATCTTGGTGCGACGGCGAGCCGGGGAAAGGGCGTTGCTTTCGTATGCAGACGGGCTGAGGGTGATTTCTAGCTTGGGATAGCGATCGCACACTTCCCACAGATGCCAGGGCAGTCGCTGCACAATTCCCGGCTCAGTTTGTAAAATCAACCGAATGGTATCCGCCGCATTGAGATTCACTAGCAGCTTGTCTCGAACCGGACGAAACGACTCCGCCTGTAGCCACTGATTAAACGCAGCGCACAGCCGTTGGGCTAGCTCACCGCATTCATCCACTAGCGACACGTTGGTCGGATACTCAAAAGGAACAGGCTCTAGGCGAGTCGCCACCCCTAAGTGTCGATAGGCTAGCTGCCACTGTAGGTACAGCGCCTTTAGATGAGGCGCAGCAGGAAGCCTACCCGAAATGTCAACAGAATGTGGAGCCCTTTCATCACCTATTAACAAAGTGACCAAGAATCCTGATGTCAGACTGCCTTCATTTAGTTTTAGGGTAACCCTTCTATCCATTAGCGCAGCCTCAGCGGCAGTTGTTAGTCCATAAGGTCTTAGGTAAATGCAGCTCTAGCGGCTAGCTTTCATACTTTGAAACGATGAGAGCGTATAGACGCCCTGTCTAGATAACTTATCAGCACAGCATTCAAAATCTCTACAGCTGATTCATTTTGCACACTATTCTTCTTACTTTTATTCTCTAAATTGGTCTAGATAGCGCGCACAGAATTGTTATCACTCGAAAGGCTGTCGAATCAAGCAATATGATCCGCGTACGGATGGCGATCGCCGCGCTACAGTTGCTATCAAACCAACCTTTCTAAACATCTGTAAAGCGTTGCAGAAAACTTTCAGCATCTCCTGACAGCTTGAAAGAACATTGCCCAAAATCCTTACCAAACTTTGTTCAGCAACGTTCAAACCCTGTGCATCTCGAAAAGCCTATTCATTTCTTATCCTCCTAATTTCTTTCTTGAAGAATGCAGTCAATGAATTTCAAATTTTCGATCACGCGCTGTTTGTTGATAGTGAGTCTAGTGGTCTTGCTGCTTTTCGTAGATAGCGCGCCAGCATACGCTAGACACAGAGCTGGCGGCGGCGATCCTGGCGGCGGTGATCCTATTCCCTGTGCGCTAGATCCTACCTGCGATCCCATGATCATTCCGGGTACCGATCCCCTTGAGCAAAAGACACTCAATAAAAAGACGCTGATAGTTCAAGAGGGGCGCTCAGCCAACCCCAACTTATTGACAGGTATTAAAGGCGCTTCGAGCGATCCAACCGACATTGTCGAACTGGTAAACAATGCAATCGACATTTGGGAGAGTGCCTTCGAAGATTCGACCATTCCAATATTCAAAATAAACGTCGGCTGGGCAGCCTTTGACATCGCCGATCCTACTCACACCGACGGCGTTTTGACCGGTAACTTGATCGGCGGAGTGAAGACGATTGACCCAGTAGATTTGGACCAGAGCGCTCTAAAAGGACTTGGCGAACTGTGGCGATCGCCCACGACAGACTTTCCATCTGTAGAAGACGAGGTACTAGCTCTACATATCTGCGGGGCTCCTGGCAAACCTGACACCAGTGTCTGTAGCGAAGCTGACCGCACAGAAGCCACCATATTATTCAATAGCAGCCCGCTGAGCGTTCATCGCATTGACGAGGATGGTCAGACAAAAGACATTCCAGTTAAGCTGCTTTTGGATTCTAATCCGCTCGATTCGGCTATATTTGGCCCGATTGAGGCGATCGCATCCTCATCGCCTAGAGCCCAGCAAAGTCCGCAGCTACTCGCCGAACTGCCTGATGCCTACGTGATTGATTTGTTTACGGTCGCGCTGCACGAGGTCGGCCACGCACTGGGCTATTCTCGGGTCAATCAACAGGCTACTGGCGTTCCGATCTCTGCGCATATCGGCGTCGCAGACATGCCCGATGTGCTAAGTCCGTATGCCCCGTTTTCTACTCGCAAATGTCCTTCTGCTACCGACGTAACAGAGCTAGCCGCCGTTGGCGCTTATGTGCCGGACTCGGAACCCTATCAGGTGGTATCAGACAATCCCTGTAGCGTCGTTGTAGCCGATATACGTGATAGAGGACTACAGCCAATTGATCTGGAAAAGCCAACCGAAAGCAAGCTGAGCCTTAGCAAAGTTTGGCAAGCTATCAAGCAGGAGATTCCAATCTTTTCGACCGGATCTTTTTAGAGTCTTGACTGGCTAAGCTTCTACTTTCTGTAAATTCTTAGTCTTTTTGTCTTTAGGGAAGCAAGGCTTGGTAGGGTTGACTCGTTGCCCTATCAAGCCTTGCTTTGTATTGATAAGCAGACATTGCTATGTCACTTGACTTCCTTTCTCAGACTGACTCACTATCACGATATTTACTACGGTATGGCGGCTTGCTGCGCTTTGTTTTGATAGGAGTAGTAGGTGCGATCGCCGCAGTCCTTAGCCCAGGCGAAGGCATCGCTCAAGTGATTGAAGACCAAAGCTTAGGAGGCGAAAACACTAGCGTAAGGCTGGATGGTAAAACATACGAGATTAGCGGCGGCTCGATTAGAGGCGCTGGCGCTGAACTGTTGTTTCACAGCTTCGATAGCTTTTCGCTGGAGGAGGGGCAGACAGCCCAGTTCAGCCCAGATGACAACATCACTACAATCTTTAGCCGGGTGACAGGAGGAAAGCCCTCCGAAATCAATGGGACGATTGCTAGCGACACAGTTGATCTTTTCTTACTCAACCCGGCAGGCGTGGTTTTCGGACCGGAATCGGCGATTGAGATCGGCGGCTCTATCATGATTAGCACTGCTGAGTCGCTGACGTTTGCAGACGGCGGCGAGTTTAGCAGCCTCAGTCCGCAGCCCGCACCGCTGCTGACAGTCAGTCAGCCGATTGGTCTATCGTTTGGCGAGACTTCTAGGGGGATTGAAATTGGCATTGAAGGTGATTTTTCGCCGCTTAATGCTGACAGAGCGCTATTTGCTGGAAATGGAATTAGATTAACGGGCATTGTTATTGTTCCTTCTGGTCAAGTTGAGCTAGCGAGTCTAGCGCCTGGGAGCAGCATCGAGTTAACACCCTCAGACGAGAGTTTAGTATCTCGTTTCGATATAGATAGTGAAAACTTTTCAGAGTTCGCCTTAAGTGATATCGATCTGGTGGCTGGTGTCGTAGATACTAACTCAGTCGATCTAGATAGTCCGAGCGGGCGGATTGTTCTAGCCGGACGGCAGATCCAACTGCGAGAAGACAGCGAGCTATTTAGTCGAAACTTTAGTCGCTTGCCAGGGGAAGGAATTTCTATTCTAGCGTCCGCTAATTTGAGCGTGGACGGCGCTCTTATATTGTCAGACACCTTCAGGACGGGCGATGGCGGTAATATTTTACTAACATCCGCTGATTTAATTGCAAATGGCGCTCTCATATCGACAGACACCTTCGGGACGGGCGCTGGCGGCAATCTCTTACTAGAGGCTAATGGTTCTATTGCGCTACTAGATGGAAGTAGGCTGCGATCGCAATCAAGAGAAACCGCCACAGGTGCAGCTGGCGCGTTGACAATTCGTGCCCAGCAGTTAAGCATCCAAGAAGGCTCATCAGTCTCTACTTCAGCGCTAGGTAACGGCTTGGGTGGAACCTTGTTTGTTGATGTGCCTGACGGTACGGTTGAGATCTCTGGGGTTGTGCCGGTCCCCAATGGTGATCCTAGGCTTAGTCAATTAATCTCTAATACATCAGGAGTGCAGGATTCTGGAAGAATTCAGATAAACACTGAAAATCTGATAGTACGCTCTGGCGGACAAATCGAGTCTAGACCGGTTGCTATGGCGGGCGGTGATAGCGGCGGTATTACTGTTAATGCAACAGAGTCAATTGTCGTAAGCGGTGAATCCAACACTATATCAAGTGCAATTACGACTTCTAATAGCAGTAGTAGCCCTGGCGATTCTGGCCCGATTAGCCTGACCACAGGACGCCTTTTAATCTCAGATGGAGGACGAATTTTTAGCAGTACTAACGGAGCAGGACAAGGCGGCGATTTGATTATTCGGGCAGAGGAAGTTGTCCTATCTGGCTCTGGGGCTGATAGCAACAAACTGTTTGGGTTATTTGCAAGAACTGAAGGCTCCGGGGACTCGGGGCGGCTAGATCTTACAACAGAGTCGTTAGTGATCCGTGATGGGGCCAGGCTGACGGTCAGTACGGATGATGATGCGGCGGTTGAAGAGTTAGGCGTTGAAGACTTAGGCGTTGAAGAGTTAGGCGCTGTTAGAGATGCTGAAATCAATGCCAGGCAGATTGTGCTAGACAACGGCAGAATCACGGCAGAATCACTATCGGGCAACGGTGGCATCCTCAGCTTTAACGTGCAGGACTTTTTGCTACTGCGTAACAACAGTTTGATCTCGGCAACAGCAGGTACAGCAGCGGCCGGAGGCGATGGGGGAAATATCAATATCGTAGCACCGACGGGATTTGTGATTGCGGTTCCTGGCGAAGACAGCGATATTATCGCCAATGCGTTTCTGGGAATGGGTGGAAATGTTAATATCACAACTCAGAGCATTCTAGGGTTAGAGGCGAGGCAGGCGATCGCAGGCAACACCACCAACGATATTGACGCTAGCTCTGAATTTGGCACAGCAGGCACTATTCTATTCAACAATCTTGAACTCGATCCCACCGAGGGCGTTATCGAGCTGCCGACTGAAGCCGTTGCGCCAGGTCAGGTCGCACAGCGCTGTCTAGCCGATAGCGAAGGTAGAAATGCATTTGTCGTAACGGGGCAGGGCGGTGCGCCGCCTAGTCCGATAGATGTTATTCGTAATGAGAACTTCCCTCAAAATCTGTCAGATAGCCCAGATTCGAGCAGTTTATCCGATACTCTCTGAATCGAGATGACTTCTATGGCCGAAGCAATCGGATGGCAGCGGAATTCAGAAGGGGCGGTTGTCTTGGTTGCGCTAGATTCAGCCACTGCCCAAGCAAACAGCGCGCACTATCATTCTTGTATCAGCGGGGAGAAGCGGTGAAGAGATTACAACGCAACGCCCTGACGCTGATAGTTTGTTTCTGTTTGTCTTTTCTGCTGAGCTTTACGCATTTCCCCTCATCAGATGTGTCGATTCGCGCAGTCGCACAAACGCATTCAGAGACTGCTTCCGGCTCTCAGTCCGTTCTAAACACGCAGTCTGCCTCAAGTAATTATCACAGCAATCAGATCGCTCAAGTGCAGCAGCTACAGTCGCTAGGATTCTATCGCCGCGCCCTACTTCAGCTAGAGGCGCTCAGCCTGTTCGAGCAGCCGGATTCTGTCATTAAGGTTGGCGGACTGCATCTACTATCAGACCTTCAGCGCACAACGGGGGAACTGGACGCCGCTAAAGAAACGATAGAAGCAGCCTTAGCGATCGCACAAACGCTAAACGCTTTAGAAGCTCAAAGTTCGGGCACTATTCCGAATGCTATAGCAATCGCACCGCTGACGCTGAGTCTAGGCCACATCGCCGCCGCCTCTGGAGAAATAGAACAGGCGCTAGCTCACTATGAAGTCGCCAGTGCGATCGCCACCACTCTTCAGACACGATTGCGATCGCATCTCAGCAAACTGCCTTTGCTCTCACGACTTAACACCACCGACGCTCAACAACAGATTGAAATACTCTATACAGAGATTCAGGCGCTGATAGAGCAGCTACCCGTTAGCAAAATCACCGTAAACGCTCGTCTCGAACTAGCTCGCCACCAGATAGAAGATTCTCCAAAATTCGATAGCATCACGCCGCAGTCAATCGCGCAAAACTTAGCGATTGCCCAGCAGCAAGCTCGTACGCGCTCCGACAGCCGCGCCGAATCATACGCACTAGGCTATCTAGGAGAACTCTATCTAAAACAACAGCAGCTATCAGATGCTCAATCTGCTTTAGGGCGAGCGCTGACAGTTGCCCAAACGCTGAACGCGGCTGATTTGGCCTATCAGTGGCAGTGGGCGCTAGGCAGAGTGCATTGGCAGCAAAATCAGATTACGCTCGCATTAGACAACTATGAGAGTGCGGTAGAGAGTTTAGAAACGCTTAGAGGAAATTTAATTGCGATCGCGCCTAATCTTCGCTTTGACTTTAGAGAGAAAGTAGAGCCCGTCTACCGAGAATGGGTCGATCTGCTACTGAGCCAGCAGCCATCTTCAGAGGCTTTCCCAAAAACTCTACAAGAAACAGAAACAGCCCCGCTAGAAAATCTTCAAAAAGCCCAGCTCGCCATCGAATCGCTTCAGCTCGCCGAACTCGAAAACTTCTTCAAAGCGCCCTGCATTCCGCCTAGCAAAGATATCAATCAGCTGATCGAAAATGCCCCCTCTCCGAGCGCTGTTCTTTATCCCATCATTCTGTCAGATCGTCTCGAAATTCTCCTAAAGCTACCGGGTCGGCCGCTTGCGCAGTACACCGTTCCCATTGCTCAGCCAGATTTAGAAATCCTTCTCAACCAGTTTCAAAGAAAAGTCCGCCTGCCCCAATCACTCAATCAGCTCAAAATCCTTTCAGCTCAGCTCTACGACTTACTCATTCGCCCTACGCAAGCCACGCTAGAGAACAATCGGATCGACACGCTAGTCTTCGTGCTAGACGGCCCTTTGCGCAACATTCCTATGTCCGCTCTCTACAACGGCGAGCAGTACCTGATCGAAAACTACAGCATCGCGATCGCCCCCGGCCTTCAGATGGTCGACCCCCAACCCTTAGCTAGCAAAGGACTAACCACTCTGATTGCCGGACTCAGCGAAGGGCGTCACGGATTCTCGGATCTTCCCTTCGTCAGACAAGAAGTCACTCAGGTCCAACAGGCAACCAGCAGCCGCGTTCTACTAAACGAAGATTTCACGACAGCTCGGTTTACAAAGCTCCTCACTGAAAATTCTCATCAAGTCGTTCACCTAGCCACCCACGGCCAGTTCGGCACCGATGCTGAAGACACCTTTATCCTCGCCTGGGACGAACCCATCAAAATCGACGAATTCAACGCCCTTCTCCGCCAGAGCGACCCCAGCTATCGCCAAGACAGCTCAAAGGCGATAGAACTCCTGATTCTCAGCGCTTGCGAAACCGCTTTAGGCGATGGACGCGCTGCGCTAGGACTTGCTGGCATCGCAGTCCAGGCCGGAGCCCGCAGCACTCTAGCTACCCTGTGGAATCTAGACGATGAAACTGGCGCGCTCTTCTCCAATTACTTTTACCAAGCACTGCAACAGCCGCAGACCTCAAAAGCTCAGGCGCTCAGAATTGCTCAGCTACAGATAATAAACGGCGAGGGGACTAACCGAGGCTATCAGCACCCTCGCTACTGGGCTCCATATATTCTGCTAGGCAACTGGCTTTGATTGCCATTTGTGCGGATGGCCTGCTGTCCGAATGGGCAGAGATCTAGAATGACGCAGCGCGCACATGCCGGATTTCGATAGTGACAGCACTGCTGGCCGTGCAGCATCAGCACCTCGTGATTGTCGTATACCTGCTGAGCTGACCAGTCGGCGGGTAGCTGCGCTTCTAGAATTGCGTGCGAAGGGCCGACCGAGACCTTTGCCGGAATCAGACCTGTCCTGACGGCTACCCTATGATGGTGACTGTCGACAGGCAGCGCTCTACGCCGCAGAGTGCTAAATGCCAAAACAGCGGCGCTGGTTTTAGGGCCGACGCCCGTGAGCTGCTCTAGCCATGCTCTGCCTTCTTTTACAGAGATATCCGCGAGGAAATCTACCGAGAGCGCTCCTCTTTCGGCAGTGATTTGCTTTAGAATCTGTTGGACTCGCGGGGCTTTTTGCTCTGGCCAGGTGCAGGGTGCGATCGCCTTTTGTACAGCCTCTGTATCCGCATCGCGAACCGCCTCCCAGCTTGGAAACGCCGCCCGTAGCTGCTTGAACGCTCGGCCGGAATCCTTGTTTTTGGTTCGATGCGACAGTAGAGCCGAGACCAGCTCACTCAGCGGATCTAGATTGTGAAAGTAGGCGATTGGACAGCCGTATTCTACGCAGAGCTTTTGATGGATTGCGATCGCCTTGTCGTTAAGATTTTCGCTTTGGTCAGTGGTGAGGCTAAGTTGCAAAAGGATAAGGGACGCGACTGTAGGCACAATACAGAACCATCCAGTCGGCCGCGTCTATCTATGGGCTATCGGTTAAAAGCTAAAAAGCGTAGGTTTATCCGGTACTAGTACAGCCCAAGCGATTGAAGCCACTTCGACTCAACGCCAGAGAAGATAGGCGGTGGTGGAGATTGACGGTAGTCGAGAGTAAGGTCGTAGGCTGCTTCGTCGTAGATTGCAGCAAGGACAGACTGCAAATCTAGCGGCACATCAGGCTCAGGCGATTGTAGAGGAACGGGGATGACGGGAAGAGGAATTGGCAGTTCAACCGGCCAAATTTCAATTTGCCTGGACTGGGCGCGGGTAAGGGGGATACAGTAAGGAACTTTTGGCAGGCGAGGTTGAGCAAAGGGACGGACACCGCGTCTGAGTAGGTCAAGTTCCAGGAGATGTACGTCGGCCTGGTAGAGCCTCTGTCTCTTTTGGCGGTAGGTCGTCAGGCCCGGTTCGCGTTTATTGACCGGGGACAGAATTTCGATACTGGTAATGAGCTTGTTATTAGCCGTGGCACGAATTTCGACACTGGTCAAACGAATTTGCACAGATTGGGTAACCGGAAGGGCCAAAGCAGGGGGCGTAATCGTGAGCGTACCGCTGTCTAAAGACTGAGTGAGACGCTGCCTCTGTGGGGTTTCTACAACCTCGACGTCAGGATAGAGGATGCCAATTTCGCCCTCCGGGAAAGGATCTTCAGCCATATAAACTTCTAGACGAGCTGCATATTTAGGCCGCAGCAACGGGGTCAAGGACTGCCTAATTTTGCTCGCTAGGGCACTATGCACATCAGGCCAAAGGTAACCTTCGAGATAGGGGTCCATACCGGGAAACGGAGAAGGCATCTTAAACAGTCCTTAGGAAATCAATTGCTAGGTTAGCTTTGCGAGCTCAAATCATCGTCTAGCCGGGTATCAGTGCTAATTCAATTCTAAGGCTTGTCTAGCCCGAGTAAAGTCCTGGAGGTGTATGGCATCTATCAATCTTCACCACATAAACGAATTCGGTTGTGTCATCGCGTCACAGGTCACCAGCTATGAAAAACACTATGGGATCTCTAGTCTTTTTGTACTCTTCGCATATAGGTCACTTCGAAGGTTTTGCAGGGTCTGAACTGCTGTAGGCGGTTTGAGAATGAGAAGGTGTCGTTCATGTCGTAGCGCTGAAAGATGTCTAGCCCTCGATCTAGAGAGATTTTCCAGCCGTGGTCAGTGACGATGCTGCGGGCGTGGATTGTCTTTGAGTCGTCGAAGCCCCAGTTAAGGTTGATGCCGATCGATTTTGCGGCTTCCACAATTTTGTCGAGGTGCTCTCTTTGTCTGTCGGGGTAGAGATCGTCTTCGATGGTGACAAGGCGGATATCTATCTCGTCTTCGGCGGGCTTGCAGCGGGCGACTACCTCTAGGAATTCCATGAAGTTGCGGATTTGGTAGAAGGCTCGGATATAGGGGTCAGTGACCATGATGCCGGTTGCGCCTTTGAGATAGGGTTCAAACAGTGTCGAGTAGCTGACGCCGCGCTGGTTTTCTTGGAAGGTGAGATGTTGTTCTTTGGGCCCTGCTTCAATGGGGGCAGGTTGAGCTGTAGCCGCTTCAGGCGTTGTCTCTGTCGGGGGTAGGGCATTTGCATCACCAGCGTTTACCTGACGGTGATAGGCGCTGGGATGTTGGGTTTCTTCGAGGGTGGCAACAGGCTTAGAAGTTCCTGCGCTGTCTGTATAGGAAAACTGAACGGCGGCGTAGGTAGGATCGATACGAGTAAGCTGGTCTTTTACTCGCTTGCGGCCTTCGATGGCAAACTTCAGCAGGTCTTCTATTTCTTGAACGGTTGCACCGCCTTGAGGGAAGAGAATTTTCATCAGGCCGGAGAAGGTTTTGTGGATACCGTCTCTGTCTCTTGTTGAAATGTCTGAGGAAAGCGTGAAGTGCTCTTTGTAGCGATCGCAATAGTCGTAGCTTCGCATGGCTCGCAAAATTTCGGCGATATAGTCTACGACGAAGCCATAGCCATCAGAGAACATTTCGCTGCGAATGATGTCAACTTCCCAACCGGGAATGTAGCAGTGAATTCGATCGAGAAAGGCGGAATCGTAGAACTTGGCAGGTAGATCGTTGAAGAGATCGGAGTGCTTGAGCATGTATGGCAGCGTGTGCTGAGTGTTGCCAACCAGGGCGATGGAGGCTTCTGCGCCGAGGGTTTCTACGCCACGCGAAAAGGATTTGTTAGCCATGTAGTTTTTCATGATATCTACCAGGGCTTTATTTACCCGCTTTTGCTTGCCAGCAAATTCATCAAAGGCAACCACATCCCAATAGCCAACCAGGCCGATTTTGCCAGTGGCGTTATTGACAAAGAGCTTGGCAACGGTGACTTCGCCGCCGGATAGCAGGATGCCGTGAGGCGAGAATTCTGAGTAGATGTGAGATTTCCCGGTGCCTTTAGGGCCAAGTTCTATAAAGTTGTAGTTGCGTTCGCAAAAGGGAATAAGGCGAGTGAGCTGGATAAGCTTGCTGCGTGTACCAAATAGCTCTGG
The DNA here is from genome assembly GCA_963838725.1 of uncultured cyanobacterium. Classification (GTDB taxonomy): domain Bacteria; phylum Cyanobacteriota; class Cyanobacteriia; order Phormidesmidales; family Phormidesmidaceae; genus Phormidesmis. The sequence continues at coordinate 232,439 of CAWISM010000016.1, read as the reverse complement.
ATTAAAGCCGATGCTCTGCACGAGCAGGTCGATCCATTCTTCTGTGGTGAACTGGCTGCGGGCTGCTACGTATTCTTCGAAGTCAAAGTGAGAAAGCTGAATAGGCTTCAGCGTGGAGAGCAGCCAGGGGCTGATGTTTTTGTCTTCAGTGAATTCGTACTCGACATCGGCGATGCACCAAACGCCGCTGACGAGCAGCTTGGGATGGGATTTGACGGTGGCAGAATCGACAATCAGCTTCTTGATACCGAGATTGGCGAATTCGGCTTCGTAAACGTCGGCTTTGTCGTTGAGAGAGACGCTAATTTTGTCGATGACTTTGTAGCGGCCTTTCTCTTTTATATTAGAGCGGACAAGTCCAGCTTCGTTGCGGTGGACGTAGTGTTTGCGAAGGATTTCTTTGACGGTGCCGATGCCAGTTTGAATGGAAGCCTCGTCATTGGTGGCGCAGTACTGGCCGAGCAGGTATTCCAGCACGTAGGAAGGGACGATCGCGTTACCTTTGACGGCTTTGACCAGGTCTTTGCGAACGACAAGGCCGGGGAAGTGTTCGTTAATTTTCTGGTCGAGTTCGGTCATGGCATAAGCGGCTGTTGAGGGCGGCTAGAAGTCAAAATCGCTGGTGAAGGAACGGCGGATGGTGTAGCTTTCAGTTTTGTATATTCCGTGTTGGGATGTGCCAGTGAGCTTTTCTTCTAGGCGTAGTTTAACGGGTTGGCTATTAGCGGCGTCGGCTTGGCTAGTGAGCAGGAATCTGACTTTGAGCTCGCGATCGCGTGGATTCTGGGAAGTAAAGTCGAAGGTGAGTTCGTGGCTATCGGAGATCAGCTCGCCTGCTTGATTGCGAAGGCCAGCGCGGAGGGTACGAGGCTGAACTTTGTCTGTGGCGGGCTGAACCTGGTAGAAGGTAACGGCGAGCTGTCCGGTGGTAATGGTGCGATTGCCGCCGCTAATGATATCGACTTCGACGGTGGTGATGTCGCTGCGACGCTTTTTGTTGATGCTGACAACGGGAATGACGACTTCTTGCAAGGTTGCGCCGCCGTGGACGAATCGACTGCCAGAACCCTTGAGCCGAAGGCGGTTGATAGATTTGGGAATTTGTATTTCTAGATCGCCCGCTAGTCCTAGCGTCGCTGAAGAGAATTTACGCAGACCGGGAGTCTCTTTTAGTCCTTTTCCAAGGCTGAAGCGTCTGTCTCGTAGGGTGACTTCATCGCCAGTGACTTCGCAGGTGGAAAAGTCGCTTTCGGCGATCGCCCGATGCTGATAGATAAACCCATGATCGGCTGTCACGATCAGGTTCGTTGCATTAGCATTAGTCAGCTTCTTCACTAGCTGAATTAGCTCCTCGCAGGTATCTTCTACCGCTTCAAACACCCGTTCTTCAGACTCTCGCTTATCCCCTGTGGCGTCTATGCGGTTGTGGTAGACATACACAACGCTGTGCTCACGAAAGAGCGTGCGGCTGTCGTCTCGATTGAGTTTGAGCAGATCTTCTGCTTTGATGAGGGCTGCCTGGTCTTCAAGAGTACTTTCCAAAATCTTTAGCCTGTTTTTGCTACCCTGCGAGCTTTGTCCATCGACTTGAACGGTGCCGATTTTGTTCGTAGAAAGGGTGAGCTCTTTGTTTGGCAAGAGGGCGGCCATGCCGAGCTGAGTGTAGCTAGGCAGCATAGACAGTAGCGGCTCGACTTTAGCTTCGTAGCGGTCTTCTTGGCGGATGCGGCTGGCGAATTCTTCACCGACTTCGTAGCGCATAGCGTCGGAGATGATGACGCAGACTTTTTTGCCTCGATCTAGAAAGGGCTGTACCCAGTGGCGAAAGAAGCTGTCTTGGCGCTGAATAGGACTAGCGCTCCAGCGTTCGGTAGCATCAACGAGGGGCTGCCAGTTGTTGTTGAGCTTCAGTAGGTAGCTGTTGGAGTAGAGGTTTTCGATCTGTTCGTTGAGGATGGCCATGAGGGAGGTTTGGCCGGAGGCGCGGACGTGGAAGACGAATTTTCGATACAGCTGATCGATTCGATACCAGGTGTTGGCGTATTGCTGGATGCCGTCGGATAGAGAGGTCATCGTGAGGGTGGCTTCGCCAGTGGCGGCGATGAACTGGGCGGCGTGGTCGATGGCGCTATAGAGATGCTCGAATTCGCTATACCAGTGGCTTTGGCGGCGCTGGCGAATCCAGAGGGTAACGTTGCCAGTAGAGACGGTTTGGGCAGCGATCGCTTTGACCAAATCGCTGATAATCTTTTGATCGATCAGGCGGAAGTAGTCTATTTCTAGGAGGGTGCGGAAGTCGCGATCGCCCACATCTTCTTTGATCCTCAAAAAGCTGGCGCAGCGGTCGGAATGCTGCTCGAAGGCGGCTTCGTGGCGGCGGCTATCTTTCCAGCGCTTGAGGAAGACGAGGGCTTCGGCGTTGAGCTTTGTGCTGCCATCGGTTTCCATCGCGTAGCAGGATTTGAAAAGTTCTATGACAAAGTCTTTGATGCTGGGCGTTTCGGATTCGTAACCGTAGGCGATCGCGGTTTGTTTCCACAGCGTCGCGTCTAGGTTGCAAGCGGCGATCAGGTCGATTTTGTCGCTTTGGTCTGCGGCTAGTTCGGCGAGGAGGCTTTCTAGAATAGCGTCTAGGCGCGAGTCGGTTTCGGCGCAGACGGCGAGCATCTTGAGGCGAATGGCGTTTTTGGTATCTTGCTGATTTTCGATTCGGCGCTTCAGGGCGGTTCTGCGCTTGGTATCTTCGTAGAAGGCGGTGTGGTCTTGAACGACGCTGATATGCTCTACACCGAGGGCTAGCTCGGAGAGCCAGATGCCGACGCGATCTGTGCGGAATTCTCGATGGGCGAGCTGGATATCTAGTAGCCAGTTGTCTAGCTTTTCGGGTTCGGAGTCTTGCTTGTAGAGGATGAATTTTTGGTCGGGCTGTTCTCGCAAGATTCGGTGCTTGACGGAGAATTCGTTATTGTTGATTTCTATTTTTTCGACGCCTGGCAGATCTAGTGACTGGTAATCGTCGTAGAGTTCTTTTTTGGTGTCGTACCAGAAGACGATTCTGTTGTCTTTCTCAAAAAGAAGAGTCGAAAGGGCTTTGTTGATGTTTTTCATGCGATCGCGTCTCCAAACAAGTAGTCAATCGTTGTCCAGAAATCACCGAATCGACCCGAATTATCTTGTGTCAAATGGCTTTCAACAAGATCTTGAAAGTCTGTATTAGAAAGGTCAGGGTCTAAGAAGGGCGCAATTGCACCTCTTCGAAAAGCTCTTAGCTTTGCGATATCTAGCTGTAACTGTTCAATAGTTCTGACGGCCGCTGAATCGGTAGCGTCTGCGGGCTGAATGTAGCCATCGGAGGTAAAGCTGAATCGCTTTTCACAGGCGCTATCGAGTGGCGACACTAGCATGGCGAGATCGCAGTTAGCTTTGGCGTTTCCGCAGTGGCGAGGTTCTCTGGGCAGAAGTTCTTTTTGGCAGGAGCATAGTAGATTGCCGAAGTCTAACGGATCGACGGTAGGATCGCTTTGCGGCCTTAAATGTTCGATGTGTGAGTCGTTTTCGAGCAAGCGACGCTCGCAGTAGCAGCAGAGGTAGCCTTGTTCCTTCATTAAGGCTGCTTTAACAGGCTGCTTTATTTTTGCTGCTTTTTTGAAGCGCTCGTAGGTGCGCGATCTGCTTTTTCCAAGTCGTGAACTCTAAAGGTTCACTTTGTTTTTGTATATATTTCATCGGTTGATCAGCTCCTTCCGTCTGATCAACACTTCTGCCTTTATTAGGTCAGGATCTTCGCCCATTTCTCCACGGATATCAGCGATTTCCGCTCTTGCTTCGTCTAACAGATTGCGATCAATCATTTCATAGATACTGTGGATTTCGGCGCTGACGTTTGTTGGCCTGGTTGTCTCTAGACCCATCAAATCTTCTAGAATGCGTTCGGCAGTTTGACCGTAGGATTGAGCAGGTTTTTGTGCGGTGATGTTTCCATCTTCCCAGCGCAATAGAAAGATATTGTCGGGTTTTACGTGGGTAAGGACGTGAGGTGAGTGAGTAGAGATGAGGAACTGGCAGTTGGGAAAGACTTTTAGCAGCTTGGGAACGATGATGCGCTGCCACTTTGGGTGCAGATGCAGGTCTATTTCGTCGATCAGGACGATGCCTTCGCCTGCGAGTGGGTTCTTCGGCGGTGGGGTTTGCGATCGCCATGCGTCTAGCCAAGTCGCTCACCATCGCGATCAGACACTTCTCCCCATCTGATAGCTGGTTGACCGTAAGGAGCTGTCCATTTTTCTCGATCTCCATTCTGAGCGGGCTACGGCGAACTCTTAGGTTGCTGAACTCGGGCAGAAGTTGGTCGATAGCGCTCGCGAACAGCTTCTAGCTGAGGGTCCGGTCCTTCGTATTACGGACTGCCTGCTTTGAGGGTGAGCTTCTTCCATGCTCAAAATCTTCATTTCGTTTTCTAAGTCTTCTCTGGCTCTAAACCATTCAAAGAAAGCTACGAAAATCGGTGTCGCTGGTCAGGGCTTTGTCATAAGCAGCAAGTATCTCGAACTTGTTCTGGCTTCTAATGCGTAAAGGAATATCCAAAACAGCGCGATTCACAGGGTAATAGACAAATAACGGAAGCAGCATGATGAGTTCATCGGTAAGCTGCGACTGAATTTGCTCGGTGTACTGCAGTCAGCGGCTTTAGATAGGTCGTCACTCTATCTGATTTATGAGTGCCTTTACGAGCCTTTGCGAGCCGCCAGCTGATATTTTCACCGTTGCTGAATACCCGTGAGTTCAACGGCAGACTGAAGGTCTGTCCGTTGGTGATGTCGGATTCTGCGATGGGTCGACCGGAGGCACCGGGCGTCACGATTGCGATTAACTGCCCACGAGAGTAGGATGGTTGCTGCGTCTAGCACAGTGGATTTGCCTGCGCCGTTGACGCCGACGAATCACGTTGAGCTGTGAGTCCAGCGCTAACGAGAGAGACCTTTGCGCCACGGTAGTTGGTGAAGGGTGATGCGTTTGGAGGTGCATAATTTAGCTCAACCCTGCTACTTTCTTCAGCGCTTTGCCGAACTTAGGATAGTTTACCTTTACGCCATCATCTAGATCGATTTCTATCTGCTTGGTGGCCAGCGGATACAAAATGTCGCGTTCGTAGGTTTCTAGCTCTAGGATTTGCTTGTTGAGTTTGTCGATGTCTTTTAGCGCTCTGGTTTTTTCGGCGTTAGAAGCTGCTGCGCTGATGCTGATTTGCTCGCATTGGCTTTTGCGGGCTTGCAGTTTGGTTTGGAACTGGCTGCAGGTAGTCGTTGAGGATGACGCTGACGGTGTCGGGGCGGTAGCGGTGCATGTAGATCAGGGCGTTGAAAGTGCCTTTGGGGCTGGAGAATAGCCAGTAGATGGGGCGTTTTTTGTAGCGTTTGAGGTGGTCTTTGTAGAAGTCTTTGAGGAAGAATTTGCGGATGTCTTTACCGATGGCGTCTTCGATGAATTTGAGGTTTTCGGTGTAGTGGTCGGTGCCGAAGGTGGTGCGCAGGAAAGTGGTGAAGCGTTCGGTGATGTCGTCGGTGAACCAGTCGCCGTCGAGGATGGGGATGACGTTGTCGGCGTCGGGGGTGAAGGTGGGGGTGGGGATGCGGGCGAGGTAGTCGGTGAGGGTTTCGCCTTGGTTGGCGAGGATGAGGCCGGGGGCGTCGAGGGAGTAGCGGCCGAACATGCAGCCGACGGCGTAGGAGATGAATTCTCGCATGGTGTCGGCTAGGAGGAGGGATTCTAGTTCGGGGGTGGGTTTGGTGGAGTCGTAGCGGTAGTGAGGGTTGTTGCCCAATGTGATTTTATCAGAGGGGCTTCTCAGTTGATTCATCCTACAAAGATCATAAGCGTCTATTAGAGTTCTATGGTTCTCTTCTTCAAGCGTTGTAGCATTTCTGAAGTAGCTGTACTCCAAGTATAACCGGCAATTCTTCGTAGGTCTTTCCAAGCACGGTTTCATAGAAGTCTTCATGTAGTATTGAATGACTTTTCAAAATCCCACGATACTTCGTAGGAGTCCCAATCATGCTTTTCGAATATCTGTCAACGCTCTTCATTGCAATTTTTTCGTGTATATCAATGTTTTTTCTGAAATGTCCAGGTAAGTAGTCGAAAGTCCCGACATGAAAGTGCATAGTTGGTGAAATATCTCTACTAACTTCAGCATACCACTAGAGTTCAGATATGCTTAAGTAAGAACTGTTCTTATCGCAGTTATTATTTGGAAATAGCGTAAGCAACCTGCTACATCAAAGATAGAATCCGTTTGGCGAATACCGAAATGACGGATATCCCGCTAGACACTTTTGACCAAGTTACTACCTGTTAGAAGTAGTTATCTGGACATCTTTAGATTGTTCTTAGTTGGATCCCATATGATTGAAGTCAGCATAATTCTAATTTAGCTCAGCTCCCATCGTTCTTTCCAATTGACTATAAATTCCTGGTTCCCATACCATTTTCTAAATGCTCCGCCTTTATTGTATGGAAACCACTTCATCAGATTGCTCTTGATTCTTTTCTCGACGACACATTCAAACGCTTACTCTTATCGAAGCTGATACTTCATGCCATATCCTTCAAATAATCGGCATTGTTGCTTGTCTGACCATACCGGCTGAGCATCTGCATATGTCGATATAGATTTGCTTGCTTGCAAAACAATCCCTTAGATGATCTGTCTATCCAATAGGCATATCGGACTCCCGGAATTTTCTTAAAGTCTTCTGATGACGCACGATAGAACCAGCCGCAGTTTGGATTTGCAATCGCTCTACTATTGCGTTCATTGTTCGGTGGAATTGAACGGACTACCGTCCTTGCTAATATCTCCTTGTTCCACGTAACAAAAAGCGCTCTCTTGCACTGGAATCTCCGCTTGCTCTCCAAAGCAGTTGCTGGCTACGCTTCCAAATGCGATGCCCATGACAGCATGTTCTCCATATGAACCATGCATTCAATAGCTGTTTCAGCCGTATAGCTGTGTTCGTAGCTTTTCGTAAGATGATAAAACATCCAGCTTTGCATGTCATCATTGCGCAGTATGCCGTGCTGGTGCAGCTAGCTTAGACCCTCGCTCAATGAACACTGCGAATAGATCGGACTTACTATCAGAATAATTGTCCTTCACCCAAGAACTTAGACGCCCGTTCATATCCCTTACCACCCATGTATGGCGGATTTGCTACCACTGTTTGATACTTCTGGCTCAGATAGTCGGCCTGCCGTAATACCTTCAAAACCTTTTGATGAATCGGATATAGCAATAGCTGATTCGTCTACATTCTTCTCCTCTAGCAGTGACAACACGTCTCTCTACATCTGTCACTACTGGTCGAATCAAAGAACCTAAATTATCTGCTTCTCTAAACTGATGCAGCGTTTCCAGCAAAGGAGCCGTAAACAAATCTCTCCCGACAAAATCCATATACTCATCCAACTCCCCCTCCTCAAACCGAACATTCTCCAACACACAAATATTCGGCTCCACCCCCTTCCGAAAGAACCGCCGCTGCCGCTCTCTCGCCTTCATCGTCAGCGCAAACGCCGCCAGCGCCCCCGCCCGCTGATCGATCTCAATCCCATACAAATTACAAGCTAAAATCTTCCCCGAAATCTCCTCCGGCGCATACCCCTCCTCCTCATAAATCGCATACAGCAGATCAAACGCATACGTCAGCATATGCCCCGACCCACAGGCCGGATCGCAAATCTTCAGCTCCTCCGGTGAGCCCACCCGCAAAAAGTCCGTCTCCGCCTGCTCCGGCTCAATGTAATACGCCATCTGCGCCCGCAGCCCACTCCCAGGCCGATTCAGCAGCCACAGCCGTCCCAGCGAATTCTCCACCAGATACCGCACAATCCAATGCGGCGTAAATAGCTGCGTCGCCGCCGGAATATTCTCCGGCGTAATCTTCTTGTTCTGCTTTAGCCCCGCAAACACTTCATCTTTTTTCTCCGAAATGTAGAACTGATACAGCCAGCCAATCACCTCCACATTCTCGCAGTTATCCGCCGTCATCGCCGCCCGCGTCTGCGCCAGCACAGAACTCTCCGACAGCAAATCATCCGGCATCAACAGCTCCGTATAGTCATCGATCCGCTCAAACAAATACGGCATCACCCGGTGAAAATCATTGCAGGTCGCCACTATCAGCAGCCGATACGCTTCTACCTGCCCGTCTGCGCTAGGCACCGACCCATCCAACAATCCCAAAATCTGTTGCTTTATCGACTCCGGCACCATTTCATCCACCTGCCCCAGCTTCGCCTCAGCCAAAATCTCTGGCTGAAACTGCCCCGCCGCCGCCGACACCACCCCAACCCGCGTATACCGCTTTACATCCATATACCGCAGCCCGCAAAACCGATTAAACCAGGTATACGCCACCTGATCTATCACCTGCGCCTCCCCTTTTTGCGCGATCTGCGTCTCTAGCTTTTCCACCACCGCCGGACGCTCGCGCCGCGCCGCACTGCCCTCAGCTAGCACCACACTCAGCTTCGTTTCTACCTGCGCCATCAGCTGCCGCCGCGCAGCTTGTGCAAACTTCTTGAGCGTTGCAGTATCCATTCTTTAGCCTTCCTCTGGTAATGCCAATTCTCTGCACTCGATATCGGCTTAGTCTGCCTCTACAGACTGCTCTCCGATACAGCCGTTTCCACTGACTGATATTGAGCACTACGGCAAACCGCAGCCGCATCCTGCGCCCAGCGCTGGTGACGCAATGGAGATCGACGCGATGCAGTTCTGCCTGCTTAGTCAACAGCACTGCATCGTATCCAGCGCAGTCATTGCCAGCTAAAACAACATATTCAATCTTCTTTGTGTTCTTGCCCTCGCCAACGCCCGAAAGAGAATCAACTATCGCGATACTTCCCTGCCAAACTTCGGATCAATCGTTCCAGACTTCAGCTTGTCTGCCAAAAGCTTCTGACGTTACACAGCACCCGCCTCGATCAGGATCTTTGACTTCTATAAATCGGTAGCAGCTGCGGATACTCCACGATAAAATCGACTGCTTGCACGGCTACCGTGTAGTCTAGCAGCCGCTGATCATCGATCGAATTCGAAAGCGTTCAATAGCACCCGCAAACTCAAACTCCAAATCTCTTTCAACTCAGCTTCACTGAGCCGCACCTCCCAGCGGCGCGATCAATCTCACTGTCGTATAGCTCAGAATAGGTGTGATGAAATCGCATTCTCCTTCACCGCCAAATACTCATACACCGTTTCTACCTGCAGCTTTCCGCTGGTCTCATCCCGATACATCGTATGAAACGCAACCTCATCTCCCTGCGCTTTATCCATTAGCAGATCAAACCACTTCAGCAATACATAGTCGTGCGTTGCGATCACGATCTGCTGGTCATGACGAGAAAAATCCAACAGCGTTTCTACCAAAAATCGCATCAGCTTCGGATTCAAATTAGACTCTGGCTCGTCCCAATACAGCGAGCCGTCTACCCCCGGCTCAATCGATCCGGTCTCAGCAAACGCGCCAGCACGCCCATCTTCCGAAAGCCCTCTGCAATCGAATTTGCTGAATACTCAGCACCGTCGACGGCGTTAAAGGTAACCTTACCGCCACCATGAAAAATAAACCGCCCGCCGCAAAACGCTCTCTATCTGCTCCATCACCTGAGTTGCTACGGGGTGCCTATTCTCTCTGCGTAGCTTCGGTAGCTCTAGCAGCACATACATATCTTGATAGGTCTGATCAAAGGAGAGATTGTATCGTTCGTATAAACTGTTGAATCCTTCCATAAAAGAGATAATCTCTTTCGTTGGAATATATACAGGATTAGCGCGGTAGCGTTGATGGTCAATATCTGAAGGGAGGGCGATCGCCTCCGAATCTCGCCTAAACCCAATCGTCACCTGCTCACCCGATCCCATCACCGCCTGAATCTGAGCCGCCGCGCTAGCACCCGCACCATTCCCCCCCAGATCAGCAGACGGATCGGTATGCACCAAAGCCCCTAGCCGCCGATCTAAAGGCACAAACAACCTGACAATGCGATCGCTCAAAAATGCCTGAAGCTCATCGTGCGTTGTCTTTGGCTTATCGCGCAGCACCCGTCCCCCCGACGCCACCGCATACGCCGCCTTCAGCAGCTTCGTCTTACCCGTGCCATTCTTGCCCACAAGAATATTGATCCGCTTCGAGAAGTCAATCTTCAAATGGTCGAACGCGCTGAAGTTGGTAAGTTCGAGCTGCGTAATCATATCTGAATCCTCTTGCCGCTGCGAATCTCAGATAGTAGCGCATCCCTCATCACAGCCAGATAGCGATCCACATCCACCTCATCTGCCAACCATGCCTTGTCAAAGCTCACCTTCACCGAACGAGAAGACACTACCTCTGGCGTAGGTTCTACCACGACTGGACGCTTTCCCTTGTCGGTTGTCTCCTTGTAAGGCGTGTCGGTCGATCGGTTCGTAGACTGATCTGGTATGGTCGGTTCTGGCTCTGGCCGTGTCCAGGTCAACATCTTAGTAAGCTGCTGTGGATACTGCGTTTCGTTAAACCGTCTGAGCCCGTCGTTGATCTGTGAAATCAACTGCTGCTGAGATAGGTTCTCCACCTGCCGATTAAAAGGCTCAACCAGCTGAGCCTGCTGCTCAGCAGGAAGGTTAGAAAACTCAGGCATATTACTCAGCTTAGTCCTCAACTCAGCGACTTCAGCCGTTGCCCGGTTTCGCTCGGACTCAATCTTCTCAGTCACCGCCGCCTGCGTCGCCGTCAGCAAGGTTTTTAGCTGCTGTATCTTCCCACCTTTGAAGCACTGCCATCTACAGAATGTCGTTTATTTGCTCTAGCGCGTCACCTTCTAGGTAGGCTGCATTCGGCTTTTGCATTTGGACAAACTGCTTGCCTCGTCGTAGATTGTCCTTTGAGCGCCGTTCATGAATCGCTGGATAGGTGCGATCGCCTCCTCTTTCACATTCAACAACTCATCCGCCTGCCCCTTCAGCTCCGTCAAATACCACGTATAGGGCTTGCCCCCAATAGCTCGAAGCTGCTCAATCACAGGCGTCAGTGCGTTCAAAAATGGATACTGAGCTGCCTGAGCTGCCAGCACAGTTAGGTTCTCTCTTTGTTGCTTAAATGCCTCGCTCGTCTCCTTGCCCAGCGCCTTTGCCTCACTTGCCGCTGGAGGCCGATCGAAAAAGTCCTCATAAAAATTCTTCAGCTGCCGCACCTGAGCAGGCGTAAATTCTACCTGCGGCTCTAGCAGCAAATTGCCATACGCTCTAGAGTTTTGCAAAGCTCGCCCTAGCGCCGCTTCCTCTAGCAGTTGTCCGTCCGCGCGCACCTCCACCTTGCCCCGCGCACACAGCTTCGCCAGCATACACAGCGCCGCTGCCGCACTCCAGCCATAGGGTTTCGTGCCAAATGTCTCTACTAGCGATTTCGCCGTTGTGCGAACGCCGCCCCGGTTGTTGCTGCTGATTTTGGCGAGCACTTCTTGCTCGGGTTCAGAAAGGGCGATCGCATCATTGCCCAACAGTCCTGCTTCCGACTGGGTCAAATAGTTGCCGATATCCTGCTCTGTATAGGCATTGCCTCGTAGCATCCGCAGCTGTGGATAGACCAGCTTGATCAGTTCGTGAAAGCCGCTGACGATCCTGTTTTGAGCATCTTCGCCGCCTACTTCTATCTCATTTCCAGACACATACAGATTCGCCTTGCCCAGCAGCGTCTGCGTCATCTTCTCTAGCTTTGCGCTGTCGTTCTGTATTCTGGAATCGCTTATCCGTCAGTATCCGCTGCGTCATATCCTGTTGACTAGCAGTCGCCTTCTGCTGAAGATACTTCTCAGTCTTCTTGTACATCTGCACATCTTCGATGAACCGATTCTCGACTGGCATCACCACCAGCAGCTCACTACGGCCCATGCTCTGCATTTTGAGCATCTGTTCTTGATCAATATCTTCTTTCAAAGGGCGTTGCCACATGAATTGCTAGCTCATACTCTCGCCCGATCAGCCGATCGTCTACCTTGCGCGAATACGCAAAATCCTGCTTGCTTTCACCGTCGCGAATCTTGCGCAGCTTGACTACCCGATCAAAGATGAGTTCTTCCAATTCTTTTGCGATCGCCTTTCTTCAATCTCCGTGCTCTTAATCTCTTCTTCTATATCCTTCTCTTCATCAGTCAAATACTCATACAGCTCGCCATTGCGCTGAATGTATGTCTGCTGCTCCAACAGATTTAGCGCCTCTTGCACGTCCTCTCGCAGCGCCGAAAGATCCTGCTCAAAGCTATCGAACATCAGCACGCACAGATTTCTCACCGACGCCTTAAATTCTTTGACATACTTCACCAAAAACAGCGTCTTTAGCAGTCGCACCGCAAACGGATGATCCAGATTCCGCTCGCAGCGCAGAATCGAGCTTTGAATACTCGATTTTCAGCGTCGAGCGAATTCCCTCAAACATCGAGTCAAACGTCGCTAGCTGCCCCACTGGCTGCTCGCCGATTTCAATCGCCACCTCTTGAAACACGCCCAGCATCGAGCGCTCGCCTACTGAACTGTGCTTACCCTCAAACGCATTGTGCTGCGATAGCTGCTGAATTGCCGACTGGAACAGCTCAAACTGATAGGGAATAAACGGATAGGACCGCACGAAATGTCCCTGATCTTGAAAATTCCGATAGGTCTGCGAGCCATCGGCAAAGTCGAACTGCGTTCTTAAAATTGTTTGACTGCTGCTGGTAGGTCTGCTCTAGCAGCGTGATCGCCTCATCCTTTTTGGTCAGCAGCCGCTTCTGGATCACCTCCGACACATCCTGACTCGTCAGCTTCATCCGATTGGCAAATCTCGCCTGAATCTTCGTAAAGTCATTGCCCTGCTGACGGCTCATATCACCAATTACCGTCGCCATGTCTTCTTGAGCCGTCACAATCACCCAAGCTCGTCCTTCACACTTCGTCGCTAAGCTCTCCGCAATCGTTTGCAGATTTGTCATCAGCTTCACGTGCTCAGCGATGTACTGCCCCACCTCATCTACAAAAAAGTTCAGCCGAAATCCCTTCTCCTGTGTGTCGAGATAAGCCTTCACCGACTTAGCAAAGTCCTCAATCGACACCCGGTATGTCTGCCGATACTTATCCAAAATGCCTTCTGCCGTCGAGGCATGTTCACCTGTCGCCTGCGCATAAGCCTTGGCGATATTCGGCCCCTCTAGCAAAAACTGCTCTCGACCAAACGTCCACTCGCGGCTCGCGATCGCCTTGTACTGCGCCTTAAACTCGTCATACTGTCCTCGGCTATCTAGATCTTGCTCAAACTGAGCGATATAGCCCTGCTTGCCATAGTAGCCCCGCATTTCATTGAACACTTTTACAAATACAGACAGCAGCGCATCAAACTCTGCCTTGCTAATTACATCTGCCTTCTGGTCGATGTTGAACAGAATGCTTTTAGAGGGAATTGCTACTGCCTTCTGTAGTCCGCCCCGTAGCATCGGGTTACCCTCGCACTTTGGCAAAAACCAGTCCATTGCGGGCTTGCCGTCAATCTCTCGATTCTCCAGCAGCAGCGCCAGCATTTTTAATAGGTGAGACTTTCCTGAGCCAAAAAATCCCGACACCCAGACACCATTCGCTCCGGTGTAGCGGTTGTACGCTTCCAAAAAAGACTCTAGCCGCCTTTCGACCTCGTTCGTCAGCACGTATTCTTCTAGCTCTAGCCGTAGGCTCGCCTCGTCATCAGCCTTGATCACCCCTTCAATCGGACGGTTTACGGGTTTGGCGAAGATAGTGCTTAGCTGCATAGGCTCTCAGTTGAATGATCTAGTGAATGGTTTAGGAAGACAGATGTCTTAAGCTCAGATTTCGTAATCGTAAATATTAAAGGCGCGGTAGTACTTATCGTCTTCTAAAAGTTTGAATAAATTCAGCGATGCCCCAAACTCCGCCGACTGCTCGTAGCTCCCCGGAAAAAATAAGACCGTCGGCTGATCTTTCGCCGTACTTTGAAGATTATTCAACACATTGTGAGAACGGATGTATGGAAAAACCTCACCAATGCCCGATAGAAAAAGCACATGGAACTGCGTATCCTTTGCTTTTTCGGCCATTTTTTCAGCGATCGCAGGCACAATATGCGCTTCAGGGTCCAGCACCCCTTGCAGCAGTTCCTTTAGCTGCGCCTTGCTCACCGTTGGCTCTATCTCCAATATCTGCCCCCAAATCCCCCGCTCTTTTAATAGCTCAACCGAAAGGTCGTACAGGTTCACCTCTAGTACCTCTATTCCTTTACCCCCCAGACTCTTAATCAAAGCTTGCCGAGTCTTTTGCATCGGCACTGCGTCTTTAGGAATCGAATGGACAGATAAAAAAGGAACCTCATTGCCCAAACCCTGCTTACTAAGGAAGCGATCGCTCGAAAGCACATTGAGAAGGTGCGGAAAGCGCTCGTGCATAGGGTCTGTCTGCTTTCGCTTTGCCATTCACCGCACCATTACGCTCGCTTATGCATCTTTGGCCAGATGCGCACTAGCCAAACGCAAATCAGCCGCTGACACCGGAAATAATAGAACATCCTCTCGCCGATGAGCCACCGTCTCTAACATCCGCGCGCTCAGCACTGCTGGGTTGATCACGTGCTCAAACGTGACTAGTCCCGCTTCTTTTAGCATTTTAAAAACGGTCTGACGCGCCTTTATCCTAGTGGCTTCGGCAATTCTATCTAGCTCATCGTGCCAAAGCGCCTTTTGATTGAAGAAAATATCGAAGTCTTCCGGCTCTAGGGTCATCTGTAGACTGACGTATCGCTCTCGAAGCACTTCTCTCGCAAAATCGGCAATAAAGGCATAGCGCCGACACACCGCTATCCACAAGAGCTGACCCTGCTCATACGACGAGCCCTCAGCCAGCAGCACTAGCTCATCTATATATAAGGTCTTCAGCCTAGAGGCAATTTCGCTGTAGAACCGCTTCGAGGTGTTAGCCGTTCTCGTCTGCAAAAGGTTTTGGGTAATGACGCGATCGCGCACCGCCTTCCAGTCGCGCAGCTCCACGAACAGCTCCGCCACCCGCACTGACTCTTGAAACAGCAAGGCCGCTGTCGTAAAAGCCATGCTGTACTTTGTGTCTGCTTTCCCTATCTTCAAACCAGTCACACACTAGTGAGCCTATAGATCTTAACTGCTCATAGGTAGGGATAACCAAGGTGCCTGTCTAGATGGGATAGATGGATCAAAGGATCTACCGCTTTAGGGTGATGCCCTACTTTTCTGAATATGTCAATATACCTAAGTAGATAGATCCAAATAAATATTTTATGAATAGTAAGTCTAGCTCTTCAAACCTAGTCAGCAGATACTTAAAAGGAATTGGTAGGTTTCCTTTGCTGACTCACGAGCAAGAAATTACTCTGGGAAAAACCGTCCAGCATTTGATGCAGCTCGAAGGCACTAGGAACGCTCTCGCTGAGACACTAGATCGTGAGCCCACCCTAGCAGAATGGGCAGAGGCAACCGACTTCACACCCGCAGAACTGAAGAAGACTGTCGAAATCGGGCAGCGAGCCAAAGACAAAATGATGCGCTCGAATCTGCGCCTAGTCGTCTCAATTGCTAAGAAGTATCGCGGCAGCAAGCTCGACATGATGGACCTGATCCAAGAAGGTAGCTTGGGTCTGTGCCGAGGCGTCGAAAAGTTTGATCCGCTCAAGGGCTATCGATTCTCGACCTATGCCTACTGGTGGATTCGCCAGGCAATTACGCGGGCGATCGCAGACACAGGCCGCACTATTCGCCTCCCCATCCACATCAACGAGAAGCTTTCTAAGATTCGTAAAGTTCAGCGCGAAGTCTCTCTAGAACAGGGCCGCCCTGCCACCATCTCTGAAGTGGCGGCAAAAGTAGAGATGACCGTCGAAAAGGTCAGAGAACTACAGAGACAAAGCCGGATGCCACTTTCGCTCAATATGCGAATCGGCAGCGAGCAAAATACGGAGCTAGGCGCACTGATAGAGTCTGACGGACAGTCACCAGAAGACTATGCCACCCAAAGTCTGCTGAAAAGAGACATTAGCAGATTGCTAGATAAGCTTACAGACAGGCAGAAAGATGTCATCAGCATGCGCTTTGGCCTAGACGACGGTAAGAAGAAAACGCTTGCCCAAATTGGTGAGAACCTGGACATCAGCCGTGAGCGCGTTCGTCAAATCGAGCGCAAAGCGCTAAGGTCACTGCGCCGCACAGGGAATGGGCTAAAGGAATACACAGTGGCTAGCTAGCGCTAACGGACGGAAACGGTTGGCTAGAGACACAAAATTAGAAAAAGGAGCGAATTGCGGCATTGCTTTCGCTCCTCTTTTTGCGTTCGAATAACACGCTTGATTCGATCCTAAAGCTGGTGCAGGGCTGGCAGCGCAAGCTTTCACCTAGAGAAGTACAGTTAGTAGAATCGCGGGCTGGCGAAAAGATAGCTAGAACGCGGCTTCTCGCTTCAGTCAGTTAAAAAACCTGGTGATTTAGCTTCGCGGCTAGTCGTTTGCCTGAGCGATGCTGCTCAGTCAGTCAGCTCAAATCGCTTGTAGTAGTCATCTAGTTCAGCGATTAACGACTGTCTGCGCTCTGGTGATAAGAACGCGGCTTCAAAAGAATTTTTGGCAAGCTGGTAAAGCGTTTGATTGCTCAGACCTAGTCCTGACTGTGCGGCCTCGTAGTTTTCTGCGACGTAGCCGCCAAAGTAAGCCGGATCGTCGGAGTTGACCGTCGCGCACAGTCCCTTGTCTATCAGCTGCTTTAGCGTATGATCGGCCATCGAATCGAATACGTTTAGCTCAATGTTGGAGAGTGGGCAAACGGTTAGCGGGATTCGTTTATCTGCTAGGTAATCTATCAGCTCAGAGTCTTCTATCGAACGGACACCGTGGTCGATGCGAGAGACGCCTAGCAGCTTGATGGCCTCCCAGATATAGTCAGGTGGCCCTTCCTCTCCAGCGTGAGCTACGGTCAAAAATCCTTCTGCTCTAGCCCGGTCAAAGACTGCTTGAAATTTGGAAGGGGGATTTCCTTTTTCAGCAGAATCTAGACCAACTGCGACAATCGACTCTTTGTATGGGAGGGCGTCTTCTAGGGTATTCATAGCGCTTTGGGCGGGGCGATCGCGCAAAAAAGAAAGAATTAGCTGACTCGAAATCCCCAGCGTTTCTTCACCCGCTTTCAGGGCGCTATAGATCCCTTGATAGACAGTTTCAAAGGCAATGCCTCTACTCGTATGCGCCTGCGGATCGAAAAAGATTTCAGCATGACGCACATTTTGCCCCGCAGCCTTTTGCAAGTAGGCCCAGGTCAACTCGTAAAAGTCTTCCTCTTTTTGCAGTACCTCAGAGCCCTGATAGTAGATATCAAGAAACGACTGCAAGTCTTCAAAGTCATAGGCTGCTTGCACCTCAGACACAGAGCTATACGGCAGCTCTATGTCATTGCGCTGCGCGAGTTCAAACAGCATTTCAGGTTCTAGGGTACCTTCTATATGCAAATGCAGCTCAGCTTTTGGTAAGCCCTGAATGAAGCTTTCTGTCTTGCTCACGCCCCAATCTCCAAAGCTAAAAAGACAAATCTCAGCAGGAAGATTGCTGCTAGAAACCAAACCGTTGCGTCAATTTCATGCGCTTTGCCCTGGAAAGCTTTGAATAAAGGATAGCTAATAAAGCCAACCGCCAATCCTTCTGCGATTGAGAAGCTCAGCGGAATGAACAGAATTGTCAGAAAAGAAGGAATGGACTCAGCCGGATCTTCCCAGTTAATATCGGTGATGCTGCCGATCATCAAAACGCCAACAATCAATAAAACAGGCGCTGTTGCAAAAGGCGGAATCGCTGTCAGCAGCGGAGTAAAAAAGATAGCCAGCGTAAACAAGATTGCTGTCACCACCGCTGTAAATCCGCTGCGCCCACCCTCAGACACGCCTGATGCAGACTCAATGAAAGTTGATACCGTCGAAGTTCCTAGTGCTGCGCCTGCCGTGGTGCCTATCGCATCGGCCATGAATGCTTTACTCGCATTGGGCAGCTCGCCCTGCTCATTTACAAACCCGGCTTTGACCCCTACCCCAGTGAGCGTTCCAACCGTATCAAAAGTATCTACAAACAAAAAGACAAAGAGAATAGCGAACAAATCCCAAATGTTGTTGCTAAACACCTGAGCTAATCCAACAAAAGCCTGCCCAGCAATATGAGTGGGCAGTACAGGAATTCCGATAATTCCCTGAGGCCAAGGGGCAACGCCTACTATCCAGCCCAGTAACGCTGTCGCTAAAATACCGATAAGCAAGGCACCCTTGATCCGCCTAGCGACAAAAGCACCTGTGATCAAAATGCCAATGACTGCCATCAGCGTATTAGGCGAGGACAAGTCTCCTAGCGTCGTCGTCGTTGCTTCACTGACGACGATAATCCCTGAATTACTAGTCAAAGCGATGTAGGCGATAAACAACCCAATGCCAGCAGCGGTCGCATGCTTAAGGCAGTTGGGAATGGCAGAAACAATGCGGCTGCGCATTTGGGTGAGAGACATCGCGATAAAAATCAATCCCTCAACGAAGACGGCTGAGAGGGCCACGCGCCAGTCGATACCCAGCCCAAGTACGACAGAAAAGGCAAAGTAAGCGTTGATGCCCATCCCAGGCGCTAGAGCAAACGGATACTTGGCGAATATACCCATGACTAGAGTGGCGATCGCGGATGAAATCGCCGTTGCAAACACCAGCTCTCCAAACAGATCTCCCGACTCTTGTAGAAAGATAGCGTTAGAGAGAATATCAGGATTGACCGCTAGAATGTACGCCATCGTGACAAACGTTGTCACGCCTGCTAAAACCTCAGTGCGTAAGTTTGTGCCCAGCTGCTCGAATTCAAAAAAGCCAGCTATGCCGCCAGCACTGGCAGGCGTAGAGGTTCGGCTGGCTGTGGCAGGCTCGCTACGAGGTGTCTCTTCAGCAGGCATAATAGGCTTCTGGCTCATGATAGATACCTTTTCTATGTACTGATACGCTGCCCTAAAACCTATCTTTCATAAGACATTCATTCTGCAACATTCCGTACAGTTCACGGATTGTTTTTCTAGGAGAATGTATGGAAATGCGCGAAAAATCATAGATTCACGCAAGGGATGGATCACTATTTATGGATCTCTATAGTGTTGAAACTTATCTAGAGCCAGCGTCGCTAGCAGAGGTATCAGACTGGCAAACAGACTGGCACTGGTTGGCGGGTGGTACTTGGATATTTAATGAAACGCAGCCGCAGGTGAAGACACTGGTTGATATGCAGCGGCTGGGCTGGTCGACAATAGAGGTCACGCCAGAGGCACTTTTGATCGGAGCCACCTGCATTCAGAACGATCTACTTGATTTTTCTTTTCCAGCAGATTGGCCTGCGGCAGAAGCGCTCAAAGACGCGGTTAGAGAATTGGCTTCGTTTAAGCTTTCTCACGCTGCGACCGTTGGCGGTAATATCTGCCTAGCGCTGAGTGCGAGTACGTTCGCGCCAGTAATGGTTGCGCTCCAAGCAAAGTACGAGATTTGGCGAGCCGATGGCGACCCTTACTTTATAGATGCCGCTGATTTTCAGACTGCCCCGCAGCAGACGGTGCTGCAACCGGGAGAGGTGCTGCGGAGCATTAGAATTGCCGCGTCGAATCTGGCGCAGTGGCAAACTCGGTTTAAGCGGATGGCGGTCTGTACGGCGGGGTATGCGATCGCCATAATCGTCACCGCCTACAACTCCCAAACCCAACAGGTCAGGTTTGGGATTGGCGGTAGCGTGTCTGCGCCCTGCCTGATCGAATTCGATACTGTCCCCACTGCTGAACAGATAGGCACAGCGCTCCAAGAAAAAAGCTTTGAAAAGCGCTTTCTTGATGACGAGAGGGGTAGCGCTACTTACAGGCAGCACATTACCCAGGTATTGATGCAGCGTGGCATCGCAGAGCTGATGGCGGATACAGTCGGCGCGCGGCGATACTAACGCAATTTAGATCAATTGTTTAAAGACTTAATAAGAGAGAGTTCCTGTGCAGAAACCGCTGGATTTTCAGGTCAATCAACAACAGCACACTACCGCCTGTTCACCGGGAACGAGTTTGTTGAGTCTGCTGCGAGAGCTAGGCTATGCGGGTGTGCATCGCGTTTGCGAATCTGGCGACTGTGGTAGCTGCACGGTATGGGTAGACGATCTGCCGGTTCATAGCTGTATCTATCCGGCAGTGCGATCGGATAGTCGCAAAATTACAACAATTGAGGGGATAGGAAACGGTAAGCTATCACCTATGCAGCAGGCTTTTCTAGATAAGCAGGGGTTTCAGTGCGGCTACTGCACGCCTGGAATGGTGATGACGGCTAGCAAGATTGAGTCTGGCTCGACAGAAGAACTAAAAGCAGAGATGGAAGGAAATCTCTGCCGCTGTACGGGGTACGAGGCGATTATTGACAGCGTTGTAGCGGGCAAGTGCCAGGGTGAGAGCGAGCCTATAACAACAGATGTTAAAGCGCAGGTAGGAGAGAATGTTCCCAAACAGGACGGGCCAGATCTAGTCACCGGAAAGCCGGTCTATACTGCCGACTGGGCACCGCCTGGACTACTCCATCTGAAGGTAGTGCGATCGCCCCATCCGCACGCTCGCATCCGCCGCATCAATACCACCAAAGCCAAAGCACTAGACGGCGTTGAGGCTGTCTTTACGCACGAAGACATTACCCGCCGCGCCTACAGCACTGCCGGACATGGCGCACCCGTTCCCGACCCGCTAGATCATTACTTGCTGGACAACAAAGTCCGCTTTATCGGCGATCGCGTTGCCGCTGTTGTAGCCGAGAGTAAAGCGATTGCTGCGATCGCCTGCGACCTGATCGAAGTAGACTACGAAATCTTGCCGTATGTGATTGATCCCTCAGAGGCGATTCAAGGAGAAACCGTCATTCACGACGAGCCAGAATCTAGCCAAATCCACGACGCTAGCCGCAACATCGCAGGCAAAATCAAGCTAGAAAAAGGAGACTTAGCGGCGGGCTTTGCCGAAGCCGATTTGATTGTTGAAAATGTCTATAGAGTCCCTGCCGTACAGCATGTCCACCTAGAGCCACACGTTAGCATTAGCTGGTTTGACGAAGCAGGCATGCTGGTCGTTCGCTCTAGCACTCAGGTGCCTTTTCACTGTCGCAGGCTGCTATCTGAACTGTTCGATTTTCCAGAAGAGAAAATTCGCGTTTACAAGCCTCAGCTTGGCGGTGGCTTTGGCAATAAGCAAGAAATATTGACAGAAGACCTCTGCGTCTTGGCGACCCTGAAAACTGGAAAGCCGGTCCAGTGGCAGTTCACCAGAGAAGAAGAATTCACAGCGACCAACAGCCGCCACGCGATGGAAATCTCTCTTAAAACAGGCGTAAAAAATGACGGCACGCTGGTAGCTCAACAGATGACAGCGCTCTCGAATACGGGAGCCTACGGCAATCATGGTGAAACCGTCACGTTTTTAACCGGCTGCTTTCCGTTGGGCCTGTACCGCTGCGCCAATCAGTCTTATGTCGGTACGGTGGCCTATACCAATACTATGCCTGCCGGAGCCTTTCGCGGCTATGGCGCAACGCAGGGCACATTTGCAATGGAGTCTCAGCTAGATGAGATTGCCACTAAGCTTGGCCTCGACCCGATCAAGCTGCGGCAGTATAATCTAATCATGCCAACAGATGAGATTCTCATCGGTAGAGAAGAACACTTCCACATCGTCGGCAGCTACGCGCTAGATGAGTGTATCGAGAAAGTAACTGAAGCGCTGGGCCATGAGCCGGAAAGTGAATCGAAAAGTCCCGCTGATACAGCCAGTCCGATTAAGCGCGGTGTGGGATTTGCCGCCACCATGCAGGCAAGCGGTTTGGCCAAGATTCATCTGGCGACTGTCCGACTGTCTCTGCTGCCCGATGGAGACTACGAGCTGCGCACCGGGTCAGTCGATGTGGGTACGGGATCGGACACAACGCTGCGCCAGGTGGCCGCGCAGGTGCTAGGAACAACGGTAGAAAAGATCAAAATCTTCAGCGCAGATACACAGCACACGCCCTTCGATGCGGGCTCCTACGCCTCTGCAACCATGTTTATCACTGGCCAAGCGGTAAAGTTGGCGGCTCAGAAACTGCGATCGCATCTCTTTCAAATTGCAGCGCAACACCTGAAAACAGACCCAGATACGCTGACGATAGATACCTGCAAGCTCTACAGCCCAACCGCAGAAATTACGCTTCAGCAGCTAGCTAAGAAAGCAACAGAACAAAAGGAGACGCTGACGGTAGAGCTGTCGCATACGAGCGATCGCGCCTCGCTCACGTTCGCCTTCTTAGGGGCGGAGGTAGAAGTCGATACCGAAACTGGCCGCGTCAAGGTGTTGCGCTGCGTCGAGGCGATTGACATCGGCACTGCCATCAATCCTCGCATCTGTCGAGGGCAGGCAACGGGTGGATTGGCGATGGGAATAGGCTATGCGATCGCCGAAGAATTGCGCTTCGATGATCGCGGCAAGATTCTCAATCCCAGTCTGCGCACCTACCGTATTCCGGCAGCGACTGACATTCCGCCGATGGAGGTGATTCTAATTGAGAAAGCCGATCCGTATGGGCCGTTTGGCGCTAAAGGAATTGGTGAAATTGGCACCAACTGCGCGGCCCCAGCCATTGCTAATGCGGTTGCCCAGGCAACTGGCGTCAGAGTGCGCCAGCTACCGATGATTCCCGAGCGCGTATGGCAGGCTCTGCAAGCAGCGAAATGACCTCACCCCAGTTCTATCAGCAGCTCCGCAGCGTTCTGAGCCAACAGTCAGCAGTTGTGGCCACTATCGTAAAGGTGATCGGGTCTGCGCCTAGAGAAGTTGGTGCAAAGATGGCTGTGCATGGTGATGGCCAAATTCTTGGCACGATTGGTGGAGGGGCAGGAGAGGGGAAAGTTATTGAACAGGCGCTGAGAGTTCTAGAAGAGAATGATTCATCGGCAAAAAATCAGCTAGTTGAGATTGATCTAACGGGTGCGCCCACTCAGGAAACGCAGGGGATTTGTGGTGGGAAGGTGCAGGTTTGGCTAGAGGTTTGGTCGGGTGGGCGGGCGATCGCACTAGCCGACCAAATTTTGGACGTTTTTGAAACTGGGAAATCTAGAGTGATAGTGACGCCGTTAGTGTGCGATCGCTCGTCTTACTTAGCCGATGAACAAGTATTGGATCAGTATCCTGCTCTATCAAGAAATCAAGACGCTGATGAGTTTGTTGAAACTATTCAACCACTTCCCACTCTACTGATCATCGGCGGTGGTCATGTGGCGGTAGCCTTAGCGCAAATCGCTAGCTTCTCAGGGTTTCAAATTGCTGTGCAAGACGACCGCCCCGACTTTCTTACTCCCGAAAGATTTCCACAGGCTAGCGTTCTCTCTCACTCTATGAGTGAGGTACTGACACAGCTTTCAGCGCATCAGCTATACGTTGCCTTGGTAGCGCGCGGATATCCGCAAGATATCGAAGCGCTAAAAGCACTTTTACAGCGTTCTTTGTCCTATCAATACGTGGGTGCGATCGGCAGTCAAAAGCGTATCCGGATGATTCATCGGGCCATGCGACAGCAGGGCATTTCTTTAGAAAGTCTGCCAAATTTCTACGCGCCGATTGGGTTGGATCTCGGTGCGCTTACCCCCGAAGAAATTGCAATCAGCATTTGTGCAGAGCTGATCAAGGTACGCCGGGGCGGTACGGGGCGATCGCTATGCGAACGAATACAGCCTTCTAGCACCGGCTCAAAAGTTCATGCTGAAAAGGTTGATACGATAGAAATCGCCAGCAACAAACGGCACTATGCCTACCCACTTTCATAAAACAGATTTAGCAGCTAATCAGCACTTTGCTATCATCCTAGCCGCTGGGTTCTCTACCCGTATGGGCATTTGCAAGACGACTCTGCTCTGGCACAACCATCAGACCCTACTGCGCTATCAAACAGAACAGTTTTTACAGGCGGGCATCAATCCCGTTGTTGTATTAGGTGAACACAACGCTCATCGGCAGGAAGACTGCGCCGCAGGGACAACAGTCGTTGTAAAAGGCAAAGAAGCTAACAGCAAAGCTCAAACAATCTTAGCCGGGTTAGCCCAACTGCCAGAAGCAGTCTCAACCATTACAATCTCTGCGGTCGACCAGCCCCGCGCTGCTAGCGTATACAGCACCTTACTACAGGCACATCAACAAGAGAATGCACTGATTACAGCTCCATCCTATGGCGGTAAGCTAGGCCATCCAATCTTCTTCTCTCATCACCTACGAACCGAGCTAGCGCACATCCGCGATGAGAGTTTAGGACTGCGCCGAATTATTCAAGCAAACTACGCTGATATTTACAGAGCTGCTTTTTCAACGTCTGAAGTATTAGTAGATATCAACGATAAACAAAGTTACGAACGGTGTAAGCCGGATATCGTTACTCGCTCTTAGTCCTGGCAGGGAACAAAGTTTTGACAGCTAATATGTTCTGGTAGCGGGGTGGGAGTCCCGGTTAGCGGCCAGTCATTGGCTTGGGCAATATCTTCTAGGCGCTCAATGCGATCGCCCGTTAGCGGATGGGTGTGTTGCCACTCAGCGACGCGGTTAAAGACGCCAAGATCGAGCTCTTTTTCTTCGATGCGCCTGAAGAAATCTAGGCTGTGGCCGCCGTGCGGGTAGCGGGCCATCATCAGGGCGATCGCATACTCATCAGCCGCACTTTCTTGCGTTCGGCTATGGCCCTGTTCGGCTAGATTCAGCACGTTCGGCACCAGAGCAGAAGTCGGGCCCTGGCCTACACCTAGCAAGCCGCTGACGGTCAGTAGGACAAGCGATCGCCCCAGCGCATTGAGCGGATCGCGGTTGTGCAGATGACCTAGCTCATGAGCCAAGACAAAAGCTAGCTCATTTTCACTTTCAACGTTAGAGAGCAGTCCTTCGGTGACGATTAAATAGCTCCCTGCTGTGACCATCGCATTCTCTTCAGGCATGTCTAGAATACTGATCTTGACCGGTGGATAGTCGACAGCGGCTATGCCTGTTTGCGAAAGATTGTCTTGCAGCGATATCGTTAGATCCTGTAGATAATCCAATCGGCGATCGTCAGCATCTACTCTTTCTATGCTGGGACTATCGAATAGCGAGTTAACTAGACTTGCTCCAATCTTTTCCTCCATTTCGGGGCCAATGCGCTTGACTAGCTGGCCTGCTATCAGCCCTAATCCCACATAGATAGCAATTCCGACAAGAGTGACCGTTCCCAGCAGATACGCTAGGTTCACCAGCGGATGAACTGGAGTGACGTTGACCTCTTCGGTAATCTCTTTAGGAACAAACTTCATAGGCAAAGCTCAGCAGATATCTTTAGTCATGGCTATCGGATGGCAGTTCCGTAAGCTAGAATTTCGACCGCAGAAAGACCCTGATCTCGTGACTTCCCACCGATGCTAGAGGTCTCAAAACGAACGTTGATAATCTGAGAGGCCCCCCATTCAATCGCTTCTTCTTTCATCCGTAGCAACGCCTCACGCCGACCGCGATCTACTAGGCTTTCGTACACGACTACCCGGCCACCGACCAGATTACGCAGTCCCGCAGAGATCGTTTTGAAATAGTCATTAGCGATGACAACACTGCCGACAAAAAGCTTGGCGTCATGCGCGTATGGCAGCGACTGCTTCGCGCCAAAATTCATCATCGGCACGTGCAGCGTCTTCTTCTCTCTGGCCTTGATAGAGGCGTAGTGCTTAGCCTCGAAATGTCGGCCTACGAAAAAGCCAATACCCATCAAGATTAACGGGAATAATAACTCCATGTCTCTTCCTCAATTGCGTTTGAGCTCTATCTATCCAACTGCTTATCTCGGCTATTTATCTAACCTTGACTGCGGTGCCATAGGCAAACAGCTCCGCTGCACCTGGCGCAATCGAGGAAGTGGCAAAGCGGATATTAACCACTGCGTTGGCCCCTAACTGCTCAGCCTGCATCACCATCCGCTCAATCGATTCCTTCCGAGATTCTTGTAGGAGTTCGGTGTAGCCTTTAAGCTCGCCACCGACGATATTTTTGAAACCCGCTAGGATATCTTTACCCACATGCTTAGCACGGATGGTACTGCCTTGCACCAGCCCGTAGTGCTCAACAATTTCTTTGCCGGGAACACCTTCTAACGTTGTCAGGGTGAGTCTATTCATCTGATCGCATATCTCCAGTGATTAAAAGACCTGAGGCTCTAAAGTGAGTCCGGGGTCGTTTCATGATCATCAACATGAAAAGTTGATATACCGGATGATGCCCGATTTATTCACATAAGCTAACGTGGCGCAGCAGCACTTCGATCCTGAAATCTATCGCTATGCTTTGAGATGAGTATTAAAGAAGTCAACTGTCTTTTGCCAAGCATCCTCGGCAGCATCCTCGTTGTAGTTTTGCCCAGACGGGTTGGCAAAGGCATGGCCGACGCCGGGGTACAGATTGATATCGGCGGTTTTGCCAATGTCTTCTAAAGTCGACTCAAAGTTTTGAACGTCTGCCACCGGAATGGAGCTATCGTCTTCGCCGAAGAAGCCGATAATTGGCATGTCTAGCGCGTCTAGCGCCTCGGGGGCCAGAATGAGCTGACCGTAGTAGATGGCCATCGCGTCTAGGTCGGATGAGAGCAAAAGCCCGGTGCGCAAAGACCAGTTGCCGCCGAAGCACCAGCCGATCGAGCCAAGAGCCAGTGCACCGTATTCGGTTTCTAGAAAGCTGGCTGCCTGAGTAATATTGTCTTGAGCAGGGCCAGGATTGTCCATAACCGAGCGCATTAGGTCGCGTGCGACTTGGGGATCGGTAGCGACTTCGTCATCGTATAGATCTAGCGCTAGAACGGTATAGCCTTCGCCCGCTAGCCGACGCGTCATCGCTTCAATATTTTCGTTGAGGCCCCACCATTCGTGAATGGTGAGAATGGCAGGGAGCGTGTCGCTAACTGGTTCGGTTGGCTGGGCTAGGTAGCCGGTGACGGGCTGACCGTCAATAGTGGCGTAGGTGACGGCTTGGCCAGTGACCGGAACGATAGGCTCAGCCACGGCAATGGGTGTGGCAGTGGGCTTGTCACCTTCGTGCTCTTGGGCCAGTGTCTCAGTGGCGGCTTCGCTGTTGGCGTTAGTCGTATCGCTAGATTGCACTGTAGATTGAGTGGTAGTCTCTGCTCCGCAAGCTTGGAATAGGAGGGTGATTGAAAGCGCCATGACAAACAGCCAGCTCCATATTCGCTTGGTAATGAAGCTGTTGATAGATCTGGCTGTCGGAAAGTTTAGTTTCATGCTTTTATCTGCTTTCTGCTAGCTGCTAATCGCCAATTACGGCTTCTCAATCATGCAGGTTCGGGCACAGAGGCAAGCCAATTGTTTAAAAAAGTTTCTAACCAGCGATCTACGCCCTGGCTGTAGTGACGGTGGTTATCTAACTGCTGCTGCTTGTTTTGGGTGCCTGGAGCGCCGATTAGATCTGCGCCGTTGGTGCTCCAAAAGTCGACCATATCAGCAGTCATTTCTGGATGAAACTGAAGGCCGTAGGCGTGATTACCCCATCGAAAAGCCTGATGGAGAAAGTTCTCTCCGGTGGCTAGCAGCACTGCGCCCTCTGGCAGGTCAAAGCCTTCTTTGTGCCACTGGTAGACCATTATTTGTCGGGGAAGTGCGATCGCCCTGCATCAGTCGCATAGATCGGATAGTAGCCGATCTCTT
Organism: uncultured cyanobacterium; assembly: GCA_963838725.1. Classification (GTDB taxonomy): domain Bacteria; phylum Cyanobacteriota; class Cyanobacteriia; order Phormidesmidales; family Phormidesmidaceae; genus Phormidesmis. The sequence goes on along the minus strand of CAWISM010000016.1, from coordinate 204,648 downwards.
CCACCGCCTTCCCGTGTGGTTCCACCGTCGCACCCAGTACCTTTGCCAGTAGCTGCGCCCCCAGACAAATTCCCAAGTACGGTAGCTCTGCTGCTAGCGCCTGTCGAATCCACTCTAGTTCCTGGCGCAAGTAGACTTCATTGTCATTGACGCTCATCGGTCCACCAAAGACCAAGACTCCGGCATAGTCTTCAACCCGCTCTGGCAGCGAGTCGCCCAGAATAGGGGCGCGGATGTCTAGCTGATAGCCCATCGACTCCAGCTTTTGTCCAATCAGTCCTGGAATGCTCGTATCTTTATGAATAAGGGTTAGAATCTTTGGCTGCATTATTCAAGCAAATTTACACGCTCAAATCATACAGCAGGCCTGTAGCGAGGCGTAGCGGGCTGACTTAAGCATCTTCAGATGGCTCTTCGTTGCTGCTAGATCCGCCAGAAGATTCGTACAGCGCATTTAGCTGCTCTCTCGCATCCTTAATAGAGATAGAACGCATCACTAGCAGCGGCTCATTGATCACATCGCCACTGTCATTCAGCAGCTCTGGATGGGATACGGGCCGATTGGATCTTGGCTGTCTGCGCAGGCTTGTTCACCTCGGTGCCTAGCCTAACCATGTTGCGAATCATGTTAGAAACAGCGAGGACCGCCAGAACGGTGAAGGCTAGAAGGTATAGCAAATGAAGCATGGGTCTAAGGGAGAGAGCGGGGATTTGGATACGGCTGAAGCTGATGCGGTTAAAGCTAAAGAAGTAAGTGAGCTGTCATGACTAGCGCTAAGTGACTATCTGCTAGCTGGCGCTGCCTGAGCTGGCATTCTCTCGGCGGTAGCGCATCGCCACGCTCCAGCATTCGTTGACGAGCTTGTGCCAAGACATGACAACTTTCATCTCGACGCCTGCTTGTGAGTCAGTAGCCGCGCATAACGTCTGAGAAACGCTGACCTGATTTTGAGCGGAGCGAACCCTGGTAAGGAGATCGGCCTGCTCCGCAGGACTCAAAAAGCTAAGGGTTTGTTCTTCTAGTAGGCTAGCCGTCCGGCCAAACCAGTGCTGAAAGTCGTCCAAGAGCGGCGGTAGGACTGCTTTTAGCAGGTTGGTATCTTCTGGCGGGACGGAGGGCAGTGTCATAGAAGTGCAGAGGGCAGAAGTGCGAAGAGCAAAAGTGCAAGGGGCAGCTGGCGACTCTCTCTATCTTAGTATGATCTTCCTTTGGTGTTACAGCGCTGAAGATAGAAAAGGAGAGAAGCGGGATCATTCATCGAGTGGTGTCGATCGGGTGAGGATTGCCAGTATAGTCAGCGGCTGTAGCAGCAATTTCATGCAGTGTCTGCCAGCCTGCCGCCCACAGCAGTGGGTTCTTTAGAGCTTTGACATTGACCCAGAGACGAACGTTTGGATCGCAGGCGGCGACTAGCTCAGCGAAGACAAGCTTGCCTTGATTCTTGCGATTGACGACGTGGAAGTGACGCCAGCCAAGGGTTTTCTGCTGGGCGGTCCATTTGGAGCCGAGCAGATGGGGGTATTTTTGCTTGCGCACGAGGGATGTAGGGTTTGGCGACTTCAGAGTAGCCTGACTAGGAGAAAGTGGTTGACTATTGCGGTTGGGTTTAACAGGTAGATGCTACTATTCCTTGTCTGTGAAGTGCCTATGTCTAGTTTTAGAGTGATCGAGTTTGGAGCGGCTGGGGTGCATTGATGATTGAGGTAGACGGGCTGAGCAAGGCGTATGGGTCGACGCTGGCGATCGCAGATGTCACTTTTGCGGTAGAGCCAGGTGAGATTTTGGGCTTTTTGGGCCCAAATGGAGCGGGTAAAACGACGACAATGCGGATCTTGACGGGCTATTTGCCAGCCACGGCGGGGACGGCTCGGGTCGCTGGTAAGGATGTCCACGCAGACTCGATGGCGGTGCGTCAGCGGATCGGCTATTTGCCAGAGACGCCGCCACTGTACCCAGAGATGACGGTGGAAGGCTTTTTGCATTTCGTGGCAAGGATTAAGGGTGTGAGTGCGGGCGATCGCGCCACAAAAGTCTCTTCTGCGATCGCCCGCTGCAACCTAGAGGAAAAGCGACGGGTGATGATTCGCAAGCTGTCGAAAGGCTTTCGGCAGCGAGTGGGCATTGCTCAGGCAATTGTGCACAATCCGCCTGTGATTGTCTTGGATGAGCCGACGGTAGGGCTTGACCCGAAGCAGATTATTGACGTGCGCAACCTGATTAAAAGTCTGGCGGGGGAGCATACGATTATTCTATCGACGCACATCTTGCCGGAGGTGAGTATGACGTGCGATCGCATCACCATCATCAACCAGGGCAAAATTGTCGCGACTGATAGCCCTGAGCATCTAGTCGAACGGCTAGCGGTTAAAGGGGGCTATTGGGTAGAGCTAGCGGGCGATCCAGAGAATGCTTTGGCGGTGCTGCGCTCGGTGCCAGGGGTAGTAGACGCGCAGGTGGTGGAAACGGAGGGGCTGGTGGCTGGGCATTCGCGCTTTCAGGTGACGACTAGGGCGGAGGATGTGGGAAGTGCGATCGCCGCTCAGGTGGTCGAACAAGGTCTGGGCCTGTTCGAGCTTCAGCGCAACCGGGCGAGCTTAGAGGATGTATTCATCAATTTGACGATGCAAGAGCAGACGCAAGCGCCAACGGCAGAGGCCGATACGGATTTAGCCGAAGTGCTGCCAAAAGATCCAACCAATGAATCTTCGCTAGAACAATCCACCGATACTAGCGAAACCGACACCAGCGAGACTAATGCCAGCGAGACCGATGCCAGCGAGGAAGATCTAAGATGAAAACGTTTATTGGCAACTTGCTAGCAATCTACCGGCGTGAGCTACAGAGCTATTTCAAATCTCCTTTCGCCTACGTAATTGCAGTTGTATTCTGGCTGATCAGCGGCCTATTCTTGATTGTTTTGTTGCTTTCGCCCAACGGTATCATTGCCCAGGTCAGCGCGTCGGATCAGCTAGGGATGAATCAGCCGTACGATGTCCCGTACGAGTTTTTGAAGATATACCTCAATCTATTGGGCTCGCTATCGATGTTTGTGCTGCCGATGCTGTCGATGGGACTGTACTCGGAAGAGCGCAAGCAAGGCACGCTAGAGCTACTGGCGACTTCTCCTTTGACGAACTGGGTGGTGGCGCTTGGCAAGCTGCTGGGGGTAGTGACGTTTTATAGCGCGATGCTATTGCCGCTGATGCTGCTAGAGCTGATTGCGTTTAGCGCTAGCGATCCGGTGTTTCCGCTTTCTCTATTTTTGCTGGGTCACGGCGGGCTGCTGCTGCTGGGGGCGAGTACGCTGGCGCTGGGAATGTTTATCTCTTCTCTATCAGAAAGTACGGTGCTAGCGGCGGTGATGACCTTTGGCGTGGTGCTGCTGCTGTGGGTGGTGGATGCGATCGCCACCGTGCTTCCCGGTCCGATTGGCTCGTCGCTTAGCCACCTCTCGCTGCTGACTCATTTCACCGATTTTACCCAGGGAATATTCGACTCCAGCGGCTTGGTTCTGTTTCTCTCCTACATTGTTTTAGGTCTGTATCTGACCGCTCAATCAATTGATACGCTGCGATTCCAGCGGTCTTAATTTCTGTTTGCTAATTCTCCTATGAAAAATCTTCAGGGCTTGCTCAAATATCTCATCTGGCCAGGCATCATGCTGACGACAGCAGGGATTGTCGTGGGCCTACTAAACAGTTGGACGCTGGTGGCAGTAGCGCTGCTGGTGGTCGGGCTATTGCTGCTAGTTGCTAGTATCGCAGCTGGTGATTTTGGCGTTTTTAAGCTGGGCTTTTGGCAGAAACGCTCCACTCAAGCAGGGTACTAACGCAGCGGTATCGGTTTTTTCTGTGCTGGTGATCATCGGTATCGTCAACTTCATCGGTGCTCGCTATGACAGCCGCATTGACCTCACCGATGGACAGCTACTGACGCTTTCTCCTGCTTCCCAAGAGGTCGTCAGAAATCTAGAATCCCCTACCAAGGTTTTGATTTTTAGCTCCAATGCCAACCTCAGCGATCAGCAGCTACTGGACAACTATCGTCGATACAACAGTGAGCTGACGTACGAGTATATTGATCCTTTCGCCGAACCGCAGCGTGCCCAGGCTTTAGGCGTTCAGGCTGAAGGTGAAGTCTATGTACAGGCTGAATCCGCCCCTGAAGCTACGCCTGAAGCCGTACCTGATATGGCTGAGAGTGAAGCAGCTAGACCTGTCCTCGTCCAAACGGTTGATTTACAAGAGCGTTTGAGTGAAAGGCAGCTTACCAACAAGCTAGCGCAGCTCTCTCAAGGTGAAACGGCAGCAGTCTACTTTTTGCAGGGCCATGACGAGTATGCGATTGACGGTTCGACACCGGGACTCTTTGAAGCCGCTACTCGATTAGGAGACGAAAACTTTGCGGTTGCGCCCTTGAATTTAGCAGAAACCGATCGAGTCCCAGAAGATGCAGATGTGATTGTTGTGGCCGGACCGCAGCGAGAACTGTTTGATACCGAAGTGATTATTTTGCAAGATTACCTAGATTCTGGCGGCAGTTTGTTCATTTTGGTTGACCCAAGGGTCAGCACAGGACTAGAGCCGCTGATGAGTCAGTGGGGCGTTGTGCCAGAAGAGGCGGTTGTGATCGACACGTCTGGGGGTGGTCAGCTAGTCGGGCTTGGTCCGGCAGCGCCACTAGTGACCGATTATGGCGATCATCCGATTACAGCAGCCTTTGGACAGGGACGATCTTTCTTTCCGGTCGCTAGACCGCTACAGATTGAGGAAGTTCCGAATATAGAAGAGTCTCCTTTACTGTTCACCAATCAGAATAGCCATACTCAGGTGCTAGCTGACGAGGATGAGCTGACGGTCGATCCCGATCAGCCGCCAGCGGGTCCGTTTGCATTAGGGGTGGCGCTAACAGGGCCTGACGATGCGCGGATGGTGGTGATTGGCAACTCTAGCTTTGCAACCGATGGACTGTTTAATCAGCAGCTAAATGGCGATGTGTTTTTGAACGCGGTGAGCTGGCTAAGCAAAGTGGAAAGCCCGACGCTAGAGATTCGGCCTAAAGAAGTGACGGATAGACGATTGAATATGACGGTGCAGCAGCAGATCGTGCTGACGGTGCTGGCGCTAGTTGTGCTGCCGCTGGCTGGGCTAGTAGGGGCTGGGGCGCTATGGTTGAGACGCCGCTGAAATTGAACCTTGACTTCGCTCGGTCACCGGAGAGCGTAAAGAGACGGGCGTAGGAAGAATACTGCGGAAGACGTTGTGAAAGACGTTGTGGAGGACGGGGTTTATGTTGAATCGTGGGACGCTGTTGTTGTTGGTGAGTGCGATCGCGCTAGGCGGCGGTGTCTTGCTGTTTGAAAATAGAGGGGGCGTTTCCGATAGCAGCGCGTCCGACCAGAGGCGACAGAGGATGCTCAAGGAGAACCGCTGCTACCGTTTGAAGAGAGTGCGATCGCGCAGCTCAGCTTAGACCGTTCTAGTGACGATAATTTGTCTTTCTTTAAAGATGAGTCGGGCGTCTGGCAGATGAGTGCGCCAGAAGCTCAAGTCGCAGAAGAAGGGGCGATCGCCTTTTTGCTTAATCAGCTCACCCGCCCGTCTAACCGCGTCATCAGCGTGGATAGCGGCAGCCTAGCGGACTTTGGTCTGAACAATCCGGAGGCTACCATTACCCTAGAGGCAGAAGACAGCACCTATCAGCTACTGGTAGGCAGCGCTGATTTTGGCGGCGACCAGCGCTATGTACAGGTGAAGAACCTGATAGACGAGCAGACAGACGCCGCCAGCAGCGACGTTGAAGACTCGCCTGAAGTGAATTCATCTGAGCCAGATGGACTTACTTCAGATTCAGCAGAGAAGACGCCAAGCGAGATCGAGATCCACCTAGTTTCGGGCGGAATTACAGACGCGATCGCCCGTCCGACTGCTGAGTGGCTAGCAACTAGTCAAGAAGAGTCCACCGAAGCGCCAGAAGAAGCTGCTGAATGAGTCAGATCTTGCTACTCACGAAATTCTACGAGCGTAGCAAGATCTGACTGATGGGTTCAAAAGACCCCTGCTCCTCTTCGTTCCGCTCAATCACCTGGACTAGCAAGATAGTTGCTAGAAGCATTAGCACTATCGTGACACCCCAGCTGAAAGAGGGATTGTCCTTGCTGTTTCCGCTCTTCTTCTCTTCACTATCTCTGATCTTTTTTTGTCCAGGATGTTCAAAGAATTGATAGTTGCATCTCAAGCAGTGATAGTAAATAGTTGTTTTCTCTGCGTCTTTCTCGTTGTCGTTGGTGAACAGTTTTTTGGCCTTGCACTGGGGACAGGCTCTTTTACTTTTATGATTTTCTAGTAAAGAAGATGACATAATTGATTTTCCGGTAGATGTGTAGTTCAAAGGAAGTTGTCTAGTTAGAATTACTGACTGATCGGTCAATTTCTATACAATTTCCTTAGATGCTAGAGATGCTGTTCTGACGGAGTTAGCCCCAGAAGACGTACGTGCTCTATGAAATGAGACGTTAGTAATCTTACTGATGCCTTCTCTTCCAAAATAACAGTGGAATTTCTGATGGTCATCCGTAGGTTGGGGTCTTGTAAGGAAAACAGACGAAACTTATTCGATTCCGTAAAAACCGCAAGCTTTCATTAAAACAGCGACACAATCGACAAACCGTAGGGGCATAGCATGCTATGCCCCTACGGTTTTGATCCAACACACTGTCTACTCAGCGCATCATTCGTTTACTGCCGTCTACGTCCAATACAGTAGCTGTGCGTCGGGAAAGTACTGTTCTATCTTGCCTTCAAAGAAGCTGCGAAGTGACTGAGTGGTGTCTTTGTCATAGACGTATTTGATGCCGCCAAACTTGTTGCGCTTGGTAGTTCGCGACTCCATCTGCATATCTAGTTCGCTCTTCGGATACCACTCGTTTAGCACTTGCTTCGACTTAGCGGTAAACCGATGGCTAATCAGCTCAAAAGTCAGATCGCATTCAAAGTCTAGAGCGGTAGCGATTTCGTTGAATAGCTGGCTGTAGCTGTCTCGCCAGCCCTCGAATGCCATAATCGGCGCAACCACGAAGCCAATTGGATAGGCTCCCCCACCCTGCTGCGTGGGTAGCGCTAGCGTTCTAAGTGCTTGAATGCGATCGCGCACGCTAGCCGTCCCCCCTTCAAATCCCTTCGAGACCGGATCGGCGTTGATACTCACCCGGCACCGGGTCCGACCATTGTGTTCTATCTTCAATAGCGGACCGACGTTATCAAACTTCGAGACCCAGCGCAGCTGCTTATTGGGCTGCGTGCCAAAGTAGCGAATGCACTCTCCTAAACTGCCAGTGAGATGTTCTAGGCTGAGCGGATCGGTGTAGCAGCTCACTTCAAAGCTCGTAGGTGTGCCATCTTCCTTTACAAAGTGGTCTGTGTTTTCTAGGATTGCCGGAAGGTTCGCATAGACCCTGATCACAGGCGGTCCTGAGAGGCTGCTGGCCAGATAACAGTATTGACAGTGAGCCGGACAGCCTTCTGCTAGGTGGAACTGCCAGTCAGCGGATGGCGGGATCGGCTGTAGTTTAAACTGTCCTGGCGGCGCGGTGACTACGGCCATCGTCTGCTTTGCTTTGGCGTAGGTTTCTCGTTCGTCTTGACCACGTAGCCCAGTGACCCGGTTGCTTTTCAGCTCTATAATCGGCAGTCCTAGATCGCTGACCCGCTGATATATCTGCTGTCCCCAGTCTTCTTCTAAAGCGGCGGGTGTAAATAGTACCTGTCTCGGCTTCCACAATCGCGCTTTGCCTAGTGGCTTGTTGGCCAATTGCTGATCAGTTCTCTCCTGCTCCACAGTCGCTTTGGGATATGCCTGCTGATTGATCGCCAGATCTTGAACAGAGGCATGTGTGGTAAAAGCGCTGAAATCGGATGGCATGATTTCGGGTGAACAGATGAAGAACTTTGATCGATGGTGGCAAAGTGCTGCTGCGTTTCTACACCCTCAGAAGGCTGAACTGTTTGATTAATCAAGGCGCGATCGCTAGACCGAAGTGAATAGCGGCAAGAGCGCAGCTAGATTGATCACGCCCATGATAATCATCAGCCCAGCGGGCATAAATTTACGTGTTTTAATTAGCCGAACAACAAAGACGATGACCAGCACTAGGGTAACGACGCCTGCGAGCAAAGGACCTGCTGGACTTCTGCCGTAAAGCATATAGGCTGCAATCAGCAGTAGAAATCCGCTGATAATACCTGAGATCAACGAGACTTGGCTCCTTGCCTGCTTGTAGCCGATAACTCCTCCTACAATCGATAGAACGCCGTAGATTAACGTGGTCAGTGGTGCAAAAGTAAGATTTATCATGGCTTGTCTACCCATAACTCAGCTGTGCTTAGGAATTATACGGCGAGACTGAAAGCGCAGAACTGAGATGCGCGTTGGGCTGTACTTTGCTGCGAGTGTTGCCATAGGATAAGGACTTATTGATCAGTAGATGCGGATGAGGTGAGCTATGGGCTCGGATGCGATCGCGCAGGCATTTCAAACAGACGACACCGAAGAGACTGCCGCAGCCGCTGCTATCGTTCAGACTAAAGTTCAGGCAACAGTTCAGAGCTACTATCAACACTCTGCCTCGCTGCTGCTCTATCAGTCGGTGCTAGCGGATGAGGTTGGTCAAGCCTTCATTCAGCTCTTAGAGACTTTGCTGCCGACAGCGGCGACCAGTCTTCAAATCGCCAACTGTCGCCAAGCTTACGGTCGATGGTTCTTAGCGCTCGCTACCCAAAAACAAAGCTGGCAGCAATACCTTATTCAACAAATCCTGATTGCCGACAATCCGTTTTCTCAGCAGGCGCAGCACCTGCCTACGAAGATTGAGAGCTCGATTGAGAGTCTAATCGGGAAAGACCTATCTAACCACTACAATCCTGGCATCCTCGCGGCTGCCCATCACGATCTCGCCATCCTTCACAGTCTCTACAGCCTCTCAGCAGAGCAAATCAGCGAATGGGTAAAAGCAGTTTGCGGCGGTACGTCCTGGCCTGCTGTTCAATCCTTTAGTGAGCCCAAACTTTCGATCGGCTTTCCCTACGAATCAGACTGGACAAATGCTATTCAAGAGCTAGCTGCCTACTACCGTGACCAGGGAGTCGGTCTGTTTGCACAGTTCGCCGCGTTCCGGTGGCAGTCTAATGCATCAGCGGCTGGCCAGCTCGTGGGAATTCCAACCCCAGATCCGATTCAGCTATCCCAGCTTGTCAGCTATGAGCATCCCAAGCAGCAGCTAATTCAAAATACCGAAGCTTTGCTACGGGGCTACACCGCCCAGAATGTGCTGCTCTATGGCAGTCGCGGCGCTGGTAAGTCTTCTTTGGTCAAGGCGCTGTTGAATGAGTATCGCGATCGCGGTCTGCGCCTGATTGAAGTCCCCAAAGCCAGTCTGCCGAACCTGCCGCAAATTCTAGAACCGCTTAGCCGTGCAGCTCAAAAGTTCATTATCTTCGTTGACGATCTGTCCTTTGAAGATGACGACGAGGATTTCAAAGCGCTAAAAGTTGTCCTTGAAGGTGGCGTCACCGCCCGCCCTCAAAACGTCGTAGTGTATGCCACCTCAAACCGTCGCCACCTAATTCGCGAATTCTTTGACGAGCGGCCCCGGCCTAAAGATGCGGATGAAATTCAAGCTTGGGATACGGTGCAAGAGAAGCTTTCGTTTAGCGATCGCTTCGGCCTAACCCTGACGTTCTCACCCGCCGATCAGCCCACCTATCTGGCCATCGTCCGAGAATTGGCTGCGCAGGCTGGGCTGAAGATAGAGGCAGACAATTTAGACTGGCGCGCTCGGCAGTGGGCCACTAGGCACAACGGCCGCTCTGGTCGTACGGCTCGCCAGTTTGTCGACTTTCTAATCGCAGAGCAGGAACTGTAAGCTACTCCTTTAACGGTAGGCGGGCAATTTCCATAGGCGCTCACTTGATGAGTCAAGTAGGCATCTGTCTAGATTGGTAATTCAATCGACCGCTGGGGAAGGCTAAAGTGTCTTAACCCAACAAGTAATGTTGATGCTAAATTCTACTCTGTCCAACTTCGCTACGCTTAATCTTTTGATGCGCAGCCGTGCGATTTCTAGAGGCTTTGTCAGCGGATGCCTAGTGAGCATTATTTCTTTGCTGATAGCACCTGTGTCTATGGCCCAAGTCTATAGAGAAAATGCTGTAGAAGCAGGAACGAGACTAGCTTCAGAACTAGCTGAATCGACAGCTACGCTCGCTATTGAACGAACAACAGAATGGTCCGATGCTACGGGTATAAAGGATAGCTTCTTGCAAGGCTGCATCGACGAAGAGCCAAGCGCTGTATCAGAAAGAAGAACAAAACGAAACTTCTGCCAATGTGCGTTTAGCGCTTACTCAGGACGCTTTAGCCCCTACCAGTTTATGCAGGTCAATGCGCTAGCTTCTCAGATAGGAGAAGATGGCATCTTGTTGGTGAATATGATGATGACTCATGAAATGAAAGCTTGTTCTGAAGAGACTGGATTTGAGCTTGAGTAGTAAAGTTTGAACAGTAAACGTAGTAGAGCTTGAACAATAGGGATAGCCGCCTACATAGCTACTAGGCGCTAGGTATGATGTCTCAGCTCGGTCTGTAGTCCTGCCGAGCGGCTATATATTCCGACTTGAGGTAGAGGAAAGCTGAGTAGGTTCTACCGTTTGATGAGACTGTCTGGTGAGACTGCCGTGCGATCGCACGCGCTGTCCATCGACATAGAATTCATCAGGTATAGAACTATGGCCTTGTCCTCCGCTCCAGCCAGTGATGATTCAGTAGATCTGGAGACAGCCTTGCCTGGTCCAATCCGGCGCTATTTTGAAACTGCTAACGAGGGTGAGTTTGATCAGACCGCAGCTTTGTTCGCAGCAGATGGACAGCTAGTGCCACCGTTTGAGCAGCCGATTGTCGGAAGCGATGCGATCGCCCAGTACCTAAGCGCCGAAGCCGCTGGGATGAGCTTCGAGCCGATGCAAGTAGAAGATCGCGCTCTAGCCGAATCCGACGATACAACATCGCGGGGTTATCTAGTCAGAGGAAAGGTCAAAACCTCCCTATTCACAGTCAACGTCGCCTGGGAGTTCACGCTCAACCATGCCCAAGAAGTTCTCTTTGTCAAAGTCAAGCTGTTGGCAAAGCTAAACGAACTATTGAAGCTGAAGTCTTAGCAGTCAGTGTAGTTAGATCAGTTCACCTATGCGGGTATTCCGCGCTGGTATGCAGTTAGATAGTTCGAGGCAACAGTCCTAAAGATACAGTTTGACTACTTCAGATGTAAGAGATTTCTGATAGCTTTGTTCTAACTTCCGAAGGTCGATTCATATGGTGTAGTTCACTACATTATGAATAAGCGAAAAAACTCTGGTTAATTCATCAGCGGCTTTGGTTTATCGCCAAACGGCGTTTGAATATCATCTGTTTTTAGCGCGTTTGAAAATTTATTTTTTAGGAGACAATCTATGGTTGCTGCTACTGGTACACCTACAGCACAAGAAGACTACAAGCAACAGTTTGACGGACTAGATGCCGATGAGAAACTGGCTACTCTCTGGTATGTCTATGACGGACTAGGCGAAGAAAGGCTCGAAAATCCTGATGACAACAAAGAATCAGATAGCTCTTCCGATTTGTACAACCAGATCAAAGGCAAGTCTGAAGAAGAACAGCTTCAGTTCATGCGCGATGTTCTCTCTGGCGAAAGCAGCGATCTAACCAGCGCGTACAACAACTTGAGCAATACAACAAAGATCGCGCTCTGGTATCGCTTGGGTCAGGGTATGGCAGAAGGATCTGTTATTCAAGTTCCTAGCGACTACAATCTATCTGATAAGGCTAAGCAGCTAGTCCAGGAGATCAAGGCGATCAACTTCGAGCAAAGCTATATCTTCGTTCGTGACGCTATCGTTGGCTAATGTATCGAGCAACTCTTCAGAAGATATAGATGACGAAAGCAATCTAGAGCCGCTATTTTATATAAGCTGATCTCTTATATTTTTGTCATGGCGAGCCCGAACACGCTACAAACCGTCACCCTTGGACCCAAAGGGCCAGAAGTCCCCGCTTTGGGGCTTGGCACCTGGTCCTGGGGTGATTCACTATTTTGGCAGTATGGCAGTGCCTATGGTGCAGATGAGGTCCGCGCTGCTTTCAATACTTCTCTGGCCGCTGGCGTCAACTTCTTTGACACTGCCGAAATCTACGGTCTCGGTAAATCAGAAGAGCTGATTGGTCAGTTTATGCAGGCGATGCCGTCAGGTAGCAATACGTCTATTGCGATCGCAACCAAATACATGCCTCTGCCGTGGCGCTTCTCTGCCCAGTCTGTCGCCGATGCCTTGACGGCTAGTCTCAAACGACTCAAGCGATCTTCTGTCACGCTGTACCAGGTGCACTGGCCTTTCGACTTTTTTATGGGCCAGAAAACGCTGATGAATGCTTTGGCGGACGAGGTAGAGCAAGGTCGCATCAAAACTATCGGCGTCAGCAACTATTCCGCCAAGCAGATGCGTGAGGCCCATAGCTATCTCGCTCAGCGAGGCATTCCGCTAGCCGTCAATCAGGTTCAATATTCTTTACTACACCGCAATATTGAAACGAACGGGGTTAGGGAAGCAGCTCAGAATCTGGAGATGACGATTCTGGCCTATAGTCCGCTGGCTCAGGGACTGCTGACCGGAAAGTATACAGTAGCCAGTGACCTGCAACCCGCAGGCGCTAGAAAACTAGATCCTAAGTTCAATAAAAAAGGACTACAGAAGATAGAGCCTGTGTTGGCTGCTCTACAGTCGATCGGCGACGCGCACGGTAAAACTCAGGTGCAAGTCGCGCTGAATTGGCTGATCTGCCAAGGCAACGTTGTGCCGATTCCAGGTGCCAAAAATGCCCAGCAGGCAGAACAGAACGCAGGCGCACTCGGCTGGGAAATCACTGAAGCTGAGTGCGAGCAGCTCAATAATGTCAGCGCTCCTTGGTTAGACGTGAGCACTCTTTCGTTGACCTAAATTTAGCCGTTCTGACGCTAGCTTCCGAATAAGCAACATACGATGCCTATGAAACGCTTGGTCTTAAGTTTTCTAGCGCTCAAGTCTTTTCGAGCTTAAGTCTTAAAAAAATCAGCACAAGTAGTCGCTCAGCCTTTATCCTACAGATCCTTGGCTGAACACCATCTAAGCGGCAAACGTTGCATATGAATAACTCTCGCAAAGTTTTAATCTACGATACAACGCTCAGAGACGGTGTCCAGCGCCACGGCATTTCCTGCACACTCGAAGACAAGATAAAAATTCTTCAGCGACTAGATCAGCTAGGCATTCCTTTTATTGAAGGCGGCTGGCCAGGGGCCAACACTGTTGACACTCGGCTATTCGATTACCTGCAAAAGCAGCCCTTGAAGAATGCGCAGGTTGTCGCTTTTGGTTCTACCCGCCGCCCGCACCAGGCCGCCTCAGAAAACCCAACGCTCAAAGCGCTGCTAGCAGCAGGTACTCAATGGCTGACGATCTTTGGTAAGTCGTGGGATCTGCACGTTACCGATGCGCTTAAAGTCAGCTTGACAGAAAACTTGGCAATGATTCAGGACTCTGTAGAGTTCCTGTGGGCGAATGGCAGGCGCGTGATCTACGACGCTGAACATTGGTTTGATGGCTACAGAGCGAACCCTGACTATGCGCTTCAAACGCTCAACGCTGCGGTTCTGGGCGGAGCGGACTGGTTAGTTCTATGTGATACCAACGGCGGTACGCTGCCAAGGGAGATTGAAGCCATCGTTACTGACGTGCAGGTTTGGCTACAAGACAATCACTCGGACTTGGCTAGCCTACCCCAAATTGGCATTCATACGCACAACGATAGCGATACAGCAGTTGCCAGCTCTTTGGGTGCGATCGCCGCTGGGGCCAGAATGGTACAAGGCACTATCAACGGCTATGGAGAACGCTGCGGCAACGCCAACCTGTGCAGCGTCGTTCCCAATCTTCAGCTCAAGATGAGCTACAACTGCCTACCTCCTCACCAGCTCAAGCGCCTAACCGAGACCAGCCGATTCATCAGTGAAGTCGTCAATCTCGCAGCCGATGACCACGCCCCTTATATTGGCCGCTCTGCTTTTGCCCACAAAGGGGGTATTCACATCAGCGCAGTAGAGCGAAATCCCAAGACTTACGAGCACATTGAACCAGGAACAGTCGGCAATAGCCGCCATATTGTCGTATCTAGTTCTTCGGGCGCTAGTACAGTTCTCTCCAAAGCCAAAAGCCACAACATCAACCTCAAGAAAGACGACCCGATCACACGCAGGATCATTGATCGCGTCAAGGAACTAGAAGGTAAGGGCTATCAGTTTGAAGCAGCGGAAGCCAGCTTTGAACTACTGATGCTGACAGAACTAGGGAAACATCAACCTATGTTTCAGCTACGTGGTTTTGAAGTGAATTACAACGTAATTCAGTCAGATGTGCAGTGTAATATCGGCGCTCGTGCCATGATCAAAGCAGCCGTCAAGGGACAAGAGGTGCTTGAAGTCGCTGAATGTATGGGCCCGGTTTCAGCGCTAGATAAGGCTTTGCATAAGGCGCTCGTCAGGTTTTTCCCGGCAGTGGAAACGTTCTATCTGACTGATTATAAAGTTCGCATTCTCAATAGCGAAGCAGGGACGGCTGCCAAGGTGAGGGTGTTAGTAGAGTCCAGTAATGGCGAAGAGCGGTGGTCCACGATTGGGGTATCGGTCAATATTTTAGAGGCGTCTTATCAAGCGGTAGCTGCTGGCATCGAGTATGGACTATATCGAGCGGCCGACCACCAAGCTACTAAAACAAGCATAGAGGAACTATCTGTATAGATAGGCAGTTCCTCTACGACAGCGCTTAACTAGTCAAGATAGCCCATTAGCGTGCCAGGCTCTTCGTCAATATCATTGCTAGCGATGGGTCTGTGACCAGGAAGCGAGTCTGTGTCGGAAAAATCTATAGTGTCTACAGCGACAGGGCGGTGACCTGGCAGCGAGTTAGTAGTAGAGATCTCAAACGCGCCAGACATCACTGGGCGAATACCCGCAGAAGATAATGAATCGACGACCTCTACGTTACTCAGTTCAATTGGACGGTGGTTGGGTAGTGAATCGGACTCGAACACACGAGAGTGATCCGACAGTTCCATCACCTCATGCTGAGGCGCTTTGACTAAGCCGCCCTTACTAGCCGCTTCGTCCTTTGCCGTTTCAGGTTTGGATTCAGCAGTCACAGCTACTTTTTTGCGAGCGCGGTTACTGCTGGCGGCACTTTTGCTAGTGCCGTTCTCGTTGGAGGTGCTCATGTCTTTGACCTTATTTTCTTATTATTGGAGACCTGCTGAGCCCGTTGACTTTGGGACTTCAGAATGGGCCAAGTGCGAAGGTTTGCAGGTGAATAATTTAGGACTTTATCCACTAAACTTAAGAAAATATTATAGATGAAAATCAGACTGATTCAGTTTACGAAAGGTAATGACACCAATAAAAAGGTTTGTCGTTGTGTGCAGCCATACATTGTCAGCGCTATAATAATGATCCGCATGGGGCTGAAACGGTTTCGACGTTTTAACGAAAGTCGCAGCGTGATACAGGTCAAGAGTGAGTCTACTCTTGTAAATCAAGGCTCAAACTTAAAGATACATGCAAACAACATCGTACCTTTTGCTCGTAAGCGCGCTCTTGTAGCTGCCGCCTAACAACCTCTTACAGGTTCGAGCGTCCAAGCTGTGACTCCGTTAAGCAGTCAGGACTAAACCCCCAACGGGTGCTCTGGCAAACTTCCTTCGGTGGGTGCGCCAGCTAAGCCTTTCATCGAAGCATCCTGTTTCCGGGACAATGGAAAACTCCCGCCTTGAGGATTAGAGAGGCTATACCTGTGAATGAGCGATGCGTGATTACTTAGAGCGGACACGGGTTCGACTCCCGTCAGCTCCATTAAAGAAGGCTCAGTCAATTGCGACTGAGCCTTTCTTGTGTGCTGGCGAGTAAAGGGATACTGGGCTTCAGCCAAGCGCGCCGATGGCGACTGTAGCTAAGATAGCGCTGATAGCGTAGAAGACTCCGACTACCTGTAGCTCTGACCAACCGGAAAGCTCGAAGTGGTGGTGCAAAGGGGCCATTCTAAACAAGACGTTTGCCTTTACCATCGGGCCCTTTGGTGGCTTTGTAGTAGCCGACTTGCAGCAGGACGGAGAGGGTTTCAGCGAAGAATAGTAGGGTGACGATCAAAAGGCCGAAGAGGTTGTGGCTGAGAATGCCGACAGCAGCGATCGCACCCCCCAAAGCCAAAGAGCCCGTATCGCCCATGAATACCTTGGCGGGATTGCGGTTATGCGCTAGAAAGCCCAGACACGAACCGCTGAGCGCAGCGCAAAATACCATTAGCTCAGGGTGTGTAGGCCCGACGAGCGCGCCCAGGCCAAAAAGGGCGATCGCCCCCGCACCACCCATCAGTCCATCAACGCCATCGGTCAAGTTAGTAGCATTGCTTTCAGCGACTAGGACAAAGCCAGCTAGGGGCCAGAACAGCAGGCCCAGCGATAGGGTGATCTCAAATGGCAGTGCCACGACGGTAATGTCAGCCGATTGAGTTGCGAATGTCCAGCAGCAAAATGCGATCGCAAACCCAATTTGCAGAATCAGCTTCGCCTTTGGAGAAATCCCTTTGTTAGAACGCTTGCGCATCACCTGCCAGTCATCTATCCAGCCAATCAGGCCATAGGCTAGCGTGATTAGACTCGCGGCTACTGTCAAAGATGAAAAGCCAGTCCATACCAAGGCCACCAGCACAGCAATCGGGATAAAGAAGATGCCGCCCATTGTCGGGGTGCCCGCCTTTTTTAGATGAGCGCTTGGCCCATCCTCTCGAATAAACTGCCCCGCTTTTACCTGCTTTAGAATCGGTAAAGCGACATTACCCGCTAGCGCCGACAGAATTGCGCCCACCACCAAGGGACCGGTGAGCTGAGCCGTCGACAGGCCAGTGAATAAACTAGTCCAACCAACGTCAGACCCAGTCATTCGACCTGCGGATAAATCCAATCCAACTGACGCTACCAAAAGACAGCCCGCTAGCAGAATCGAAAGCTTTACCCCAGACAACCCCACAGACTTCGACGAAAACCTTGCATCCACGACATCATTCCTTCACTTACCACACACCTTTCCCAATTTCTAGTGAAACTCGATGCTGCCTAATAAACCTGTTATTCAGTGCTATCAAGACCGTTCTTAGTTTCAGCTTCTTCAGAAGCGAGCTGAGAAGACTCGTCTCCGCGTTATTTAAGACCGTTGTTAAACCCAAGATCGCGAAAAGTTCGCAGCCTGCTGAAAAGTTTGCAGCCTACTATAGAGCAGCACAGCCTTCGTAGAAAGCTATACATAACACTAAACTAAGCAAACCTTTCCAAACGTTGAGCGCCCATAGCAATCAACAAAAGCAATCAACAAAAGAAAGCTAGGCCATTACAGAACAGTCGGTTGAACTTGCTAGATGATTAGACCTACCAGACTAATCGTCTAACGACATCTCTTCATCATCATCATCGTCATCGACATCATCGACATCATCCTCGTCCTTGTCCTCATTCCCCATCAGATCTGCTAGTTCTTCGGGCTCAGGCTCATCGCCTATGCTGTCAACAGGTTCGCGCGGGATCAAACGACCCGTTCCTTCCAGCCAGTTGAGGATGGAAGAATCTCTTTGAAGCGGAATTACCTCGGCGGTGTCTTTGCGAGGAATTTGGCGAACGGACGGATTGTAGTTGCTCATTAAGCGATATTCAGCTAAAGCGGATCAGTACATAAAGAAGTTGTCTACAGCAGGGTAGCGACTACTCTGTTTGAGCCCCGGAGCCGGAGCCTCGAAGCCAGAGTCGAGAGCCGCAGGCGGTCGTCGAAGCGCCGCTAGCTGCCTGCATAGAATCAACTTAATTACTCTACCACCGCATTAATTACATCTATTCGTGAATAGTGTCAATCTTTCACTTATATTTCTTTGACCTAATATTTCTTTGCATGAGCGGACTGAATCATTCCAGAGCGCTTATCTTTTAAGTGCCTATCTTTTGAGCGCTTATCATAAGTGCCTACCTTCCAAGCGCTATGTTAAACAAAACTGATCTGAGAAACGCGATCGCCAAAACCAATCGAGGTATCTCTGCTACCCAAGGCGATCGTCAGGCGATCGCTAGCATCATCGCTCGCGTAGAAGATCTCAATCCCACCCCAGAGCCGCTCTCAGCGCCTGAGCTATTAGCAGGTGACTGGCGGCTGCTCTACACCACCAGCCAGGAACTTCTGGGCATCGATCGAATTCCTTTTGCAGACCTTGGTAATATCTATCAGTGTGTGCGGCCCGAAGTCTCGCGCATCTACAACATCGCAGAAGTCAACAGTCTGCCTTTTTGCGAAGGGCTTGTCTCAGTCGTTGCTAACTTTGCCCCCGCGCCCATAGAAGACCCTACACCTGGCAAAGAGTCAGTAGCGACTGTCGTCAAGACGCTGTCGTCAAGACGCGTCAACGTCAAATTTAACCGTGCCGTCTTCGGTCTACAGCGCGTACTAGGCTATCAATCCCCAGCGCAATACATTCAGCAGCTACAGGCCACCGAGAAAATTGACTTCTTCAAAGGAATAGACTTTGCGATTAATTCAGACCGGCAGCAAGGCTGGCTAGAAGTCACCTACTTAGACAAAGACCTCCGCATTGGAAGAGGTAACCAGGGCAGCCTGTTCGTCTTGACCAAAGATCTCTAGACCAGCGCCGCTAGAGTCCTCATTCATCGTTTCTTCTTCTGACTTCTGCCTTCCCATGTTGCCGCTTTCCCAAAGTCATCTCACGATTCTTGATGCCTGTCCCAGGCGATATCAGCATGTCTTTTTTGATGCGCGCTCTGCGCCGTCAACTTACGAGCAGCATGTCAAAACTCAGTGGGGAAGTCAGTTTCATCTGCTAATGCAGCAGCAGGCACTGAATTTACCGATTCAGGCTGTCTCTAGTGCGGATACTGATATGGCCGCTAGCCTAGAGGCGCTTTCTAAGGCTGCGCCTGAGGTGTTTGAACATTTGGCAGTGCGATCGCCCAATCCCCAGTCAGCGCGACTGTCCAATTCGTCTAGGTCCGATTCCTTTAGTCAGAGCGAACATCGCCGCATGCTTGCGTTCAATGACTATCTATTGACGGTGGTTTATGACCTGGTTGTGATGCCCGCGCCGCAGGGTAAAAAGTCTACGGAAGGCATCACTAAAGGACATATTTTCGACTGGAAAACGCATCAGACGCCGCCACCGGAGGCTCGGCTGAGAGCGGACTGGCAGACGCGGCTATATTTATACGTGCTATGTGAGACAACCGAGCTAGCGCCAGAGCAAATCTCCATGACCTATTGGTTTGTCCGACTACGCGCAGCCGACTCTTCATTTGGCGATTTCTCTGTAGCGTTAGATAAATCTGTTGCCACTCCCGCCAACTCTACAGTGGCAGAACCCAGCTCCTACCAGTTTGGCTATAGTTTGGCTGAGCATGATCGCACTCGCCGCGACCTAATAGCACTGACCGATTCACTGACCAAGATGCGGCGGACGGAGAATTTTCCAAAGGTGGACATCGAGAAAGGCATATGCAGCTACTGTCCTTTTGCTGTGAGATGTGATCGCCTTCCCACAAACGCTTCGACTCTTCAGTCCCGGTCGCAAGCTACCCGACCAGCTTCGCCCCCAACCGCTCAGCAACTTCTCAAGGCGGCAAGTCAGCTTACCGCTGATAGCGTTGCCGAAATTCCTCTATAAACACCTTGTATCTACAGCGCGAACTAATCTGATCAAGCCCCGAAGCATTCCAAAGCACATAGGAGGCTCGCAGAGGTTCGCTTAAGGCGCTATGCTTGATGGTCTGGCGGTACCCCGATAATGGAAGCACCCTTCGAAATTACGCTGCAAATCGTTCTAACTGTCCTGGCGGGGATCGCTGCTCAGGTCGTTGCAGCCTACCTAAAGGTTCCTAGCATCATTTTGCTGCTGGTCTTTGGGATCGCTCTGGGCACCGATGGCCTCAGCTGGATCGCTCCGCAGACGCTAGGCGTCGGCTTAGAGGTGATTGTCTCGCTGTGTGTGGCCCTAATCCTTTTCGAAGGCGGTCTGAACCTAGAGCTCAAAGAAATTGGTAAAGTCTCAGGCAGTCTGCGCAACTTAATTACTATCGGCACATTCATCACGCTAGTCGGTGGTGGAATGGCGGCTCACTGGCTAGGTGAGTTTCCCTGGTCAATTGCATTTCTATATGCTTCGCTAATTGTCGTCACTGGACCGACGGTTGTCACACCGCTGCTAAAGCAGGTTGGCGCAGAGCGCAAGGTGGCTACGCTGCTAGAAGGCGAAGGTGTCTTGATCGATCCGGTGGGCGCGATTCTAGCCGTCGTTGTCCTTGATATTATTCTTAACGGTGATGCCGATCCGCTGTCTGTGGTGGGTGGACTGCTCGCTAGGCTCGGTATTGGCATACTGATTGGCGGTGGCGGCGGCGCGCTACTAGCCCTATTTTTACGAAAGGCGGATTTCCTTTCGGAGGAACTGCGCAACTTGGTAGTGCTGGCGGGAATCTGGGGTCTGTATGGCCTAGCCCAGAGCGCTAGAGGCGAATCAGGGCTGATGGCAGCAGTCGTATCCGGGATTGTAGTGCGGGCTATTTCGATTCCAGAAGAACGGCTGCTGAGGCGTTTCAAGGGGCAGCTGACCATCTTTTCGGTGTCGGTGCTGTTCATTTTGCTGGCGGCGGACCTGTCGATTGCCAGTGTGTTTGAACTGGGGCCAGGATCGGTGCTAACGGTGCTGGTATTGATGTTTGTGGTCCGACCCATCAATATTTGGGCCTGTACGTTCAACAGCGATCTCAACTGGAGACAGAAGGTCTTCATGAGCTGGATTTCGCCGCGTGGAATCGTTTCGGCTTCGGTAGCTTCGCTGTTTGCAATTCTGCTGACCGATCGGGGGATCAACGGTGGTGACTCGATCAAGGCGCTGGTGTTTTTGACAATTATCATGACCGTCTTTGCTCAAGGGCTGACGGCGCGCAGTCTAGCTCAGCTACTAGGTGTGACTTCCGGGAGTGCAACAGGCGTTGTAATCGTGGGCTGCAATCCGCTAGGGCTAAAGATTGGTCGACTGTTTAAAGATAGAGGCGAATCAGTCGTGATTATCGATACTGATAAGGCCGCTTGCGACAAAGCTGCGGAGGAGGGCTTTGAAGTTTTTGTCGGCTCAGCGATGAATGAGGAAATTCTGGAAGAGGCAGGACTCAGTTCGATCGGCACTTTCTTGGCGGTGACTAATAATGGGGAAGTGAATTCTGTGATTGCCGAACGTGCTAGGGAAGAGTTTCAACCGCCTAGAGTATTCGCAGTACTGCCTCGCGCTAAAGCTGGAGAGAGTGTCGTTAAGAACAGTAGAAGTGAGGTTATGACGCCTAGGCTGCCAGTGAAGAAGTGGAATACGTATATTGTGGACGACGCGGTACAGACTGGGACTTATGACTTTACAGAAGATGCGATCGCCCCGCAAAGAGAGCAGGTCAACAAAATGATTAAAGAGGGCGACGTTATCCCACTGGTGATCGAACAGGCCGAAAAGTTAGAAGTTGCATTAGGTGAAACTCAGTGGCCAGTCGGTAGCCAGCTCACCTATTTAATTCACGATCCCACGCCTCAACTACTTAAGCGACTATCCGGTGCTCGCAGGCCCTCGCGTCAGATCATCAAGCCAACGACTGAAGTTTCTGGTGCAGAAGCTGCTGATTCAGCAGCTGCTGATTCAACAGCGCCGAAGCCAAAGTCCAAACTGAAATCGCCAAAGCTCAGACCGCCCAAGTCAGAAGCTTCCAACTCTGAAAGGTCTAACCCTGAAATCTCGAAAGCAACTGACAATGGTCAGGCTCCTAAGCTCGACAAGCTGGTTGAAGATTCTTAGTGATGGAAGATTTGCTGCGATCGCGCCCAGCATCGCTACCGTCAGATAGGACGCTAGGCACACTGTATGGACTAGGCGTTGGTCCTGGCGATCCAGAACTAATCACCATCAAGGCGCTCAACTGCCTGCGCTCGGCCCCTGTGGTTGCTTTCCCCGCAGGATTATCTGGCCAGCCTGGGGTGGCTGAACGAATTGTAGAACCGTGGCTACTGACAGAACAGACAAAGCTGCCTTTGCACTTTCCCTACGTTCTAGACCCAGACCAGCTGAGCGCAGCTTGGCTACAGGCAGCAAAGGAAGTCTTGCCCTATCTACAGACAGGTGATGTCGCATTTGCCTGCGAGGGAGATATTAGCTTTTATAGTACGTTTACCTACCTAGCGCAGAGCGTGCAGCAGCAGCATCCTGATGTGGTAGTGAAGGCGATCGCGGGTATCTCTTCGCCAATGGCCGCCGCTGCTGCTCTTGGCATACCGCTCACCTGTCAGCATCAAAGGCTTAGCATCCTACCCGCCCTTTACGACGCCCAACAGCTAGAAGCTGCGCTCGATTCGGCAGAAGTTGTCGTCTTGATGAAAGTTAGCAGCGTCTACCGCCAAGTGTGGAAAATACTAGCCCAGCGCCAGTTGCTAGCACATAGCTACGTCATTCAAAATGCTACTAGATCTGATCAGACTATCTATACTGACCTGCATCGCTACCCAGAATTAGCGCTCTCTTATTTTTCACTAATGATTGTGCAGAATAAGTAGAGCTAGACACCACTCTAAAATTGGCATACACCCACGGTCAGCTTTGCGCCTAAATCGCCTACGCTAGATTCAGTCACACGTTGCTTACATATCTGTCGCACATCGGTCGCACGCCAGAGCTGTTCATCCTAGACCAGCCACATGGCAAAAATATGCCTGTAGACAAACACGCACTCAGATAAACGTTATCGCCCGGAAGTCATGGCCTTCTCTTCTCGACTAACTGCTGCTGTTCGCCCCTTCTACCAAACAGCCAAAGTTATTAGTCCTACCGCTATCGGCGTCCTGCTTTCTCTGGGCGTTCATGCTGTCTTTTTCGCCTTTGGTCCGCGTACCAATTTCTCCTTTGCCGCACTTAGCGCCGCCGCACAGCAAGAAGAAGCCGAAGAGACCATCGTCCCAATTGTGCAGCTAACGCCAGCCGAGCGTGGTCGGCTACCTGCCTTCGCTCAGCCTCGCGTTTTACCGCCTAGTCCTACCGGACTCGGTGATGAGCTAGGACTTCCTTTTAACCTCGCTGCACCCAACAGAAACCGCCAGCTACAGCGCAGGCCAGTTCCTGCCGGACGCCTCCCGTCGCCTACACTGCCAACCGGTAGAACCAATCCTTCACCTTCTTTTGGGTTACCTAGAACAACCTTCAATCCGTCTACTTTCGGGCGCTTGCCTGATCGAACAATCATTCAAACACCCACTGTTTCTGTCCTGCCACCGTCACCTACGACAGCGCTGCCCAATTTGAACCCAGCCAATCCGTCAACCAGCTCAGGGGATACCAGTACTCTAGATAACACCACTTTGCCCGAGCTTTCAGGCACGCAACCAGCACCCTCTGCGCAGGATTTGCAAACAGCGCCACGCTCTATCGGTGATGCTTTAGACACGGCTGAAGAAACGCGATCGCCTGCTGCAACAGCAGGCTCTAACGCCCCAGAACCGAACCAGCCCACTGACCTAGCTGCTCGGCCATCTGATCCGACTGACATCGCCCCCGCACAAGGAAATTCTAATCGGCTGCTAGAAAGGTTTGTCTACGATTCAACGGACGTTTCGCAGGCAGAAGCTGACGTTAACCTACAGGCATGGCTAGCTGAAACTGCCGAGAACAAGAGCGAGATAGATACCCAGCAAATCTCAATCACGATTGATTCCAACTTTAAGGTGTGCAAAGAGAATCCGCCGGAGGATGGCCTGATTGGCGTAGTCGTCAGTCCTGATGGCAATAAAGAAGAGACCACAGTACTAAAGAGCACTGGCTATGACGAGCTCAACCGTCAGGCGCTAGACCAGGTAGAACGGACTGACTTTGGTCAAATAGCCGTACCGACTCAGTATCAAGTCGCTGTTAGCGTTCTCTATCAATCGGGCGGCTGTGTAGAAGAGCTGCCAGAAGCTGCTGTCGATATTGACGGATAGGAGATATTGCTGGCTCACTGGATCGCAGCATGGCTGGCATGGCTTGGGAACTACAGAAAATTAGACAGCCGTACAATCTACCGGGCTCTTTCTGTCTGAAGCTCTTCGATCAAATCCTGTAGCTGGCTGCTGTCTGCACGATAGACCGCGTTGCAAAACTGACAGGTCGCCTCTGCGCCATCGTCCACTTTGATCATGTCAGTGAGTTCGGTAGTGCCGAGTAGCTTCAGTGCGCCCATCATGCGATCGCGCGTACACCGGCAGTAAAACCGCACATCTTGAGACTCTGGCAGGAGCGTCAGTCCCATATCGCCGACCAGCTCTTCAAAGATCTCCGGCAGTGTCTTTCCCGCTCTCAGCAGTGGGGTAAAGCCTGTTAAGCTTGTCAGCCGAGACTCTAGCTGAGAGATCAGCGCCTCATCGCGAGCCGCCTTTGGCAACACTTGCAGCAGCAGTCCACCCGCCGCTTCCACGCCATCCGCACCCACAAACACTCCTAGCACTAGAGCCGAAGGCGTCTGCTCAGAAGTCGCCAGATAGTGAGTCAAATCATCACCAATCTCACCCGTGACCAGTTCCACCGTACTCGCATGTGGCTGGCCATACCCCACATCGCGCATCACGTTCACGTAGCCCTCTCGCCCAATCGCCGCTCCAACATTGAGCTTACCGTCTGCGCTTGGCAGAATCTCTACCTGCGGCTTTTCTACATAGCCGCGTACAGTACCGTTGAGCCCAGCGTCCACCATCAGGCCCTGCAAAGGACCGTTGCCTTTGATCCGAATGCTGATCCGTGATTCAGCCCGCTTCATACTAGAGACCAGTAGCAGTCCTGCTGTCATCGCTCTGCCCAAAGCGGCTGTTGCAACATAAGAAAGGTGGTGGCGATCGCGCGCAACTTGCACTAGCCCAGTTGTTGTTACCCCAACAACGCGGATACCGCCCTCTGCCGCTGTTGCTCTAATTAACTGATCTGCCATGCGCTTCCTTTAAGTTCTTCTCTTGCTATTGTATCGCTATCATTTGGCTACGTTTAGCTGTTCCTAGAGGGCAAATCGCAAAAAAAGCGCCTTCTGAATGACCAGAAGACGCCTTAAACAAAGAGAATAACGCAATGGTTAGGAGCCGTTAACAGAGACTAGTAACTAGGGTGCTAACGCATAGCCCCGCAGCAGGCTACCAACTGTTTTAGCGGTAATCTTCATCTGTGTGATTGGGTTCGCAGGGACAACGGTTTTGTACAGGTAGCTATCAAATGTCAGCTTTTGTACGTCGATATCGGAGCACATTTCAACGAATGCCTCGCGCGAGGCATCGCTGCGGTAGAAGACGCGCTGAAGAATATCGAGCACTTTGTAAGTGAGGCCGTATTCCTTGTCCCAGCGCTTGATGTAGAGCTTTAGCTCGTCTTCTGTCAGCGCTCGCTCGCCGCTGTTGGAGAATTCAACAATCGTCTCGGCGCACATGCGAGCTGACTTCGCGGCGAAGTAGATACCTTCACCAGAAGACTTGGTCACAGTACCCGCAGCGTCACCGACTAGGGCTACCCGGCCAACGACACGGCGCGGTCTGGGGTGCTCAGGGATGGGGTGCGCTTCTACCTTGATGATTTCGCCGCCTTCTAGACGCTTGGCTGCGCGCTGACGAATGCCGCGCTGTAGCTCTTTGATCCGCGCTTGGTTGGGGCGCATGGTGCCAGTGCCCACCGCGACGTGATCGTATTTAGGGAAGACCCAGGCGTAGAAGTCAGGCGAGACATCGTCGCCGACGTACATCTCGGCGAGCTCTTCGTAGTAGGCCATTTTGTCTTCGGGCAGACGAATGCGCTCTTGGAAGGCGATCGCATAGTTATAGTCCCCTGCGTCAATCGCTCTAGCGACACGAGAATTGGCACCATCTGCGCCAATCACCATGTCTACTTTGAGCGTCCGCGCCTCACCTTGCAGACCGCCCTTGGAGTGGTCAGCGTAATGAAGCGTGTAGGGATCTTTGTCGTTTTCAGGAATCTCCAGCTTGTGCACCGTGCCGTTGATTACCTTAGTCCCTAGCCTTTCAGCTCGGTCTCTGAGGAAACCATCGAGAATTTCGCGGCGGCACATGCCAATGTACTCATCGTTGTGTAGCGTCTCACCGATGTTGACCTCAACATTCGAAGGCGAGATCATCTTCATCTTGCGAACCCGGCGGTCGATAATCTCTGGAGGCAGATCAAATTCGTCCACCATACACAGCGGAATCGCGCCGCCGCATGGTTTGGCATTATCCAGCTTACGCTCGAACAAAAATGTTTCAATGCCAGCTTTTACAAGTGTTTCCGCAGCGGAAGAACCCGCCGGACCACCGCCTACAACCGCAACCCGAAGTGCCAAGGGCTTATGCTCCACGTAATAAAAAAACCTATGGGAAGAATCGTATCACCGTCACTTGTGCGAAAGGACCAAAACCCCGTCAATGTTAAGCAGATTGCAACACTGGTTTACATTCGGTAAGAGTAATCACTTCGGTTTACAGTGCTGATCTAGTCGTCCTTCCACTCACTCTCTGGGATCTTCGCATCGGTCATAATGCTTCGTAGCGTTCCGAGCGGCAGCATTTTGCCTTTGTGGTACGGCACAATAACTTGCAGTTGACTATCTGTATTTCGCCATTTCCTATGACTGCCTTTTTGAGAAACCTTTTTGAAGTTATGTTTCTTCAAAATCTTTTCCACCTGGTCTGCTCTGAGTTGGCGAATTCGACCCATCAGACTAGAACTTCTCTAGCGAAGGCGTTCGGACTAATTTCAATCGGATCTGGCTCAAGATAAAGCAAGATGGCTTCTTTGATATTTTCCATAGCCTCTTGTTCAGTTTCGCCAGCCGATACACAGCCGGGTAGTTCTGGGCACCAGATAGCCCAATCTCCAGTATCTGCGTCAGGTTCTAAAATTACACGCCACTTCATAGAAATCTTCTTGTTCTTGTATTACCTGTAATGATTGTATCCATCGCACCGGGTGTTACTTTAGTATTCCTGTTCTATCGCATTAGACAATACTCTCTAGCGCAAATATAGCTGTCGGTATGGCCATCAA
This sequence comes from uncultured cyanobacterium, assembly GCA_963838725.1. Classification (GTDB taxonomy): domain Bacteria; phylum Cyanobacteriota; class Cyanobacteriia; order Phormidesmidales; family Phormidesmidaceae; genus Phormidesmis. Next base: position 177,396 of record CAWISM010000016.1, on the reverse strand, counting down.
ACCTTCTCAAATTCAGTCGGTACTCAACAGCAAGCGGGCGGATTTCTCTAGCTTTGATGCGAGCACTTCTAGCTACCTCAGTCAGTATCGAACGGCCTGGGAAGAATGGACGATGCTGCCAGAGGCGAAGCGCGATCGCTGGGTCAAAGCTCAGTCTGGCGATATCGGCGCGCGGCCTCTAGAAAAGATTAGCGTTCAGGATCACGGTATCATCCGCAGTCATCTGCAATGGGACAACAGAGAGCAAAGCCTGGAATGGGTCAGGCAGCAGCTTACAGGCGTGACGACGTTCGCGGTCGACGGCTCGCAGGTATTTCCGCAAAAGGATTTCTCAATTCCGATTGCCCTAGTTCAAATCGGCTGGTTCGAGAATCATCACTCGGCGGCGGGCACGTACGAAAAGGACATCCTGCTCGATGTAATGACGCCAAAAGATCTGGTCGCTGACCGTTCACAGCCGATGGATCGATGGATCAACATGCGCCGATTCTCGATGGAGGTGCAGCGACTGATCGACTATATAAAGACAGCGAAAGACAGAGCGCTAGAGCAAGGCCGCGACCCGGAAAAGTGTCTAGTCTTTTGCGATGGTTCGCTAGTGCTCTCTTTTGCCTCTATGCTCGAAGAGAATATTCGCGCGCCCTACGTAGAGCAGGTGCTGACACTGTTACAGGCGAGCGAAAAGCATCAGGTGCCGCTAGTCGGCTATGTAGACACCGCCGAGTCGAACGATGTGGTGACGCTACTAAAGGTGTTTCACGACTTGGGAAAGTCTCGCGCTATTCATGATGCCAAGCTGCTGAACTCGTTGATGCACTGGGGCGATCGCACTCCAATCATGACCTGCGATCGCGGTGGCATTCTTACCGAATACAGAGAGATGCGCGATCGCCTCACCTTCACATACGTCAAGACTAACGCTGGCTATCCCGCTCGGGTTGACCTGCCAAAATGGATCTGGGAAGCTGGTCTAATCGAAACCGTCATCAACCAGGTCCGAGCTGAGGTCGTCGTGGGCAACGGCTATCCCTACGCGATTGAAACCGCCGATCAGACCGCCGTATTACAGAGCCGCGATCGCCAGATTTTCTACCGCATCCTTCAGGACTGGGCCGCTCAAGAACAGCTACAGCTCAGCCTGTCTCAAAAAATGAAGAGCAAGGCCAGACGTCGAGGATAGGAAACCAGGATTGCTAGGCAGATAGAAGGTAGGCCCAGAAGAGGTAGGCCCAGAAGAGGTAGGCAAGAGCAAGGCAAACCGCCCGCTTCGATAGGGCGATCGAGTCTGTGGTCGGGCCTGATCGTCGCTGGGATTGCTGTCGGCTTCTTGTCAGTCGGCATGTGGCAGGTCCTAGAGCAGCGAACTTACAACCTGCTGCATCAGGTCAAGCGAGAGCTGATCGGTTCGCCCGACTGGAGCGATCAAGTCGCCGTGATTGCTATCGACGATGCCAGCGTAAAAGAGCTAGGCAGATTTCCGTGGCCGCGTTCATACTACGCCGAGCTACTCGATCAGTTAGCGCCGACTCAGCCTGCTGTGGTGGCTTTCGATATTCTCTTTTCTGAACCGACAGACCAAGACGCCCAGTTCGCTCAATCCATCGTCAACAGCGCCAATGTGGTCCTAGCAGTAGGCATAGATAGCTTAGGTAATCGACTTGGTGTCACACCTAGTATTTCCGATTCTGCGGAGGGATTCTTCTTGGTTGGTGAGTTTACTAACAACCCTGATGAAGATGGCATCAGTAGACAGCTACGACTCCTCAGCGAAGACACCAATACCCCGCCGCTAACATCCGCCGCCCTACGGATATATAAAGAAACGCTTGCTGTTACAGCTAGTGCGACCCCCGCTTCTACCTCTACTTCTACAGAACCTCCTGTAGAGCCCTTCGAACTAGACCCCTTTGAGCACCTTCAGCCACTGCTGAACGACAGCCTGCCAGATGATCAGCCTATCTGGATCAACTGGCCGGGCGAAGTTGACCTATCTAGAAAACCTGCTAACGAAGCAGGCGATCTTCAGGTCTACTCTTTCGTAGACGTGATTAATGACCGAATTGACACCAGCCAGCTCCAGAACAAGATTGTGCTTGTTGGGGCTTCACTACCGGGCATTGATTCGCTGCGGACCCCTTTTCACATCAATCCACCCGTGGGCGGCGTTTATCTATATGCTGCTACTATCGATAACCTGCTTAGAGAGCGTTATCTTCAGGGGCTCTCTCTGTGGCAGCAGGGACTGCTACTGACTAGTTTGGCGCTAGTTGGCAGCCGTTGGCTATGGCGGCAAAACCTTCGGCAAAGACTAGCTTTGGTGATTGGGTTTCCGCTGGTATGGAGTGGTGTAGCGCTTGGCTGCTTCTGGGCAGGATGGTGGATACCCGTCGCCGCGCCGATTGGCACCGTGATGTTCAGTGCGCTAGCTATTCAGCTGCATGAGCAGCGAGAGAGACAGCAGCTAATGGCGCTCTTTTCAATGCATGTCTCTCCAGAAACGGCAGAGATGATCTGGCAGCGAAAGAGCGAGATTCTCAGCCAGGGTGATTTAGCCGCGCAAGATCTGACGGCAACTGTGCTGTTTATGGATATTCGAGGGTTTACGACAATTGCTGAGACGCTGCCCTCTCAACAGCTCCTGCCGTGGCTAAACCAGTACTTTGAGACGATGACTGACTGCATCATGGAACATGGCGGCATGGTGGATAAGTATATTGGCGATGCGATCATGGCGGTATTTGGTGCGCCAGTGCCTCGGATGCGTCCGGCTGAGGTTAAGGCGGATGCGATCGCCGCTGTCGAAGCCGCTATCAAAATGCAGCAGCGCTTGGGTGTACTTAACCGTAAGCTAGTTCAGCAGGGACTACCCGCAATTAAATTTGGCATCGGTATCCACACAGGTCCGCTGGTCGCCGGTACGGTAGGCAATCGCTATCGGCTCAACTACTCGCTATTTGGCGATACGGTCAACGTTGCCGCCCGCATCGAAAAGCTGACCAAAACGCTGCCGGAAACCGCTCCGCTACAGCTGTTGCTGAGTTCTACGACCGCTGACTATATTCACACACGCTTTCCCCTCAAGCGCGTCTCTTCCTCCACACTACGAGGGCGTCAAGAAGCCTCGGATCTATACACGCTTTCGTCTGACGCTCTGCCGTAGCCAAACTCTCTTGCTCAAAGCAACCTGCCTATTTTTGAGTATGGTAGCCGTGTTCTCTTTTACGCTAGAAGTTCGGTTGAAGCGAAACCGTGAGCGTGTCTACGTTATCAATGCAGCATTGCTAACGCAGTATCTGACCCATGTAGCTACCCCAAAGCGCCGCCGCCTGCGCACTGCTGCCGTCGGTCGGGCTGTTGTCATCATTGCCCAGCCAGACACCGGTAGTCATTTCATCACGCGGCACAAAACCGATGTACCACATATCAACGTTATCGTTCGTAGTCCCAGTCTTGCCTGCTTCGCCGCGTCCGATGTAGGCATTTCGTCCGGTACCGCCTTCGACTACGCCTCGCATCAGGCTCACCATCGTATCCGCGACTGCCGGGTCCAATACCTGCACCCCCGCATCCGCCGACTGCGCAAAGTCATAGATCACCCGGCAGGTAGAAGCATCATCAAAGTCTGTACAGTCGCCGCTATCGAGTATCCGCTGAATGCCGTGAGGCCGATTCCACACCCCCTGATTGGCAAAGGCTGCAAATGCCCCTGTCATTTCTAGTGGCGTCACCTCGCTTTGACCGAGAATCAAACCGGGTTCAGCCCGCAGCTCGGAGGTAATTCCCATCTGCTGGGCTAAGTCGATCACTGGCTCTAGTCCAATGGCTTGCGCAATTCTGAGCGCGACTACATTTTCTGAGCGCGCCATGCCTGCATACATATCGAGCGCGCCGCTGCCGGACCGACAGCCCGCGTAATATTGACCGCCCCAGTTCAGGTCACTACAGGAAAAGCTCTCTCCTGCTGAGACATTCTGCTCAAGGGCGGCGGCGTAGGCAAATACTTTGAAGGTAGATCCTGGCTGCCTTTCGGCCTGACTGGCCCGGTTGAACTGGCTTTCGGCGTAGTCCACACCGCCAACAAGCGCCTCGATCTCACCGTTTTGAGTATTCAGCGTTACTATCGCCCCTTGGGAATACCCAGCCGCCGCGCCCTGAGTGCTGACAGTTTCGCGCAGGGTACTTTCAGCCGCTGCCTGCGCCTCCAAATCAATGCTGGTTTCTACGATAAAGTTGCCTTCTCTAGCGAGATCTTCGCCTAGCACACTGTTTAATTCATCGAAAATATAGCTGTAGAAGTAGGGGGCATTCGCACTTTTTAGCTGTTCACGGGCTTTGGGACTGATTTCGATGCGCGATCGCCTTTCCCGTCTGCCCTCTTCGGCGCTAATCATGCCTAGACTAACCATGCGTTCGATCACGCGATCGCGATACTCTACCGCCGCCTGATAGTCCTGCACCGGGTTAAACGCATTTGGCGCAGGCAAAATGCCTACCAGCGTAGCCGCTTCCCCAATGCTGAGATCTTTGGCGTCCTTATCAAAATAGAACTGCGAGGCATCCTCGAACCCATAGAGGTTATTTCCTAGATACACCCGGTTCAGATACAGCAGCATCAGCGCATCTTTGCTGTAGAAAGTCTCTAGCTTGAGCGCTACAATCGCCTCTCTAATCTTGCGACCCGCACTGTCCTCTATCCCTACATAGTCCCGGTAGGTATTGCGAGCGAGCTGCTGCGTTATCGTACTGGCTCCTTCTCTAATGCCGCCTTCTCTCACGTTTGTTTTGAGCGCACGGGCAATGCCCAAAGGATCAACGCCTGGATGCCAATAGAATCTAGTGTCTTCAGAGGCCACGACTGCCTTGGGCAAAAAGGATGAGTATTCTTGTAGCTGACTGTTCTCTCTGTGAGTAATGTTGGGCAGCTCATTTAACGGCGTGCGGCGACCGTCTTCCCCTTCGGCGGTGACTAGCACCGGACCTTGTACAGATTCTGGCAGTGGATTGATAGAGATTTTAGGCCACTCTAGGCCCACTATCCAAAGGGCAAGCAAACTAGTCAACCCAGTCGCGCCGTAGACTCCGTAGCGTAGCGTGGTGATATACCAGGGCGGCGGATCGATATAGCGAACGGTGACTGCATCAGCTAGCTCTTCGGGGCCTAGCGTGAGCACGTCGCCGTGGCGAAGGGGTCGCTTTGTCAGCCGCTTCTTGTTCCGGTAAATACCGTTGGTCGATCCTTTGTCTCTAATTACGAAGGGGTTACCAGGTAGGGCGCGATCGCGGGTTAGGGTCAGATGCGTTTGGCTGACGATGGGCGATCGCACGACAATATCGCTCTTGGATGAGCGCCCTAGCAGGTAATGCTCGCCCACCAAAGGGTATTCCTGGGTTTTGCCATTGGCATCAGCTTCTACCACTAGCATTGGCACTCTAGCATCCGGCTTCAGCGGAATCTTGGCAAAGTCCACATTTGCCTGAACCGTCTGAAACGCCTGCGTAATCGATCCTAAAAAGGTCTTCGGCGGTTTTTGTGAAGGAGGTTTTGACGGCGGCGGTGGCGGCGGAGAAGTCATAAGCGCAAACGAGCTTGATTCTGACGTGTCTACAGTATAGGAACCAACACAAAAAATGTATGAGATTTCGGAAAAGCCCTCATTCCCTTGCTCCTTACTCCCTAGGGGAGAAGGGGAACCGGATTCAAAGTCCCTCCCTATCGCTTGCTAGTACGCGGATCGGGAAAGAATATCGCCACAATTAATAGACAGATGATGCCCACGTTGATCCAAACGTCGGCCAGATTGAACACCGGGAACCGAGTCACCGGAAACGCGTGCAAAAAATCAACCACCTCGCCAAATAGCACCCGGTCGATACCGTTGCCAAAAGCACCGCTAAGGATAAACCCATAGCCCGCCGACTCCCAGCGATTGGGCAGTTGTACAAACCAGCCATAGAGCGCTAGGCCCGCACTGACCAGCATCGACAGCCACTTTAGCCACTCGCCATTATTACTAAACAAGCTCCACGCCGCACCGGGATTAGTGACATAGGTAAAGTGCAACACCCCTTGAAGAATTGGGATACTCTCACCTAGCTCAAAATTTTGCACCACCCAGTACTTCGTCAGCTGATCGAGAATCACGCCGACAATGGCTACTAGCCAAAACAGTCCGTTTTTGGGCTTCATACGTGAATAAAACGGGTTAATAAAACAGTAGTTTTCGCAGACCAAAGGCAATCAACGCGATCGCACAGCTCACCATGATCTGCCCCGGAATTTGTCCGACCGAGTAACTCATTATCGCAGTCCCTAGCCCCGGTGACGCAGGCAACCAGCGAAACAGATGTCCTAATACCAGATAAGCGATCCCACACAGATGCACTGGCACCAGCCCGCACACCGCCGCCAAGCCTAGCCGCTCTAGCGATCGCTTCGAGCGAAAGGCCAGCAGCCCACACACCCATCCCGCCGGAATAAACCCCAGCAGATAGCCAAAGCTAGGCGATCGCAGATAGCTCAGCCCCGCCCCTTGCGAAAACACCTCTAGCCCAAAGCGCTCAAACAGCAAAATTCCCAGCATCACATAGGCTACCTGAGACAGCGCCGCCGCATTCTTGCCCCCCATACAGCCAGTGAACAGCACCGCTCCCACCTGAAAAGACACGCCTAGGGACGCAATCTCAATTCCGCCGCCCGTACCCTGTAGCCACTCGTTCACAGGCAGCTCGAATACGAACGCTTCTAGCCACGTACAGCCAATTGTCAAAATCAGGCCGATTAGCGCCCAAAGTAGCTCAGCAGGCGCAAACACAATCCACCACCGTCTTCATTGTCACCGACCTAATGCAATTACAATCAGCTCTCGATAAAACGATATTAAGACATTTCCCATGGCAGCAATTTCTTACAGAAGGTTACTTTTGCGCAGTTCTACCTAATTCATTCTGGCGCAAGCTTTACACTTGGTGGCAATACTCTCTTAGTTTTCTAGCCGCCGATTATGTTTCCTTCTCACCGTCCGCGTAGGCTGCGATCGCACGCTCAAATCCGTCGCATGGTCCGCGAAAACGTCGTCACCACCAGCGACCTGGTCTATCCGCTCTTTGCCGTCCCTGGTGATACCTTCGCCCAAGAAGTCAAATCCATGCCCGGTGTCTACCAGCTCTCGGTTGACAAAATCGTCGAAGAGGCCAAAGAAGTCTACGACCTGGGCATTCCCGCCGTCATCCTATTTGGCATTCCTAGTGAGAAGGATACCGAAGCCACTGGCGCATGGCACGACCACGGCATCGTTCAAAAGGCCACCGAAGCGATTAAAAAAGCAGTTCCCGACCTGGTTGTCATTGTCGACACCTGCCTGTGTGAATATACCGACCACGGCCACTGCGGCTACCTAGAAGTCGGCGATCTCTCGGGCCGCGTTCTCAACGATCCCACCCTAGAGCTGCTGAAGAAAACGGCGCTTTCTCAGGCTAACGCGGGTGCGGATATCATCGCCCCTTCAGGCATGATGGATGGCTTTGTGCAGGCGATTCGCAGCGGCCTAGATAGCGGCGGCTTCGAGGATCTGCCGATCCTTTCTTACGCGGCCAAATACTCTTCTGCCTACTACGGTCCGTTTCGAGACGCCGCTGAATCTGCCCCGCAGTTTGGCGATCGCCGCACCTATCAAATGGACCCTGGCAACGGCATTGAAGCGCTTAAGGAGATTGAGCTAGATATCGCCGAAGGTGCAGACATGCTGATGGTCAAACCTGCCCTCGCCTATATGGACATTATTTGGCGGGTGAAAGAAGCGACGAATTTGCCTGTTGCGGCCTACAACGTCTCTGGCGAATACTCAATGGTCAAAGCCGCTGCCCTCAACGGCTGGATCGACGAAGAGAAGGTCGTGATGGAGACGATGACTAGCTTTAAACGCTCAGGCGCGGATCTGATCTTGACCTATCATGCCAAAGATGTGGCCCGGTGGCTGGAGAAGTTGTGAGCTTCAGCACTTCTATCCTGAGTTAAAGTAAGCAGTAGTTTGGATCAGGGAAGACAGTTGATACCAGCGCACACCCACGGCGACGCTCACAATGGCGGCACCCGTAGCGATCAAAAGGGCAGCTCTAAAGGTCAAGAAGACGGTCCTAAAGAAGACAGCTTAGAAAGTGTGCATTCAGATGAGAGCTACTGCCAAATTCTGTCAACTTGGCAACGCCAGCTTCAGGCTGACTTGCCTGGTCAGTCTGAACCGACGCGTGATGCAATTGCGCAATGGCTGATCGGCGATTCGGTTCGGTTTGAACAGATGACGCCTGCTGAGATCAAGCTGGCCTGTCAGGCAATGGATTATCGCTATCGAATCTTGATTTCTCGCTATTGGGGACTTTCGCCAGAGCGAGGCTATCAGCGATTGCTGCAAAAGCTGGGCGGTTTGTTTTTGATTCGGAGTAAGGTTCGCACCTGGATTGCTCTTAGCCGCGATCGCAAGCGGGCAGTCAAAGACGTGCTGCAAGAAGTAATCCAAGAAATGCTGCAAAGCGATCGGTTTTTGCGATCGCAAGCCCAGTGGATTGGCCAGTGCACCGACCGCGCTAGCCTACGCAATCTGCTGACCCTAGCTACCATCGAAGAGTACTGCCTACGGCCCATCCGCAATCAGCCGCTGCTGGTGTATCGGTTTGTCAATCATCTGAAGCGATCGCAGCGGGGCGGCATGACGCAGGTTCCTAGCAGTGAACTAATTCAGCTGATCTCCGAGGAGCTGGGTACAGGTGATGCCGACGGTACCCTTAGCCTGCTGGACTTCGAGGCACTAGGCCGCTACGAAGCCGAAAAATATCTAGCAGACCAGCAGGCCACTCGCCAGCTAGTCAAGCAGCAATTCTCTGACTATTTACAAGAAAAGCTAGGAGACTCTGCCGTTCAGTGGCTAGATCTGCATCTGCAAGGCTACGCCCAAGACAGCATCTCGCGGCAGCTAGGCCTCAACGTCCGCGAAGCCTACCGCCTGCGCGAAAAAGTCAGCTATCACGCCATTCGTATCTTTACGCTCAAAGAGCAGCCAGATCTGGTGTTTAGCTGGCTAAAGACATCGCTTAAACAGCACAATCTTGGCCTAAGCCCGCAAGAGTGGGACGGCTATTGGACAAGCCTGACGCTAGAGCAGCAAAAAATGCTGACAGCCTTCAAAGCAGGTGAGCCAGTAGAAAGTATTGCTAAGTCCTTTGGACTAACGCCGAAGCAGGTTACTAGCCGCTGGGCTGATCTGTATCTATTGGCTCAGGCAGCTCGCGCTAATAGCTTAGGTGGCTAACGTGCCGAGCCCTCATCCCCAGCCCTTCTCCCGCGGGAGAAGGGAGTTAGATTCAAAGTCCCTCTCCTTTGGGGAGAGGGATTTAGGGTGAGGGCCTGCGGTGCCTTATTTATTTGCAGATCCCTTAGGTCTTCGACTGACGCGATTCTTTCCAAGCGTCCTTCATCCGACCCAGGTTTAGTTTGAACTCGTCTATGCCGATCAAGTCACCTGGCTCTTCATCCCAAGAAGCCGACAGCAGGCCATAGCTGAGGCCAACAACCCCAAGACCGAAGCAGCCCATCGTCGTTAGCAGCACTACGACAGGCGCGAACTCTAGGATTTCTTGACTGAGCAGATAGTAAGACAAAAAGAAAATACCGACACCCACGGCAATCGGAGTCAGCGAAAGCACCGCCATCCGCCGCAGCATTCGTTTGCTGACGACAGCCGGAATCTCGCCTCTTCCATCCGAGGCGCTGCGGCTGACTTTGGCAACATCGGACTGACTCGAACGTGCTGCCTTCGTTTCTGCCTTCTTACGATTGCTCGCTCGAATTTCGTCTACCCGAGCTTGAGCCCTAGCAGAAATACCATCACTGTTATCTGACTTGCTAGCTTTATTCGCTGCCTGCTTGCTTGGCTTCTTAGACGATTTCACCGTGGCTGATGGGCTAGCATCTGATGAGTCGGCTTTTGCTTTCTTGCGATCGCGCCCAGGTTCGAACGGCAGCGCAGCCCGTTTCTTCTCATCTTTAGCGTCACGCTCAGACTTGGAGGCCATGTTCTTGCTAGGTAGTCGGTAGGTAGACAGCTTGCGAAATTTAAGCGAAAGCTTAGCGGCGAATGCCCAACTTTTGGATCAAAGCCTTGTAGCGCTCAGGATCTTGCTTGGTCAAGTAGGCCAGCAGACGCTTGCGCTGACCGATCATCTTCAGCAGTCCACGGCGAGAGGAATAGTCCTTTTTATTCTTTTGAAGGTGCTGACTTAGCGCATTGATGCGGTCGGTCAACATGGCAATTTGAATATCCGTAGATCCGGTATCTGTCTCGTGGACCTGGTGCTCGGTAATGATTTCTTGTTTGCGTTCTTGTAGCAGAGCCATACGCTTGATTAATGATTGGACAAAGTGTAAATACAGCAGCTTCCAATGATATCACAGCCAACTGGGCCTAGCGTAACTAGAACGACTTTGCAGGCGTTGGCCTAGATATAACAGTTTCAGTTGATAGCTCCGACCTGCATTCGGGAATTTTGATCAGGACACAGCATCTGTGGATTCTGTTCCTTCCCCAGGTTTTGGGCCTGCTAGCATCTCTATGGTTGATCGCCTGTTTTCTATTCAGCCCCGAAAACCAAAGAAAAAAGACCGTCCCTATATTAAGAGTGGCGCTGCTTGTGGGTTAGCGGCATTGGCTTTCTGCGTGATTGCGCCGCTCTTTGCCTTTGCTCAGACCGCACAGATAGAGACCGCACAGACAGAATCGGATAGCGAAGCGTCTGCGCGATCGCCTTTGTCGTCAGCAAAGACATCAGCAAAGACACCAGCAAAGACCACAGCCGCGCCCAAGTCTGCTAGATCGACTGGTATTGAAAGCAAGCTCGAAAGCGATTCGCCTAGTCAGCTCAATGCGCCTGATCAAACTGATCAGAGCGTTTCTGTCCAGTCTGCCGATTCTGCCGCCGCAGCGGTTGAGCTAGCTAGCGCGATCGCCAAACCAGAGGTGCGCTCCATTTGGCTAGACCGTGAAACCATCGTCAATGCCGGCTCTGCCGAAGGACTAGCGCAGGTTTTTGACAGGTTTAAGGCAGCGGGAATCAATACCGTTTTTGTTGAGACGGTGAATGCGGGATATCCGATTTATGACAGTGCGATCGCACCCAAAAAGAATCCCCTCATACAGGGCTGGGATCCGCTCCAATCCGCCATCGATCTAGGCAAACGCCACGGCATGGAAATTCACGCCTGGGTTTGGCTTTTCGCCGCTGGTAACCAGGACCACAATCGCATCGTCGGCCAGCCCAACAGCTACCCTGGCCCCATCCTTAGCGCTCATCCTGACTGGGCAGGCTTCGACGGTCAAGGCAACCTGATCATCCCCGGCCAAACCAAAACCTTCCTCGATCCGGCTAATACCGAAGTCCGCAGCTATCTCATTAATCTACTCTCCGAAATTGCTACCGAATACGACGTAGACGGTATCCAGTTTGACTACGTCCGCTACCCTTTCCAAAGCGCCTACGCAGGCCGTAACTTCGGCTATGGCATCGCTGCCCGCGACAAATTCCGCAACCTGACTGGCGTAGATCCCATCACCCTCAGCCCGCACAACGGCGGCGACTCCACCAAAGCCTACCTTTGGAACCAGTGGACTGCCTTTCGCACCCAACAGATCACCACCTTCGTCGCCGAAGCTTCTCAGCGACTGCGCCGACTGCGACCGGATCTAACTATTTCAGCCGCCGTCTTTGCTGATGGCACCTATCAGCGTCAGATCACCATTCAGCAAGATTGGGAAGACTGGGCGGACCAGGGCCTAGTCGATTGGATTGTGCTGATGAGCTACGCTAATACGGTTGAAGAGTTCTCTGAGCTGATTCGCCCTTGGGTAGTGGAGTCTAGCTATCGCTCTACCGAAGTGATTCCTGGCATTAGACTATTGAATTTGCCAGCCGCCGAAGCGAGGAATCAATTGCAGATGCTGGAAGATTTTTCTACGGAAGGATATGCCTTATTCGCTGCTGATAATTTGCATGGAGAGGTGCAGTCAATGCTGGCTGGTTTTTATGAGGAGAGACAGCAGAATGCTGGTTTGGGTGGGGGTGCGATCGCCTCAGTCCCATGAAGAAAATCAACTTACCTCACCTTTGATGTGGATACATGGTCAAACCTCCTCTATTGTTTCGTCGAAGGCTCAGAAACTTCTTTTCGTGGGTAGCTATAGAGTCTGAATCAGTAAGCATTCTAGCAAGCACGGCTTGGCAGATTGTCGAGAAATCTCTTCGACTATGTTCAGCTTTAATCTCTGGAGTGGTTATAGCTCGTTATCTTCAACCCGAGCAGTTTGGCATCTACAACTATGCTCTAGCGTTTACTAGTTTCTTTGTAGCAGTCTCTAACTTAGGAACTAGTCAAATTTTCGTAAGAGAACTTATCAAAGAGCCACAGTCTAATGCAGAGATAGTTAGTTCTGCATTTTTTCTTAGGATTTTGTCTGGGCTTTTGTTCTCTCTAATGGCTATTGGGACATCCTTTGTTCTCATTTCAGATACGTTAGTTAGATTGCTCATAGTCATATTCTCACTTCAGATGGTATTTAGAGCATCTGAAGCGATAGAGTTCTCTTTCGAATCAAGACTGGAATACAGAAGCATCACTTTCTCTAGAAGCATCGCGTCCGCTTTATCGACAGTTCTAATAGTAGCTTCTATAGCAACAGGAAAGTCAATTATCTTGTTATCTACAGCTGCTTGTAGCCAGTACTTAATTGCCTTCATCACTATCATCTCGGTTTATGTTTACCAAAGACAGGTTCTCAGCATATCTACTGTTTCGCTATGTAGAATAATGAACGTTCTTTCTGATAGCTGGCCATTAATCTTCTCAGGATTTGCTATCACGGTCTACATGAGAATAGATCAAATAATGATCAATGCTTTAGTAGGTAGCGTAGAGCTGGGCTTGTACTCTGCCACAGTCCAGTTGACAGAAGTGTTTTATCTTATTCCAATTGCATTTATAAAATCTAACTTTCCTAGAATTATTCAGCTAAAAGAAGAAGGTGAAAGCGTATTCTATGACAATCTTCAAAAACTATACAATCGACTTAGCTTGATAAGCTACGTATCTATCGCGTTTGTATCTATATTTTCGCGAAAGCTCTTGGGTACTTTGTACGGACCGGGTTATGTTGAAGCATCATCTATTCTTGCTTTGCTTGTATGGAGCGTCTTATTCGTAACTCTGGGCACCGCCCAGAGTGCATTTATGGTTTCGATGAATTGGGCAAAAATTCATCTGAAGACTGTCCTGATAGCTAGCATCGTTAACGTTTTTCTAAACTACCTTTTGATACCGCGACACGGCGCGTTTGGTGCGGCTATAGCAACAGTTTTTTCATATTGGGTTGCCGTACACGGAGCCTGTTTTCTATTCGAACCTCTACACAAAACCAGAAGCATGCTATCAAAGTCTTTCATCTTTCTCAATTAGACTCACTTCCAGGTTGAGTTGCAAAAGGCTATCTATTCCTAAGTCAATCTAAAGATCGAGCTATCTAGTTTTCTTATTCATTACACAAGAGATGATCTACAATCAATCGTTCATAAAAGACTACGTTCCGACACAGATCAAAGTAGTTGTAAAGTATCTTATTCACTGTGCAAACTTCAGCCCTTTTACGATCAAATCTTATTCGCAAGAAGGTGAGGATTTAGTTTTAGGGCGTCTCTTCAATAAAAACGATGGCTTTTACGTAGATGTAGGTGCACATCATCCCGAACGTTTTTCCAACACTTTTCTTTTCTACAAAAAAGGATGGCGGGGAATCAATATTGACGCTATGCCTGACAGTATGAAGGTGTTCCGAAGACAGCGTCCAAGAGACATAAATCTTGAGGTTCCTATAGCAAAGGAACGAAAAACGCTGACCTACTACAAATTTAATGAACCTGCCTTAAACGGATTTTCGAAAGAAACTGCTCTATCCGTAGGAGGACCGTACAGAATTGTCGCGCAGCAGCAAATGGAGACGTACCCACTGAAGGAAATTCTAGAAAGGTACGTAAGTAAGGAGCAAGAAATTGACCTCTTTACCATCGATGTAGAAGGACTCGACTTGGAAGTGCTGCAATCTAATGACTGGGAGAAATTTCGGCCAAAAGTTGTTTTAGTTGAGCAACTAAGAAGCTCAATCCATCAATTGAGCAAAGACCCCATATATTTGTTTCTATTAGACAGGGGCTATCATCTTCACGCGAAGACATATAACACTGCGTTCTACATCAGTGCCGAATATCTGGACCATCTATCAGAGCATGAAGCCACTTACCACGAAAACACTTAGATTAAATAGAACTCCTGCTTCGGGAATGTGAGTGATCTTGCGTGTCTTGTAAATGAATTTGAATGCTATGGAATCAGTTATATTCTTGATATTCAATAGGCCAAAAACTACCAAGAAAGTTTTTGACCGCATTCGAGAAGCTCGGCCACCACAGCTATTTATCGTTGCAGATGGTCCAAGGCCTAACAAGTCTGAAGATCAGGAGAGATGCGAAGAAACGCGCCAAATTACCGAACAGATAGATTGGGATTGCAGAGTCTTTAGGAACTTTTCGGAAACAAACTTAGGTTGTAAGGTACGGGTAGAAAGCGGGCTGAGCTGGGCCTTTGAGAAAGTTGATAAGGCCATCATCTTAGAAGATGACTGCCTTCCAGATATTTCTTTTTTTCGGTTCTGCAGCGAGCTACTAGATTACTACGAAGACGATAAAAGAATTATGGCAATATCGGGAGACAATTTTCAGTTCGGACGCGAAAGAACAAAAGACAGCTACTATTTTTCTCGCTATCCGCACTGCTGGGGTTGGGCAACATGGAAACGGGCTTGGAATCACTATGACGTTGGAATGAATCTGTGGCCTCAAGCCAAACGTGAAAATTGTTTGCAGAACATATTAAACAACAAAGCAGTGGTCGGCTATTGGCATGAAAAATTTCAAAGAACTTACATCGGTGAAACCAGTAGTTGGGCCTATGCCTGGACCTTAGCCTGTTGGTTACAAAGTGGACTGTGCATTCTGCCTAGTGTCAACTTAGTCTCAAACATTGGCTTTGCTGCCGATGGAACCCATTTAAGCTACGAAAAGTCTCCTTTCTCCAATATGCCAACTACAGAAATGACGTTTCCTATAAGTCATCCTTCTATCGTCTCAAGAAATGATAAAGCTGATCGATTCACTCAGTTCTATCAATTTGGGTTTTTCCTTCGGTTTTACAGAAAGATTCGGTCAATTCTTTGGCATTGAATCAAGAAAAGTAGGTTTAACGCTGCTGCTGGGCAAACTTGGCTAGTCAAATGTGGTGAAGCGCACTAACCAATGAGCACAAACAATGTGAGTTGCCCCGTATGTCAGTACGAAGAAAGCAAACTGCTACATCGACTAGCCGAAGGCGAGTTGAAGGTCTGTAGTGCGTGCCGCCTTGTTTTCTTCACGCCTATGCCTACTCAGCAAGAGTTAAGCGCTTTTTATAACGATGGATATCACGATGATTTTAGTCAGAGCAGGATGGCTGGGGAGTCCTTTGCCGAAATTCGCTACCAGTCACTAGAAAAGTTGTTGGTAGCACACGCACCATCACTTATCGACAAGCCCAACAGATCGATTTTAGATGTCGGCTGTGGCACAGGAGACTTTCTCTCTGCTGCGAAACGTGCGAGGTGGAATATCACTGGTACAGAGTTAGCGCAGAGCGCAGCTCAGAAAGCTAGTCAGAAGCTAGATAATTCTGTGTTAGAAGGCGATATCCTCTCCCTTGATCTTCCTTTATGCTCCTATGACTTAGTAACTAGCTACCACGTAATCGAACATCTACTTGACCCGGCAGGAATGCTACAGCGTTGCTATCAACTGCTGTCTTCTCAGGGTGTCCTGTTCATTGAGACGCCCAATATCAGCAGTCTTGGCGCACGTGTAAGAGGCCCTAAATGGTCCCATATAATTCCACCAGAGCATATTGTGTACTTTTCTTCAGACTCTCTACAATACGCACTACAGAAAGCTGGATTCGGCAAAGTTATTACTCTGTCGAGCAGTCCTCAGAGTATTGAGAGCATACAAAACTGGCCAGGGCCCGCGAAGAGAATGATTAGGATTCTATACGATCTTGCACCAAAAGTTGGAATGGGCGCAGCTTTGCAAGCGATCGCATTCAAAACTAGTTAAAACTCAGAAATTGGCACTGCCGCTCTAGCTATGAATTTGCTATATACGCTTACTAACTACCCGCCTTCTGTAGGTGGCGCACAAATTCATCAGCATCTTCTAGCGCAGCAAATGCAGAAGAAGCATACCGTAGAGGTCATTAGTCATTGGGATCGCAATCGGACAGATTGGCTGCTAGGAACAACAATAAAATCACCAAGCAGTTCAAAAAACTACTCAATAGACAAAATTCCCGTACACCGTATCGGACTATCGAAAAAGGAAAAGTTACAGATACTTCCCTTCCTGCCAATCTACTATCCATTTATGGATGTGGCTCTCTCTAACATCTCGAATATCTTAGAAGAACACCTTACCGACTATGCGAAAAAAGCAAGCCTGATTCATAACGTTAGAATCGGTCGCGAAGGTCTAACCGCCGCATCTCTCAAAGCAGCGCGGCGATATGACATACCGTTTATCTTGACGCCGGTACACCATCCAAGGTGGACTGGTTGGCGATATAGATGCTACCTAGATTTGTACCGTCAAGCTAATGGCATCTTCACTCTGACACAGTCAGAAAAGAATGTTCTGATCGACTTGCAGGTCAAAAGCGAAAGGATTCATGTTATTGGTCATGGACCTATCCTTTCAGAAACTGCTGACGCTAAGAATTTCATCCAGAAACATCAGATAGATTCACCTGTCATTCTATTTCTAGGTCAGCATTACGCTTACAAGGGATATCGTCAGCTCCTTTTAGCAACAAAGATAGTCTGGGAAAAGCACCCTGAAGCACGATTCATTTTCATCGGTCCTACCGTCAAAGACTCTGACAAAGTGTTTGAGCTGTATGCAGATCCTCGAATTCATCGACTTGGACAGGTTTCCCTCCAAGAAAAAACAAATGCTTTAGCTGCCTGCAGCATTCTCTGCGTCCCTTCTAGTCAAGAGAGCTTTGGTGGTGTTTATACCGAAGCCTGGATGTTCAACAAACCTGTGATTGGCTGTAAAATCCCAGCAGTCTCAGAAGTCGTTGATGACGGGATTAATGGATTCTTAGTGAGCCAGAAGCCTATCTCAATTGCGAAAGGCATCATAGATCTACTTGATAATCCACAACTGGCGACAGCTATGGGAACGAAAGGAAAAGCAAAAGCCCAAAGTCAATATACCTGGCCTATCATTGCGCAGAACGCTGAGGAAGCCTATGAGAAGGTATTAGCAGATAAAAGTTTATGAACAACTCTTTTCTAAGAGCAAATGTGCAGCTACTATCTGCCGAATGAACCGCAAGGCTAGCTTCAATGGGGGCATAGTAACTGTTGAGGATATAGAATCATAAACGATACAGAGTCTAGAAAATAGGCTTGTTGATATTGTCAAAGAATCCTCGCTACCCCCTTTCTCTAGAAATGCTTTGCCTTCTCATTCTACGACACGGAGAATTCTCAACGTATCTATCAATGCAACAACATACGCGGAAGTATGTGGCTACATCCAAGTCCTAGCTAGATCCAAACAATCAAGCTATGTTGTCGCGGCTAACGTTCATGTCGTTATGACAGCCTACTGGCACGATCAATACCGCAACATCATCAACCAAGCCGCTGTTGTTACTCCAGATGGTATGCCCTTGGTGATGGGCATGCGCTGGCTAGGTATAAAGCACCAATCGCGGGTATACGGCCCAGATCTGATGCTGGCATGGTGCGATCACGCGGCTGCTGAAAATCTATCTATCTATCTCTATGGTGGCACCTCACAAACCCTAGAAAAACTATCTAAAAAACTCCAAGCCAAGTTTCCAAACCTGGAAATTGCAGGTACGCATTCTCCTCCGTTCAGAGTGCTGACGCTAGCAGAGGAAGAAGCTGATGTTGAAAGAATTAATCAATCTGGCGCTTCTGTCGTTTTTGTAGGACTAGGCTGTCCAAAACAAGAAGAGTGGATGTACCGCCAACTGGGTAAGATAGATGCGGTCATGGTCGGCGTAGGAGCTGCCTTTCGATTTCATAGTGGAGAAGTTGCTCAGGCTCCTACCTGGATGATGAACGCAGGACTCGAATGGTGCTTTCGGCTGTTTCAGGAACCAAACAGGCTCTGGAGACGCTATCTAATCAACAATCTTGCCTTTGTATTCCTGTTCGCAAAACAGCTGTTGCGGCACCACATCAGCCATCACCGACGCCATAGCCGTATAAGAAGGGCACAAAGATGACTAGTCATAAAATCAGTTTTTGATTTTACAGCTGTCCTATTTTAATCTTTCGACAGTCGATTTATGAATCCGCGCCCGACAACAGTGCAAAAGTTTGGATTGCATACCGACATTCGCGCATCTCGTAAACGTTGGCAGTCCCAGAGACTTAGACAAACGTGGATAGGTGGACTCAGCTTGGTTTGCGCAGACGTTAGCGCGATCGCAGTCTCCTGGAAACTAGCGCAGTTTTTCAATCAGTTTTATTCACCCATACCCCACGCTTTCATCTGGTGGACTTGGATGGGGCTTCCAAGCTTGTTTTGGCTCCTCGTTTTTTCCGTTGTCGTTACGTTTGCGCACTACCATTTGTACAGCCCTGGCAGAGTCACTAGAAACTACACAAAAGCTGCCAAGCTAATTAGTTGCATATACTTGAGTGCGCTTGTTCTCATCTACTTCTACGACCCTCTGCTGAACTTGCCACGCTCGCTTTTTCTCACAGCCTGGTTGGGTAGCGTGTTGAGCATCTTTGTTGCGAGGCTGCTAATCAATCTACTGCTCAGTAGTCTAGAAGCCCAGCACAAGCCAACAACTGTATTCTTGATCGCTTCCGCACAACGATTAAAGACACTTTCGCAATTAGTAAACAGGCAGGCCCGCTGTAGAGTTGTAGGAGGGGCAATTACGTCCGCCGCGCACTCTGCCGCCGTCTTCAGATCCATTGTGCGGCTTCGTCCCACAGAAGTACTAGCCGAAGATATTCCAGATGCTGAGCTTGCTTCTAGCCTCTTTTGGCGGTTGCGTAGTGTCGGTATTGTACTCAGACTACTACCCTCTAGCCGGGAGATGATCTATCGGCGCGGAACTCCAGAAGTTTTTGCTAGCTTGCCTACGCTTAGGATCGAATCTTCCTTCTTTAGAGGTTTTGATTATCGAGTAAAGCGGTGTCTGGATTTTGTCATTTCGATTACTGTTATCACTGCACTGCTTCCTCTCTTTTTTCTAGTTGCGATCGCAATCAAAACCTCATCACCCGGCCCAGTTTTTTTCCATCAAAACCGTACAGGGCTGCACGGAAAGACCTTCCGCGTCTGGAAATTTCGCACTATGGTTGATAATGCACCTGCACTTCAGGCTGGGCTGGAGGAACAAAATGAAAATATAGATGGGGTCATGTTCAAGATCTCAGTAGATCCTCGTATTACTCCTATTGGAAAATTTCTAAGGCGGTCAAGTCTAGACGAACTGCCACAACTTTTTAATGTTTTGCTCGGACAGATGAGTCTGGTTGGTCCGCGTCCGCTTCCGCTTAGAGATACTGCACTATTCGAGCCGTGGCATCATGTACGCCATCAGGTACTACCAGGAATCACGGGTCTCTGGCAAATCTCCGGTCGCTCCAGCATCAAAAGCTTTGATGACGCTGTCCGCTTAGACCTTCACTACATAGATAATTGGTCGCTCAATCTCGATCTTGAGATTCTATTAGAAACCATCAAAATAGTTTGTTTAGGGATGGGGGCATACTAGTAGCCGTAGCCTAACCACTTGAACGAATGGAATCTACTAGCAACATCGCCCCTACTCATAGTCAGAGTGTATCGTTACCGATACTTTGGAAGACCCGGTGGGTAGGAGCTGCTGGATTTTTGCCTCTTCTATTATTCACGTGGATACCCAATAGCTACAGCTATATGGTGGGCTGGCCTCACGTCTTGATCTGGCAAGGCGGCTTCTTCACTATAGTCAGCTATATCTGTTGGCTATGTCGCAAGTTCTCTATACCATTTAGGCGATTAGGCTATGGGTTAGATCATGGAGTGATACTCATAACTACAGCGGCCACACTTTCAACAATAACCGCAGAATTCAAAGCAGTCGCTTGTTGGAATCTTTTATTAATTGCTAACTATGTAGTCTGTCTATACTTTCTTACAAATTTTCTAAGGCATCGACTCATAACGCACTATTCGCTATGGGCCCTTTTATCAGCTACCGGAGTTGTCACGAGTATCATCGGTCTTACGCTGTGGCGTCCAGATCCGAGCATGTGGCTGTCTACAGATTTCTATTCGGCTATCCGCAACTCCCAACCACTAGGCCACCATAATTTTGTTGGAGGATATGAGCTGCTACTACTGCCTATTGTTTCTAGCTTTGCGCTCTCCCAAAAAGGTTGGCGCAAGTGGATATGCATAGTAGCTTTAGCTATTGTTGCAATCGCCCTCTATGTGAGTGGGTCTAGAGGTGCTTTGGTTGGCTTACTGACAGTTGGTATTGTTTCCATCGGTCTTGGATTAGCTGTCAGTACGAGACAGAATCGTCGTCGTTGGGCTATTACAGGATGTTGCTTTGCTCTTGTTATGTTATTAGCGCTTGCCAGTAATCCAAGAATAAGAACACTTTTCTCTGTCGATCCCGCTGCCGAGAAGGACACAGTATCTATTATTTCTATATCTGATGGTCCTACCAAAGACCGCATATTCATGGCTGAAAGTGCTTTGAATATTTTGAAAGCGCGTCCTATTCTAGGAGTTGGGCCCGGTACTCTTTCTAGGGTCTACAATCTTTATCGACCTATAGAAGCAGGGACAGGACTAAATTTAGTTCAGCAGTTGCACAATACTCCAGCTCAAATCGCAGCAGAGCTAGGTCTATTTGGCAGCAGCAGCTGTGTCGTGCTGTTGTTTTTTCTGCTACGAATAGGCTTTCTCCTCTCTAAGAGTATAACCAAGCACAAAGACCGTCTGCTGCTCTATGGGATCTTCGCGAGTTGGACAGGTTACGGCATTTCTAGTCTTACCGACTATCAGCTAGAAAACATAGGCATCACAACGACACTACTAGTCACAACAGCACTGTTGGTTAGCCTAGCCGATACCTATCCAGGCTCAATACAGAGACTTGAACTATCAAATCGTCAGCGAAGGATTACTAGTCTATGTTTTCTTGTTCTACTCTGTGCTAATTTACAGATGTGGGCAAGAGTAAACACTGGCTTCTATCTTTCTAACTCTGCTATTCAAGACACTCATGCACTGGAGTTTACACAGGCTGACATCAAGTGGAGTAAGGCAAGCCGCATAGTTCCTTGGGAACCATCTTATCCTGCGATCGCCGCTGAAGCAGCACTAAAGCTTATTCCCGATGCCAACTCAGAGGAAGACGCCAAAGAACTGAGAGCAATGGCAACTGCCTACTTTAAATCTGCTGTAAAAGCGGCCCCAAATGATCCCTGGTTTCAGCAAAATTTAGCTGTTTTATTTCTAAATACAGAGCCTAGAGAAGCAGAGAAGCACGCAAGGCAGTCTGTCGAACTTTCCCCTCGGAATCACAATAATTACACTTACTACACGCTAGGCCTTGCTTACCTAAAGCAAGGCCTAGCTAGCAAAGCTGTCGATGCATTTGTCTTAGAATCGTTAGCTAATCCTATCTTCTTAATAGGGACAATGTGGGAAGAAGAACCTTTGCTTTCCATGAGACGTACTGTGGTAGGCCGGTCTTTAGAGGCTTACCGTCAAGTACTCTCAACTACTAATCCACTATCTAGTCAATACAAGTGGCTGCACAACCAGCTAGTAATCTTGTCCTGGTGGTACGGCTATCCGGTCTCTGCTGAAGAGAAAGAAACGATTGGTCCTCTTATTAATGCTTTCCTTGCTGCCGATGACAACCCTAAGAAGGCACTCGATCTTATTGACACGCATATTCAGGAAGTAGGATATTCAAGCGATATTCATCTCGTACAAGCACGACTATCACCTGAGAAGTATCTTCCAAGTCTACTAGAAAAACTAGATGGGACAGAAGAAGAGAGGGCAAATCTCACCAGAAGTATCAAAAGTAACCAGAGCATGCAATCTTGGCTGAGTGAAGTTACAGAGAATATACAAGGAACTGTGCGAACTGTAACTATATTCGCGTATCGCACTCTAGCCGCCAATCACGTTCGAAGAGTCTTGAGTCCTGAAGATATACACGTACCAATATTGCCCTCTGCTATCGGCCTTTTTCCGGACGCTCCCAGAGAGTATCCGCAATTAGATCACTATATGCTGGGTATTCGAACAAATCAACTAGCCATCAAATAATTATCTATCAATTGTGTTATTTTTACCAGCTAGCCTAATCAACCAGTTTTGACAACTCTCTATCATAAACGTTGTGAAATTTCAGACTCTGCGGAAAAGTGAATTGCGCGTGTATCTTATGATAGTAATACTCGTTATTCTTCAGGCGCTTTCGTCAGAGAAGAACCGTTCTCTTCTGTCGGACTGACTTTTGTGTGAGCTTCTGCTGAACCTACACTTTCGTTTAGAGAACGAATCTGCTCAATTGCTCTACTGCGGATAGTGTCGTTCACAGCCGTTGCTAGTATACTGCCCCACGCTGAGATTTGCGCATGTTGGCTGTCAGGATCGGTCTTCAGAAATTCCGCCGTTTGCTGTGAGATAGTACCAACTAGTTCGCTCTCAGGCAGATCAGAAAGTTTTGCCCATTCTGCGGACTTTTGAAAAGATTTTTTTGCCGCTTGACTATCTCCCAAAAACAATAATTCATCAACGCCCCTATAGCGCCAGATATAGAAACTGTCATGTATTAATCTTGGATCGATAGCTTTCAATCCCCTAGACATCAAATCTACGGTTTGCTGCGGTTGTGCTGCGTAGAGAGTAGTGCTACTAGACAAGAAGAGATAATAGTCTTTATAGAAAGGTTCTAATGATAGTATCACCTCGAAAAACATAGGGCTTAGGTGACGGCTTGCAGTATTTCGCTCCGATACGCCACTAAAATATTGGAGGAAACTCAAGAATACACTATTTGCTAGAAAATTTCTAAAACCTAGAGAAGGCATATGTTTGATTGACTCTAACTGCTTTTGCAGCTTTTCGGTTGTAATAGTGTTATTCTCTGTAGTTGAAATTTCAGACTTAGTATGAAGTCGCTTCATCTCCTCTTTCTGAACCCATCCTATCGATGAAACTCCTAAAAACAAGACTAAAGTGATGACACTCTGTCGCAAGCTAGTAGCTCTTTTAACTAGTCTCATACGTAAAACCTTTTCTCATAATAAGAAGACTTTCTCCAAGTAAAATTCCGACGAGTGTTAGGTACGCTCGTCGGACAGTTTAGTCAGAGTAAATAGTTGCAGCTTCTACCACTTTAGTTCAGAAGGTTTCTTTAACAGAAACCTCAAGTTTGGAAGGAAAGTAGCAAGCTAGCGTCGGATATATGCACGCTAGCTACAGAAAACTATTTGATAGGTTTCATGTTGGCTGCACACGTCATTGCGGTTGCAGTTGGTACTGCATCACTTGGAACAGCTATTCCAGCCGTGGAAGCCTCGCATAGAACTGCTGATGTTGTCTTTTCATTTTCAGAACTACCGACTACGTCTGTCAACCCAACACCGCCTGCATATCCCTTCAGAGATAGAGTAAGAGCTGTTGCTTTACTCGTTGCAAAGCTATCTGCTGCGGCAGCTCCTCCAGAGATGCTATAGACGTAGTTCGCTGTGCTGCTTGCAACACCCAACCCCAATGCAGGGATTGAATTGATGAATCTGCTATTTTCTAGGTAGTAAGCCTGCTGAGCACGGTTCATAGAACCAACATAAGTTTTAGCCTCAGACTGTTTAGCTTTATTCGCTTGGTTCAAGAAAGAAGGAAGTGCGATCGCCGATAGAATACCAATAATGATGATTACAACGAGAAGTTCAATCAGAGTAAAACCGCTGTTAGCTTTCTTGCCTGCGAAATGCTGAAGCAGTTTTGCTTTTAGATTAGTTGTCATGGAAAGGGTCTCCGTGATGTTTGAGGTAAATTGCGTATAGTCTTGAAAAGTCAAGCGTTCCGCCTGCACCCGTAGAAAATCTCAAACAGTTGAAGCTCATTGACTGAAGCTTAATGGTTGAAACTCTTAGTGTGATTGGCCTGCGCGGTTGTCCCGCACGATTGCTGTCTTGCTTTCCGCTCCGAACTTAACTTGCCCCTCAACATTTCTTGAACAGTCAGCCTATTTACACAAGCCGCAACAATTCAAACATAGATTAATCCGTAGTTTATCGGTACCTACCACAGTCCTTCAGCAACCACTACCCATCAAAAACATTCGATAAGCCTAGCTTTCCCACCCGCTAATCAAAATAACTTGCTATCAACAAAAATATCGGATACACATTCAACCATCCCAAGAGGCCATAACCCAAGCCGCATAGCGATCTACTGACTCCTTACCCTTCGCCAACACCCGGTAAATTATCAGGATCGAAGCCCTGCGATCGCATAAAAGTCTCCAACGCTTCTCTCCGTCGTTTTTCTTGCTCAGCCTCACTTGGATATCGTTTCCCTTCAGCGTCATACCAGGTCAAAATCTCCTGCGGTATGCCACCCACCTCTCCATCGTATCGACCGATACCCAAACCAATTTCTGGCATCCAGTAAGGTTCACCGCTCTGCTTCTGATAAGTCCCCGACTCCAGCCTGTACACTTCAAACGGCTGATGCCACTCTCCTCTCGGTAACCCCTTGCTATCGCGCTCCCAAAACTCTGGGTTATAGACTACGTAATACAGCACACCTAACTTTGCATACAGCGAAAGCTTCTTGTCGTACTCTCCACCCGGTTTATGCGAAACCATCTCTAAAACAAACTGAGGAACAATATTCCGCTCCTCCCACGTGGCATAGCTCCGTCGAGACACTCCGCCCTTCCTTCTCTCTACACCCACGCTCAAAAAAGCATCTGGAACCACCGGAATTCTAGGATTGTCGCCAGTGGTGTGGTACACGGCCATATCCACGCCAAAATACCAGTCCATCCGTTCTGCCCACAAACTAGTCAATAACAACAGCAGTAAGTTGGGCAACAGATTTTGATCTTCGTTATCCACAGGCGTGTCGTCAGAGCAAGGCAGTTCTAAGGTGCTAGGAAGCGACTGACGAATATATGCGGAGGTCATAGAATACGTCTCTCATGAGTCGGCTATCTACAATCATAAGCTACCCATCAAAAATTCTCTATCGTCCCAAACTTCCCAGTCACACTGCCAGTCGTACTATGCGCCGCTTCTCCACAAGTCTTCGGCGTTGGAAATATCTTCGTCGGATTTGCCAGCCCCTTCTTATTCAGCGCGCCGCGCACCCACTGCATCGTCTCCAAATCTGTTTCACTAAACATATCCGGCATATAGCAACGCTTATCCGCGCCCACACCGTGCTCACCAGAAATGCTGCCCCCCACTCGCACACACAGCTTCAAAATGTCTCCGCCTAGCTCTTCTACCGCCTCTAGCTCACCTGGCACACTGTTGTTGTACAAAATCAGCGGATGCAAGTTTCCATCACCTGCATGGAATACATTCGCCACCCGATAGCCATGCTTCTCTCCTAATGCCTCAATCTCCTTTAGCACTTCTGGCAGCTTTGTTCTAGGAATCACGCCGTCCTGAACGTAATAGTCAGGGCTGAGCTGACCCATTGCTGCAAAAGCAGCTTTGCGTCCTTTCCACAGACGGGCTCTCTCTTCTGGATCGGTGGCCTGGGTAATCTGCCGAGCGCCATTTTTATAGCAGAACGTTTCTATCTGCTGAGCAGTGGCGGCGACTTCTGCGGGTGCGCCGTCTATCTCTATGAGCAGGATGGCGATCGCATCTCTCGGATAGCAGTTCGTCGCTACCGTATCCTCCACCGCATTCAGGCTAAAGTTATCCATCATCTCCATGCCCGCCGGAATAATTCCCGCCTGGATGATGTCCGATACCGCCGCCCCCGCTGCCTCTACGCTAGTAAAATCTGCCAAAATCACCTGCACAGACTCCGCCGACTTCAAGATCCGCAGCGTCACCTCGGTCACAATTCCCAGCGTCCCTTCCGAGCCAACCACCACGCCCGTCAGATCAAACCCAGGCATCTCAGGGACTGCGCCGCCAATGTCGACCACATCACCATTCGGCAATACCAGCTTCAGTCCCAAAACGTGATTGGTCGTCACCCCATACTTCAGGCAGTGTACGCCGCCAGAGTTTTCGGCGACGTTTCCACCGATAGAACAGGCTAGCTGGCTAGACGGATCGGGCGCATAGTAAAAGCCCGCACCGCTCACAGCCTGAGTAATCCAATTGTTGATCACCCCCGGCTGTACAACCACTCTTTGATTGTCGTAGTCAATATCTAATATCTGCTGCATGCAGGTCGTTACAATCAGCACGCATTCTGCAATCGGCAGCGCCCCACCCGAAAGCCCCGTGCCAGCCCCGCGCGTCACAAAAGGAATCTCCTGCTCATGGCACAGCCGCACTACCGCCGCCACTTCTTCCGTCGTCCTTGGCAAGGTCACTACCGCTGGCCGCTCGCGATAGCTGGTCAGCCCGTCGCACTCATACACCAGCAGCTCTTCTTTTCGCCGCATGACTCTATTCGCGTCTAGCAGCTTCTCTAGCGATCGCACCACAGGCCGCCAGTCTCGACCAGTAGCCCTATCAGCAGAACGAGCATCTACAGCAGCAACCATCGCGAACCACCCGAAAGAATCCTCTTGATCCTAACGTAGAAGTGCTAGCCGCCTCGACCTTTTTCCAATACTTCGCCTTTCAGCATTCGCTGGGCCGCATCTAGCAGCGCTTCTTCTAGGTAGGGCTTTGTAAAGTAGCCGCTAGCGCCTAGATCCACCGCCATCTGACGATGTCGATCCGCGCCGCGAGAGGTCAGCATCGCAATCGGAATCTGCTTCAGGTGATTGTCTTTTTGCATCCGCGATAGCAGCTCTAGACCGTCCATTCGCGGCATTTCTATATCACAGAAGACCAGATCGCACGGCAACCCAGAGCGCAGCTTGTCCCAAGCTTCTTGACCATCGCGGGCCTGTTCTACCCGGTAGCCCACCTTATTGAAGCTCATAGAGAGCAATTCGCGCACCGTAATCGAATCATCCACAATCAAGACAGTCGGATCGCTCTTCACTGGTGTCTCTGCGGCGGCGGCAGCTTCGGCCTCCGACCACAGCATCGACGCTGGCTCTCGGCGTACCCGGCCAGTTGCGATATCAATCAGCTCTAGCACATCGGCAATCGGCATGACTCTGCCATCGCCCAATATCGTCGCACCCGCAATTCCTAGCGGCTTCGGCACCGGACCTTCCAACTGCTTGATAACAATCTCTTCTTCTCCAATCACCTGATCGACTTGAACCGCGACAAAGGTATTCGCACTTCTAAGCACAATAATCGATAGCACGTCATCGTCTTGACTGCCGCCATACACCCGGCCTCTGCCCAGTGTCCGGTTGAACTTCAGCAGGTCGGTCACTGGGCGAATCGGCAGCAATATCTCTCGCCAGCGGACACAGTCTTGATCCTGGTCGTTTTTGAGAATGCGATCGCGCCCTACATCTAGCATGTCCTCGACCCCATCCATCGGAAAGGCAATCCGCGCCTGGTTACTCACACAGCTCAGCGCCTTAGAAATACTCAGCGTCAGCGGCAGTCGAATCGTAAAGCTCGTTCCTCTTCCCAGTTCAGAATCGGTTGTAATCACACCGCGAATCTCGGCTAGAGCGGTGCTCACTACGTCCATACCCACCCCACGACCCGCAAAATCATCGGCCTGGTCTCGGGTGCTAAATCCAGGCAGAAAGATCAGTCCGTACGCTTCTACATCGGTTAGTTCATCTGCTTCAGCTTGCGTAATTAGCCTTTTCTCAATCGCCTTGCGCTTAATAAATTCTGGGTCAATTCCTCTACCATCATCGGCAACATAGATAACCGTTTGATTCCCCTGATAAAACGCCTTGATTGTAATCTTTCCTTCTGGCGCTTTACCTGCCGCTCTTCTCTGTTCTGGTGTTTCAATGCCGTGAGTGATCGCATTGTTAACTAGATGGGTAAGCGGGTCATACAAACTCTCTACAATCATCTTGTCGATCAGCGTATCTTCGCCCTCTATCACCAGCCTAGCTTCCTTACCGCATCTCAATGAGATATCTCGTATCGCTCTAGGCAACCTCGCAGATGCCTGAGAAAAGGGCACCATTCGAGCAGTGTTCAACCCTTCTTGGAGCTGAGTTGTCACCTGTCTAAACTGCCGGGTTACTTGGTCAGAAGATTCGACCGTATAGCCAATATCAGAAGCAGATTCTCGCACTCGCACAATTAGCTCAATCATCTCTTGAGAGAGCGTATGAAAACCGGTGAATCGATCCATTTCCAAGGCATCGAAGATGGCACCGGTGGCGTGTCCTGCTTCAGACGTAGTCTTGTTAACGTTGTTGGAGGCAGCGTGGTTCTTGCGGTTAGAGACTAGAGAACTTTCTAGCAGCGATCGCTCGTATAGATCGCGCATTCGCTGACCCACATCATTGAGCTGCTGCACCTGAAACAACAAATTGTCTAAGAACTGTCGCAGTCGCTCTTGATCTCTTTCTAGCGTGTTGCGGCTAACGACAAGTTCTCCGACTAAGTTGCTCAAATTGTCTAAATGCTTAACGGGAACGCGCATGTTCTGCTCGCGGGTTCCAGACGTTCGCTGAGACGTTCGCTGAACAGTTTTAGGCGCGGGTCGATGGGTAGGAGCCGACACTGGCTCATCGGTTCCATCCTCTAGCAGTCGCTCTAGATCGCCAAAATCATCATCACCAAAATCATCGTCGCTATCTGTCTCAAAGAGATTCAAAGCGCTGTCTGTAGCTGGTCCCGGAGCATCTAGAGTCCCTTCTGAAAGCAGCGATTCTAGGTCATCGAATTTATCTGCGATCGCCGCTTTCTCCGACATTTCCTCACTCTCTTCTGCATCACCAGAAAAGCCAAATTCCAAAAAATCATCAATAGACGCATCTACCGAGCTAGACGTCTCTATATCCGCTTCATCTGTCTCGTCTGTCTCAACGACCGAAGATGTCAATTGCATCTCGCTCAGCATTGTATCGGTAGAAGAATTATCCAAATCGCTTAGGCTATCTGCTGTCGAGTCATCTTTTAGAAGGTCGTTTTCTAGGTCAAAACCACTATCTGCTACCGCTATCGAATCGGAACTATCCAAGTCTGTTCCAAAGGCTTCCTCAAACTCTATGAGATCTTCGGGCAATAGCTCACCGACATCAGAGGCTTCGTCTACAAGATCAAAATCAAGATCAAACGCACCGTCTTCTATCGCGCTCTCTTCTATGACTTCTTCGGCATTCCAGGCATCGTCATTCTGAATAGAAACGGGATCATCAGCCGCAGAGAAAAGGCTGTCAAGCCCTTCTTCTACTGAATCTATCTCTAATGCATCTAGTTCCGCGTCGGCTTCGCTTAGGTTCAAAGAAAGCATATCTAGCGACAGTTCTAAATCCTCTGTAGTCTCTTCTGGTTCAAAATCCACATCAGATTCTGGTAATTCTGTTGCCTCGAACTTATCTATTGCATCAGCTTCAGCAACTGACGCCGTCAGTGAATCGATTTCTAGCTGTTCATCGTTAGCAGAATCTTCAATATCTATCGCAGCGTCAGAATCAAAAGAGATCTCATCCCAAGGATCATCCGAGATTTGGATATCTTCCATATCGCTGCTTCCCAGAGAATATTCTGCGGAATTTTCAGCCGCAGGATGCTCAGGTACAAAGCTATCAGCTTCGGCGTCCACACTTGGGGTGCGATCGCTCAAATCTAGCTCATCAGCTGCACTATCACTCTCTTTTTTTCGAGAGCTATCGATACCAAACTCCTCAAGCAACAAATCCCCACTTTCTTCTACAGCGGTCTGACTACTGACTTGCTTTGCCTGTTCGACTCTTTCTGAAGCATCATCACCAAAAAAGAAACTGTCGATATCTTCCTCTGCTTTCTTTAGCTTGACGCCCGTAAGCGTTGGAAATTCTATCTCTAGCTCACTAGGACTAATCGGCTGGCTCGAGAACAACCCAGCAGAAAGAGTTTCTGAAGAAGCCGTTCCCTGTGCGGCGATCTCATCGGCGGTTAGCGATTTCCTATTGGCTCTATTAGGATTAGCAGCTTCAAATAGGCTATCAGCCCCTACTCCGAACAGAGTATCAACCTCGCTACCTACATCGAGTTCGCTTTCTTGTTCTTCTGTCTCTCCCCACGCCTCCTCTGCCCATACGTCTTCAGTCAGCGATACCGCCTCTTCTTCTACAAATCCGTCAAACTCAAGACTGCTCTCAGTTGCAAACGCTCCGTTTGTCAGCGTGCCGCCAAATAGGTCTTCTTCGTCTGTATCTGCTATGGCGGATGATGCTGGACTAGCCTCCTCATCCGAAGAACTTTGGCTCAGCAGATCGGCTAAATCGTCCTGTTGCGACCCGATGCCTTCGGGGTTCAGCCGCATCTTTTCAGAGACAAAGGCATGTCCTCCTAGCGTATTGTCGAGTTCTTCTAAATCACCATCGAACAAGTCTGCTAAGTTGTTTAGTTCGTCAGGCCCAACCTCTGGCCCAGTAACGTTAACAGTCGCTAAGAGCGCATTCAGCGACTCGTCCGCTTTCTCCTCGCTTTCTACGCTGCGGTTAAGCATAGAAAGCTCTGAAGGAATCTCGTTAAAATCTAAATCCAGACTCAGACGATTAAGCGGTTCTAGATCGGATGATTCTAGTTCACCTGCTGCGGCAGCAGATTCTAGTTCTGTCGATGCTAACCTGGCTTCTTCATTAGCATTCTTGCCGTCGGAGCCTTGACTATTGGAGCCTTGACTATCAGAAGTCTCCGAGAAAAGCGAATCGAAATCACCCAATTCATCATCTGCCTCAAAATCTTCTAGCAAATCCTCCGCAAACAGCTCATCTACGCCAGACGACTTATCGCCCTCAAACAAGCTGTCCGCAGAGGGTTGCTCGATGGAAAGTTCCGAAGCTAAATCCGAAGCCAGTTCGGAAGAAAAATCGGAAGAGAGTTCGGAAAACAGCTCCAAATTAAGCTCAGAAGCCTCGTCTTCCTCCATCTCCGGTGCTGGTAAACCTGGCGGCATCAGATCTGTTGCTGAAGTTTCTACAGAATTATCAGCGTAAGATTGAGCCGAATAGGACTGAACAAATTCGTTAGAGAGATCTGGCACATCAGAAGATAGTTCAGTCGCTAGAATATCCTCTGGCAGCAACAGCTGCATGGCATCAGAGACAGCAATCTCAAAAGCACGACCTGCTAGAACCAAGTCTTGAGCATTCTTGATCTCTTTGATTAAAATAGGGGCTAAGGTGCGATACTCTCTGTCAGTGTTCGCCGCAGCGATTCTAGCAGTCTCAGTAAGGTCGCACCAGTCAGAGAGTCCAAACCTTTCTCCCAGCGCTGTTAGCTGAGTGCAAATCGTCTGTAGACTTTTTCTACTCTCTGTTGTATCCGGCTGCTTGAACGAAGCCAGCATCTGTCGCAACAGCGCCGCAACATCTTGTCTAAAGACGACTTGAATAGCGTCTGCATCTTCAGAAGGGGTGATGTCAGCACCGTTAAAACTAGCACCGTCTGGGCTATCTGCTACCAAGTTCTTGAGGTGCGCTTCTAGCTGCACAAAGACCGGATCAACGCTAGCCATGATTTCCTGGGCTTTTTCGGCAGTCAGTCCAAACGGCCCTTCTAGCTGCTCGATTAGATCTTTTAGTCCATCAGAAACTCGCAAGAACATAGTTTCTAAGGCTCTATCCACTTGGACCGTCGACTCTTTGAGGATTTTGAAGTAGTCCTCCATCCGGTGGGCTGTCTTTTGGATACTCTCTAGGCCAAGCATGGCCGCGCCACCCTTTACCGAGTGCGCCGCTCTAAAGATTTCGTTTGCCTTTTCTGAGTCTTCAATCGAGGACTGAAGGTTTAGCAACCCCTGCTCAATGGTATTGAGGTGGTCCTTGGCCTCCTCAATGAAATATCCCATGATGCGCTGTTGTTGCTCAGGCAGCATAGCCGCGTTCTCCAAATCTATGTCTTTATCAGACGTATGTGTGCAGGTGTTATGGAAACTAACACTAATTTGTCCAAGTCAGGTATCTTTGTGCGTACTTACCTTAAACTTATCAACTGAGGTCAATAGGTCTTTGGCGACGCCTACTAGATTTTGTAATGAGCCAGACACGCGCTGAGACTCTTGTGAGGTTTCTTGAGCGGTTAGCTCTACAGACTGCATGACTTGCGCAACCGCTCTAGAGGTTTCAGTTTGCTCAACGGTATCAGCCGTAATTGAGCGGACTAAGACATCAATTCGATTCGATACCTGGATAATATCGTCTAGAGATTGTTTAGCCTGCTCTGCGAGGCGGGTTCCTTCAATTACCTGCTGCGTGCCTTCTTCCATCGCCGTCATGACTCCCCCGGTCTCGCCCTGAATCTGTAGAACGATCTGCTCAATTTCTTTGGAAGCTTTAGCGGCGCGATCGGCTAGCTGTCTGACCTCGTCAGCAACGATTGCAAATCCACGGCCCGCTTCTCCGGCTCTAGCTGCTTCGATGCTGGCATTGAGCGCAAGTAGGTTAGTCCGAGAAGCAATTTGCGAGATTAGAGCGACAATCTTAGAGATTTCTTGAGAAGATTCGGCTAGACGTTTTACTTTACGGGTAGTATCAGCAACGGTTTCGCGAATATCCAAGATACCAGCAACCGTCCGTTCTACCGCCTCACCACCTCGCAGCGCCGTTTCAGAGGCAGAGCGAGCGACTTCTTCAGCCTCTCTAGCGCTTTCGGCCACGCGCTGAATAGAATCGGTCATCACTTGGACAGAATTAAGAGTGACCGCTAATTCCTCAGCCTGCCGCAGTGCGTCCGCAGAGAGCGATCTAGCAAACTTCTCATTCTCTGTAGACCCCTGGCTGACCTGCCTAGCGGCTACGCTCACCTGCTTAACAATCTCACGCAGATTTTCAATTGTTAGGTTAAACGAGTCGGCAACAGCGCCTAATACGTCGGCAGTCACTTCCGCCTTCACTGTCAAATCACCTCTTGCTGCGCCTTCGACATCGTCTAGCAGGCGAATCACCTGACGCTGCAAGTCTTCTTTGGCCTGCTCTTGTTCTTGAGCTTTACGCTGCGCCTCTCCGGTGGTAGTAGCGATCGCGATCGCCATCTGGTTAAACCCTTCAGAAAGCTGACCAAACTCATCTTTGGTAAAGATAGTGGCCCTAGCATTTAGGTCACCTTGCGAAATCTGGTTGAACCGTTCTTGAAGCTCTTTGACAGTTTCTTCTGTGCGCTTGTCGACTAGATACCCAAGGCCAAAAACGCTGCCAAAGCTGACTAGCCCTGCCATACCGCTGGCTGCTAGTGGATATGCAGAAGTTTTTTGTCCTGGGTTCGGTGAAGGTGCGATCGCCAAACTCACCATACCGACCGTAAGCATAGATAAAACGCCAGCTGAGCCTGCTAGGATCAGTCGCTTAGTCGTCATAGAAGCATTCTCTAGAGGCGCTAGCGCTCCCTGCTTAAGAGGCTTGGGACTTCTGAACGCTCTTTTGGTAAAGCTGGGCATTGACGAACGCTGTTCGTTGACCAACCCACTAGCAAACCCCTGAGAAAATCCATTGACATCCTCCGGTTCATCTGTCTCTGACATCGCTAGATCGCTACCTAAGCCGCCGAATTGATTAGAAGTGCCCACAGATGGACTTGTAAACCCTACAGAACTATCAGAGAGATCGAAGTCTGGAACATCCTCAAAATCATCGAAGTCATCAAAGCCATTGTCAAAAGCAGCATCGTCACTATCTGATTTACTACCTAAATCACCAGGCGCAGAAGTAGATACTCCATCAGCAGACGACAGCGTAGAACTTGCACTAGGTAGGTCCGAGTTTACTCCCATATCGTCATCCATCATAAAGAGAGTTTTCTCTTCGGTTTGAGAGGGTAGCTGCGGCTCAAACGAGATTCCCTCAAACGAATCACTGTCTTCTTCAGCTAGAAAGTTATCGCCATCTATAGAGGGAAAATTATCAAACGCATTCTCATCAGCGATATCTCCACCAGCGGCTGCGTCAAAACTAGCCGCTGAGCTAGCTCTCTGGCTGTCTATCGGCAGCGAGCTATTAGGCGAACTATTGTCAGTAGCACTGCCTTGATCACCAAAAGCTTCGTTGAACTCAGCCATATCAAACCCGGCACTGGCATCGCTGAATGTGGTCATATCGCTCTCAGCGAAAGACTCATCAGCCAGTTCGTCTGTAAATGGCATTCCAAAAGGGTCGTCTAGCGTGGCTACTAGCGCCTCGTCATCAAAGCTATCGACCGCTGCTCCGTTCGGATTGAATGGATTGCTACTGTCCTCATCTGCTAGCACAAAACCCTCGGTCTCAATCTCTGATTGCTGGTCAGCCGAAAATTCAAAGGGATTGGAACTGCTGGCCTGCGATGAATGGTTGTCAACGTCACTGTCATCAAAATCAGCCGAAAAGTCGCTGCTGAATCCGCTAAATGCATCTAGGTCATCGTCGCTGTCCGCTTCAGTTTCGGTCTTGCCTGACCAAGCCGCAGCGTCTGCCTCGTTCTCTAGACTCACATCATCTGGACTAAGATCAACTTCAGAAACGGGATCTAATAGTCCATCATCGAACTCCTCTGGCATTTCCTCTGGCATCGGCAAGATAGCGTCTTCTAGGCTATCTTCGTCTTCTAAGCCATCTCCCAAGTACGGCTCCTCGTTCTGATGCATAGACTGGCTTGCATAGGCTAAGCCATTGTTCGCGTAGTCGACAAATTCTGGATCGGAAGAAAGCTGTAGAACAGATTTGTACTGCTGCTGAGCAATGTCGTATTGCTGCAGTCCATAGCAGTAGATGTGTCCTTTTAGCAGCAGCACGCTTGGGTCGCTAGGATAGTCATCTGCTAGTAGGTCAATTGCCTGAGCCGCCTCCTCGAAGCTGCCCTGCATGTAGGCTTTCTCTGCGGCCTGATAGGATTGTGCGTAGTCCGTAGCCAATGCCATTGTGTCTTTCCCCTTGCCGATTCTGAGAGCCTGATACTAGGTTGCTGGTCTGATGTGATGATGGAGGCTACCGCTAAGCTACCCAACGAGCCGAACGCAAAATAGCAATATGGTCGAGTAGCTTTAGAGGCTTATCTGCGTCTAGAGGCCATTCTCCTTTTAGGAAGGGGGCGATCGCATCCACAGAATGAGCCGTTGGCCTCAGCGCTTCGGTATCTAGCCAATCTGTACCCACAACCTGGTTCACCGCTAGACCTAGCATGGTGCCTTGCTCTTCTACCGCAATTACCGGAATCTCAGCTCTATCTGTATTCATCGGCTTAGCGCACCCCAAAAATTGACCGAGATCTGCCACCCAGATGACGCGGCCTTGCTGGTTGAGCGTGCCCAACAGAAGCGGCGACACATTGGGCACTGGAGTGATGTGATCAGGTGCATGCTCAATAATTCGACGAATTCCCGTCGCTGGCAGTGCAAACTCATCTTCATCTGCAATAAAAAACCTCAGATGAAGTTCACCCTCTGGCGTTTCAATCTCTTGAAGCTCAGGGGCTTGATCTCTACCCGATATCGTCTGAAAGTCAGGGTTTCCTACCATGATGGGCGCTGTCGTTCTCTTATGTATATGGAGTGTATATGGAGCTTGTTAAGGCTGTTTTG
The DNA here is from genome assembly GCA_963838725.1 of uncultured cyanobacterium. Lineage (GTDB taxonomy): Bacteria > Cyanobacteriota > Cyanobacteriia > Phormidesmidales > Phormidesmidaceae > Phormidesmis. The sequence goes on along the minus strand of CAWISM010000016.1, from coordinate 141,429 downwards.
CGGTTTTAACCTTCTAATTTTGTAGTAGCTGCTTGACAGTGCCGACTAGCTCGGCAGGCTGAAAAGGTTTGGCAATATAAGCATCTGCGCCCTGCTTCATCCCCCAGTAGCGATCAAATTCTTCCCCCTTTGCCGAACACATCACCACTGGCAGGCTGTGCGTAGCTGAGTTAGATTTAATTCGGCGACAGACTTCGTAACCGTTCATATTGGGCATCACAATATCTAGTAGTACCAAGTCAGGTGGATGACCGCTCAATAGCTGCAATGCCTCAGCACCATCGCTAGCAACCGTTACAGTTAGGCCACTTTCTTCGAGTAGATCCTTTATTCTTTCTTGCTGGGCGACGCTGTCTTCGACAACCAGAATTGTGCTCATAATCTCCCTGATTCTATGACCATTTGACCTGATAGCACCCGTATGTAGCTTGTATCGGATGCATACTCTACTCTTCGAGAACGCCAGAGGCGAACGAGAAGGCAAGGCCTACGGTACAAGCGCGTCACTTGACCCGTTGCAACAGACAGCTCTCATTCTGAAAAATGTACTTCACCTCAAGTGACCAAAGCTATAGTCTGCTGGTCAATCATTCCCTATGCTGCTACCAACGTACCCGCCGGACACGTATCTATTCAATGAACGTTTGTTAAACATTAGTTGATAGCTTCAACAATAAGCTGTCCATCTTTGTTACTCGTCTGCCACTTATCTGCCTGGGGCAACTGACGAAATATGTGTCAGACCATAGGGTGTTGGGCACAATGAGAGCCCGATGGTATGCACAAATAGAGGGAACTGCCAGCGTGCTTTATCTAGCTGAAACACAAAAGAAAAGTGGATTTATGGGTGGCGGTAAGGCAGATTTTAAACTGCTTGCTGCTCAGCGATCCGAGCATGATTGGAGTAGTGTACCGAACGAAGAGCTCATCCCTGCGCCTGACGATGCGCCTTACGCTAGCGGCGTGCTAGTCATGATAGAGCTGACGAATAACCGCCAGGTGAAGCGCCATCAAGAAGCTGGTCGTACGCTAGTCAGCGTCTTACAAAACTTCTCTGGACAGAGTAAAAAGTTCAAATCTCAAGGTGAAGAGATAGAACAGTGGAAAGAGTCTTTGACCTATCAAAGTCAAGAGCTAAACCGTCGTGAGATAGAGATAGAGACTAGACAGGAGCAGCTAGAACAGGCAGAAGCGAGTTTAAAGGAGATTGAATCGCAGCAGCAGGCGGTAGAGGCTCAAAAGGCTGAGGTGGCCCAGCTTCAAGAAGAGCTAACGCGCAAGAGCAGCGAACTAGAGGGCGCTTGGGCGCATCTAAACGGTGAGATTCGGCAGTTTGAGGAGCGTCAAGAAGAGTATCAGGATAAATCTGCTGGTGGCTTAAGCAATGAACAGGCGGATCAGATAAAGTCAGCTTTGGCAGATTTGGGCCAGTCAGAGCTAGGCGCATCGGCTGTAGCGAATGAGATGGCGGCTACTTTTGAGTTAGCAGCTGAGTATCAGTCTCATCTAGCTGAAGAACAGCAGCGCCTAGACCAAAAACGAGACCAGCTCACAGCGGCGCAATTAGCTTTGGAATCACAAACGTCTGAGCTGATAGTGGCGAAGCAGACACTTGTAGAAGCTGAGTCCAAGCTGCACAGCACTCAAGTTCACTTACAGCAGCAGCAGTCTCTGCTAGGTGCAAAACAGGACCACAACCAGCTCCTGACAGACCAGCTCAAGAATCAGACTGAGCTACACCAGCGGGTGTACGAGCTGCTGAATGCTGCTGATAAAGTTAGGTTGAGTAAAAAGGTAGATGTTGCTGCTCTAGAAGCAATGACAGAAGAGAATTTGCAGGCACTGGTCTCTAGCCTAGAGAAAGACCTAGAAAAGATGATCCAGTTTGTAAATGATCAAGAAGAAGAGCTGAAGCTTCAGCAAGATGATATTGACCAATTGAAAAGCAAGCTGACTGAGGTCAGTGACTACGATCGCCTACAGCTAGAAACGGAGATTGCCGAAGAAAAGGATCGCCATGTCATGCTGAACCGGACGCTAGTAGGCCAGCGACGAAATCTATTAGAGCGTGAGGAGGTGCTGAGCCAGCATCGGGCTGTGCTGCTACGCCGTCAGGGGTTAGTGGCTGAAGGCACTGGAGCAGCGGCTGAGCTAGAGCCTGTTCTAGATGAGATTGATAAGCTAAGAGCAGCGCTAGGTGAGCAGATTCAGCAGGTAGAGGCGGAGAGTGCGCAGATCCAGTCAGAGCTAGATTCGCTCAAGCAGACCCGACAGGAGCAACAGCAGAGCGTAGATGAGCACAAGCAGGTTGTTGCTGATGCGGAATCAGCCTGTAGCGCACAGTACCAGACAGTAGGTGAGCTAGAAGGACAAGTCGCCCTGTGTAGGTCTTTGCTAGTTACCGTTGAGGAACATCTAAGCGGCGTTGTTCACAAGCTAGAGGCAGTTTCGGGAGCTGTTAGTCGCTGGCAAGAGATGGAGGCACAGCAGCAGCAGGCAGTTGCGATCGCCCAGCAGGTAGTCGAAACGCTCAGCGTCCCAGAACCCACCTTTGCTTGAAGGTCTTCTAGACCCAAAGCCTCAACGAAAGCGTACGCCGGCTAAAATCTTGATAGCTAAGACACGATGGCAAGATTGACTTCTAGAGCAATCTCGCCATTTTTATATGTTTTTACACAAGAAGCGATTAGGCTTAAAAACGCGTCAGAAAGACGCGCTGAAGAACTAGAAAGCACAAGCTTAGAATTCGCGATGGTAATGGCAGCAGATTTTATCAAGCTCGACCAGTTTCTAAAAGTCACCGATATTGCTCGCTCTGGTGGCGAAGCAAAGCTAATCATCCGCAGCGGAGAAGTCTCGGTCAATGGTGAAATGGAGCTGCGCCGAGGCCGCAAACTATACGACCAGGATGTTGTAACCGTAGAGGATGCTTCGTTCACTGTGCATATCTCCGCTGATGAAGAGCCGTCATAGCGCGCAACTAGAATGAATCCGTATGTTTGATATGCGACGCTAAAGTCCAGTCGAATCGGAAATAACCTTTTAGACTAATAGAGTTGAGCACAACCCTATTAGAGGAAAAGCATGCAGCCTAAAATCGAGATCTATACCTGGAGCCGCTGTCCATTTTGCATCAGGGCAAAGGCTTTGTTGGATAAAAAAGGGGTTGAGTATACAGAGTATTGTATCGATGGTGACGAAGCAGCCCGTAGCGAAATGGCAGAGCGGGCAGGCAGGCGATCGCTACCTCAGATTTTCATTGACGATCAGCACGTGGGCGGGTGTGACGATATTCATGCACTTGAGCGTCAGGGCCGATTAGACAGTTTGCTAGTGACGAAATAGCCATCTTGGCTTGGTGCAAGAGTGTAAGTATAAAGTTAAGTAAGCAGAAATTAAGCTGAGACAGAAGACTCAAAGCCCTCTTACAAAGACCTACGCAAAAGCTTTATGAGAGGGCTTTGGGTTTTGAGCCAGCTTTGGTTTTAAGAAAGCGTTGCTTTGAGCAGCCTGCTACAAGGTGGCGTTAGCCAGTGACGTAATCTGGCGGACCGCGTCTTCTTCGTGGTTGTTGCCTACGTAGTTGCTTTTTTGGTAGTCGTTTTGGGCGACTTTGGCCTGATTCTGCCGAGGCTGCAGCAGGCCGTAGCCGTTGTGATTTCGTTCGTAGATGACGTTAATTTCTCCGGTTTCTACGTTGCGAAACATGTAAAAATCGTGACCAACTAGTTCTAGATTCTCTAGAGCTGTCTGTACAGTCATAGGTGGCATAGCGAAATATTTACTGCGCACCACCGCATCGGGTAGCTTAGGCTCGTGGCTTAGCACTTCGCTGATATCAGCATTTGTCTCTGCGGTAATATCGGGCGCATTAAGAATGGCATCAACATCAATAGGACGGACAGAGGCGTGGTTTTGCTCGCGACGCTTCTCCTTGTACTTTCTCAGCTGTCGGGTAAGTTTATCGGTCACCATGTCGATGCTGGCGTATAGACTTTCGCTGCCTTCTTCAGCGCGCACAACGACATTGTTCAGAAAAATAGTGACTTCTGCGGTTTGCTTTGGAGCAATTCGAGGGTTGTTCTCAACAGACAAGCAGACGTCTACCTTATTGATCAGCGTTTGAAAGTGAGTCGTTGCTTTCTCAATCTTTTGCTGTACGTGAACCCGAATGGCATCGGTGATCTCAATATTCTTCCCTTGGATTACTAGCTTCATGAAGCAGCCTCCGTTGGTGGCGGTTTAGGTTTATACTCTCTAACCCTATCATCGGCATTTTGAGCGGATCGCAAACTGTCAAGATTTTAAGCATCCGTTGATAAATCTTGACTTGATACCAGGTTCCAAGATGGAGAAGGAGTGCTAAGAAACAAGCTAGTGGATAAATTCAAGAACAGGCCAATAGGCTATGTACTTTTGCCGGGGACAGTGGTTCCCTATGTGATCGCCTGGCAGTGGCAGCGGCAGCTAGTCGCTAAATACATAGCCACTAATGGGCGTGAAACGGGTGAGCGTGAGATGACAGACACGCTGATATTGCTCCAGCACCCGCCTGTCTACACACTAGGTCAGGGCGCTGATCCGAAATTCTTGAAGTTTGATGCTAAGTCAAGTACTGACGAACTCCACCGAGTAGAAAGAGGTGGTGAGGTGACCTATCACGCGCCGGGTCAAATCGTCGGCTATCCCGTTTTGAATTTGAAACGACACCGCATGGATCTGCACTGGTATCTGAGGGCGCTAGAGGAAGTGGTTATACTGACGCTGGCTGAGTACGGGTTGAAAGGCGATCGCGTTCCAGGTATGACAGGTGTCTGGGTAGACGGCTGCAAGGTGGCAGCCATTGGCATAAAGGTCAGCCGCTGGATTACGATGCACGGATTTGCACTGAATGTGTGTCCCGACATGAGCGGGTTTGAGCGGATTGTACCCTGTGGCTTAGAAGGGAAATCTGTAGGGGCGATCGCCCAGTTCATTCCAAACATTAGCCTCAGCCGCGTCCAACAATCTCTAATCGACCAGTTTGAACAAGTATTCGAGCTGACCTTGCAGCCAGTTTCAGTCACTGATCTAGGGCTACAGACCTAGTCCTAGGAACAGCCAAGCTTTCAAGTCAAGCAATCTTATGTTTGAAAGTTGATTTCGAGTAAGGACAAATCATCCTCAAACTGATCGCCGCCGAAGTCCACAACCCGATCGATCAACGCACTGATAGTTAGCTGCTGCTGAGCTTCTAGATCGGTCAAGATAGATACTAGGCCAGTGAGCCCTAGCTGCAGATCATTAGAGCCTAAAGGCGATTTGGTCGGATAGATCTCATAGATGCCGTCACTAAAAACATACAGGCGGCTTCCCTTTGTGATCGTGCATATTTCCGATCGATAGTTGCTATCGAGCATCATCCCAATTGGCATACCAGGCGTTCTTAGCTGCTGTAGTTGAACGGTGCTATCTGGACTAGCAGCGCTTAATGTTCGCAGCTTATGACCGGGTCGATAACCCGCGCTTAGGTGGTGTGCTCTCTGCTGCCGAGACGAACTAGCTGAAGGCGTCACTAGCAAAGCTGGGGGATGTCCAGCGCTAGCGTAGGTGAGCTGATGAGTGACTCGGTTGTAGACGCCATACCAAATGGTGAAGTACTTATCGTGCTGCTCAGTCATCTGAAAGGCTTCATTAAGACTTTTGAGGACGGTCTCAGGACGGTGAAAATCAATGCCGGGAAGAGATTGCGATCGCAGCACATTTAAAACCGAGGTCGATAGCAGCGCTGCTCCTAGGCCATGCCCTGACACATCTAATAAATACATCACCAGATGGTCAGGATCGAGCCAGTAGTGGTCAAAGCAATCCCCGCCTAGCTCTTGAGAAGAAATAAACCGAGACATGATTGAAATGCAGTTTTGAGCATCTTCTGGTGTGTCTTTAGGCAGCAGCGACATGACATAAGTAGCCGCTTCTGCTAGCTCATTCTCTAATCGACGAGTTTGCGCTTTGAGCGCCTGCATTAGCTGGTGCAGCCGCAAGCCAGAATTGACCCTCGCCACTAGCTCAGCCGTATCAATTGGTTTGATGAGCAAATCGTCTGCGCCAGCTTCTAGTGCCTCAACTCGATTAGCCAGATCAGTATGGCTAGTCATAATCAAGAACGCAGTGGTCGCTAGCTGAGGATTTTGCTTAATTTGACAGCAAATATCAACCCCGCTAAAGCCACCGGGCAAGAGCAAATCGCAAATGATCACAGAAGGGGCTAGATGAAGCGCTTTATGGAGACCACTATTTGAATCTTTTGCAGTCTCCACTCGATAGCCACGCTTTTGCAACAGGCGCTGTAGGCTTTGCAGAATAAAGGGATCGTCATCAATGAGTAGAATATCGGTCAAGGTGACAGGCTGACCCATCAAGCCCCGACGGGTCGACGATCCTAGCTTTAGATATGGCGTAGACGATGCGTTAGAAGTCATAGGCAGCCTGAACAGGAATATCCTCTTCCGGTGGTCCAGGTGGAGAGTGAGGGGCCTCTAAAATAAGACGGCTGGAAATAGAATGGTTCCACAGGTCGACAAAGTCGACTAGGTAGTAGGGTAGCTCTTCCGAGATATCGTCTTTTCTAGTGGGAATAGCAAAATCTTCTAAATCGAACAGGTGTAGCCGGTCTATTGACTGTATTTCAGAAGGCTCTAGGATGTTAGCTCGATAGACCCCGGATTCATCAATGGCGCTAAAGCAGCACACCTGATAGTAGTTCCCGCCTGAGAGCTCACGGTATTGCACCAGACTATAGACATCGGCAGGTTGGATGGGAAACGGTAGCGAGAGCGTAATTTTTTGCTGAGTCGGTAGCAGAGAGAGACGCACAGCATTACGAACACCATAGTAGCCGACTTTATCTGACTGGAGCGGATACTTTCGGTGACGGGGCTGGACATGGGTACGCATGAAAGTAGCAACACCCAGTCCTTCTTCTGTGTATGCTCCAATCAAGCTGACGTGGACATCGTAGGCAGGAACGTTGCTGATATTAAAGACTTCGAGCGCTAGACTAGTGTGCCCTTCTGCGTCTGTAGTTGGTTGCAAATCCCAGTAAAGATGAGGCAGGGCGCTCAGATTGAGCTGTTTTTCGATAACGCTGCGGTAGTAAACGCTCTCTTGCTGGAGCTGTTTGAGGTTTTTGTTGGTTAGCCAGGCGTAGGTACCCGTTAGCCCAACGAGCAGCAAATTACTAATAATTAAAATGGGTTCCATGCAATCCCCTTCTTCCTCCTCATCATTGCTCAGTATTCAAAAACCATACCCCAAACTATGCTTTCTATTCAGGCGCGGCAGACCCTTTCTATGCACACCCGAGACGGGATGCGGCTAGATGCGGATGTCTACTTCCCGGTGGGCGCTGGGCCGTTTCCCGTTTTACTGATGCGTCAGCCTTATGGCCGCGTGATCGCCTCTACTATCGTCTATGCTCATCCGCGCTGGTACGCCGCGCACGGTTATATTGTCGCGATCCAAGACGTACGCGGTAGGGGAACTTCTGAAGGTGAGTTCTCACTGTTCGCTTATGAAGTAGCAGACGGAGAAGATGCGGTGCGGTGGGCAGCTCAGCTACCCGGCAGCGACGGGCAGGTGGCGATGTACGGTTTTTCCTACCAGGGAATGACCCAACTGCACGCGGCGCAGGCAAAACCTGAGGCGCTCAAGACGATTGCACCCGCTATGACGGGATATCACCTCTATGAAGATTGGGCCTACGAGAATGGAGCGATGTGTTTTCAGCTAGGTCTGACGTGGGCGGTGCAGCTAGCGGCGGAGACGGCTCGAATAGCAGGGGATAGTCAAACTTATCAGCGGCTGGTGGCAGCGGCAGAGAATTTGCCGCTGGCCGATGCTGTAACCGCTTACCCAGAGGTGTTAGAGGAGGTTGAGACCTTTTTTCATGACTGGGTAAGTGCGCCGCAGGGTGATCGCTACTGGCAAGCGTTGACGCCGCAGCTAGACGAAGTTGATCTGCCGATGCTGCATATTGGCGGCTGGTTTGACCCGTATCTACGAGGAGACCTGCGGCTGTATGAGGAGATGGCTAAACGCAGTCAGCATCTACATCATCTGTGGGTAGGGCCGTGGGTGCATATTCCGTGGAGCCGAAAAGTAGGGGAGATGGATTTTGGTCCGGCGGCGGCGAGTTCTATAGACAGGCTACAGGTGCAGTGGTTTGACGCGATTCTAAAAGGGAAAGCGAATAGGCTGTGGCAGGCAGCGCCAGTTCATCTGTTTGAGATGGGCCGAAATCAATGGCGATCGCTCGGTAGATGGCCAGCTAAGCCTGCTTCCTCGGATCAGATAAAAGTTTACTTTCTAGACAGCGATGGCCTAGCAAACGTCCGTGAAGATAGCGGTGTTCTTTCTGAAAGTGAGGTGGGAGCAAGGCTCGATATGCTCGTGCACGATCCATGGAATCCCTGTCCGGCGCTAGGTGGACATAGCTCGCTGCCAGCCGGAGTTTTTGATCGAACAGCAGTAGATGCACGCGGGGATGTGCTGACCTATACGACTGCGCCTTTAACCGAGGAACTGCGGGTGGTGGGAGTGGTAGAAGTGGTGGGTGCGATCGCAGCTTCTACCCCCAGCTACGATCTTTGTGCCATCCTCTCACGGGTCACAGATGGCAAAGTTTACAATCTTACCCAAGGATACGGACGCTTTGAGTCTTTATCTGAGTCTCTAGCCACTGCTTCTATCTCTTTGCCACTACACCCAACCTGCTTCAACATCTATCCCGGAGAGCGCTTACGTCTTAGCCTGAGCGCAGCCTGCTACCCCGCTTTTCTAGTCAATCCTGGCACAGGAGCGCCCAACCACAAAAGCCAAGCTATAGATGCCCAAATCATTACGCTGGCGATCACACTCGGTGATCACCTCCCTGACCAGCAGATAGTCAATTACGGCGCTAGGCTCAAGCTGCCGGTAGCTCCTGGTTAAACACTTCAAACACCTGACGGCAGCAGTTTCTTAAAGACTCTCCTGAAGTGGGCTCTGGCACGATCACCCCTTCAAATCGCCAGTCGTTAATCGTAGAAAGACGCCACCGCTGCCCCTGATGGTCGAAGCCGCTCACTTCAAGCCCAATCGCGCGGCGCTGATCGGTCTCTACATCTTGATGGAGACGGATTTGGATTAGCAAGCTGCGACACTGAAACAGGCGGCTGACGCCTGGAAAGTGAAAGCCAATATCGACTGAATCTGGGTCGATGAGATCTCTAGTGGTCGGATCATTTAGCCAAGGTTTGAGATCCGCTCTTAAATCAGGCAGCTCAGATTTGAAAAGTCCAATCGTCGCTGCGATCTTACTGGCAAACTCAATTGTTGATGCTTGTTCAGCTGCGTTCACATCACCTCACTGGAATTCAGCGCTTCAGTTCAATCATTGTAGCGGCCAGCATAGCGCTCAGATACTCTTAGAAAGGAGCGCCGGGCGCTGGGCGACTGGGCGACTGGGCGAACCAATCCTTGTGAACTGAATTTATCGAATGTATTATATAGACTTGTCCAGATAAATTATGTTTATCAGGCAAAGTGGAGAGGCGCGTTCCGAATTTTGCCTGATTTTATATTCTCTTGATACAGTTTTTGCCCGGTACAGTTTTGACTAGAGCCAGTAGCTTGACCAGAGCCAGTAGACCTTTCAAACTATTGTTCTTTGTCGATAAACGGCCTGCCTCAGCTGAACAAATACGTCAGGTGCGCGCTCAGGTCAAGGCGCTCTGCATGCAGGATACGGTCAGTTTAGAGATCGTTGATGTCAACAACCAGCCCTACTTAGCGGAGCGATTCAAGCTAGTAGCAACGCCTGCACTGATCAAAGTATCGACTGATAGCTATCAGGTTTTGGCGGGCAGTGATGTGGCAACTCAGCTAGCTGACTGGTGGCCAAGGTGGACACAGGAGGCGGTAGAAGATGAGCAGGCGCAGGCGGCTTCCTCATCGGCCATTGCTAAGAACGACTCGATCAAAGTGAATGCGGTCGATCAGTCTACAGAAGTTATCAAGCTCGCTGATGATATCTTTCGGCTAGAGCAGGAAAAGGAGACGATGTCTTCTCAGCTAGAGCTGAAAGACCGCATTATTGCGATGATGGCTCACGATCTTAGGAATCCCCTAACAGCGGCTTCGATTGCGCTAGAAACCCTAGAGCTAGCCTTTGAACCAGACGGCCCGCAGGTAGATAAGTTTACGCCAGAGCTGGTATCTCATCTGCTTAAGAGTACTAAGACGCAGATTCGGACGGTTAACAGCATGATTACAGATATCTTGCAGGCGGCTAAAGGATCTAGTGCCAGCTTAGAAGTGACGCCACAAGAGTTAGACATAGTCGATCTATGCAAGACGGTAATCGCTAGCTTTGCAGCCAAGCTTTTGGCTAAGCAGCAAACGATTGAAACGGACCTGCCCCAGGATCTGCCGCATGTCTATGCCGATACCGATCAGGTGCAGCGAGTGCTCAACAACCTGATCGACAACGCAATCAAGTACACCCCTGTCAGGGGGAAAATCGGGATCTTGGCACTGCATCGCACTACGGAGAAGGTGCAAATCAGCATTCGAGATAACGGACCAGGAATTCCTCGGGATAATCAGAAAAGTATTTTTGAGGAAAGCTTTCGGCTGAAGCGCGATCGCACTAAAGACGGATACGGCTTAGGTCTAGCGCTGTGTCAACAGGTGATCAAAGCCCACTATGGCCAGATTTGGGTTGATTCTAAGCAAGGTGAAGGCAGCTGTTTTCACTTTACCTTGCCTGTCTATAGAGGGCTCGGCAGCTAGCCACCTTCGATCATTTTTGACTTCATCTCGGCAAGCTGCGCATCTACACTTCCTCGCCCTTCTAGCTGTGCAAACTGCTTTTCGACAGCATCCACCCCCATATCTTGTGCGACTTCTGCTTGCGCTTCTAAATCTAGAACCCGCGATTCCATCTTCTCAAACGCGCTCATTGCGTTAGGCGAATTGCTTGTCAGCATTTCATGTAGCCGGGTGCTTGACTGGGCGGCTCTAGCCCTAGCGATGTACATGTCTTTTCTAGTTCGAGCGTCGGCGATCTTTCGCTCTAGTAAATGCATATTGGATTTTAGCTGCTGAACGATTTCCTTTTGCTGCGCAATCTGAGGCTTGAGCGTTTGGGCCGTCTGAACATAGTTCTGCCGCCGTTCGAGCGCCTCTCTAGCGATCGGGTCGTCTCCCTTTTGAAGGGCGAGCTGGGCTCTGTTGTACCACTCTGCGGCGGTGCGGTCGGCTTGTTCGCACTGCCGTTCAGTTCGCTTTTGAGTTGCGATCGCCTGCGCCACAGCCTGACGCATAGAAACCAAATCCTGCTGCATCTCTAAAACCGCCTGCTCCAAGATCTTTTCAGGATCTTCAGCGCCGTTTACCAGCGTATTGACATTTGATCGAACCAAGCGAGAAATGCGATCAAGCAATCCCATCAGCGGAGCCGTCCCGTAAAATCACCTCACTAGCAGCATAGCAAGCTTCTCTACTCTGTAGTCGGACCGTACACCTCAGCGCTGATATTTTTTCCTTTTAGTTCTTCGATGAACTGCTGAGCTGATTGAGCATTATCAAAAGCGGCTAGCTGTACCCGATTGCCATCAGAAAACTGACGGACAAAGGCTTCGCCAACTGTTCCTCTAATCTGCATAAGTCCTCTTTCTGAGGTGAAGGGAACGGTCACGTAGTATGTCAGTCCGACTGGTAGCATCACAGACTGCGTGCCAACCGCCGCCGAAGCTGATGTAGGAATATCGGTCTGGGAGCCAGTCTGAGCGCTAGTTTGTGGCACTGGAGCTGGCGTAGGAGATGAGGTAGAAGGCTCTGCTAAAGAAGACGGGATCGTAGGTGTTGGCGGTAGATCTCCTGGGTTAATCAGAGCAGTTTGAGGCATCTGCAAGGAGCTGAGATTGTCGATTTCAAGATCGATGAATTCAGCGCCTGATAGATCCGGACCTGGTGGATCGAATGATTTTGGGCGAGTGGCTGCTTCTACGTCTCCGTCTTGTAATCCGTTCGCCAAGCGCTGGGCGACAAGCGGATCCGACATGAAGTAGCTGGCCCCTAGTCCACCGACGAGTCCTAGAAACGCTACAGTCGCGCCTGCGATGAGTGAAACTGTTTTGCGTCTAGCTGAGCGAGCTGTAGTATCAGTAGCGGTGTCAGTGGCGGTGTCAGCAGCGTCCGGTTGTATGGACTGATCTTCTAGCGTTTCAATCAGTGCTTTAGAAGAGGTCAGATAGCTATCAGGGGAATGGTTGTCAGAAATAGGCGTTAGCGGCGGAAGGGAAGAAGGTTCCGTCTCGCTAGATTCTGTCACCGGGCAGATCAGAGCTGATATTGACGCCTCCGGCGTATCGCCATCTGGGTCGGCTGTAGGAATTTGCTCTCTCTGCGTATGGCCAAACTGTATGTGGTCCATCTGCTGCTTCGAGGCAGGCAGCGCGAGTCGATTTGAACTAGGTAGATCAGACTCTGAAGGCTCAAGACCTGATGATTCAAGATAAGATGCCCGGATAGCTGCCAATTTTTTATTAGGTGGCAAAGGCGGTGGAGTCATGACTAAAGCAGTTTCGACTGGTTCCACATCGAAAGCGGGATCGCTTTCTACATCGACAAAGATTTCTTCGACTAGTCCTCGACCAAAGCTATTCAATCGACGATTACGGCGGTAGCGATCTAGCTCAGCGTCTAGACTGACATCAAGACTACCCAGCACACTGCCCAGCATTGGAGCTAGGTTAGCAGCTGCCGCTGTAGTCGCGACTGGAGCAGATCGAGGAGCCAACTGTGAGGACAAACCTTGAATAGTATGCTGCGCTGCCATGTCAGACTCCTTTAGTCAGAAAAGCTACCAAAAGATGCCCTAGTCAAGCTGGCGATACAACATCATATGTTGATGTATGGCAAAAACTTGGTATGGCAAAAACTCGCCAGAAGATACAGCCGACTCTAAAGCTTGGTAAGAAGCTCAACTATAAGCTCAGCAAAAAAGTAGGACCTATGGGACTAGAAGGCCTAAGCAACCTGATTAAAGGACTAGAAGACCAAGATAGCTGGCAGAGTCAGCGGCAGTTTCGCTTGGTGCTACAGCACTGGCCAAAGTCAGTTGGGTTTGCGGTGGCCAGACAGACTAGGCCTACCAGTATCCATCGATCAGAGCTTTATGTCGCCACAGCTACGCCAGTCTGGGCGCAAACACTCACCTACGAACGATTCAAAATTCTACAAAAGCTAAATCGCTATCAGCCTAAGCCCATCAAAAATATTCGATTCTCTACGGCCCTGTGGGCAGTGTCGACTAGAGAACCAGATTCGCAGGGGAGAGGGGAGCGCGATCGCCTTCAACACCCAAGCTATGTTGGGCAAACAGCTCGGCCATCTGAGCCTTCAGATCACCCACCGACCACGCCTACAGAAGCCTTTGAGAGATGGGCGCGCGCCATCCAGCAGATGCAGAGCAGCCAATCTCTATGTCCTAGGTGTCGGTGTCGATGTCCGCAAGGAGAACTCAATCGCTGGTCTGTCTGTGCACTGTGCGCCAGCAAGCGGTGGCAGTAATTTGTGGGAACGAGATCCGACCGCATTCTACAGCAGTCATTTGTTAACAATCTGATGTTAACAATCTGATAGTGTCTGTCCAAAAATAGCAATAGGAACCAGATAAGTATTTTTAACAGCTCTTGCGGTCTAAATAAACTCAAGAAGCATCTTCAAATAGGCGTATCTTCTGTTAGTTCTGAACAAGAATATTTTCTCTCTCAGAAAGATTACGGTTATTCTCATTAATGGCGAGGCTGGACATTTGATAGTGTTTTTTAGCTGATGATCCCCGAACAAATTCATCTCTTCGCATCGGCTACAACGCCCACAGATAAAGATGTTTCACTTCTTTACTGAAATCTGAAGAAAATGTAAACATAGCATAAGTACTTTTCTCAACGATTCACTATTGGTACCAATAGATTTGGGTTTTTTGGGTTGTAAAACTGCTCTTTAAATTAGGTCATCATAGAGTTCAAGACTATACATTAAGAAACTCAATTATGGCTGCTTCAAATTGTGAGATAACTCGCTGCGGGCTATGCAAATTTTACAACCACGAAGGAAGACGCGGTGGCCAGTGCAGTCAGCTCAGCGTTCCTGTCGATGCCAGATGGAAGGCTTGCTGCCTATCAGCTGCACCTTTTGTAGATAGCGCAAACAGCCCGCAGATCAAGCCGGGGATCACAAAGTGGATCGCAGCGCACAACCAGATCAGCCCAGTAGTAAGGCCGATTAAGCCAGTCGAGAAGGTTGTTTGTTCTGCGATCGCCAGTTAATTTTTTTGATCTGATCCCGAGCCGTAGTTTTAGTTAACTAAACGCTACGGGATCGCTAGACAAGTACTGAAGAAAGAAACGTCTGTGCAACGCCCAAAGAAAAGCATAGACGTTTCCCTTTTTTTGCTCACTTTAAAGCAGTCCTAGCAGCGGACAAACTGCTTTTACCAACAGCCTCTACGGTAGCCACGGATACTTTTTGAAGTTGGGCTGTCTTTTTTCTAAGAACGCCTGTTTGCCCTCAGCCCCTTCTTCGCTGAGGTAGTAGAGCAAGGTCGCATTGCCAGCGAGTTCCTGAAGCCCTACCTGACCGTCACAGTCAGCGTTAAATGCAGACTTCAAGCACCGAATAGCGATAGGACTTTTTTGTAGAATTTCTTCGGCCCACTGCACGCCTTCTGCCTCTAGCTGATCAACTGGCACCACGGTATTGACTAGGCCCATCTCTAGAGCCTGCTGCGCATCGTACTGACGGCAGAGGAACCAAATTTCACGAGCCTTTTTTTGGCCGACGACTCTAGCGAGATAGCTAGCGCCAAATCCACCGTCAAAGCTGCCAACTTTTGGCCCAGTCTGGCCGAATATGGCATTGTCTGCCGCGATACTCAGATCGCAGACCAGATGGAGGACATGGCCGCCGCCAATGGCATAGCCAGCCACTAGGGCGATGACTACCTTTGGGCATAGAGCGAATCAGCCGCTGTAAATCGAGGACATTGAGTCTAGGAACACCGTCTTCGCCAACGTAGCCCGCTTCTCCTCGAACGCTTTGGTCGCCGCCAGAGCAAAAGGCGTATTTCCCGTCAGTGTGTGGACCTGCCCCAGTTAATAAAACAACGCCGATGGTGGTGTCCTCCCTGGCATCGCAAAAGGCATCGTACATTTCAAAGACTGTTTTGGGCCGGAAGGCGTTGCGTTTGTGAGGTCGGTTGATGGTGATTTTGGCAATGCCATCCGCTTTGTGATAAAAGATGTCTTCATATGTATTAACGGGTTTCCAGGCGGTAGCGCTTGGCTGGGGCGAGGGTCCAGGCATGAGGCAAAAGTCCAGATAGAAAACAAATCGACAGAACGTTAAGAACCTATGAGCTAGGCGATCAAAATATAAGCTGCTAGCGGAGAATATAGATACCAAGCGGGCAAAAGCCAAAGCACAGGCAAAAACAAAGCGAAAATACGCTGCTTACATGGCTATTCACACGGTTTAATTCATATGGCTTATTACTGGTTCAAAGCGTTTCACATCGTCGGTGTTGTGGTTTGGTTTGCTGGCTTGTTCTATTTGGTGCGCTTGTTTATCTACCACGTAGAAGCAGAGCAAGAGCCAGAACCCGCTCGCAGCATCCTGCAAAAGCAGTACGCGATAATGGAAACCCGGCTGCTAAAGATCATCACGACGCCGGGAATGCTGCTGACGCTGGCAATGGCAGGTGGACTGCTGTGGCAGCGACCAGATGTGCTTCATGAAGGCTGGATGCACGCCAAGCTAGGGTTTGTAGCACTGCTGGTGGTGTATCACATGTACTGTGCAAAGCTCCGCAAGCAGCTAGCAGCAGGCACATGCAGCTGGGGTCCAAAGCAGCTGAGGGCGCTAAATGAGGCACCGACGCTACTGCTAGTAACCATAGTGATGCTAGTTATCTTTCAGAACAGCTTTCCGACGAATGCGACAACCTGGCTAATTGCGGGGCTGATTCTGTCGTTTGTAATTACGATTCAGCTATATGCGCGCAAGCGTCGACTAGACAAGGAACAAGCGGTCGCCGATCTGTCTGTTTCTGAGCAGATGTCATAAAGAATTTGACACATGAATTTGACAAATATTCGCGGATATATATCGAAAGATACAGTTAGGATTTGTTTTATTCGTTAACATACATTTACATTGCTTCAAGAATAGCCACTGACGCTGGTGCTCTTGATGCGACAAAAACAGCCAACTGAGGAAATAAATCATGGAAAACTCTCCTACTACAGACGCTCCCGCTAAGCTAGGGTTCACAGAATTTGCTGAGACTTGGAATGGTCGTCTTGCGATGATCGGCTTTATCTCTGCGATCGCAGTCGAGTACCTAACTGGAAAAGGCATTCTAGGTCAGCTCGGCATCATGTAGATGCTGCGCGTCTGTAATCTGAACAGTGGACAATTCTAGAAACGCAAAGGGGCTCGTAGTCTATACGAGTCCCTTTTTTTGTCTGAATAAACCTTATGCTTTCAAGCCTTGGCTTCTACCAACGTGCTACGACTGATTGTATGGCCAGGGTAGCACTTCATCGACATCTGATTCTGCATAGTCGTTTGGGTCTAGCCAGGTTGCCATAGTTCTGAGTTCAGCTGGAATCTCTTCGTCTGGGTCGAATTCTAGCTGTGTTTCTCTTAAGCCTAGATAGCCCGACTCTGCGAAGGAGGTTAGCATCCGAGCTAGCGCAATCCAGACCCTTTCCTCAAACTCCCAGTCCTTCTGGAAAGGAGCGCGATCGGCAATCGATTTGAGCGCCCAAAAGTAGCTGTTGCGGACTATGGGTCCGTTCTTTTTGTACGGCGGCACGTCTTCGTTACGCAAGAAAAGGACGCCGTTTTCTATTCTGGCTCGCATGTGAAAAAAGAGTGGAGAATTGGGCTTTGGCTTCGCTCGGATGGTGGGAAGCAGAGGGATTGGAGGTAGGGAAAGGCTGTGGATTGATATAGGCTGAGAGAAGGTATAGCAAAGCGCGGATATCAAACCAATGGTTGCGGCAGTCTCTCTGCAAAACGTTCACAAAGTCTATAACAATATCTGTGTGGTCAACGATTTGTCTTTGGCAATTGAGCCAGGAGAGATCTTTGGGCTGTTAGGGCCTAACGGAGCAGGTAAATCAACGACAATTCGGATGCTGACAACGCTAGCGCGGCAAACTCAAGGTGACATTGTGGTGGCAGGATATGACGTGAGCCGTCAGCCTGAGCAGGTTCGTCGTCAAATTGGCGTGGTGTTGCAGCAAGTTAGCGTAGATGCGGATATGACTGTCTGGGAGAATATGGAGTTTCATGGACGGATGCACCATATTCCGGCGTCTAGACGACAGGAGGATATTCGGCGCTGGCTATCCTATGTAGGACTAAGTGATCGCACCAACGACAAGGTTAAAACGCTCTCTGGTGGAATGAAGCGCCGCCTACAAATTGCCCGGGCGCTGCTGCATCAGCCCAGCATCCTGTTCCTTGATGAGCCAACTGTAGGACTAGACCCTCAGACACGGCGACGGCTGTGGGAGATCATCCTAGAGCTGAACCGCGAGCACAAGATGACCATGCTGCTAACAACGCACTACATGGAAGAAGTCGAGTATTTGTGCGATCGCATTGGCATCATGGACAAGGGATCTTTGATCGAGAAAGGAACACTCGCCGAGCTGCGCCAAAAACACGGTGAAGGCATCGTCATGAAGCAAAAAGGCGATCGGTGGGAGTATCTATTTTTTCCAACACTGGCCGCAGCGAACCAGTACCTCGACCAGCAGCCAGACAAAACCGGGATGATGACGCGGCCCGCTAATCTAGAAGATATTTTTGTAGAGTTGACCGGACGCAATCTGGATTGAGCTTGCGTCTGAAAGGGGATTTTAGAAAAAGGTGACTCATGTCTCAGCTAGCTAACACAATTGAGGCAATTTTGTATTTGAAGGCTCAGCCTCTAAAGATCAACCAGATTGCGGAGTTTGCACACTGCGATCGCAAAACCGCAGAAGAAGGTCTGATTGCTCTGATGAGTGAATATGCTCATCGTGAAGGCGCTCTAGAGATTGCAGAAACTGAGGACGGCTACGCGCTACAGCTGCGCGAAGTGTACAAGCCGCTTGTTGATACGATCGTGCCCTTGGATATTGGACTAGGGGCGCTGCGGACGCTAGCTGCGATCGCTCTACGCGGCCCCATCGCCCAAAGCGAGCTAGTAGACGTTCGAGGCTCGGGCGTGTATCAGCATGTGCCAGACCTAGTCGATCAAGGCTTTGTCAAAAAGAGGCGTCAGGCAGATGGCCGATCTTCCTGGCTACAGGTGACCGAGAAGTTTTATCAGCACTTCGAAATTGATAAGCTGCCTCAAATTTCCACGCTCCGACTACCCAAGCAGAAGGATAGTTTGGAAGCTAGCCTAGAAGCCGATTCAAAGACCAACTCAGCGCTAAATGAAGGCGACAGCGCAGAACCAAACTCAGCAACAGAGTCATCTATCACAGAAGAAGCCGCTATAGAAACTTAAGAACCTGACGATGCGCGGCATTATTCGTTAAGCTGTTGTGTAGTCGCCTATAAGCATAGATTTTCTTAATAATTTGTGGAAAGTCTGATGGATTATTAGTTTGTACGGGATATACCAATCCTAGAACTTGTTCTCGTGGCTAAGCTAAGGTCAGTTACTTATCATCTCTATGGTTTTCAACCCTGAAAGCGCAGACTTCACTAACCTTGATTCGGAAGATAGCAAGACAAACGAGCTGTTGAACTATCTACAAGATCAGCCTCCCGAAGTCCTCAGCAGAGTGGCACAGTCTGTCAGCGGCGAGATTCGACAGATTATTTCTCACAACGTGCAGGGATTAGTCGGCGTGCTGCCTGCGGACGGCTTCAATGTCCAGGTCAGCACCGATAAAGAAAATCTGGCAGGCTTACTCGCCTCTGCGATGATGACAGGCTACTTCCTTAGACGAATGGAGCAGCGAATGGAGCTAGAGACCAATCTAACTGGCTCGCTAGGTCTAGACTTGGATTCGACTGATCAGGCTAGAGAATAGATCCTTGCGCAGTATGTATGCACAGGTATCTAAGCATCCAAAGCTTCATCCGCTTATTGCAGATCCTTTGGCAGGGCAGTTGGCTTGACATTGATAGTCTGCGGCTCGCCTGCGCGGATAACGCCAACCTCTAGATCTTTGCCAATACCGCCATTTTCTACTTGAGACTGGACATCAGTCACATCTTCGATAGCGCTGCCGCCTACTTTGGTAATTAGATCCCCTCGCTTTAGTCCGGCGGCTTCGGCTGGCGTCCCTGGCATCACCCGAATAATGACAACACCCTGGTCTGCTTCGATGTTGATGTCAAACTCTTCGTCTTGATTGATGCGATCGCGCATTTCCTCGTTTAGATTCACCATCTGAATGCCTAAATAAGGATGCTGCACCTCGCCAGTTTCAAATAGCTGATCCGAAATTCGCTTAGCCGTTTCGATCGGAATCGCAAACCCGAGCCCTTGCGCGTTCGCTCTAATTGCTGTGTTCATTCCAATCACTTCGCCGTTGGCATTGAGCAGCGGACCGCCAGAATTCCCTGGATTGATTGCCGCATCGGTTTGAATGAATTGGACCCGCTTATCAGAGATGCCAACTTGAGTGCTAGATCGATCTAGAGCGCTGATAATACCAGCGGTTACTGTATTGTCTAGGCCGAGCGGATTGCCGATTGCGATCGCCCATTGCCCTGGAGATAGATTGTCTGTCGTTCCTATGGGAGCAATCGGCAGGTCTTGCGCATCAATTTTGATCACGGCGACATCAGTGACCGGATCAGCGCCAATCACTTCTCCAATAAACGTGCGACCGTCCTTCAGCGTTACTTCAACCTTGTCGGCCCCTTCGATCACGTGAGCATTGGTCATCAACTGGCCATCTGTGCTCAAAATAAAACCAGATCCAGTGCCTTGTTCTAACCGCTCTGGTAGTTGTGGGCTTTGAGATGGACTCTGAGGCGATCTAGATTGATCGTCATCATCGCCAAAAAACCGCTCGAACAAACGACGCTCGAATGGGTCGCTAAGGCTGCTGACCGATCTAGAAGCATCAATTCGAACGACGCTAGGACCAACTCTATCTACGGCGCTGGCAATAAAGTTAGATTCGATTGGAAGCGTGCTAGCAGGCAGCGGTGCTGGCGTGATTGTCTCTTGCGCAGTTTGGAGAGCCGTTAGCGGTTGCGATCGCCCAATCCCTAACGAGACAGAATCACCTCGCTGAAAATAGGTATGGCCGCTCCAGCCAGCCCCTGCCCCTAGCAGCACTAGCATTCCACCGAGTCCTACTTGCTTGGGAGAAATCCCCATACCACTGCCTGAAATAATGATGTGCTGCCAAAAATAACTGCCTGTCGCAAGTCAAGGCGCTGTTTCTACTTTAGCGAGTTCTGAGCGCTTTGAGCGCGACTACTCTAATTACAATGTTGAGTGTTGGGACTTCCTGATATGAACATCGCTTCCCGAAAAATAGAAGTAGACTCTGCTTCGTTCAGATCTTCTTTGTTTTGTTACTAGCGCCTATCTAAAGATATCTATGCAGCATCTTCCTACTCTGTGCTTAATTGCGATCGCCCACCTATCAATCTCATCAATAACTCCTCCCGCCGTCGCGGAGAGCTGTCCGGCAGCGCTCTCTCGGCTACAGCGTCATCAGACCGTTGCTGGCGAAACGCTAGAGACCATTGCCGCCCGCTACAACCTGCGGCCTACGACCCTGAACAGGTTCAATGGTGAACTTAATTCATCTACAAGCGCTACCGTACCAGCTGGCTATGAGGTGGTTATTCCTCCTTTTGATGGCCAAGTGGTCACCGCGCCTGCTGGCAGTAGCTGGCTAACGCTAGCTGAGCAGTACAATACTCAAGCAGACCTTTTATTTGAAGTGAACGGCTGCGCCAGTCAGGTGCCTAGCCGCGTTTTTATTCCAGGTGCGAGCCGCATGATGACAGCTAGTAGCACTGCTATACAGCTACCTGGCTATCCACTGGCGCAGCCCGCCAACATTCAGCTAAGCTACGGCTGGCAGCCTCATCCTAGCCGAGACGAAGTCGTATTCAATAGTGGCCTCGCGTTTGGTGTACCAACGCCTACCGAGGTAAAGGCCGTCGGACCAGGCACCGTTGCCTTTGTCGGGCAAAGAGAAGGCTACGGACTGCTGCTAGTCATCAATCACGAGCAGGGTCTGCAAACTAGGTACGCAAACCTAAGCGAAGCCTTTGTCTCCGTAGGACAGGCCGTATCGACACAGACAACAGTTGGCAAAGTAGGCAGTAGTGAAGCTAGCTATCTGTATTTCGAAGTCCGTCAGAATTCTCCTTCAGGATGGATTGCACAAGATCCTGGTGAGTATCTACCGGCGCTAGAACTCCGTTAGTTTTACGGAACGGTTTTAACAGGTTTTAATGTTATTCCAAAGAAAACATCACCTAGTAGCTAGCCAACCGTTCAATATGCCTCTACAATTCCGGTAACTTTTGGAAAAGAGGATCTGTATCAGACACTCTTTACATAACGACCTGGCAGCTAAAGAGATTGAAAAGTATGAAGCTTCCATTAGCCAAACTCAATACAGCGAAGCTTCAAAGTCTCAAACCTTTCAAGAAGATTGCCAGAAAGTTATCTGCAATGGAAACTACTCGGCTTGAGCGCGCCCGCAATCTTGCTCGCGTCAAGCAAGAAAAGAGTGCCTATCGAATCGCGCTAACGCTGTTACTAGTCCGGCCTTGGGTGCTGGTGATGGGCTTTTGGATATTTTCGATGGGGATTGGCGCGCTAGCACTCGGCGGCATGCTGAGCCCCAAGCGCCTGACGATGGCTCTACCAGAACCAACCGTTGAGCCGTCGGTAGTCAGTCCTGTGCAATCGGCTGATGGTTTGGCCAATATCCAGCCGAGCGGCATACAGGCAGACACTGCCCAATCAGACAGCACCCAGTCAAACGACACGCTGACTACGACTGAGCCCGCACGCGCGGATGCAGCTAGTAGCAGCGCACTGACGCTAGCGCTACCGTTGTTTTTATTGGTCAGTACCTGTGCAGTTGGCTGCTTTGCGATCTCTAGACAGCGGACGATGAAGATGGCTGCGGCTAGAGCGCGAGTTCGCAAAGTCCGCAGCGGCTTGACGGTCAGTGCAAGGGCTAACAATCAATCTAGCAGCAGCGCTAATGGTGGCAGAACGAAGCCTAATCAAGTCAGTAGCAGAATTAGCAACAGTAGCAAAAACGGTATTGCACCTACCTTACGTCCGCAATCAAAAGCGTCCGTACGTAAAATAGCGAAAACTAGCTCGACTCCAAAGAAACTAGATCTGAAGGTTTTTCCTCAAAGGGCGAGCAGTCCAGCAACTAGTCTAGCCAATAACTTAAATGCTGAACTCCAGCCTAAAAAACGGCGGCAGCGTTCTAAGGGAGTGATCGCATCTCAAGCGACAGCCTCGTCTACGGCGAATAGCGGTAAGCGGCTCGTTTCTCGGGCGACAGCCGCACGCGCTGGTATACAGTCTCAGCCAGCATCTGCTAGATCTAGAACCAGGTCCAAAAAAGGAACGATTCGAGTTGCCAACCGGCGTCGACACCCCGCTAGCCAGCACCCAGTTAGTCAGCACCCAGTTAGTCAGCCCAGAGTGGTCAGCGTGATGCCAGCGGGCGACTCTCACGCTTTAGACTGGCGCGAAGGAAGCTTGGCACACCAGATGGATGTGCGACCTCAGCGCTCGGCGATGTGATTGATTAGCCGATCTTCAGCTTAGGGAGCACTGTATTCTTTGACCCAGGCGATCGCCTCTACTTGAGTCTCGATTTTGCCTTCTGCCTGAGCCTGCTCTACAGCGGTTAACAGCCGACCGATCTCCGGGCCGGGTGGAATACATAGCTGCTGCATCAACAGTGTTCCGCTGAGTAGCGGCTGAGCATGAGCTAGTGCATCTGTCGGATCTATAAACCGTTCAATCATCGGTTTCAACACGGACATTTCTACGCCCTGTGCTAGGGCGAGCAGCGCGATCGCCGGAAAAGCACTTCCCGCCGCTTTGAACAGAAAAAACTGCCGGGCCCGGTCCATCGGTCCCTCGCGAAGCTGCTCGATAGCAGGGCGCGCCTTGATTAACCGGAGAATAATTTGGGTCTCAGTTCGGCTGTACTTCAGCTGAGCCAGTTCTTTGTTGGCAGCAGCGGCATCTGGAGTCAGTAGACAGCTAAGTTTGGCCGCTTTCACCCAACTGCGGTAGCAACTTGAAGGAACGGGCTTCACCCAGTCGCGTAGGCTGCGAGCATAGGTGGGCCAGGTGGATTGAAGGAAGGCGATCGCATCCTCAACGGCCACAACCTGCTGAACGCTTTTGCTATCGAACCGAGGCAGGCAAAATGCTAGTAGCTGATTGTGCCAGATAGAGTCGAGCTGGATACTCCCTTTGGAGGTACTGAGCAAAGCGTCTAGCTCATGACGAATGCGCTCTACTGATATCTGTTGAAGCTGGGGTGCGAGCTGACGAATAGCCGCCTGAGTATCGCGCTCTAGAGTAAAGCCTAGCTGCGCTGCTTGACGGTAGGCTCTCATTAATCGCAGCGGATCGTCAGCAAGGTTCTGGTAGCTGATCATACGAATGATTTTGGCCTCGAGATCCGCTTGTCCCTGGAGCGGGTCGATCAAGGTTCGACTATTGGGGTGGAAGGCGATCGCGTTAACGGTGAAATCACGCCGCTGTAAATCGTCCTCAACGTGATCGCCCTGCTGCTGGGCAAAATCAACTGTGACCTGATCGAAAACAACTCGAGCAATTTGCCTCTCCTCATCTAAAACGACGAACCCCACATCGTACTTCTGGGCAATCGTCGAGGCAGTTTCTACCGCTCGATGAGGCAGCACTAAATCCAAATCAAGATAGTCAGATCGACGTCCTAGCAGCTGATCGCGAATACTTCCCCCGACCACGTATGTCTGATCGGGCAGCATATCGAGAGGAAAAGGCCAGGTTTCGGGAGTGAACGGAGACATGCAAAGTGAGCTGTATGCTTCAGGAGGTTCGATCAATACCGGCGGCTACTTCTAGCGATTCGAGTATTGGTAGAACGCCAAATCTTTCTGCCCATTGATGCAGATATGAGTAGTCCAGCCTGTCTTGCTGCACCTTGAGAACTGCTAGTACGTCGCGCTGTTGCTTTTCCGATTCGCTGCGCCGCTTCAATTTACTAATGACAATATCTTCAGCCGAGGCTAGATAAACTTCTGTGCCGTTTGGGAAAGCGTAGCGCTGCCTTCTGTCGAACTGCTCTCGGGCGTAGTCGCTATCGTCTGAAACGATCACATCAGCGCGTGAAATGGTCTCTATTTGAGTGATCTGTAGCGTTTGCATACGACCATTAGCCGCGTCGTCGATATCGGCAACATAGAACCCAGCGGCTTCAAATATCTTAGCGAGCTTCAATATTTCGGTGACTGGCACTTGAATAACAACGTCCAAATCTCTGGTGGTGCGAGGGTCTCCGTATGCGATCGCTGCCACGCCGCCCGTCACGTAATACGGAATGCTAGAAACTTCAAAAATGGTATGGAGCTGAGTGGCTAGCTCGGCGGAATTCTGTATCCAAGTCATCGGCGAGCCCGTAGGAATATAGTCAGCTTCTACAGAAATATCCGTCGCCTGCGTTCGATAGCCCGGTGGCGCAGAAAGTTGGGGCAGCTTTTGTATCATTTTTAGAAGCTCCTTGCTTTCGATGACGCTCTATCAATCACCTTGAAAATCTTACGCTACAGTAAAACAAAGCAAGCCAACCAGATAATTGAAGGGGCTAGGCCTATGTGTATTTGCGTTAACTGTCAGTACGTTGATAGCTGCATTACCTACCATGCGGTAGAGACGAATCACCAGCAGCTACATTTAACCGAATCACCCAGCTTTGAGCCAAACAACCCCACCATTAATGCCAACATCACCCTGCCAAAAGTAGAAGTCAAAGGCGAAAAGATCATTCAATCAGACGAATTTGGCTTTGAGTACGATGTCGTTGGCTGCGATAGCTTCATGCAGGATATGGGAAAATGGGCTCGGCTGCGTCCTGGGCAGGCTATTCCGACTTAGTTAGGAGTCATCTTTAGGACAGGTCATACGTCTAAAAATACGTGGCATGCTGTTGGGATGATGGTTTATTGTCCTAATCCTGTTTGTCCCCAGCCTCAAAATCCTAATAGCGCAAATTTTTGTCAGGCTTGCGGGAGTGAGCTGACAGTAGGCGGTGCCTATCGCCTGAACTCACTGCTAGGACAGGGTGGATTTGGTCGGACTTTCTTAGCGACTAAATTGACAAACGCTGACGAGACATCTCAAGCGAAAGGGGCGCTATGTGTAGTCAAGCAGATCTATTCAAGTTCGCCTGATTCCAATGGTTCTAGATTCAATGATTTGAGCTTTGACGCAGAGGCCAAGCGGTTGCGCAAACTAGGAGAGCATCCTCAGATTCCACGACTGCTAGCGGCGATCGCATCCCAACAAGGCCACCTTCTGGTGCAGGAATATGCGCCCGGTCAGAACTTGCAGCAGCAGGTAGAAGCGGATGGACCCTGGTCAGAAGATCGGGTGCGATCGCTTCTAAACTCGCTCGTGAACGTGCTGCAATACGTTCACAGTTTTCAAATCATCCACCGCGATATCAAACCCGCCAATATCGTCAGTCCTAATGTCGCTGCTAATGCCACTGAATACGGCAATCAAAAGATAGATCTGCCAATGCTAGTCGACTTTGGCGCTGCCAAGTCGGTTCGTCACAGCGCAGCCAAGACCGTCATCGGCAGCGCTGGCTACGCCGCCCCCGAACAGTCCATGGGGCAAGCGACCTTTGCAAGCGACGTGTACAGCCTGGGCCTAACCTGTCTATATCTATTGACCGGACTGCACCCCTTTGATCTGTACTCCGCCTTGGAAGATCGATGGGTGTGGCAAGACTATCTGCCTACCCCCGTTGAAAGTCGATTCGCGCAGGTGCTAGATCAGATGGTGGAGCGGTCTTTGCAGCGGCGCTACGAAAGCATGGAACAAGTAGCGCTCGATTTACAGTTCTCTCAGAATCTGCTGGTCAAAAGCTCCCAAGAAATCATCAGCCGTGCCAAGAAATCAGTGCCGGGTCTCAAGCAGATTCTAAGTTCGGATAGCACCGCTGCGCTCAAGCGGCTGTGGTCTATCGGCCAGAGACGATTGGCTAAGCCAGCACCATCGCTATTAGCTACTCCCGCACCTCAATCCTGGCAGCGGCGACATCGACTAGCACCAGAGATTGGATTAGTGCGATCGCTCTGCGTTAGCTCATCTGGTCAAACATTCGCCAGCGGTGGAATAGACGGTGCGGTGCGGCTGTGGCAGTTAGCAAGCGGAGAACTGGCGCATTCATTCATTCGTCGTCTGTTAGTTGGCACCGGACACGCTGCTACAGTGACCGCTATCGCCTTTCATCCAGACGGCAGAGCGCTCTATAGCGCTAGTGAAGACGGCACGATGAAGGAATGGGACAGCGCTCGGCGGTGTCTGCTCAATACGATGCCAACGTCTGGATGGCTACCCACAGATTTGCTAGTCACACCTGACGGGGCTCAGCTAGTGAGTCCAAACAGCGACGGCCAAATTGTGATTTGGGACATTGAGACGCTACTGCCGGTTGAACGGCTGATCCAGCACCAAAGGCGGGTAAGCGCAGTAGCTATCTCTCAGTCAGGAGACTTGCTAGTGAGCGCCAGTGATGATGGCACTGTGAAGCTGTGGACCAGAAAGGAAGGCAAGTTTCGTCTGTCTGAGAGTTTGACCGTGGCGCAGCAGGGAGAAAAGGGAAGTGCGATTGCGATTGCTTTACAGCCGTCGGAGTCAAATTCTAGCTATCGGCTAGTTGTGGCCAGCGCTGCCGAGGTTTTTTGGTACAGCATTGATGAACATCTAGAAATGTCTGCACCTGTTTCGCTTTATCGATCGGCTTATTCGATCAAGGCAGTTGCCCTGAGCCAAGATGGCTATCTCGCAGTCGGTGGCGAGGACCGGGTGCTGACGCTATGGCACCTAGCGACTGGTGACTGCGTGGCGAAGCTGGCACACGACTGGGGTATAGAGGCGATCGCCTTTTCTCCAGACGGCCAGACGCTGATCACAGCGGGCACTGATGAAGTCATCTCTATCTGGCAAAAAGAAGGAAAATAGAAACACATCTCGGGTTCAATACTTACTCAGCTATGGAACCGTTTGCCTAAGCAAACCGTCAAAGATAGTTCAAATACACTACTAGCCCTCAAAATATGATTAGATCTACAGTATTAAACAATCCGGCTGTGATGTTGAAAGTATCATGACTACATCCATGCCAGATACTTGGATTCAGCACGTAAACGACTCTCTACGCCTGCCGAAAAGTAGGGTAGAGATAGATGTAATAGATCTTTTTGCAGGCTGCGGTGGTTTAGCGCTCGGATTTGAGTCAGTAGGATTTAGAACTTATGGTTTCGAGATCAAGCCAGATTGCGTAGAAACATACAAGCTCAATCTCGCTGGGAGCTGTGTGCATGAGCACTTGACTTCGCAGACTCGATATCCTGCCGCTGAAGTAGTGATTGCGGGCCCTCCGTGCCAGCCATTTAGCGTGGGGGGCAATCAAAAAGGGTTAGAGGATTCTAGGGACGGATTTCCTATCTTCATCGCTGCTGTAGAACAAATTAATCCGCGTATCTTCTTATTTGAGAACGTTCGTGGATTACTCTATCGAAACCAATGGTACTTTGAGCAGATCAAGAACAGCCTAGAGAAGCTCGGTTATATCGTCGAGGCTCGGCTCCTTAACGCAAAACACTATGGTGTTCCTCAGAATAGAGAAAGAGTAGTTGTAGTAGGTCATAGAGGCGGCTTCAAGTTTCCAGATGCTGAACCTACAACTGTCTCAGCCGGGACTGCTCTAGGCCCTATGTTTGACAAAGTACCTAAAGAGGCTAAGTGGCTTACGCCCAGCATGGATGCTTACATCGCAAGGTATGAGAAGGCAAGCTGCTGTAAAAATCCTCGCGACTTGCACTACGATAGGCCAGCTAGGACAGTAACCTGTCGAAATCTAGCAGGTGCGACTGGTGATATGCATCGTATACGGCTTCCCGACGGGCGGCGTAGACGTATCACCGTTAGGGAAGCTGCGCGACTTCAGTCTTTCCCAGACTGGTTTGAGTTCACAGGGAGCGAAACCGAGCGATATTATCAGATAGGAAATGCAGTCGCTCCTTTATTTGCGAGGGCTCTTGCCCAATCTGTGATGAACTACCTAGACAAAGGCCCAGAATACACGACTCAACAGGTCATAGAGGGTAACGGAGCAACCAAGCAACTAAGCATGTTCTAAGAAATTCATGGCTTCTTACGATTTGGCTCGTTTCACTGGACCGAAGACAGAGCAGCAACAGAATAAAGTATTAGACGCTGTTGAAATTCTCAGTCGGCTGGGCATTCCTCTTGAGAGATACACAAAGCAGCAATGGCGTAGGGTTGAGAGGCTTGCGCTTGTTTTACTTACGCTCGGTGATATACGTCCCGATACATCTTGGGCCGAAGTCAAAAGTAAGGATGATGGCGTTTCTATAACCACGAGAGGCGTTATTGAATTCATCAACGAGTATTACTCAGAATCTATGAGTAGAGGCTCATATGACGATTTCAAGCGGAAAGAGCTAGATCAGCTCGTGCTTGATTCAATAGTCATTCCTGGGTTCGTCGAGCGATCTGCTGTTAACGATAGTAGGAGTGGATACGCAATCTGTCCTGTTCATACCGAAGCCATTTGAAAATTCGAGACTACTGACTGGGACGCTGCTGCGGAGAAAGTTCTAGCAGCCAAAGTATCCTTGCGGCAGCAACTGGATGCGACAAGACGCATCTCAACAATATCGATAACTCTACCCGAGGGATCGGAGTTATCTTTCACACCTGGAAAACATAACGAACTGCAAAAAGCAATCGTTGAGCAACTTCTTCCAAGGTATGGCTTCGGTTGCGAAGTCCTTTACATAGGCGATAGCTCAGACAAATATTTGTACCTCAATCGTAAAAAGCTACTAGAACTCAACTTCCCAGAACCCAGTCATGAGGAACTCCCTGATGTAATTGCCTTTTCCAAGCAAAAAGGTTGGATCTATCTAATCGAGTCCGTAACTAGTTTTGGAGAAATTTCTCATATTAGGAAGCTTGAACTTGAGAGAATCACACAGAACTGCATCAACCCCGTGGTTTTCATAACTGCTTTCCCTGATCGGGCTACCTACAGAAAATACTGCGCTAGTTTAGCGTGGGAAACTGAAGTTTGGATTGCAAGCGATCCCGATCATCTTATCCACTTGAATGGGCTCAAGTTTCTCGGTCCTTACATATAGCGAACACACAGGAAAGGCTAGCGTTTGTAGGACACTGCATCCACAGCCTCGCCTTGCCCTTTCTGCAAATGTTCTAGCTGCTTTCTTCGGAGAAAATTAGGAACTTAGATTCTATCGACCTAGCTTTTGGCGGATTCGCTGCGCTAGTAAATCCGCCTCGGGAATTTTTAGCACGATAGTCAGCAGCGCGAAAGTCACCAACCCTACGCCACCAGCTACGCACATCTGAATCAGATTCGCTAAGAAACCATCCGAGCCGACAATGCTGGCTAGTCCGCCTCTAGTCAGCCAGCAAGAAACCCCGCTCAAAAAACTTGCGCCTGTGATAATTCCGATGCTCCGAGCCCAGTCCGCTATTGGCAGCCCGTCAACCTTGCGAGCGAGTAAGACTGTCATCGCAATCAGCGATACGATATTGACGCCAATTGTCGCAACGACTAATCCTGGTGGTCCGATCAGATTGAAAAACACATAGTCCAAAACCGCGTTGGTGATAATGTTCGCCAAACTGATGTTGAACGGGGTCTGACCGTCACCTAGCGCGTAGAACACCCGCACCATCACATCCCTAGCCAAGTAGACAAACATGCCTACGCCATAGGCAATCAGCATCGATGTAACCAGCGCAACGGCCTCTTCGTCAAACGCCCCCCGCTCGTAAACTACGCTGACAATCGGCTGGGCTAACGTCACGATTAGAGCGCTCAGCGGCAGCATCGTCAGCGCGACTAGGATTAGACTCTGCCGAATTCGCTGTTTGAGCTCAGGCCACTGGTCGGGTGTGGTTAGCCGAGAGAAAATTGGCAGAAAAGGAACTAGGACGATATTGGAGATGATGCCGAGGGGGGCTTGAATCAGCAGGTTGGCAAAGTTCAGAGACGCCAAAGTGCCGGGGACTCTAGCCGCAAAGTACAGGTCAGTGTAGACGTTGATTTGCAAGCTGCCAGAAGAGAACGTTGCAGGCGCAAGCACCTTGAGCACGTCGCGAACGCCCTGATCCCTAAAGTTGAAGCCAGGTTTAGGACGGCCTAGTCCCGACTTCCATAGGGCTGGAACCTGAATCAGCCACTGCAAAATAGCGCCAATTAGCGAGCCGCCAGCTAGCACCATGCCGCCGATCATTAGATTGTCGGGGTTGCTGATATCGCCGCCAAGCACTAGCCATAGAACGCCAAGACTGACCATCACTGCCGAGCTAGAGAGCAGCGGACTGATAGACGGTAGCCAGTACTGATCGGCAGCGTTAAGGGTGCCGAAGCCGACGCCGATAAACCCAGCGAAGAGCGTAATCGGGGCCATGATGCGGAGCTGGGTCACCGCGATCGCCCGACTCTCTAATCCCACCTCCGTCGCGCTAAAGCCCTGACCAATAAAGCCAATAATCGGATCGGCGAATACAATCAGTGCTACCGTCACCACCGCTAGCACAATCGCAATCATCGTCGTGACCGTTTCGACCAGCGGCGCAATTTCTTCTTTTTTGCGCTTGGCAACGACGCTGACAATGGCGCTATGAAAAGGACCATTGATGCCGCCAAGCAGAATTAGCAGAAATCCAGGAATGACATACGAGATGCTGTAGGCATCTGTGACCGGTCCTGTCCCGAATGCGGCGGCGATCGCAGTCTCTCTCAGCAGCCCAAACACCTTACTTAACAGCGTCGCCGCCGCCACAATCCCGGCAATTCCCGCTAGCGATCGCTTACCCAAAATAGTTCCTCTCAAAAGCTCATCCCAAAAGCTGCTTCGTTAGGACACAACCGCAGCAGACGGCGTCATTCCTAAAAGCCTTGAACGAACTCTAAACTCGATCAGTCACTATTTAATCATCACGAGACCAGCAACGAGCGTCGAGAACAGTAGCAGGAGTCGCTCACAAGTTTTCCCCAGGCTGCGATCGCGAATGACTTGCTCACAAGCCAGCGCAAAAGCAATCGAGCCAAACAGAAACATCCAAATTATTCAGCGCTGAGCCACATTATGTTTTGTTTAAGATATCCAAATCGTGGGGATTTGTCCTGCAAGTGATGCTGTGCGCAAACTACCAAGATGCGCGGGTTTGAGAGTATGAGTGTAATGGTAAATGCCAATTTTCGCAACGGTCTGGTTTGTAAAGATCAGCCTTCCGACTGGGACTTGAGCAAGGCGGCTTTTCTTATCTTTGAAAAAAGTAGATCGATAGTTTTCCACCGATTGTCCAAAAGTTTTCCACAGGTTACCAGGAGTTTTCCACAGGTTTTCACCCAAAATCAGTAGGTCTAGGCATTTTTCTGGATTGTGCCAAACTGCTGGCTCCAAAATGAGAAAAGCGGATAGACTGACAAATTTTTGTAACGAAAAATCGCTGTAAGTACTGAAACCTTGTTGGTGCCGACAACCTTAAAAGAGCAGTTGTTCTTTTTTCTATCATTGACAAAGACTAGCTTCATCAGCAGAATGATTCGACACCCTGCTTGAGAGAGCAGCCTACACAGAGGTTCCCCATGCAGCTCAATGTCAGCGTTCTAGCAGAAATTCCTGAAGATCTTCACAATGCTTTGAGGGGGTTTTTAGAGACTCATCCCACTTGGGATCAAGACAGAATGTACGCAGCGGCTCTATCTTTATTCCTTTTGCAGAACGGCCAGAAAGAAGGCGATTGTACCCCTTCACGGATCTATCTCGATACTCTGTTTGATTATGCGCATTAGACTACACGCATCAGACCGCGCGCCAAACAATGCACCTATCAAAAGTCTGTTCGCGTCAGAAGATTACGCACATCAAATGACAAGCGCTAACTGATAGATACGCCAACTGATAGATAGAGCAAAAAGGTGATGCACAAATGGTGAAAACGCACCTACAGTCATAGGTAGATTCCCCCCATATTTTGACAATTTGGGTATAGTAGGTTAAGTCGTATCACGAACGCTGGACAACCCATGTCTGCAAGTCCTGCTGATTGGGCAACTGCGAACCAGGTGGCCCGTCGGACAGCGACGCAGGATTCTTTGCTACTCAGAGAAGTATTACAGAGTATTAGTGCGCAGAGCTGCCCGAAAACCTACAACTTTCATATGCATACCCACTGTTCTGATGGGCAGCTAGCGCCCTCAGAGCTGATGGAACAAGCTGTCAAAATTGGGCTACGCGGTATTGCTATCACCGATCACCACACGATCAAGGGCTATCGTCAGGCTAGGGCGTGGATAGAAGACTGGCGCTGGCACAACCCTTCGACTTGGCGGCGCGATCGCAAATCTAACGCCAAAAAGCTTCCCAAAGTCTGGACAGGAGTCGAAATTACCTCTCTTCTCGCGGATACAGATGTCCATATCCTTGGCTACGCCTTTAGACCGACAGACGAAGCTATTCGGCCCTATTTAGTAGGCGCTGCGCCTAGAGGTCAAGAGCGCAACGCCGCAAACGTGATTCAGGCTATTCAGTCAGCAGGAGGCATTGCCGTACTGGCTCATCCAGTACGCTATCGCACTGACGCAGAGATATTGATCCGCGCTGCTGTTCGGCTTGGGATTGATGGGGTCGAAACTTACTACGCCTACGATAACCCCAAGATCTGGCGACCTAGTCCGGGTAAGACCGAACGAGTAGCCGCCCTCGCCAAAGAGCTAAGTTTGCTCAGCAGCTGCGGAACCGATACCCACGGTAAGGTTCTGACCAAACGCCTCTAGTTTTTGCAAGACTATTTCTGTGCTAAGACGATCATTTATTCCCAAGGCAGCAGCAAACTGGTCATCACGTAGCTGATCAGCGTGCAGATCAAGATTGAAGCGACGTTGAATAGTCGTGAAAGCTGCTTGCGCAAGTTAGGATTGTATTCTAGGGAGTCGCCAACGATATCTAGCGTGGGTCGATAGTTTTTGCTATCGGTCGCTTCGGCATCGATGGTGAGCTGCTGGGTATGAAGGGCGAGATCTTTGAGTAGTTGACGTAGCCAGAAGGTGAGTCCGACGGTGCCAACCAGGGCGATGGTGGACACTAGAACCGGATGAATGATGACGTTGATGATGGCGATCGCCCGCTCAGACACTTGATATCGCACTAGCCTTAGCACCGCCCAAATTAGGCCGGAGACCGCTACTTTGTAGAACAGGGACAGGTAAACTTTGCGGTCTTCTTCTAGAAAGCGACGGGCGATCGCCTCTTCAGCTGTCTCGGGTTCCGCTTTAGTCTACGCTAGAAGGCTTAGCGACCTTCGTAGGCTTGCTGGTCGACTGGCTCTTTTTGCCTTTTCGAGATGGCTTTGCTGTTGTAGCTTTGCTGACCGAAGACCTGCTAGAAGTTCTCGACTTTCGCTTGGTGGTCGCCTTGTCTAGATCTACTGTTTCTGTGGTCTGTAAGATCGACCGTCCGGTTGGGCGAACCAACGGGAATAGTCAAAATTGGCGAGGTTAGACTGCTTGGTTCTACGTCTGCGATTGGCTCCTGACTCGGTGCGTCGGCAGACTGACCGGCTGCTTCATCGCTTGGGACCGGGGAATTGCCAAATGGACTTTGACCGTAGGTTTTAGAGTCGTATGACATGCAGAAACTAGGATGACGGACTGGACTTTAGCCGGGTGGTGGCTTCCTCAAATACTTCTAGGGGCGTGTTGCCGGGGAACAGGAAGCTGGTGTCTGTGTTGGTCACTAGGAAGTTTGGCGTACCGCGTATGTCCAAAGCTTCTGCTAGCGCTATGTCTTGTTTGATCGCCGCGTCGGCTTCTGGACTATTGCGATCGCGGTTGAATTGTTCAATATCGAGCCCAATCTGTTCGGCTAGCTCTACGTAATAGTCTTCGCCTAGCTTGTCTTGAAAGGCGAAGAGACCATCATGATATAGCCAAAACTGGCCCTGTTGTTCAGCCGCCCAGCTCGCTTTAGCAGCGGGTTCAGCTTCCGGGTGGATACTGACTAGCGGGAGCTGCTTGTAAACATAGAGGACATCGTCAGTGTGCTCTTCAGTGAAGTCTTTCATATTGGCGGAGGCGATCGCACAATAGGGGCACTGAAAGTCAGAAAACTTCAGGACAATCACCTCTGCATCGCTCGGTCCTTTGGTCGCAGAGGTACCGATTAGCTGATCGCGCGGGGTCGCGTCTACGACGGATTGCACCTTGGCCATGCGGGCATCCCACTCAGCTCGCATCGCGGCAATTTCTTCTTCGGTGGGTTCTGCGCCTTCTGCTTCGGCCAGTTCTTCCTCAGTCGGCGCTGAGGCTTGATCGGCAGAAGGTTCTTCAGCCACAGGATTGCCGCAAGCGACCAGAGAGACCAAACTCAGTGCGAGCACCCATCGGAATATTAGGGCTGTCCGACGCCAAGCGTTCGCAAAAGAGTAAGCCATGATGAACGTCTTAAACTAAAGGGTCTCTACCATCCTAATGCAGTCTAAAAGTAAGTCGCTGCTCTCTACTCTCTATTCCCTACACTCTTGCGAGCCCTAGCTCTAATCAACCCAGCCAATGTCATCATCATCAAGCATGCTGCTGTTCTGTCCGCTCGCGGGCGTGCCTCTTTGAATAGCATATTCGGGAATAGATTTATAGCTAGAGTACGGGCGTCTATAGCTAAGGCTACTCTTTTGCTTTTCAGCTTTCAGCTTTTTGGCCTCTGCAGCGGCCTCTGTAGCGGCTTTTTCTTCAGCAGCTTCCCTTTCAGCCGTTTCCCTAATGGTCTGTTCCTCAGCCTTAGCTAGTCTCTCTTTTTCAGCGTTCTGATTCTCGCTGATTTTTAGGATTGTCTGCCTTGCTTCTTTGAGCTGCGCGCTGATCTTCTCTAGATCGGCGTCTTTGTTCTTGCTCTCGTTTTCGGCTGTCTCCAGACTATCTTTTAGCTCAAAGATACGATCTTGATGAGTATTAACGTCGTCTTGCAAAGCGCTAATTTGAGATTCTGCCTTGATCAATGCCGCTTCTAGCGTTTTGATTTTCTTGTTTAACGCGGCTGTATTCGTATCGGTACTCGTTGATTCGGCAGTTGATTCGGCAGTTGGTTTAGTAGCGGTAGCTTTTGCTGTCGTTTTGCTTCTCGATGATTTAGCGGCGACTGTTTTGCTAGCCGATGCTTTGCTGGCTGCTGTCTTACTAGCTGATGTTTTGCTAGCACCGGCTTTAGTGCTGCTTTTAGCTTCTGTCTTCGCAGTAGGCTTATCGGTGCTACTCTCAGCTTCTGGGACTGGTTTCTCGACCTCTTCTTTGAGCAGGTCGGCAATCCGCTTTTTGGTCATGAGTCTTTCCAGTCCCTTTTAATTTCGTTAGCAACTCGGTTGTAGTCGGCTTTGGCTTCGGCGGCGTTTTTGCCTTTTAGCTGAGTGATGGATACGCCTTCTAAGGCGGCTCTTTCGTGCGCTTTGTAGGTTCTAACAAAGGCGTGGCAGGCGGGAATGTCTAGCTCCATCAGCATCGTTTGGGCTTCTAGCGCTTCGCCCAAAGAGCGAGAGTCTACTTTGGTGAGCAGCACTCGGTGAGCAACGCCGGAGGGCACAATAGACTTTTTGACGGTCTGCACTAGGGCGGCAATGTCCATTGGTGCAGGTGGGGTCGGCAGCAGCAGGTAGTCAGCTAGGGGAATAACGGCGGAGAGAGCGGCTGAATTCAGCGCGGGTGGGGTATCCACCACAATTAGCTCGTAGCTGTCTATTGCCTTTAGTTTACCAAGTAATGCCGGATTGCTCTCTTGACTGACGTCGTAGCCGAGGGCGCGATCGCCCCGATCTGCCCACCAGGATGCGGAGCCTTGAGTATCGGCGTCGACTAGCAAGACGGACTGGGTCTGCGCAAAGATAGCGGCCAGGTTGACGGCAGTAGTAGTTTTGCCGACACCGCCTTTGCCATTAAAGACAACTAGAATCTTGGGAGACATAGAAACACAAAAGGAAGGCGCTAGCTGGATTAGCCGACGTGTTAAGAATAAGGGCTATTGCCACACTCTGCTGATTTTGTATAGTTCCTGTTACGACGCGCGCTGATAAGAAAAGGTCAAGACTCGGCAACGGGTTAAACTTATAGCATCTCGCTACGGACTAACCCACGCGCCCACCCATGACCGCCCAAACGCTGACTCCGCCTCACCGCGCCACTTTCTCTCACAGACCTTGCTCAGCAAACGCAGCAAGCCGCCCGCGAACTCGCTCAGCTCTCTGGCGATCAGAAGAACGGGATCATTGAGGCGATCGCCCGCTCCCTAGAAGCCGCCGCTCCTGACATCACAGCTGCCAACCGGGAAGATCTAGACGCGGCTGTGAAAGGCAATCTTGCCAAACCCCTCTACGGTCGTCTAAAGCTAGACGAAACCAAGCTCAAAGGAGCTATTCAAGGCGTCCGTAGCGTTGCTAGCCTAAGCGATCCCACGGGCGCAGTCACCCTCCATCGCGAACTCGACCAAGGTCTAGTCCTAAAGCGTATCGGCGTTCCCCTGGGCGTACTTGGCATCATCTTTGAATCTCGCCCCGATGCCGTCATGCAAATCTCCACCCTCGCCATCAAATCCGGCAATGGCGTCATCTTAAAGGGCGGTCGTGAAGCAATCCGCTCCTGCACCGCTCTCGTTCGGGCCATTCGTCAGGGCATCACCAACGCTGGCTACGATCCCAATGCTGTTCAGCTACTGACCACCCGCGAAGAAACTAACGCTCTTCTATCTCTAGACAAGTACGTTGATCTGATTATTCCTCGCGGCTCTAATCAGTTTGTTCAGTATGTGCAGGCAAACACCAAGATTCCTGTCCTTGGTCATGCCGACGGCATCTGCCACTTATATATAGATAGCGCCGCTGATATTGAACAGGCCACTAGCATCGCAGTTGACGCAAAAGTCGGCTATCCCTCTGCCTGTAATGCGATTGAGACCTTGTTAGTTCACGAGGAGATTGCGGGTGAGGCGCTGCCAGCTTTAGCCAAAGCGCTTCAGGCAGAAGGTGTGGAACTACGAGGGGATAGCAGGACTCTTCAGATTTTGCCGGAAATCAGCGCTGCGACTGAAGTGGACTGGTCGACGGAATACAGCGATTTGATTTTGGCTGTGCGCGTAGTGGAGTCGGTGGGGGATGCGATCGCTCATATCAACACCTACGGATCGCGGCATACGGAGGCGATCGCCACCACTAATCAAGCTACTGCCGATGCCTTCATGGCCGGGGTCGATGCCGCAGGTGTCTACCACAACTGCTCCACCCGCTTTGCCGACGGCTTTCGCTACGGCTTTGGCGCAGAGGTCGGCATCAGCACCCAGAAAATGCCTCCACGCGGCCCGGTCGGGCTAGAAGGACTGGTGACTTACAAGTATCAGCTTGTCGGCAATGGTCATGTTGTTGCAACTTATACAGGTGCGGACGCAAAAGCATTCACGCACCGAGACATTTAATAGAAGACCTCTAGAGATAGTTAATGGATATTATTCACATCAATGACATCAAAGCCTTTGGATATTTAGGTGTTCTGCCAGAAGAGAATGTGCTGGGCCAGTGGTTTCACGTCGATCTAAAAATTTTTATCGATCTCTCCAAAGCTGGAAAGACCGATGCATTAGAAGATACTCACAGCTACGTAGAAATTGTTCAAGCGACGAAGCGGCTGATTCAAACCAAGCAGTACAAGCTGATTGAAAGTCTTGCAGATGCCGTAGCTACCCATGCGCTAGAGAGCGATCAGCGCATTCAACAGATAAACGTAAAGGTTACCAAACCAACCCCACCGATCCCTGACTTTGGGGGCACAGTCGCTGTTGAAATTACGAGGCGGAATTCTCACATTTAGTTTTTTGAACGAGTCTAGCTTAGCCTAGAGTACGGTACAGCGATAGATGTAGCGGTTTAGAGCTAGGCAGTAATTGATCGATGAAGTTTGATTATCTTCTCTTGATCGCATAGTGCTTATGCGTAGAGTATTGATATGTTTAATGGCATGCATCTCTAGACATCCCATCTAACCCATCAACTATTTGACCACTATGAGAAGAAATACCATCTGGCGGTTGATCGCATTAGCGATCGTCCCTATATTTGCAATCATCACCTTTTCGCAGAACAACGTCAGTGCTGAAGAGAAAATCTCTATTACAGCGGAAGCGCAAATTAAACAGGTAGATCCCTACTATCAGCAAGTTAGAGCCGATATGGAAGGTGCTTTAGGTAGAATTGGTGAAGACTACTACGCTGTTTATCGTATGGTTGAGCGGATTGCTCGAGCCAATCGGCTAGATGAACAACCCTGGCGCATTCGCGTTTCTTCTCAAGACGAGGTAAATGCTTTTGCATCGAACATGAATATGCTGACCTTTGAAGGGGGGCTCTTGGAGCAGCTATCTGGTGACACATCTGCAATTGCTTGTGTTGTTGGACATGAGATGGCGCATCACACGCAGGGGCATATTCCTGAGAAAGTAGAGTTAGGTACGCGGATGAATACTCTACAGGAAGAAGCGTTGCAAGAAGCTCGTGAAGAGGTAGAAGCGGCTGGTCAGCGACGTAATATCTTCGGCACTATCATCAACGTAGTCTCAGGCGTAGCAGGTAGATCTAGCTCTGGATCTGGAAGAATAGCGAGCGGCGTGGCGGGGCAAGTGTTACAAGGAATGAATCAGGAACAAACTAATCAAGCGGTCGCTAGAGCCGAAGAGATATACACTGCCCGCATAGCAGAACTCAATAGCGAGTATTCGGTCGTCCAAAGAAACAACGAATCAGAGGCTGATGCGGTTGGCTATGAATACATCGTCAGCGCTGGATTCGAGCCTGTCGGCTGTGTTAGGGCTATGGAAGCGCTCAACCGGACTGAAACCAGTCAACTACCAGGAATTTCTCACCCTAAGCCAGAAGACCGGATTGCCGCTCTTTCTACGCTCAACACGCCTGCTACGAATCAACCTTTGATTGCTAGAGGAGAGGCTAACTTGAGTCAATCTCCTAACCCGCTAGAGTACGACGTTAGCAGAGACGGCACCTCTATTCGTGTAGAGTCTCGCTTCGGTAGCCGTGACATTGATGATGGCTTTCCTCAGTAACTGTGGTCTAGGGCAGTCCTTGCAGGAAAGCTTAATAAGTCTCTTACACCAACCGAGCAGTTGGTAGCTGAAACGTAGGATTGACGGTTTGGGACTGTGGCTTGCGGCGCTGCACGGACTGGGCGTGAACGCTTATGGGGACAATCTCAAACTGTTTGCCCATTGCCTGTAGCGCTTTAGCCAACACAATTCTCTTTTTGTAGCTCGCTAGCTTTATAGCGGGGAAGAAGGCTAGTTCTGGCACGTCTTTCTCATCTAGGAAGTCTAGCGGGTGCAGCAGTAGCGATGGCTGAGTCTTGGTCAGTCTGCACGTGAGTAGGGCGATGCAGAAATATAGTAGGGCGATCGCACTCGAAAAAGAAGCCAAATAAGCCTGGGTGATGTGACATGATGGCGGATGCACGTCGGTTCGAGATAGCGAGGATGAGCGAACATGCAAGCCGTTGACTGGTTAATTGTGGCCGTGTACGGGCTGATTTTGCTAGCGATTGGAGTCGCGGCGAGCCGTCAGCAGGGGGGCACGGATGAATATTTTAGAGGGTCTCGGCAGTTGCCTTGGTGGGCGATCGCGTTTTCGCTCATTGCGACATCGTTTTCGGCGGCCTCCTTGCTAGGTGGCCCGGGTGAAGGCTTCAATTACGGGCTGTTGTACCTACAGCTCCAGTTTGGCGATCTGCTCGGCTATCTGCTGGTGATCTTTCTATTTCTCCCCTTTTTTGTTGGGCTGAATCTGACGACGGCTTACGAGTATCTAGAGCTGCGGTTCGATGGCAAGACGCGATCGCTGGGTTCTTTGTGCTTCTTACTATTTGTGATTGCTAGACTAGGTGGCCTGCTCTACGCCGCCTCACTCGCCGTCTCGACCGTGGTTGATATTTCACTACCGCTAGCTATCTTGATTGTGGGTTGTGTTTCTATTGCGTATACGGTCATGGGCGGAATTGCGGCGGTCGTATGGACGGACGTATTGCAGTTTGCCATGATCTTTGTGGGATTAGGCGCGGGCATTTGGGCCGCAGCGCAAGGGGTTCCCGGTGGCCTAGCAGAGCTGTGGAACATGGCAGGCGAAGCTGGCAAGCTAAGCGTCATTAACGCAACTTGGGAGCCAGAGTCAATTCGGTCACTGCCGACCGCCCTGTTTGCCTACGGAATGCTAGCGTTTGCAGTCGCTGGAACTAACCAGCAGTCGGTGCAGCGCTACGTGTCTTGCGCGGACGTGGCAGACGGGCGCAAGGCGATTTTGCTGGGCTGGTTTTCTGGCTTTGTGGGTGTGGCGGCGACGCTAATTCTAGGGGCGCTATTATTCAGCTTTTATACAGTGAATCCGGGTTTGCCAGCGGATATTCCAGCCGATGGGATTTTGCCGTATTTTATTGTGAACAATGGTTTGCCAGGTACATCTGGGCTGTTGGTAGCGGCAATTTTAGCGGCGGCAATGTCTTCGATTGACTCAGCGCTGCATTCGTTAGCGACCTGTATGACGGTGGACTTCTATCAGCGCTACTCAAAGGGCGAGGTGAGTGAGGCCAGGTCACTCAAAGTGGCTCAGGGCTTGATTGTTGTCTGGGGGATAGTCGGGATGGGCTCCGCGCTCTATGTCGCCTCTACTGGCGAAGCGCTCCTGCCTTTCTTGATTAAATACACCGCTCTGTTTTTAGGTCCACTGCTAGGTCTGTTCTTGATGGGCGTTTTGGTACCTCGGGTAAATGCGAATGGTGCTTTCTACGGTACGATTAGCGCGGTAATTTTGCTAGCAGTGGGGACGACATCGGGCTTGTTTACCTTCCCCGGTATTTGGCAGTCAGCGGTAATTGCCCCTGTGGCAGTGATTCTGGGCTTTGCTGTCTCACTGCTAGGAGCGGTACCAGCACCAAGGTCCACAAGCGGGCTCACCTTCTGGAGTAAGGCAGAGAAGTAGAACGCAGTCTAGAATTAATAGAACTGGAAGGAAGGATTCTGTTGATGCTGAGCATAAATTTGGATGGCGAGGCTGAAAGATATTTAGTTGAGATATTGAAAGAGGAAAAGATCACAGTAAGTGAACTACTAAAACAGGTTTTGCGCGACCGTCTTAGCAGGCATTATCCTAAGCAAACAGTGCTAGAGCGAATGGGAGGCGTGCCAAAAGAAGTGCTGTCTGCTACCGGATTACCGAGTGATCTATCTGATAGGGATACTCGTAAATCGAACACATTTCTTGGCAGGCAACAATGACTCAGCATGTTTTGATTACAGGCGCTTCTCAAGGAACTGGTAAGGCTACGGCGCTAGAGTTCGCAGCCAGAGGCTGGGACGTGACACTAGCGGCTAGAGGAGAAGATCGATTGCAGGCGGTTGCTGAACAAATAGAGCAGATGGGTAGGAAGGCGATCGCACTCCCCACAGACGTAGGCAATCCTGAGCAGGTCACCGTTCTAGTTGAACAATCCCTATCCACCTTCGGTAGAATGGATGCCCTGATCAACAACGCAGGCATCTGTTTAACCGGTCCGATGGTCAACACTAGCTTAGAAGACTGGCATCGCATCTTTGATACGAACCTTTGGGGATACGTTCACACGATTCAGGCAGTCCTGCCGACGATGCTGTCTGCTGGGAAAGGTTCGATTGTCAATGTTGGTTCTATCGGCGGCAAGGTGCCGATGCCAAACATGACGGCCTACTGTGCTAGCAAGTATGCGCTAACCGGAATGACTGAGACCCTTCGCCTAGAGCTAGTTTCTAAAGGTATCCACGTGGGGATTGTGCATCCGGGCGTGATCGATAGCGACTTTCTAGAACGCGCCATGTTTCGCGGGGATAGCGATGAAGAAGTAGAGGGTCGTCAAAAGCAGATGAGCCAAGCAATACAGTCTGGCATCGCGAGTCAGCCGGAAGAGATTGCTGAGGCGATCTGGAAGATGGTGCAAAAGCATCAGAATGAAGTTGTGGTTGGTGTGAGTGCGATCGCCACTGGTCTCAACCGCTTTTTTCCCTCTCTGACTCAGTGGGCGCTGAGCAAAGGCGCAACGTAGCTATACCGTCTTTCTAGATTATGAGCTCTTGCGATCGCTGCTACAATCAAACGCAGACCATCAAACATAGTAAACGAGCTGGAGCAAATGTGTCGTATGGAGCCAGTGGAAATGTCTCCTCCCCAGTTGTCAAACCCAGAACAACCCAGGCCAGCGAGTGAAA
Source organism: uncultured cyanobacterium (assembly GCA_963838725.1). Classification (GTDB taxonomy): domain Bacteria; phylum Cyanobacteriota; class Cyanobacteriia; order Phormidesmidales; family Phormidesmidaceae; genus Phormidesmis. Next base: position 98,763 of record CAWISM010000016.1, on the reverse strand, counting down.
CGCTGCCAACTATGTACGACCTGCCCAGTGAATATCCTGAGGAGCTAGGTTTGCCGGATGAGTTTCACGAGTTTCAGCCGCAGCTGCTGCGAGAAACATGCCTGCCAACGACGGTTCCATCCGAACAGGTCTTTATCGGCACCGACCTAAATGTGTATTACGACAGCCGCCATCCCGGCTGGCACAAGCGACCAGACTGGTTCTTAGTGCTAGGCGTAGAGCGGGCAACACAGCAGAGTGAGCTGCGGTGGAGCTACGTAATTTGGCAGGAAATGGAAACCCCTTTCTTGGTTGTAGAGCTGCTATCGCCAGGGACAGAAGCAGAAGATCTAGGCCAAACGCTGCGAGAGGTCAATCGTCCGCCCACTAAGTGGCAAACCTATGAGCAAGCCTTGCGGGTTCCGTACTACGCCATTTTTGACCGCTACGAAAATGATTTCAGGCTTTATCAGCTAGTCGGCACTCAATATCAGTTGCTGACGTTAGAGGGTCAGTATCACTGGTTTGAAGAGTTAGGTCTGGGCTTAGGAATATGGCAGGGCGAGTATGAGGGCGTGTTCGGAAAATGGCTGCGCTGGAAAGACTCAAAAGGGGAATGGATTCTGACTGCTGAGCAGAAAGCAGAGCGAGAACAGCAAAGAGCAGAGCGAGAACAGCAAAGAGCAGAGCGAGAACAGCAAAGGGCAGAGCAAGAACAGCAAAGGGCAGATCAAGCGCAGCAGGAAGCACAGCAAGTACGACAGCGAGCTGACCGCTTAGCCGAGAAGCTGAGAGAGCTGGGCATAGAACCTGACGACGTTTAGATCTACTGTGACAGTGAGATACTGATACTCACCGCTGGTGGCCTGCGTTTACGCGGGGATTTGCACAGGGATCTCCTCTAATGACCAAATTATAGTATTGTGAAGCTTTGTAAAGTAAGTCTGCCGCTTAAATGCAACCTTAAACTTTACGTGCTGGGCATCTATATCCGGCACTGAAGCGGTTTGTGTTTGTGTGTTTCGCACTAAAGTGGGCATGCTTTGCGTTTGTTATATCAATTCATTCAGGTAATACGTGCAGCTAAGTACTCGCCCAGTTGAATCTACCCCGCGCAAAGGGTCTCAAGGAGATCTGCCATTCACACTCAAAGATCTCAAAGATGCCATTCCCGACTACTGCTTTGAGCCATCTACGCTGCGATCGCTATCGTACTTTTTTCTAGATATCGGTATTATTGCTGGGCTATATGTGATCGCCCACACTATCAATTCCTGGCTTTTCTTCCCTCTATTTTGGCTAGCGCAAGGCACCATGTTCTGGGCCTTATTTGTCGTTGGTCACGACTGTGGCCACGGCTCCTTTTCCAAGCACAAGTGGCTCAATAATTTGATTGGCCACCTCAGCCATACGCCAATTCTGGTGCCCTACCACGGCTGGAGAATTAGCCACCGTACGCACCATGCCAACACTGGCAACATCGATACAGACGAAAGCTGGTATCCCATCTCTAAGGCAACCTACGACGAAATGGAAGGCGGCGCTCGCTTTGTGCGATTCACGCTTTTCCTATTTGCCTATCCGTTCTATCTGTTCTTTCGCTCTCCGGGGCGTCAGGGATCTCACTTTTTACCTAGCAGTCCTCTGTTTCGTCCTTCCGAAAAGTGGGATGTGATTACTAGCACCACTTGCATCACTTTGTTTGTTGGTTTTTTGGTATGGGTTGGTTTCGCGTTCGGACCTTTGTTCTTAATCAACTACTACGTCATGCCTTATCTGGTGTTTGTTGTATGGCTAGATTTGGTTACTTTCTTGCACCACACAGAGCCTGATATTCCTTGGTACCGCAACGATAGCTGGAACTTCCTAAAAGGTGCGGTTTCGACTATTGACCGTGACTATGGATTTATCAACAACATTCACCACAACATTGGTACTCACGTAGCGCATCATATCTTCTTGAGTATGCCTCACTACTATCTGAAGGATGCAACAGAGGCGATCAAGCCAATTATGGGAGAGTATTTTAGAGAATCCAAAGATTCTGTCTGGACTAGCTTCTGGCGGTCGGCACGTGAATGTATCTATGTTCCGAACGAAGGTCAGAAGATCTATTACCAAAGCCGTCAGCGATAAGTCGCTTAGAGATCGGATAGTTTGAGAGAAAGACCTTCTGGCGCTGCCGGGAGGTCTTTCTCTGTAGAAGCAACAGATTAATGGGGGAAAGTAGCCGCTTTTGCAATCTGTCTTTATATTTGCAAGGCGATCGCAGATTGCTCGTATGCTAGCGAACAGGTAGCAGCAACATCAATCGGCACTATAGAGAACACGACTATGCGGATCACTATTCGATTAAATTCGGCCTCGCCGCAGGTCAGCAGTCGGCTGTTAGAAGGATTGGATTACTGGATGGAGCTAGGGCTACTTTCAGAAGCGCAGGTAAGAGAGATTGCGCTGACCATGAGCGAGCCACTGCCGATTACCTACAAGCCGATTGGTGCCGATACTGAGAGTCCGACGCTAGCGCCTGTGATCGCCCCAGATGAGTCTCAGGCCACAGCACCAGTAGATCAACCTAGCCGAATTGCTCAGGCCGCTGCCGCACTTGTCGAAGAGATCAGCGTCATTTGGCTGCTGTTCTTAGGAGTCTTTTTAGTTGTTGTTTCGTCAGGCGTGCTGGCCGCTAGTCAGTGGGAGTCATTCTCGGCGGTAGGGCAGTACTGCGTCTTATTTGCCTATACGCTGGCGTTTTGGGGGGCAAGTGTGTGGACTCAAAGGCAGGAAAATCTACGCAGTACGGGGCGAATGCTGGCGCTGGCGACAATGCTGCTGATGCCAGTGAACTTTTGGATGATGGACCGCTTTGGCGCGCTTAGTAGCGGGATGGGTCTGGTGGTTTGTGGGGTGGCAGCGATCGCACTTACCCTACTGCCGCTTAGCCTTTCTGAACAGCTAATGCCTCGGCGCATCAATCGCGTCAATCTAATCGGCTTGAGCTGGCTGCACTGGGGCTGGAGCTTTGCGGCTTGGCCCGTTCTAGCGACCTACATCGGTGCAATCTCGACGGCAGCAAATCTAATCTATCAGGACCGCTATCCTGCCCAGTCAACTACTAACTCGGCAACAGATTTAGAGGTCACTACAGCAGAAACTACAGAAGATCGTCCAACAGCAGAAGTCCCAGATAGTGGACTGCCGTTTGACGTGCTGACAGTCATGCTTTCTGGCGTGATTCTGCTGACTCGCAGCCTGCTAATCGCGCAGGTTCCTCCTTACCAGTTGGGACTGGCCGCAGGCATTTGTGGCTGGCTGTTGGTTTGGCTAACTAGACAAAAAGCCAGCCGAGTAGTGTGGGCGCGAGTTGGGTTTGGACTGCTGTTGGGAGGTTGGCTAGTTACGGCTGGGCAGGAGCCGCCTTTGCAGGCGATCACAATCAGCCTTCTAGCCCTGAACCTAATCTGGGCAAAGCTTCAGCAGTCCTGGACTAGAGACTATCTACTGGCGACTTTGGGAATTGGGCTGCAAACCTATGCGCTGGTCTGGACGGTGCTGCCGATGAGACTGCGCGATCGCCTGCTGACGTTACTATCAACCTGGTTTGATGTCGGCAGCATTGAAACTATTGACTGGGCGAGTCTGGGCTTCTTTCCTTTCCTATTGGCTGTACTCGCATTCGCTGCCTACCTACGCCGCGAAGATCACCCTCAGTTAGCTAGACAGACAGAACAGATTGCTCTTGGATTTGGCCTGTTTCTGTCGCTGCTGAGCTTAGGCAATAGCTTTACCGCAGCGGTGAATCTAACGCTGTCAACACTGACTCTGGTGTGGATTCTGACGCATCGACGTAGCCTGCCGAATGGCCTACTGACGCTGACACATGCAATGGGGCTAGCAGCGGCGGCGAGCTGGATCTTTTATATCGCGCCAGATACAAGCGGACTGACCTGGGGCTGTATTGCTCTGGGTAGTGCGATCGCCGAATTCTTCTGCCATCCGTATTTGCGCAGTCAGCGACTACAGGCCAATACCTGGGGCGCGGGGCTGATCTTATCTTTAACTGGCTATTGCCTTTTGCTAGAAAGCTGGGCCGACTCGCCACCTTGGATTTGGCTGTCTGTTCCGGTTGCACTTACCTTTGTTGCCAATCATCCGCGATCGCTTCGTCCGCAGACAGCCGCTCGAATTGCTGTCCTCGGCCTCTTTATGCAGGTGCCGTGGTTTACGAGTTGGCGCATGGCGATTCTGAGTCTGGCGATCGCCACTTTTTGCACAGGCATCAACAGCCGAATTTGGCGCAGTCGGTGGGCCGCTCAGTTCACAGTTGGCTTCGCGCTGCTGCTGACAACTAGCGTCGTGTGGCGCGGTTTGCTAGTGGGGATGGACCAGAGCTTTGGACGGCTGAGCGTTTTCCATGCAATCTTGATTGGGTCGCTGTGGCTGCTGCAAAGAGGGCTGGCTCGTCGGGCTAGGCGATCATTCTCGGATGCGCCGTCAGAGCTTTTAGACTTCAGATGACCTGGCGCGGCACTACACAGTAGCAATTCACAACTGGGCAATGGTGCTGATGTGGATTTTGCTGCTGTGGGGAGCGGATATTGCGCTGATGGGCATTACGGCTTCTGATAGATTCGACTTCATCGGTACTGGCTACGCGAAATATCTCCTGACTGCAATTGTCTTACTAACCGCCTCGTTATTAGAGAGACTCTATCACCGGGCGGCGAACTGGCAGTATTACAGCTTAGCCTGGGCGATTGAAGTTGCGATCACCATTGCAATTACGCTGCAAGTACCAGGGGATACAGTCTCTAGACTGACGCTGCTAGGAACCGCAACGCTAGCGCTAGGGTTGATCTCTCAGCTCGCTGGCGATCTTTGGACTGCAAAGCATCCGCCCTATCGCGCTAGCTGGAATGTCATTCCCATCCTCTACGCTGTACTTGGCTGGTGGCTAGGTCATGACAGCTTCTTACCAGAATCAGGTTGGTTTACGATTGCGACGGGTCTGATTTTTGTAGGGGTCGGTCGCAGACAGGTTTCTATAGAGATAGGTCGCAGACAAGCTTCTTTAAATTTGCTGGGCTATGTCGGACTGTTTGCCCTTTCATTGGGTGCCTACGAACTCTTGATCTATCGGCTGCTGCAAGCTGAAGGTGGACAGGCGGGCGATGGCGTGACGCTGCTGGCAATCTTGGCGCTGCTGCTAACGGTTCTATATCGACTGACTAGTCAGTGGCTAGCTAGATATTCGAAGCTGTCGTCACGGGCGATTACGCTAGCAAATCATGGTCATTGGCTGCTAGGGACTGGGCTATGCGTAGTCGCTCCTGTAGCAGAACTTAGTCAGCCTAGAGGCATTGCGCTTTGGACTGTGACTGCGCTGTTAACTTCTGGCTATGCATTGGTCGTTGGCAATCGGCTGTGGACACCTCGAACTATTGTCGCCAATCACTCTGCCTGGACTCGAATAGGACTGATGGGCGTGTTGCTTTGCATAGCCTATGACCGATTCGTTTGGTTTTCTGATCAGACGGACTTACTTGTTTGGGGAAGTGCGATCGCCTGCGTGATTGGCCTGATTATTTATTCGCTGCCCTGGGAGCGGTTTGGCTGGGATAGGGAAATGCGATCGCTCGGTCTCTGGCTACCGCTATTGACGCTAAGCATCACCTGGCTAGAAGTCCAAACTCAAGGAATGCTAGTGGTTGCCGCCTTCTATGCGTGGATGGCGAATCGCACTGAGCGGATCAGGCTCAGCTATTGGAGTGTGGCGCTGTTCGACCTAGCGCTATTGGACTATTTAGACAATAGAGGCTGGCTCACTGCAATCACCTTGAGCGTGATTGTCTCGCTTTCAATTTTGTACATCACCGAGGTAGATCCCTATTTCCGCAGCGGTTCCAAGCGCCGACAGAAGCACTGGATCAGAGTGCTGGCCAGCGGCTTAGTCGGTGTGACTGCGCTGTATCAAACAGAAGTATCAGAGTCGATTCTTGTGTTTGCGTCTGTTGCAGTTGCAATTGGAATTCTGTTTATCTTTGCTGGACTGATTTTGAAAGTGAGAGCTTTCTTGTATGTTGGAACGGCTACTTTTGTCTTACAGATTTTGCGAGTACTGTGGCTGTTTATCAGCGCGAATTCTCTACTGCTGTGGGCGGTAGGCATTGTGCTAGGGCTGGCGTTTATCTGGGTGGCAGCGACGTTTGAATCTAGGCGATCGCAAGTCTCTAGCCGCCTTGCTTCCTGGACATCCGCGCTAAAAACTTGGGACTAGCTCGCTCTTATTTCTAGGCTTGCCGGTGATAGAACTTAGTATGTATACGTTTGGCATAGGCTGGTTATCAGTGCAGTTTACCGATCCAACCCCGGCCTCCGCTCCGGCCACCCCTTGTATGGTTAAAGAGGAAGCAGTAGCCCCCTACCCCTTGTTCAGCGCATCTGCAAGGAGTGTAGAGAACGGAGCCCGCTATCGCTATCGTTGGTATCCAGCGAGTCATCGCAGGCGCGTCACTTGACCCGTTGCAGCATAGGGCTCTCAGCTTGAAAGCTGTACCTCGATCAAGTGACAAAAGCTATAGTGGCGGCCGAGAAGAGCCGACGCAAACCAACGCGCGGGTCAATGCAGGCGGTGATGCAGGAGACTATAGCGTTGGTCACTTGGCTGAGGTACAGTTCACAGGCTATAAGCTATCAGTAACAACAGGCCAAGCGACTAGCGTGTACCGAATGCATCCGGGACACGCTATATAGACAAACACATCGCTTGGCTAGAAGAAGAGAATAAACAAATTCGATGAGCAGATCGCCAAGCTAAGTGAATGTAGCGCTGAGCAGCAAGCAACCAAAGCGCTACTACAGTCAGTCAAAGGAATTGGTCCGGTAATTTCGTCGAGCTTGCTAGCACTGCTGCCCGAACTTGGCCAGATCACTGGCAAGGTGATCGCAGCTCTAGTCGGTCTAGCTCCCTACAACCGAGACAGTAGTCGCTCCCAAGAGGGGATTTACTTCAGGCCTTGAATTGTCAGGCGATCCAGCAACCTTGCTCGTCATAGCCAGGACAAATCTCTCGGGAGGGGTGACACGTAGTGACGGGGTGGGTCTCTGCGTACACGCTATTGTCAGCTACTCTTTGATCTCAGACTTCATTCGCTCTAGCGTCTGATGCATCTGATCAAACATCTGCTGGGGCGTGGTGCCAAATTGACCGAGCTGAGTTTTGAGCTGTTCCATCGTCATCTTTGCCATGAAGTCTTCTGAGAGTTCAAACCGCTTCATAAAGATGCGATAGCGCTCCATGACTGATTCCATCTGATCGATAAAGATCTTTTTACCTTTTTGATCAAACTTGCCGTAGTTTCCGCCAAGCTGCATCAGCGACTGATAGTCTTTGAATAGCTGGTTCGCTTCTTGCTGCACTAGGTCTGAATCAAACATACCCATGATTATCAATCCTCCATGACGACTGCTGCGTCAGATCTGATAGATTTAGTTTATCTGGCTATAGCGTAAGCGTTTACACAGCTTGCGCCAAGGTGAGTTATCACTACAGCCCTAGCTACGTATCAGCTACATGGCGTTTCTGTAATCCATCAGGGGAACGCGAGCCTCTGCTCAATACGCGACTCGGCGGACGAACAGAGCGCACATCTGTGGCGATCGCTCATCGCCCTAGCAGCTTACCTAGCCATGCCTTTTTGGGCGTCGAACCAGAACTAGTGCCGTCGGTAGAGCGAGCTGCTGTTGCTGCCAATTTTTGCTGAGTAGTTCTCTGTGCTACTTCCGCCTGAAGCTCGGCGGTCAAACCCAAAAGTTCGATGTACTTTTTGACGACTCGGTGATTAGGATTTAGCCGATAAGCCTGCTTGAAGTGGGCTCTAGCCATACCCATCAAGGACTGCTTGTAGTAGGTCTGGCCCAGCATCGAATGAATTTCTGGGCTTTGCGGCGATAGCTTTAGCGCTTCACGAAGCTCTTGAACCGCAGACTCATAGCTGCGCTGTCTGAGGTAGGTCTTGGCTCGTTCTGTGTGTCTGGTGACATAGTCTAGCGGAGATCTGGGTGTGGATTCGCCTCTACCTTTGTTTAGTTTGGCAACTGAAGCCGGACTAGTGCTGTCGCCAGAATGGTCGGTGGCTGGAGCGGCGGTGGTGCTAGATAGGATAGTGGTTTGGCTAGGCTGCCTTGGTTGACTGGCGCTGTCGGCTGTTTTACGGCGTAGATAGACTAGATTGAGCTGACCTATTTCTAGAGAGCAGGTGTGAAGCTGGTCGATGCCAGCAAACTGAAGCTGGGCGAGCTGGCTGATCGCCTGTTCGTAGTAGATGTCGATATTGTTTTCTTCTACGCTGGCGAGCTGTTTGGCGTGTTCAAAGGTGGGGATGAGCTTCTCGCTGCGGATGAGTCTGCGCATCCGCAGACGCAGCATAGACAGGACTGCTTGACGGCTTTTGTCGTGCTTGAGCTTTTGATAAGACGGGTTGACGATGCGTGCTATCACCTCTGCTGCTTCAGCGGGCGTGATTCCCTGCTGGCTCTTTCCTGGCTGAGTAGAGGTATTAGCGAGTACGTCTGGATGGAGCTGTTTGGCGATGGTGCGATAGCGCTTGGCAATGCGTTTTTCGTCTGCGCTGACTGAGATGCCTATCAGCGCAAAGGGGTCAACTTCAACTAGCTTGGTAAGCTCTGTAAACAATTCAGCTTCTGACATGCAAAGAGTAGCGCCAAAAAAAGTGGCGGTAGTTCGCCTGTTTCCTTAGACCTAAAGTGCCCAGTCGTTATTGGTAAATGTGTAAGCTGGGTATGGGCCGTCTGTTTCTTGAATGTTCTATGCAACGTCGAAAGATTGCGATCGCACTGGCATTTGTCGGTGGCTTTACACCACTACCGCTCTCATGGCTACACAAGTTTTATCTAGGTCAGTATCTTTGGGGTGTGGTCTATCTCGTCCTGATGCCGACTGGAATTCCGGCGGTTGCCTGCTGTGTAGAAGGTATCTGGTATCTTAGCCAAAGCGACCAAGGCTTTGAGGCTCGTTTCCCTAAAGCGGGAGCGCCACTTGCTCAAGGCGAAACCGAAAAAAGCGAGACTGAAAAGAGCGCAACTAAGAAGGGCTCTACAGCCGAATCTAGTCGTAACAGCGCTCAAAAAGCACAGGAGGTCGCTGCTGCCGTTAGAGCCATAGATCAGCTTCGCCAAGACGGACTGATCACAGAGTACGAATTTGAACAAAAGCGACGCCAGCTATTAGAAGAGATTGCCTAACCGTGCTCCAAAAGATTTTTAGCAGAACTCATCCGCTGCGACGGCGGCTACAGCAAGCGCCTTACTATCGCTTTCAATCGTTTGAAGAGATACGACTAGCGGCAAGTTGGGGCGCGCGAATTGACGTGAATACCGCGTCGATAGATGACTGGCTGCGGCTACCAGGGATTTCGATTCATCAGGCGCGATCGCTCACCCAGCTCACCAGCCGCCAAGTCTCTTTCACCTGTATTGAAGATATTGCCGCTGCCTTGAACCTACCTGTTCAACAGATTCAGCCCTGGCAGGCGATCCTACAATTTTGCTACTACGACTTAGACACCGCACTAGATCTTGAAAAAGTAAATGTCAATACGGCAACGGCTGTCGAACTAGCCGCCGTTCCGGCTATTGATACATTTCTAGGACGGGCCATTGTTCACTATCGCCAAGCTGAACCGTACAAGAACATGGCCGATCTACAAGACCGACTGCGGCTAACGCCACAGATAGCCATCGAATTACTGCACTATCTCGAATTCTAACTACTGTGCGGTCATTCCAAATCAACTAATATCGACGGTTCCCGCCTTCTCTAATGGCCAAAATCGCAGCGCTGCGCGACCGATAATGTTTTGTTCTGGTAAGAATCCCCAAACATGAGAGTCGTTGCTGTCGTTGCGGTTGTCTCCCATCACGAATAGGCTACCGACCGGGACTTCTACGGGCGGCATTTCGTAAGCTGGTGCTTCTAGGATGTAGTCTTCGGCTAGGGGCTCTCCGTCTAAGTAGACTTTGCCCTCGGTGACCTGTACAGTTTGACCGGGCAGGCCGATGACTCGTTTGATAAAGGCTTGGCTGGCTGTGTAGCCGTATTCCTGTAGCTGTGGCGGCGGCTCGAAGACGACGATATCGCCCTGAGCAGGGGGATGAAGGTGATAGGAGACTTTCTCGACGAGGAGGCGATCACCGACTGCCAGTGTCGGCACCATCGAAGGCGATGGGATAAAGCGCGGTTCGGCGATGAATAGACGGACCGTGATTGCGATGACTAGGGCGATCGCAACCAGTCGAACGTTCTCATCAACCAGCTTGCGCCAGCCGCTCATCTCTGGTTCTGCGCCCTGGTTCCCGACTGGTTCTACCACAGTTTTATCTTCAGCCACTATTTCCCTACGGTCTGCGATCAGCTCAACTAGTGTATTCCATCGCTGCGCTAGCATTTCGCCTGAGCATCTCGGGCTTGATCCGTCGGAGCGCTGAGGCGGGGAAGCGCTGCTGCCATTCTTCTGCTGTAATGTTTGCTAGCTCAGCTAGGGTAGGGTCCACGTTGCCAGGATAGGGCTCGAACTCGGAGATGTCTGTGGCCTGCGCAAATCGCTGGTTCCACGGACAAACGTCCTGGCAGATATCGCAGCCGGCTACCCAGTTTTGCAGGTTTGAGGCGATCGCACTTGGCAGCCGCTCGGCTCTATTCTCGATCGTGTGATAGGCAATGCAGCGATTGGCGTCGACTACTCCCGGCTCGCGGATGGCCTCGGTAGGACAGGCATCCAGGCAGCGGGTGCAAGTGCCACAATGGGCAGCGTGTGGCTGATCGGGGGTGAGGTCTAGGTTTGTAATAATCTCTCCTAGAAATATCCAGGAGCCGTATTCGCGGCTGATGACGTTGCCATTTTTTGCATTCCAGCCGATGCCTGCCTGCTGTGCCCAGAATTTGTCCTGCACGGGGCCAGTATCGGCGTAGAGGCGGGCGGTGATAGTGGGGTCTTGCGATCGCAACCAGGCCAAGAGCTGCTTTAGCTTTTTGGTGAGCACGCGGTGATAGTCCCTACCCCAGCCGTAGCGAGCAATCTTGGCATAGTCTGGGCCTGTTGATCTCTGGTGATCTGTGTAGTAGTTGAGGGCGACGCAGATCATAGACGCGGCTTCTGGCATGACAGCACGAATGTCTTGCCGTTTGGGATTGTTCATCCAGGCCATATCTGCCTGATAGCCCTCAGAGAGCCAGGATTGTAATGAGCCTCTGACGTTCTGTTCTGCTGTGGAGATTTCTGTTGGAATGGCGGCGATACCGACTCTGTGAAAGCCGAGTGCGATCGCCTTGCGCTTAATTACCTCACTGTCTAGTAGATCTGTTTCTGCTGAACTCATTCGCGACCTCTTGTTTTATTAAGCTCCCGGTCTATCAGAGCCAATTGGAGTGCTAATAGGGAGCGGTCTATGCATCACCACGCGATGCCTTTGTGAAAAGCCATAGCGAGCCTCATGCTCTACGATGGCTTTGAGCGCAGGGGACCAGCGTTCAGGTGGCAGAACCTCAAATCCACATTGCCGATAGAAAGGAATATTCCAAGGAACGTAGCGAAAGGTGGTAAGGGTAATTTGCCTGTGGTTTCGCTGCCTTGCTCCCTCACAGCAGCCTTCGATTAGCGCTGCGCCAATTCCCCGTCGGCTGTAGGCTGGCAGTACATCTAACTCAACGATAAAACAACTTTCTTGTAGAAACTTAGCAACAATAAATCCAACCGGCTGTGCGTCAGCTACCCCTACCCAAATTCGCTTTTCTGCCTGTGCCCGCTTCAAAAAAGTCATCGGCGTCAGACCAGAGAGTAAATCAACAGAAATCTCTAGCTGGGCGGCATAGGGCTCAAACTGCTTAGCCGCTGCTGACTCGATCACGGGAATATGAACAAGATCTTCTGTCCTAGCCAAGCGAACGCTGTAATCATTGCCGTTATTACTGGAGGTCATTTCAGTTGGCGAATTTCTGTTGCTAGCGTTTGGGTCTGCTGCTGAATTTGTTCAAACTGTTGGATCAATGGTGTCAGACTTTCTCTCTCTTTGTCTACATAGCTATAGAGATCGACAAAGCTCGCGTTGATTTCATCATAAATTCCGCTTAGCCGAGCATTTAGCTGTTCTGATACGGTGGATTCAAACCTGGCTTTGTTTCTCTCTAACTCGGTATCGAGCTTTTCAACTAGCCTGCGCCTCTTTGCGACTAGGATGCCGCCCGCAAAGAGGAACCCCACGCCTAGAAACACGCTGCCGATAATATCTAGAATCACCACTTCGGTCACCGCTGCAATTGTTCCGCCAATCACCGCTAGAATTCCACCGCCTGCGACGCCGGGGCCAACGCTATCAACGGTATCGCTCAAGCAGTTCATAAACGTTTCGTCGTCTAGCAGGCTAGCAATCTTGCTTTTGACGCTCTCAATTACTTCGTAGCGATATTCGAGCATTGGCAGCGAAATCTCTGTTTTTCTCAGCTCGTCATTTTGTAGGCTAGTCAGCTCTGCTAGAAGCTGCTTAATCATTAGCTGAATGCTGTCTATAAACCGCTTGGCTCCGTCTTTTGACGTTTCGTCTAGGGTAACCTCTAGCTCTTTTTGCGCCCGCACCTTAAGCTCATTCATCCAGGTTTCTACGCGCTGCTTGCGGTTGAAGATAGAGAGCACAGAGCGTTTGGCCAGCGTAAAGATAGAGAGACCGTCTCGAAATTCTTGCTTGATCTGGTAGATGGTGCGTTCGTATTGGGCCATCAGCCGACCAACGAGGACATCAATTTCGTAGTGGGATTGGTTTTGGCCCTGGCCTAGGCGATCGCGTATCTTTGCTACTACCGCCTCATCCATCCGCAGCTGCTCTTTGATTAGCTGCATGTCGCGGCCTAGACGCACCACTATCTCTTCTGCCGAACCAATATTCGAGGTCAGCTTTAGCCGATAGCCTTGCCCGCCCGTAATCGTATTGCGAATAAAGTCCTGAACAGGCGCAAAGCCACCGTCTTGGTTGCCTCGCTCACCTGCGGCTATCTTCGCGGAAGTTGCAAATACCTTTGGATCGACAATCTGTCTTTGCTGGGCTTCTTGAGCGATGTACTGAGCTGAAGCCTGTAACTCCCTTTCGTCCGCTAGATCCGCCTGCTGTAGCACAAAGACAACTGGCTTTCTCCATTCTCTATGAGAAAAATCAACTAGAGACCAGGCAGTGTTGGTGTAGGGATTTTTTGAGAAGAAAACGAAGATAACCAAATCGCTATTTGGGATGAATTCTTTGGTGATGTCTTCGTGCTTTTGGAAAGGGCTGTTGGTCCCTGGCGTATCGACAATGGCAATCTGCTGCAAGATTGGCACCGGACGACCAATTTCGCGCAGCTCGCCCGGTTTGATTTCGCGGCTGTAGCCTTCGCCCTGGGCGTAGACAATTTTCGCCACCATATTTGTGCGCGGATCTGCACCGACTTCACAGATCTCGCCACTGCCTAACAGCGCGTTAATAAAGCTGCTTTTGCCTGCCTTAACTTCACCGATTACGACAAAGAGAAAAGGCTGGTTGATATTTTCCTGTAGGCTTTGGACGGTTTTAGTCAGTGCGGCGTTATTGATCGCTCGGGCAAACTGGCTGAGCCGATCAAGAAGCTGTGCGATCGCCAGTTTATACCGCTGCAAAATTGGATCAACAATTGCACCATCCATCACATGTTGCCTCAATCTAGGGGCCTCAATCTATCGGCCTCAAGTTAGTGGCCGCGATAGAAGAATCATACCGAATTGAGTGAGACGATGTATGACCCTTACAGTAGATTCGCAGCCCGCGCGGCTAGATCCGAGCGTTCGCCTTGGTATAGCGTCACATGGCCTGCTAGTGGATCATTGCGAAAGCGCTCGATTACATAGGTCAGGCCGTTGCTAGCCGCATCGACATAGGGGTTGTCAATCTGGGCCGTATCGCCAGTTAGGACGATCTTTGTGCCTTCGCCTGCCCTAGTCAAAATCGTTTTGACCTCGTGAGGGGTTAGGTTCTGCGCTTCGTCAATCACAAAAAACTGTTTGGGAATGGTGCGTCCGCGTATGTAGGTCAATGCTTCGATTTGCAATAAGCCCATATCTAGCAGGTCTTCGTGGCCGCGTCGCCAGTGAGCTGGTTTATCGGTAGAGTCTTGAGTATTAAAGATTAGATCGAAGTTGTCATACAGCGGCTGCATCCAGGGGGTGAGCTTTTCAGTCATATCGCCAGGGAGATAGCCGATGTCTTTGCCCATTGGCACGACCGGGCGCGAGATTAATAGGCGGGTGTAGCGCTTTTCTTCGGTGACTTTTTGGAGTCCGGCTGCGATCGCCAGTAAAGTCTTGCCCGTTCCTGCCTTCCCTACCAGCGTCACCAGCGGCACGCTATCGTCCAGCAATAGAGAAAAGGCAAACCGCTGCTCTCGGTTTCGGGCCTGGATCCGAGAAATTCCGTTGTAGGGCAGCTTGGGTAGCGGCGTCAGCTGCCCATCAGCGCGCATAATTGCCAGCGCTGTATGGCTAGGATTATTCACATCTACTAGCGTCAGCGCCTGATTGGGAAAGAACTTTCCCTTGAGTTTTTCTGGATCGGCTAGTTCAGATCCCCCTGTCTGAAACAGTGTGCTCATCTGCTCAGCGCTCATCAGCACTTCGCCCATACCAGTGTAGAGATCGTCTACATCAATCTTATCTGTCTCATAGTCCTCTGCGGTTAGCCCTAGCGTATCGGCTTTGATCCGCATGTTGGTGTCTTTACTCACCATCACCACAGGGCAATCGCAGCTGTGTTTAGCCTCTAGCGCTACCGCTAGAATTGTATTGTCGCCGCCGTCGCCTGTTAGCTCTACAGGGAGCCCTTTTAGGGTTTCGCGATGACACAGCGAAACTTTGAGCTGTCCGCCATTATCGAGCGCAATACCTGCTGTGATGCTGCCTTTTTGTCTAAGCGCGTCTAGCATCCGCGAGGTCTGACGAGCGTTGCGGCCCATTTCCTCCGGCCGTTTCTTAAAGCGATCAAGCTCTTCAATTACAGTCATCGGCAGCAACACCTCGTTATCCTCGAACCGCAGCATTGCATTGGGATCGTGCAGCAGTACGTTGGTATCGAGGACGTAGATTTTCTTCATAAGGTAGTTGGCTGATGTGGGTTTTATGAGATTTCCTGCTAGAGGCGTTCTGGAACGGGGTCGTATCCACCAGGATGAAGCGGATGACAGCGGCAAAGTCGCTTGGCGGACAGCCAGCTGCCCTGTAAAGGTCCGAATCTGTCCACTGCTTCTAGGGCGTAGCGTGAGCAGGTTGGCTCGAATCGGCACATCGGTGGGAAGAGCGGGGAAATTAGCTGCCGGTAGCCTTTTATCAGCAGTAAAAGAGTAAGTTTCATTTCTGATAGTGACCTGATAAGCGCAATGTCTGATTGAATAGATGGGCTATAGGAATAAATGTGAGGTTGTCTAGGTCTTATAAAGGTAGCGCTCTTCATAAAACCCAACGCATCTTCTGGCCATGGTAAAGCTTTTGTACAGATGTGTTTTGGTTGGTATGTAATGTTTAGCAGGGTATGTAACCATATATCTTGATGAATAGGAGTGCCCTTTTGGGATTACTCAGTTGGGACTACGTAGTTGGTAGCGCCTAGCGTTGGCAGTATTTATGCAGAGTGCTTTGTTGAAGGCTTTGTTAAGGTGCTTGACTAGCGCACCTTCCCTAGCGCACAGATCAGCTGAGGGATTAACGCTTGTCTAAAAGCGCGCCAACCCGTTTATTCCTTGATGTGTGCTTATGGAAGAAATCGCCGTATGTCAGCAGTTCTTCAGATTGGTCAAGAGATACTAGATGCTACAGAGCTAGTCGCCAAGCTCCGTAGGTACCGCCTGCTGCCACAGTTTGTGCAGGAGTTTATCATTGACAAAGCGACTGAAAATATTGTCTGCGATCCTCAGCAGGCGATGGATTCTTTCTTTTCTAAGCGAGGCGCGTTTTCAGAAGAGCAGCGTCAGGCGTGGTGCAAGCAGCAAAACCATTCTCCTGAAGAGGCAATGGCCGCCGCGCTCAAAGAAAAGCAGCTAGAGCTATATCAGGAGCAGACCTGGGGCTCTCAAATCGAGTCATATTTCCTACAGCGAAAGTCTCAGCTTGATCGCGTCACCTACTCACTGATTAGAACCAAGAACGCGAGTCTTGCTCAAGAGCTTTATTTTCGATTGAACGATGACGGGGCGTCTTTTGAAGAGCTGGCTCGTCAGTATTCAGAAGGTCAAGAATCAAAGACAGGTGGCCTGGTTGGTCCGGTGGAGCTAAATGTGCCGCACCCGATCTTGGGCCGGATGCTGACTGTGAGTAAGCCAAAGCAGCTATGGTCTCCGACCCAGATTGGGGAATGGCTGGTGATTGCTCGACTAGAGCAGTTTGAGCCAGCGCAGTTCGACGATGGTATGCGCAAGCGGCTATTAACTGAGAAGTTTCAGGCTTGGCTAAAGCAGGAAATTCAAACGATCTCTGTGAGTACAATTACGCCAAAGGCGCAGCAGCCTAATCAGATGCAGGCCGACCAGATACAGGCCGACCAGATACAGGCCGATCAGATACAGCCTGACCAGACGCAGCCCAATCCAACGCAGCCCAATCCAACGCAGCCTAATCCAGCGCGGTCCAGTCAGGAAGCGACGGACCAACCTCTGGCGAGTCTTGCATCTTCGTAGCGTCTATATATTCCTGATTGTCGTACTTATTTTTGTAAGGTTTTACTGAGGGGTTCCTCATATGCTTTCCTATGTATCAACCGCTTAGTTAGGAATTAACCCGGCCAAAATCTAGCGTTAATCTTTTCCTCATACAAACCCTCCAATCCTGATTTATATCTGTAGCAGTTGCTCTACGTATTTGTAGAGGAGCGCTCTAGGCTTCTTTTCTGTTATGACCTACATTGATATTTCACTTGACCAGAGCTTGGGGGAAGTCTTTCCCTTTGATCAGCTATCGCCTCCGGTTCTCAAGGCATTAGCGGCTGATAGTCAACGGCTGCGCTATCGCATTGGCCAGCCGATTTTGCGGCGAGAGTCTATGCCTCACCAGGTGGTGGTAATTGTCGAAGGACATGCTCGGCTGCTGGGCTACGACGCGAACAAGCGAGCGCCGATGACGCTAGAGCGGCTAGGTCCGAAGTCGGTGCTAGGGCTTGCTGGTATGACTAGAGGAGTTGCCTGCGAAAGTGCGATCGCCTCATCGGAAATAGAAGCGATTACCATCCCCGCTGGGACAGTCCGCAAGCTGATTGCCACCAATGAAGCGTTTGCTAGAGCGGTGACTGGCTATTGCTACCTGGCCGAAGTGTTCGATCTGCTGAGCCAATATTTTCAGGCCCAGGCTCGCAGCGTTAGCGATCTTGCTAGGACAGCCAAAGGACTACAAGAGCAGGCGATCGCCCGTACCCTGCGTGCTGGCCCGGTCGCACTAGGCGATTCCTCTCCTCACCATCTGTGGTTTGTCAGCTCTCAGAGTATTGCCAAACATCCAGCGGGTAGCTGGCTGCTGCCAGAGATGCTTGACGGGCGCATCGTCGGTGAGAAAAATACCCGGCTAATTGGCATAGACATGCGCCAGCTAGCCAACCTGAGCGTGCCTGATCGTATTCAGCCAGACTACGCTCTAGATAGCACAGTGGTGACAACCTCTGCTGAGGATGTATCTGCTAGGCCTGTTGACCCAACCAGTAACGGCAACGGCTCTAACGGAGATAGCAGAGACCTAGCCGCTATCGTCGCGCCCAATCTAGTCAATCGCAGCGATGCAAACATACCCTACGCACCCGATCTAACCTACGACTCCAACATCGTAGAAGAGGGCTCAGATCGAGCCAAAGCTCTGAAGTATCCGGTCATGCGAGGCCGAGATGACGTGGGCACCTCTCTGGCCTGCTTTGCCATGATTGCTCAGCACTTTGGCATGCCGTTCAAGCGCGATGTCGTCGAGCGGGTGCTAGTCAACCAGAAACAAAGACAGGGCCAGCTATCTCTGACCGCGTGCGGGGCAGTAGCGGATCTCGTCGGACTAAAGCCTCAGCTAGCCAAAGTACCGGCTAGTTCTATGGGCCGCTTGCCCAGACTGGCGATTATCAACTGGCGTGAGGGTTTTGCGGTTCTATACGAAGCCTCTCCTTCTGAGCTAGTGATAGGCGTTCCGGCCGAGAACAAAATCGTTCGGCATTCACCCGAGGCATTTGCCGAAATTTGGGGACCAGAGGGCGAAGTGCTGCTAGTCGAAACGACTGAGCAAACGCCTCAGCAAAAATTTGGGCTTTCCTGGTTTGTACCTTCGCTCAAGAAGTATCGAGGCACGCTGACCCTAGTTTTGATTGCCTCTCTGTTTGTTCAGCTCTTTGGCCTAGCTAATCCGCTGATGGTGCAGGTGATTATTGACCGGGTGATCATGCAGAACAGCATTGACACTCTGCATGTGCTGGGTATCTTCCTAGTTGTGGTGGCTGTTTTTGAGGCTATCTTGACTAGCTTGCGCACCTATCTATTTGTCGATACCACGAACCGGATTGACATGTCGCTGGGCGCAGAGATTATCGACCACCTGCTGCGGCTGCCGCTGAGATATTTCGATCGCCGTCCGGTTGGTGAACTCTCTAGCCGAGTCAATGAGCTAGAGAACATCCGTCAGTTCCTAACGGGAACCGCGCTGACTGTGGTGTTAGACGCTCTATTCTCGGTGGTCTACATCCTAGTGATGTTCATTTATAGCGTGAAGCTGACGTTTGTGTCGCTAGCGACCATTCCGCTGTTTATGATTTTGACCTTCTTTGTCTCGCCGATTGTCCGGCGTCAGCTTAGGGCCAAGGCGGAGCGCAACGCCGAGACGCAGTCTTTTCTAGTAGAAGCGCTTTCGGGCGTGCAGACGGTGAAGGCTCAGAACATGGAGCTGAAAACTCGGTGGAAGTGGCAAGAAAAGTATGCTCGCTACGTCAGCGACGGCTTTAAGACAGTGCTGACTTCGACCACAGCAGGCTCTGCCAGTGGCTTTCTTAACAAGCTTTCGGGTTTGCTGGTCCTGTGGTACGGCGCGTCTCTGGTACTAGAAGGCAACCTGACTCTAGGGGGACTAATTGCCTTTAGAATTATCTCTGGCTACGTGACTCAGCCGCTGCTGCGCCTGACTCAGCTATGGCAAAACTTCCAGGAGACCGCGCTATCCTTAGAGCGTTTGAGCGATATCATCGACCATCCCCAAGAGCAGGCCGAGGAAGATCGCGCTCAGATTCCGATGCCTGAGATCAAAGGCAACGTGAAGTATGAAGATCTTTCGTTCCGCTTTACCTCTTCGGGTCCGCTACAGCTAATCAATGTCAACCTGGAGTTTCAGACGGGTGAGTTCATTGGGATCGTCGGTCAAAGTGGTTCGGGCAAAAGTACGCTGATGAAGCTGCTGCCGCGCCTGTACAACGCTGAATCGGGTCGAATCTTAATTGATAACTACGACATCAGTAAAGTAGAGCTGTACTCCTTGCGTCAGCAGGTGGGAATTGTGCCTCAAGACAGCTTGCTCTTTGAGGGCAGCATCCAGGACAACATTGCCCTGACGAATCCCCAAGCCAACACGGACAGCGTGATTATGGCGGCCAAGATTGCCAACGCGCATGACTTTATTATGGATTTGCCTGGTGGCTACAACTCTAGGGTGGGAGAGCGAGGATCTTCACTTTCTGGGGGACAGCGACAGCGGATTGCGATCGCCCGTACCATTTTGCAAAATCCTCGTCTATTAATTTTGGATGAAGCGACTAGCGCGCTTGACTACGACACCGAAGCCCAGGTTTGCTACAACTTGAAGCAGTGGGCACAGGGTCGAACCGTATTTTTCATCACTCACCGATTGAGCACTATCCGTCAGGCCGACCGCATTCTAGTCATGGATAAAGGCTCGGTTGTAGAACTGGGTACGCACGAAGAACTGATGGCTCTCAAAGGCCGCTATTACTGCCTATATGAGCAGCAGGGAGAATAAAACAGATGACAAGCACTTCTGGTAGACCGAAGCTAACGCCGAGTAATGGCGTAGCGACTAACGGTAACGGCAATGGTAACGGTGCCTACGCTAACGGCAATGGCAACGGCAACGGCAACGGTGGCTTTAGCTTTAACGGCGGGCCGAGTAACGGTGATGGAGATGCGCCGGTCGTTCCCTACGTTCCTCAGTCGTTCGACCAGCCGGTAATTTTGCGCCAGTCGCCCCGGTGGGCGCGGGCGATCGCTATCTCGATTATGGGCGTGACCGTTGCGACCGTCACTTGGGCCTGTGTTGCTAGGGTGGAAGAGACGGTCGCAGCGCAAGGTGAGCTAGAGCCAGAGGGTGTGGTCCAGGTGGTGCAGGCTCCAGTCGGTGGCGTGGTCGAAGAAGTTCTGGTTACTGAGGGCGAGCTGGTTGAGAAGGGCCAGGTTGTCGCGACTCTAGATGAGACCTCTACAGAAGCGCAAATTGAATCAAACAGAGAGATTGCTGAGCGCCTAAACGCCGAGAACAATTATTACCGGGCGCAGCTTTCTGGCGCAGCCGATGCAGTTGCGCCCGAGGGCGTATCGGCCGATCTGGTTCAGCGGGGACGCGATCGCGCCCAGCTACTATCGAGCAACCAGCTCTACCAGGCCCAAATTAGCGGTGATACCGCTGGGCTCTCTCCGGAGCAGCTTGATCGGTTAGAAACCTCTGCCTCTAGGCTAGATTCTCAGCAGCAAATTAACCGTCTCCAATCATCCCAGCTCTCCGAGCAGCTAAACCAGACCCGATTGCAGCTAGCCAATGCTCAAAGCGAGCTAGCGACCAACAGAGACATTTTAAGCAGGCTCAAGATCCTCAATGAGGAAGGCGCAGTTGCAGAACTCTCCTACCTACAGCAAGAGCAAGAGGTGAACAACAGCCAGACTCAGGTGAATACGCTTAGAGAAGAGATCGACCGCCTGTCTTTCCAGATATCTCAGGCTAACCAAGAAGTCTCACGAACTTCGTTTGAGTCTCGTGAGACGCTGCAAGAGCGAATTTCGGTAAACAACCAGCGCATCGCTGAAATCGATAGCCAGCTAACTCAGCGTCTGCTAGAAAACGACCGCCAGCTAGCGGAACTGACTAGCCAAAGAGCGCAGCTAGAACAAAGCATCAAATACCAGGCGCTGACCGCCCCAGTAGCGGGTACGGTCTTCAACCTCAAGGCGAACCGCGCTGGATATGTGGCGAACTCCACCGAACCAATGATGGAAATCGTGCCTCAAGATGCGCTCGTCGCTCGAGTCTTTATTCCTAACCGAGATGTTGGTTTTATCAGAGTAGGCCAGAAGGTAGACGTTCGCATTGACGCCTATTCGTTCAGCGAATTCGGCGATGTAGAAGGTACGCTTACTAGCATCGGTACCGACGCGCTGCCGCCAGATGAGACATTCCCATATGCTCGCTTCCCAGCAGAGGTTTTACTCGATTCTCAGCAGTTTGTTGCCGACGGGGTGCCGCTAGAGCTGCGCTCTGGAATGTCTTTGAATGCGAATATCAAGCTGCGTAAGCGTAGAGTGATTACCTTCTTGACCGATCTGTTCAAGCGGAAGCTAGATGCGGTTACTTCTGGTAGCTAGCCTTTAGAATCACTTGTTGACGGTGATTGTGCGATCGCTGCTCACTTTCAATTAGTGAGCAGCTTGAAGGTAAGCAGCGCTTCTGCTAGTAGAAGGTGGTCAAGTCGCTGCTGAATGCAATAACCAAATTTTGATTATCCAATACCTGCATGTTTGCTGACATACCTGAAGGGAACTGTAGAGTTGACTACAAAAAAGATTTTTGATAGCTGAGAATCTATAAAAATCATCTCTCTTTAGGAAGATATATGAAATACGTAGCATCCTTGGTTTTGCCTGCGGCTTTGGGTTTAATTGCCGGTATTACCCACGGCTTTGTTTCGCACACAATGGATTTACCCGTTCCAATGAGCGAGCAAATTTTGCAGCCTTTGAGTGCTGTGCAGCCTCTAAGTGACTAGAGCCTCAGCGGCCTAGATAAAGAGAGTCGTTGATTTTTGATCATTAACCTTGGTCAAGAAATATAAATGGTATAGCTTGCTACCAAAAAATGCTGAGATCATAGGAAGGACAGTTTAATAAAAGGTCTTCTCTATGGCTTACTACTCTTCTAATGCTTCCTCTACTCGATCTACCAAAGCCGATCAGATAGTTGCTAGCGTTTTGGTCGCAGGCGTCACTTTTATCTTGGGCTACACCGTCGTTAGAGCGAGTCTAGCTCAGTCAGAACAGAGGGCAATGACGACTACGGACGCAGCGGCTGACAGTGAAGCAGAGTTTGTTGTTCCGGGTGAAGGGACACTGTGGAAAGATTTTGGTACCAGCTTCTAGGCTGAAGCAAACTCTAAGGAGAAAATGGTCTGACGACAAATTTATACCGCGAGCAGCGACAGCTTTTCTTGGAATATAGCCTGTACCGGATGCATTCGGTACAGGCGCGTCACTTAACCTGTGGCGACATAAGGCTTTCAGCCCATAAACTGTAACTCAGTCAAGTGACCAAAGCTATAGAAGGGCTGTCGCCGCTTGTATTAATGGTAAAAGCCAGCAAGAGAAAAGGTAGCGCGGGTTACGGTAATAACCGCCTCGCCCTCTGATTACGTCCATCAGAGGTAGTAGTTTTACCTAGCGTCTCCTCATTGGGAGGGATGCTGCGCTTTGTACTTCTAGCGATACTTGGGTAGATCACTTAACCGAACACTTTGAGCGCAAAAGCAGTAGTGAAAGCCGCCAGCTCATCCTTTATTGCATTGTTTTAGCGGGTTTCCAACACCTTCCAAGTCAAAGCGTTCTGTCATTGTTGAAGAGTAAAGCAAAGGAGACAATTACATGAACAAACTCATTCGCTACATTCTAGGGTTCTTTTTACCCCCTCTCGGCGTCTTTCTCACTTACGGCATTAGCCCAGCATTTTTTATCAATCTCGGTCTGACATTTTTGGGTTATGTCCCTGGCTGTATCCACGGCGTATGGGCGATCGCAAAGCATTACGAGACAGCGCAGCTACCCGATGCTAGCTAGTCTTACGCGATGCTTTCTAGGTCTTAGAGAATTCTCTAAGATCGCTTTCAATCATTCACCCTTAAAAAGAAGAGTAAAACAAATATGTTGGGATTTTTCGTAACTACGCTTATCACCGCGTTGAGCATCTTGGTCGTTGACCTAGTTGTTCCAGGCGTAGGCATTGCCACTTTTACGGCTGCCCTACTCGCGGCGGTTTCTCTCGGTATCGTCAATGGTTCTGTCAAGCCAGTGTTGAAGCTGGTGTCATTGCCAGTCACCTTTCTCACGCTAGGCGCATTTTCTCTAGTTGTTAACGGTTTATGCTTCTGGCTTGCGTCTGTTCTGGTTCCTGGATTCACTGTAAACGGACCGATTGGCTTTATCCTTGGTCCGGTTGTGCTATCTGCGGTTAGCACGTTTCTTTCTGGTTACTTTGCCAAGAACGACGTAGAGTCCAAGATTGCTGGCGTTGGTGAGAAGCTAAAGCTGAACAAAGGCGAAGGCGACAGCATTGGCGCTGTCAAAGAACAAGAGAAGTTAGAAGGCACCAAGCTCTCTTAGTTCGATGCTTTCCTAATTTGTTGTTCTTGCAAAACTGTTGAGATACAACGTACCACCCCGTAGGGGAGCAGCATGCTGCTCCCCTACGGGGTCTTTAAATGGCCTCTACTGCTTTCAATAGGCGGTGGGGGTCGTTTGCTTTTGTGTGCGATCGCCATCTATCCATCAGTCCTGCTAGTCCATCAACCTCGCCAGCTCATCAAGCCTGTTTGTTCTGTAGAGGCAATGGGCAAACTTCAATGTCAGTGAATTTCTGCTGATATCGGCAACGTACGTCCTTACGAAGCCTGCTGTGGCAAGTGTAGAAGCACTCAACCTAACCACAGATGAATGTAATTTTCTTGTTAAGGCTTGGGCAATCTAGGGTCGAAATTCGGATATTAATCTAGGCGCAGTCGTGAACAGACTCAAGTCATTATTTTCCAAAAAAACGTCAGGGGTCGGGATCGAACTTACGCCTGAGCGCATTAATATAGTGCGCCTCAAGCAGCAAGGGCAAAAGCTAAAGCTACAGACCCTGGCTACTGCAGAAGTTCCTGAAGGTGTCTTTGAAGAAGGTCAGATTGTCGATAGTCCGACGATGGCCGAAATCATTCAAGAAACTCTGGCTGAGCACAAAATTAAAGTTTCTCAGGCGACGACTGCGGTACCGGGCCGCGCGGTTACTCGCGTTATCTTGGTGCCTTCCGAGCTAGATGATGCTGAGCTGCGCGAGATGGTGCTCAACCAAGAAGCCAGTCTGTACCTGCCCTTTCCTAGAGACGAGGCCGACGTAGACTATCAAAAAGTAGGCTACGTAGTCGACGATGACGGCATTGAAAAAGTGAGAGTTCTACTCGTTGCTGTCAAAAGAGAAATCACCGACAGCTACACCGAAACCTTTGCTCAGGCGGGCCTTAGCCTCAATGTTTTAGAGACTAGCAGCTTTGCGTTGATTCGTACCATCCGCGAGCAGCTGCGGCAGTTCACCTCTCAAGAAGCTGTTGCCATTGTCGATATCCAATTTGAGAGCACCGAAATTTCTATTGTTGTAGACGGTACGCCCCACTTCTCGCGCACTGTTCCTCTTGGCACTTTCCAGATTCAGAGCGCTCTGAGCCGAGCGATGAACTTGCCGCCGTCTCGCAATGCCGATTTGCTCCAGGGAATGTCTGTCCCGCCCGGTCCCATTTCTGGGACTCCTAAGGGCGGAATGAATCCTGGCACTGCGGCCATATTACGCATTGTGGGCGAACTTTCTGACGAACTGCGCCGCTCAATCGACTTTTATCTCAATCAAGGAGAAGACATGGAGGTAGCTCAACTGCTGCTAGCCGGTCCTGGTGGGGCCATCAGCAATCTAGACGAATTCTTCTCGCAGCGGTTAGGACTGCCTACTAGCGTGATTGACCCAGTGGATTCTTTGGGGATTGAGACGGATGAGGAGATCTCACCTGCGCAGCGATCAGGACTAGCGACAGTGTTTGGTCTCGGACTGAGAGAGGTATAGGGCGATGTACGGAATTGATATCAATTTTCTAAACGATCGCGTCGATAGACCGATTGAAGCCATTGTTCCAGTGGGTCAGGCTGCGCCCAAAGCCGACTTTAGTAGAAAGGTGCCGATCTTAGTGGGTCTGATGGTGAGCCTATGCGCGCTTGGCGGGGTTGGTAGCTATTGGATGGTACTAGAAAGACAGAAAAAAAGCCTAGTCGCCCAGTCAGCAGCGCTAGATTCACAGCTAGCTGAGCTTCAGCAGAAGGTGGCTCAAATCGATACTATTCAACAGCAAACGGCTGCGGTCAACTCAGAAATTCAGGCGTTGGCCAGTGTGTTTGAGCGCATTCGACCCTGGTCGGCGATTGTCCGTGATGTGCAGGGCCGAATTCCTACGCGCACCCAAATTCTTCGCCTAGTTCAGACAGCGCCCATTGAGGGCGGATCGGCGGCGGGCGGCATCGAACTAGGCGGCAATGCCTGTTCTTTTAATGACGTTAATGACTTTTTGCTGACCCTACAAAGTTCGCCTTTCCTCGTTGGTGAATCGATTGAGATCACAACCGCTAGTTTGGGCTCGGAAGTGCCGGGGCGCTGTCCGGGCGAAGCGGCGACTGAGGAGTCTGCCGAGCTGGTGAGCTACACCATCACTGGCGAGATCAAGAGTATTCCGGCAACGGCGCTACTCGATGAGTTAAATCGACAGCAGGAGTCTACTGGACTAGCTGCTCGCATTCGTGCCCTTCAAGCAACAGGAGCTATAGAGTAATGACTGCCTCAGGAGATTTTTCGATCAATGATGCCGATTTTATTGACGAACCGATTAATCCGGTCGTCTTTGGTCTAGAGATTACGCCGACCATCATTGGCGTTTTGATTGCCCTAGTCGGCATAGGCGGCACTGGCTATCTGTACAAAGAAAAGGTCATGCCCGTCGCAGCGGGAAATGCCACGCTACGCACAGAGATTTCCACCAAAGAAGGTCAGCTCGTGTCGCAGGCTCAGCAGCTAGAAAATATCGCCAAGATAGAGGCAGAGCTAGCCGCTGCGATGCAAAGGCGGCGAAATGTCTACTCGCTTTTTGCTAACGAAAACACGATGGATACCCTGCTTTTAGATATTAATCAGCGGATTGAGAGCAGCAACGCCACCCTCAACGGCGTCCGCAATCAGGTAAGAGCCAGGGGCATCCCGCCGATTCTTTTGGAGGCCCAGCTCAAGACGTTCAGCCCCGGTGAGAAAGCGGTGATTGCGGATGGTTCTTTGGGCGAAGAAGTTAATGGCAAGCTCAAGCGCGAAAACTATTCAATTAATTTCTCGGCTGACTACGCGCAAACCCAGTCAATTCTAAGAAATCTAGAAAGATTGGAGCCTTTGCTGATGGTGCAAAACTTTAGCATCACCAGTGGTCAGACGGTGGACGAAACCGTGATCGGCAGTGATGGCCAGGTGATCAGCAGCCCAAAGGCCCAGCTAGATACGTCTTTTCAGATTGATGCATTAATTCCGACTGCTGACGCCGACGTTCCGCCAGAGCTGGCCCCTCCTGTCGAGGAAGGCGCTGATGCTGAGCCTACCAGTCCATAGCCAGATTTGATCTTAACTTTGTCTTACGTCCCGCTAGATTTGACCCAAGGAGTACTGTTTCTGTGAAAAGTCGTCTTAATTTTAGAAGCCTAATGCTGGGGGGCGCTTTAGCTGTATTGACTGGCCCGCTGGCTGCTCAATCTGCTATTGGTGCGACAATCGTAGAAGGCATTGCCCTGAAGCGAACCGCTGCGGGCCTAGCCCTAACGCTAGAGACTACGGGGGATTCTCCTCAAGTCGTGACGGCGAGTTTGGGCAAGCTGCTTCAGGTGGATATCGCCCACGCGCGGCTAGAGCTGAAAAAGGGAGAGCGTTTTACTGAGAAGAATCCTGCGCCGGGTATTGAGTCTGTCACGCTAGAAGCGGTGGGCGCAGACCGGGTGAGAGTCACGGTAGCAGGTGAGGAGAAAGCGCCAGTTAGTGAGATTCAAAAGTCGGCGGATGAGTCGTTTGTGCTGAGTTTGGATACGCGATCGCATGCCAAAGCCGCTCCTTCTCCACTGCCAGAGTCTATCGTCACCGTTCCCGGCGAAGCCACCCCTACCGAGACAGATTCAGTTGAAGCAGCAGTCAATCTGGCTCAAGCAAGCCCTCAACCTATCCAAGGTGAAAACACTCCCGAAGTTCTAGTCCCTAATCCAGGCGTAATCATCGACGGTACGCCTGTTACTGCACCAACCCTGAACGGTGCGCCGCCTTTTCTGCCTCGCGCCATTGCGCCCCCAGTCGGCGATCTGTCCGTATCCGATATTGATTCCACGCTAGACGAAATCGATCTAGGCACAGCCGAACGAGTGCCCAGGCTCGTCTTGCGCGATGCTTCTGCTCGCGAAGTGCTCTCTCTACTCGCAAGAGCTGCGGGCTTGAACCTAGCATTCTCTAGCAATGAAGGAGAGGGCGAAGAAGCCTTTGATTCTAGGGTCTCTCTAGATATTGAGAACGAGCCAGTCCAAAACGTTTTCAACTACGTGTTGCAGCTCTCTGGACTAGAAGCGAACAAAGTAGGCCGAACTATCTTTGTCGCCCCACGATTGCCCAACAGCGCCCGCAACGTCCTAGTTCGCAGCATTCGCCTCAACCAAATTGACGTCAATAGCGCAGTCAACTTCCTAGTTTCGATGGGTGCTGAGAGCGCAATCACTAGCGAAAGCTCTGTGACAAGCGTGAATGCGGTAGAAGTTGGTGGTGGCACGGATGTCACTGAATCCACCACTACCCAGTCTTCCTTGACCAACCAGCGGATTGATTTTTCGGACGCAGATCCGTTGCTGCGAGGATTGCAAATCATTGGTGATGAGCGCACGAATTCTCTGACGCTGATCGGAACGCCTCGCCAGATTGAGATTGCCTCTGCTCAGATGATTCAGCTAGACATTCGTCGTCGCCAGGTGGCTGTTAATCTGCGAGTAATTGATGTGAACCTGAATGACTCTAACTCTTTTGGATCGAGTTTCTCTTTTGGGCTAGGAGATACATCTGTTACACAGACTAGCGGCATTGGCTTGATCAACTTTGGTGCGGCTGGTGGCGCAATCGGGATTGCTAGACAGTTCCTTGCTCAGCTCGAAGCCTCTATTCAAAGCAGTAACGCCAAGATCGTCACCGATCCGACGCTAGTGATTCAAGAAGGACAGACAGCAGCTGTACAGCTGACCCAAGAAGTCGTCACTAATATCACAACGGATATTGAGACCACAGAAGTCGGTATCCTCCGAACAGTAACCTTCGAGAAAGAAGATGCGGGGTTGAATCTACAGGTCCAGATAGACCGCATTGACGACAACGGATTTGTGACCTTGGCAGTCGCACCTTCTATCTCAGCGCCGACCGATAGCTTCAATGTAGGTGGCGATCGGGCTGTGCTACTAGCAAATCGTCAGCTCACCTCTGGTCAGATCAGAGTCAGAGATGGTCAAACGCTGGTGCTATCTGGAATCATCCAAGAGTCCGATCGAACAACAGCTACCAAGGTGCCAATTCTAGGCGATATTCCACTATTAGGTGCGCTCTTTAGAAGTACCGACAAAGAGAATATCCGCCGCGAGCTGATCGTACTGCTAACGCCACAGGTGATGAACGATGCCGATGAGAGCGTCTATGGCTACAGCTATGAACCGGGTGAAGATGTCCAGCAGCTTCTGGAAAACAAGCCATAAGCCAGCGCAGAATGCACCGCGCTAACTCGCCGCTAATTCGCATCAGTCAAATTAAGCCGACGCTTTTCCCTTACAGGAGACGTCGGCTTTTTGTCAAGGTGAATCTATCCTTTTGGCCTTGTAACAGTAAATTATGTTAAAAAATCCCTCGAAAGCGTATAAATTCAAGGTTTTCTCTGTTCAGAGTGCACGGGTACCCCTTAGAATGAGGCAGTAAAATTCATGAGGTTTCGGGGGTTTCAGCGATTGTTGCTAATGGCTGATAGTCCTTTCAGTTTTTGAGAACCTCATCCAAAATTTACACCTTGCTGAAGGTAGGCATTAGACAGCTACCGCAGGCAAGTAATTAGCTAGCTGCTCACGGGCAAATATTAGTCGGCTTCGATCAATTCAACTCGTTCAAATCAACCCAATCATCCTCCGAGGAGATAAGCATGAATAAAGGTGAACTCGTCGATACAGTTGCAGATAAAACTTCGCTTACGAAGAAGCAGGCTGACACTGTGATTTCTGCTGCTGTAGAGTCCATTATGGAAGCGGTGTCAAAAGGTGAAAAGGTCACTCTAGTAGGATTTGGCTCGTTTGAGCCACGGGCTCGTAAGGAGCGAGAAGGTCGCAATCCCAAGACTGGCGACACGATGGTAATTCCAGCAACTACGGTCCCTGCATTTTCAGCGGGTAAGCAATTTAAGGAAATGGTGGCAGGTAAGAAGAAGTAACTACTGCTCTTTTGATTGCTCCGCGTGCGTAGGGTATGCCTAGACCGGTTCATGGCGGAAATTTGATCTGGGCTGCTGAACTGGCTCAGTGTACTCCTGATGATCTGCTAGATTTTTCCGCTAGTATCAGTCCGCTTGGACCGCCTGCTTCTGTTTTGCAGGCGATTCAGGCGGCTTTTTCGTCTGTGGTAGCTTATCCTGATCCGGACTATGGTGCTTTGCGGCAGGCGATCGCACACCATCACCATCTGCCCACCGACCACATTCTCCCTGGTAACGGCGCAGCAGAACTGCTTACCTACGCCGCCCGTGATTTGGCCTCATTACAGCAGCCAACGCTGAAGCTCAGTCCTGGATTTAGCGACTATGATCGCGCGCTAAAGTCTTTCAACGCTCAAACGCTGAGTATTGATTTGATGGAGGCTAACGGTTGTCGTGATGACTGGGACGATGATTTTTCCGTATCTGAAGGAATTCCACTAGCAGACTGCGGTCTTCTTTTGAATAATCCTCACAACCCAACTGGAGCTGTATTTTCTCGGCGAAGGGTGCGATCGCTCTTATCCCGTTTCGCGCTAGTCGTTGTAGACGAAGCCTTCATGGACTTTTTGCCATTAGAGCAAGATCAAAGCGTGATTGAGTTCGTTCACGAATTCCCCAATCTAATCATCATCCGCTCGCTAACAAAGTTTTACAGTATGCCGGGAGTGCGGCTGGGGTATGCGATCGCCCATCCCAAAACCATCCAGCGCTGGAACCAGTGGCGCGATCCCTGGTCAGTCAATACATTTGCTGCCGCCGCCGGTATCGCTGCGCTCAAGGACAGTGACTTTCAGCGACAAACCTGGGACTGGCTGACCTCTGCGAACCAGCAGCTCTACCAAGGATTAGCAGCTCTAACAGGATTAAGCCCTCTGCCTAGCGCCGTCAATTTTTTCCTAGTTGCTTGCGATGTTTCTGCAACTGCACTACAAGAACAGTTGCTCAAGCGGCATAGAATCTACATTCGTGATTGCATGAGCTTTGCTGAACTGGGCGATCGCTACTTCAGAGTGGCGATCAAGACCGAAGCCGAAAATGACCAATTGCTCGCAGCCCTGACCGACGTGCTGCCCCAGTTGGAGAAGATTGGAGAAGAGATAAGTCCCTATGGCCGCTGACTACGATTTGGTGATTTTAGGGGGAACGTTAGCGGGGCGCGAGGCTGCCCTCCAGGCTGCTAGCTATGGCGCTAGGCTCGCCCTAGTCGAACCACCGGGCTTGTTTGTACTCAACCAAAGGCATCGGTATCTATTACAAGCGCTCCAGCAGGTGACCAGAGGATGCCAAGCGCAGGCGGTTAGTCGGTGGTTTGAAGCTCAGCCGATCAGCCAATCGAGTCGTGGACTGGCTGACTGGAACTGGAGCGCTTTTTTGGACTGGAGTGCGATCGCCGCTGAAACTCAAGACGCTCATCTTTCAGAGGCGGCGCTCAGTGCTGAAGGCGTTGACGTGGTGATAGAGATGCCAGAGCGACTGTCTAAAAAGCGTGTAGTTACTACGCGCAGTCGCCAGATCAAGGCGCGGGCGGTGCTAGCGGCGTTTAGCCTATCGCCGGATGTGTTTAAGCCTTTGCTAACGGCGACACGATTGCCTAGATCGGTGATGATTTGGGGCGGGGGGGTGCGATCGCTGCTATGGGCTGAGGTGCTCGCTCAGATGGGGGTGCAGGTAACCGTGCAAACGGTAGAGGTGTTGCCTGGATGGGATGAGGGGGTGCAGATTTTGGTGCGATCGCAGCTCAATCAAGCTGGCGTCACTTTCATCGATCCGGCTGATGTACAGACAACCACAGCAGAGCAAACCCTGCACTTTGGCACCGAACAGCCCGCGCTAGATTTACCTAAGTTTGCCTATCGCCACGACCGTCACAGCCGCCAGCACGACAGCTCACCTTTTCTAAGAGTCAGCCGAAAATTTCAGGTAGGCAAGAGCCGACTGTTCGCCTGTGGCGAAATTATCGAAGGCCACAGAGAGATAGCGACTACCCACAGTGAAGTCTCAGCCGCTGTTCAGAATGCTTTGTTCTTACCTACTCGTCGGATTGAGCCTGCTCAACTAATGAAGGTAGGCTCTCAGTTTGCGATGGCTGGTCTGACTCGGTCTCAGGCGGCTGATCGCTATGGCGATAGAGTCCGCGTATGGCTAGCTACTCATGCTGGTAGTACCGATCTATCTCAGGTAGTGCCTGCTTCTGGCTACTGTCAGTTGGTTTGCGTAGGTCGGCGGCTGGTGGGTGTGCATCTGGTGGGCGATCGCGCTGATGATTGTATTGTGATCATCGCGACCTATCTAAATCAACCCATCACCAAACTTTGCAACAATCTCTCTTCAACATCAAACTCAGCTCTGATGAGCCTAGTTCGTCAGGCCGCAACCCAACACTGCCAACCCCAGTGGGAAATCGGCCACTGGAAAAGAGACTGGTCAGAAAACTGGTTCAACTGGCGACGCAGCCGCCGATGATCATAGAGTAAGACAATTATGAGATTCTACCTTCTAGTACTTGAGCGACCGATAGCTCTAGAGAAGAGAAAACGGCTGAGCGGATCGTTTCAGAACGTAGATAAACCCGTTCTCCATAGCTACTGTTTTTCAGCACTAATGCAGTAATTTTGTCTCTGTGTCGGTCTACAATCCAGTATTCAGGAATCTGCCACCACTCGTACTGCTGGCGTTTCCACTCGTAGTCGCGTCGATAGTTATCGCTGCGATCGCCTCCAGGGCTGACCATTTCAGCTACAAAAACTGGCGGCGGCATCCCTATCAAAATTGCGCTCTTTTTGAGCGTGGCCATCAGCTCAATATGTGCAGGTTGAAGCACCAAGAGATCGGGTGCTCGATTGACTCGGCCGTCGCCAACCGGACGAACCTGTAGCTCAGTAGCCGAGTCTCTGACTAACTCTCTAGGCGTCACAATTTGCTTTAGCACATACTCTAGTTCGCCCGCCATTCGGACATTGCTTTCATCTTCAGGCGGCAACTCTATAACTTCTCCACTACTCAGCAGCCGAAACTTTCCATCTGATCCAAAATCAGCCGACAAATACTCTTCGTATGTTTTGTAGCGTACAGAGGTATAAGTCATAGAGAACAGCGATCGCTACTTGAATCGTTCCTTTGTATAAGTGGGCTTTGTGAATTGTAGCGCTACCTTCCATAACAAATGAGAGATTCTAAATCCGAGCAATGGTAACCGCTTCGGGCTGATCCTGGTATTTCCCTTTTCTGGTATCGTAGCTGACTTGGCAGGGTTCGCCTTCTAGGAACAGAAGCTGCACGACGCCCTCATTGGCATAGATGCGACAGTCGGCACTGGAGGAATTGGAAAATTCTAGGGTGAGATAGCCGCGCCAGCCAGCCTCAGCGGGGGTGAGGTTAGCGATAATGCCGCAGCGGGCGTAGGTGCTTTTGCCGATGCAGATAGTGGTGATGTTGTTGGGCATCTGGAGCTTTTCGAGGGCGACGCCGAGGCCGTAGGAGTGCGCAGGCAAAATGAAGTAGCTGCCATTTTCATCGGTTTTGAGCTGGGTGGGCTCTAGGTTCTCAGGGTTGAAGTTTTTGGGATCGATGACGGTGCCGGGGACGTGGCGGAAGATCCGAAACTCGTTTGAGGAAAGGCGAATGTCGTAGCCGTAGGAGGAGAGGCCGTAGCTGATGACTGGCGTTTCGTGGATGTGGGTCGGTAGCTGAACTCGGCGAATCAGGGATGCTTCAAAAGGCGCGATCATGCCTTCGCTGGCGGCGGCTTTTATCCAGGCGTCATTTTTGATCATTTCCTTACACCAGATGGTTACGACGAAACTGAGTGACTTGGTCTGCGACTTCTAATAGCGACTCTGACATCTGTGGCCCGGTAAAGATGATTTCAACGTGGGAGGGTCTGTTTTTGATCAGCGCTAGCACTTCGTCTTCTGAAATTAGCCCATAGTCGATTGCCAAACTTAGCTCATCGAGGACTATCAGCCCATAGACACCGCCTCGCACGGCTAGCTGTGCGTGTTCCCACAGTTCTTTGACGGCGGCTCTGGTCTCATCGTCTACGCTGGTGCTTTTAATGCAGGTTGGGCTACCACAGCGCACCCAGTCTAGATTTTGCCCCATGCTCATTGGATTTTCCGGACCTTGATCGATGCCACCTTTCAAAAACTGCATGATCAAGACAGGTAGCCCCTGCTCAGCGATTCGCATGGCCTGCACCATGACATTGGTAAAAAAGGTGCGGTGCTGAGAGGTAAAGACCTGTACGGTTCCTTCTATAGCGCTAAGTAAAGGGTGACGTAGCAAGTGGCGTTGGGCGTTTGGCAGAGGGACCGGGCCCTCACCGAGCGCGCTAGGAAGGACTCTAAGCTGAGAAACCATAAAGTGATGAGCGACAAATGAGTACAGCGGCGTAGTTCAGACAACTGTGACAACCAATATATAGCGTAGTTGATGTCTATAAACAGAAATAATACGCTATATGTCGAAAGCAGATGCTGTTTGGAGTGATGGCCTTTAAGAGGTCGGCTTCGGAGTATGATTCAGCACAACTGCTCTAACTCACCGCTTCTAACTTACCGCCCTAATCCATCGTCCTTTCCCTAGTCGCTTATGCCCTGGCAACGCCCTGACCAAAGACAGCCCGACCAGCTTCGTCCTTTCAAGTTTGAACGTCAGTTCACGAACTATTCTGCGGGGTCTGTGCTGGCCCACTGCGGTAATACTAGAGTGCTTTGCACGGCGTCTATAGAAGCGGACGTGCCGCGCTTTTTAAGGGATTCTGGTAAGGGGTGGCTAACGGCGGAGTATCGGATGCTGCCGGGTTCGACGCAGACGCGAAAGTCGCGGGAGTTTATGAAGCTTTCTGGGCGAACGCAGGAGATTCAGCGGCTGATTGGGCGGAGCTTGCGAGCGGCTATAGATATGGAGGCGCTCGGTGAGCGGACGATCACAATCGATGCGGATGTATTGCAGGCAGATGGCGGCACTAGGACGACCTCTATTACTGGCGCGTATGTGGCGCTAGAAGATGCGATCGCCTACCTAATTAAAACTGGCGAACTCACCGCCTCTCCGCTACGTCACCAAATTGCTGCTATCTCAGTTGGCTTACTAGAGGGCGATCCCTTTCTAGATCTCAACTATCCTGAAGACTTTGCTGCCGATATTGACTTCAATGTAGTGATGAACGAAAAGCTCGAATTTATTGAAGTGCAAGGTACTGCTGAGGCAGGGAGTTTTACCAGGTCGCAGCTCAACGCCATGCTCGAATACGCAGAGAAAGGAATTACTGAGCTGATGCCGCTACAAAAAGCAGCGCTTGCCAACCCCGTAGGTTGAACAGCGCTTGTACTAGAGGAAGATGTCAAAAACCGTGAAAACACTTAAGAATTAATTTCTCCTTAATACAGTCATAACCTAGAATCGCTGATTTCTTAAACTGAGGTCCGTAGATTATTCCTTGGCGCGTTTTTCGACCTTAGGAGTTTCGACATGACAACGAGCGTAAAGAAATTTTTCACTAGCTTCAAAGTTTTAGGTACAGCGGCACTAGTAGCGACTATCGGCCTATCTTCTGTCGCTGCTAACGCCCAGAGTAACCTAATTGCTATCGATGGTTCGAGTACTGTTTTCCCCATCACCGAAGCGATGGCTGAAGAGTTCACGACTACCGTTGATCCTGATGTGAACGTTACAGTCGGCGTTTCTGGTACTGGCGGCGGCTTTGAGAAGTTTTGCGCAGGTGAAACTGTGATCTCTAATGCTTCTAGGCCCATCAAGGATTCTGAAAAAGAGCTCTGCGCAGAGAACGGCATCAACTACGAGGTAATTCCGGTTGCCTTCGACGCCATTACCGTAGTGATTAACCCCAACAACGACTGGGCAATCGATCTATCGACTGACCAGCTCAAAGCAATCTGGGACAGCTCTTCTGAAGGCACAATCACCAACTGGAATCAGATCGACGCTAGCTTTCCAAACGCGCCTTTGAACCTATACGGCCCTGGCTCCGATTCTGGTACGTTCGACTACTTTAACGAAGAAATTCTAGGCGATGAGGGTGCTAGCCGCGCTGACTACACCGCCAGCGAAGACGACAACGTTCTAGTAACAGGGGTTTCTCGCGACTCGAATGCGCTTGGCTACTTCGGTATGTCCTATTACTTAGAGAACCAAGACCTGCTTCAGGCGGTCGGTATCTCTAGCGAAGCGACTGGAGGCGATGCGGTGATCCCTTCTCCAGAAACTATCGACGACTACAAGCCTCTAGCACGTGAGATCTTCATCTACGTCAATACTGACGCTATGGCTAGCCGCCCCGAAGTCAAGTCGTTTGTAGAGTACTACTTGACTAGAGCCGCTGAAACTGAGGACAACATCATTAGTGAAGTTGGCTACGTACCTTTGGCCGCAGATAGCTACGAGACTTCTCTAGGAATGCTCTAATTCGGCCTGCCGTAGAATTTTTCGACTCTTCTATTGAGTTGATAGCTCTTAAACGGTTATTTCCTGACTGCTGATCGCTAGTGGTCTGTAGCAAACGTCCTGATGCGTCGGGGCGTTTGCTATTCGTTTACTTTCACTCTGACGTTTTTCATGGTTGCCGACAGCACGACTCGCCGCCTGACGCTAAAGAAAGTTCTGTACCATCCTTTGACTTGGATAGCTTTGGGCGTGCACGTCGTTCTACTGGTGGTTCCCTTTAATCCGAGCGAGCCTAAAGCTGTAGAAGACTCTACAGAGCAGCCAGAGGATATAGAGTCTATTCCGGTAGATGTTTTGAACCTGGCAGAAATTGCGACTTCAGAGCCGCCACCGCCAGAACCCGCCGCACCGCCCTCGCCGAACAGTGCACCTGCGATCGCCCCCCCAAACCCCGCTTCTGCGCCTGCGCCTATAGCTCCAGATCTAGACAATACCGAACCAGGTCCAGTCGTTCAATCACCCGCACCAGCATCTACTAACAGCTCGATGCAAGCTCAATCAGCGGCAGGGACTCAGGTCGCTGCCTACGATCCCAGTGCGGATCAGCAGATGTACATTCAGAATCTGGACAGTCTTGGTTTACAAGGGTATAAAGATCCCCTCACTGGAGGAAATGCGCTTCCAGCTCCTAGGGAGTTCCGGAAAGGTACCAATTCGTCCTTCTTCATAACTGAGACAAGCGTAGGCGGTGTTCCCACTTCTCAAGCGATAGCAGGGGCGAGAGACGCCAGACGGCTAGACGGAGAGCCCGCAGATATAATTGCTAAGCAAACAGAGGTTTACTCATCAGCGGGCCTAAGCTTTGTGGAATCGGGCACCTACGGGGGAGAACCTTTACACCAGCTAACCAAAGAAGACGGCAGTGTGGTGATGTATCTTAGCCTGGTACAGCTTCAGGGCTCGACGCTGCTAGTGATTTGGCAGAACGATCCTCGAACCTGATGGCTCATGCCGATCACAGCTAAGGACGCTTGAGATAGTGCTCTTGTGTACTGCTAAAGAACGGATGTCTTCGCTATTCTTAATCTTGTGAAGATCGCATATTTCTTATGAAGCTTGTTCAATTCGCTCGGCCTCTTTTTCTGATGGCGCTTGGCCTACATGCGCTAGTGCTGTTCTTGCCCACAGGCGGTGAATCAGAAGCTGTCGTCGTAGAGGATGTGCCTTTTTCTGAAGAATCAGAGTCAGCAGCGTTTCCGCCAAAAGGAATATCGGCAAGAGAAGCCTTGGCCGATCAGCCATTAGACCAATCGCCCGTGCCCAACCCAGATACTCTGGTAATGGCCAGTCGCAAAGCCCCAAAGCCAGCCGCCCTTGCTCCGGTTGCGGTTACTACTCGCACGGCTGCTCCTCGCGCTGCAAGTGCTCAGTCAACTTTCCGACGTGCGACACCTGCAACCGCTTCTACTGCCTCCACCTCTTCTGCTAACAGTAGTGATATCCCTAGTCTCTCAGCGAGTAGTCCTAACCCGTCGTCTGCTAATCCGCCAGCAGCGGGCACTGAGGCTGCTACCCCTGCTGCTCCGCAGGTTAGTCGGCCTTCAACTGGCAGCGTTCCCGATTTGTCTAATCAGTCTGATAGTCAACCCACTACGTCAGATGAGGACGCCGCTCCGCCTTCTATTACGACGCTAGTTGCCGCTCTCGCTGACTCAGCCTCGGTCTCGGACGATCTGCTCAAAGAGGTTAGTGAGCTGTCTGAATTGCTAGCCTACAGCGAGGAAGATACGGATGATCGCAGTGCTAGTCAGAACCGAGCCGACTGGATAGCCGACATCCAAAGGCAGGCTAACGTTGGCACTGTAGAAAGCATCGAGCCGACTGAGATCTCTGATCTCACTGAGATTGCCTATCCGATTGAGGTGTCTGAGCAGGCTGATATGGAAGCGCGATCGCTTAGCCTTTGCCTAGAAAAAGCCCCTCATAGTGCCGAAGTCGGCGTCCTATTCGATGCTCAGGGCAGCGTCTCAGGCGAGCCAGCTTTGCTCCGCAGTACGGGCTACGAGGCGATCAACAATGAAATTGTTGCGACTGTCCTTAGCTATGATGACTTTCCGCCGAACCGCAGCTCTAAAGCCTATCTCCTAGAATTTGATATCGATTACGACGCCGAGACCTGCGTCAGCCTTGAGGAACTAAAGGAATAAGACGGGCAAGTGCCCATATCAAGCGCTTGTAGAAGGCAGGCTTAAACGCTAAGTCAAACCCTAGTGCGATCAGTCAAAATTTCGTATCCACTTTCAGTCACTAGCACCGTATGCTCCCACTGAGCCGACCAGGCCCGGTCAAGCGTGACGACTGTCCAGCGATCGCTCAGCGTACGAGTATGCTGACTGCCTGCATTTAATATCGGCTCAATCGCCAGCGTCATTCCTTCTTTTAGAGTCACATTCGGCACTTCTTTGGTCCGAAAGTTAAACACAGCGGGCTCTTCGTGGAGGTTGCGGCCTACCCCGTGCCCGGTGAACTCTTCGACGACGCTAAACCGACTCGACTTCACCGAATCCTCAATCGCGCCCGCAATATCTAGCAGCGTGTTGCCAGGCTTTACCTGCTCAATACCTGCGTGCAGTGCAGCTTGAGCGGCCGCCGCTAGTCGCTGCGCTTCTGGTTTTACCTTTCCTACCGAGATAGTGATACAAGAGTCCCCATGAAAACCATCGAAGTAAGCCCCGGTATCAATCTTGACTAGATCCCCGTTGCTGATCTTCTTTCGCTTGCGAGGAATGCCGTGGACCACCTCATTGTTTACACTCGCGCAGATAGAGGCTGGAAAGCCGTGGTAGCCCTTAAAGCTGGGTGTTGCTCCCATCTCACGAATTCGCTTTTCGGCGTAGCTGTCTAGATCGGCGGTTGTCATACCCACTTCGGTCAAGTCGTTGATCTCCTTTAGCACCGTAGCGACTATTCTCGATGCGATCCGCATCGTCTCAATTTCCATCTCCGACTTCAGTTCGATTCGTCTGCCAGAGATGCCTTGGAGCGCAGGGGGAAAAGATATCTTTGGCAGCAGGTTAGTCAGAAAATTCATGGAGATAGAGATCTAAAAAAGAGTGAGCAAGGTAGATATATCGTAACGGTTCTAGCTGCCGAAAACATAACGACCCAACGCTCTACCCGTACATACTCTCAAAAAACTAAGATCATTTCTGCATTCATGCTATATACTCAAAGACTGTGCGCTTTTACAAAGGCTGAGATGAACGCTGAAGCAATAATTCGCTCGATTGAAGCGGAACAAATTAAAGACGATTTACCCACTATCTATGTTGGGGATACAGTTCGCGTTGGTGTGCGAATCGTAGAGGGCGGTAAAGAGCGCGTTCAGCCGTATGAAGGGACCGTCATTGCCATGCGCAATGGGGGCATCAACGAGACCATCACGGTACGCCGCGTTTTTCAAGGCGTAGGCGTAGAACGAGTATTTTTGCTGCATGCTCCAAGAGTTGCTAGTATTAAGGTGATTCGCCGGGGTAAGGCGCGTCGGGCTAAGCTGTATTACCTGCGCGATCGCATTGGTAAAGCAACTCGCCTGAAGCAACGCTTCGACCGCTCTCTCTAAACCGACTAAACCTTACTTTCATGTAAGACGGTCCTGTTGAGATGGTCGGTTGGGTGCGACCTGTAGCCAACCGACGTATGCGTCCTTAGTTCAGTTGGTAGAACGTCGGTCTCCAAAACCGAATGTCGGGGGTTCGAGTCCCTCAGGGCGTGTTTTCCCATACTTTACGAGAGTGCTTGAAAATTGAGTGCCTATCTGCTGCGGGTAGGCAAGGAATCATAATCAGTGGCTAAGAAAGACTCTAAACAGGCTGAAAAGAAAGATCAAGTCGGTCAGAAAAAGGTTGACCAAAAAGCTGGCAAACAGGCTGCTAGTAAACAGCCCGCTAGTAAGCAATCTGCTGGCAAACGGCCTGCCGAACTAGAATCCACCGATGGCTTCAGTGCCAATGCGTTTGCTCAGGGCACTCGTGAAGAGCTGGCCAAGGTAATCTGGCCAACTCGTCAGCAGCTAATTAGTGAGTCCGCTGCGGTGATTTTGATGGTCAGCCTGTCGGCCACAATTATCTACTTCGTAGACAAGCTATTCGGCTGGGGCTCAAGACTGATATTTTAATTTTTGCCTTGTTGGTTTCTACACCCACCTTCAAGATTTCTCCGAGAGCACCTCTTTGCAACACCACTTGATTTTTAAGGCGAACTTTGAGCGAGTTTGATTATGGCTTCCGACGATTCTAATTATGACGAGTCTCAGCTCCTTGAAGAAGGAGCCTCCGAGTCAGAAGCTCAAGAGACCGTCACCGTACGCACTCAAAGACCTCGATGGTATGCGGTCCAGGTTGCCTCTGGCTGTGAGAAAAAGGTCAAGCTGACTCTAGAGCAGCGGGTCAAGACCTTCGATCTTTCCAGCGTGATTCTAGAAGTCGAGATTCCTCAGACGCCTGCTGTTAAAATGCGAAAAGACGGCAGTCGTCACAACATTGACGAGAAAGTTTTTCCAGGCTACGTGCTAATCCGCATGGCTCTAGATGACGATGCTTGGCAGGTCGTCAAGAATACGCCCCACGTAATCAACTTTGTCGGCGCAGAACAGCGCCGAGCCCAAGGAAGAGGAAGAGGCCACGTAAAGCCGATGCCTCTGAGCGCGGGCGAGGTCAAAAGAATCTTTAAGCAGACCCAAGAGCAAGCGCCTGTCGTCAAAATCGACATGGCAGCAGGTGATAAAATCACGGTGCTCTCGGGTCCGTTTAAGGACTTTGAGGGTGAGGTGATCGAAGTGAGCCCAGAGCGCAGCAAGCTGAAGGCTCTGCTCTCTATCTTTGGTCGCGATACGCCTGTAGAACTTGAATTTAATCAAGTGAAGAAAGAGTCGTGACCTCAAGGCCCGATTCTAAAAGAGTTAAGTAAGTAAGAGTTAATCAATGGCAAAGAAGGTAGTTGCGCTCATTAAGCTGGCGATTCCTGCTGGTAAGGCGAACCCTGCCCCACCGATTGGCCCCGCTTTGGGTCAGCACGGTGTGAATATCATGGCGTTCTGTAAGGATTACAACTCCAGAACGGCAGAAAAGGCAGGGCTGATTGTTCCGGTTGAAATTTCTGTTTTTGAAGATAGAAGCTTCACTTTCATTCTCAAGACCCCGCCCGCGTCAGTCTTGATCAAGAAAGCCGCTAAGATCGAAAAGGGTTCTGGTAATCCTAGAACTGAGAAGGTGGGTTCTATCACCCGCGATCAGCTCAAAGAAATCGCTGAGATGAAAATGCCTGATCTCAATGCTAATGACATTGAGATGGCAATGAACATCATCGAAGGAACCGCGCGGAATATGGGCGTTGAGGTCGCGGGTTAAGTAGAGACGCTCAAAGGCACGCTTTAAGAAGCGGACCGAAAGCGTACATCGCAATAGACGCACCAAAAGCATTCGACCAGCGCATCGCAGTAAACACTATCGGGGAAGAGGCAATTGCTTCGCTAGCTACCCCACAAGAAGACAATCATGGCAAAAATCTCAAAGCGCATGCAGGCGCTGTACGAAAAAGTAGACGCTGAGCTCGACTATCAGCCCCTAGCAGCCGTTACTCTACTAAAAGAAACGGCCACTGCAAAATTCACTGAAACTGCAGAAGCGCATATCCGACTGGGCATCGATCCTAAGTACACCGATCAGCAGCTAAGAACGACTGTTGCACTGCCGAAGGGCACAGGCCAAGACGTACGCGTCGCTGTTGTGGCCCGTGGTGAGAAGGTCAACGAAGCGAATGAAGCAGGTGCAACGCTCGCAGGCTCTGAGGAGCTAATCGAAGACATCAGCAAAGGCATGATGGACTTCGACGTGCTAGTTGCTACGCCGGATATGATGCCTAAGGTGGCCAAGCTGGGTCGGGTGCTCGGTCCGCGCGGTTTGATGCCTTCACCCAAAGGGGGCACGGTTACCTTCGAGCTAGCAAGCGCAATCGAAGCGTTCAAAGCAGGTAAGTTGGAATTTCGAGCTGACAAAACTGGCATTGTTCATGTTAAGTTTGGAAAGGCTGATTTTTCGGCAGAAGCTCTGCTAGAAAATCTAAAAGCGCTACAGGAGACGATTGATCGCAACCGTCCTTCTGGTGCTAAAGGTCGATTCTGGCGCTCTATCTCTGTTTCCTCCACGATGGGACCGTCTATCTCTGTAGATATTTCGGCGCTGCGTGATTTGAAGCTAGATGAGCTGCTCTCAGGCAAAGAATAGTCATCCGAAAGACTAGCTAGCCGAAAAAGCTAGTAACCAGTAATTTAGTTTGAAGCCCTCTACGGGCTTTTACAGCGTATAGGTCACAACCCTCAACAATCGAATATAGCGACCAGAGACAGTAGGTGCTAATCAGCTTTTGATAGTTAGTTGTTCTAACAGCTAATTGATAAAGCCGAAAGGCTTAATTCCCTACCGAGGTTTGCGGTTGATGGCTGAGCCTTTGGATAACACTGCGCAATATTGCTTCGATACGTATGCCCCGATCTGGTTTCTAGATTGGGGTTTGTTTTTGACCCGGCGCAGCGACTAAATACAAAAATCTAAATAAAAAGGAGGTGAAATGGAATGGGAAGAACCCTAGCGGATAAACAGGCGCTCGTCGCTGAGATGAAAGACATCTTGGACAAGTCAGAATCAGCTTTTGTGATTGACTACAAGGGGCTCTCGGTCGCGCAGATCAGTGATTTGCGTAACCGCTTGCGTGAGTCGGGCGCAGTGTGCAAAATCTCGAAGAACACTCTGCTAAAGCGTGCGATCGCCGATCAAGCGCAATGGCAAGAGATGGAGCCGCTGTTAACTGGTACCTCTGCGATCTTGCTAACCCAAGAAGAC
Source organism: uncultured cyanobacterium (assembly GCA_963838725.1). Classification (GTDB taxonomy): domain Bacteria; phylum Cyanobacteriota; class Cyanobacteriia; order Phormidesmidales; family Phormidesmidaceae; genus Phormidesmis. The sequence goes on along the minus strand of CAWISM010000016.1, from coordinate 55,837 downwards.
ATTGGTTCTGCGGTTAAGGCATACAAAAAGTTTCAGAAAGATACCAAGAAGACTGAGCTGCGCGGTGCGGTACTAGAAGGTAAGCTGCTGAGTCAAAAAGATGCAGAAGCACTTGCCGATTTGCCAACCAAAGACGAGCTTTACGCCAAGATTGCGGTTGGTATCAACGCTGTAGCGACGAAGCTAGCGCTTGGCATCAAAGAAGTTCCGGCTTCGATTGGTCGCGGTATCAAGGCATATGCCGAGAAAGAGTAAGCGAATTTCAACTCTGTACAGTCACGCTCTGTACGGTCACGAAACACATCACTAACCCACAACAAGTAACACATAATAAGGAGAGACATTCATGTCTGCTGCAACTGACGAAATTTTGGAAAAGCTGAAAACCCTATCTCTACTAGAAGCCTCTGAGCTAGTTTCTCAAATTGAAGAAGCGTTTGGCGTGAGTGCGGCTGCACCCGTAGCAGTTGCTGGCGGCGGCGGCGGTGCTGCTGTGGCTGAAGAAGTCGAAGAGAAGACTGAGTTCGACGTTGTCTTGGATGAAGTTCCTGGCGATAAGAAGATCGCCATTCTCAAGGCAGTTCGCTCGATGACAGGTCTAGGTCTAAAAGAAGCGAAAGGCATGGTCGAATCTGCCCCAATTACCGTTAAGGAAGCAGTCGCTAAAGACGCTGCTGAAGAGGCTAAGAAGACTCTAGAAGATGCGGGTGCAAAGGTCACTATCAAGTAGACACAGGTTCCTACTGCCTTCTTGGTAGAGGCTTGGAAAACTCGATACGACTAGAGGGAGTCAGCGTCGCTGTCTCCCTTTTTCGTAGTGTCGATCACTTCTTCAACAAATTCTCTAAATGATTTAAACTCAAAAAAATCTTGTTTGAGATCAGGCCATTCTCTGTAGATTACCGGACAGGCTAGCGTTCTCTTCATATCTTTGTACCAGACGTTCCAAATGGAGTCGTCGAGATATTTTTGGTAAGCCAGGTAGTGTACAGCCTGAATGACAAACAGATATCGACGAACGGCTGCTGTCAATTCTAGGCTGCGCGGCGACAGCTGGTCGTGGTCGAACCGTTCATATTTTAGTATCCCATTTTCAGCCATCACAGATGGGCTCCTTCTAGAGTACACGACGCGGCTATTGAGAGATGTGCGACCCTACGACATTATCTTTTGTCGAAACCTGTTGATTTTCTTTGGTCAGATGGCGCGCGATCGCACCCTTACCAAACTCGACCAGCTACTGCGACCAAACGGTCTGTTGTTCCTGGGCTGTACTGAAACCAGTCTGGTGGACAGATAACAGTATCGACCCGTTCCCTACCCGGATACTTTTGCCCACTACAAAGTTGATACGGCACTCGCTAACGAGCATACGTTCGACCCTTCCATTCACTGCCGTTTCCTATCCAGTACTGCCGCGCTGAATCAAGTGTCATAAGCGTGTAGAGAAGTGCGATCACAGGCAGCGCGAAGGCCATCCAGACAGGACTGTTGTACAGGCGTAGCGTTGGCCAGTAGGCGATTGCCATGAGTAGCCAGCCAAGCAGTCCGAGCAGGGCGATCGCACTTTCCCCCGTCACGATGCCGATTACCAACCCCAGCGGTGGCACCCAGTACACTAGCGCCATGCCAATTACTGTTCCCACTAGCAAGAAAGGAGAATAGTTGAGCTGGGTGTAGGCACTGCGCGCCACCATTTGCCAAAGGCTAAGCAGGCTGGGATAGGGACGCAGACTTTTCACTTCATCACTTAGACCGAGCCAGATCGGGCCGCCTGCTTTGACCGCCGCACCTAGCGCACAGTCGTCGATTAGAGCTTGTCTGATTTGCTGAAGTCCACCGATCCGCAAGAGCGCGTCGAATCCGAGTAAGACGCACCCTCCGGCAGCGGCGGCTGTTTTCTTGTTGGAATTATTCACCCAGGGGAAGGGATAGAGGAGCTGAAAGAAGAAGATAAAAGCTGGAATCAACAGCTTTTCCCAGAAACTTTGGGTGCGTAGCTGCACCATAAGAGAAACCAGATCTAGGCCGTCGGTTTTAGCTTTAGCGACTAACTGTTGGAGATTGTGGGGCGAATGCTCAATATCTGCATCGGTGAATAGTACGTAGTCCGGTAGGGCAGCGCTGGTCGAGTCGTTCTGCTTTAGATAGTCGAAGCCCTGTTGCAGTGCCCAGAGTTTGCCACTCCAACCAGTCGGCAAAGTTTTGCCCGGAAGGATAGTAAGTAGATTGGTTTTCTTCAATACTTTGGCAGTTTGGGCAGCAATTTGGGCGGTTTGGTCTGTGCTGTTGTCGTCGATTAGCAGAATTGAGAGTGGGCCGGGGTAGGTCTGGGTTAGGTGCGATCGCACTGTCGTTCCAATCAAATCTGCCTCGTTTCTAGCTGGGATCACCACCGCTACCGATGGCCACTGACCCGGCGAAGCCTCCCACTTCAGCAATTCTAGGTCCAATCGCTGGTCCGCCCGCCAGAACTGGCCCCACAGCAGCAGCATGCCTACCCAAATCAGGGCGGACACCGTCGTTAGTCCGAGCAATACATTTTCCATTTGGCCATTGAAGAATTTGCATTATGCTATCTCAGTAACGCTTTTACTGATGTAAGCTCCTCTCGACTCTATGTCAACTTATGCCAACTTCAGCGCCCTCACCGATAGCGACTCCGACTGTTCCTTCAAAGACTCTCGACTCACTCTATTAAAGCTGCGCAGCAATATCTGTTCTCTATTCAGAAGCCAGAAGGCTACTGGTGGGCGAATCTGGAATCGAATGCCAGTATTACGGCTGAAGTTGTTCTGTTGTATAAGGTTTGGGGAATCGCGGATAGCCTACCGCTAGATAAGTTTGAGAGATATCTGCGATCGCAGCAAAAAGAACACGGTGGCTGGGAGCTGTTTTGGGGCGATGGCGGCGACCTGAGCACTTCTGTAGAAGCGTATATGGGGCTGCGGCTGTTGGGCGTTCCGGCTAGCGATCCGGCGCTAGTTGAGGCGAAGCGATTCATTCTACATCGGGGCGGCATTAGTCAAACTCGCATCTTCACCAAGTTTCATTTAGCGCTGATTGGCTGCTTTCAGTGGAAGGGACTGCCGACGCTGCCTGCCTGGGTGATGCAGCTAGAGCAGCCGTTCCCGTTCAGTATTTACGAGCTCTCTAGCTGGGCAAGGGGCAGTACGGTTCCGCTTCTGATTGTCTTTGACAAGAAGCCGATTTATTCTGTGCAGCCAATTATTAACCTAAATGAGCTGTATGCAGAAGGCATTGAGAATGTGCGCTGGGAGCTGAGCGAGAAAGGAGACTGGAGCGATGCTTTCCTTGTATTAGACAAAGTATTCAAGCTAGCCGAATCTGTTGATCTTGTTCCACTTAGAAAAGAGAGTATTGCAAAAGCGGAAAAGTGGATTATAGAACGGCAGGAAGCAACCGGTGATTGGGGCGGAATTATCCCGGCGATGCTGAATTCGATGCTGGCGCTGCGATCGCTTGGCTATGGTGTCAATGATCCGGTAGTAAGACGCGGATTTAAGGCAATTGAAAATTTCATGGTGGAAACTGAGGCTGAGTGCTGGGTGCAGCCTTGTATTTCGCCTGTGTGGGATACGGCTTTGGCAATGCGATCGCTCACCGACTCTGGTCTTTCTCCTGATCATCCGACCCTGGTAAAAGCAGGTGAGTGGCTGCTAGACAAGCAAATTCTCAGCTATGGCGACTGGGCAGTCAAGAACCCGCAGGGGAAGCCAGGGGGATGGGCCTTTGAGTTTGAGAACAGCTTCTATCCCGATGTAGACGATACGGCAGTGGTGGCGATGGCGCTATACGATGTGGCGCTGCCGGATGAACAATTGAAGAAACGTGCGATCGCCCGTGCGGTCCGGTGGATTGCGACGATGCAGTGCAAGGACGGCGGCTGGGCAGCATTTGATATTAACAACGACCAGGACTGGCTGAACGATATACCCTACGGCGATCTGCGGGCCATGATTGACCCTAGCACTGCCGATATCACTGGCCGGGTGCTAGAAATGCACGGACGATTTATGAGTGATGCGGAGCTGGTGAGCAGCTACCAAGCTGACCTGACGCCGTATCGACTCTCAAGAGGAATTAACTATCTCGTTCAAGAACAAGAATCTGACGGTAGCTGGTTTGGTCGCTGGGGGGTGAACTACATCTACGGAACGAGCGAGGCGCTGTCTGCGCTGTGTTTGGTGGCGCGCGATCGCCATCGCCAATCAATCAAACGCGGCATTGCTTGGCTGGTCAGCGTTCAAAATGCCGATGGCGGCTGGGGAGAGACTTGCAACAGCTACAAGGATAACAGCCTAAAGGGAAAGGGTATCAGCACTGCTTCCCAGACCGCTTGGGCTTTGATGGGTCTGATTGATGCTGGCATTTGGCTGGATGTAGCGGCAAAGGCTGCTGTGGGGAGAGGCGTACGGTATCTAGTCGATACGCAAGTAAACGGCACCTGGGAAGAGGAATCCTTTACTGGTACAGGCTTTCCTCAGCACTTTTATCTACGCTATCGCCTGTACTGTCACTATTTTCCACTCATGGCTTTAGGGCGATATCAGCAAATGACGCCACTCACACAATGACTCCTTCGCGCTTGATATTTTGGAACATCTAAGTCGCCATCTAACACAACCAAAACGTCGATATCAGAGTCAGCGGTTGCTTCTTTTCTGGCCTGCGAGCAGAATAGTAATAGCGAAACTAATCGCTCTTTGTATGTTGCCTCTAGCCGCGATCGCAACTTACTCAAGATTTCTGCTAGCTGAGGATGAGTCATTATGGTGTTCTTAGCTCCTCTATTTCGGCTACGCTGAGCCCAGTTATCTGAGCGATGGTCTCGACTGCTAGCTGATTTAGGAGCGATCGCGCGATCATTCGCTTCTCCTCCCTTCGTCCTCTTTCAATTCCCTGTTCAATACCCTCTTCTAGCCCCTCTTGTCTGGCAGTATCAACAACGTTGTTCAGATCACGGTAGTATTTGAGGCTGTCTTGATAGCTGGCCTGTTCTATTGATGACAAGTTAGAGAGTTCTGCAACTTCAAAAAGCTGTAGAAAAACAGCGTCTTGGAACGGAGGTGGCTGATCTTCCAGGTCTGGGAAGTGTTTGAACAGGTATAGCCACTTGTCTTGATGGGATTCTAGCTGATCGAGCGTTTTGGTGAACTTTGGTAGCTCTATGTAGATAAACTTGAGCTTGTCGTAGAAAACGTTACAGTTTTGATCTTTTAGCTCTACTGTATGGACAACGGTATCTTCGTGTTTGTGATCGTCGAAAACAAAGTCTAGGATACCGATGGAATAGACAGGAGATAGGCGAAAGTTCCACTCTCCTTTGAGTGCTTGCTCTTGGATAGGAAAGCTAGCATAAAAGACGCTTCTATCTTTGAAGAAGTTTTGTTTCGCCTTTTGGATTTCGACAATGAAGCGCTCGCCGCTATCGGACTGGCAGTACAGGTCAAAGATAGCTTTTCGATCAAGCGGGGTCGCGCCTAGATTCTCACTACTTTTGTAAGAAAGAGATTTTATCTGGTGGCGTCTGGGTAGAAGCGTATTTAGAAAGTCTATCAGCAGCGCTTTGTTGGGCTCTGAGCCAAAGACGCGCTTAAAGCCAAAGTCGGTGAGAAGGTTGACGTATCGCTCTTGTAGCGGATATATCATCGGGCGATCCAGATGAGTGCTAGCTACCACTTATCATAAGCGATAGGTCGCTGCTTGTGCGGTTATAGCTCGCTATACTAGCAGGATGAAAAGCAATGCCCAGAATAGAATTAAGCTCTCTCAGCTACAGATTTTGGTAGCGGTGGCTGAGCATGAGAATTTCAGTGAGGCGGCGCTGACGCTAGGAATTTCGCAGTCGGCGGTGAGTCATGCGATCGCATCTCTAGAGGACTATCTGGGCATTGTTCTGTTCAATCGAGGGCGGCATGGGGCGACGCTGACGCCTGTGGGCGATCGCATTCTCACCCATGCTAAAACTATTACCGATAGCACAGCGGCAATTTTGCAGGAGGCGGCGATCGCAAAAGGACTTGAAAAAGGTCAGGTTCGGATTGCTAGCTTTCGCAGTATCTCTACTCATATCTTGCCAAAGGCGATTAAAGCGTTTCATCAGAGGTTGCCGGGTATCACGCTGAATCTGACTGAGCATGACAACAACAAAGCGGTTGAACAAGCGCTGAAGGAAGGGAGAGCGGATATTGGAATTGTGCTATTGCCTGCTGGAAAGGGGCTGACTACTTGGGAACTGCTACAGGATGAGTTTGTTGTTCTTTTGCCGCCTGAGATTCGTCTGAAAGATAATCAGCTTACCTGGAGTGAGCTGTCGAAGCAGTCGATGATTATGTCGCCAATAGACTACCCGGCGATGCGTCCGGTCTATGACCATATTAATGCGCTGGGCTGCTGGCTAAATGTGGTGAATGAGGTGGAAACTGATGCGGCGATTGTGAGCCTAGTGGAACAGGGAATTGGGGGGACGATTTTGCCTAGACTAGCGGCTGAGCCGATCCCGGAGGCAGTGCAGGTGTTTTCTTTGCCGGAGCCGCTGGTGCGGAAAGTGGGGGTTGCGATCGCTACTGATGCCCTACAGCCGCCTGCTGTCTATGCTTTGCTCGAAACGTTGAAAGAGTCGGGTAGCGAGCAAGCGCAGACGGCGGCGGGCACTGGCATTACAGCTTGATTCGCTTGGTGAGTATCGCCATCATCTCGTTGGGTTTACCTGTGGAAATGGGTCTGCTCCAGTCGTTGGGTTCGGCGTAGCCGCGCTGGTGTAGCAGGCGGATGGTGTAGCGGATGGTCGAAAGTGGGCCAAACAGCATATGGCGCACGGTTTCGTATTCGCCATTTTCACTGTTGGAACTGTTGGGCGGTGGTGCGCAGCCGTCTGCTGCTGTGGCATTGGTGGTGGTGGATTCTGGAACAGATGGGCTAGAAGTAGACGGATCTACAACAGAATCTGCGGGCGCGGCTGCGCCCTGCATGAAAGGAAGAAACATGAGATCTGGTCTCCGAGGTTTTGGTCTGTTTTCTTATATGTGAAGGAAACCAGAACTCAAAACTGCCTAGCCACCCCGCAAGTAGATGTAGTGCAAGTCGGGGTGGCTAAGGTACAGTTGTCCTTAGCCGTCCGGGATTGCTGCGTAATCCTTGAGGGTTAGCAGTCAGTGGGTGTTGTAGCACCTGCTGACTGTGCTAAGTAGAATCGAGTTCTGAGATAGCACTGCGATCGGCATCGCAGCCATAGTTATTGAAGATAAGCTGATTTTCGATCGGCGTCAAGTTGAGGATTGAGTGTAGTCACTAAAAGCTAGGACGACGTAAGCTTATTTGCCTGTAGCGTGTGGAAAGAGTTTCGTTTTTAAGGAGATGTTTTGTGAAATGGGATAGTTAAGCGCGTATAAACGTTTGACACATTCCCAGAATATGAACGCGACAATAGGCTCAGCAATAAGGAGCCTCAAGTATGCGATCGCAGTTCAAACAAGACCAGCCAAAGAACCAACCAAAGATAAAGATCGGTAAGTGGCAGGTGATTGGAGCGACTGCCGCTTCGGTCTTTCTCTGGATAGTGTGGTGGTATGGTGGCGCGATCGCAACCGTTGCTGGAGGAACTTTCCTATTGCTAAGCTTCCGCACTGCTAGCCCAGACACAAAGACAGATAGCCTTGTCGGTGCAGACCTCAGCGGGGCTAACCTCGGCGGCGCAGACCTCAGCGGCGTCGACTTGAGCAGTGCCAACCTCAGCGGAGCTAACCTTAGCAGCGCCGATCTTAGTGGTGCTAATCTCAATGGCGCTGACCTAGTCAGCGCTAACCTTAACGGCGCTAACCTCAACCGCGCAGAACTCAGGTATGCCAACCTCAGCGGCGCAGACCTGATCAGCACCAACCTCAGCAATGCCGATCTCAGACATGCCAACCTCAGCGGCGCTGACCTCAAATGCACTTTCCTCAATGGGGCCAACCTTAGCGATGCCAACCTCAGCGGTGCCCTACTATTCTTTATTAATTCGCGAGAAGCGCTAAACCTGGAACCTTTTCAGCTAGAGGCTAGTCCTTCGCCGCTGCTGTGCAATGTGGCGCTGCCCGCCTATGCCAAACAGCCCACCGTAAACCCGAATCGAGACTGTCATCGCATTCCTCATCATCTACGCGATCGCTACGATATCTCACTCGAAGAGGCGCAAGAAATCGTCGATGAAGCGCGTCAGCACCCGTGGAATTAAACGAAAGGCTGTGCCTTTGCCGCTGACATATCTAATAGTTGCTGAGTGCGCCAGCCTAAGCCTTGCTCTTTCTTATCCTTCTCGATTTCGTCTGTGCCATAGGCTTGGTCCAAGCTTTCAGAAAGCTGCAATAGCCGCTTGATGCTCCAACGGTTGACTTTTAAGTTTTTGATAGAAGATTTCATGTTATCAAGACTCCGAGAGAAGCCTGCTTGATTGAACACTTCTATCGTAATAAACCGTATCGAAATATACCAAAAATAGCCGTTATCGTATCCATGAGTAGATCAGATGTTATTGCCTTTTCACGTTCTCCTAGCTTCCCCGATACGTACTATACGACCAGGGCGAAACTAATAGCGGCACGTGATAGTGTGCGTTGATGTCTGCGATCGCAAACCGAATCGGAATCACGTCTAGAAAAGGCGGATCGGGCAGGCCGTCCATTTTCTGGGCGAAGTAATCCCCGGTCGTAAACAGTAGCTCGTAGAGTCCCGTAGCCATTGTCTCAGCCGCTAGCAAAGGACCGTCCGTGCGACCGTCTGCGTTTGTGACATGGCTAGAAACTTTCTCGTATCCTCCCCCTGCTAGCTTCCGCAGCTCGATGGTCATTCCCGCTGCCGGGACTCCGTTCGCCGTATCCAATACATGAGTTGTGAGTTTACCCTTCATTAGCTATCCCATTGGCCCTGCTGTGATGGTTCTAGAGATTGCGTCCATAATCTTTTTACCATCTTCGGTCGCTAGCTCAGCGTACCACTGCTCTGTTTTTTCGGGCTCTTTGGCATGGGTCATATTCGACCGCTTTCGCGCCCCTAGCACAATGCCTGCGACTCTCTCTTTTCGGCTATTCTCGTAGCGAATCAGCGCGTCTTCTACGCTTAAATTAGTTGTGACTAGATAGTTTGCTAGCGCCCAGGCATCTTCCATTGCCTGACAGCCCCCCTGTCCTAAATCTGGAGAAGTGCTGTGTGCTGCATCGCCAATCAGCGCTATTCGCCCTTTTACTAGCGTCTCCAAAGGTTCAATATCATGAATCTCTACTCGATTTGTCTTTTCTGGATCGATCTGTTGAATCAGGTTTTGTACAGGTTCGGCCCAGCCTGCAAAGTGCTCAGATAGCTCCTGCTTGAAGCGCTCAGGATTTCTCTCGGTTCCTTTTGGTAAAGGCACATCAAAGAAGAAATAGAAGCGATCGCCCCCCACTGGCATCACAGAAGCCCGCTGACCATTGCCGACATAGATATCCCAGCTATCGGATGGCGCGATATCCTCACTCACAGGCACTAGCCCATTCCAATTCACATAGCCCACATATCGCCGCTCAAGCTTCTGCCCTAGCACATGAGAGCGAATAATTGAATGCGTTCCATCAGCGCCTACGACCAGATCGCCTGAGGCTCTGTGCCCATCTTCAAAGATAGCCGTTGCGCCCTCGTCGGTTTGTTCTACCGCAACGCAGCGCTTGCCCAGCTGCACATTCCTTTCCCCCACCGCTGCTAACAGCATCTGCTGCAAATCTGTTCTAGACACTGGATACGGCGGCTGTCCTACTTCTTCAATCAGCGGCGATAGGCTAAACCGAGTCAGCAGCTCGCCCGACTTGGCATAGTAAGCCATTTGCTGCATCGGGCCGCCAATCTTGGCGATCTCTAGCCCCAGTCCCAGACGATTCAGAACCTTCACGCCATTAGACCACAGCGAAATTCCCGCGCCTGCCGGACGCAGCTCACTCACCCGGTCATAGATTTCTACTTCGTAGCCAGCTCTTTGCATCGCTAGGGCTGTCGTCAAACCACCCATGCCCGCACCGACGACAACAACTTTCAGATTTTCCATACAAAAATATCAGACCTCGTGATATGAAAAGAAGTGACTCGCTCGCCATACTTTCACTATATTTTAATTATTCTGAATCAGAGCGCAGACATTATCTGCCTAGAACGATACCTGCGCTTGCAGATTGAAGAAGAAGATATCTGGATTGTCTTCAAAGTTGTTGGCGTTCATCACCCAGTAGAGAGAAGGCACAATGGCCAGATTAGGAGAGACTGGGTAGCGATAAGTGAACTCGACTTCGCGCTGAATCGCACCGTCGCCGCCGCCAGCGATCAAAAATTCCTCGCCATCTAGCACTTCAAACGGCTGTAGGTAGGAAATTATTGCCTGTGCCCCAGGCTTGAACAGGTTAGGAAAGGCAACTCCAGCCTGAATAGACTGTGCGTTGATATCGCCACCCTCACGGTCTGCGGTAGAAGGATTTACATTGGTACTGCCATAGCTGTAGCGGCCAAACAGCCCAAACCCTTCAGTCACTAGCCAGTCAAAGTTAAACAAAAATGTGTCCGCAGTGGCGTTATTTAGCGGTCCTCCTTCGCCATCATCCGCCAAGCCATAGAGCGGCTCGCTGACCGCGCCGCCCACGATGCCGAACTGATTAGCCTCTAGGTTTGAGCGCGTATACAAGAACCTGAGATTGATGTCATCGGTGGGATAGATGCCGAGCTGTCCGGTCAGAGTATTGGCCCCACCAAACAGACCGCGCTCTGGGTCGCTAGAAGATCTTGGCCCTGACAAAAATTCTGTATTTTCAGCCAGGTAGCCTACTCGCAGATCGGCCCACCGAGCAATATCGAACTCAGCCACTACGCCTGCGCCTCTATCGACTGCGTTGACCTGCGTACCGCCACTGGAGTTAAAGCTGTTTGCGCCTGTTAGAAAAAAGGTGAATCGGTTGTTGTCAAAGTGTCTGTACCAGTTGACGCGAGGGCCGACGGTAAAGGAGAGCTTTTTGCCGACTGGGAAAGAATAGAATACTTCTCTAATAACAGGTTCATCGTCGTTGATCACTCTAGAAAGGGTGAACGGCGTGCCGTAGGTATTGAACAGTCCGGCTGATGTGAAGTTGTTGGCAGATGAGGTGGCATCGCCAGCGGCTATCTGAAGCTGCAAGCGGTCTTGGCCAGTGAAGGAGGAGGTCAGATCTAGCCAGGTAAGATAGCCGAAGGTAGGCTGAATGTCGCTATCGATTGATTGAACTAGCGGATCGCCATTGGCGTCGCGTCCGCCTGCAAAAGGGTTGGTGGCGATCGCCCGCTCAGACAAAATATCTCCATTTGCCGTTGCATAGCTTAAATAGGCAAATATGCTGCCTCTTAGCTTTGTTGTTGTCGAGAACTGATTGGCTTCTAGCTCTGCAACGTTTGCCTCTAGACTGTCTACCTGAGTACGAACGGCCTCTAGTTCGAGGGCAAACTCTTCTTGCAGTCGTTCAAGCTCAAGGAAATTGGTATCGGTCAAAAGACCCGTTGTGATCACATCTAAACAGGCGTTCAATCCTGCCGCAAACTCGTAGCGAGTCATAGCGCGATCGCCCCTAAATGTGCGGTCAGGATAGCCCTCTAGACAGCCATATTCCTCGACTAGTCGCTGTAGCGCGGTAAATGCCCAGTCACCCGGTTCTACGTCAGATAGTTCAGAGACGCTAGTAATTTGAGCGATGTCAACTGTATTGTTTTCTATTGCATCACTCTCTACTGTATTGCTTTCGACGGTAGGCGTTTGCATTATTCCTATCGCTGTGCTCTGTTCTCCAGCACTTACCGCTTCGATAATTGTTTCTTCTAAAAGAGTAGTATTTTCTACCTTACTATTAACTGAACTGTCGGCTCTAGCAGCATGAGAAGAAGCACCCTCATAAACATACAAAAACAATAAGATTTTAAAAGGAAGCTCGATCCACCTTGAACCTGTCAAAATCGATAGATTTAATCGCATATTCTAAAAAGCTCGACTCACACCAAATTAGGAGTCAAGCTATCAGCAAAGAAAGCCAACAAATGTATCGTTTGTCACACTTCGGTTTCGTGATTTCCTCATAATGATTGGGTGGTTAATCGGCTGAGAGGTAACGGATGAGTCAGCAGAAGAAGTTTATTGATAGTCCAAATGAAACTGTTGCAGATTTGCCTCCAGTGCCAGCGGTTGCGGTTTCGACAGATCTAATCTACGGGTTAGAAGATAGACCGCCGCTTAGAGAAGCGATCTTTGCCGCTGTTCAGCATGTTCTAGCTAGCTTTATTGGCATTATCACGCCCTCTTTGATCATTGGCGGAGCGCTAGACCTGCCGCCAGAAGATAGAGCCTACATCATCAGCATGTCTCTATTTGTATCTGGCATTGCCACCTTTATTCAGGCTAAGAAGATTGGTCCAGTGGGCTCTGGTTTACTAAGTATCCAAGGCACGAGCTTTGCCTTTATCGGGCCAATCATTGGCGCGGGGCTAGGGGCAACAGCAGGCGGGGCAACGCCCACCGAAGCGCTAGGGCTGATCTTCGGACTGTGCTTTATTGGATCGTTTATTGAAGTGATCTTTAGTCAGTTTCTAGAGGTCATTAGCCGAATTATCACGCCGCTAGTCACTGGCACGGTGGTGATGCTAATCGGTCTGACGCTGACCAAGGCTGGCATACTCGCAATGGGCGGTGGGGCAATCGCCAAAAGCAACGAGACATTTGGCAGCGCTCAAAACATCTTTCTCTCTCTGTTCGTGCTGGCGATTATTTTGATTCTCAACAGCAGCAGCAACACTTTTTTACGGATGGCATCTATCGCCATCGGCTTGATTGTTGGCTACATCCTCGGCGTTTTCTTAGGCATTGTTGATCTCAGTAGCCTGGGCACACTGTCTTTGTTTGCCTTGCCTCAGCCTTTTCGCTACGGCTTCGGGTTTAACTTCGCTGCTTTTATCCCTTTCGCTTTCCTCTATCTGATCACTACGATTGAGTCGATTGGTGATTTAACTGCCACCTCTGTCGTCACGGGTCAGCCAATTAGAGGAAAGATTTACTTTGATCGCATTCGAGGCGGCGTACTGGGCGATGGGATTAATTCTGCGATCGCAGGCGCATTCAACTGCTTTCCCAACACTACCTTCAGTCAAAACAATGGTGTCATTCAGCTCACAGGGATTGGCAGTCGCTACGTCGGCTACTTTATCGCAGCCATCTTTGCTCTGTTGGGTCTGTTTCCCATCGTAGGCGGCGTGTTACAGGCGATTCCACAGGCTGTACTGGGTGGCGCGACAATCTTGATGTTCGGCAGCGTCGCCGCTGCTGGCATAAAAATTATCTCTACCATCGAGCTAGGTAGAAGAGAGACTTTGATTCTGGCGACTTCGCTAGGGCTAGGGCTGGGCGTAACATTTGATCCAGACTTTCTGGTTGGCACGCCGCCCCTGGTACAAAATATCTTTGGCTCTGGAATTTCGACTGGTGGAATCTGCGCGCTAGTGCTCAATATCTTGCTACCTGGTGAGCGTCGGTGATATTCGAGCGAGGCAGATCTTGAGGTTTTTCTATGTAGACGCTAGAGAAACATAGAGTTTTCGCTTTCCTCAGCCTGTAGTATGACCAGTATTATAACTGTGTAGGCCGAGGATTCTCTCATGACGGTAGCTGTTTCTATCCCCAGTTTTTGCGAAGGTATTCAACATTTTGGATCGCCAGGTGCTGATTTTGAGCAGTATGGAAAGACAGCTGCGATCGCCCCAGGCAAACAGGCGATCGCCTCCCCTACAGATCCTGCCGCCGTCTACCAAACTCGCCTTGCCGCCGACGCCCTACGCTACCTGACGCTACACACTACCGCTAGCAAACAATCCGGTCATCCTGGCGGTTTTGCCAGCATCGCCGATGTAATTGCCTCGCTGATTATGCTCGGCTACAAGAACTTGATCACCGAAGTCGGTCACCACGCCCCTGGCTTCTACAGCACTGTTTTTCTAGATACTTCTTTAGAGCAGATGGGGATTAAAACCGTTCAGCAAATGGGCGATCGCTTCCGCGAAACCCACGGTCTGCTCGGCCATCTCTCCGGTCAGATTCCCGGCCTGCTGAGTCCGGCGGGTCCGCTCGGCCAGGGTCAGCACTTCGCGATGGCCGCTGCCAAGCTCCACCCCGACCAGCTCTTTCCGGTCACCATTGGTGATGGTGGTTTAGGCGAACCCTACATCATGAGCAGCTTCGGCCACTTCAACACCATCTATCCTAACGTCACCAACTACCTGCCAATCCTAGTGTGGAACGGCTTTTCGCAAGAGCACCACAGCATCGTCTCGACCTACACAAACGAGCAGATGATTGCCTACTGGGAAGGGAACGGCTTTGCCAAGGTGATCCTGGTTGACGCCAAAGAATACGATGATGCCAATCAAGACGGCTCGTACGTAGATAGCACAAACTTCTCAGACAAACAGCGCACCGTCTTTACTCAAGCGATTCTAGAAGCGACGGACGCAGCGGCAAAGTCGGCGCTAGGCGGCACTCAAACTGTTTTAATCGTAAAGCAGCTAAAAGGCGCAGGCGTTCATAAACGAGGATCACAGTCTCATAACCTTTATCCTGGTGACAGTCTAGACAAGGACTATGTTGTTAGCGCCCTAAAAGCAAGAGCGCTACCGCCGGAAGGCTGGGCGCTGGTTAGAGAGAACTTTGCCCGCTCTCACGGCGGTCCTGCTGCCGAGACTGCTGTAACAGAATCTGAGCTGCCGCTAGCTGATCTAGGCTCTTTGCCGCTCAATGAATTCGAGCTAGGAGAAGATAATAAACAGGTCGCGACAACGGCAATGGGGGCGCTAGTCGCCCATGTCGGCCAGCAAGATCCGAACTTTGTAGTTACTAATGCGGACGGCAATGCGGCGTCTGGTATCAACAATATCAACCAGGCGCTAAAGATTATTCACCCGACCCAGGACGATACTTATTTTCAGGGGCCAAAGGGTCAGGTGTATGAGCCGCTGAGTGAAGATGCCTGTGCGGGGCTGGCGGCGGCGCAGGCGCTGATGGGGGCTCGCAGCCTGTGGTGCTCTTACGAGTCTTTTGCGATTAACGGTCTGCCGATCTGGCAAACAACAACTCAGGCGATGGCTGAGCTGCGTAGGCCCACACCGTCTACGATTTGTTTGTTTACAGCGGGTTCGCTAGAGCAGGGACGTAACGGCTGGACGCATCAGCGGCCTGAAATCGAGAATTACTTTGCGGCGATGATGAAGAACGGGAATATCTTTCCGCTGTTTCCGATTGATGCTAATAGTATTCAGGTTTGCTACGACTGGGCCGTGACCACTAAAAACAAAGGCATTCCCATCACCGCTAGCAAGACACCCTTACCCATTCGCACCACCTTTGAACAAACTCGCACCGCGCTAGAAAAAGGCGCGATTGAGCTACAAGAAACGCCGGGAGAAAAGACAGTTGTCTTCGGTGTGGTAGGCGATATGATGCTGATTCCTGTTTTAGAAGCAGTCACGGCGCTAAACGAACGTGGGATTGGCAGCAAAGTCATCAGTATTGTTAATCCGAGGCGGCTGTATCGTCCTAGCGATGTGGCTTGGGAGAGCTGCGCTTATGCAGATGGCGGTTTCTTGAGCAATGCGGAGTTTGCAGAACTGTTTGACGGAGATGCGCTAATTGGCGTTACTGGTGGATCGAGCGCGATGGTAGAGCCGCTGATGCTGAGGAGCAACGCACCGCGGGACGTATTCTCTTGGAAGCGAGGAGAAACCGCCGCTAGCGCTCGTCAGCTATTTGCGTTCAATGGGTTGACGGCTGATGCGATCGCTAAGCGAGCCCAAGCTCTATTGGAGGCGTAAGTGATGACTAGTCAAACTGCGCCGAAGATTATTGTTCTAGATGACGATCCGACCGGGTCGCAGACGGTGCATAGCTGTTTGCTGCTGCTGAAGTGGGACGTAGAAACGCTGGTACTGGGACTAGAGGATGAGTCGCCGATTTTCTTTGTGCTGACGAACACGCGATCGCTCACCCCAGAAGCTGCCGCCACTGTCACCGCCGCAGTCTGCGACAACCTAAAGCAGGCGCTGGCAAAGACCAACACTACTAACTTTCTGTTGGTCAGTCGCTCGGATTCTACCCTACGCGGACACTATCCAATTGAAACCGACGTGATTGCCGAGCATCTAGGCCCTTTTGACGCCCACTTTCTCACGCCTACTTTCTTCGAGGCCGGCAGAGTCACCGTAGACAGCACGCACTACATCGAATCTGATGGCCAGCGGGTGCCCACTCATGACACAGAATTTGCGAAAGACTCTGTGTTTGGTTACAGTACCAGCTATCTACCCGACTATGTAGAAGAAAAAACAAAGGGTAGAATACCTGCTAGTGAAGTAGAACAGTTCACTCTCTCAGACATTCGTCAGGGTAGTTTAGACAGGCTGCTGAAGCTAGAACAAAACTGCTGCGTGGCGGTCGATGGAGAAACCCAGAGCGATTTGGACCAGTTTGCCAAAGACCTGCTCGCCGCTGCCGCGCAAGGCAAAAAGTTTTTGTTTCGCAGCGCCGCTAGCCTATTGACCTCTTTGGCGAATCTGCCTGCGCAGCCAACTGCGCCCGAATCGATGTATCAGCTCACGCATAATTCAGCCGGGGCTGTTCTAGTAGGCTCCCATGTGCAGAAGACCACTCGTCAGCTAGAAGCGCTGCTGGATACTCCCGATACGGTTGGGGTAGAAGTGAATGTCTCACAGTTAAAAGCAAACCCAAATTCTCACGATCAGCTTTTAAGCGCCGTGATGGAAGGGATAGAGAACGCTCACAGTAAAGGCAAAACTCCGGTTGTGTACACCAGCCGCAAGGAGCTAACTTTCGACAGTCCGCAGGCTAGGCTGGCCTTTGGCGATGCGATTTCTGACCTGCTAGTGGAAGTCGTACAGGCGCTGCCAACAGATATTGGCTTTTTGATTAGCAAGGGCGGTATCACCTCGAACAATACGCTGAGTCGAGGGCTGGCGCTGACTTCCGCTAAGCTGCTTGGTCAGGTGATTCCCGGTGTTTCTGTGGTCAAAACGCCTGCGGATCATCCTCAGTTTGTTGATCTGCCTGTGGTTGTTTTTCCTGGAAATGTGGGTGACGATGCGGCGCTGGCCCTAGCGTACAAGCGGTTGGTAAATTTAGAGTAAAATTGAATAGGTTGAGATGGACATTTCTTCGCAGCCTGCTTCTCGCTTTGGATGATGCAACAGAATCGCTGGGTCTAGTGCTCTTTTTAGAAGAGACTGACTGGCTGCGGGAGACTACCTTTGGCAATTTACCGTCGGCTTTGATCGAGGCGATCGCGCCCTGCTTACACAAAATTCCCTTTGCTGTCAATCGTCGCCTGGTCCTCCTCGAGCCACTGTTGCCAGAGGTTCTGCCTAAGAAGAAAAGAACTTGACCTCGCGATTGGAGCCGAAGAGCGCGTGAACTTCACACGTAACACAGTCGCGCAGATGGGCAGTAAGTAATAGGTTTGTAGAGACTATGCCGCGATCGCAGCTTCAGTCTCTACCTCAGTTTCTCTAGTCGCAATCACGTCCTCAATCTGCGCTTCAATCTGCTCTTTCACAATCTGGCGGTACTCTAGAAAATGCTCAATCTGCGCGCAGACCGTTAGATAGCTGGCCACGCCGCCTCGGTTGTGCCTAAACATTTCCCATAGATAGATCCAGAAAGTAGAACGAGTTTTTCGCTCTACGCCCTGTTTCCAGCAGACGATTGCCAGCGCCTTGAGCAGATGCCAGTTGAAAGGTTCTTTGGCTGATTTGGGCTTAGGCGGACGCTTGTTCTCGTTGTGGCAGGGGGCTTCGCCGAGGATGCGATAGTGGCGATAGCAGCGGTCTAGATATTTCTGCGGATCGTATAGATTCCAAAAGGCGTCTACGTATTCTTGGGCGACCTCTTCGACCGGACGAGTGGGGACGAAGTTCATCAGCGTGGTCTGGTGGATGTTGGCCGTTTCTTTGCCTGCGAGCAGCCTGCCCTCTTTTTCGAGACGAATCCAAAGCGCTGTATCGGGAAGAGCCTGAAGCATGCTGAAGAGTGCTGTAGGCACTGAGCACTTTTCGACGAACTGGACGATGCGATCGCCTGCCCCTTTCTTCTCCCCATCAAAGCCAATAATAAAGCCTGCCATTACTCGAATGCCGCTGCTGGCAATCTTATGAATCGACTCGCTGAGCGGATCGCGGTTGTTTTGAAACTTTTGGGTCAGCGCTAGACTCGCTTCATCTGGCGTTTCTACCCCTAGAAATACTGCGCCGAAATTACAGGCCGTCATCAGATCCATTAGCTCTTGGTCTTGGGCCAGATCGACCGACGCTTCAGTGGAGAACGTGAATGGATAGCCCTTTTCCTTCATCCAGGGCACCAGCGCTTTGAGCATCAGCTTAACGTTGCGCTTGTTGCCGATGAAGTTGTCGTCCACCATGAAGATGCTGCGCCGCCAGCCAAGATCGTACAGGCACTCTAGCTCCGCAATCAGCTGCTCGGGCGATTTGGTCCTGGGCTTGCGGCCATAAAGGACAATAATGTCGCAGAATTCGCACTGGAACGGACAGCCGCGCGAAAACTGAATGGCCATCTCCGAATAGGCGTCTAGCTTGAGCAGGTCAAATCGCGGTACTGGGCTAGCGCTGACATCGGGCCTTTCTAGCGCTCGCAGTGTGCCTTCGGTTTCGCCCCGCTCGATGGCTTCGACTAGCATGGGCAGAGTAATTTCACCCTCATCTAGCACGCGAAAGTCAGCGCCCGCTTCTGTAACCTCATGAGGTAGCGCTGTCGCATAGGGACCGCCTACGGCAACTAGTTTATTGCGGCGCTTGGCTTCTCTAATTTGAGCGAGCATATCGGGCTTTTGCACAATCATGCCCGAGAAGATTACCAGCTCTGCCCAGTCCCAGTCGGCTTCCGTCAGCGCTTCGACGTTGCGATCTACTAGCCTGAGTTCCCACTCGTCTGGCAGGATGCCCGCCACTGTCACCAGGCCCAAAGGCGGCAAGATGGCTTTGCGTCCTGCTAACTCAATGGCCTTATCAAATGACCAGAAGCTTTTGGGGAACAGAGGATAAATCAGCAAAGCTCTCATCGGAAATACCCAGGTGTGAGGACTGCGAGAGGACGCTGTTACATAAATTAAACATCCTGTAACGTCACTCTACCTGATTGCTGCCACGACTAGTTCATCCACTGACACAAAGTTCTCTGTCGGACGCAAAATCCTCCGTCAATAGAGCCAGTCATAGATTGGAGAAGTTACTATCTAGTCGTCCTTGGAAAAACCCGACTCAGCTCTGCGCGATCGCCTATAGCTGAGCTACGCCATCGCGAAAGTACCTGTGGCATCCAGGCAGCAGCGGTAGAGCTTACGGAGGTTATAAAACCGCAAGCCGTCAGCAGCGCGTTGATGCGGTCGCCCTGCTTGCCTTTGAGTGCGAGTGCCTGCGACTAGCACCTGTAGCCCATCCGGGTGATGCTTTGTGCCTCGAAAGCCTTTGTCCTTTGCCTTTGGCGATGCATTCAACCTCGGGTGCGTGCATACTGTAGAGCTTATTAGCATCACTTTTCTGCTGTTGTTTAATCTGTTTTGCTCTATTCAACAACACTGCCATTTCTGCATCTGGCTGCGGTAGCTTTCGTTCAATATCTCGAATCACACGGCCCAAGTAAGTCCGCAGTTTTCGCGTAGGCGTTGTCTCGCTCGCTTGAGCTGCCGAGCAACCCGGTAGCGGCTTTGTTTGAAGAAGGCGTACTTTCCAACCCTCACACAGCTTTGGACCGAGAATTTAATAAGATATACAACTCCTGAGCCCTCATCCCCAACCCTTCTCCCGAGGGAGAAGGGAGCCGAATTCAGAGCCCTCTCCATTGGGAGAGGGACGGGGTGAGGGCAGCAGTGAGTAAGCAAATAGTCAGATTATTTAATCCTCGCTCCTTTGACGTAATTTTACACCTCTCTTTCTGGCCTCACGAACCAGTGTTATTCGCGCTTGATTGCAAAGTCTCGCATCGGTCGGAAACGCCACTGCTTTTTCTTGCACTGTGGTGTCCACATTCACTCGTTCAATCTCTTTTGGTTTCAGCACAGCTGTGCGCATTGCCGTTTGAATGATTTGTCCAAGCAGTTGTTCAAATTCGTCTACGCCAATCTGTTTTCGCCACTTCACTAGACTCGTTGGATGGCAGGAAAAGTCATCAGGCGGGTCGTCCGCCACTGGGCTTGGCGACCCGCCCAAACGTTTCCTCAAACGACTGCCACTCAATCGTTTCAGCCAGTTGCACTAACGGATGCTTCAAGTTCAGCTGACCGGCCAGAGCGGACAGCGGCAAGTCGGTAGTTGAGGCTGATGAGGATGGCTGCATTTTGCAAGCTTTTCGGGGCGTGGGTGACTTATCTGGTAATTCTATCCTGCTATTTACAACCTGAATCGTACATATAGCTTGGCTTTGTATAGTTTTTCCAGGGACAACTAGCTAGGTTTGATTGCCGTTTGTTTTCATCCCACTCAAACTGCATACCTCAAAGATACACATATTTATACATACATGGATTACCTTATTGTGATGCCCTAAACAAGCGCGCTAAACGCAAGGCCAGATAGAACAGAACCGACAAAGGCAAAGCCAAGATACGCGAAGAAAATAGGACGACGCGCTAACGCAAATACTGCAATCATCGCAGGAATGCTAGTCGCCCCGCCTGCTAGCAAGAAAGCCATCCCCGCACCAGGATTCATTCCCTGCGAGATCATTCCATCGACCAGCGGCAGGGCTGCATATCCATTGAGATAGGCAGGCGCACCGACAAGCGCCGCCACGACAACCGAAAACAAGCTATCGTCCCCGCCTACTGCGCCGATCCAACCGTCTGGCACATACGCCAGCATCAAAGTCTCCAACAGAAAAGCGAGCGCCAGCCACTTGCCTAAAAACCAGGCGCTCTTGCGTGCCCCCTTCCAAAATTTCTGCCGACGCTTCTCCTCTAGCCAGAACCGCCAGACAACAGGTTTCGGATTGCGAACGCTGCTGCCAGCACAGCCGCCGTTGTTCGCCCCTTCTTTTAGCGGATCAAAGAAAGCCGCTTTCGCCACCCCCAGGCGAATCAGTAACAGCGTCCCAAAACCACCAAGCAGCCCAATCGCAACAGTCGCGACAGTCTTGGCGATCGCAAACTTCAAACCCAATGTGCCTAGCGTCAGGACAAACATAGAAGGGTCCATCAGCGGCGATGAGAGCCAAAAAGCCATCACGCCTGCGATCGGAACGCCCATCGTCAGCAGCGCAGCGATCAATGGAATCACGCCGCAAGAGCAAAAAGGAGACAGCGCACCGAACAGCGACGCAATTGGAATCATGACAGCAACGCGGCCTTGAAACGCTTTTGCAATCAGATTATCTGCGCCGCTAGCCTGGGCGGAGGCAGCGATACCAATAGAGAGCAGTAGAAAAGGCGTGACTTTGACAAGGTGCCAAAACGTAGAGACGAGGCTGGTACCAGCTTGCGTAGGATCGATCAAAGTGAGCGCCAGGGCAATCAATGCGATCGTTAAAAACACGCTATCTAGTTGCCGCACGCTGCGGTTTAACCGGGTCAAAACGTTAACGGACATAAGCTATTTCCTTGTTAGTTGGGTAGGTGTTGGTTCGCATAGAAAAGTGTGGAAAGCCATAGCTGAAAGATGACGCTGAGAAAAATCAATGGTTTACGCGCAGCAATTAGGGACGCAGCAATCTTTGTCGACGGTTTTAGGTTGGCTAGAAGCCACATTGATATTTAGTTCAGGCGCGGTATCCGCAACCTGGATCACAAAAATTTCCCAGTGATTGCCGTCTGGATCGCTGACCCAGGCTTTGTCTTGTAGGGCATAGCAGCAGTTTGTGTTGAACTCTTCCGAAGGATTGAGTCCAGCGGCTTTTAAGCGAGCGATCGCACTCATCACTGAGGCTGTACTGTCTACCTGAATACCAAAATGGGACAGTCCCCCGGTCTGCAAAGGCGTGCCAGCAGCATTCAGCGTTAAATTCAAAGATGGATTTTCAATATCAAATTTGGCGTAGCCCACTTTGTGTCTGGTAGGCAGCGCCTCAAAAAGAGCTTGATAGAACGCAACAGAACGCTCCATATCAGAAACTTTCAGCGCAATATGGGTTTTAAAGCTGGCCATTAGTTTTCTCCTTAGATATTTCTGCAATTATCGAAATAAAAACAAAAAGGTGCCACTGAACTAGATAGAAATCAGTCACAGCAGCCAGGAGCCGATGTATTATCGGCAACGGCCCGATCAGCAGCGCTCAGACCAATATGCTCCATACTCACAACCTGATTGCGCGTGCAGCACTCCTCAAACAGAAAGTCGATTAAGCGAGTCAGCGACTTTTCTTGAACGCTGTACCAAATCCACTGCCGATCCTTTTTAGAGGTCACAATGCCGACCTGACGTAGCTTATCGAGATGGTGAGATAGCGTTGCGCCTGCAATTCCTAGCTCCTTCTGAATATCTCCAGCAGGTAAACCCTCAGGATAAGCAGACAGCAGCAGACGCACAATTCTAAGCCGTGACGGCTGACCTAAAGCGGCAAATGCATCTGCTAGATTCTCAATCGATGACTCGTCCATATTACTTGCTGCCATATTTCTATGGTAGTCGAAATAAAAGAGAAAGCCAAGCAAAAAAACGAACTACGGCTATCTGCTGCTGCAAAGGTTAGTGCTTATGCCGATAGCCCTGATGCCAACTATAACTTTCGAAGAGTTGCTTAAGACATTCTTATCGGCTGAACCCGTTATAGGGCGACAGGCAACTCTTCCCGCGAAGTAAGAATGCATCCTTACTTTGCTATACATATTGACCGGAGTCCTATACTCGTGACTCTCTCAGCGCTAGGAATTTCCCAGGACTAAATAAACTGTCGTCGCAGCCACGCAGATGCCGAATCGATCAGACCGACGGCCACAATCAAAATAAGTAAGATCGCACACACTTTCGTGTAGTCAAAAGAGCGAAAGCTTTGATAGAGAGACACACCGATGCCGCCTGCCCCGACAATGCCCAGTACGGTAGCCGAGCGCACGTTGGATTCAAACCGATAGAGAATAAAAGAAATCCAAAGCGGAATTACCTGAGGCACCACGCCAAACAGAATCTCTTGCAGTTTGCTAGCCCCAGTCGCGCGTACCCCTTCAATCTGTCCCGCGTCAATGTTCTCAATCGCTTCAGAAAACAGCTTTCCTAAGATGCCAGCGGTATGCACAAAGATAGCCAATACCCCGGCAAAAGGACCAAGACCAACCGCTACAACGAATACTAAGGCGAACACAATCTCGTTGATTGCTCTCATCGCATCCAATAGTCTTCTAGTTGGCTGCACAATCCAAAAAGGACAAAGGTTCCCAGAAGCTAGAATAGAGAGCGGCGCAGCCACAAAAACGGCGAGCAGCGTGCCCCATACGCCCATGCCGATTGTCTCGATAATGTCAGCTAGATAAGAAGACCAGTCAGAGAAATCTGGCGGAAAGTAGCGGCTGACGTACTCTCCCATCGTACTACCGCCCTCGAATAGCTCGGCGAGATCAATTTCACTCACAACACCGGCGTACCAAAGAATAGCAATCGCTGCGGCGATGTAAGCTAGCCGTCTTAGGACTTGAGCCGAAGTCAGGCGATCGCGCTTCTGCATCTCAATCACAGCGAGCGATATCGGCAGCTCATACTTTTCTAGGACTTCTCCGCTAGAGCCTTTTAGAGAAGATTTCTTGTCAGTAGAAAGAGACATAGGATATAGCGTCTTTTATTTACACAAAACC
Source organism: uncultured cyanobacterium (assembly GCA_963838725.1). GTDB lineage: Bacteria > Cyanobacteriota > Cyanobacteriia > Phormidesmidales > Phormidesmidaceae > Phormidesmis. The sequence goes on along the minus strand of CAWISM010000016.1, from coordinate 31,958 downwards.
GACTTAGATCTCTACAAATTGGAGATCTAAGTCGGCTTATTCATCGTTCGCTAGAGCCTACTTAACCGCTTCTAGCTCTGCGTTTAGTTCTTCCAAACGCGCTTCCTTAGCAGCCGCGTCCAAACTAGCATCGTTTTGCACTTCTAGGATAGTCTTACCAATTTCCAGCTCTCGAACGGTGTTCCAGGTGGTGTCGTCAGCTTCGTCAAAGCCACTCCATTCTAGCGGCCCAAGGACTGCTTCGTCGTCGTAGCTGTAGAAAAAGTCTTGGATTTCTGCCTTCAAGCAGTCCGGTAGATCGTTACGGTAGGCGATCGGGTCGCTAGGAATTTCTGGAGAAGTCCAAATGACTTGAATGTTCTCATACGCATCAGGGTCGTTCTTTTCCACCTCCACGAGCGATTCGCTATTATTCGTCGCAACATCTACTTGATTGTTCGCAACCGCTAGCGCCGTCGCCTCATGGCTACCTGCAAAGACAAGTTCGCTAAAAGCTTCTTCGGGGTTGACGCCGTTTTCTGCAAAGACGTAGTAGCTAGGTACTAGAAAACCAGAGGTAGAATTAGGATCATTGAAAGCGAAGGTCAGGTTCTCCGAGTTCTCAACAACATACTCATCGCCGTCACCAGCTTCTACGTCGATATCAGCTAGAATAGGATTCTCTTTGTTGGTAATTAGGTAGGCGTAGTAGCCTTTGCTGCCATCGGAAGCAACAGTCTGAGCAAACGCTTCCGCATCAGAGCGCTCAGCGGCTTCAATATAAGACTTGCCGCCAAACCAAGCCATGTGAACTTTGCCTGCACCCATCGCTTCGATGACGCCAGCATAGTCTGTCGCATAAGACGCGTTGACATCTCGACCGATTCCTTCAGACAGCGCCGCCACGAAGGGCTCCCACTTAGGCTTTTGGTTTGCCTGAGATTCGGTAGAGATGATGCCAAATTCGAGTTCGGTCAGTTCAGGCGCACAAGTGCCATCAGCAGCGACGGGATCAGCAGCAGTGTCTCCTTCTGCGGTGGGAGCACCGCTACAGCTAGCCAATACGGTGGTACCAAAGAGCGCAGCCGAGAAGAACGTTGCACACTTTTTGAACGGGTTGTTTTTGATATTTTGCATGAGAGTATCGAGGATTCCTGTATGTTCAGATGAAAGGTTTAGAAAAAAGAAAAGAGGCTAGTGGAACGCTAGGCAAAGGGCTATCCGGTCAGCATCTCGGCATGACCCCGGTGAACCAGCTCCTCAGCAGCAGCACCGTAAATGTTGCTAAGGCGCTCGTCTCCAAGCTCGGCAATTGGGCCATCGTATTGAACGGTGCCGTCTCTAAGCGCGACGGCGCGATCGCAATAAAACCGCACCATCTGCACCTGATGCAGCGAAGTAATTACCGTCAGCCCGCCTGTCCGGTTCAGATCGACTAGCAGCTCCATCACGCGCCTGGCTGATTCTGGATCAAGCGAGGCGATAGGTTCATCGGCCAGTATTATTTTTGCGCCTTGCATCAGGCAGCGGGCGATCGCCACCCGCTGCTGCTGCCCGCCTGAAAGCAGCGCCGCTCTTTTGTAGGCTTGGTTCAAAATTCCAACCCTGTCTAGCGCCGCTAGTGCCCTAGTCTTTTCCGCTTTGTTGAAAAGCCTGAAAGCCGAGCGAAAAGGTGAAACTTGAGATAGATTTCCGATCAATACGTTCTCTAAAACGCTCAAACGATTGACTAGATTAAACTGCTGAAAGATAAAGCCAACCTGACTGCGTAACCGTCGCGCTTTTGAGTGCAGCTTTCCGTTCTCTTGCAGCGGCGTATCAAATATCTTTACCTCACCGCTGTCCGCGAGCTGCAAACCGTTCATGGTTCTCAGCAGCGTAGATTTTCCAGAGCCAGACGCGCCTACTAGCGCCACCATCTCGCCAATACTAACGGTTAAATCTACAGAGCTCAGCGCGGGAACGTTACGGAAGCTTTTGCTGAGACGCGAAATTGTTACTGCTGGTATCAGCGGCGCAGAGTCAGCGTTAGAAGTTGTTGTTGAAGCCTTTGTTCTTTCGTTTTCGACAGAAACCAAAACATTCGCATCGCAACGTCCTCAACACTCAACCACATGAATCTGTACGAAAATTTAAGTTTACATAGTCTGGAGATTAACGAAAAGTAAAGCTGTGGTTAAGAAGTGAGAGTCCCCAAATTGTCGTCGTAGGGTCGTAGCATGCTACGACCCTACGACGCTACGGTTTGTTGAGTGGGTCAGGGCTGTTCTCTAGTCAGGTCAAGATTCGCTCATCTTTGGGCCACTCCTACGCTCTTTCTCCAAGTATTCAAAAACGCTCTTGTCGCCAATATCTGGCGGAATAGGCTGAATCACTTTTCTAATTGCAAAAACAACAAACAGAATGGAAATAGCCGCTAGCATTCCCTGCTCTGTAACAGCAGACAAAACGCCTGCCATATGTCCTAGCAACAGACCCGGTACTAGAAAAACAAGAAATTTAGTTTCCAAACGGTTGAAGCAAAAAGCTTCTTTGAAAAAGATGCCAGTTAGGGCGGCGAAGGTGAAGCCAATACCGAAGATAGTGAGTGGGTGCTGATAGGCGCTTAGGGCTAACGGCGTGGGATAGAGAACTGCGATCACCACGCTCGTCAGTCCGCCAATCGCCCAAAACACCTGAAGCACTCGGTGCAGCAGCCGTAGATAAATATGAATCTTGAATAGGCTAAGACCCAAAGCCGCCCACAGCAAGCCGTAGCAAACCGTAGCCACGACTGGCGCAGCCGTTGGCGCTAAAAAACAGCAGATAGATGCGATCGCCACACTCCCCGCCGCAACTGCTAACCCGGACCGGTAGAGAATCACCTCTTGGCGGTCATCTGCTTCAATCGTGAAAGGCCCAAATTGACCTTCGTAAACCTGATCTAGCGTTTGTACAGACATAGCACTTACACTCCCCAATCACAGCAGCCCATCAATCAAAAGCATGTCAATCAAAAGCGATAGTCATCTCGGCCTTTCGAGAAAAGTCCCAGCAGCGGTCCTAGAACCGCACCGAATACAAACCCTCCAGCGTGAGCCCAATAGGCTACTCCACCGCTAGCGCCTACATCAGCCGTTGCCCCTAAACTCAGCAAACTATAGAAAGTCTGCTGGATAAACCACCAGCCCAAAAAGAAAATAGCCGGAATCCGAAACGTTGTGATGAATATGAACAGTGGCACTAGAGTCAAAATTTTGGCCTTTGGAAACCGCAGGATATACGCACCCATCACGCCAGCAACCGCGCCGCTTGCCCCCAACGTTGGAATTGGAGAAGCCGGGTCAAAAAACCACTGCGCCAGCCCAGCTAGCACACCGCAAAAGATATAAAAGAACAGAAACTTCGCATGCCCTAGCTGATCTTCAACATTGTTGCCAAACACCCATAGGTACAGCATGTTGCCCCCCAGGTGGAGCAACCCGCCGTGCAGAAATTGAGAAGAGATTAGCGTAAACCACTCTTGGTCTATGCCGGTTGCAAAAGAATTGGTTAGCTGAGCTGGGACAATTGCCCACTCGTCGAAGAACTGCTGCAAACCGGGCTCACCCGCACTGCCCTGTAGCATCAGCTGATGGATAAATACAGCAACGTTTATCGCCAGCAGCGCATAGACAACAACGGGAGTAATCGAAACTGGGTTGTCATCTCTTAAAGGAACCACGGCGCTGATAGGTTAGGGCTCTTTGATTCTACAGGGTTTATACAGAATGGACATCTCTGCTAAGATTCGCCGCCTAGCCGCGTCAGTCTGCGCTAACTCTTGGCTGATCGAGAGCGCTAATCTATGACCCAGGATAAAATGCCTGCATCTGCATCTAGCTGTACTGGCAACCCTACAGGCAGCGCTGCGTTCTCGCCGTCATGACCAAAGGGCAGGTTTGACACGATGGGGATGCCTAGATCTGATAGGCGATCGCGCATCACTTCCTCCACCGTCAGCGTTGGCTCTGTGGTCACTGGCTCCCATCCACTAAATCGACCCAGCGCAATTCCTTTTACGCCGTGCAACTTATCCATAGCCCGCCACTGAGTCAGCATTCTATCCAGCCGATAGGGCGCTTCTCCCACGTCCTCAAACGCTAGAATCACGTCCTTTAGTTTTGGCTCTGCCGCTGTCCCTAGCAGGTGTGTGGCAACGCATAAATTTCCTGGTAGCAGCAGACCGCTCACCGTTCCCCCGCAGCCCCACTTTGCCCAGCCACTACCTCTCAAAGGCGGAATCTGATGCTGTTCTACCAACGCGAACAGCCGCTCTACCGACTCAATGGGTTCAGCCGATAGCGTCGTTAGCACTGGCCCATGCACGCCTGCAACGCCCTGCTTGCTCAGACTCCAGAGCAGACTGGTAATATCCGAGAATCCAATTAGCCACTTATTTATGCCCTTTGGCCACTGCCAGTTTTCCAGCAGACGAGTCCCACCATAGCCACCTCTAGAACACAGAATCGCTTTGCAGTCAGCGTCATTTAGCGCTGTCAGCAGCTGCGCTCTTCGCCGCTCGTCCGATCCAGCTAGATAGCCCCAGCGATCGCCATATCCGTCACTTAGCCGAATCTTATAGCCTCGCTGCTGCCAGATTGCTAGTCCTTGTTCAAACTGTTCCGATGAGCGCAGTGCGCCGCTCGGTGAGATAACGCAGACTAGATCGCCAGGAGCTAGCGTTGGCGGCAGTTGGCAGCTATTTGCTATAGAATCCATAGCTTGAGATGAGCTTGAGGTCTTTCGCACTAGACTACTTCAGTCGCCGTGCGGCTCATCTGGTCAAGGTTACGCTGCATGGTGGTGCGAAGCTTTTTTGATATCTGGTCGATAGTGGCCGTGCGATCTCGCTGATAATCCTCCAAATAATCCTTGAGATTAATCGGCTTGTCTACATAAAAGCAGGCTTTTCGAGGTGCTTTTGGTGGCGCATGCTCTAGATGAAAGACCTCTCGCTCTAGCCGAGTCAGCGTGTCTAGAAATCGCTCCGGTGTGGGCGATTCTGCAACATAGCCGTCGTAAATTGCATCAAAATTCAGCAGCCGCGCTGTGTCCCAAAACACCTCTTCTCGAGTGAGCCGATCTGGGCCTAGTAGATCTGTTCTTTGGGCCTTCTCGTCCTCAGTCGGTTCAATATCGTCTAATAACGCCTGCACTTTGTAGACCCGTTCACGCATTGGCACATTGGCGTGGGGCTTAATCTCTAACGCGGTCTCACACTTTTGAATGAAGATCTGCTTGAGTCGGTCGATCCGCTGATTCCAGTTCAGCTCATCTTCGCTGGCAAGCCCAGCCTCTTGCTCGAGTTTAAGAATTACCTGATTTGCAACCCGGCGCAGCCTCTGATAGTTCTGCACTTTGGTCTGTTCTCTACTGTTGGCTTCTACAGCAGGGTCAGCCGTAATATTCAACCGTTCTTCTAGTCGCGATAGGGTTGTTTCGATCACCTGTCGCATCGGCTGCTGGTAGCGATACTTCAAGCTGACGGGCACCACAAAAATATCAGGAACCTGATCAGGAGACTTTGCTTTTTTCGCCATCTGAGCTAGCGCTGACATCGGTAGCTGGATCGCCCCTGAGCGAAAGGGCATGATTGTGTCGTTTTGGTAGGAGCAGCCGCCCTCAGGAAAGATCACCAGCCGACAGCTAGGCTGTTTGATCAGGCTCAGGGTTTGGCTGATGCTGGTGCGATCGCCCACGCCACGCCGGATAGAATAGCAGCCCAGCCGCTGAATGAACCAGCCCATCAGCCCGTCGAACGCCTCGTACGCCACGATGTAGTGAAATAGCTGCCCAATCCGCGCCGATAGTACAAATAGGGTCATGCCATCTTCCAGGGTGGGATGATTGCAGACCAGTACTACTCTGGCGTCGGGTTCGAGCGATCGCACATTCGCCACCGACTCTTCCGAGACTGATAGCCTAGCTTTATACAGCACTCTTGCCAGCACATAGCTGATGCTTTGAACAAACCGAGCCATCAGCGGAATCTGCTTAGGCGGATAGAATGCTTTATCCTCCGCAGAACGACCTGCCGAGCGGTTGGATCGTTGAGAACCAGCAGTCAGTTGAGAATCAGCAGTCATAAGAAATGCGCCAAACCTGTGACCTCAATATATAGTCAGCCGTGCCGTATCAGTCCATTTCTTCAGCCAACGCTAAAATCGTCCCTGGAAAAACTAAGAAATCTAGCTGAATTTTCGAGATGTTTATAAGATCTATAAATAAACGCTAATCTACTTTGAAATAACCAGGATGACGCCGCAGGTAATTAAAACTAGCCCGACCATTCTCAGCAGCGACACAGGCTCTCTGAAGAAAAAGACCCCGATCAGTACAGACAGGACGTAGACAGACGCCGATCCAGGTGCTGCGACGCTGAGCTTGACGCGAGAGAGCAAGAGGATATAGGCGATCGCACTCACCGCATAGATAGCCAGTCCGGCCACCAGCTCAGGAATCAGCACAGCACCGACAATTCGCCCTGCTACGGTCGACGCCTCAACTAGATTGATCTTCACAGCACCTGTTTTCAGCATTAGCTGACCACAGGCCGCCATCACCACCGAGAACAACAGTAAGAGGAATTCGTTGAAAGCCACAGAAAAGACAAAGATATTGCGACAGCATCATAGCAGTGTCTGACTTAGCTATCTCGCTATACTTAGCTATCTCGTTATACTTAGCTATCCCGCTATGTATTCACGCATGTCGCTTTGACGCTTACGCAGCTTTGTCAACGCCTCACGCTCGATCTGACGAACTCGCTCGCGACTGATATCTAGCATCGCGCCGATTTTAGCAAGCGTCATATTTTTGCCGTCTTCTAGGCCAAAGCGCAGCTCGATTACCCGCTGCTGCTGTGGGGTCAGGTCCGCCATCAGTCGATTCAGGTCACTTTTGAGAGAAGACGCGGTTGCGTAGTCGTCTGGTGTTTGGCCGTCGTCCTCTAGCAGATCGCCTAGCTGAGTATCTTGGTTATCGCCGATGCGCAAGTCTAGCGAAAGCGGCTGACGAGACTTGTCTAGGTACTCGCGTACCTGCTTGATCGTGAAGCCAGTCTCTTCGGCAATCTCATTTACGGTTGGCGTACGGCCGTTCTGCTGCGCAAACTGACGCTGGGCCTTTTTGATTTTGTTTAGCTTTTCGGTAATGTGAATAGGCAGGCGGATGGTGCGACTTTTTTCTGCGATCGCCCGAGTAATCGCCTGACGAATCCACCAGTATGCGTAGGTGCTAAACCGATAGCCTTTGGACGGGTCAAATTTCTCTACGCCCCTTTGCATGCCAATTGTGCCCTCCTGAATCAAATCCAGCAGGTCTACGTTGCGTTTGATGTACTTTTTGGCCACCGAAACCACTAGCCGCAGGTTCGCCTCTACCATTCTGTGCTTAGCGTGCTCGCCTGCTGCTACAACCGCCGTCAGCTCTTCTACTGAAATCTCGGCGGCAGTGGCCCACTCAGCATCAGTTGGCTCGCGATCTAAACTTTCAGCTAGCTCGCTTTGTATCACTGTTAGCGACATCAGTCGCTGAACCTGCTTACCTAAGACAATTTCTTCTTCGTGCGTCAGCAGCGGCACGCGACCAATTTCCTTGAGGTATGTACGGACGGGGTCCCTAGATGGATTAGCTTTCATTATAAGAATTGGGCGGCAGTAAGTTGGGCAGCAGTAGGCGACAGCGAGTTAGCCAGCAATGCTAGAAAAACATAGAAGGGGATGCTTCACAGCTAGCAAACACCAGCTTGAAGCCTTCGTTCTTCTTATTCTTCTACTGATGGTAACAAAATGTAACGTAAATGAGAAAAGACGTTACTCTCTCTAACGACATAGGTTTGTGACTGTTTGTCCGCGCTGACTGCTCGCATCAATGCTCGCGTCAACAAAGGTTGTGTCAAATAATCGCTCTCCTTAGGCTGGCGACCTGTATACGCCATCACTAAACTCAAACTGACGGACTCCTAAGCTAGGACATTTTTTGGGTATTCGATCCGCTTGTGGTTGTGCTGCTGCCAAACCTGGATAAAGACGCTGGCAATCACGTCCATATCACTGCGACTGAGTCCGCTATCAATTAGCTGACGAGAGCGCCACCTAGCCCGCAGGATTCGGTTGACTAGCGTGTAGGCTTCGTCCATAGAAGCTTCTGGTTTGAGCGATCGCAGCGCCGCTTCGCAAGAGTCCGCCAGCATGGTAATCCCCGTTTCAGGTGTTTGGGGAATGGGGCCGTCATAGCTAAAGTCCGACTCATTCACCACTAGAGAGGGCTCTTTTTCCTGCCGCTGCTTGGCCTGCTGATAGAAATAGCTAATTTTCATATCACCCTGGTGCTCAGGAATAAATGCCTGCACCGCCTGGGGCAGTCGATACTTCCTAGCCATCACCAGTCCCTGGGTCACATGTTTTCTGATAATGCCTGCACTAATCCACGGATCGTCGATCTCATCGTGCTTATTGGGGCCACCCATCTGGTTTTCGATAAAGCCTTGCGGGTCGTGCATTTTACCAATGTCGTGGTAAAGCGTTCCTGCTCTAACTAGCTCTACGTTGCGCCCTAGCGCTCTAGCGGCTGCTTCAGCCAGGTTCGCTACAAACATAGTGTGCTGAAATGTGCCGGGTGCTTCGGCTGCGAGTCGCTTGAGCAAAGGTCTGTTGGGATTTGCCAGCTCTGCCAAACGAATTGGGGTCACCACATCAAAGAAGTGCTCTAGGTATGGGCTGACTCCCAATGCGAGCACGCTCCAGGCGATGCCATACACACCGTGCAGCGCAGAATCAACAAAGATAGCCTGCCACAGCGGCGCAGCGACTGTAGAGCGTATTAGCGTCAAGATCAGATGAACGCCAGCCTGACTAAGCCCGACGAAGCCGCCTAGTAGGGCAAATTCTTCACGCGATCGCAGCTGCGGTGCAATCCAAGTTCCCAACAGCGCCGCCGCCGTTCCTGCCATCAGCGGAATCGGACTCACCACAGCGCCGATTGGCAAAATCAGCGCTAATAGTCCGATTACCGTCACCCCTAGCGCGTTTCCATAGAAGCTGCCTACTAGTAGTCCTACCGCAGGCAGCCCAATCGTGGGCACCTGTAAAGCGGCTAGCACTGAGACGCATAGACACAGCAGTACGACTAGTAGATGATCGCGCTGGTTAAGCTGGTTTACTTTTAGATGGTCTATCCAAAGATAAAAAGCCACCGCGCAGCCAATCAGTAAGCTAAAGCCGCACAAACCCACCCAGTTGAAATAGCGATTTGTTAGACCAAAGTGGTCTAGCAGGACAAAGTCAGATGCATCGATTGGATCGCCAGCTCGAACGATCAGATCACCCTCATTAACAGAAAGCATGACCGGGTCAATTTGACCGACCGCCTGCTCTGCCTGCAAGCGAGTACGCTCTTCGTCAGTAACTAAGTTAGGTCCAAGTGAAGCTGCCAGCAGGTCGGCTGTTAGCTCTTTAACCGCAGTATCCGGCTCTACAGCAACCCGTGATTCTATTGCTCTGCGCAGCAGATCGTCCGGGGTGCCTACGCTAATGCCTTGGAGCATCATATCGTCAAAGATCTGGTGCGAGAGCGTCTCTAGCCGAGCCCACTGCGCCTCTGAGAGTTCAAATAGCCGATAGTTGTAGAGCGGCTGATCTTCTGTGCTTGCTGCTGCTGCCAACGCCTGCACATCTTCGCGGTACTGCCGTCTGCGGTCCTCCATCCGAATCTGTAGCTGTACTAGCCGTGGCAAACTAGCAAGTTCGCGATAGGCAAGCAGCTCTTGTAGCGCGAATATCTGTGCCGGGATAAAAGCGTCAAGCGTACCTGCCGGTAAAGGATCGATTAGGGTTTTTCTACCCCCGTCTGCCTCATCTGCTGTGGCATTGTTTGGAGTATCGGCATCTAGTTCTGCCTCAGCTTCTATCGCGGTTGTTGATTCAGTCCTTTCATCCAAGCCAGCTGCCTCTTGGACCTGAGCAGCAGAAAGGTCAGGATCTTTTGCCAAGCGCCATACGGCCTGCCACTGCGACTCAGTCGACTGGAAGAGAAAATCCTGGGTTGTTTGAGAGAGCGTTTCTAGGTTGAGAAAAGGCGGCGTTCCGGCCTGATCTCGCAGCTTTCGGCCTTGGTCTAGCAGAGTGTCGAGTGACTGCTCCGCCGCTGCTGTCTGCTCAAGGTCTATTTTTAATACCTGGACTAGGCCACTACGAACTGCTTCGCGTCGGCTTTCTGTAGCTTTTTTGTCTTCTACATTGGCGATCGCAGGTGCATAAAAGGTTTGTGGCGCAATCGAACGAACATCTAGCGTCGGCTGCCGATAAAATCGCTGACCAAAACAAGTTGCCAAGACTAAGACCGCGACCAGCGTCACTGTCCAAGTCCGCCTAGACCCGATAGGTGAACGAATCAGCGTGTGCCCTGTAGAGCGCCGAGTCCGCGATCGCCTAATTTGCGATCGCCGAGCTTGTGAGCCAACAGTTTTCTGAACAGCCGCAGGGCCTGTCTGCTGCTTAGAGAGACTGCTGGGATTAGAACCAGTGGGGCTAGAGGACGATTCCATCACAGTCTGTCTGCCTTCTGTTAGCAACAAATCTTGAGCGTCATCTACTAAAGCGCTATTGGCTAGAGTATTGTTAGCTGAAGCATCATTCCTCAGCGGTAAGCCGCGATGAGCAATTCTGCTTTTCAGCGTCTGACTAGGGGGCTTTAGATCGCCAGCCAGCTTCCCAACAGCGGCAGAAGAAACACGCAAAAGAAGCTGATAGGTCCGGCTAGTCGCGTGACGGAGAATGCCCATGATTCCCACCGGGTAGCTTGCCTAATCAACCGATGTAGCAGTGCTACAAACGGCAATATCATACGAGAAACATAAGGTCGATAAATAGTCCATCTAGGTATTATAGTGCGAGGCTCTTGGGGTGATACCCGCCCACCGATCAAACAGCCAATCGGCCAGTTCAACGGCTGATCGTAGCTGCCATTTCTGTGGCTTGGAGCCGATGCGCCCAGAAGCATCTTCATAGCGGCTATTAGCCTGAGCCTGATCGGCATACGGCTGTAGCTGCCAAAGCACAGGTAGAGACTGTCTGCCACCTAGTGCGCCACAAATTACGCTGGTCACTATCACAGACTCTACGAGAGCGCTAACAAAATCTCCTCTGCCGATGTAGGTGCTTTGGATATAGCTGCGAGCGTTTTGTAAGGCGGTGGGATAATGATTGGGCCAGCTCAGTGCGATCGCAATTCCCTCAACTACAGAATTGCTAGCCGCTGTCCCTTGTAGCACGCGCTCCTCTAAGGACTGCCAAAGGTCTCGGTAGCAGCGATACTGCAAAGATGATAGCCCATAGTTTGATGCGTCAAGCTCTGACATAGCCGCTGCAGTAAGTGACAGCCTATGCTGCCCCAGATCAAATGCCTTCGTAGGCAAGAAAGCTGAAGCGCGTGAATCTGTAGTGCCAAACGCCATCGATAAGACATCGCCGAGTATTAGCTGCTGCGCCAAACGTTGCGCAGCTTGTTTAGGCTCTCGCTGAGTGGTCGATTCTAGCAGGGCGTGACTGCGCCTTTGAGTGTCGCTGTGGTAGCGCAAGAGTATAGGTAAACTGCCAAATGCGTGGCGTGGACCTGTCACTGGCGGTCTGAATCGGTGTGGGCTACATAGAAAAGCGTATAGCTCATCTAAGTGATGGGCGATCGCCGATGATAGTGTCTCTTGATTGTCTGCACCTGCGAACCAGTCACGACCGGGCTTCTCTCTACAGCTGCGGTCAGAATCATCAGAGCTGTTAGTGCGTGAGATAGCGCGTGGAGTGCTAAACAGAGCCATAGGTACCATCCAGAGTCCAACCACAGCCCCTCGGAATCTATCTTTGATTAGGCCGTCTCTCAGGCCGTCTCTCAGGCTGTCTTTGATCAAACCATCACCGTAACTAACCTTTGCAGCGTCAATTGTATCTGTATATATTGATATGGCCTGATGGACACTACGCGCAAGGTTGAGGAAACTCACATGGTCAGTAAACCCTTCTTTCAGCAGCTTAAAACTAAAGCAGCACTGATATTCGCTGTGCTAGCGAGTCTTCCGGTCAGTGCGATCGCAGCACAAACGACCCAGTTGGCTCCTTCCGCACCGCTAACATCCGTGCTAGCTCAAAGTGCTGTTGTCTATCCCACCCTACGAGTTGGCAGTACAGGAGAAACTGTCAGCAGACTACAGGCCACGCTAAAGCTCTTGGGATTCTATCAAGGCAGCGTCGACGGTGATTATAGTCAGCTCACAGAGCAAGCGGTGATCTCGTTTCAGACCGCTGTCAATCTAACCGCTGACGGCATTACAGGCCCAGCGACCTGGAGTGCGCTACTGCCGACCACCAATGAGGTAGAGGCTACTATCGCTAGCAGCGCGGAGAGCCCCGAGCCAGAGCCAGTCGAATCAGTCTCGCCAGAGCCAGATCAGTCGGAGTCAACTCAATCAGAAACAGCCGAAGCCTCTAACCAGGACCCGCCAATTCTTCGCCCTAGCGCTGAAGGAACGGCTGTATCACAGCTGCAAAGGGAGCTTCAGACTCTGGGCTATTACGACAGCGTAATCGACGGGAAGTACGGAGAGCTCACAGAGGCAGCGGTACGACAGTTTCAGAGCGACCAGCAGCTAGTCGTTGATGCTGTGGTCGGTCCCTCTACCTGGGAGGCACTTTCTAGAGCCTTAGAAAATTAGCTGATGTGAAGAGAAATCAGCACTAGAGAAAAACTGTAAAAGGGCCGTTACTCAATCGAGTCTAGCCATAGCGGAAACTCACTACCGCCCATTAGAGCCGTATCGTAGCTGTCGAGGGCAGAGCCAGCGTGAGTGATGAATGTCATGTAGTCGCTCATTAGAAAGTAGACGCCAACGATAGCCGCAGCAGAAGAAGCGACTAAGAAGCCTGCCAGCATTAAGGAGAACTCCTGGTTTTCGACAGCTCTATCCATCAGGCGAAGCGCCCAAAAAACTAGACTGGTGACAATGATGAGAATCAATAAGATCATCTAGAGGAGTGAAACCCACGCAGGAGCGCTGTTGTACAGAAACGGCTGAGAAAGAGTGATGAAGCAAGAAACCTTGCAGAGCCCACAGGTAGAGGCTAGAAAAAGAAAAGAGTATGAAAGCACTCATTCTTAACTGGGAGCCTTTACATAGCTTAACAGGAGTGCTCATAATCAACCAGTAATGAACGTACAGAATAAGCGATCTAAAGGTTCTCAATAGAATTCAGTTTCTAGAAGCGTTCTAGAGATCGCGCGATAGCTCATCGCCTGTAGATTCGACTGTCAAGTCGTCACTAAGTCATGGCTTAAAGATATAAGCTGTTTCAGAAAAGTCACACTTTTATAAGACTTTGTAAACAATCTACTGACGAATGACTAGGTTGTGGCGAGCTAAATAGTCCTTGATTTCACCGACGCTGAGCTGCCCATAGTGAAGCAACGAGGCTAGCAAAGCTGCTTCAGCTCCGCCAGTTGTCAGCGCCTGGTAGATATGCTCACAGTTACCAGCCCCGCCCGAAGCAATCACCGGGACGTTGACACGGTGGGCGATCGCCTCTGTCAAGCTCAGGTCATAGCCGGCTTTGGTGCCGTCTGCGTCCATGCTGGTGATTAGCAACTCGCCAGCGCCTCGGCGGACGACTTCTTGGGCCCATTCCACTGCGTCTAGACCAGTATTCTCTCGCCCCCCTCGCACAAACACATCCCAACCAGGCTGCTCTGTGTCTGATCGCCGCCGCGCGTCAATTGCGACGACGATACACTGATTGCCAAAGCGATCGCTCGCCCGGTCAATCAACTCTGGATCTCGCACTGCTGCCGAATTGATACTGACTTTGTCTGCGCCTGCTCGCAGCAGCTTTTTGATCGTGTCTAGAGAGCTGATGCCACCACCTACCGTCAGAGGAATAAACACCTGCTCCGCCGTACGGTATACCACGTCGTAGATCACGTCTCTGTCTTCATGAGTGGCAGTGATATCTAGAAACACCAGCTCATCTGCGCCCGCTTCGTTGTAGATTTTGGCTAGCTCTACCGGATCGCCCGCATCTTTTAGATCGACAAAGTTGATCCCTTTGACTACACGGCCCGCTTTCACATCAAGGCAAGGCAGAATTCGTTTGGCGAGCATAGGGCTTCTTTCTCAGTCGCTGATAGACTGGTTACTGGCGTTGAGTTAGACATTAGCAAGGATAGAGCCTTTAAACATGGATTTAGAAATCGGACAGCGAGTTCAAGTTCGTCGGATGCGCGATCGCGTCGATAAAAAACTCGCTAGTCGTCTTGGAGAAGTCGGCGTTATCCAAGACTTCAAGGTACTAGATGGCCAAAACATCGGGGCTCTCGTTAGCTTTGAGTCAGACGACTTCACCACTTGGTTCTTTGAAGACGAAATACGTCCTGTCGTTGACTAGATAATCCGACTAAACAATATCGACTGAATATGACGCTGATTCTCACATTTTTAGGGAAGGGTGGCACCGGGCGTACAACCGTTGCGATCGCCGCCGCTCAGAAACTGACCAACGAAGGCAAACGGGTTTTGCTGGTTTCGCAAGAAGCTGGGCCTGCGCTTTCTTTACTGACCGGGACTGATGTAGGCACGAACGCAGCACCCGTTAGCGTGGGCGAGAAGCCATTTCAGGCGGTGCAGCTACAGACGACTCAGATGGTCGATCAGAACTGGGAAAAGCTCAAGCGCTTCGAGGCGCAGTATCTAAGAGATCCCTTCTTTAAAGCAGTGTTTGGCCAGGAGCTGAGCGTTGTACCTGGAATGGATGACTTTTTGACTTTGAACGCTATTCGTGAGTATGTCGCGAGCAGTCAGTATGACGTGATTGTGCACGACGGCCCTGGCAACCAGGCTAGTTTGAGGATGTGGGGGGCGATTGGTGGAATTGACTGGTACTTCCGCCGATTCAAAAAAGTCTTTCAAGATTCTCAGTTCTATCGTTCGATTTCGCCGTTTATTGCGCCAGTGACCGGAGCGGTCTTTAGCAGCGGTTCGGGCGATATTTGGAATCAGCCCGAGACGCAGAGCGCCGAAGAGATGGTGGCTAGAGGCAAAGCGATGGTCAAAGATCCCATGCAGCTTCGAGCCTATGTGGTGACGACAGGGGATGAAATTGCGATCGCAACTGGTAAATATCTCTGGAGCGCCGCGCAGCAGATTGGCCTTACCGTCGCGGGTGCCATTGTCAACGCGCCCTACAGCGGACAGGCGCAAACCGCAGACCCAGAAGCAGCCTTTGATCCGATTCCAGTCAATGCGCTAGGTCACAGCAATCTGGGCTCAGGTGGCTGGCAGGCGCTGATAGAGGCTCTCCCAGCGCTAACAGAGCCAGTGACGGTGCCTAGTCCGATGAGCGTAGATGTAGCTAGCAGCACAGTCAAGCTGTTCTTACCAGGCTTTGATAAAACTCAGGTCAAGCTCACCCAGTACGGGCCAGAGGTAACGGTAGAAGCAGGTGACCAGCGGCACAATCTGTCGTTGCCGCCAGCGCTCAACGGTCGATCGGTTACAGGTGCTAAGTTTCAGTCTGGCTATTTGATCATTTCTTTCGGCTAGCTAGTCTCACTCGCTACTGCCTTACTCGCTACTATAGCTTCAGCGCTGTAGCTTTAATGCTGTAGCGCCAGCACCACAGCTTCAACACTACTTCAATCAGTAGAGATTACAGGAGTCCGAAATGTCTGACGATACGCAATTCTCTGCCGCCCCACCGCCTGACCCTGTGCAGACAAAACTAGTAGGCGCTCCGGGCAGCAGCCCTAAAAGCGGCAAAGCTCGCCAGCTCCTCGGCATGAAAGGCGCAGAGGCAGGCGAAACTTCTATCTGGAAAATTCGTCTCCAGCTAATGAAGGCAATCACCTGGATTCCGCTGATTTGGGGTGTGGTGTGCGGTGCGGCTTCCTCCGGGAAGTTTACTTGGACGGTTGAAAATGTCCTGATTTCAGCGGCCTGTATGCTGATGTCCGGTCCCCTTTTAACTGGCTATACCCAAACGATTAATGACTACTATGATCGCGATCTAGATGCGATCAATGAGCCCAATCGTCCAATTCCGTCCGGTGCGATTTCGCTCAAAGCGGTGCAGGTGCAGATTTGGGTGCTGCTGATAGGCGGCCTAGCGGTTGCCTATGGATTGGACCAGTGGGCGGGTCATGAGTTTCCGACGCTGTTTGCGCTAGCGCTAGGCGGCTCTTTTCTCTCCTATATATATTCAGCTCCGCCGCTAAAGCTCAAGCAGAATGGCTGGCTGGGTAACTATGCTTTGGGTGCTAGCTATATTGCGCTGCCCTGGTGGGCGGGTCACGCGCTTTTTGGTGAGCTGAATGCCACTGTGATTGTGTTGACTTTGATCTACTCAATGGCGGGCTTAGGGATTGCAATCGTCAACGATTTCAAGGCGGTGGAGGGCGATCGCGAACTCGGTCTAAAGTCTTTGCCAGTTATGTTTGGGGTGCAGACAGCGGCTTGGATTTGCGTGCTGATGATCGATGTATTCCAAGGCGGTATGGCAGCTTACCTAATCGCCATTCACAAAAATCTCTATGCGGTGCTGCTAATTCTGCTGATTATTCCGCAGATTACCTTCCAGGATATGTATTTCCTACGTGACCCGCTAGAAAACGATGTGAAATATCAGGCCAGCGCTCAGCCGTTTTTGGTCTTAGGGATGCTGGTGTTGGCGATCGCGCTTGGACACAGCGCTCTAGTCAGCTAGTTTTAAACTTAGGCACGGTGCTACCAGCAGAGCTACTTTGGCTCTCGTGGTAGCATTTAATGGCTTTTCATTTAATCGCTTTTCTAAGGCACCTCAATTTTGTTACGGCGGGGATACCGTCTGGAGAGTTCACTAACGTGGCCAACCTCTTTTCACAGCTAAAGCAGTGGTCTACTCGGCTAAAGGAGTCAGTCAGCCGTCAGCCACCGAAAAGAGGGCCCAGGCGTCTGTCTTCTCAGACCATCCAAGAGCAGGTCACGTCAGATCAGACTGCTCAAAGCCAGACGAGTAGAGCAACCAAGCGTAGATCACCCAATCGTTCAACCGCTTTTGCCAGCATTAGTTCAGGTAATTCCCTCGCACTTTCAACCGCGCCAAGACTAGCGCATAAGCGAGTCAGATTTTGGCTGCTGCTGCTGCTAGCAGCGGGCGTTGCTGGCACGGGTACGCGCTTATATCAGCTTTGGGAGGATGTCCATGAAACGGTTCCCGATGTCAGCAAGGCGCTTACTTTTGAGCGCAGCGGTACTATCACCTTGAAAGCAGGCGACGGCCAAATATTGCAGAAGGTCGGACCGACAGCTCAGGAGAACCTAACTTTTGACGAGATTCCTAACGTTGTCTCCCAGGCCTTTATCGCTGCTGAAGACCGGCGATTTTACGAACACGACGGAATAGACTACCGCTCTATTGGTCGGGCCATTCTGGCAAACCTCAGCAGCGGTAGCGTGGTCGAAGGTGCCAGCACGATCAGTCAGCAGCTTGCTCGTATTACCTTTTTGAACTTGGACCGGAGCTTTCAGCGCAAGTTCAAAGAAGCCGTTCTAGCTAGACGACTAGAAGCAGAGCTAGGCAAAGAAAAAGTACTAGAGCGATATCTGAACTTGGTTTATCTAGGCGCAGGTGCCTATGGCGTCGCGGACGCCGCCTGGATCTACTTTGGCAAGACGGTCGATGAGCTTAGCGTTGCGGAAGTTGCTCTAATTGCAGGGATGGCTCCTGCTCCTAGCGTCTATTCTCCACTCGTCGATCCAGTTGCTGCCAAACAGCAGCGCAACAAAGTCATTAGCCGAATGGAAGCTAATAGCGTTATTACCACCGCTCAGGCACAAACGGCGCGGCAGGCCGATGTTGCAATAGAAGCCCAAGAACCAAAATATCTATACAGCGAATTTCCGTACTTCACTATCTATATCAAGAAGCAGCTAGCAGAGCTGTTGACTCCAGAGCAGATTGAAGCAGGCGGGCTAGTCGTTGAAACTTCTTTGAATACTGAGTGGCAAAAGGCCGCTGAAAAGACGATTGAAGAGGTCATTGAAGAATACGGTACCTGGCAGGGGTTTGAGCAGGCGTCTTTGGTCGCGATCGATCCGAGGACGGGCGAGATCAAGGCCATGGTGGGTGGTACCGATTTTGACGACAGCCAGTTCAACCGGGTGACGCAGGCTCAAAGGCAGCCGGGATCTACGTTTAAGGCGTTTGTGTACGCAGGGGCGATCGCAACTGGCATGTCCCCTTACAAATCGTATGATGATGCTCGCTACATCGTCGATGGCTATGAGCCAAAGAACTACGGTGGCGGCTACAGCGGCAACATTGAACTGCGCAGAGCGCTGACGAGCTCTGTCAATATCGTGGCCGTCAAGCTGCTCGTCGACGTTGGCTTCGATCCAGTGATCGCCCTCGCCCGACGGATGGGGATAGACTCCGATCTACTGCCAGCCTACTCTTTGGCACTGGGTTCATCCGAAGTCAATCTGCTAGAGCTAACCAGCGCTTACGGCACCTTCGCAGCAGAAGGAAAGCATACAAAGGCTCATGGCATCACTCGTATCACCAACAGTCAAGGCGAGGTAATCTACGACTTTGAAGAAAAGCCCAAGCAGGCTATAGATCCAGATACCGCTGCAATCATGACCTGGATGCTAGAAGGCGTTGTCAACGGTGGCACGGGTGGAAACGCGGCCATCAGCGGTCGACAAGTCGCTGGAAAGACCGGAACCTCCGAGAAAAACAGAGACCTTTGGTTCATCGGCTACATGCCGCAGCTGGTGGCAGGCGTGTGGATGGGCAATGACGATAGCAGTCCAACTGGCGGCGCGAGTAGAACCGCCGCGCTCGCCTGGTACAAATTTGTCGATCAGTTCGTTGATGATCTACCGGTTGAAGAATTTCCTGAACTGCCGCGCCTTGGGGGTCGAGACGGCTCTATCGAGGCCAAACCCGTCTCTCCAGGTCGGGTCATTGCTGACAAGCCAGGCGGTAGGAGCGATTCTGATTCCGATCGCCCTGAGCGTCGCCGTCGCTTTGAACCAGTGACCACGAGTAGCGATGACAGCGGCGATCGCGCTGAAGATTTTACCCCAGCGCCCACGCCAGTCACTCAATCATCTGACCCGGCCCCCGCGCTGAATCCCGCGCCCGTGCGCAGGCGACCACCCGCTCCAGCTCCTGCCCCTGCTCCTGTCTTTAGCGGCTCACCTGCGCCATCTATTCCTGCCCCGCCCGCCCCTGCCCCTGCGCCACCACCGCCAGCAGCTCCGATTCCCCTGCCGCCATCATCTGCGCCCGCCCCTGCCCCTGCGCCCGCCCCTGCGCCTGCGCCGAGTCCTCCTCAACCTAGAGCTCTAGACAACTAAGATCGACAGCTAAGGTCTATAGTCCCCCTGCCACAGCTCACAGCGGCTCAGCTCTCACAGCGGCTCAGCTCTCACAACGGCTCAGCTCTCACAACGGCTAAGCTATAGAATAGCTCTCAGTTTATCGATTTCAATCGCTATGGCTTTCTCGCAGCGCACATCTCGTAGCTTCGGCGACAAAAAGGGTGGCCGAACCGTTGGTCGACAATATCAGTCAGTTGTGATTATGCTGCTGCTTAGCCTAATGATGGTAGGCGGCATCGGCAGTCGTTTGGCCTACTTACAGCTAGTCCAGGGTGAGCGTAATCGCGAGCTCGCGGAAGAGAACCGCGTCTTGCTTCTGCCCAGACGTCCGGCTAGAGGCACTATTTTTGATCGCAACGGCAAGATTCTGGTGGGCTCTCGGCTGTCCCATTCGGTTTCGATCTGGCCGATCGCGCTGCCAAAAGAAGATGTAGACAAAGAAAAAGTAATCGCTCGCCTAGCGCAAATATTGGATGTGCCCGCAGAGGAAATCAACGCTCGGCTGGCACAGAGCACCTACAACTTGAACAAGTCCGTACCAGTCTCGCGAGGAATTAGCTCAGCTCAAACGACCGCGCTTGCAGAGTACGCCGATCAGCTACCGGGCGTTCGCGTAGAAGCAGAAGCCGTCCGCAACTACCCTAGAGGAGATCTAGGTGCGCATGTGCTGGGCTATACGGGCGAACTGAATGACGCTGAGTTAGAAGAACTGAAAGAACAGGACTATCGCCTGGGTGATGTGATTGGTAAAATGGGTCTAGAAATGGCGCTAGAGCCCATCTTGCGAGGACAGTGGGGCGGACAACAGGTAGAAGTAGACAGCAGTGGCCGCGTGCTGAGCGTGATTGGTGAAAAGCCTTCCATATCTGGCCAAGATGTGACAATCACGCTGGATCTAGAGCTGCAAAGAGCCGCAGAGGAAGCGCTAGGTAATACAATCGGCGCAATTGTCGCTATCGATCCCAGAGATGGTGCGGTTCGAGCAATGGTCAGCAGACCTACTTTTGATCCCAACATCTTTTCTACTCGTATTACTCAGGCCCAGTGGGAACAGATCACAAAGAATGGCTATCCGCTGGTGAACAGGGCTATGCGCGCTTACCCACCAGCAAGCACATTCAAGATAGTCACTGCCACTGCTGGGATGGAATCAGGTAAGTACTCGCCTGATACTGTGCTGGCGACCTATCCATTTTTGACCATTGGCGGTATTCAGTTTTGGGACTGGAACAATGCAGGCTTTGGCCCGTTGGGGTTCCGGGGCGCAATGGCGATGAGTAGCGATACTTTCTTCTATCAGATTGGTAGAGGCATCGGTGAGAAGAGTTTGCAGGAGTGGATGCGCAAGTATGGTTTGGGAGAGCTAACCGGAATCGAGCTGGGCGCTGAGGAAGATAAGGGGCTAGTGCCCGATGCCGCATGGAAGCGTGAAGTCTTAGATGAGCCTTGGTATCTGGGTGATACGATCAACTCTTCGATTGGGCAGGGGAATGTGCTGGCTACGCCTTTACAAGTCGCAGTGATGTTCGCGGTGGCCGCTAATGGAGGCGATCGCGTCACTCCACACTTTGTCGTCGACGAGCAGGACCCACCCGAAAAGTGGCGGACCTCTATCGGCATGAAGCCCAGCACGGTGAAAGTCTTAGAAGAAAGCCTGCGTCAGGTCGTCACTGCTGGCACAGGCAGCGTGATGAACGATCCTGCCCTGCCCCCGATTGCAGGCAAAAGTGGAACCGCAGAAGCTCCTCCTTTTGAGAGTCATACCTGGTTTGGTGCTTATGGTCCCTATGAAAATCCTGAGATCGTTGTCGTTGCCTTTGGAGAGCACTCCGGCGGCGGCGGCGGCTCGTTTGCAGCGCCGATGGTAAAAAAGGTCCTAGAGCAGTACTTTGGCGTAGAGAAAAAAGACGCGGCACAGCCGCCTCAATCCTCGCTGCTCTCTCAATAGAAGAACTTTAGAAGGACTTTTGCGAACAAACTGGAGAAGGCCGCTATGATAGAAAAGAGAGTTTACACTTCTTCACATGACAGCGTCTTCGACCTCCCATTCTTCAGTAGGCCAATCAGTGAAGGGCTTTATTGAAAAGCGGATTCTACTAGGTCAGCCGCTGACGCTGGAGCTGAGCGCGATTCTAGTCGTGTACTTCGTGCAAGGGATTTTGGGGCTCGCTCGTCTGGCGGTAAGCTTTTTTTTGAAAGACGATATTGCGCTGTCGCCAGCTGAGGTAGCGGCTCTGATGGGAGTTGCGGCGCTGCCGTGGACAATTAAGCCAGTGTTTGGCTTTTTATCAGATGGACTGCCAATCTTTCGATATCGGCGACGGCCCTATCTGATTTTGTCCGGGATTATGGGCGCGATCGCCTGGTTAGCGATGGGCACTATCGTCCACACTGGCTTTGCGGCTACCGTAGCGATTCTAGTGACTTCGCTCTCAGTAGCGATCTCTGATGTGATCGTTGATTCGCTGGTTGTAGAGCGCGCTAGAGAAGAGAGCCAGGGAAATGTCGGCACGCTTCAATCATTGGCCTGGGGCGCTTCAGCGGTTGGTGGAATCATCACGGCCTATCTAGGGGGACTGCTGCTAGAGCACACCAGTACTCAGGTGATCTTTGGCGTTACGGCGACTTTTCCGCTAGTAGTCTGCGGTGTCGCCTGGTTGATTGCCGAAGACCCGGTCACAGACAGCTCAAATCTAAAGGTTGTCGTCAACCAGATCAAGCTGCTGAAGCAGGCCGTTTCTCAAAAAGTTATTTGGATGCCAGCGCTGTTTTTGTTTCTCTGGCAGGCAACCCCAACTGCAGACTCTGCTTTCTTTTTCTTCTCTACTAATGAGCTGGGCTTTGCGCCTGAGTTTCTAGGCAGAGTCAGGCTAGTTACCAGTTTGGCTTCCCTAATTGGCATCTGGATCTTTCAGCGCTTTCTCAAGGACGTTTCTTTTCGCAAGATATTTGGCTGGTCGATCGTGATCTCATCAGCGCTGGGTATGACTACTCTCTTACTGGTGACTCATGTTAACCGCACGCTTGGCATAGACGATCACTGGTTTAGTCTAGGCGATAGCTTGGTGCTTAGCGTGGCCGGGCAGATTGCCTTTATGCCAGTTCTGGTGTTATCGGCTAGGCTCTGTCCTCCCGGTGTTGAGGCAACGCTATTTGCGCTGCTAATGTCTGTTGTTAATCTGGCTGGTTTGCTCTCTCACGAGCTAGGAGCGCTGTTGACTCATCAGCTAGGCATCACCGAAACCGATTTCGAAAATCTGTGGCTGCTGGTCCTAACAACAAACCTAACTACTCTTCTACCTCTGCCTTTGCTAGGTCTGCTACCAGCGGCGTCTGCTATGCAGTCTGTAGAAGATGACCCTCAAGCGAATACAGCAGTCGGCGAAGCAGCCAAGCCGGAAGCGACTAAGAAATCAGCTGGTTCCGTTCTTGTTCTGGCAACGCCAGAAATCACCGAAGACGCCAGTGTCCGCCTAGATATCTCTCTATAGAGCACTTTCTTCTATTCTCGTTCACCTACCCCTATTCTCCTATCTCATGCAAACGCTCGAAGCTTCTAACCAAACGCTCTCTTACACTCGCGAGGACTGGATCAATGGCTATCGCTCTCAGCTAGAAGAGTTTGCCTATCCAATCGACGAAATAGAAGGAGAGATTCCTACGGACCTAGAAGGCACTATCTTTCGCAACGGACCAGGACTCACAGACATCAATGGATATCGGCTGAAGCATCCTTTTGATGGCGATGGCATGATCAGCTCAATTGCTATCAAAGATGGAAAGGCTTTCTATCGCAACAAGTTTGTCCGAACAGAAGGCTATCTGGCTGAACAACAGAGTGGAAAGCCTGAATACCGTGGCGTTTTTGGAACTCAAAAACCTGGCGGCTGGCTAGCGAATGCTTTTGATCTAAGGCTGAAGAATATCGCGAATACTCATGTCGTTTACTGGGGCGGCAAGCTCTTAGCGCTGTGGGAAGCAGCGGAGCCGCATCGTTTGGACCCGCAAACGCTAGAAACGATTGGCATCGACTATCTAGATGGACTGTTGCAAAAAGGAGACGCCTTTGCCGCTCATCCAAAGTTTGATCCAGACTGTGAGGGAACGCCGCGAATGGTCAACTTTGGCGTAAAGACAGGACTCTCTAGTACGATTAGCCTGTATGAATTCACGTCGGATGGCAAGCTTGCCCATCAGCACAAGCACAGCGTACCGGGGTTTGCTTTCTTGCACGACTTTGCGATTACGCCGAACTACTGCATCTTTGTTCAAAATCCAGTCAGCTTTAATCCGCTGCCGTTTGTAGCGGGTCTAAAAGGTGCAGCGGAGTGCATTCAGTTCAACCCAAAGCAGCCAACAAAGATTGTTTTGATTCCACGTAACGGCACCGACGAAGTTCGCTTCTTTGATACAGATCCTTGCTTTGTCTTTCACCATGCCAACGCATATGAGCAAGCGGGTCAGATAGTTCTAGATTCCATTTGCTATGACAATTTTCCCACCTTAGACGATGCAGAAGACTACAGTACTGTCGATTTTGATCACGTTCCGGCTAGTCAGCTGTGGCGATTCACGATCGATTTGACTACAGAAGCAGTAGACGTAGACAAGCTGGTAGAGCGGCCCTGTGAATTTCCGACTATGCACCCGCAGAAAGTCGGAAGAGACTATCGCTACCTGTACATTGGCGCAACGGATGGTCCAGTCAAGAATGCGCCGCTGCAAGCGCTGATTAAAAAAGACATGGAGACTGGAGAAGAGCAGCTATGGAGCGCTGCGCCGCGTGGATTTGGCGGAGAGCCGCTATTCGTAGCGCGTCCTGATGGCGAGGCCGAAGATGACGGCTGGGTGCTGCTGTGGTTCTATGATTCGGTGGGCGATCGCACCGAACTCGCCATCTTCGACGCGCAGGACATCACCCCCGGTCCAGTTGCGAAGCTGAAGCTAAAGCATCACATTCCCTACGGTCTACACGGCAGCTTCGTCTCTGAATATTTTGGCCCAGACGCCGGGTAAGCCAATCATTGAAATACGATGGCATACCGTAGGGGCATAGCATGCTATGCCCCTACGTTTTTTTCGTGGCTTTCTCGTGCTGTAGCAGCCACTGTTTTCGCTCTACACCACCCGCATAGCCTGTAAGCTTGCCGTTCGAGGCCACTACTCTGTGGCAAGGCAAGATGATAGAGATTGGATTGCGACCGTTGGCAGCGCCCACTGCTCTAGATGCGTTCGGCTGACCAATTGACCTGGCGATGGATCCGTAAGAGATAGTTTCACCGAACGGAATGGCATGAAGCTGGTGCCAAACTTGCTTTTGGAATTCTGTTCCTTTTGGCGAAAGCGGCAGGTCGAAGTGCTCTCTCTGGCTATTGAAATACTCTGAAAGCTGCTGTGCTACCTGAGCAAAAGGAACAGCGTCAGATGATCCTTGCCAGTCTGTTGCGATAGCAGGAAAGTGCTTTTGCCCTTTTAGATAGAGACCTGTAAGCGATCGCCCATCAGCGGTTAATAGTAGCTTGCCAACCGGACTTTGCATCCATTTGTAATACGTCACTCTGTCGCACGTCACCGGCTTTCCTCCGAGAGTATAGCGATCGCATCTGTCTCCATCGGTTTACTCAATGACTGGGCTTTGGTTGCTAGCAAAGACTCTAAATGGGTGCGCAGTCTTTCGCCTTGTTCAGAATCGGCGATATAAATCTGACCGCCTTGCTTTCTAAACAAGGGTAGTTCTGCTAGCAGTCGATAGTTTTCGATATCTGAAGACTGAGCGCTGATCAGCGGGCGATCGCCTTCGGTTGGCACTAGTCCAGGTGGCAAGTGGCCTTCGATCAGAGCTAGCAGATGGGTCTGGCAAGCCTGCACATCTATGCCACGCTGATCGAGTAAGTGCATAATCCCTCCGGCGGGCAGTGGCTGTTCTGGCAGAGTCCGCAGCAGTTCTAGCAGCAAGAAATAGTCGTTGTAACGATGGCGATTGTCATCTAAAACATCGGGATAGTGACATAGATTTGCTAGACCATAGGCTACGCGGCTACAGCTGTTGGAATATTCGCCGCTGTAGGTGTCTTGGATGATGGTGGCATTAGGAAACTTTTGTCTGAGCCAGTCAGAAATAGCGCTTAGCGACGCCGCACCGCCTGTACAGATGACCTGCTTGATCGACTGAGCTGAAAGCGACTGTTGGTTTAGTAGCGCACTCGTCAATCTATTGAGCCGCTGGATATAGGGACCGAAAACTTTGGCTTCTAAGTCTTTGCGAGTGATTACCCAGGTGCGATCGCCTAGCTGCACATCCACTTCTTCGTCTTCTTGAAGCATCATTTTTAAGTCTTGAGCGGCGGCTAACGCCTGCTGACCCAAAGCAGAATCGTTCAGCCGCTGCCGCAACCGATGGCGGATGATTCGATCTGCCTCGCCCGGTCGGGGTAGCTTTAGCTGATCTAGTCCCAACCTCTCCCACTCGGTACCAGTGGACGGAGAATTGGAGGAGGAAGAGTCCCGGACCTGATCGCTTTCTGAACTGTTTTCTCTACTACTTTCTTCGCTTTGAACGGGCAGATGCAGCAGTTGACAAACGATATCTTGATCAATGCTATCGCCTGCATAGGTGTAGCTACGTGAAGCAAAGTCCGCATAGCTAAGCTGGCTCAGATCTCTCGGCAGGTCTACAACGGCTACTTCGGTGACGGTTGCACCTGCACTTACCACTACGGTCCCACTGCTCCAGTTGCAGTTGTACAGACCCGGCTGCTGATTGTCACTGGAGACATCTACACCCGGTGCTGGCAGCGCAGAGAGCAGCGCCGCGATCGCATCTTCTACAAAGAAAACCTGATCGGGCAGAGTCACCAGCTCAGCCGCCAGCACTGCCTCGCGAATATTGAAGCTATACGTATCCGGCCAGTTGGTTGGATAGCCTATAACTACGCCTTGCAGGTCGCTTAGCGCTTGGCGGAGCACGGTATCTTTTAGACCTACTGCATGACAGCTCATATGGATACCGCTCAAAGTCCGTAGCAGGTCAGAGATTGCCGTTTGTAGCGTGATCAAAGGCAGCGATATGTTGTCAGACCACTGCATCCAGGGCTCACCTGAAAAATCATCAGGAATACCTGCTTTGACCATTGGCTTTAGCGATCGCAGCAGTGGCGCATCCTCTTGCTGTAGTGCCGCTGGGCCAACTACCTCAATTCCTAGCTGGCTTGCTGTTCCTTGCGAATTGATAGAGGCTACAGCCGGTAGTCGAAACCGGTTAGCTTCACTATCGCCTGCCACGCTCCAGCACAGCTCATACATTCGATGGCTGCGCCGCTCCATCAACACTGCTGACAGACCCGTTGTCCCTAGGTCTATACCCAAAAACCAATCTGTAGGTTTGTCGATGTAGTCAGCGGCTATTCCACCATCTACTGACTGGATGACAGAATCCTCTACTTCTGGTGAATCTTCTACCTCTACCGATTCTTCTACCACGAGTTCAGAAGTTGCTTCCTCCCTAGGGCGCTCGACTAGAAGCTGACTGAACGAAGAAGCCTCTGAACTGTCTAATTCGGAATCATCTAATTCGGAATCGTCTAATTCAGGGCTATCCAGCTCGGGACTATCCAGCTCGGAACTATCCAGCTCGGAACTATCTAATTCAGTGCTGTCTAATTCAGTGCTATCTAATTGCTCGGCCGAATCGGTCAGCAGTGAAGCCGCCGATATCGTGAGGCAGCAGACAAACCGGTCTCTAACAGAGAAACATCGCCTAACTGATCCTCTATCAGCTCATCTGCTAGCTCGTCTTCTGCTGACTCATCTTCTACTATTAGATCTTCTACTATTAGGTCTTCTACCAGCAGGTCTTCCTCTGTAGGACTCATCTCAAAGAGATCAAATGCATCCCCGGAAATTGAAGGCTCGCTAACGTCGGGCTGACCCAAACTAGAGAGCAGTTCTGCATCATCGGATAGCAGGTCTTCTACGCCAGTTGAAGGTAAGTTTTCGATCGAATCCTCTAGCGTAGAAAAGTCTCCTACTTGAAGATCTTCGGTGAGGTCTTCTTGTGCAGGATACTCTGCGGTGTCAGAATCATCAGTAGAAACAACAGCGACTGTAGGTGGTTCAATAATTTCGTTGACAGGAGTTTCGCTGACTGGAGTTTCACTAATAGAGTTTCACTGGCTTTCACTGCCTACATCTTCCCGCGACTTCACTGACTGGTTCGTCTGGAATGATGGCTGACTCTACACGCTCCGCAATATCGGAAGTGCCTGAGCGAGACTCGAAGGTATCGGGACCGAGAATATCAGACTCGACGGTGTCAGATTCAGAGACATCATCAGGTAGCTCAGAGACAATCGATTCTTCTAAATCAGAGACTAGCTCATCTATATCTGCTGAAGTTCAACCGCATTACGAACCGACGCCTGGTTATCTATTTCTAGAGTAGTTATTAGCTCATCGGATGGGGGATCTTCTTCTAGCAAGCCTGTTTCTAGAACCCCAGACTGCGTTTCTTCATGCAATTCTTCTTCGGCGGGTAGATCTGGTGTCAATGCCGATTCTAGAACGGTATCCGGCTGAGCGTCAGCTTCAGTGTCTAGCGCAGAGTCATCATCTGTATCTTCTAGAGCGCTTATCTGCATTTTCAGATCGTGCTTTCTAAGGCTGTGCTTTCTAAGGCTGTGCTTTCTAAGGCTGTGCTTTCTAAGGCTGTGCTTTCTAAACTTTGTAAGTCAAAATAGCTGTCTACTTCATTGTCTGCTTCTGCTTCTTGGGCGATCGCGTCTACGGGCTCTATCGGTCATCACCAGTTTCTAACGAATCTTCTGATAGTGTTGAGTCCACCTCTTCTTCTATTCCTTCCTCTATGGCCGCACTGTCAGTCTACTCTGTATCAGCACTGTCTACGCCGCCAACGTAGCTACTCTCTTCGGTCGTTTCTATGACAGTCGCTAGGGCTACAGAAGGTCCCAAATCTGGTAATACAGCCGCTAGCTCTATATCATTTTCAGATTCTTCTTCAACGCTATCATCGCTTCCTATTCCTGTTTCTTCTACAGATTCTGTTTCTTCTACGTCAGTCTCAATCTGGGTAACTGCGCTGAAAGTTTCTGGCTCTACAGACGCCACGTCGGTCGAACTTTCGCCTATCTCTCCGCTCAGATTGTCTACAGTAAGATCCTCAATCGTAAGACCAGCTAAAAATTCAGCATCGACCGTAGGCGTGACTTTTGCTTCGATATCAGCATCTTCTGATTCAGTCGCTGCGACCAGTGCGTCTGCGATCGCCGCGTCTACCATAATGTCGTCCGGTGTCAGATCATCCTCTTGACTTCGGTCGATATCTAGCTTCAGTAGATCGACATCGATTGTGCCATCCTCATGGATGAACGTCTCTGAATCGGTGTCAGCATTGGTCGCTGTTTCTAGATCGCTATTCTCTTCTGCTCTGTTCTCTCTTGCAGCGTGCTGCACCTCCGCAGCCAAGACATCCTCCGTCAAGACATCCTCTGTATAGATTTCCTCGCCGCTAGAAGGCTCAGCTGCTGCTACTGGCAGAATCTCGTCTGGTAGAATCTCGTTTAGAGAAGACACTGTATCTTCAGTTGGAATAGGTGCTTCGAGTTCGGGTGGCAGCGCAGAAGCTTCGCGAGGTGAGAAGAAAGTAGGTTCTGGGGGTGTGGTCTGTCCGAGCTGCGCAGTGAGGTGATCTACGAGCGATCGCACAATCACCTCACCCTGGCGGCCCAGGCTGTGCATATTCTCAATCCCTTCGTTTAAAGAGATTTGATAGGTATCGATATTGTTTTGCAGCGTCTCAAACATACGCTGTAAGGTCGAATCAATATTGACTAGCAGCTGATCAGAATGAGATTGTAGCTGGCGCATCTCTTCTATTTGCTGTTCGTGGCTAGGCCGTAGAGCTAACTGCTCAGTCTCAGCAGCGGCCGAGATTGCCGCGACTGCTGCTGAGTGATCCGATTCCAGCTGCTCTAGCGTCTGTGTCACCTGTACCGATAGATTTTCCTGTATGCGCTCCATCAGCACAGCTAGAAACTGGTTTAGCTGCGATTCACCGATTTCTAAGTAGCCATCGCTCGCTGGCTCAACATCGGAGGAAGCGTCAGAGCCATCAGGCTCAGACTGCTCTTCACTAGCGAGGTCCGCTAGCGCTTGGCTTAGATGCGATCGCTCTTCTTCTAGAGTCTCAACTTCTCGCTGTAGAGATTCCCTCACCGACTGCAAACTATCTATTTCCAAACGTAGTGGCTGCAGCGCACTCGACTTTAAAAACTGCATCTCAGTCCGCAACGCTTGCAGCAATTCCTCATCAGACTTCGCCTCAGCGCTTTTTCCTTCTGTAGCAGCACTTGTGCCGACAGAGCTATCTGCAAGGCTGTCAGTGCTACGCGCGGGCGTCTCTAGTGAAGACGGAACCACGACTTGAACCTCTGCGGCCTGAGTGTCTAGCTGTCCAGTTGTCGGATCAACAGGCCCCCACCCGCCCGGCGCTTCAAACAACTGCTGGAGTGATACCAGATAAGCCTGCGCCTGGGCTAGCATTTGGCGCTGTGGCTCAGTCTCGCTGGCCTTTATCCACGGCGTCCTTGGCTTCGCTGCGCCCAAAACCCGTTCTATATCAGCGATCAGCGATTGAATTTGTTCCTTCTGAGAAGTCACCATGGATGCCTTACGTATAGTCAAATAATTCTGTACCCAGAAGCTGCTCGGTACTAACACTAAAAGCCCAACACCACGCTGAGCGTCCAGGGGCTGTGCTAGCTGACCAATAGAGCCAGCGACTGGACTCACTCTAAGCGGTTAGCTGGCATGCGCCAACCGACAGAGACTAGAGGTCAATCGGCTGGCCGTGAGTTGAGCCAACTGGTAGGCCAGTTGGCAAACAGGTGCCCAAAGTTTAAGCTAGGCCCTGCCAAAAAAACCAGCCTTACTCTTGTTACAACCCGCACTTCTACAAACAGGAATCGCTACAGCATAGGCCGCAGCGTAGCTATGTAGATGAATATCCCGGAAAGTATACTATTCCTGCCTTTTTCGCAATGATCCTAAACAATAAGTGAGGATGGTATAAATTATTAAACTTCAGCTAGGCTCTAATAGTGTCAAAAGCAGAGACCGTTCAGACCGATTTGGCATTAATAAATAGACCCTTACACGCATCCAATTAGCTGCTCATGGACGGACACTCACTCGATATTAGCGAACTCATCAGCGTTACCCCCTTCTTTCGTGAGCTAGATTCAGCCTCTGTGGAACAAGCGGCAGCTCAGCTAGTGACGCGCACTCATCCTGCCAATCAGGTCATTTTGCTAGAGAACGATTGGGGCAACTCTGTCTATTTTATTTTGGAAGGATGGGTGAAGATTCGAACTTACAATATAGATGGGAAAGAAGTCACACTCAATGTTTTGGGCAGAGGTGAAGTATTCGGCGAAATGGCCGCGCTAGAAGAAATTCCGCGCTCAACCGATGTCATCACTCTAGTCCCAACCATTATTGGCAGTATGCCTGCCCCTCATTTCGTTAAACTAGTTCATACAGAACCTATGGCGGGTCTTTGCTTAGCAAAGCTAACGGCAAAACGCCTCAGGCAGGTCAACCGTCGTCTGCGCCTGCGCGAATCAGACAGCCAGTCTCGCGTTGCTGATATTCTTTTGTTCTTGGCAGAAGGTCAAGGCAAATCGACTGGAAAAGGGATGGAAATACCTAACCTGCCTCATAGAGAACTCAGCGGCCTTAGCGGTCTTGCTAGAGAAACGGTTACCCGAGTACTCAGCAAGCTAGAGAAGAAAGGCTTAATTCAGCGCGATCGCGATACCCTCAAGATCATTGACGTTGCCGCTCTCGAAGAACTTCTGGTATAGCCTTAGCCTATGACCGCGCCCAACCAATCCCCTACGCCAGAGCCACCAGGAGACGACGAACCCTGGATATCAGACGATCTACCGGCTTCTCCTGATCAGTCAAGCTATTCGAGAAAGACCGAGCCCTACAATTCCGTTCAGTCCTCTAGCTTCTCTTCTGATCCCTCTTTTCGCCCGCTGCCTCCCTCCAGATCTGGGCGGCTGAGCGGAGCCGAAGCCCCTCTCCCCTTAGTCGAGACCGCGTTTCTTGCCAGCGCTGCTAGCCTTATGTGGCTAGTTAACATCTATTTTCCGCCCGGTCCGCTGCTGCGTATTCTCTTTCCCTTACCTATCGCTTTGATTGATCCTGCGGTGGAACGCCCGCGCTGCTTGGATGGGAACTGTCGTATCTGGTCTACTGCTGACGATTCTGCTAGGTCCCACCCGCAGTATTCTATTTGTCATACCCTACGGCTTTCTAGGTGTGCAGCTAGGCTACCTATGGCGCAGAAAAGCGGGCTGGGGCATCTCTATTTTGACGGGGGCTGCTAGTCGCCTTTGGCACATTCTTTCGCATCTGGCTAGTTTCTATACTCGCAGGCGAAGACCTGTGGGGCTATCTGATTGCGCAGATCACTCAGTTTATCGACTGGAGCGTGCGCATACTGACTAACTGGGGCTGGATTGGGCTGGGC
>CAWISM010000015.1:0-37339 GCA_963838725.1 uncultured cyanobacterium | reverse complement strand
TGGAGACTATAAGCGCGATCGCGACCCCTCTTGCGCACCGTTTGAAGTGGTTGAGTGCGACGCTTTCATTACAGAAGCAACCTTTGGACTGCCGATCTATCACTGGGATGATGGTGAGCTAACGGCTGAGCAGATTTACCGCTGGTGGCAAGACGACCCCACGCGTCCTTCTCTTTTGTTTTGTTACGCTTTTGGCAAGTCACAAAGGGTACTAGCCGAACTGACCAAATTTACCGACCAAACCGTTTATCTGCATGGCGCGGTTCATAACCTCACCGAAATCTATCGAGAAGTTGGCGTAGAGATGGTGCCCACGATTCCAGTTTCGCAGATGGAGAAGGGCTACAAGTTCACTGGAGATCTCATCATTGCGCCCCCGTCTGGTCATCGGTCCACCTGGATGAAAAGGTTCAAACAGCCCCAGACCGCCTTCGCTTCTGGTTGGATGGCCGTACGCGGTAATCGCAGGCGACGTGGCTACGAACGCGGATTTGTTCTATCCGATCATGCCGACTGGCCTGGGTTAATTAAGACTGTAGAACAAACCAAAGCAAAGCAGGTGTACGTTACTCATGGTCAAAACGACGTACTCGCCCGCTATCTAAACGAGAAGATGAACGTTGAGGCTAGCCCTTTAGAAACTCTGTTTGAAGGAGAGAAAGAACAGTAAGCGGTTCGTCTATCGGAAATTCTCAACCGCGTAGAAGAACGAATTTCCGAAAATGTCATTCGGCGCGACGAGTTTGATAATTCATCGCCAAGTCAAGGATAGGCGCTAGGTAAGCGGCCTCGGGCTCTTGGCCAACTTGACAGGCAGTTCTGTCGACTTTTAGCAGATTATTGCCCCAGATGACTTGACCGATATCGACGCTATCGCCTTTGTCAGGTTTGTAATCGTGGCTGATGAACTTGCGATCGCAATCCACCACCCCGCCATCAAACAGATGTCCAATAGTGAAATACACATCTTGCAAAATCAGCGGCACAGACGGACGATGCAGCTGGCCGCGTGAGTGAGGACTGCGGGCTCTGTACTTTTCTCTGGGGAACAGACCATAGAGATTTTTCAGCGACGCGGAGATTAGATCTCTGCCTTTTAGGTGAGTCTTTTTGAAGGCGCTAACAGAAATACGGCAGTCTACTTCTTGCAATAGCTTTGGAGCCCACATTGTCTTAAATCGAACAGGTTCAGGGTGATAGTTAGGGTACTCAATGCACTCCAACTCGTCTGCGTTGAGCAATCGAACGCCTTCGCTTAGCAAAACAGACAGACCATTCTTGGCAGCAATCTCGCTTAGCGATACCTTTGAACAGACGCCTTCGACAATCAAAATTTCAGCAGTAGGGTTATTCTCTCGAAGTCCTTGCAGCACTTTGCCCAAGACGTTCATGCTAACGGTCACAGGGGGCGCGACCGGATAGCCGAGGTTGGGTTTGATCAAAATTCGTTTGGCAGCTTTGGCGGCAGGGGGCGGCGAGTAGATAAAATCTGCTGTACTGGCAGTTTGCGCTACCGATTGAACGACAGGTTGAACGGTAGTTGGTATTGCGTTGTTGAGTGTGTAGGAATTAGCGATGGCTTTCAAAGTAGTAACGCCTGGGTATGAGGAGGCGTTTGAGCGGTGGACGGATGCGCTAGAGCAGGCGAATTCGATGAAATCGTCGCTCAGTAGCTGGTTTAAGGACATTCGCATTCTAGAAGATACCGGCAGAGGCTGGACGCCGATATGGACGTATGGCAGAGGGCGATCGCACCCCGAATACCTCGGCCCTGGCACCTATGACAGACTAGCGCGGCTATTTATTGCCGAAGGTCAGGCCGAGGCGCAGGCCGAAACAATGTGGCAAATTCGCGATCACCAGTTCATCTGGGGAAGCCGTACCTACCTGATGGGCGTGCTGAACGTAACACCCGATAGCTTCAGCGATGGGGGGGAGTTCAATACGGTTGAAACAGCCCTGGCTCAGGCTAAAGCGCTAGTAGAAGCGGAGATGGATATTCTAGATATTGGCGGGCAGTCCAGCAGGCCCGGATCGAGGCCGACTACGCTAGAAGCGGAATGCGATCGCGTTCTACCAGTAATCAGAGCCATCCGCAGCCATAGCGATCTCAAAATCAGCAGTATCCCGATCTCAATCGACACCACCCGCAGCAAAGTCGCGGAGGCTGCCTTAAAAGCTGGTGCGGACATCATCAACGATATTTCTGGCGGTACCTACGAGCCCGACATTCTGAGAGTAGCCGCCGAGGCTGGCGCACCTGTCATCCTGATGCATCTGCGCGGTAAGCCCGAAACCATGCAGCAGATGACCGACTACGACGATCTGATGAAAGAAATCGTTCTATTCTTGGCAGAGCAAGCAGACAAGGCGGTAGAAGCTGGCATCGATCCGAAGAAGATTGCGATTGATCCTGGGATTGGATTTGCCAAAACCGCCGAGCAGAATATTACTATCCTAAAAGAGCTAGAAGCGCTGAAAGCCCTAAACTGTCCGATTTTGGTGGGCACATCGCGCAAAAGCTTCATCGGCAAGATCCTAGATCGGCCCGAGGCGAAAAATAGAGTTTGGGGAACGGCGGCGACAGTGGACTGTGCGATCGCCCACGGCGCAGACATCATCCGCATACACGACGGCCCCCAGATGCGCGATGTTTGCCGAATGGCGGATAAACTTTGGCGCTAAGCCGAGCTTCGCTCCGCGCAGAACAGCCACAACCCATCAATTTCCCTCTTTCAGCCCATTTGAGAAGCGGACACGCTGATTTACACTAAAAGACGCAATTTATAGATCGAACCGAGGTTTCCAACCCATGAGACGTTATAAAGCAGTCGTTGGTATTTTGCTAGCTGCGATCGCCACCTTCTTGGTGAGCTGTGGCGGCGGCCCCGAGGCGGTAGCCCCCACGTACACGCCCGAGAAAATTGCCCAGCTGACCAACTACGTCAGTCGCTTAGAATCCTCACGCAATCGCTTTCCTGAACTGCTCAACTACATCGAAAAAGACAACTGGATCAATGTCGATAACTTCACTCATGGGCCTTTAGGTCAGCTACGTAGTGAGCTATCCCGCCTATCTACTCAGCTACTGCCCGACGATCAGCCCAAAGCCAAAGCCCTCTCTGAAGAAATCTTGGGTCACCTACAAAACCTAGACGAAGCTTCTCAGGCGCGTAACTACGGCGAGGCACTTACGCAGTATCGTGAATTCGTCGGCGACTTTGAAGCGTTGCTGAGCATTGTGCCTGAAGGCGCTCGCCAGAATGCCATTGAGCAAGCGGCAGAAGAACCTAGCGTATTTGAAATGACCACAACCATTCCAGAAGAGCCGGAAATTCGCGCTGAAGAAGAAGATATGGTCCGGACGCCAGTTTTGCTAGACGGAGACGTCGAAGATACGATTGAAGCCTTGGGTGGAGATGCAGAGAATATCGACGACGACGCATAGAGTGTCTAATCGCAACACGCTGAACGAAAACTGTTGCGATCTTCTGAGCAAATAGATGAGTAAGCAGAGGATGTTCCATCGTCCTCTGTTTTTTATTAAACAGATAGTCATGAAACCTAGAATTGTTGTTGTTGGCTGTGGCGTTGTAGGGGCGATGATTGCCTATGAACTCAGCGCTCAGATGCCGACAGCGGATATCTGCGTCTTGGACCAGCAGCAGCCTGCGCGAGGATCTACGGGAGCAGCGCTAGGGGTGCTGATGGGAATAATTAGTCACAAAGTGAAAGGGCGAACTTGGCGACTGCGTGAGGCAAGCGTTCGTCGCTATCAAACTTTGATAGATGAGCTAGGAGGACAGGGTTTTTCTGTTCCTTTCAACGATCGGGGAATCGTTAGCCTGTGCTTTGATGAAGGGAAGCTGCCGCGCTGGCAAACGCTGAGAGAGAAGCGGGCTATGCAGGGCTGGCCGCTAGAGATTTGGTCGCCTGCTGAGCTAAAAGAAAAGTGTCCGCATATCGAGTTACAAAGTGAGGCTGAGAGTGGCGATCGCGCTCAGTCCGAAATTCGCTCCGTAGCCGCAGCCATCTATTCACCTGCGGACGCTCAGGTACATCCAGCAGAATTAACTAGAGCGCTAGTATCCGCTGCTAAGAAGCAAGGCGTTCGGTTTCTCTTCGACACTGAGGTCACTAGTTTGGAAATCGACGGCTCTTACTGTGAAAGCGTGCAAACAACTAAAGGAGAGATTGAGGCCGATTGGGTGGTGCTATCAGCAGGATTGGGATCAGCGGCACTGTCCCAGCTATCTACAGAACCTTTGGAGCTGATGCCTGTACTAGGACAGGCGATGGAGATTCAGCTAAAAAGTGACCTACAGATAGAGCGAGGCGATCGCACCTTTGAGCCAGTCATCAACGGCGACGATATTCAGCTTGTTCCATTAGGAGAGAATCGCTATTGGCTGGGGGCAACAGTAGAGTTTCCTGATGGCAACGCGCCGCTGAGCGCAGAGGCAGATGGATTGAAAAATTTGCGCAACGGAGCGACACGGTTTTGTCGTGCCATAGCGCAGGCCGATATTCTCAAAACCTGGAGCGGACTGCGCCCTCGTCCGGTGGGGCAGCCTGCACCTGTTATTCAATGGCTGGGCACCGTAGAGAATGCAATGCTAGCAACGGGTCACTATCGCAATGGCGTGTTGCTTGCACCTGCGACCGCGCAGCAAGTGTGCGATCGCCTGAAGGCTAAAATTTCATAGCAACGGCAGCTCAAACTACCGTAACCGTTAGAATACAAGAATACTATCTAGGGTTGTTGACATGCCGTCGCCTTTTCCAGGAATGGACCCTTATCTCGAAGCACCTGAACTGTGGAGCGAGGTTCACAGTCGGCTGATTGTTGCTTTGGCCGATGACCTTAGCGAACAGCTCTCTGACGAATATCGAGTAGCCATTGAGAAACGAACCTACCTTATTGATGCTGACGAAAGTCTCATGGTAGGCATTCCAGATGTCTTGGTAGTCACTCAAAAAACACAGTCAAAGCCTAGTGCAGCACCTGCGATGGCTGTTATACCAAAAGCTGTAACAATTCCAATGGCGGAGGAGGTACAGGAGCGTTATCTAGAAATTCGAGATGTGAGGAGTGGTACGGTAGTAACATCGGTAGAGCTACTATCTCCTAAGAACAAGTGCGCAGGAGAAGGGCGACGCGCTTACGAAAAGAAGCGCTACAGAGTGCTCTCTAGTCTGACGAACTTAGTTGAGATTGACTTGCTGCGGGGCGGCAAGCCTTTGCCCGTAAGCGGAATAGAGCGGCAGGGGTGCTATAGCATTTTGGTTAGCCGAAGTGATTTGCGACCTCGCGCTGAGCTATACGAGTTTGGCTTGCAGCAGAGTATTCCACCTTTTTTGCTACCGCTAAAACCAGACGACAGTTCGCTGATAGTTGGCTTGCAAAAGCTATTAGAGGGAGTTTACAAACGGGCGAAGTATCACTTAGCAATTGACTATAGTCAGTCAGTGAAGCCTGCACTATCAGAAAGCGAGAAGAAATGGATGGATGCTTTGCTACAGAGTAATAGCTAGGGATGATACTTCACACGTGTTCAGCGTAGATAGATCTGTTACGGTTCAACAGAGGTTGAGTCAGGCTCATTTCCTAGTAGAACATTGTCTTCTACTATCTCTTCTAGATTGAGCTGGTCTGCTACTGAGCCAGTATTTTCCTGATCAGCCGCTCTAGAAGCTTGACTTTGGGCCTGACGACGCTTTGCTCTTTTCTGTTCTAGTTCTGCGGGGGAAATGTTTTCTAAATCGGCAATTTCTGCACTGTCTGCTGCTAGCGTTGAGGCGTTTCCTTGCAGCGGCGCAGCCTGTAAGGAGGTCTGCATAAGACACAGAGAGACAAATACACCAGCTAGAACGAGCGCTGACTTCGCAATCACCTGCCGTAGCAACACAGCCATGCGTGAGATCATATTTGAAACCATGAGAACGCCTCTAAAAGAAGATAAGGATGCAGATTATCAAGCAGCAAAATGAGAAGCCAGAAGCGCTTGAGGGCAACTGCTATTAACTATTGAATAGCCGCGTATAAATTCAGCTATCTTCCGGAGGTTAGAGTTATCTGTTTCTAGACTCCATGGTTTGACTTTGGTCCACAGCTTTAGAGTCAGCAACACCTAGATACAGTCACTGTCAGGAGGAACAAACCTCTGCCAATTGCCTATCCCTAATTCCATCCGTAAGACAGATTCCAAACAGGATACAAAACGCAATAATCACATAGTACATATTTACTCTTTTCTTGATATGCCTGTAGAAGACCTGCGAAAGAACAATACGATGGCTCATATATTAGAGGCGCTAGATAGCGGAAAAGATATTGGCCACTATGGACGGCTGACGTTTGCGATGGTGGCACAGTATTTTGCGGATGAGCAGGAGATTGTTGATCAGCTTCGAAAGGATGAGGACTTTAGTGAAGAGGAGGCGCGATCGCTCTATCGACAGGTCACTAGCAAGCAATACAGCCCGCCTAGCCGCGATAGCCTGCTAGAGTGGCAGTCTGAGCAAGACTTTCAAATCGTGCCGGACCCTGAAGATCCAGATGCAGGCAATATTTATCAGGATCTGACGTTTCCTAAGAGCGTATACGAAAGCATTTCTAGCTACAACGAAGACAAAAGCAGCTAGCTGGCGATCGCTCACTAGCGGCAGATGGCAAGATCAATCGGCGAACCCCGTGCTTAAGAGCAATAGTAAAAAAGACCAGTAGCTCACAAACCCAACGCCAAGACCGCTAGCCAATAGTGTAACTACTCTAAGCATGTAGTATCTTTTGGAAGGATTGAGGGGCTCTGTGCGCACCCAAACAAAACAAGCAACGATTGCACTGAAGGCGATCGCTAGGCCAGTCCCGATTTCTAGTAGCCGTACTTCTCCAATATCTAGCAACGTATTGAGCCCCCAGTACTTTCTTCGTACGGCTTTGAGCTGTTGAGTATCCAGCCCAATGTCTCGAATCTGGAATGCCCGCTGAATCATGGCTCCCAAGTTAAAGTCGTTGTTATAGCAGCCGACAGGTTGCCCGCCGTAGGTTGCCTTGCAGCTACTGGCAAACCCGTCGGATTCGTTGGGTATCAGCGTCAAGACCAATGGCCGGCCCTGAATCTTCGCTTGGCACTGATCTTGTGAGTCGACTTTTGTACAGGTAAAGATGCGTCCGGGTATGGCTACTTCCTCGACCGAACCCATAGCTTTGAGAGAAACTTCTACAATTGGGCTATCGGCATTGATGGTGCGGGTCTCGAATACGATTAGGAAGAGATAGCTGCTAAACAGTACCATCCACAGCCCGAGCAAAAATCTTGATAGAAACAGTTTCCACCGATGCATAAGCTTACAACTTCGTTGGGATATTAGTCTTCAACATTCACCCGACTACTTATAGCCTTCCGCACTTTGCTTGCTACACATAGCAAGGCTACACCCCTTGTTCTATAGCGCCAAGTGCCATAGCAAAGTGCGAATGCATCCGCGCTTTGCTATAAGTAAACCTGACTAATTGCAGGAATAATCTCAGATAGTCCAATTTTTCATCTGGGAGGTCAGCCTATCGTAGAGACTATCTATCACAGAGACTATTGGAAAGAATCTCGCCTCCTTGAAATTGGACATTTCACTACCAAGACAATCGCCAAACGCACCCAGCAATTGATATACAAAGTACATCGATTGTCAGGTTCAAAGAAACTCAATGTCTCCTCGTCAGTCCATTCAAAACTACATAGTCACTGCCAACCAGATGCAGCAGATTGAGCAGCGGATCTTTGATGGCGGCATGCCAGTAGAGGCACTAATGGAAAAGGTGTCTGGGCGGATCACTCAATCCTTTGTCGAATGGTTCGTAGAGCGTGTTAGAAGGAGTGCAGGAGTTGTTGGGATTCTAGCTGGACCGGGACACAACGGTGGCGATGCGCTAGTGGTAGCACGAGAACTGTACTTTCTAGGCTACGAAGTGCGAGTTTATCAGCCCTTTACGAGTCTAAAGCCGTTGACAGAGCAGCACACTCGCTATGCCAAGAGTTTGGGGATTGCCTTTGTTGATGATCTAGATGGCTTAATGGATTGCGATGCAATTGTTGATGGCTGGTTTGGGTTCGGTTTGGCTAGGCCGCTTGAGGGCAGAATTGCCGCTGACGTTGAGAGTCTTAACCAACAACAGATTCCCGTTTTTAGTATTGATCTGCCTTCTGGTATTCATACCGATACGGGCGAAGTTATGGGTGTGGCGATCGCAGCAAGCTACACAGCTTGTCTCGGCCTGTGGAAAAGAGGATTCATGCAGGAGAAAGCGCTGGCCTACCTGGGTGATATTGAGCTAATCGATTTTGATATTCCACTGGCGGATATTGCGGCAGTACTTGGTAAGACGCCAGTAGTGCAGCGACTGACTGATGAACGAGCGATCGCACACCTACCGCTCAATCGTTCTGTCACCGCTCACAAATACACCGCAGGCCATCTGCTGCTAGTTGCCGGATCGCGAACCTACGCTGGAGCAGCGCTGCTAACAGGATTAGGCGCGATCGCCAGCGGCGTTGGCATGCTAAGTCTGGCAGTCCCAGAATCCATTCGCCTAGCGCTCTTGCCACAGCTACCAGGCGCGCTGTTGATCGGATGCCCAGAGACTGACGAAGGCGCGATCGCGAGATTTCCTCAGCAGCTCGACCTGAAAAAATACGACGCGATCGCCTTCGGCCCTGGTTTAACGCCCACCATCCCATCTCTGTTAGAAACCGTCTTGGCCGCTGAGTGTCCCTTACTTTTAGACGCTGACGGACTCAATCTACTAGCCAAGGATACTCCTATCGAAAGGCTTCGATCTAGATCAGCGCCGACCGTACTGACGCCACACGCTGGAGAGTTCAAACGGTTGTTTCCAAATCAGCAGCAATCTTCTACGCCAGGGACTGCGGCTCATCAGGCTGCTATTAATAGCGGTGCGGTCATTCTCCTCAAAGGGCCGAGAAGTGCGATCGCCTCGCCCGATCAGCTATGGTTTAATCCGCATAGCACACCTGCTCTAGCCAGAGGCGGCAGCGGCGACGTATTGACCGGACTGATGGGCGGACTAATAGCTAGCGCAGCCAAAAGAGCCAGTAGCGATCAGCCAGCGACTGACACTGTCCTAGAATCCGCCGCTTTAAACGCTGTGCTAGGAGCGGTATGGTGGCATTCCCAAGCAGCCATTTACGCTAGCGAAGAGCGAACCTTATTAGGCGTTGACCCGCTCCATCTAGCGCAGAGCCTCAATCCATCCTTGCAAAAAGCTATCCTTTAGCCCTTTCTTTGTCCCTGCGCTTGCGTCGAACTGTCAGCCAGGTGCGCCAGCCTAACAGGCCCAACATCAAAAGCGTCAGCGGAATGACAATTAGATTAATTGAGCCTATCCAAATCGAGTCTGGATGCGTAGCATTAGCAATTAGATAGCCGACGTACAGCGCATAGTAGGCCAGTAACAGCACCCCTTCTCGCCGAGACACCTGATTGTCTGTAAAGAAGATTGGCAGGCACATAATCGCTACCGCCAGCATCACCGGAATATCAAACCTTTGCGCCGAGTTAGAAATATAGATACCGGTTTCCGACACGGCGCTAGTAAGCCCTAGCACTATCAATATGTTAAAGATATTGCTACCGATGACGTTACCAACCGCTAGATCTCGCTCCCCTCGAAAGCTCGCCATCACAGAGGTGGCGAGCTCTGGGAGTGAAGTGCCAAAAGCGATCACCGTTAGGCCAATAATCAGCGGACTCGCCCCTAAGAAAGTGGCAATCGTTACGGCGCTTTCCACTAACCAGTGAGAGCCTGCCACCAGCATTGTCGTACCAACGGCAAATAGACCTGCGTTCAAACTGACTTCTTTAATTGAGGGCGATCGCGTCTCAGCTGGAATCAGCTCAGGCTCAAGAATTAGACTTTTCTCCTTTTGGCTTTGTAGCAGTAGAAAGAAAGTGTATGCTAAGCCCCCCACGAACAGAATCACGCCGTCCGAGCGGCTGATCTGGCTATCAAGTCCAAAAAACATGACCAGCGCCGACACGCCGATCATAATTGGCACATCTAGCCGCACTAGCTGCTTGGCTACCACCAAAGGCGCAATTATCGACGATATGCCTAGAATCAGCAGCACATTGCAAATATTGCTACCGACCACATTGCCCAGAGCAATATCGGCCTGTCCGTTCAAGCTAGCATTTAGACTGACGGCGAGCTCTGGCGCACTCGTTCCAAAAGCAACCACCGTTAGACCCACAATCAAAGGTGGAATGCCGATTGTGGTCGCCAGCTTAGAAGCCCCTCGAATTAGCAATTCTGCGCCTAAAACCAACAGGGCTAAGCCTGCTACCAAAAAAACAACCGTAAAGATACTCATAGGTGCTGTAGGTTTCCAAAAGCTCTGGCAGTTGTAGAGTCAGCGCTAGAGCCCTCTCACTTATATCAAATTACCTGAGAATAGCCACGGCTGTTGAACCGGGCATTCTTTTGCTGCAATTTTTGCATAGGATGTAGCTTAAACGTAGGATATGGCGAATTTGTGTCTAGTTCTGATCTGCCCTCTTCTTTGGCCCCTTCTGATCTGGCCCCTTCTGATTCTGTCTCCTTTTGAGCTTGCACCTTGGCGATTGCCCCTTTCTAGGGCGCTGCACCGTAACCGAGCCCAGCCCTTTTGTCGCTTCCTTCAGCTAGCCACGCTGCGCTCAGACGGATGGCCTGCCAATCGTACGGTTGTCTTTAGAGGCTTTCGGGCTGAAACCAACCAGCTAATGTTTATCTGTGATCGCCGCAGCGAAAAGATAG
Organism: uncultured cyanobacterium; assembly: GCA_963838725.1. Lineage (GTDB taxonomy): Bacteria > Cyanobacteriota > Cyanobacteriia > Phormidesmidales > Phormidesmidaceae > Phormidesmis. The sequence goes on along the minus strand of CAWISM010000015.1, from coordinate 26,523 downwards.
ACCAAATTCAGCAAAACCCAAAGGCAGAAGTCTGCTGGTACTTCACCAAAACCCGCGAGCAGTTTCGACTGCGCGGCCAGCTAATCACTATCACCGCCGACACACCGACAGCAATTTTGACCGAAACCCGCCGCCAGCTCTGGCAAAAAATCTCAGACAACGCTCGGCTCCAGTTTGCCTGGCCACAGCCCAAAGCCATCCGTACAGAAGAGAGCGACTTCAGCCCACCGCCGCCGGATGCCCAGACGCCTCCAGATACATTTTGTGCGCTTCTGCTGGTACCCGAAGCAGTAGACTATCTCTCATTACGAGGCGAGCCACAGGATCGAATAATCTACTCTTTAGCCGAAAAGAGATCAGACAAAGGTCCAGCCAAAGGCTCAGACAAAGATAAAGCCGAAGCAAGCTGGACTTGCCAAACTGTCAATCCCTAGAATGTCCCAAACGCTAACCCGCTCACGCTGATAGCATTTCGTTTGCTTTCAAATTCCATCCTTTAAACGTGGGAGACTTGACAACGTCATTGCCGACAAAAATAGTCTCTTCGTATCCATTCTTTGTCAAGAACAATACCGTAACCTTCTCCTCTACAGGATCTACTATCCAATACTCAGGAATCTCTCTCCATTCATACTGATTGCGCTTTTCTATGTAGTCTCTGTTCTTATTTTTCAGGCCAGGACTCACCACCTCAATAACCAACATCGGCGGAGCCATTTCCAGTCGAATAGCAGACTGGCCAGACGCTTTCAACTGCTCAGGATGTTCTGGCCTCAAGACGGTAATATCTGGAAAGCGGTTCTTAGGCTGCCCCGGCATTTCTATCGCTAGCTGATGGGCGCGCACTCGCTTAAACCCAACCAGGCTAGACAGTGCTCGGTCCATTGCCCTAGCGACCACGATATTGTCGTCTGATTCTGGCGGCATAGGAATCAAAACTCCGTTGGTGAGTTCGCACAAGCCTTCTACTTCCTCACTTGCGGCAAGAAAGTCGTCAAAGGTTTTCAGCTTAGGTTTTATCTGCACCATAGGAATTAGGTAGACTCCTCAGTTTTGATGTCTGTGATACAAAACAAAATACGTATATTTTTAATTCTAGAGTATGCACCTAGTCCCGCTGGCGCTATCGATTGCAGACCAGCGTAGACAGCCAAACGCTGAATCCGATACTATCACCTCTATATTTGCCGCCCGTTTGTTTTATTTTTTGAGGAGTTTGCGCTATGTCACGTCCTATTCGGATCTCTAGAAGACAGGTCGTTCGTGGCCTGCTAGCGACCACGGCCTTTGGCGCGGCGACCAAACTCGGCGGCTGCTCTCCATCTCCAGAAGGGGAGGCAAGTTCAGGGACAGACGACGGCGGCGAAGGAGAAGTAGTCGTTGGCTTTATCTACGTGGGTCCAAAGGATGATTTTGGCTACAACCAGGCTCACGCAGAAGGGGCGCAGGCAATGGCGGCTGTGCCAGGCATCAGAATTGTTGAGGAAGCCAATGTTCCTGAAACATCAGCCGTGCTAGAGACTATGCGCAGCATGATCGAAATCGACGGGGCGACGGTGATTTTCCCTACTTCGTTTGGTTACTTTGATCCGTATATGCTAGAGATGGCCGCAGAATTCCCAGAGGTGCAGTTTTTCCATGCGGGCGGTCTCTATCAAGAGGGTGTTCATCCTGACAATGTGGGCAGCTACTTTGGCTATATTGACGAGGCCCAGTATGTCAGCGGCGTTGTCGCTGGGCGGATGTCTGAAACCGGGCAGCTAGGATTTGTCGCCGCAATTCCGATTCCTCAAGTGCTGCGAAATATTAATAGCTTCACGCTGGGCGCTCAGTCAGTCAACCCAGCAGCGACGACACAGGTTGTTTTCACCGGCGGCTGGGCCGAGCCAGTTAAGGAAGCAGAAGCAACCAATAGCATGGCCGATCAGGGCATTGATGTGATTACCTGTCACGTCGATAGTCCCAAAGTTGTGATGGAAACTGCTGAGAAGCGGGGGCTGTACACGGTTGGCTACCACGCGAATCAAGCACCGCTAGCGCCTACCGGCTACCTGACTGGCGCTGAATGGGACTGGGAGAGTATCTATACTTCTTTTGGTCAGCAGTTTGTCGAAGGTAAGACGCTGATGGCTGGTGATATTGAGCATATCTTGCGCGGCGGACTAGCTGAAAACTTCTGCAAGGTTTCCCCTTATGGTCCGGCAGTCACCGAAGAAGCTCAAGCGGACGGAGATGCGGCGAAGGAAGCTTTGGTAGCAGGAGAACTGGTTATCTATAAGGGCGAGCTGAGTGATAATAAGGGCGACGCGATCTTATCAGCGGGTGAGGAGTACGAACAACAAAACATCGAGCTAGAGAAAATGGACTGGCTAATCGAAGGTGTCAAGGGCAGTACGGGTAGCTGATGACATCGCCTTTACCGCAAGCTTCGACCAATGTCAGAGGATCTGCTTGGCGGCGATCGCTAGAAGTGATTGTTCTACCTGTGGCCGCGCTGCTAGTGGCGCTGCTGATATTTGGCGGATTTTGCGCCCTAGCGGGTGCGAATCCAATCGGTGTCTATGGCTCCATTTACCAGGCCGCTTTCGGTAGCTGGAGCGCTTGGCAAAATACGCTGATTAGAGCGTCGCCGCTGATGCTGACCGCGCTGTGTACGCTACTGCCCGCTCGTCTGGGTCTAGTCATCATTGGCAATGAGGGGGCGCTGGTGATGGGTGGACTCGGCGCAATTTTTGTGGGCCTGGGTCTGGGTGGTGCTTCGTCATCAGCGGCTCTACCCGCAGGAGTTGTGCAGCTAGCAATGGCGATCGCAGGGATGATTGCTGGTGGCCTGTGGATTATGCTAGCAGGGGCGCTGCGGCACTATCGCGGCGTGAATGAGACCATCAGCTCCTTGCTGCTGAACTATATTGCGATCGCCTTTCTAAAGCACCTGGTAGAAGGCCCATTGCGCGACGCCGACTTCGTTACCAAACCCTCCTCCGCCGAACTCGATCCCACCCTCTGGCTAGGCACCCTCCCCGGCACCCGAATTCACTTCGGCCTGCTCTACGGCCTGATTATCTGCGTCATCGCCTACGTGCTGATCCAAAGAACCACCTTCGGCTTTGCTACTAGAGTTACTGGCAGCAACATCCGAGCCGCCAAAATTGCAGGTCTTCCAGTAGGCAAACTCACCCTCGCCATCTGCTTTCTAGGCGGATCGGCGGCTGGACTCGCTGGCATGATCGAAGTCGCCGCTGTCCAAAAGCGCCTTAATGAATCGCTAATCTCTAACTATGGCTACGCCGGTATCCTAGTCGCCTTCGTCTCTAGGCAAAACCCACTAGCCACTATCCTGGTCGCCATTCTCCTGGGCGGCATTCTCGCTAGCGGCGGTATTTTGCAGCGATCGCACAATCTCCCCGACGCCACTGTCCTCGTCTTCCAGGGCATCGTTTTCCTATGCGTCCTCTTCAGCGACTCCCTCTACGGCAAAATCCCCCAACTCCAAGAAACAACAAAGTAGCCCCATCCCCTATCTCCCATCCCCTATCCCTCATTATTCTGCCAATGCTCACTCTCCTAATCGGTATCCTAGCTGGTACCCTGCGCGGCAGCGCGCCCTTTCTCTTTGTCAGCTTGGGCGAATGCATCACCGAAAAAAGTGGCAAGATTAACCTGGGCCTAGAAGGCACCTTGCTGATGGGGGCAATGTCGGCCTACGGCGTTTCCTATCTGAGTGCGCCAGCAGTAGGAGACTTTTGGGCTCCTTGGCTGGGAGTAGCAGCAGCAGGATTTTCAGGTATGCTGCTAGGCGTCATTCACGGATGGCTTTCTCAGCAGCGAAGAGTGAATGATGTTGCTACTGGGATCGCGATGATTATTCTCGGCAGCGGGCTAGCGTTCTTTTTTGGAAAGCCGTTCATTCAGCCGCAGGCTCCGCAGCTAGTCACTTTTGATTGGGGCGGCTGGAGTGATTCGCCTCAGGTCCAGTCGGCGCTACAGATTAGTCCATTGTTTTTGATCGGGATTGCGATCGCGCCCTTCCTACACTGGCTATTTCGTTCTACTCGCTGGGGTCTCTGTATCCGAGCCGTAGGGGACAGTCCGCAGGCAGCTCTGGCGATGGGTATCTCTCCTTTTAGAGTGAGAATGCTGAGCATTATGGCGGGTAGCTTTCTCGCGGGCATTGGTGGCGCTTGTCTATCACTGTATTATCCAGGCGTATGGACAGAGCGAATCTCTAGCGGACAGGGGCTGATGGCCGTAGCGCTAGTGATTTTTGCTAGGTGGAATCCGATTCAGTGCCTGTGGGCGTCACTGCTGTTTGGGGGTACGCAGGCCATAGGGCCTGCCTTTCAGTCAATCGGGGTCGACAGCTACTACTATCTATTCAATGCCGCGCCCTACGTGTTGACATTGTTGATCATGATCGTTACCTGCTCTCCAGAGAAAACGCTAGTGGGTTCGCCCGGTGCTTTGGGTATGGAGAATAAAGAATAGAGAGAGATGCGAATTATCTTTTGCTAGCAAGACCGCCTGTTTCGATCCCTAAGCGGGTTTCGCGACGGTGCTGAACTAAACTGTCCGTGCGTAGAGATATGGTTTCAATCCCTAAGCGGGTTTTGCGACCAATATACCAGTCTGTTTCGTCGCATCTCTGAGAATTTCAATCCCTAAGAGGGTTTAGAGAGTTTTGCGACCTTTAGAGTGTACACGACCAGCAAGAAGTAGAAGTTTCAATTCCCTAAGAGGGTTTAGAAGATTTTGCGACCCTAATGGCCTTTGGTATCGTGCGCTTTATCGGCATGGGGTTTCAATCCCTGAGAGGGTTTAGAGGATTTTGCGACACCACAGGGCAAGAGAGCTGGCAATGAACTTTTTGTTTCAATCCCTGAGAGGGTTTTGCGACGAGATGTTGATATCGCAGCGAGTAGCCGCGAATTGTTTCAATCCCTGAGAGGGTTTAGAGGGTTTTGCGACATTTAGTTGGTCAGCCCAGTGATCTCTAGTTAGTTGGTTTCAATCCCTGAGAGGGTTTTGCGACAAGACGAGCTGTCTAACGAAATGCAATCAGTAGTTGTTTCAATCCCTGAGAGGGTTTAGAGGGTTTTGCGACTGAAGAGATCCCTCTGATATGCGAAGGAGACGTGTTTCAATCCCTGAGAGGGTTTAGAGGGTTTTGCGACATGCAGCTCCTACAAACTTGCCAGCAGCGCGCCTGTTTCAATCCCTGAGAGGGTTTAGAGGGTTTTGCGACATATTTGCACCCTTACCTACCGATTAGCCAAAGAGGTTTCAATCCCTGAGAGGGTTTAGAGGGTTTTGCGACGAGACAAATTCACGAACTGAAACGCCCTTAGGGAGTTTCAATCCCTGAGAGGGTTTAGAGGGTTTTGCGACGAAACGTTTCCCAATCGGATTGAGCGATAGGGATTGTTTCAATCCCTGAGAGGGTTTAGAGGGTTTTGCGACAGCGAGCAAATTCAGGGCGCAAGTGTAAGTTCTACGTTTCAATCCCTGAGAGGGTTTAGAGGGTTTTGCGACCCACTGAATACCACTGCCCCGCTCATCCATCGTGCCGTTTCAATCCCTGAGAGGGTTTAGAGGGTTTTGCGACCGCTGTACGTGCTAGGAGTAAAGAGGCTTACATCAATGCTCCGGACACAATTAAGAGACTAGAATACCGTAGTCGCAAAGGTTCTGGTAGTTAGGATGTGATTTAATCGAAGTCTCGTCTAGCTCTAAGTTGTGAATAAACCGCTCTAGCAAGTGCTGATTGAGTTTGCGGCGTTTGTAAGAAGCCATAGAAAAGACAAAAGTCTCGTCTGTATCATGCTGCTGATAGGCATCCCATTTGGCTAAGTTCAAAGCGGTCAGAGACGTATTGAAGTGAAAATCTAGCTTCTGCTCATCTCTAGCTTGGCAGTCAGTTAAGCCAGTGAACTGCTTAGCCTCTCGAAAGATAAATTCGATTTGGAAGCGTGCCCGATACGCTTCGTAGAGTCGAACAGGCTCAAAGTCTATATCGGTCGAGAAGAGTAGTGCGGTGCACACTCTCTTTGCGCTGTGCTGATTCACTAGATAGACAACCCGAATCTTACGCTTGAGGTTGATAGAGTAGACTACAGCAGTATAGAGAGTCACATTAGGCTTGACTTCGCCGAGTGCTTGCCAGCGGCTGAGGTCGTTGAAGAAGACTTTGCCATCGTACTTACGGCGAGCGCCCTTGCGCTTTTGAACTCCGTCATAGCAGTAGCGTAAGTTAGCGTCGTGCCGCAGCTTGCCAATCACGTTTAACTTCAGAGCTAGGACCCCTTCAACCCATTTGCAGGTGCTGTAGTCGCCGTCTCCGACTAGATGGCAAACGCTTTCGGGTAGCGCGTCGCGGCTGGCCCGCAGATGTGCCAGGTAGTGGTCAATACGAGTGACGGCTTGCTTTATCTTCTTCGTGCCCTGCTTCTCTTTCCTACCCTGCTTGCTTTGCTTTACCGTTCCTTCCTGGTTGATGGACTCGGTAGCGGGCGTTTGCTGAACTGATAGGGCATAGCCCAACGCCGCATCCACATCAACCACCGCTATGGTCGAAATTTCTAAGCCGCGCTCTGCTCGACTCGCCTTCCCGTTATAGAACCAGCCCACCCCTGCTGTATGCTTGCCACTCTTAGGGATGAACGAAGCATCGATGGCCGCGACTTGAAACCGCATGGCGTCGATGGCCGCTTCGATTAAGCAGCGATTGACGCCCATGAAGCCGAACGGTTGCTCATACTGACGGCGGTAGGTGCGTTCTGACAGCTCGCTGTAGCGGCTTAAGTTCGTAAAGTTCACCTTGCCTACCATTAGGTGAATCGTCGTCATCAGCGTGATGAAAAAGCGACGGCGGGGTTTGCTAAACGGCCTACTGCCTGACGCAGTAGACCCTGTATGATAGTTTCCATAGCTACCTCGGGGCGTGTTTTTGTGATTACTAACACCCTATATCTAGGTAGCTTTTCTGTCTAAGTCTCTCCTTTTTCTGTCCGGACTATTGCTATAGGCGTGGAGTAGGCGTGGAGCGAGAACAAAAATGGTGCTCCTTTATACTTTACGTCTTATGTGAGTAGTCAGGTCTGAGTTGTGGTCAAAGAAACGAGGAGCGTTCAAGATCAAGGTAACCAAACACAAAACCTTGCCACTCCTCATGACTATGGTAGAAGCAGATGACCTGTTGATACAGGTTTTCGTCCTCGTTGATGACTGGTACCAAGCCGAAGGCGATCGCCTTCGGCCTCAATTACCCGGCCCGAGCTGTCAGTTCAGCGAAAGTGAGATGCTAACCCTGCTACTGGTGATGGATTACTTCCCCTATCCCGGAGAGCAGCAGTTCCTTGGCTACATGCGAGCGAACCACCTAGCGCTGTTTCCAAACTTACTTGACCAAAGTCAGTTCAATCGTCGCGCTCGTCGTCTCTCAGGCTTGTTAGAAGCGCTCAGACGCTCTTGGTTAGTACAACTAGCTGTTACTGATGAAGACACATTAGTGTTGGACACAAAGCCCATTCCTGTGGTGGGCTACAAGCGCAGCAAACGTCACAGTGAGTTTGAAGGCAGTGCGACCTACGGCTATTGTGCGAGTCGCAAGCTCAACTACTTTGGCTACAAGCTTGTGATGGTCACGACCCTCTCAGGTCTACCGCTAGTCTACGATTTAGTCCCTGCGAACACAGATGAAAGAGCAGCGGCTGAGACCGTTTTAGTCGATATTCAAGGATGCACTATCTTGGCAGACAAAGGCTTTATCGGTACCGACTGGCAAGCTGATGTGGGTAGAGTGACCGGTAATCGTATCTTGACACCGATGCGCACCAACCAACATCAACAGAATCCGCCTGAGTTCAATCGTCTGCTCGGCAAGTTCCGCGAGCGTATCGAAGGGGTGTTTCACGAGATTCAGAACACTGGACGGCACTTGGAGCGTCTGCTGCGCAAAAAGGTGTCTGGCATTTGTACTCATGTTTCTGCCAAAGTTGCTAGTCATACGCTGCGTATCCAGGGCAACCGCATACTCAAGAGAGCAGGACTTGAATCAGGAAATCGTTATCCCAACCAGCTTTGAGTCGCTTTCTCTTCTTGCTGCCCTTCGAGGATTCTTGGGTCAGCAGGTTGAGCGCAATCTTGCGAATAAGCGTCATGTTCTCAGGCGCATGGTCATTTCGAATGCGGGAGTCATCTTCGTGAAAGACAACATCCAGGCTCCAGTGCAATCTGTTCTCTATGCCCCAATGACCTCGACTAGCTTGAGCAAAGCGCTCAACGTCACCGTCCAAGCTCGTTAGGTAGTAGCGTCTTTCGGTGGTCGTCGGTTTGCCCTTGATATGCCGCTCTGACTCAATCATGCCGACTCGTTTAAGCCCTGTCCACTGGTGGGCATCCACCAGATGTTCGACATTGCCCAGTAGATAGTAGCGTCGCTTCTCAAGCCGTCCATGCCCCTTGTCAATCGTCTGATGAACTTCATGCTCAATGTCTTTGAAGTCGGTTTTACTCGCCCAGTCAAACAGTTGTTGCACGTCCTCGTGCAAGTTTCCTTGATTACCTTTAAGGCTCAAAACGTAGTCTGCGCCTTGCTCGGTAATTTGTTTGGCAATCTCTTTTTGAGCACCCATCGCATCAATCGTCACGATGCACCCTTGGATATTTAAGATATTGAGTAGCTGTGGAATGGCTGTAATCTCATTCGACTTGTCAGCGACCTTGACTTGACCGAGCGCTAGCCGATTCTCGCTGGCCCAAGCGCTGACCATATGAATGGCTCCTTTGCTTTTGCCCTTGTTATAGGAATGACGGACGCTCTTGCCATCAATCGCAATCACTTCGCCTTCGCTGAGCTGTGCTATCGATTTGACCCAGCTCACAAAACATTCCTGTAGCTTGGATGGCTCTAGTCGGGCAAACACCCGGCTGATGGTATCGTGCGACGGGATGCCATTGGGCAGTGCTAGGAACGTCTCTAGCCATTCAAGCTTGCTGCGTCCGTACGCTTCGATGTCTTCCCAGCCTTCGGCACCGCAGACGACTGCGCAAATAGTTAGCGCCACAATATCTAGCAGCCGATGCTCTATCAAGTACGCTGTGCGCGGGTCTTCTAGCGTCTCAAAATGCTTTAGTAGGGAAGTTGATGGTAGATTTGACGAACTCATTGCCAGATATCCGAATGGCGCTACTCATTCAGTATCCTGCTTTGGCGAGTATGCGGTTGCCCTACTGCGTATCCTTCTCCGAAAGCACTTTGGCATTGATGTGCTCACGTTCGTTCAGCACCCTGTCCGAAACAGATTTACACTCACATAAGACGTACTTTTATAAAATAAGGTAGAGAACGTTTCCTAATATCGGACATTCCGCATGTTGGCTAATCGGTCAAATAATATTTTTGACAAGGTGCGCCGAAGCAGCGAAGAATCTTCAGCCGCTCAGGGGTCAAATTAGACACTAGTACAACGAACAATTAATTATGCAACGTCAACGTAGTATTTCTTCAATTTCTTATCGGCTTGCTCTTTGGTAAATGACTAGTTAATGGTTTTGTGCTGTCGATTGCGTTTGCGCTTCCAGGACTTCACTTCTGAGACGAGCATTTCTGCGGTCGGAATGCGACGATTCAGGCACTGCTTGTCTAGGATGCCAATTTCGATTTCTGCCATATTCAACCAACTGGCATGAGCTGGCGTGTAATGGAACTCAATGCGGCTAAGCAGCCTATTAGCCCGCTTCTCGCCTAATATCTCGACAAAGCATTTGGCAAAGTGGGTATTGAGATTATCCAGGACGATATGGACTTTCTTGGCTTGGCGATAGCGCCCTTGCAGCAACTGTTGGATAAAGCGCACGAAGTCTGGTTTCTTACGATGGGTCGTAACTTGCACCTGTCGCCAACCGGCCAGCGGTTCCACCGCGACAAATAGATTGCGCGTCCCCCGACGTTCATATTCATAATCCTGCTTGAGAGGTGCACCCGGTTTGCGAGCAATCGCCACGCGGGTATCGGCCAGCAGTTGTTTACTCTTCTCATCAACGCAAACCACCGGCTCATCTGGGTTGTAGGGGCGATGGTAGAGGTCGAGCACGTCGTACATGCGCTGCCGATACTGGGGGGTCAGCTTGCCGATGCACCACATCCTCTTCAGCCAAGGCTTACAGCGTTTTTTTTGAGCACCTGACGCACCGTGCCCTCGCTCACTGAGCTCAGCAGCCGACTCTGTTTGCGCGCCACTTCCGTCAACAAGTTAAGGCTCCACTTCGCATAACCCGTGGGCGGCTCGCTACAAGCTAAGGCGACGATTTCCGCTTCCGCCTTATCGGCGTACTCGCGCGGTCGCCCCGGCCTCGCTTGATCTCGCAAGGCTCTCTCCAGACCCTCGTTGAGGTAGCGTTGGCGAACCCGCCAGATGCGGGTTCGGTTAATCCCCAGCACACGGGTCAGCTCAGCATCTAATATCCCTCGGTCTAGCGCTAAAAGCACCTGTGCTCGCTGAAGTGTTCGCACCTGACAGACACCACTCGTACTTAGCAATTCTAAAGACCGGCGTTCCTCGTCCTTCAGCTTGATTTCAGTTCGCTTCATCGCTCGAATAAACGTTTCATTGTTTTATATGTATTGTACTAGTGCTTGGCCACCCCGCACGACCAGATGAACTGCCTGAAAGACTTGAAAGATCCAGCGCAAAGTTGGTGATTTTGTAGGTTGTTTACGCTGATTGAGAACGGTATCGTTCGTCTCTGCTGAGGATGGTTTCAGGGGTAACGGTTGGGTCATCTACGACATTGGTTGCCAAGATAAAGCGCCCAGCTTTGCGTTTGGCCCGCTCAATGGCAGCGTCATCTTCACCCACAGTAGCGACCGCTCGATACGTTATCCGGGTAGGAGCTACCCCCTTCTTCGGACGTCCTGAATGTTCGTAATGAAGCTGTTCAACCACCGTGAGGTTACTCAGCTTGTGATAGCGCCAACTATGCGCGATCGCTTTCGCCTGAATAAGTGCATCTTCTGAGCATTCAAAGTCAGTCTTCTGTTGGGCACTCCACTGTTTTTCGGCTCGTTTGAGCTGTTTATCAACCTGTTTATCAACTTGGCAGCGGTCACTGCCGATGCGCGCTTGATTTTCGACCACCACCCAGAGCTGGTTGACATCGCCGTAGGTGAACCAAGAGACCCTCGATATCCCATTGCTCAGCAAACGCTTGAAGGCGCTCGGCAAAGACTGCCTGGTCTGAGTGATTTCCACTGGCAACCTGAAAGCCCAAAGGCACCGCACCGTCGTTGCTACAGATCAGTTCGGTGATGAACTGTTTCAAATCAGGTCGATGGTCTTTGGAGTGCCCATGAGTAATCTCAATACAACCGGGCTCTGTTGACAATTCCTCATAAGCGCCCTGGACACTGAAGCTACTGCTATCCAAGTGATATCGCTTGGCTTCTAGTCCAAAGACCCGGTAGGCATCCATCGCTATCAAGCTAAAGAACTCGCTCGGACCGTAGGCCCAGATTTTGTCGAGTAGACGACCCAGATAGTCATCATTGAGAGGCGACGGCTCTATCCCCTCGCCCAATAAGTGACTGGTCGCCTTGCCGAGAAAGAAGCTTTCGTATAGGGACAGCGGCGCACTCACAAAGCCTAAGCCGTTGAGAATCATTGCTTTTATCCCTTGGCCAGGGCTGACAATTTGCTGCGGATGGGTCCCCAAACACTCATTAGCAAGCAACTCTAGACCCATTTGGTCTACAATTCCTGCAATGATTCCCAGATGGTCAAGGTTTTGGACTTCCATTGGTGCGCTCGCTTAATCACAAAAAACGATACCGAATTATTCCTCAAACCTATCTCCTAACCTGCGGAATGTCCGTTGAAAGTTTCTTCGATTAGAGATAAAACCTGCACCCGCCCCATCCAGGCATGCTTTTAGAGCTTTGGACACGTCGTGGTCGTGATCGACTAAGGAATCGGCTGGAATTACGTATTGTAAGATGTGCAAGTTTGGGAACTGATAGAACCCGAAGCGCTTTGATCTAATAGCAAAGTTGTCTGCGGCAGCTTCCGTAGAACAGTGGCCGGACACTCGGAGCCAATTGCATCAGTCAGCAGCCGCTGAACGATTGCCGCTTTTCCCTCGCCAAAGGCCAAACAAAGGCGATTTCTGATTGCGCTAATTGCACTCAGCGTCAGGGTAAAGGCGTAATCAGGAACAGCCTCTATTGTCTCAAAGGCCGTAGAGTTTGCCTGCTGCTGTCGGTTCTTTTCATCTAGACGTACGAGCTTGACCCAGCGCGGGTCGTTGAAGTCGGCTACGGCTGGGTCGTTGAAGGCGAGGTGACCGTTCTCGCCAATGCCGAGGAAGCAGAGGTCGAGTGGGTGCGATCGCAACTTCTCCTCATACTTTTCGCAAACCACCATCGGCAGCAGGCCATTTCCCTCAATGCTATGAAACGCTTGCATCGATACTCGGCTGGTCAGATGTGTCTTTAGGTAATGCCGAAAGCTAGCCGGGTGCTCGGCGGTGATGCCTAGATATTCGTCTAGATGAAAGCCCGTGATTTTTGACCAGTTGATGTCTTCTCTCCCGGTGAGATGGTGCAGGCACTGCTTTTGCGATCGCCCTGTGGCAAAGACTGCGATCGCTCTCTGCCTCTCGTTAATTGCTGTCTGCAAAATCCTAGCTGCCTGCGCACTTGCTGCTAGCGCGATCGCTTCAGCCGATGGATAGATCTCTACTTTAAGGGCATCTATTTGAAGGGTCCGAATTGGGTCAAGCGAAAAATCTTCTGGCATAAGCACCCGGAAAAATCGAAACCGAAAGTTAAATATTTGGGCGATTCCGGTTCGTCGACTGTATCAGGGTCCATGATCGAGATACTGCCTTGTTTTGACAGCTTACCTAAAAAGCCTTAACCCCATCGTGAACTCACCTCGCCCTAGTCTTGCTAAATCGTCTGGCCGTTACCTCTGGCTCTGGTGGCTAGTTGGTATCTTACTGCTGGCTATTACCAGCGCCACTACACTGATTCATCTGCTAACAGAATACTGGTGGTTTAGCGCGACTGGATTTGCTGATGTCTTTCAGCTGCGACTGGGCTGGAGTATCCTTTGCGCGGTTCTATCTTTTGTGGCCTACGGTGCGGCGATCGGGGCAAACTTTTGGCTGGCCTTGCGACTGACGCGCGATCGCCCCTTCTACACGCCTAAGAATCCTGAGTGGACGCCCGTAATTCCTAGCCTAATTAAGTACGGAGGCGCTTCCCTAATTGTGCTGCTCTCCCTCGGCGCAGCTCAAAGAGGTGCTCAGACTTGGGAGACGCTGCTCAAGTTTCTAAAGCCCACTGACTTCAATATTGTCGATCCTATCTATCAGCAGGATATTGGTTTCTATGTTTTTAGAATGCCGGTCTATCAAGGATTGCAGCGGCAAGGCTTAGAACTGCTGGTCTGGACTTTGATCGCTGTGCTGACAATTTATGCGCTCAGAGGTGAGATTCGACTAGAGCGCGGCTGGAAATATCTGCTGACAGGGCCGGTAAAGACACATTTGTGTGCGATTTTGAGTGCGATCGCCCTGGTGGCAGCGCTGGGCTACTGGCTCGCTCGCTACGATCTGCTCTATTCCGCTAGCGGCGTTGTCTTTGGCGCAGGCTATACAGATGTCAACGCTCGACTAAATGCCTACACCGTGATGGGGCTGATCACCCTGGTGATGGCTGGACTCTTCATTATCTCGCTGTGGCGTTCTGGCTTCTCCTTGCCCCTAACCAGTGTCGTCGTCTATCTCACTGTCCTACTCGTAGTCGGCCTTATCTACCCCGCCTTACAGCAAAGCCTCACTGTCGAGCCTAACGAACTTGATAAGGAAGCGCCTTTCATTGCCCACAATCTCGAATTTACTCGCCAAGCCTACGGACTGACTGATGTGCAAAGAGAAGACTTTGCCGTAGAAGATGATCTGGCCGCGCCCGCTCTCCAGCAAAACGCTGCCACGTTGGATAATATTCGCCTCTGGGGCTATCAAACCCTGCTGAGCACCTATCAGGCATTGCAGAGTCTGCGTCTCTACTACCGATTTAATGACGTGGATATTGATCGCTACACGCTTAATGGCGACTATCGCCAGGTGATGCTATCTGCTCGTGAACTCGACTATGATGCCGTCCCCGAGCAAGCCCAGAACTGGGTAAACAAAAGGCTCAAATACACCCACGGCTATGGCGTTGCAATGAGCCCGGTTAATCAGGTCACTATCGAGGGCCTACCTGACTTTTTCGTCAAAGACATTCCCCCGCAGTCGTCTGTCGATCTCACCATTGACCAGCCTCGAATCTACTACGGTGAAGAAACCGATCACTATGTCTATACGGGCACTAGTACAGAAGAATTTGACTATCCGCTAGGAAATGACAACGCGACTAATCTGTATGACGGCGCGGGCGGGGTCGGCATGGGCTCGATGCTTAGAAAGCTGACCTATGCGCTTGAGATTGGTTCACTCAAGCCGCTAATCTCTAACTATTTCACTGCCGATTCTAAAATTCACTATCATCGTGATATTGTCCGGCGAGCGCGGCAGATTGTGCCCTTTCTCCAGCTAGATAGCGATCCTTATCTGGCGCTGATCGACGGTCGCTTTCAGTGGATTATTGATGGGTATACAACGAGCGATCGCTACCCCTATTCCGAACCTCTGATTCTCTCTCCCAACGCAGACGAATTTCTGGGTAGCTCCGGCGAATTGCAAGACATTGCCCTCAGCAACGCCAACTACATCCGCGATGCGGCCAAAGTCGTCATTGATGCCTACGACGGTACGCTCACCGTCTACGCTATCGACGAAACAGATCCTGTCCTGGCCACCTACGAGAAAATCTTTCCCACACTATTCACCCCGCTCAGCGAAGCCTCCGAAGAGCTGCGCGCCCACTTTCGCTATCCGCTCAATCTCTTCCAAATCCAGGCGCAAATGTACCGTGCCTACCATATGGAAGATATCGAAGTCTTCTACAACCAAGAAGACCTTTGGCAGCTGCCTCAACAGATCGGCAACAACAACAATTCCGAACAGATGCAGCCCTACTACGTAATTATGCGTCTACCCAACGCTGAAGGCGAAGAATTCTTGCAAATTCTTCCTTTCACCCCCTCGGGCAAAGACAACATGGTCTCTTGGATGGCCGCTCGCTGCGATGGCGATAACTACGGCCAGCTCGTTCTCTACAAGTTTCCCAAACAGGTTCTCGTCTACGGGCCTCAGCAGATAGAAGCCCGTATCGATCAAACGCCTGATATTTCAGAACAGCTCACCCTTTGGAACCAACAAGGTTCTAGCGTCATCCGAGGCAACCTACTCGTCATCCCGATTGATCAGTCCCTGCTCTACTTCGAGCCTGTTTATCTACAAGCCGACAAAGGTGCGCTGCCCGAACTCAAACGCGTTATTGTCGCTTTCAAGAACACCATCGTCATGCGCCAAACTCTGCCAGAAGCGCTAGATGCCATCTTTGGTACTCAGTCTGCTGTTGCTGCCGAACCAGCTACGGAGACTGCTACAGCACCGTCGACTTCGAATCCTACCGCTGCTGCTGTTCCTGCTTCACAGCGTGAGCGGGTTGAGGCTGCGATCGCAGCCTATGAACAGGGCCGAGAGGCTCTACAAAAGGGCGATTGGGCTGCCTACGGTCAATCACAAGAGCGCTTGGGTTCACTGTTGCAGGAGCTAAACGGTAAAGCGAGCGACGATCAGTAAGCCAGCAGCAGGGATATTTCAGTTGGACTCTTGATCTAACCCAGTCACTTCGACCAGTTTATTGATGTCACAGTCGAAACCTGGGGTTGAATCGCAGCTTTCCAACTGCTCAATAATCGACTGTAGGCTTTGTCGGTTTCTAATGGCAATTTTTAGCTGCTCTTGCGCCGACGCTGAGACAGCCGTTCCCGATGGAATCGTCTCAAATGTTTTGGTCGCAGTCTCTAGTTTCTCGCTAATTGTCCTGAGCGCTGCTAGATCCTTTGGCTGTGCGTACGCTATTGGCTCTGCCATTTCAACCAGCTCGTCAACTAAATCAATGCCTGTTTCATAGCTGTTAGCAGCGGTTTTTTCTAGCTCGACTCTTTGTGCGATCGCCTCCCGGTTAGCCTGATAGGCAGCTAGTTTGGCGCTGGCTTCTTCATAGACTGCGCTATCAGACGAAATGGATTCTAGCTGCTGTACTGCCTGATCCCACTTCTGCTGAGCCGATTCCCAGACGGGTAGCGGGTGAGGCGGATTTTGCACAATCTCCGCAGCCTGTCGGCCCAGATCTTTTGCCTGCTCTAGGGCGGCTGTTCCTTCTAGTGGTTGAACTTCTGTTGTTTGTTGAATTGTCTGATTAGGTAGTGGCTCTACAGTATTTTTACTGTCTATTGCTCTATCTACTGCTCCTGTTTGGCGGTCAAAAATTGTCGATGGGACGGTATGGAACCGCGCGCCAATAGGAGATAGTAGTATGGCGATCGCAATTCCAAACAAGAATAATATCGCTAGCTTGAGCATCCTATTGGCTGGACTGCTGATAAATAGCCACAGGTCGTAAACTGCAACCGCAAGCAGCGCAACGAGCACCGGGATAATCCCTAGAGAAATTAACCACCGTCCGAAGACTAAGGCGCATATAGTTCCAGGGACTAGCAGAAGTAGCCAGACAGCAATAGTTCTAACGAAGAACTCCTGAGCGACTGAGGTTGTCCTGTGCCTGTTAACGATTTTTTTGGATGCATCAGAAGTCATGAAATCGCGTTTATAGAGTTAGAGAAAGTAAATCGTCTATGTCTTCGTTGTCTTCGTTGTCATGAGCGATTTCTAGCGGCGGCTCAATCTCAAATGGCGGCTCGATCACCAATGGCGACTCAATCTCCAATGGTGATCCGATCCCTACAAACATAGATTGGCTAGAAGTCTCAATCTGTTGTGCTAAAAGGGTAGGCATGTCGAGGATGAGTAGAGTATGGCGATTGCCCTCTAGATTGAACATTCCTACACAGGAAATCCCTTGCAGCGTTCCGAATGCTCTTTGCTCTGGCGGCACTGGGCTAAGTGTCTGGTCAGCAAGTTCAATCAGATCCGGGGGCTCGTGCACCGCAATGCCCCAAAGTGTCTGGTCCGCCTTTTGTGAGACTATTAAAAAAGGCGGATTTTGCGCAGCGCCTGTTACTTTCTCACCTGTGTGGAACTCCAAATCTTTCTCAATGCCTGCAAAAGTCTCAGCATCTTCTAGATCTAGCATCTTTGATAAGTCTAGAATCCGAATGCTGTACTGTCCTAGCTGTACTAGACCCATGCTAACCATACCGCCCTGGCTAGGGGGTGGCGTGGCTATAACCCTCAAGATATGTTCGCTTGGTAGCGCGAATAGATAGCCTGCTAGCTTGAAAGTAATGTATTTGCTTTTGCTGTCGCTATTAGCGTTTGATCGGACTGGAGGGGTAAGCGTTGCCTGATTCAAGCTATTCATAGAGATTCTCCTACGGTGCTTGTTGAATTTGTTGATAGTGAGCTCATCACCAGTTCCTGACTAGGCGTGTGGCTCTCAATCGCTTCAGTCAAAGTCTGTAGGAGTAGAGACGTCAAGAAAGGTTTGGTTAAATAGCCTGTAGCTCCTAGCGCGTGGGTTAGCTGGCGGTGCTTGCTCCCCCGACGCGATGTCAGCATAATGGTTGGAACTGCTGCGATCACCGGTCTCTGCTGGCGGACCTTTAGAAACTCGAATCCGTTCATTCCCGGCATTTCTATGTCGCATAGGATGGCAGCAACTTCGGGATATCTTTCAAGCTGGCTGAGCGCTTCTGTTCCATCTTTGGCATGAATAACTCGGTAGCCTGACTTCTGTAGTGCCTCTGTTAAAGTATTGCGAACCGTAATCGAATCATCGACCGTCAAAATTAGCTTTTTGGTAAGAACGGATGCATTCTTTGCAGACTTTGTTTGTGCAGGGGCTTTACTCGGATTGATATCAAAAGTGTCTTTATCTGGACTTTCGCTCAGCCTATTTCCAGAAATATTCTCGAAATTACTGCCAAGATTGCGCCTGAGATGATGGTCTGCAACAGTCTTAGCGAGTATCATGCCGTCTAGTACTAGAGTGAGCTGGCCATCTGGCAAGATGCTACTGCCATAGACGTAAGCGGGCGGTAGAATTGTCTGTTCTAGAGCAGTGATCACCAGCTCTTGCTCACCTAGAAGCTGAGCTATCTCTAGTCCCACTAGCATGTCCTGATAGCGCAGCAGAATAACTGGAGCAGACGGCATATCCTTGGTTTCTTCGTCAGCCGCTTGAGGATTGGGTACAAAGGCCGCGTAGTTTAATACATCGACAAGGGGATAAACAGGAACTAGGTATTCTTCGCCATCGAGCTGCCAAGATAGCGTTTTGCCACCTTCCCATCCCCACATCTGCTCCTCGGTGGGAATAAGAATATGCTCGATAGCATCGGCAATCAGCGCGTAAATATGACCTTTGGACTGACAGAGCAAGAGCTTTGCGATAGTCAAGCTAGAGGGAATGTGAAGACTGAAGCAGGAGCCTGAGCCAGGACTATTGTCGACAGTGATCCAGCCTTGAAGCGATCGCACCTGAGCCTGCACCGCATCTAATCCCACACCGCGACCAGAGAGATCGTCCACTTCACTCGCCGTAGAAAATCCCGCCTCAAATAGCAGATCCACCGTCTGCTCTGGTGTGAGACTAGCTGCCTCTGCTGTCGTGATGAGCTGAGTATCTACCGCTTTTTGACGAATCTTTTCGATGTCTAAACCCTGACCATCATCTTTGATTCTGATTACCAGATGGCGTCCCTGCTGTAGCGCTTCGATGGTGATACTGCCAGCAGCGGGTTTGTTGCACTGCGCTCTAAGTTCAGGCAATTCGATCCCATGATCAAAAGCGTTGCGGACAAGGTGAAGCAGCGGGTCATAGAGTTTGTCGGCGATCACTTTATCGACTAGCACGTTGCTGCCGACGATATCTAGCTTGACTTGTTTGCTGTACTGCGTCTGTAGCCGTTCTAGCGCAGCAGGAAACCGCTGAAAGATTTTGCCTAGCGGTAGCATTCTAGTGCCAACTAGGGTCTCGCGAGCGCTTGCGAGTAGCTGCTTTTGTTTGGTTAACTCCTGTCCAGTTTGAGAAATAAAGAGTTCGATTGCCTCAACAATCTCAGACTGCTGAACCGTTTCTTCTAGAAAAGATTGAGTCAGGAGCTGAATATCGCTGTATTGATCTAGTTCTAAGGTATCGAATTGGGTGAAAGAACTGTTTGAAGGCTGTGTATTTAAACACTGTGTAAGAACAGGAATAGAAAACGAAGGCTTGGGTTGATGACTATCTGACTGATGCTGACTTGTTAGCTGGCTGTAGAATCTATCTACAGGACGATTTAGACGATTTCGCTGATGAGAGATTCGCTGCAAAAGCGCTTCGACTAGTGATGTGAGCTGTTCGTTGTATAGTGCCTGACGGTTGTGGTGAGTGAGCAGCTCTCCCATCGCTTGACTAAGCTGGTCAAGATCTTTTATCGCTGTCCGAATTGTCGCGTTGTTCGAGTCGGCGGTAGCTAGAGATGGCTTAGGAGATTCTGCTGCGCCCTCTTCAGCCGAGAAGGCAGTAGACGGCAGATGTTCACTTTCGGAAGAGAATAGATCGACAATGTTTAGGTCGTCGAATTCATCCTCTTGATCTTCTAGTCTATCTGCTGCTTCTAGCTCACTAGTTACTTCTAGCTCACTATTTACTTCTAGTTCACTGGCTGCTTCTAGTTCACTGATCTCTTCTAGCTGACTAGATACTTTTGATTGGTCCGATTCTGTCTCATAGTCAGAGAAATCGCCGTCGGTAGCAGCTTCAAGCGGTGCTTGAGATGCTTCTAATGTGATACGAGCCGTATCCGCTATCTTTTGACCAAAAAGCGTTTTTCTAATAGTTTGTGTCAGCGCTGCCCAAACTTTATAGATTAAGTTCGAGTTGCTCTGCTGGTCTGCGTTCGCTTCGCTCTCGCTGTTAGCTGGCGAAAATACCTGCCGTTTGAGGCTGTTTCCCTTTGGACCGCTTGTGAGCGTACTGCTTCCAACTAAGTCGCAGAATTGTCTCAATGCGGCTGAAGGTTCCCCTCCTTGCGCGCGATCGCCCCCTAGCACAGCACCATGAGCCGCCTTGTAATTGGCCAAAGCAACAGGTGCAATCTCCAATACTCGATCTGGACACCTGTTTAATGCGTCTAGTGTCGCTGTCGCAATCTCACCAAAGCCAGGTAAGTCCAGCGATTCTGAGAGACCTACAAAAACTTCTGCCTGCGTCTCTAACAGATCTAAAAGCTCCTCTTCATCCGGTTCTTCGAGAGCTTCTTCTAGCGTTTCTATTCGCTGTGCCACGCCCACCTCAAAGATAGACTGGGTCATGTCAAATCCTAGCTCGCTAGAAGTCGGTAGATGACCGCCCTGTCCAAAGCGATCGCCTAGCATCTCTTGCAGCTGGGTGACAATCGCCGCCATCCGATCAAGAATATCGGCTTCGTCAACCTGCGCGTCCGCCAGCCTGGCTGACATCAGTAGCTTCAGGCAGTCATAACCTCGAAAGATCAGGCTCTCCATCTCCACGCTGATTACGGTGTCTTGGTAGCAGAGTGCTTTGAAGACATCTTCTAGCGAGTGCGTTGTCTTTTTGATGGCGTCAAGGCCAACGCTAGCCGATGCACCTTTTAGCGTATGAGCTGCGCGCATCAGGTTATGGACTTTTTGAACGCTGAACTCGGTCCTGATGTTTTGCAGATCATCGTCTATAGTTTGCAGAAGTTCGCTAGCTTCTTGCAAAAAGTACTGATAGGTTTGGTCAGAAACCGAGTTATCTGTTGTCATGAGATGGCCCAAATCTGGGGAGCAAGAAATACAGAGAATGAATTAACCTTGTGTCTGTCGGCACCGCTAGGGATAGTTATGCCTAGCAGTGCCGATGCTGAGCTACTCAACTTTGAACTTGCCCGCGCTAGATTGAAGCGCTGCGGCTGTCTCTAGTACTTGCTGAATGGATTGAGCCAGATCGTTCGAGCTTTCGGAGGTTTGATTGGCAATCTCGGTAGCCGTGCTCATTGTCTGAGTAACGACTTTGAATTCGTCTGCCTGCTTGTGGGTGGTCTGCGTAATCTCTGCGATTAGCTGGCTGATCTGATCGGTGGCTTCGACGATGGCGGTGAGGTTTTGACGGGCATCGCTGACCATGTCGGTTCCCTGTGCAACCTGCTGAATACCGGTCTCCATCGCTGTGGAAACTTCGGCTGTACCTACCTGAATATCTTGAACAAACTGCTCAATCTCGGTGGCCGCTGCTGCTGATTGTCGGGCGAGCGATCGCACTTCATCCGCCACCACCACAAATCCTCTGCCATACTCCCCAGCGCGAGTTGCCTCAATCGAAGCATTCAGCGCCAGTAACTGAGTCTGAGTCGTAAAGTTACTGATTAGGCTGACAATCTTAGAAACCTTTTGAGACGATTCACTCAGTCGCTTAATTCGCTGGTTCGTTTCAGCTACTGTAGAGCGAATTGCCATAATGCCGTCTACAGTCCGGTTCATCGCAGCATCGCCACGCTGCACAATCTGATTGGCTTGCTGGGCTGCCGCTTCGACCTGCTGAGCGTCCTTGGCGACTGCCTCAGTCGAGTTCATCATCTTTTGCACTCGGACAAGCGCCTGCTTTAGCGAGCTAGCCTGTTGCTGTGCCTGCTGTTTCACCGCGCTAGCAGAAGTCTCACTGAGTTTAGAAGTCTCACTTACCTCATCGGCTGCGGCCTGCACTTGCAAGACAATCTTTTGCAGGCTTTGCAGTGTGCTGTTGTAGGCACTTGCGACTGTACCCACCTGAGTTTCTGTCACCTGCGCGCGGACGGTCAGATCTCCCTGTAGCGCTGGGCCTACGGCCTGTAGCAGCTGAATTACCTGCTGCTGAAGCAGCTCTTTTGATGCTTTTTCTCGCTCAGCCGTCTCAGTGAGTTTTGCGGTTTGCGCCTCCACCTGGCTAAGATAATCAGCCTGTTGCAGCGCCAGGTTAAACTGTGCGCCAATTCGATGAGCAAACTGCACCTCTGTCTCTTTCCACTCGCGCGGTCCGTGACACTGGTGGATAGCAAACAAACCCCAAAGCACCTCACCTTTAAGCAGTGGTACGACTAGGCTAGCTCTGACTTGTAGTTCGCCCAGTAGTTCCATCAGGCATTCCGGTAAATCAAGCGCTTGCACATCATTGACGACCCAGTAGCGCCCTTTTTGATAGTTCTCTGCCTGATCTTCTGCAAAGCAGTGATCCTGTATCTTGGCGTTCATAGCCGAGCGGACGCCAGCAGCAATATCTTCAACGACGAACTCACCCACGCGGTAGTCTGTCTCTGGATCAAACTGGTATAGACCCACCCGGTCCGCCTGTAGCATCTCTCGAATGTCTTTAGCGGTTGCTCTAAGTGCCTTTGGCAAATCAGTGACTTGGCGGAGTCGGTCAGTGATCTTACTAAGCAACTGTTCTTTTTGATTGGTTTGATTAAGCTGTTCGAGATAGTCAACTTGCTGCATTGCAATGCCTAGCTGCAACCCGACTTGCCCAAGCGCATTGATTTCGCACTCTGCCCAAGAACGAGGCTCACTTTCCTGGTAGATTCCTAGCAGTCCCCAGAGCTGATCTGCTTTGAAGATAGGCACTGTCATGTATGCGCTGATCTGGTGCTCTTCTAGCATTTCAATCTCTAGCGGAGCGTGGTTTGATGTGTAGATGTTATTGACAACTAAGCTTTCTCGATTTTGATAGGGTCCACCCTGGTTTTCTTGCAGATCGGTTTTGGGCCAGATGGCTGATAGGGTCTGGCTAAATTCGCTGCTATTTGATTGAGGTGGATAGAGTAGTGTCTGGCTCCAGTCAGCGTTGAAGCGGTAGATGGCAATGCGATCGCACTTCAAAAGCTGCCTTAGTCCTCTTTGCGCTGTGTAGAAGATCTGCTCAGTAGTTTTGGCCTGCAAAATCTGAGGCGCTAGCTCGGCCGCCGAACGCCCTACCTCAGCCGTTTTACTCATTTCAGCAGACTGTGTCTGTAGCTTGGCGATGTAGTCAGCCCCTCTCAAGCTAGCTTCCATCTGACGACTGATCTCTTGTAGAACCTTGACATCGCTCTCTAGCCAGTGCCGAGGACCGCTGTGCTGAAACGTGCTGAGCAGGCCCCACAGCTTTCCACCCTGCCTAATTGCAACAATCAAGAAAGATCTAACCTTGAAGTACTCTAGCGTTTGAATATGGCATTCGCTTAAGCCTGCCGTGTAGATGTCGTCGGCCAGAAAAGGCTGCTCGGTGTTTTGAAACCTTCCGCCCTGGTGCTGTTGCACGTAGGTATCTTCCCAGGCGCTGCCGACTAGATTCGGCCATCCTCCCGAATGAGACTCGTAGATAAAGTCGCCAAAGTAGTCCGGGCGAAACTTGTAGATGCAGGCGTGCTCTACATTGAGTAAGCGGCGAACCTCTTCTACCGCTGTTTGATAGATCTTTTCGGTATAGGCAGTGTTACTGATTTTATTGATAATCTCTGGCAGCGCTTCTTGGTTTTCGGCGGCTCTAGCCATCTCTGCTAGCAGCTCTGATTGATGCAGGCTAACGCCGACAAGATCGCCAACTTGGCCTAGCAGTCTAACTTCGTTGTCTTCCCAAACCCTAGCGCCATTGTGCTGATATGCGCCCAAAAGTCCCCAGAGCTTCTTGCCCTGATAGATTGCAACAATTGCACAGGACTTTATATCAAAGTCAGCGAGATTTTCTGCGTGGCACGGCGTTAGGTTCGGGTCTTTCTCGGCGTGGTGAACAACAAACGGCTTATTCTGACGAAAGATGCCGCCCGCTTGACTTTGCAGATGGCTGTCTTCTAGAACCACGTCAAGCATCGGCGTGACTGCCCCGACTTTGGATTCAAAGACATATTGAAGGCTGTGATCCTGGCGAAACTGGCAAATAGCAACGCGGTCAACATTCAAGAACTTCCGCATGTCGCGGGTCGTACTTCGAAAGATAGTCTCCTGGTCTGACGCTTGACGCAGCTTATCGCTCAGCTTAGTCAATAGCTGCCGCTCTGCTTGAAAGTTTAGCGGCTGTAGGTTGACTTGTAGCTCGCTCGCTAGCCACCAGGTAAAGAAGGCTAATCTCGTTCTCGCTCCATGCTCTAGTCGCAGCACACTGCTGAACGACTATTAGGCCCCAAAGCTGCTCTTCTAGGAAGATAGGCAGCGTCAGACTTGCTTTCACCTGGTACTGATTGAACAGCTGCATTTGATAGGGTGCGATCGCTGCTTCGGTGGTATCTGTGATCGCGATAGATGGCTGCTGCTTATAGGTCTTAGCGTCAATTGCTCCAAAGGCGATCGCCGGTAGCACCATCCCTAGCATCGGGCTGTAGTCAGGACTAATTGATTCGGCAATCACCGTTCCTTGAGTCTCTGACTGAAACTGATAGATGGCAGCTCTTTCTACCTGAAAACGCTTGCGCAACTCGGTAACCGCGATCTGATACAGATTTTCAACATCGGTTGCTTCGGCCATCCGATTGGCAATAGAAAAAACTCGCTTGCCCGTACGCTTGAGTAGATGCCGAGTTGATTGAGCTGATAGGTCGATAGAAGACTGTTCTAAAGCACTCTTTAGGGAGGATAGATCGGCAGCGTTTGAGTCCTGCTCGGTTTCAATATCTTCAGTGGATAAGATAATATCTACTGTGCCTTCTTGACTGGGTTCGTGAAGTAGTTCGCTATCTGCTGGAGATGAACCGTTGGTTTCAACGTCGTAAGAACCGTTACGAGATGCGCTGGCTGTAGTCATTGTTAGTCTCTACTAGAATTGGTTGAAAAGAGTGTTGTGGTAAAGTAAAAGTATGTTCTTACTTTGTCTAATTGCACGCTTGATCAGTGCGCGCTTGATTGTAGATATTTCCTAGCGCTGTACCTAGTGATAGGTATGTAGCTCGGGAGCGCCAAATATAGAAGCAGTATCTAGCACGCTACCTCCTTGCTGCGGCAGATGACCCAGGATAAAGGATTCCAATTCAGGTGGGCACAGTCCAGTTCCTGTCAGAATCTTGTTCTCATCAAACAGCTCAATATCATCGATTTGTTTTACTACTAAGCCCAGCGTTTGACCCTGATATTGAACGATAATTACGCTCGCGGTTTCTAACCGATGGGACTGCTGATATAGTGCTTCGTAACCGACAAGAGTATTGAGATCTACTAGCCAAAGCGTTTCACCTTTCCAGATGCATACGCCCAGAATGCAGTTAGACATGTTAGGAACAGATAGAATGCTCTCAGGTAGAATCTGCATCACTTCTAAGACTCGATCTAGTGGCAGCAGCGTCTCTTGATCTTTAGAGAGCACAAATTTTAAAAAACGCTTTCGGTTATCTACTGGCAGGGGCGCTAGTCCTAGCGGATCTTGGATTGCGATCGCGATGTCCAACGAATCAAGTTCAAGCTCGGTTTTAACTGATGGCATAGTGCACCTTTCTACTGGCTATTTCTATGAGATAAGCTGTTCGACTGTTTTATTCAGCTGCTGCTGGTCAACGGGCTTAGTGAGATAGGCATTTGCGCCTAGCATTGATCCCCAGAGTTTGTCAGCGTCCGTATCCTTGGTAGAACAGATAACGATAGGAATGTTTTGTGTGCTTTCGTTCGTCTTGAGATCTCGACAGAATTCGAAACCGCTTTGACCGGGCAGAACAACGTCTAGAAAAACGACATCTAGAGACATCTGTTCAATGATCGCGATCGCCTCTTCGCAGCTCTGCGCGGTTTTAACGGTTAGTCCAGCTTTTTGTAGATACGTAGTTAGAAGATTTCGATCGGTGAGGCTGTCTTCCACAATAAGAGCGGTTGTCATGGTTTTGTTCAACTTGTAAATAGTTTTGCTTTTTCGATAGGCCTGATCTTTAGTCGATCTGGCCGCGTACAGACATTTAGTTAGATATTCAAGCAGTTTTCTACCTGCTTGTGCTCTACTGGCTTATCTCTGCGGGCAGACGCTTCTTGAACACTTTGAGAATTCTTTTCTCCTGGATAGGCTTCCCCATAAATCCAGAAGCCCCCACGATCTTTGCGCGCACTCTATCGGCTATGCCGTCGTTGCTAGTGACAATGATGACAGGGGTTTTCTTGAACGCGGTAATTCTTCTAATTTGTGCGCACACTTCGTACCCGTTAGCGATGGGCATGACTAGATCTAGAAATATCAGTTTAGGCTTTAGCTCAATCAACGTCGGCAGCGCCTGAAGTGGATCTGGAATGTTGATATATTGATAGCCAAGTTTTTCTACAATAGAAGCCATCGCGCGGCTGTCGGCTGGACTATCGTCGATGTAGATCACCTTGGGTAGAAATTTGCCTGCTTTCCTCTTTGCTGTAGGCTTGCTAGATTTTGTCGCGCTGGCATTTTGCTGAGGGTTTACAGCCGCTTGAGGCGTTTTTTCTGTGCCTTGC
>CAWISM010000014.1:0-91727 GCA_963838725.1 uncultured cyanobacterium | reverse complement strand
TTCCTCAACCACGGACACGGTAGGTGTCCCTCGGGAACCCCTCCTTCATATTTCAAATCTTGATACCTTCCACTCTTCATCCAGCCGTTTGTCTCACAGAATTTTCGCCAAGCTTCTTTATGATACTGGCCATCGGCAATGCCGCCGCACTTTAGATACAGATCTTTTTGCACACTGAACCCGAACCGACCTCTACTATGCTTCACCCATAGCCCATCTATCACCCGCAGCGGCTCACAGGGAAAGTTCAGCAGCTCTTTCGAATCAAGCCACTGCCCCTCTTTCTTGCCTACTTCCGTGATCATCAATCGATACGTCTCATTATCCGCCTCTTCCCACTGTCCATTTTGTAGATAGCGCTCTAAATCGACATATTTAGCATCTAGGACAGAGTTCGCTACATCCAGAAACTGCTCAGCGGCTTGAACCGAAACCGTCTCAGCAGTATTCAGCGATTCTTCAACAGGTCTTTCTCCTGTGATACCCCAAATCAATTGAGACAACGGATTAGGCCTCTGTAAGCGAAAGTCTACCCAGTGACGATTCCTTAAAAAAATCGGTAGCCGAGGCTGCGTTTGAGTTTCAGGCAGCATCACCGGAATCACTGGACACTTGCGACGAATAAACTCCTGCAAAAAAGCATAAACTTCCTCACTCTGCCAAGGCCCCATTCCCTTCTGACCCGCAAAGACCGCAACCGCGCCAATACTCTCTATCTGCTGCTCTAGCGAAAACTGCCAAATCGCCCCCGGCTGCAATTCCCATATGTCTAGCCAGGGTTTGAGTCCTCTACGCCGAAGCTGCTCAGCAATCTCAATGACAGCCGACTTATCCTCACTGTTGTGACACAGAAAAACATCAAACTTCTGCTCTGCCATCAACTACTCCGTTCAACCTGCTCGCTGAGAAAAACGCCACATGCACGGCTACTACTCGGCTACTGCCTCCGCTGCTCCTTAAACAGGCTTCAACGTTTATTCCCGTTAAGCCAAGTGCGGCGATAACTTTTAGAACGTATCAAACTGTACGACTTCGCTCTTCTAGAAGCGCTCCGTTGAAATCTCATCAGGTAGGCCCAAATCCTGCGTTACCTGAGATAGCCCTTTGGCCCGAGCAATATCGTATAGGGCCTTAGCATTAAAACAGTATTCCATCCGCTTCCTATGCTGGCTTCTAAATAAGCCGCCATTTCCTCGGCGTACGAAGATGCTCGGCAACATCATAAGGTGCGTAACTGTCTTTGCTTCTGCCATCCTGTTTCTACAGATTCTTTCTGCCAACCGTATCGCTATTTTGATATCGCCCCTCTCGCCTGCGTGCTTCTGTCTCGCGCTCGCTCGCACAAAACGATAAGCTCATCCTCCTTGCTTGTTTATAAGTTCGTCTTCACGACCCGATACCCCGCATTATCGAATATTTGATCACTCGGTCGCTAAGAACCGACTTCCCTACCGACTTAACATCTCCCGGATTGCCAGCAGCCAGTCGCTCGACTCGAACTAGAACATCCGAGCGCGAAGCACGCACATCACGACAATGCTTCCCATCAAGCTTCACCGAGCAGGCTCAAGATAGCGACACCGTAACCCGCATACCTCTCACCAGGTCACGTCCCCCAACATCTCGCGATTCAAAAGTCATTCGGTCCATATAGCTACCTTTCATACCTCCATCACGCCGATACGCCAGCAATCTCAGCCAGCGCATTCGCATACTGCTCTAAATCTTTTCGCAGCGAATCCAGCTCACCTCTGGCAATTATCTCCTTGTCCCAAGCCTTCTCATGCGCCTGCGGACTCGTGCCGTCTGGCTTCTGGCCTTCCCACTCCTGCAATAGCGGATGCCATTTCGACAGGAAAGGGCGCAAGCCATTGTTTAGTACGGCAATCGCTATCCCCCCAACCGAATCATGAGAAGCTCCTACCTTCGGCCCCGCCTTCCGCAAAATCTCCCGCGTCGAACCAAACAAGCTATACAGCGAATTCATCGCCTCGCGTACCAGCCCTTCCTGCGGATGCAAACTCTGCACCGCCACCCGCGTCACCAGTTCCACATACAGTTCCCAGGCCGCATTTCGCTCCGTCGGGTCTGGCTCTATCTCCACGCCGCCAATCCCAAACGGCAGGCTAAAAGTGACTTTCTTCAGCACAACTGGCGTAGAGTTTGGCATGGTAGCTAGCTAATCTGATTGGTTGCCTTGATTATAGGGCGATTTCCGCAGGGGAAGACTTCGTCAATGCGCTACCAGACATCGCACTCATATAGAGAGCGAACAGCGCATTCCTTTTCCATGACGACGACTTATCGCTAGAGTACTAACATGCACTGTATCTAATACAACGAGCTGCCTTGAATGCCTAGCTTCTGAATATTGGGCCTTATCGATTCTTTTGCTATGCAGGCGATCGCGATGAGCCGCCTCACGTTCACGTTGAGCGCGAGAATGATGAGGCGAAGTATTAGCTCACACCTATTCGCTTACAGAAGAACAAAGGATTCGGACGAACTGAGCTAAATCGCATTCAAAAGCTTGTAGAAGATAACCAAGAAGAACTGATAGAGGGATGGAATGAATTCTTTAACGATTGAACTTCTCGAAGTCCCAACGATTCAGAAGCTGGATATTGATGATGAAACCTTGAGCGTCGATTTATCCGATGGCAGAACTATCTCTGTACCCCTATCCTGGTATCCAAGACTGACCCACGGATCAGACGAAGAGCGACGCAACTATAGATTTATCGGCAACGGCAGTGGCATTCACTGGAACGACCTAGACGAGGACATCAGCACTCAAAATCTGATAGTCGGACAACCTTCCGGCGAAAGTCAAAAGTCTCTTCAGCGATGGTTAGATTTAAGAAATCAAAAGAGCTAGCTGAGGACTAACTGTGAATCTCCATCAATCAGCATCAGTCGCAATTAACATCTGCTCACATTCTCCGAAGAAAGTTCGTACAATACCTAGCAAACCAGACATCTCCGCAATTCCATAGAGCAGCGTTTCGTGAACTTCACCTTTCTTATCTAAACGGTAGAATTTCCAGCCCTCTCCATTTGTAACCACGCCATACACATCTATCGTTCTTTCTATGGCGTGGTTCATGTACTGACAAGCCTGCATCTCTACTAAGCATTGCGCAGTTCCTTGTTCAAAATCATCTTTCTTCGCTTCCAAAACACAGACGAAGGGCGCTTCTAAATAAGCCTGTCGCTCAGCGATTAAATAGTCTGCGTTACCACAAGTATTTTCTCCTTCCAGATAAGCACCCTTCCAAACCTTAAGGTGATCGAATCCCTCTAAACCTTCTTCGCAAATAGCATCTATCAGCAGAGTCTTGGATACTTCAAAGCTCTCCAGATCAAAACGCTGAAGTCGATCTAGTCGCTGTCTGAAGAAATCACTAATAGGTACAGGCTCCGCTTCGATGGTCCAACGGTGTAGCTGGGTAATCCCCAACTGCTTGAACGCTGCTTTGTAGTTAAAGCTAGAAAAACTCTTTTTGCGCTGCTGAGTAGTCAGAACCATAGCAAGCATCTACCGGGAAAGTTGTTTTCATTCTACAGCACGCAAAAAAGCTCAAAACAAAGCCCCCCAGCAGTGCTGAGAGGCTTCATCTTATCTATCTAATCTGCGTTTTATAACGACTAGCCGAATCGACTAGAGGTTGACGCGATCAGGAAGGCTGCGTAGGTCAGTACATACCCCACCGTAAAGTGAGCTAGACCAATCAAACGACCTTGAACGATGGACATTGCAACGGGCTTGTCCTTCCAGCGAACCAGGTTAGCCAATGGCGTGCGCTCATGAGCCCAAACAATGGTCTCGATGAGTTCTTGCCAATAACCACGCCAGGAGATCAGGAACATGAATCCAGTCGCCCAGACTAGGTGTCCGAATAGGAACATCCAAGCCCAAACCGCCAGATTGTTCATCCCGTAGGGGTTGTAGCCGTTGATTAGCTGAGAAGAGTTCAGCCAGAGGTAGTCGCGGAGCCAGCCCATGAGGTAGTTTGAACTCTCATTGAACTGAGCGACGTTGCCGCTCCAGATCGCCAGATGCTTCCAGTGCCAGTAGAAGGTGACCCAACCAATGGTATTGAGCATCCAGAACATCGCTAGGTAGAACGAGTCCCAACCAGAGATGTCGCAAGTGCCGCCACGACCGGGGCCGTCGCAAGGGAAGCTGTAGCCGAAGTCCTTCTTGTCTGGCATTAGCTTCGAGCCACGGCCATCTAGCGCACCTTTGACCAAGATCAAAGTGGTGGTGTGAAGACCGAGCGCGATCGCATGGTGAACCAAGAAGTCACCAGGCCCAATCGCCAAGAACAAAGAGTTGGTACCGCTGTTGATTGCATCCAACCAGCCAGGTAGCCAGATGCCGCTTGCCGCCGCATTTGCCACACTATCAGGATTAGATAGCAAAGTATCAAAGCCATACAGTGCCTTACCAGAAGACGCCTGCACCCACTGAGCAAACACAGGCTCAACTAGAATCTGCTTCTCGGGCGTACCAAACGCGACGACTACATCGTTATGAACGTAGAGGCCCAGCGTGTGGAAACCAAGGAACAGAGAAACCCAGCTCAGGTGAGAGATGATCGCTTCTTTGTGGTCTAGAACCCTTGCAAGCACGTTGTTCTCATTCGCCGCCGGATCGTAGTCCCGAATTAGGAAGATCGCACCGTGAGCAAACGCCCCCACCATGATGAAGCCAGCAATGTACTGGTGGTGAGTGTATAGCGCCGCTTGGGTAGTGAAGTCCTGCGCCATGAAGGCATAGGGTGGCAGCGCATACATGTGCTGAGCGACCAAGGACGTAATTACGCCTAGAGAAGCCAGCGCCAAAGCGAGCTGGAAGTGCAGCGAGTTGTTTAGCGTGTCGTAGAGACCTTTGTGACCTGCGCCCAGGTCGCCACCGAAGGGAGTGCCTTCAGGGGGACGGTGCGTGTTGAGGATCTCTTTGATGCTGTGACCAATACCGAAGTTAGTCCGGTACATGTGGCCAGCGATGATGAAGATGACTGCGATCGCCAAGTGGTGATGCGCCATATCCGTCAGCCACAGAGACTGCGTCTGCGGATGGAAGCCACCCAAGAAGGTCAAGATCGCATCGCCAGCACCCGTAGAGGTGCCGAACAAATGCTCAGCCGTATCAGGGTTTTGAGCGTATGCGCCCCAGTTACCGGTGAAGAACGGCTGCAAACCAGCGGGGTGAGGCTTCATCGTTAGGAAGTTATCCCAACCAACGTGCACACCGCGAGATTCTGGAATCGCTACGTGAACCAGGTGACCCGTCCAAGCCAAGGAGCTGACGCCAAACAAACCAGCCAGGTGGTGGTTGAGGCGAGATTCAGCGTTCTTGAACCAAGAAAGGCTAGGACGGAACTTGGGCTGAAGGTGTAGCCAACCTGCAAACAGCATGACCGCTGCAAAGCCAAGTAGACCCACCGCGCCAACATACAGATCAGCGTTTGTGCGCATCCCGATGGTGTACCACCAGTGATACACACCCGAGTAGGCGATGTTGACCGGGCTGCTAGAGCCTGCCTGACTAAACGCATCAACTGCGGGCTGACCAAAGTGAGGGTCCCAAATCGCGTGAGCGATCGGTTTTACGTTGAGCGGATCTTGGATCCACTGTGGAAAGTTGCCTTGCCAAGCGACGTGGAACAGGTTGCCGGAAGTCCAGAGGAAAATGATCGCCAGGTGACCGAAGTGAGAAGCGAAGATCTTTTGGTAAAGATTCTCCTCTGTCATCCCGTCATGGGTTTCAAAGTCGTGGGCTGTGGCAATCCCGTACCAGATCCGACGAGTGGTCGGATCTTGTGCCAAAGCTTGGCTAAATTTTGGGAATTTAGTTGCCATATCGTTTTATGTTTCCTCCGCGCTCCTTAACCTACCGCTAACATTCGAGCCAGGAAGAACGCCCACGTCGTGGCGATCCCTCCGAGGAGATAGTGAGCGACGCCCACTGCTCGGCCCTGCGTGATACTTAGTGCGCGAGGCTGAATAGCCGGAGCTACTTTCAGCTTGTTATGAGCCCAAACAATTGACTCAATTAGCTCTTGCCAGTAGCCGCGACCGCTGAACAAGAACATTAGGCTGAACGCCCAAACAAAGTGGGCACCTAAGAACATCAAACCGTAAGCCGACAGCGCCGAACCGTAGGTATTGATGACCTGAGACGCTTGTGCCCACAGGAAGTCGCGCAGCCAACCGTTGATGGTGGTTGCACTTGCGGCAAAGTTACCGCCGGTGATGTGAGAAACAGTGCCGTTATCGGACACGGTGCCCCAGACATCTGACTGCATCTTCCAACTGAAGTGGAAAATCACAATCGAAATCGAGTTGTACATCCAGAACAAGCCTAGGAACACGTGGTCCCAAGCAGATACCTGGCAGGTGCCGCCACGACCGGGGCCGTCGCAGGGGAAGCGGAAGCCCAACTCAGCTTTATCAGGAATAAGGCGAGAGCTACGAGCGTACAGCACACCCTTAAGTAGGATGAGTACAGTCACGTGAATGGTGAACGCGTGAATGTGGTGAACCATGAAGTCAGCGGTGCCAAGGGTAATCGGCATCATCGCGACTTTGCCACCGACAGCGACAACGCCGCCGCCGAATGCGTAGCTAACAGGGGCTACTGCGTTGGGCGCGGTGCCAGAGATCGAAGGTGCAGCAGTGTGCAGACCTTGAATCCACTGAGCAAAGACGGGCTGAAGCTGAATCGCCGTATCCGAGAACATGTCTTGGGGACGACCCAACGCCTGCATGGTGTCGTTATGAATGTAGAGACCAAAGCTGTGGAAGCCAAGGAAAATACAGACCCAATTCAGGTGGGAAATGATAGCGTCGCGAACGCGCAGCGTCCGGTCGAGCACATTGTTGACGTGCTTGGCGGGATCGTAATCACGAATGAGCGCGATCGCACCGTGCGCACCTGCACCCACTACCAAGAAGCCACCGATCCACATGTGGTGAGTAAACAGCGAAAGCTGCGTACCGTAGTCGGTTGCCAGGTATGGGTAAGGCGGCATCGCATACATATGCTGAGCCACAATGATTGTCAAAGACCCTAGCAAAGCCAGGTTTAGCGCGAGCTGTGCATGCCAAGAACTCACCAGGAATTCAAACATGCCAACGTGGCCCTCGCCACCAAACAGTAGCGGATCGCCTTTGTGACCATCCAAGATCTGCTTGATGTTGTGACCAATGCCCCAGTTCGTGCGGTACATATGACCTGCCACTAGGAACAAAACCGCGATCGCCAGGTGGTGGTGCGCAGAGTCAGTTAGCCACAGTCCACCAGTGACCGGGTTCAAGCCACCTTTAAAGGTTAGGAAGTCTGAGTAAACTCCCCAGTTCAGCGTGAAGAAGGGCTTTAGACCTTCCGCGAAGCCAGGGTACAGCTCAGCCATGAACGCCTTGTCAAACAAGAACTCATGAGGCAGTGGAATATCGCCAGGGTCAACGCCTGCGTCCAACAGCTTATTGATCGGTGCAGCGACGTGAATCTGGTGACCAGCCCAAGACAGAGAACCCAGACCCAGCAAACCTGCCAGGTGGTGGTTCAGCATGGATTCCACGTTCTGGAACCACTCCAGTTTGGGAGCAGCCTTGTGATAGTGGAACCAACCGGCAAACAGCATCAGGCCAGCCATTACCAGACCACCGATAGCCGTTGCGTAGAGCTGAACTTCGTTTGTGATTCCAGAAGCACGCCACAGCTGGAACAAGCCAGAAGTGATCTGAATTCCGTGGAAGCCACCACCGACATCGGCATTCAAGATTTCTTGACCAAAGATCGGCCAAACAACCTGAGCACTCGGCTTGATGCCAATTGGGTTGTTCATCCAAGCTTCGTAGTTGGAAAAACGAGCGCCATGGAAGTACATGCCACTCAGCCAAATGAACACAACGGCAAGGTGGCCGAAGTGAGCACTGAAGATTTTACGAGATATATCTTCGAGATCACTCGTGTGAGTATCGAAGTCGTGAGCGTCAGCGTGAAGGTTCCAAATCCAAGTAGTAGTTTTAGGCCCTCTTGCCAAAGTCCGGTCAAAGTGACCTGGTTTGGCCCACTTTTCAAAGGAAGTGGGGGTGGGGTTTCTATCGACTACAACCTTGGCCTTTGGGGTGGCCTCCCGCTCGCGCGGGGTAGTTGTCATGGAGACTCTCCTCTCTAGACAGAGAAAGAACGGCATTCCTTCTATCGTTTCCGGGTATAGAAGGATGAATGTTCTCACGTATTATAGTCACGGGTTTGGCGCTGTATGACGAAGAGTTAACAATAGTTCAACAGTGAAAATCCTCACCCCAAAAGGATTCTGCGTTCAGAAGATGCATGAGAAACGGGAAGGGTGTCTCTCGACTTAACAAAAAGCAACACACCAGTGCATCAGGCGTTTTTGGTAAGTATTTCTGCTGTTTTGTGCGGGTTCATTGGGTGTTTTTGGCATTATCTATAGACGATTCTCTAGAGAAGTAAAAGATTCTTGGATTTTCTATAATTTTTGTTGCAGCGATGGGCAAATTCGTAGACTTTCCCTTTAGCGAATTTTGGCCTGAGTGCGTGTTCAGATAAGTAAGTATTTAGATAAGTGAGCATTTAGATCAGGCTAAAGCGATCGCGCAAATCTATTTGAATGGCGACCATATGAAGGGCGCTCATCCCATATGATCGAATGATAGTGAGTAACTGGTTTGTAGCTGATGGTGGTGAGGTTGATAAAAAGCGTATGTCGTCTAGTCGTATGCGTGGTGTTGAGCTGGTCGCTGCTGGGCTGTACTAATCCGTCCAGGCAGATCCGCCTAGTCGATTTACCCAGTGTTCCTGCTGGCAACGAAGTACGTAGGCTCAGCGGTCCGATTAGTGAAGTTGCACCGCCTGCTATCTTCTCGGATCTTGCCAAGCTCGTACCCGATCAGCAGCCACGGGTGGCGATCGCATTTCCCCAACCCAATCAAGTGATCGAAGACACTCAGCTAGAGGTTAAGCTCAGCCTGCAAAACTTCTCTATATATAAGGACGAAACTTTAGAGCTAGGTCCGCACGTTCAGCTAATTCTAGATAACCAGCCTGCCCGCTCTGTCTATAGCCTAGAAGAGGCAATTACCCTTAAAGATATAGCGCCGGGTAGTCATACACTGCGCGCAGTTGCTGTTCAGCCCTGGGGAGAAAGCTTCAAAAATGAAGCCGCTTACGCCCAGACCAGCTTTCATGTGTTCGCTCAAACTGACGAAAACGCGCCCGATTCAGATCTGCCGCTACTGACCTTCATCGAACCGCAGGGTAGCTTTAGCGCCGAACCGCTGCTGCTCGACTTTTATCTGACGAACGCACCGCTGCATTTTCTTGCTCAAGAGAGTGCAGAAGACGATCTGTCCGACTGGAAAATCCGCGCCGCAGTCAACGGTAAAAGCTTTGTCTTTGATCAGTGGCAGCCGATCTATCTCAAAGGATTTGAACCGGGCAGAAGTTGGATTCAGCTAACGCTGATAGATGAGCAAGGCCAGCCGATTGAGAATGCGTTTAACAGTACGATCAGAGTCATCGACTACGATCCAAAGCAGCAGAACTCGCTAGCGAAGCTGGTGCGCGGAGAACTGCCGCTACAGCAAGCTGGAAAAATTGTCGATCCAAACTATCAGCCGCCGATAGAAGTTCCAGAAGAAATTGTCCTGCCTGATGAACCAGATGAGATTAAAGGCGAGGAACTTGAGACTGATGAGATAGAGGTCAAAGTTCCAGAGACTGAAGCGTCGGGGAATGAAGATCTAGAGACTGAAGCAACAGAAGCTGAAGTCGGCCAGTCGGAAGTGCAAGAGCTTGAAACAGAAGAACTTGAGCTAGAAGATCCTGAAGCAGAAGAATTCGATATAGGAGATTTGGAAAGCGAACTTTCTGAACCGGAGGCTGCGGAATTAGAACCGGAAGCTTCAGAGCTTCCCGCAGAATCAGAGCCAATAGTGCCCACAGCTAAAGACTTTGGGTCGGCAGGGATTGAAGCAGATAAAGCTAGCGAACCCATAGCAGAAGAGACTGAAGCTGCGCCGAAGAAAAAGCCTCTATTCAGCAGATTCTTTGGTAAGAAATCACCCGCTCAGCAAAGTCCTACTCAGGCAACTGAACCTCTGGTCGAACCAGATAGCAAAGAGGTCGTAGCGCCAACGCTTTCCGAGCCAGTTCTCTTAGAACCGACTCTCTCGGAGCCAGAAGTTTCAGCGCCAGAAGTTTTAGAGCCGGAAGTTTCAGCACTAGAGGCCCCTGTAGACGACGGACTAACAGAGACAAACGAAGATTTGTTGTCACCACTTGAGGAGGCTCAGCCCGAAGTGACAGATATCGACTCGTATCTAGAAGAGAAAATCGAACAGGCTGAGGGGACAGCTAGAGAGTTAGATATTCCATCGGAATTGTCATCTCCAGCAGAGAGTGAGATTGAACTCGAAAGCGATGGAATCGGAGGTGCAGCTATTGGAGAAGACTAGTTCCCTATAGGTCGCATGACTCTGGCTTTAGCTCGCGATCCATTAGCGCTTCGACAGCTTCTTTTGGGGTAATGCGCCCAGTGATCAATCGATAGACCTGCCGCGAGATGGGTACGGGAATGTTTTCACGATTGGCGATCGCAATCAAAACCTGAGCCGTATTCACCCCTTCAGCCGTGCCGCCCAGCTCTTCTAAAACCTGCTCCAAAGCCTTGCCCTGTGCCAGTCCGTAGCCAACCCGGTAGTTCCGACTCAGGCTACTGCTACAGGTAGCGAGCATATCGCCAAGACCGCTCAGGCCGTAGAAAGTCTCGATTTCTGTTGCGCCTAGATGCATACCAATGCGAATCACTTCTGGTAAAGCGCGAGTGATCAAAGCGGATTTGGCATTAGTGCCTAAGCTAAGACCGTCGCAGACACCGACTGCGATCGCCATTACATTCTTCAGCGTACCGCCCAGCTCAGCCCCTAGCGGATCGGCGCTGGTATAGACCCGAAAGCTCTCTGAAGACAAAAGCTGCTGTACAGTTGTGGCTGCTTCTAGGTTTGTACTGGCCAAAACGGTCGCTGCCGGAAGCCCTTTGTCGATTTCTTTGGACAGGTTGGGGCCAGAAAGAACAGCGACTGCGTGATCGGGAAAAGCCGACTGAAAAATTTGCGATGGCGTTAGCGTAGTTTTTGGGTCTAGTCCTTTAGTTGCCGTCACAAGAATAGAGTCGGGCGGGACGGACATCTGCTGTAGCCGCTCAGCGAGAGAAGCCACCCCTTTCATCGAAATAGCAGACAAGATGATATCGGCATCGGCGATCGCATCCTCTAGCGTTAGATCACCCCGCCGCGACCACATCTCTACCCGATGGCCGTTATTTTCCGCCAGTTTGGCCAGGGCCGTGCCCCATGCGCCTCGTCCTAAAACCGCTAGCTTGAGCATGGTGACACCCCTTTTATGAATCGCAATCGCCTTTTAGCCTACCGCAACGACCTCACTTGCTGGTTTGGATGAGTTAGTTTCTGGCTGCGAACCCAGGACTTTTTCGATGGCGTAGTCAGGAATGCAGTTCTCGGCCATCAGCGCTTTATAGTTGGCGATCGCCCGCTCACAGTCCGTCTCGGTCCAGTCACAGTAAGTTTGCAGCGTCTGAGAAATCGCCTCCAAAGCATCCATGCCGTAGTTCGCCTGCAAAGACAGCATCGTCCGACGGCGGCAGATATCGCCATAGGTCAGCGCCATCTCAGAACGAACAGCGTAGACAATTTGCGCTTTGATATCCGGCAAGCCAGAGACAATTGGTTCGGCTAGCTCAGGTGATTCGTCTACTAGGCTCAATAGCTCTAGCGCCCGTGTTCCGTAGCGCTGGAACAGATGGTCGACCGTTGTAGTGGCTAGGAGGGGGGCGTATTTTGCGATCGCACTCACAATCCGCTCATCCGTCGGCAAAATGGCACCCGGCAGCGGATTTACTCTGGTTTTACAAGGCGGCGCACTCTGCTGACGATGCTTGTAGACCCAGCTCACCATCTCTTCGCCGACGCGCCGATGGGTTGTCAGCTTGCCGCCGATCAAAGAAACCATATTGACCACACCGTCTTTAGCATGGTCATACAGCAGGTGATTCCGCGAGACCGCACCGGGCTTTCTTGCTTTCGGTGTAGGGCAGCGGACGCACACCTGAGTAGGTGAACTTCACAGACCCTCGGTTCAGCCGCGCCGCTGGAAAGACTTTATTGGTCTCTGTGATCAGGTAGTCAATCTCATCGTCGTCTGCCTTCACCCGGTCAAGGTCGCCGCTGAATCGTAAGTCTGTTGTCCCGATTAGATACTGACCCAAGAATGGCAGAATAAAGAACGGTCTATTGTCAGTCAAAGCCTCTACATAGAAGGCCGCACCCGGCGCACCGGGGAATTCGTCCACGATGATATGGCTTCCTTTAGTGCCGCCAATCTTGCGAGTGGTGCCGATGGGGGCAGACTGCTCGTCTTTGGTGCCCTTGTCGCACACCTGGTCTACCCAGGGGCCGGACGTGTTGACGATGACAGTTTTGTCGTGGGTTTGAATAGAGAAGATGGATTCGGAAAATTCGTCTTTGCAGGTGAGGCTGGTGATGCGATCGCCTGTCCGCTCCAGCTCAGTCACCTTTACGTAATTAAAGGCATCCGCGCCCGCTGCCTGCGCATCCAATATATTCTCCAAACACAGACGCTCGGCATATTCTGCCTGCGCATCGTAATACTGCCCTGCTCCCTGAATCCCTTCTGGGTTCACCTCACGAAATAGCTGCTTTAGCTTTGCTTTTGGCAGCATCCGATGGTTCAGCAGGCTCTTATCAAAGCTCAAAATGTCATATAGAATCATCCCCGCCCAGATTTCCCAGTAGCTGCGCGATCCTTGAGCGTAAATTGGAATGGTTAGCTGCAAAGGATGTACCAGGTGCGGCGCAGATCTTAGCAAGATTTCTCGTTCAGCTAGCGACTCGCGCACCAGGTTAAACTCGAAATATTCTAGATAACGCAGACCCCCGTGAACTAAGCGAGACGACCAGCTAGTCGTGCCGCTGGCAAAATCGCCCTTGTCAATGATGATAGTCTTTAGCCCTCGCAGCGCCGCGTCTCTGGCTGTCGCCGCCCCGTTGATGCCTCCACCGATTACGACAACATCATAGGCAGTGGAGTCAGTGACAGAGAAATCGCGAGTTTTAGAAAACTTCTGTGAAGGCATCAGCAAGGAAAAAGCTACGGTGATATCCTACCGAACCTCACCTTGTCCTGTCTGTATTTAAAGGACATCTTTGGATATAAAGAACTAGGACAGCAGCGACGCGCTAGTCTGCACCGAGGTCGCTTTCGCCTCTCTAAACAAGTGATTCGCCCACTGCTGCACATCGTATCGGCAGATTGCTTTGTACAGCTTCGTCATCCGCTGCTCTTGCTCTTCAGGTGACATTACTAGCGCCGCGTCAATGCACTCGTCCATACGAGTAGACGAGTAGGGATTGGTCAACAGCGCGTCGGGCAGCTCTACCGCCGAACCTGTAAATTCAGACAGGATTAGTACGCCGTCTTCACCACCGTGAGCAGCGACATATTCTTTGGCAACTAGGTTCAACCCATCTCGCAACGGGCAGATCCAGCAAATATCAGCCGTTTTGTAAAACGCCATCAAATCCTCTTGCGGCAGTGGTTCGGTAAATAGCACAATCGGTGTCCAGCCCAGGCTAGAGAATCGTCCGTTGATCTGACCGACTAGCTGCTCAATAGTCTGCTGAGCCTGTACATACACTCGCATTCCTGCATTAGCTTTCACCGCTGTCATGACCAAATTCACTTTGCCAACCAGATCGGGCTTGCGCTCTAGCAACCTTTCGAAGCACTGCAGCATCTCTTTTGCCCCTTTTACGTAGTCCACCCGGCCTGCTGAGACGATTAGCTTGTTATCACCGATTTGCTCGCGGATCTCTTTGACGCGATCGCTAATATCCTCGGTCAGCACCGTCTCACGAATATTCTTCGGATTCGTTCCTACGGGGAAAGCGTCAATATTGACGATCCTGCCTTTGTAGCGCAGCTTGGTCGTCATCTCTGGCTCAGCCAAAGCGGTTCCTACCCTGGTGAATGCTTTAGGTACAGGCATTGTTTCCAAGACTTCTACCTCTCGGCAGCTACGGGCGGCGCTGACGAAATTTTGCACGTAGCGAGGAATGTGAAAGCCGCACAGGTCGCAGCAGAGTAGGCTATCGATAATCGCGTTGCGCCAGTGCAGAATATTAAAAACGTCCGCAGCCGGAAAGGGCGTGTGGTGGAAAAAGGCAATTTTCACATTCGGCATCTTCTCGCGAATGTAGAAGGGCGCTAGCCACAGGTTGTAGTCATGAATCCAGATCAGCGCGTCGTCTGCGGCGTCTTCACAGGCGGCTTCTGCGAACAAACGGTTGATATTTTGAAAATTCTCCCAGTCAGAGCTGTCGTAGGTAAAGTGCTCTGGAAAGGAGTGCAAAATTGGCCAGAAGGCTTCTTTTGAGGTGATGTAGTAAAAGTTCTTCACCTGCTCAGCGTTGAGCGGAATCCGCCGGACCACACAGCTATCGC
This sequence comes from uncultured cyanobacterium, assembly GCA_963838725.1. Lineage (GTDB taxonomy): Bacteria > Cyanobacteriota > Cyanobacteriia > Phormidesmidales > Phormidesmidaceae > Phormidesmis. The sequence goes on along the minus strand of CAWISM010000014.1, from coordinate 77,149 downwards.
TGCCGCCTTCCATTGTCACTCGCTCTTCAAATCCTTCGGACTGTTCGGGCTTAATCTGCTTCCAGGCGACCCAGGTGCTCTGGTCTGCGTTGGCAAAAAAGCTCTTGAGCGTTGGGACGATACCGTTGGGGCTTTTCTTCTCTCGGTAGTAGATCTTGCCGTTTTCTTCTACTTCGTCGTAGGGCTCACGATGGTACAAAATCACTAGTGAAGACTTCATAGATAATTCCCTTTTGGTTGACCCTTGGTCAGCGCTTTGTGGCTAGTAGCAAGTATAGGGAATAATCTGCCGCTTACTAGAATTCCTGCTAGAAAGCAGCTACACCAAAGCAGGTAGAATCTCTTTTGGCATTTTTGGTCACAACCGTAGGCAAACAGATTAAGGTGGTTTTTGAGATGTGGACATAGCAGTTCTGTAGCAGTCTAAGGATGAATTTGCGGTGGTAGTGGCAGTAGCAAAACAGATTCGATTTATTGAAGATGAAACGCTTAGCCTGGTGGAATGGGCAGACAGCATTCATCGAGATCTGACGACGACTTACTTCGAGAAGGCGCAGCAGATCGCCCATCGACTCGGCGCAAACTATCGCAGCGATCGCCTGACCGAAATTGGCTTTTGGACGCCTGAGCTAGCGGGTGACATTATCCAGTCAGAGCACAAGCTGGAGCTAGAGATCTTCACTCCGATCGGTAGAATTGACTTTCGCGCCGCTGAGCAGCAGGTGAAATTTAGGCGATCGCGCGTCCCGGTCATCAAGCAAGGCGAATATGTCTGGGCTGTGGTCTACGGTCTCCAGGCAGGTACGCGCGATCAGGCCGGATGCTTCTACTGGCTGCGCTACGAAGACGCCGATGGCAAAGTTCAAATCATCCGCGATCCCCTAGCCTATTCTCTGCCCTACGGTGTGTTTGCACCTGCCGAGCTTTACGACGTTCGCAGACTCCAAAAGAAACGCCCTGATCTAGCCTACTTTCGTCGTACAGGCAGTTCTACCAATCTCACCGACACCACCATTCCCCGCCTGCCTGCGCCTACCAGCATCCTGCAAATCCACGTCAACACTGCCTCTGCCGCTGGCACCCTAGAAGGACTCACCGAAATCTATCAGCGCATTTCCGACAAGCTCGCCGACGGTCAAGCGCTCGACCCCGAAGAAGCGGTCTACGCCGGATACGATGCCGTCCAGCTCCTGCCGGTCGAACCGACTATTGAATATCGCCGCGAAGACACCAGCGGTGATCACCATCAGTTCTTTGCGATTCACCCTAGCCCCCCCAAAATCGTTCCGCTCAGCTCAGATGCCGATGAGCCCGCTGCTGATACGCAACCGTCTGAGCACAGCCAAAACGGCAGAAGCGATGTAGAGACAACTTCCACAGGCGTCAGTCCAGAAAGCTTTTACCCAAAGCCCACCGTCACCCTACGCAAACCCAACACTCAAAACTGGGGCTACGACGTTCCTATACTGGGCTCATCTGCGACTAATCCAGCCGTTCTAGGTAGCCTCAGGCCCGATGAAGTCGTTGACTTTATTGCTACGCTGCATAACTTTTCTCAGGGGCCGATTCAGCTTATCTACGATTTGGTCTACGGCCATGCCGATAACCAGGCGCTGGTGCTACTTAATCACCAGTTCCTCAAAGGCCCGAATATGTATGGGCAAGATCTCAACCACCAGTCACCGCAGGTTCGCGCCATCCTATTGGAAATGCAGCGCCGGAAAATCAATACGGGCGCTGACGGTATTCGCGTTGATGGCGGGCAGGATTTTCGATTCTTTAATCCGCTGACCGATCGAGTAGAACAGGACGATACCTATCTACTGGCCATGAGCGATCTCACTCAAAATATTCAAGGCTATAGACGGCTGATGTTCACCGTTTTTGAAGACGGTCGCCCCTGGCCGCAGGAGGGCTGGGAAGAGATATCCCGCTACCGAGAGCTGATCGAAAAAAAGCCAGAGTCCTTTCAGTGGGGTCCGCTGATCTTTGCTCACAACACTCCTACGCTAGAAGGCTACTGGGATAAAAAGTGGCGGCGCGCCTGTGAGGTGATTTTCCAGGGCAATCGTTGGATTACTGGCTGTGGAAATCACGACACTGTCCGCCGGGGTAACCAGATAGAGCTAGATAAGCCAATCAACTGGAACCTAGGCGATTCTTTGGTAGAAGTGCTTAATACTGCCTACAACAACCCAGCTACTCAAATCTGGGTGCAGGGATTTTGTCCTGGCCTGCCGATGGACTTTCTCAACGCCACAATTGGCGCGGCCTGGGGGTTCTTTCGTAATACTGATGACCGCTACGGTGTCAAAGTCGCCTCAGAAGAAATTGGCTTTTTAGACTGGCAAGTTTCCCCTGAAATGTATGCCAAAGATACTAGCTTTGTGCAGCTCAAGGCGCTTGGGTTTAAGACCCTAGATCAGCTTCGAGACTTTGGTAAGGCGCTACAAACGGCCATGGTAGAAACTGACTATGATCTAGAGCAGGTGGCTAAATTCTGTAGTCACTGTTTGGGTGAGGACCACGAATTTTGTGAAATTCCGGCGCTAGAGAATCTAAACGAGCCAAATCTACCTCAGTTTCTGGCCACGCTAGATGTCGTCAAGCTCAAAAGATTCGCGATGGCCTTTATGGAAGATGGCCACAACCTTTGTAAAGTGAGTCACTTTTACGACCAGATCGATCCCACTACGGCGGCTTTTAATTTGGCGCTGCGCTACTACCGACAGCAGCATCCGTGGCTACAGGACAATATTTTGGGATGCGATCGCTTCAACCGGATCAGCAATGGCCAGCACACCGTTTTCTACGGTCTGCGCTGCCACCCCGAGACCCACAAACAGTCGATTGCGATCGCCACTCATATGGGCGGCGATCCCTACACTGTTGATTTGGGCGAGTGGCTACAGATAGATATGAACCAGTGGAAAGTCGCTCTAGCGACTCCCGGCATTTCGGAAGTAGCGCTGAAGGATTTGAGTGCGTTTGAGCTATGCGACGGGCAGGGCGTCTTGTTAGAACCTGTGTGACCTAAATCACCAGGCGCAGCTGTGTCAGGAAATCAATACAGAACAAATTGATACAAAACTCAGCATTTAGATAAAGTGTCTCCTCACCGAGAACTTAATGAAATGTAGTCAGTCGCAGCGAAATAATTATCCGCTGAACAAAAAGCGGAACCCATGTATAGCAACGAATTTCTTCAGGAAAAGTACGGAATCCGATAATTTGGCCTTAATCTTTACTACGTATTTACGTCATAAAACTTCTTAGAATGCTAATATTCTGTAATGATTGCAGATAGCAAACAGGAAGAATACGCAACTACCAGCGTTCGGATCTTTCGGTTAGCCATTTTGTGCTCAGTCGTTTTTGGTTGGGACGCTATAGAAAATGGAAGGAAAACTCAGGGAACTCATTGGCAAGCCTGGTGTTTGGCTATATATCCAAAGCAGCAACGGCTGGTTCAAAAACGTTGAGATTTTAGAAGTTGGCGATAACGTATTGACCTTTCGCTACGAATCCGAGTCTGATACCGAGCGCAAGATTTGGGAGAAGACAACGCGAGTTGATAACGTCTCAGAGATAGAGCTCCGCCTGGTCGTCTTGCCCAAGTGCAACAATCCTCAAATGGCAGACATTCGCGGTCAGCTCTCTAAGCTGCTACAAAAAGAAAGCAGCCCAGAGTTTGATGATCGGATGAACTAGAGAAGGCAGCGGTAGGGAATAGCTAGAGAGAATTCTTGAATGGGCAAGCGCAGTGGGATCTTTATAGCGATCGCAGCGATCACTATGGTCCTACTGATATGGGGCAATCCAGTTGATGGGATCAAGTCCGCTTTCTTTCCAGAGATTGCAGCGATCGCACCTCAAGCCCCAAGCGATGTCAGTCTGAGCGTCGACCAAGCGCTGCTCTTAGACCACGTCAGCCAAGTGTCGCAGCCTAGAGCGACTCCGGCACAAAAGCCACCAATTCGCAGCTACATTACCGATCAGCTCGCTAGCTATGGCCTGACACCGCTTATTCAAAGCTATGACAATCCTTTGACTGGTCAACCAGAGACAGGCGGAGTCAATATTGTTGCCGAGCTAGCGGGTTCCGATCCGTCCGCAGGCACGATTGTGCTGGGTGCGCACTACGATACTCACGTCGGGTCACCCGGTGCGGATGATAATGGAAGTGCGATCGCCACGCTTCTAGAAGCCGCTCGCCTGTTCTCTGCTGCCAGCAACAGTAGCTCATCCCCTTTCCCATCTACTCTCAAAATAGTCTTCTTTGATCAAGAAGAACAGCAGCCAGACGGCAGCGGACTGCTGGGCAGTCTAGCCTTCACACAGCTAAACAACATTGCTAATCTCAGGGGTGCAGTCATTCTAGACATGGTTGGCTACGCCTGCCGCACTCCAGGGTGCCAACAGTATCCAGACAGACTTCCTGTGCAGACCGTACCCGAAACAGGAGAGTTCCTAGCCGTATTGGGACTATCCACACACACAGAACTCATCGGTGCCTTTATCGGTTCTGCTCAAACTAGCCTACCGCTAGTCCTTACTCTGCCAGTTCCTAAAGCAACCCTACGGTTCTTTCCCGATTTACTCCGCAGCGACCATGCGCCTTTTTGGGAGAGAGAGATTCCTGCTGTTTTTGTCACAGATACCGCTAACTTTCGCAATCCGAACTATCACACCGCTAGCGACACACCGGAGACGCTAGATCCTACCTTTCTGAAAGGCAGCGCTCAGCATATAGTAAATGCGGTAGCTGCGCTGATTAGTCAACCTGCCTAAAATAGAACAGAGACAGATGGAACAGAGGCTACGACCTGACTTAGCGGCAGGCTGTAGCCTCTTCCATTGTTGTTTCACGGTTGCTTGCAGAACATTTACCTGCAAAACATACAAAGCAACAGTTGATGTCTGTATTCAGCGCTTTAGCAGTCATAGTCTCGGCACTCAAGCGCGTAAGGATTTTCACTACAGTAACGCTCGAATGTAGATTCGCAAGAAGGAGCAAGTGGTAACGCGCTGCGAGAGTAGGCTGTTCTCAGCTCTTCGACTGTCTCCCATGCGATCGCCACGTCCGCACTCTGATAGCCATACATCTGAGTTAATCGGCGGGCATGCTCTAGGGCTGCCTGTAGTCGATTCTCATAAGTTGATTCAGGTGAAAGTGACTGTCTTTCCATAGAAGCAACAGTGTTTGCAGCAGCTGTAGGAAAAATTGTTGTAGCAGTAGTCATGTAAATCATAGTGAATCGCATAGATAGAAGACCTATTTCGAACTACTGTTTCTGTTGGTAAAGATCGGGCGATCGATTCAATTCTATAAAGTGGCGATCGCTTTGTTCTAAACATTCTAGAAGAAGGCAACTATCAGCCGCTGATGAAGCACTTCCTCAAGTGGTTTCCGCCTGGGGCAGACCGATTTGACGGCGTTGAAACCTACCTATCGACAAACGGCGCTCCTATTTTGGCCAAAGCGCTCGCCTACCTAGAGTGCGACGTGACCTATCGGTACGAGTGCAGCGACCATATGATTATCTACGCGACTGTCCAAACTGGAAGAGTGGCGAAAAGAGAAGGCACCGCAGCTGTTCATCATCGCAAAGCAGATAACCACTACTAAGCAGGCTTAGAATTACGGCTTAGAACTACTCCTATTAGCAAGTACTTTTGCAATCTACTCATGCCAAGGCAGTATCAGCCAGAACTATCCGTAGATAGAAATAGAATCAGCTTTGCTTATGAGACGAATTTGAAAGAGTATTCTGAATTTCTATGAATTTCAGGACTTTCGAAGACGAATCTAAGATAGAGTTAAATCAATAGGAAAAAGAAAACGATTTACTTATTTCTATGATTGAGAAATAAGCTACTAGACAAGTCGTATCCCATCTCAGAGCGAACTCCTTACGTTTGCTACTATTCTTTCCCCTAGTTTGATTCAAGGAGGAATCATATTATGGATTTCTTATCTGATTTTCTCACTCTATTCCTGTCAAAGCTACAGTCCCCTACGCTTGGTTTCCTAATCGGTGGTGTGGTGGTTGCCGCTGTCAATAGCCGACTGACCATCCCAGATGCGGTTTACAAGTTTATTGTTTTCATGCTGCTCATAAAGGTGGGGCTGAGCGGCGGCATTGCTATCCGTAATGCCAATCTGTTGGAGATGCTATTACCTGCACTATTCGCTGTGATAGTAGGTATCTTGATTGTGTTTATTGGGCGGGTCACGCTAGCTCAAATGCCTGGCGTTAGGACTGTAGACGGACTTGCAACGGCAGGTTTATTCGGCGCGGTAAGTGGCTCTACTCTCGCTGCTGGTATCACGATACTAGAATCAGAAGGTATCGAGTACGAAGCCTGGGCGGCTGCACTCTATCCCTTTATGGATATTCCAGCGCTGGTGACTGCGATTGTTTTAGCCAGCGTCTATGCTAGCAAACAGCGCGATCGGTATCTTGAAAAAGAAGATTTCAACAAGCAGCCCGTTGTTGCAGGCGGCTATGTGAGCGAACAAACTAGCTATGCAAGTGGCCAATCTGGCACCGTAGTTAGCAGCGTAGGTGGGTATCCCGGTAATCAGGGCAGCGGTAATGCTGGTGGGTATTCCACTGGGCCAGTCGGTACTGCTGGTGGGTACTCGGGTGGACCGCGAGAACCGCGAAGCGAGAAAGTTGAGATATGGCCGATTATTAAGGAGAGTCTGCAAGGCTCTGCGCTCTCAGCGCTACTGCTTGGTCTGGCATTAGGCATACTCACTAGACCTGAAAGCGTCTATGAAAGCTTCTTCGATCCGCTCTTTCGCGGTTTGCTTTCTATCTTGATGCTGGTGATGGGTATGGAAGCTTGGGCTAGGCTGGGCGAGCTTCGCAAGGTAGGCCAATGGTACGCTCTGTATGCATTCATAGCACCGTTGCTGCACGGTTTTATTGCTTTCGGTCTGGGTATGATTGCCCACTATGCTACGGGATTCAGCCTGGGTGGGGTGGTGATTTTATCTGTGATTGCGGCTTCTAGCTCAGATATCTCCGGGCCACCTACGCTACGCGCTGGTATTCCATCGGCGAATCCTTCTGCCTATATTGGATCTTCTACTGCGGTGGGTACACCGGTTGCGATCGCCATCTGCATTCCCTTATTTATCGGCCTTGCCCAAGCACTAGGCGGCTAATTCTAGAAGCCAATTCTAGAGATAACATTCTAGAAGCAACAATCTCAAAAGCAACAGTTGAACAACACACAAAAGAGAGGTAATCAAATATGACACAGACAGCTAGTAAGCTTGTTATCGTCACGGAAAAGTTACTGCTAAACAAGATCGGTCGGATAATCGATGCGGCTGGAGCTACCGGCTACACAGTGATGGAAGCTGGCGGTAAGGGCAGTCGTAACATTCGCTCCTCAGGAGAACCCGCTGTCTCCGGCACTTCCTCGAATATAAAGTTCGAGGTGCTCACACCTACAAAGGAAATGGCCGTGAGGATCTCAGATGAGGTGGCCGCCAGGTATTTCGACAATTACTCCGGTATTATCTATGTCTGTGATGTGATGGAAGTACTGCATGCGCATAAGTTTTGATTTCAATCGTAGCTAGCCAAGACAACAAACGGTTCTTGTATGCGTGCGAGAACTGTTTGTTGCTAAGTACAGAGCTGCTCGCCTAGCAATCATGCAGGGCGCTCATTCAGGGCACTTATGCAGGCATTGAATCAGCGTAGGAATAAAATGTTCTAAGTCGTACGCGCTCTGGCTGGGGTCTTTGGCCAGGTCGTCCCAGATCCGGAGCTTGACAGCATCTTTGGCGTAGGGCTGATTGATAAAGGCGATCGCGTCTTCTTCATCGAACACGCCGCCTTGTAGTTCTAGGCTGAGCTTGGAAGCAGGGGAAAGAAAGTCCCAGTAGTCAGATTGCGTGGCGCACAGGTAGCGCTTGGCGTTGACGTGGAGACGGATAGATTCTGTGACAGCGGGAGGAAAGTGCCGTCGTAGAAGAGGCAGAGCGCGGTATTCATGCCGATCATCAATGCCCCTTTCAGCAGCGTCTTCACCCAAATCGTGAAGCAAGTGGCCGATATCGTGAAGGAGGCAAGCGACGACAAGCGTAGGAGATTCGCGGGCGTCTTCGGCCCAGGTTGCGCACTGAAGCGCATGCTGGAGCTGGGTAACCGCTTCACATCCGTATTGTTCGCTACCGCGAGAGATGAAGCAGTTGATAATTGTCGTAAGGTTGGGTGCCGCGAGGTTTTTGGTGTGAGTCATATTAGTGGGATTAGGATGCAACAAGATAGATGAAGGCAGCGGAAAAACGCAGACTCACGCAACCCGATGCCCGCTTTTGATCACTTGAGTCAGCCGAGGAACAGCCGCTTTCTCTTGGCTATCTCTTGGGCTATAGCGAACGCAGAGCAGATCGGCGCGTTTGTTGGGTTCTAGGCTGCCGCGATCGCCTTCTAACTGAATGGCGATCGCACCATTAATCGTCACTGGCTTCATCGTCTCGTAGATCGGCTTACCCGTTACCTCAGCCATCACAAAAACAGACTGCAGCAAACTATGCGGCACATAGTCCGATGAAATCAAATCGACGAGATCTAGCTTCACCAAATCCATTGCAGAAACGTTCCCAGAATGAGAGCCGCCCAAGACTAGATTCGGCGCACCCATTAGCACCTGAAGATTGTGAGACTTCGCGGCTTTGGCGGCGGTGAGGGTAGTGGGAAACTCAGAAATATTTGCACCTTCGCTCACTGCCTGCTCGACGTGTTCGACAGTGGCATCATCATGGCTAGCGATAGAGAGCTGATGTTTGCTAGCGAGAGAAACAAGATCTTTTCGACTTTTTTCTGCATATATCTTTTGCGCTTCGACTCTCTCTTTAATAAACTCATCAACCTGGTCAGAACGCAGGCCATGCTTGCCCATGTAGTATTCTCTAAATTTATCAAGCTTGGCAAACTGACGCTGACCTGGTGTGTGATCCATCAGCGAGATGAGCGAAAGCGCCGGATAGTCGACATAGTCGCTGACGATATCAGCAACCGTTTCGTAGGCCAGTTCACAGCGCAGGTGCAGGCGATGGTCGATTAGCAGCTCACCAGCTGACTGGCGATCGCGCACTGCTTGGATCATGTTGTCGTAGTCTGTCTTGCGAACGGACTCGCCAGGGGTAACATCACCAATGGCGATCGCATCACAAACCGTCGTAATGCCTGCCGCCGCCAGATCCCTATCGTGATAGGTCACCGCGGCTTCTAGCGGCCAGCGAATACCCGGACGCGGAGAAATGCATCGCTCTAGATTGTCGGTATGCAGCTCGATTAGACCCGGTAAGAGATAATCGCCTTCTCCGTCTATAACGTTGTCGCTAGAATTAGATAGATCGGGCTGGATGTCGGCGATTAGTCCATCTCGAACGACCAGCGTTCCTAACACTTCTTCAGTAGGAAGCTGAAGGCGATAGTTCGTGTAGATACTTTCTTTCATAGGTTTTATAGCTGGTACGGTTCTATCTGGATTTAGATATGCGACTGGCGAAATGAAGAAGAATCAATCATGCAGTGCGAAGGTTAAGGATTGGTTACAAACCTGCTTTCTGACTGACTCATCGTGAAAGATGCCAACTAGCGCACAGCCCTGTTGCTTCTTTTCTTTGATGAGCTGGACAACGACGCTGCGGTTATCAGCATCTAGGGCCGAGGTGGGTTCATCTAAAAGTAGAACCGGATAGTCCACGGCAAAGGCTCTAGCGATATTGACGCGCTGTTTTTCGCCACCTGAAAATGTTGTGGGTGAAACGCTCCACAGCCGTTCGGGTAGATTCAACCGAGAGAAAAGCGATCGCACCTTCTCTTTTGCCACCGCAGGCGACACGCCCGTATCCACCAGCGGCTCAGCCGCGACATCGACTGCCGATACGCGGGGAATCACCCTCAGAAACTGACTTACATAACCAAGCGAATAGCGCCGAATATCCATCAGCTCGTGTGACTGAGCGGTCACGATATCCTGCCATTGCCCCTTATGCTTAATCCAAATTTCACCGCTGTCTACTCGGTAGTTGGCGTAGAGCGATCGCATAAAAGTCGATTTCCCCGACCCCGAAGACCCTTCTAGCGCAACACAATCGCCCGGATTCACAGTCAGCGAAACCCCTTCTAGAACCGGAAAGTGAATACCGCCCTGATTGTGCAGCGTGAATCCTTTGTACAGGTTACGAGCGCAAAGGAGCGCTTTGTCAGGTAGCGGTTTGTGAGAATGTGAAGACACAGGTAGACGTTCGAGTAGAGAAGTGGGGTCGGACATGCTGCAAAGACCTACGGGACGAGCGTGGCGCTAATCAGCGATTGAGTATAGGGATGGTGCGGATCGTCTAAGACCTGATCGGTCAGCCCTTGTTCGACAACTTCGCCCCGATTCATCACCAGTAGACGATGCGCCAGCAGACGGATCACGCCAATATCGTGGGTGACTAGAATGACGCTGAGATTGAGACTGCGTACGAGTTGACGCATCAGATCCAACAGTCTGGCCTGCACCGAGACATCTAATCCGCCTGTAGGTTCATCCATCAGCACCAGCCGTGGCTGAGTCACCAGAACGCGAGCAAGCTGTAGGCGCTGTTGCATTCCTCCAGAAAATGTACTGGGCAAATCGTCCATTCGATTAGTGGGAATCTCAACCTGTTCGAGCCAGCGTTTCGCCTCGGTGCGAATGTTGCCATAGTGCCGATGCCCCACGTCCATCAGCCGTTCGCCAATGTTTGCACCTGCGGTCACTTTCATTCGCAGCCCGTCACGCGCATGCTGGCGCACAAAGCCCCACTCGTTGCGCATTAGCTGGCGGCGTTCGGATTCGGAAATGTTGAAGATATCGAGCGGGGCGTCTGTAGCGTTTTTGTGGCTGTGGTAGGTGACTTGGCCGCTGTCTGCGGGGATTTGACGGGCGATCGCGCTTAGCAAAGTAGACTTGCCCGAACCAGACTCGCCAATAATGCCCAGGATTTGACCCGGATAGAGAGAAAAGGAAATGCGATCGCAAGCCCGCACCGTGCCATACGTTTTACTAAGGCTATTAACATCCAAAAGCGGTTTCATTTCTCACCTAATTGTTTCATCTGGGCTTGTCTGCGATTGCAATAGTCCGTATCAGAACAAATCCACAAACGCCCACCCTCGTCATCAGTAACGACCTCATCTAGATAGCTTTCCGTAGAGCCGCAAAACTCACAGGGCTGATCCCACCGCTCTACGCTGAACGGATAGTCCTCAAAGTCCAAACTCTTTACAGAGGTATAGGGCGGCACCGCATAAAGTCTTTTCTCCCTGCCCGCACCAAAAAGCTGCAATGCCGGACTCATATCCAGCTTAGGATTATCAAAGCGGGGAATTGGGCTAGGCCGCATCATATAGCGATCGTTCACCATCACCGGATAGTCGTAGGCCGTAGCAATGTGGCCAAAGCGCGTAATATCTTCGTAGAGCTTTACGTGCATCGCGCCGTATTCACTCAAAGCGTGCATTTTGCGCGTCTCTACTTCCGAGGGTTCAATCCACCGCAGCGGCTCTGGAATCGGCACCTGATACACTATTGTTTGTCCTTCTTTTAGCGGCGTTTCAGGAATGCGATGGCGGGTCTGAATCACGGTGGCTTCTGTTGTTTTTTCAGTCGTTTCTATCCCGCACACCTTCTTAAAAAAGCGCCGAATATTCACCGCATTCGTCGTATCGTCCGCGCCTTGGTCAATCACCTTGAGCGTATCGTTTGCGCCAATCACAGAAGCCGTGACCTGGATGCCCCCAGTCCCCCACCCATACGACATCGGCATCTCACGCGAGCTAAACGGAATCTGATGACCGGGAATCGCCACCGCTTTTAGCAGGCTACGGCGAATAGAGCGCTTGGTCTGCTCATCTAAGTAGGCAAAGTTAAAGCCCGGTTCCACGCTAGTGGTTGCATTAGGCAACTTTGTTGTCATGACTGGCCCCTCCATCCGATACGCCAATCTGCTGAGGCTCTATCTTCTGAGATGGCGACTCACCAGCTTCGTACTCTTCTCTCATCTTGCGAACCAGGTTCAGCTCTGCCTGAAAGTCAATATAGTGCGGTAGCTTCAGATGTTGAACAAACCCCTGCGCTTCGACGCTATCGCTATGAGAAAGAACAAACTCCTCCTGCTGAGCAGGCCCTTTGATCTCTTCTCCAAATTCCTTTGCCCTTAGCGAGCGATCGACAATTGCCATCGCCATCGCCTTGCGCTCGTTGTAGCCAAAGGTCAGCCCGTATCCTCTCGTAAACTGAGGCGCTAGCTGCTTTGACCCTTTGAACTGATTCACCATCTGCACCTCGGTCACGGCCACTTCACCAATGCACACTTCAAACCCCAGCTCTTCTGGACAAATCACCACCTCCACTTCGCCCATCCGAATTTCGCCCGCAAACGGATGGCTGTTACCATAGCCACGCTGCGAGGAGTAAGCCAGACTGAGCAAAAACCCTTCATCGGCACGAGTCAAATTTTGTAGGCGAGCATCGTGAGAAGCGGGAACTTGCAGCGGCTGCCGGGTCAGATCGAAAGGTTCTTGCGCCGAGTCTGTATCTAGTGGCGGAGGCTCTGGCTGAATCAGCCCTTCTTGCCCAAGCGCATCCAATGCTCTAGGTGTCTCTGTAGAGGATGACTCCTTTGTAGGAAAAGTCGGGGCATTATCTTCGGCAGCAAGCTTAAAGTCTAGCAGTCGGTGGATGTAGTCGAAGGTCGGGCCCAGCATCTGACCGCCTGGAATATCTTTAAAGATAGAAGAGATGCGGCGCTGGATAGACATTGCATTAGTGTCTATCGGCTGGCTGTAGTAGAAGCGGGGAAGCGTGGTGCGATAGGCACGTAGCAAGAAGATAGCTTCAACCAGATCGCCCCAGGATTGTTTGATAGCCAGAGCAGCCAAGTCTGGATCGTAGAGACTGCCTTCGCACATCACCCGGTCTACGGCTAGGCTCATTTGTTGCTTTATTTGTGCAAGGCTGAGTTCAGAGAGGGTGCGATCGCCCCTTCGACGAGCCTTCAGCAAGGCTTCCGCATTCTGAATCGCCTTTTCGCCACCTTTTACCGATACGTAAGACACAAGGTTAACCGTGAACGTGAGTAGTACGAGGCAGACCAACCACAGAATCTGGAGTAAACAAGAAGCAATCTATGCCACGAGGATAGGCAGCATTGTTCTGTTGCCACTGCGTCCAGAAAACAGAGGATAGCTTGGGTGCAAAAGAAAGACTTTCTAAGATGCCAGGACCGCTGAACTGCTTAGATTCACCGCCAATCAAATCTTCTACTTGAACAAGTAGCGTCGTAGACTCTTCAGGGTATTCAGCGCTCCCCCAGCTAAAAGCTTCCAAGTCAACCTCTGAAGAATCTGCAACAACCGCGAAGTCAGCCTTGCTCGGGTCTGTTGTAAATCGGCATCCCGTATGAAAGCGCAGCCAGTCTCGGACCAAAGTCGGTAGGCTAGGCTGTAACCAGACAACCGTTTCAATATCGATAAGGGCAAGGCAGGCCGCCGCGCAAATAGGCGTCAGATCAGCAGGCGCAGTGATATTGATTTGAGGATTGCAAGGTCGCCCAGGATGAGAGAGCGCTTCTAGCAAACTTCTAAAAGTACGCTGAGAGTCGTGGACTACGTTTTGAAACCCAGGGAGTGTCGCTGCGCTCATGACTATTCTCCTCTTAGCATGGTGAAGAACTCAACCTGCGTAGCGGCTGTCTGCTGCTGCGTTTCCTGAGCGCGGCGCTGATATTCCGCTCGCAGCGGCGCTATAACAGTGGACTTTATCTGGTTGTGCCATTGATGCTGCTGTAGTAGCGCATCGCAGACAGCGGCAAGCTCGGCATGAGTGTGAGAGCGGCCCGCTACATATCCAAACCCAGTTGATTCTGAGCCTTTAGAGGTTGCGAGCTGAACGACACATCTAGTAAGCGTCATTTCTCCTAAGTTAAAGGCATAGCCGCTGCCGCCTGCCCTACCGCGCACCATCGTCAGGCCAATCTCGGGCGATCGCAAAAAATGATACTCAGGCAAATCGCCCAAATTTTTTACACACTGCTCTAACAAGGCTAAAGGCGCTTTCGCCAGCACAGCCATCCATTCTTGCCTGTTCGTTTTATCTACAGTCGTTGACACTTTAGTCATAGACAACTTAGACAATTAGTCTAGATGTATAGACAACTTTAACTAAGATAAGAGTATGTCGTATGCTTTCAAATTCTGCAAGTCTTTCTCGGCACTAAGTATCGTCGAATACATCTCGATGGAATAAACGATGGCTCACTCTACCGCACCGCTATACGTGCAAATTGCCCAGCAGCTCCGCAACAACATTCAGGTGGATGTCTACCAAGTGGGTGATCGCCTCCCCCCAGAGTCACAGCTATCGAAGCAGTTCAGCGTCAATCGCAACACCATCCGACAGGCCATATCCTTGCTCAAGCAAGAAGGTCTGCTGCGCTCCGAACGCGGCAGCGGCACCTTTGTAACTGCGCCTATCCGCTATGCCATCGGTCAGAGAGTGCGGTATAACGAAGCGCTCAAAGCGCAGGGACACAAAGCTACTTTTACTCTGATCAGAGCGGTTGAAGTCTTAGCAGATATCTCAGTAGCAAAGAAATTAGATATCGGGCAAGGGTCAGCTGTTGCCCACATAGAACGATTAGGAACGGCAGATAACGAACCGATTAGCGTCGGCAGCGGCTACTTTCCGCTGGCGCTGTTTCCCGATCTGTTGAGTGAGGAAAGTATCTCGTACTTGGTAGAAGTGGGCTCGATTTCCCGGTGGCTGCGCGATCGCTACGCAATAGACCACATTCGCCTTAGCACCTCAGTATCCGCAAGGCTCGTGCAGCCACGCGATGCCAAACTGCTAGAGCTACCAATCAATCAGCCTATTCTACTGGCAGAGTCGGTGAATGCAGACCAGCAGGGGCGACTGATTGAATATGGCGTCGCTAGGCTGCGGGGCGATCGCATGGAAATGGTGTTTGATAACTCCAACGATAGCTAGGTTTAGCAGTACCCACCCTACTGTTTACAAGGAATTTTTCACGCGAGATAGCTCTTCTCGAAGGATGTGACGCAAATCTTCTTTGAGATCTTTGTTTTGGATGTATTCGACTAAAGCTGCGTTGATAAGCGTTTGACAACCGTGATTCTCCCCCGGAGAGGCTTCGCCAACGCCCGCCTGCGCTTTGAAATATTCCACAACGAACTTATCTAAAAACATATTTACCCGCTGCTTTCCTCGTCCAACAGGCTGCCCACCTACCCGCAGTACAGCTTTTTGCAACTGAGCTGGGTGATGCTTTGTGCCTCGAAAGCCTTTTTCCACTGCTGCTTGCTTGGGTGCGACGTCACTCAGTCGGCTCGTCTGTTCAATTACACCGCTGAGCGTTGCGCCATCATAGGGGTTGCCGTGAACCGCGTCAGCACCCACAATCGAGTTGTTAGCGCTGGTGGTCACCAGCACCACTTTGCACCCGAACTCATAGCGCTTGTGAACTAGCCAGTTGCACTAACGGATGCTTCAAGTTCAGCTGACCGGCCAGAGCGGACAGCGGCAAGTCGGTAGTTGAGGCTGATGAGGATGGCTGCATTTTGCAAGCTTTTCGGGGCGTGGGTGACTTATCTGGTAATTCTATCCTGCTATTTACAACCTGAATCGTACATATAGCTTGGCTTTGTATAGTTTTTCAGGGACAACTAGCTAAGCGTTCAAAAGAACCTAGACCAGTAGTTACACCACATCAACTGTCGCGTATTTGCTACATAAATAAAAATACCTACGTATAAACACTTATAAGTTCGGCTATCTATTTCTTCGAGAAATATATCTCGATATATGCTTACAGCGCTTACTACGATAGGGGAAACAGCCGCATACACTGTAAAAGCTTTGTTCCAACTTCAAAAACACAGTACGGCTAAGCCGATTTGCTTCATGCCCCGCATATAAACGCCATAGCTGAAGTTCTCAATTAAAACCTATGGCTTCATGGCGCGTTCACCCGATTGAAAAAATTAAAAGCCACAATCTACGTGTAAACCGACACACCTAGAGGGAATTACTTATATGGGTATCAATGCTAGAGCTACTATCGCAATTGCTGCTCTTTCTGTTGTTAGTGCGATCGCTCCTGCTAACGCCGCTACTTTTACTTACGAAGATAGCAATCCAAAGAATCGTGATGGTCTGGGTCTAACTCACCGTGCCGGTAAATACAGCAGCATTACAGCAACTTTTGATGATCAAACAGATGTTCTAAACTGGTCTTCTACTTTTACTCGTAACAAAGGAAACAACAGACTATCAGACGGTGCATGGCTAGTCCTAAGCGATGGTGAAAACCCAAAGGGCGATGTAGACGAGTACGCCATTATCGGACATTCCGCATGTTGGCTAACCGGTCAAATAATATTTTTGACAAGGTGCGCCGAAGCAGCGAAGAATCTTCAGCCGCTCAGGGGTCAAATTAGACACTAGTGCTTGGCCACCCCGCACAACCAGATGAATTGCCTGAAAGACTTGAAAGATCCAGCGCAAAGTTGGTGATTTTGTAGGTTGTTTACGCTGATTGAGAACGGTATCGTTCGTCTCTGCTAAGGTCTGACGTAAGCGCCTTTGAGCAAGTGTGTAGACCATTAGAGATAGACCCATGATGGTCGCCAATGCAACAATCCGCTCAGGAGTTTTCAGAAATACGCTAGCGGCAAAGAACATCGGGTCTTTAAGCATCTTAAAACCACCCTGAGCAGCCTGTTGACCTTTGTAATCAGTGAGGATGGTTTCAGGGGTAACGGTTGGGTCATCTACGACATTGGTTGCCAAGATAAAGCGCCCAGCTTTGCGTTTGGCCCGCTCAATGGCAGCGTCATCTTCACCCACAGTAGCGACCGCTCGATACGTTATCCGGGTAGGAGCTACCCCCTTCTTCGGACGTCCTGAATGTTCGTAATGAAGCTGTTCAACCACCGTGAGGTTACTCAGCTTGTGATAGCGCCAACTATGCGCGATCGCTTTCGCCTGAATAAGTGCATCTTCTGAGCATTCAAAGTCAGTCTTCTGTTGGGCACTCCACTGTTTTTCGGCTCGTTTGAGCTGTTTATCAACCTGTTTATCAACTTGGCAGCGGTCACTGCCGATGCGCGCTTGATTTTCGACCACCACCCAGAGCTGGTTGACATCGCCGTAGGTGAACCAAGAGACCCTCGATATCCCATTGCTCAGCAAACGCTTGAAGGCGCTCGGCAAAGACTGCCTGGTCTGAGTGATTTCCACTGGCAACCTGAAAGCCCAAAGGCACCGCACCGTCGTTGCTACAGATCAGTTCGGTGATGAACTGTTTCAAATCAGGTCGATGGTCTTTGGAGTGCCCATGAGTAATCTCAATACAACCGGGCTCTGTTGACAATTCCTCATAAGCGCCCTGGACACTGAAGCTACTGCTATCCAAGTGATATCGCTTGGCTTCTAGTCCAAAGACCCGGTAGGCATCCATCGCTATCAAGCTAAAGAACTCGCTCGGACCGTAGGCCCAGATTTTGTCGAGTAGACGACCCAGATAGTCATCATTGAGAGGCGACGGCTCTATCCCCTCGCCCAATAAGTGACTGGTCGCCTTGCCGAGAAAGAAGCTTTCGTATAGGGACAGCGGCGCACTCACAAAGCCTAAGCCGTTGAGAATCATTGCTTTTATCCCTTGGCCAGGGCTGACAATTTGCTGCGGATGGGTCCCCAAACACTCATTAGCAAGCAACTCTAGACCCATTTGGTCTACAATTCCTGCAATGATTCCCAGATGGTCAAGGTTTTGGACTTCCATTGGTGCGCTCGCTTAATCACAAAAAACGATACCGAATTATTCCTCAAACCTATCTCCTAACCTGCGGAATGTCCGTTTCAACCAGCTTTTACCCTTTATAAAAGAGGCTCATGCGACATCTGTAGAAAAGTTTAGAAAGAAGACTGCTGATAGGTGAAGATTCAGGCTCACTGGTCTATATTTTACAAATATTGAGTTATGATGTGCTGCTAATTTTCTTCTCAAGAAAAGAATTGCAAGCTGACTATGAAGAAATTCCCATAACAGCCTATGCCGAACGGCTGATCACGCTCGGATTCATCGATACTCATATTCACTATCCTCAAACTGAGATAATTGCGGCTCGCGGAGAACAGCTTCTAGAGTGGCTAGAACAGTATGTTTTTCCGACCGAGAAAAAGTTTGAAGATAAAGACTACGCTAGAAAAGTTGCTGATACTTTCCTAGATCAGCTGTTGAGTAATGGCATAACCAAGGTTCATCAATTAGCCCTCGTTTGGGTCATCAGTGCCGGACATCTCTAGCAGATCTTCTTTGGAGAAGGTCTCACCTAGTTGCTCTGGCAGCAGTGGATTGAGCGGACTCTCTCTTTTGTAGGTATTCTCAGCCGTATCTTTACTGTTGGGGTTATTCTCGTTGTTCTTAATTGCTTTTTCGACTATGGGACGAACGGGTTCGCCATAGTGCTCGATTGTTTTTTCGACGCGGGCTTGGTCCATTTCATAGTCAACGCTGTAGGCGATCGCACCCTCACTGGCTACCCCTATTACCAACCCGACGACAAGCACCGCCGCCATTGCAACCTGCATTAGCTGACCTCTTAGGCTGTGGTCTGCTGCCGTTCCGTCTATCAATCTTCTAATCATTTCTGAGACTACCCACCCTATCACTAACATTCTAAAATCACTGATGAGACTATAGCGCCACTATGCATCTGCTAAAATCTACCCTTAGCGATTATCTCTACGCTCACCACCATCCTCTACAACGTACTTTGCTGGCCTATGACCTACAGTGCTCCTCAACCCGCCGCCGTTCAAGAAGATGCCTGGTGGGTGCAGCAATGGGTAGACTTGCTTAATTCTTACCGCTTCAAAAAGCGCCTAGAGCGAGGACGAAACTACGCTAGGCAAGGAAATATTCTCTCGCTTGAGTTCAAAGACTCCAAAGTATTCGCCACTGTCCAAGGTACGGCTAGCGAACCCTATCAACTTTCGATCTCAATTGAGCGCTTTACCGATGAGGACTGGGGCTTTGTCATTGATACGCTCAGCCAAAAGGCGCTGTACTCTGCGCAGCTATTGGCAGGTGAGATGCCAGACTCGATTGAAGCCGTATTTACTTCTAATGGCCTCAGCCTGTTTCCGTTTACGCTAGCAGATGTCAAATCCAAATGTAGCTGCCCCGATCCGAAGAACCCATGCAAGCACATCGCGGCTGTCTACTACCAGCTAGGAGATTCTTTTAGAGAAGATCCCTTTGTATTATTTCAGCTACGGGGGCGAACCAAGGAGCAAATCCTAGCGGCCCTACGTCAGCATCGACAGCAGGCTGCTAGCGCAAAAGCTGCCGGACTAGACGTTGATACGTCAATCACCAAGACAGCAGATAAAGCAAAGAAAGGTAAGTCAACTAAGAAAAGTAAGTCAGAAGGCAAGCAGTCTATCGGCTCTGCCGCGCTCCGTACCTCTGCGCCTGTAGTGCAGGAGCCGACCGTACGCATCGAAACCTTCTGGAACTATGACATGCCGATTGATCCTTCGCTGGTTGTAATTACCCCTGCGGAGCAGACTGTGCTAGAAGTGATCGGTGATATGCCCCTACCGACTAGCGAAGCACAAATAGTAATGGCCCACTTCAAAACGCTCTATCAGAACGTCGCTCAGCAGGCCATGATGACGGCACTTAGTTAATAAGCCAGTAGTGTTGGTTAACAAGCCAGTAGTGTTGACAGCTGGCGGTGTTATTAATCAGTCATTAATCAACAGATCTACTAAGCTAATTCATCGTGACTAGCTCACCATCGCTAGCAAGCGTCTTAAACCTAATGCGCCGATAACGGTGTAGCCAAACGCTAGCAGTAGGCTGCTGAGCGTGACTCTAAAGGTGGCTTTGGTCGCTTCTGACTTTAGCCTTCTAGTCGCGTCTTCTTTTTCTTCGCCAATTCGAGTTTGCAGCTGGGTTTGAACTTCACTAATCTGAGACGTTAAAAAGCTGTCTAGCTCTTGCGGATTAGTCCGAAAACGCTCGATCTGAGCAGCCTGGGCTTCGTCTATGCTGCCGCTATCAATTGCCGCTTGCAGCTGTTCTTCGTTTTGCAGCAGCGAATCAATTTGGGCGCGGCGCTGAGACAAATCGTTGTTTAGCCTAGTTTCTAGATCGGTTGTCGCCTGATCTGCTTCTGCCTCTACCTGGGTGAGCGCATCGCGGCTCTGAATGCGAACATTATTAGGATGCAGCACGGTGGTGACTAGAAAGATTAGACCCAGCAAACAAGAGAGCAAACAGGTCCAGAACCTAGCATCTAGAAACAGGGTAGCCTTTCGCGCTGATTTCCCTAAACTGGTATCGATCCAATAGCCTGTCAGCAGCAGGGCAATACCGACCAAGGGAACAATGCCTCTATCAACAAGGCTAGTCACAGTCGATAGCTGCCATGCCCGGTTAGCAAAGTCTGGTGGAAATAGCAGCGTCAAAAAATCGACCAGCGCCGCCAGGATGGTGATTGCCCCTACTAGCTTGAGCGAGATAGCTGCTAGTGGTGATGGAATAATAACGCTGTCATTTGGCGAAGTGGTTGTCATAACAAATTAACTAGGTGCAATCAGCTACACCATATTTCCCTTTAGTATGTTCCGAATTAGCATAATGTGAAGCTTAAGAATAAATCAAATTTGATTGATTAGCGATTTACGCTAAGACATCTTTTCTTGGGCGTTCACCTTCTCTGATGGCTGAGCAGAGGCCGAAGAGTCCGAAGAGGTTGGAGAGAGGGGCGGTGCGGAGCCGAAGTCCGAATAGCTGACATTAATCGGACTTTTCCCTTCATATAGCCAGTTCATCCGTTTGGGATCTAGTTTGGCGTGATACATCACCTTTAGAATCTGGTTGACTAGAGCCTGTCGGTAGATGCCGCGATCGCGAAACCGCCGAGCTGAGGTAATGACTTTGCCCGGTGCGATCGCCACGCACCCAGAACCTACAGATCTCCCATAGCCGCGCAGCGCCATACTCAACGCGGTGTCTTCAAAGATATCCATATCCGGCACGCCGCCGACAGAGCGCAGCGCTGCGCTAATGGCAAAAATGCAGTGATCTAGATAGAGAATGCCTTGACGCGATCGCACCCAAGTTGAATACCAAGAAGTGAACCGCAATAGCCAATGATCCATATCAAAACTATGGACAAACCCACCCCACACTGCATTTTCTTGCTCTAGGGCAGCTGCGGCCTGCTGCAACGCCGTGAATTCTGGCAGCAGCGTTGCCGGATGATGCAGCAGGATATACTCACCTCGACTAGCCTCAATGCCAATCGTTAGGCGCTGCGCTCGGTTGCTAGCAGCTGATTCAATAATTTCTACTTCTGGGAACTGCTGAATGATTGCCAGGGTGTCGTCCTGGCTAGGGCTGACAACAGCAATTAGCTGCTTTGGGCCAGTTTGCGATCGCAAATTCTCCAGAATCCTGGGCAGATAGCCATACCGCGATTCGTTGAAGCAAGGTAAAACAACGGAGAACATAGGCCCAGAATATATTGGATTTCATAGACTAAAGTAGCCACAGACGATTCTAGTCTTTCTACAGCTTTCTATCGGTCCTTTCTATAGGCACTCGAACGCTTAAAATATCTACGCTAAGCTGTGTCAGATCTAAGGACTCATTCGCCATGAACCCAACCGTTGAAATTCTCGCTGACAAAGCGGCCCTGATCGATCGCGCCTACGACCTGACTGTCTCGGTGGTCAAAGAAGCGATTGCCTCTAGTAACAGAGCTACCCTGGCCTTGTCTGGTGGCAGCACTCCCAAACCCCTCTATGCCGCCCTAGCCAAAGCCGAGCTGCCGTGGGAAAAGGTCTATATCTTCTGGGGAGATGAGCGATACGTCCCACATGATCATCCTAAAAGCAATGCTCTAATGGCGAGCGAGGCTTGGCTCAACCACGTTCCTATCCCGGCTGAAAATATTTTTCCAATGCCTACAGGAGCCAACAATCCAGCCGCTGATGCCGCTAAGTATGAAAGCCAGCTAAAGGAGTTCTTTCAGCTATCGGAGGGAGAGCTACCTGCTTTCGACTTTGTCCTACAGGGAATGGGAGATGATGGTCACACGGCTTCTTTGTTTCCGCATACCGAGGCGCTAGATGTGCGCAATCGCCTAGTCACTGTGGGCAATCACGATGGCGAACCTCGCATCACCTTCACCGTTCCTGTGATCAACCGAGGGCGACACGTTGTCTTTCTAGTCGCCGGAGAGAACAAGCAAACGGCGCTCGCCCAAGTCTTCTCTGAAGATGCTGATGATCATACCTATCCCAGCAAGCTAATCCAGCCAGCTACCGGCGCTCACTGGCTGCTAGATGCCCCAGCCGGTAAAGGGGTGCCTGACCACATCAGATAGCCGATTCACCATCGATTCGTCATTATTCACTTACTTATGATCACCTGCTTATGATCACCTGCCCTAACTGCAACCACCAAAATCCAGATGGCGCGCTACAGTGCGAAGCCTGCTACACGCCGCTGCCAGCGCTTGCCACCTGTCCCAACTGTGGGGCATCGGTTCAGGCTGATGCTAGCTTTTGCGGTCAGTGCGGCAATGACCTAAGAGAATCATCTGAACCCGCTAGTACCGCTGAGGCGATCGCACCTGCCAGTGAACCAGTAAGTGAGTCAATAAGTGAGCCGACTTCAGCGCCTGCAAGTGAATCTTTCAGCGAGTTTAGCCAGTCGATGGACTTTGACGAATCCGTTAGCTTTGGTGGGATGGAGGCAGCTGCGGCGCTAGATCCTCCATCCGTCCCCACACTAGAAAGCGAAGCTGTAGTAGTCGCTGGATCAAAGAGTGCAGAATCTCTTCCGGCAGAATCCTCACTACTTGAAGCTTCAGCACTTTCGGAGCCTGCTTTAGTCGAGCCTGCCGCGATCGCACCTATTTCCATACCGACTCCAACGCCCGCTGCCACAGAGATTCAAGCGTCTAGCGCCACTCTAAAGCATGTCCAAACCCAGACTATTATTACTATTCCTAGCCAGCTATCTGCTGTACGGATTGGGAAACCTAATGATCACACACCGCCTGATATCGATGTCTCGGGGTTTCCAGAGTCAGAGATTGTCTCTAGAGTGCATGCCAACCTTTTGGTAGAAAAAGACGCCTACTATCTAGAGGATATGGGCAGCTCTAACGGCACCTATATCAACGGCCTGCCGCTGCCTACCGGTAATCGTCATCGACTCAATCTGGGCGATCGCATCGCCTTTGGGAAGGGCGACAAGGTCAGCTTTATCTTTGAGGCCACCAGATACTAGGGAAAGTCCTTCTAGACTAGTACATTGGTCGGGTGTGTGATTTGTTCTCACCATCTGGTCTTTGCACGTGCCCGCCCTAACTAATACCATCACGCTGTCTTTGCTACACCCGGTAGACAAAAAGCCCGTACAAAGCTGGACCTTTGAAAAGGAACCTGTTGTTCGAATTGGGCGCTCAGTCAATAATGATGTCATTCTCTACAGCGCAGTGGTCTCGCGTCATCACGTAGAGCTACGGCAAACCCCAGAGGGCTGGGAAATCCACAACATCGGCACAAACGGCACCTTTCTAGCGGGTCAGCGCATTGAAAAAAAAGCCGCTCAAGATGGCCTAGTTATCCGTCTAGCTCGTTCTGGTCCCAATATTCAGATCAATATTGTCTCCCAAACAAAGGGCATGTCATCCATTCGCGCTCTAGCGGCTAAACAAGAGGCCGCGCGCCAGATACCTTAGTTCGAGTAGGTATCTGAATCTTTGGAACAGTCTAGTCTGAGCAACCGTGCTAGATTCATTGTCATTGAACTGATACAGACGGCAGCAAACTGGTATGGCACGGGGCGATCAAATCTATGCAATGCGCGAGGTGGTGGGCATTCCCTATGAGCACCACGGCATTGATCGCGGTGACGGCAGTGTTATTCACTACAGCAAGCAGGGTGAGGCAGTTATCAAACGGACGACTTTGGACACCTTTGCTAGGGGCGGGGTGGTCAGAGTCAAGCGTCAGCCTACGGCATTTATCCCTTCACTGGTGATAGAGCGAGCCGAAAGCCGACTAGGAGAGCGAGAATACGATCTGTTTTTCAACAACTGCGAGCATTTTGCTAACTGGTGCAAGACAGGCCAAAGCGAGTGTAAGCAGCTAGATAGTTTTGGACTAAATATAGAGCGAATAAAGCTGCCTCAAGTAGCGGATCTAGCGCGCGAAGCGGCCCAAAGAGCGACTGGCGACTTCCCTGCGCAACCTACTTATGAACTATTCCAAACGGCGCTAGAGAATGTGGCGATCGCCACTCGTACTTTGCTGCCTGCATACGAAGAAGCAGTGCACGAGCGTGATACCTGGCATCAGGTGGCTCAACGTGCCCTTGCCAAAGATAGAGAAGATCTGGCCCGCGCCGCTCTCTATAAAAAAGTAGCTGCTGATAAAAAAGCTAGCGAGATCAAGGCGAACCTTACCCAGCTATCTGACCTACAGCTGAGCCTAGAGCAGAACCAGGCATTTATACGTGCCGAAGCGCTGTCAATCCCTCTCTAGGCCCGTACGTCCGTTGGTCCGGACAAAGAAAGTGTCTTTTACTACAGCCACGCACCGTATTTACCGCTAGCATTCAACCTGATTGAAGGGTGTTGTTATGCTTAGGGTATTGATCAAGCTAATGGTGGCAGGTGTGATTGCTTTGCCGGCGATCACACTTAGTCCATCTAGTGCAAAAGCGCAGGCTTGCTTTGTTTCACAGCAGGTTGTAGCGGCTGGTCCCACACTGGTTCCAACGTCTGAAAGAAGAAACATTATCGTAGAAGACTGGCGGATCGCCTTTGCTGTTCCCGCAGATTATCAGCTATCTCGACACGGCCTGCGAATGAATGTCTCGCCGCCAGTCGGCTCCCAGTTTTCGGCTCAATCTATGCATTGTGACACTACGGCCCGTGGTGTTTCAGTCTCTATCGTCAACCAAATCGTCTCTGAAGCAAGCATTCGCAGTCACCTTGCACCCGGCGAAGGCACCTTCCTTGGCCTTACGAATATCCCTAGCGGTACTGCCTTCATGCATACAACCCGCACCCAGGGGAATCAGGTTCATCTTAGTATTCCTTTCCCCAACCAGCCCGTCAGCGTGGTGTTCACTGCCTATGCCGACAACAATGGCGAAATATTTCACGAAGGCGTCTTTGAAACTATCCTCGAAACGTTTCGTTTTCGTGAATAGTAAAGACAATCCCCGCAAAGCACTGAAGCTTTACGAGATCGAAAATCCTAGGGCTAATCAGGAAGCTGGTGATCCGACTCGAACGGACGGTCGGCTGATTACCAATCAGTTGGTCTAGCTTGCTGAAGACTTCGGCATAGTTCAAAAACGGTCAGTTTTAGGTAACACTTGCAGCCCAAAATAGACCGTCACCCATCTCACTGTGCAGTTGATTCCACCCTACCCAGTAAGCATCAGAGGTCTCATGTTGGCGATGCAGCAGGTAGACATATCGTACGGCTTGTAACGGTAGCTCAAAACACTTAGCAATGTCTGCCAGATTCTGGTCAAGAACACCAGAAAATGCCAGCAGCTGATTGCGTTGATTGCGCAATGCCTTCCTAAATTTTCGGATAGCGAGGTAGCGCTCATCTTCCTGCTGCTGTAGTTCACTCGCGATAAAAGCCAGTTCTTAGTCACTGGCAGATGGAATAGAACCTCGATTATTCTTCTGGGGGATTGATAACAGGTACAACAGGTTCTGGCGGTGGTGGCGGCGGTGACACAGGTTCTGGCGGCGGTGGAGCAACCGGCTCAGGTGGTGGCGGTGCTACAGGTTCAGGTGGTGCAGGTTCAGGTGGCAGAGTATCCGGCACGTCAGGTTCTGCGGCTGGTGCTGGCTCTGCTGGAGCTGGTGCTTCAGATTCTTCCGGTGCCGGGGGCTCTTCTGCACTCGCAGCAGGCTCTGGCGTCGAGGGTTCTGGCAGTGGTGCGGCGGGCGCAGGATCTTGAACGACTTCTCTGACTGGTTCTTCTCTGGCTGGTTCTTCTCTGGCTGGTTCTGCCGCAGCGGGTGCTGGTGTGCTGACAGATTCTCGTTCGCCTCTTCTCTGGGCGGCGCGCGATCGCTCTGATCCTTCTATCCCAAAGTCGATTTCAACCGAAACCGAACCGCTGCGTCCGCCGCTATCGAGCTCATAGCTACGAGCAGCTTCTAGCGCGGCTCTATCGAGCGCAGCATTACCGCTAGATTGTTCTAAAACTGCGCCAACAACGCGACCGTTTTCGTCATATTCTAGGCTCACAGAAGGAGAGCCTTCAGCGCCGTCTGCTAATGCTTCTTCGGGATATTCGGGGCGATCGCACCTGCGACAGCTCACCGTATTAGAACCACTGCTGTCTCCATCGCCATCACCATCAGCGCTACCCGCTCTTGATCCTTCAGACGGGCCATCTCTGCGAGCAGTTTCTACGCCTGCCCCTGTGGCAACCGCAGGCGTATCGCCACGATTGTCTGAATTTCTGTCTGCATTTCCCTCACGCGCTTGGGCACGTCTCAACCGATCTCGCAGCGCATCCAAGTCAGGCGCATCGGACTCACCATCTGCGTTGCTGTTTGCCGTTTCCACCGAATCCGCTTCAGTCGAATCTGAGTCTCTTTCCTCAGCGTCAGTATCTACAACCTCAGTATCTGCAACCTCAGTATCTGCAACCTCAGTATCTGCAACCTCAGTATCTGACGCTGTGGGCTCATCTGTTTCAGCCTCAAGCGAGGAGTCATCTGACGATTCTGCTGTTGGCGCTGTGGCTTCGGGCTCAGGCTCAGAGACATCTGGTGTCTCCACTTCAGGCTGGGCGGGTGCTGGTTGAAAAGAAGATATCGGTGCCGTATAGCCACCTGAAACCTGAGCGGCAGCGGCTAGCTCTGCTTGAGCGACGGCTTCTGTGAGCGCTTCAACCGTTTCTTCAGGCGGAATTTCTTCGAGGGAATCATCCTCAATAGCCTTTTCTGGCGGATCTGTCGGGCCAGTGACAACAAGGGCAATGCGCTCAGGCGGTTCGGCCATATCTGCGGGCACAAAAGCCATCAGAGGGATCAGCCCTAAGTGAGTGCCTGCTGCGATTAGAAGTCCTCGAAAAAGCCATTTTTTGGCGATCGCATTCTCTTTTTCATGTTGCTGTAAGCAGGCAGTAGAGAGACTCATAAGGGATAAAACGTAAGGAATTTGAGGACATTAGCGCAGAAGCGTTATTGTAAAAGGCACGTTAGCGAGATCTATTCCTATGATTTTAACGGGATCTATTCCTATTAATCAAGTATGGCTTGCCTCTAGCTCGATAATCTGATCAGCGCGAGCTAGGAGATTAGGACGATGAGACACCACTAAATAAGTAGGCGTATAAGCAGAGCTGTGAGGTGTTTCAAATAGCTTTTTCCATAGACGCTGCTCTGTCTCAATATCTAACGCACTAGAGAGATCGTCAAACACGAGTAGCTCAGGCTGACGAACCAGCATCCTTGCCGCTGCAACACGCTGCTTTTGCCCGCCCGATAGTCGGAAGCCCCGGGGGCCTACCCGAGTAGCCAAACCGTCAGGCATCACCGCGAGATCTGTATCAAAAGCGGCGGTAGCGATCGCATCTGCCAACCGATTTTCTGAGAGACCCAGCAACAGATTCTCTCGCAAAGAAGAGCTAAATAGCTGAGGGATTTGAGGGGTATAAGCCGCTTGAGGAGGTACTAAAAAAGTATCAGGTTGATCAATAAGCTGATCGTTCCAGAACACCTCACCCGATTGCCTAGGCAACAGCCCTAGCAGTACGCGCAGGAGCGTTGTTTTACCCGCTCCTATTGGGCCAGTAATCACCGTTAAGCTACCGCGTTGAAGCGTAAAGCTAATGTTGCTAATGCCTTTATCACTGTTGGGATAGTGATACGTTAGTCCGGTTACTCGTAGCGATCGCAGCCGCTGAGCTACTGAGCCAGTTTCTGAGCCTTGGTGGATAGTGGGTAGTGAAGGTTGAGTGCCTATTAGGGGCTTTAAATAGAGGGAATGAGGATAGGTTAGAGAGTTAGCCTGACTAGAAGCGTGGGTATCGTCAGCAATCAGGGCCGACATGCGCTCAAATGAGACTTCACTCTGCTGGGTGAGAGCGAAGAAGCTGCCTAAAAAGGTGAAAAAGTACGTGACAAAAGATAGGTAGTACACAAACAGCGCAAAGTCCCCGACGGTAAAGCTGTCGCTCGTACCGATGTTTTGCGAAATGGCCAAGAGAATGAGGGCCGTGCCGATACTGACAATATTTTCAAAGCCTGATTCGAGAACTTCAGAGAAAACGCGATCGCGAATCGTGAGCTGGCGGCGGCGATCGCATCTCTTTTTTAACTCACGTAGCATTCTCTCTTCAGCGCCTGCCACTTTCACGGCTTGCGAAGCGGTGAAGAGTTCGCCTAAGAAGCCTGTCACCTGTTGGGCAGATTGACGACTGGCTTGGCGGTAGCGTTTGATGCGGTATTCGGCGCGGTGGACGAGGAGAGCGATCGCACACAAAGGCAAAAATACCAGCAGCGTCATTTTGGCATTCACGCTGAGCAGTATTCCAACAGAGACCAAGGCAAAGACGGCCTCTGCCAAAATCTCATTGGTAGAAGCAACCGTGTTTTCAATCTGTAAGGCATCGTCACGGAAGTAGCTGAGCAGTTCACCGGGAGACGTTTTTTTGCCGTTGGCCCGGCCCACAGTTAGCTCTGCTCCGGGGCGGTTGAGCAGACCCAGCAACAGGTTATGACGCACCAAGGCGCTCATGGTGAAGCGATGCTGAGTTTTGGTAATCCGTCCGAGAAAGATAACAATCACTCGCGCTATTCCTACGGCCATTAGCAACGCAATCCAAATCCAAGGAAATTCGCTCGGTGAGGTTTGTTTAGTGAGGTGATCGAAGAATTGTTGAATGAGTAGACCTGGAACAATAGGCAGGCCGGCAATGCTCAGCCACAGCAGGGTATCGATGCAGTAGAGTCGCTGGGCGTAGCGAATCATCTGCCAGAGCGACTGCCAAATGGGGCGTTCGGAAATCATGGGGAATTCTCAGTGAGAAATCTTGAGATTAATCGCATAACCGCTTTGTACCTTATCTCAATAGCCTTAAACAAAAAGAGCCCCAGAGGGATTTTTTTGAGCGCTCACCGGATCTCTTTTGGGCTTGCAAAAAAAAGACTGGGAATCTTCTGAGGGTTTTAGATATTGAAGATAATCTTCAAGGATTGCTTTGGCAGCTATTGGGCCTCGCAGAGTAGAAAGGCGAGCATCTATAAAGTAGACTTTTCCTTCTTTGGAGGCTGGCATTTTTTGCAGCAGTGGTGTTTCGTTCCACTCGCGCCGGCGTTTTTCAACGTCTTCTATAACGCCTGAGCTAGCATCGTCCCAGGCGACGACGATGACGATGTCGGCTGCGATTCCAGGCATTGCTTCAAGGGAAAGCACACCATCTTTGCCTTCTACAGGAAATATCTGAAATCCTATATCTTCTAAGATTCTTGTGAATATGCTGTCGTTGTAGAGATAGATCTCGCCTGATAGATTGCCAGAGCTGATCAGTAATACTTGTGGATACTGTCTAGCAACGGAGGTTAACTGCGATCGCGCCTCGGCAACATTCATCTCATAGTCTGCAATCACCTGCTCGCTTTGCTCCTCTTTTCCTAGTGCCTTCGCTGAAACAGGCAGCGCACCCTGCCACCCGCTTTCTTCGTGTTCAACTAGAATAGTGGGCGCAATCTGAGAGAGTAATTCGTATTTGCCGTCTTTCTGCCAAGTTTCACCGATGATTAGATCCGGCTGTAGCTGTGCGATCGCCTCCAAAGAAGGATTATGGCGATCGCCAATATTTACAGGCGTACCCGTCATCAGCTCCCCCATAAAAGGAATCTGTTTACTTGGCTGCTCAAACTTCGATTGGCGCAACATATCCGAGGTCATATCTGCGGCGCTGTAGCCAACAGGTTCTGTTCCTAGAGACAGCATCATATCCAGGATATATGGGCTTAACGCCACTACCTTTGTTGGCTGACCACACAGTTCTGTTTGTCCGGCTGCGTGCTCGATAGTGCGACAGCTATCAGTGGCAGGTAACGCGGTAGATGAAGCAGTAGGTGAAATGGGCGATGACTGCAATCCTGGCTGGACAGGCGGTCTACAGGCCACCATTAGAGTCAGTAAAAGACTGAGAAAGCCCACGAAACAATATCGTCTCATCCTGTCCCGTTTCATAGTGCGTCTGGCCAAAAATTGCCAGCTATGGTAAACACTTAAGCACCGCCGATAAAAGTTCATAGCTAGTCACGCTGTTGAAAGTACAGTTATTGCTATCTCCAGCCTGATTGAACAGACTAAAACGTTACACGGTAACCAAGACTGACTGTTCTCCCTTCTCCAGCTCTGTTGTTGCCATCGAAAAAGGGTGCGAAATATTGCGAATAAACAGGAGAATAGTCTGTATTGAGTAGGTTCTGAATCCCTAGCGCCAGCTCTCCATTACCGATACTCACACTACTCAAAAGATCGAGTGTTATGTAGCTGTTGATCGGAGTATCATCAGCGCCATCATTAAAACCGCGATCGCGACTGCCAGAGTACAATAGCTGCAAGCGATTGCGCCAGCTAGGGAGCATTTCATTTTCCACATAGGCGGTGATTTTAACTGGCGCGGTCGTCAGACTATCAAGAGCCGTAAAATCGCCATCTTCGTCATCATCGTTCTCTCCTTCTAACCAGGCAAACGTACCCCCCAAGCTCCACCGATCGCCAGGTTGCCAGTCTATAGCAGTTTCTACACCGTAGACTCGCTGAGGGGCTCGAATAGTGCGTAGGGGACCACCATCAACTGGTTCAAAGCCTGATCCTAAACTTGAGTAGTTGTAGAAGGCGGCCACAGAGGCTTGCACTGAGTTCCAAGTACCTCGTAGGCCGATTTCGTAATTATCTACCTTTTGGGGCGCAGTGAGATCAACATCGGCCTCGACCGCAAATCCCGCTTCTGCAAAGCGCAGTACTCGGCCAATATCAGGCAGCGAGAACCCCTGAGAAAAGCTGGTAAACGCCGTCAGATCTTCAGTAACCTCGTAGGCAAGTCCTGCGTTAAAAACCACATCATCGGCGTTTAACGTACCACCTTCAATCTCATTGCCATCGAAGGTGGTGTAATCATCTGCATCGACTTTGAGATTGACGTAACGAGCACCGCCGTTGAATGAGAAGCGCTCAGCAATGTCCCACTGAAGTTGAGCAAAAATCCCCAAATCATCGAGCGTATAGGGAGGAACAAAATCAATCTCATCTATCTTACGAAAAACCCGCCCGCCGCTTTCGTCAAAGTCTTCAGGATCGAACACATTGAAGCTTTGGGAACTCTCTTCCCGAACATAGTCCGCGCCCCACAGCAAGCTGACAGTCTCTTCTGAGTTGAAAGGAGTATTGACCTGTAGGCGTCCTCCCCACTGCTGTGTATCTCCAGGTGATTGAGAAATAATACCTAAGAAGTCACGATTGTCTGAGGGTAGACCACCCGCAAACTCATAGTCGCGGAGAAATATCTGGCCTTGTAGCTGACTGTTCAGTAAGTCGTCGTTAGTGTATTGCAAGGTGAGGTTTGTTGTTGTTAATGTTGATCCATCTCCGGCACCGACGATTTGAATGTTATTCTTTCTGGCGATATAGTCATAGTACTCTTTCCGTTCTTTTTGAGTAGCAAGTCGAGCTGAGATAATGCGAACAGTGTCATCACCAGGTCGTCCGTCTTGTTCAATCCGAGACTGGCAAAAAACAGCAGCTACCCTACCGTGAAGAAAATTCTGTAGCGAGCAGGTGTGAGAAACGAGAGTTCGTGTCACGTCTTAGAACACTGCGATCGCCATATTCCAAAACCTTCCCCCGCTCCAAAATCAAAATCTGGTCTGCCCGCGCTACCGTCTCCAACCGATGAGCAATAATAATCCCCGTTCGATTTATGAGCAGTCGATCTACCGCTTTCTCGATCAGCGCTTCTGTCTGCGGATCGAGCTGAGACGACGCTTCATCGAGGATCACAAGGCCCGGATCTTTCAAAAAAACTCTCGCAAAAGCCAGCAGCTGCGCTTGCCCTGCCGACAGTCCACTGCTGTCTGCGCCTAACATGGTATCGAGTCCTTGCGGCAGCGAGGCTAACCAGGACATGAGCCCTAAGTCTTCTATAATTTTCAGAATGTGTTGATCGAGAACATGCGGGTTAAAAAATGTGAGATTGTTGCGTACCGTTGTTTGAAAGAGCTGCACGTCTTGTGTTACGAATCCCACGCGATGAGGCAATTCTCTGAGTGAGACTTGATTGACGTTAATTCCGCCGAGCCGAATCTCACCTTGTTGAATATCGTACAGTCGTAACAACAATCGGGCGATTGTACTTTTTCCGCTACCCGTGTGCCCCAGCAAGCCGAGTACCTTTCCGGCAGGCAAGTGAAAATTAATGCCCTCTAGCGTAGGCCCTTCTCCATAGCCAAACCAAACCTCATTAAACTGTACTGATAGCGATCGCTGTGGTAGAACGGCTCGCCCGCCTACGTGCAGATGACTCTGCACAGCTAACAGCGCCTGAATTCGCTGAAAGCTAGCCGCTGCCTGCTGAAATTGTTCTAGTTCTTCGCGAATAGTTTCGATGGGTTCTTCTAGCTGAGTTGTGTAGTAAAACAACAGATATACGGTGCCAATAGTGATAGCATTACGGCTCCACAGGTAAGCGCCTATCGCCAGCGCGATCGCACTCCCTACCGAAAACAATCCCACCGTACTCCCCCACAGCAAAGTACTGGTAAGCCGAGCCCGATGAAAAGCCGCTAGCCATCGCCGCGCAATCCGGTAGAACCGATTCATCACGTAGCCCACCGCGCCATTCGCACGAATATCTTCTAACCCGCTTAAATACTCAACAACAAACCCGTAGAACTCAGCGCTCACCTGCCGATATACTCGCCACGGCTTAACCGCCAAAGCCTGTATCCGTGCCAAAAGGCCCAGTGCCACTATGGCAAACAAGCTCAGGGCCAGCCCAGCTCGCCAGTCTTCCCACCACAGCACGCTTAGCACGCCCACCGTTAGCAGCATATTTCCCACCACTAGCAGCACAAACTGGGAGAAAAATTGAGCCAGCGCTTCTACGTCGCCATCGACTTGTTCTACCAGTTCACCTGGCGTATGGGCTTTGTGAAAGCTTAGGTCGAGATAAAGACAGTGCCTGGCTAAATGGAGACGGAGTTCATTGGTCGCACTCCAGGCGACGGTTTCGCCGAGATAGGTCGCGGCGATCACACATCCCTGCCGACTGATGGCGATCGCCATAAAGCCTAGCGCCACGCCTACTAGCCGCCGCTGCGAGCCACCAGCCACTGCCGTATCAATGAAGTCGCGCAAGAGTTGAGGGTTGAGCAACTGTAACCCAATGCCCGCGAACAGTGCGATCGCCAGCCCAAACACTCGACCCCACTGAGGCGAAACATAACGCCACAAAAATTCGCGATAGGCCCGCCAAGATGTCGCCGCCATACAAAATCAGCTGCTAAGAAACTGCTGCCAAAAACTGCCGAAATTCAAAGATTTAACTTCATTTCATCCGCTCAACAGCGTAAACAAGACATTTCCTTTAAAGGAGCCCTAGCCGGAGTTTCTTTGCCCGTAACGGGAAAAGCTTGATTTTTTGAGACTAAGCACAGCGTTAGCACCCTAATTAACTGGCTTGTTGGTACCCCCCATCAGGTGTATTATTAACGAGAATATTTCTCATCTATTCCATTGAGGATTCAAGCTCTGTGCCATCCCAGTCCCGGCCATCCCAGTCCCGGCCATCCCAGTCTCGGCCATCCCAGTCTCGCCTAATATCTTGCACTCAACCTCATAAGCTGCTAGCGATAGGAATTTTGTTGAGCGGCGGCCTTCTAGTCGGCTGTTTTATGGCCAGCGTTGCCCTGGGTGTTGCTGATGTTGGCCTACAGACTGTTTATCAAGCGCTGAGGGCACCGGATGGCTCTACCGAGCATTTGATTATTCGCACGGTGAGGGTTCCTCGGTCGCTGACGGCCCTGCTCGTGGGCTCAGCCGTTGCCGTTGCCGGGGCGATTATGCAGGGGCTGACTCGCAATCCGCTGGCTGATCCTGGCATTTTGGGTATCAATGCGGGGGCGGCGTTTGCAGTGGTGGTAGCGGTGTTTGGTCTGAGTGCGGCTTCGCTGAGTGTGTATGCGGGGTTTGCGATGGTGGGAGCGGCGATCGCAGCTATCACCGTCTACGGCTTAGGCTCTCTGGGACGAGGTGGACTGACGCCGATGAATCTTACGATTGCGGGGGCGGCGTTGACGGCGCTAGTGTCTTCACTAACGACAGGGATTCTCATTTTTAGTCAGCGCACATTGGAAGAAATCCGCTTTTGGCTGGCGGGGTCGGTGGCTGGGCGAGATATGGCGCTGGTGGTGCAGGTGATGCCTTTTTTGGCGGTGGGCTTGTTGTTGGGATTGGCGCTAGGAAAGCAGCTGACGACGCTGAGCTTGGGCGAGTCGGTGGCGCAGGGACTGGGGCAAAATACGCTGTGGATTAAAGGGCTAGCAGCGATTAGTGTGGTGCTGCTGGCGGGTGGGTCGGTGGCGATCGCGGGCCCGATTGGGTTTGTGGGTCTAATTGTTCCTCACATTGTTCGTTTTTGGGCTGGGGCAGACTATCGCTGGATTTTGCCCTATTCCGCCATTGTCGGTGCGATTCTGTTGCTAGTCGCCGACATTGCTGCCCGATTAGTTATTCAACCGCAAGAGCTACCTGTCGGCATTATGATGCCGCTGCTGGGCGCGCCCTTTTTTATTCAGCTCACCCGTTCGCAGGTGAGGCGTTGAGATGGACTATCCGGCAAAATCTTCTAGATCTTCTGTTGAAAAAAAAGAACAGTTTCAGTGGCTGGTGTTTCGCAAAAATTATCTATCGCTACGTTTGGATAGACGGGTTCCTAAAATTCTGCTCGGCCTAACACTCGCCACACTCATCATGATGGTTTGGAGCGTGGCTCAAGGAGAGTATCCGGTTCCACCTTTAGCTGTGGTTCGCACAGTGATAGGACTGCCGACTGATAATGCTGACTATGCCTTTGTTGTGAATACGTTGCGATTGCCACGGACGTTAGTGGCGTGGGGTGTGGGGATGGCGTTGGCGATCGCAGGCACGATCACTCAGGGCATTACCCGCAACCCTCTGGCCGCGCCCGACATCATCGGGGTGAACGCGGGTGCAGCGCTCGCCGCCGTGACGTTAATTGTTGCTTTTCCGGCGGTGCCGATTGCGGTATTGCCTTTAGCGGCCTTTGGCGGTGCGCTGAGTGTGGCTATCTTGATTTATCTTTTAGCCTGGAATGGCGGTAGCGCGCCAGTGCGCCTGATTTTAGTTGGCATTGGCTTTAGCTTGATTGCCGGTGCGCTGACAGACATTATGGTCACTTTCGGCAATATTTACGATGTGAGTCAGGCGCTGGTGTGGCTGGCGGGCAGTGTGTACGGGCGAAGCTGGGGGCAGGTGATCGCTTTTATGCCCTGGCTGGTTGTTTTTGGTTTGTTGTCTTTGCTGTTGAGCCGGGAGCTGAATGCGTTGCAGTTGGGGGATGATGTCGCGCGATCGCTCGGCAGCCGGATTGAATGGCAAAGGGGCTGGCTGTTGCTCAGCGCAGTGGCACTCTCAGGTTCAGCAGTCGCCACCGCCGGCAGCATTGGCTTTGTCGGGCTAATGTCTCCCCATATTGCCAGGCAGCTCGTTGGCCCTTCCCATGAAGGACTTGTGCCGATCGCAGCCCTGACGGGTGGGCTGGTTGTGGTGGTTGCCGACCTGATTGGTAGATTGTTGTTTGCACCGATTGAGCTGCCCTGTGGAATTGTGACAGCGGTGGTGGGTGCGCCTTACTTTTTGTATTTATTGATACGCGATCGCTCATGACAAACACTGCGGCACTCACTACCCAAAAGCTCAGCCTGGGCTACGACAGCACAACCATTATCGAAACGCTAGACATCGTCATTCCATCGGGGAAAATTACGGTGTTGGTAGGACCCAATGGCTGCGGTAAATCCACACTGCTCAAAGGGCTGGGCAGGCTGCTTAAGCCAAAGCACGGGTTTGTTTATCTCGATAACACCTCCATTGCTAAGCTCTCGACCAAAGCAGTGGCAAAGCAAATGGGGCTATTGCCCCAAGGCCCTTCTGCACCTGAAGGATTAACTGTACGAGAACTTGTCGCGCAGGGACGATACCCGCATCAGAGCTGGCTAAAGCAGTGGAGCGCAGAAGATGAACAGCAGGTAGAAGCTGCGCTAGCGATTACTGAACTGCAAGCGTTAGCAAACCGACCGGTAGATAGTCTCTCTGGTGGACAAAGGCAGCGAGCCTGGATTGCGATGACGCTTGCTCAACATACTCAAATTCTGTTGTTAGATGAGCCCACAACATTCCTGGACCTAGCCCATCAGATAGAAGTCCTAGATTTGCTTTATGATCTCAATCAGCGAGAAGGCCGAACAATTGTGATTGTGCTGCATGAGCTAAACCAAGCTTGCCGCTACGCCGATCATTTGGTGGCAATGAAGGCTGGAGCGATCTTTGCACAGGGAAATCCTCATACGGTCATGACAGAAGCACTAGTACAGGAAGTGTTCGGGCTAGACTGTCGGATTATTGATGATCCGGTGGCTGGAACACCGCTATGCATTCCGATTGGGCGAAAGGTAGCGGTGGGTACAGGCACTATTTAGCATTTTCGTCAGCCTGAGGATGACTTTCCACTGGTAGCAAAATTCTACTTATTGGACATGTCTCGAATTCGTACGCGCGGTGTGTCTGATATTATCAGCTGTCCCCTACAGTGGCCTGATGCAGCAGCCATATCTGAAAAATAAGGCACTGGAGCTACTGGCCACGCAGTTTACGATTTGGGCAGAAAAGTAGTCCGAGGCTACGTCTACGTCGCTGTCTCCCAGGGATGTCGATCAGCTTAAGCAGCGACCATATTAGCTGACTGCGTAACGCGTAAATTGACGTTTAAACTCAGAATGGAAGCCTAGAATAATATCCGAATTAGGGATGCCCATTTCGACCAATCTTTCAGCTATGGCATCTTCTGTCCCGTTGTATTGAAGCCATATTTTGCCGTTTTTAATATCAAAATGCATCACTGGCCCAAATATTCGTTTGGATCCTCGCCAGCCTACCTAGTTTAGCTGGTAATGATCGTGCGTTTCATCGAAAATCAGCTGTGATTCTCCCTCATCGGCAGCCATTGAGATTTCAGCATGGTCTGTCAGAATCTGCTTAACGGCTTCTCGATAGCGATTTAGCTTATCCATTACACTATTTCTTGTATGTTTGGAGAAGAATCGGTAGATCCCTATCTCCTCTCGGGAGCGGTAGGAACCCGCGTCGCTTTGCGGCGCTAGGGAATGCCTACTAAGACAGGGATGGCACGTAGTGACGGGGTGGGTCTCGGCGTATACGCTAAACAAGTACCTTTGCTTGTGTGGCTCTATTGGATTGATAGAGACCCTTTAAATCTCTCAATCAGTTTTTTGTTGTGGCTCCTATCCTCTCGGGAACTTTATCGGTACGCAGTTGAAAGCTGAAATTGCTTTTATCTGACGTTTCTGTATGTATCGCGTGCGCTGTGTATGGATGCTCAGATTCACGGAAAGAACTATGACAAGCCGCACTTCCTTAGATCGATTAGATCAATCGCAAACGGGCTGGTGGAAGCGATGGCTTCGGCGGTTACCTTCTACCCCCGTATCGGTTCAGCAGCCGTCATCCGCTCCGGTCAGGTCAAAGACTGTCTGGACAAGGATACTTTTGGGTGGAACGGCTGTCTTTGTCTGTACGGCTAGCTACTGGAGCTACCAGCGGGTACGTGATCTAACCTTAGAGGATTTACAGGATAAAGCCTTTCTGGAGGTGCAGCAGGGGGCTAACGAAATCGATCGCTGGCTCGGAGACAAGAAGTCAGCTTTGGCTGCGATCGCAAACAATCCGACCTTTCGAACAATGGATTGGCAGGAGATCGAACCCTATTTACAGATAGAAGAAAAACGGCTACCGGATTTCTTTTATTTAGGTATGACCGATGCCGATATGCTGCTGTATACCACTGACACCCCTGACAAGAACGGCACTATCGACCTGAGCGATCGCCAGCACATCCAAGAAGCAATGGCGGGGATTGATAGCCTATCTGATCCGCTCCTGTCGCGTAGTTCCAACAATCGCAGCATTGTTGTATTTGCCATACCGACCTTCTCTGGAGAAGAAACGGCAGACAGTCCGCTCGGCGAGCCCATTGGGGCGGTCAACGCAGTCGTCGGAACTGAAAAAATCAAAGCGG
This sequence comes from uncultured cyanobacterium, assembly GCA_963838725.1. Classification (GTDB taxonomy): domain Bacteria; phylum Cyanobacteriota; class Cyanobacteriia; order Phormidesmidales; family Phormidesmidaceae; genus Phormidesmis. Next base: position 38,640 of record CAWISM010000014.1, on the reverse strand, counting down.
TGATCAACGGTCTCACCTACGGGGAGGACAGCTACGCATTTGCTCTCAACTCCAAAAGCGAAGCCATTGTTCATCCCAATGCTGAGCTGATGTCTACAATCGAAACCCCTGCGCCCAGCCTATTGGACTATGGCGATCCGGCTCTAGCCGAGATTGCCCAACGCTTAGCGATTCAAGAATCTGGGCTCGGCCTCTTTGAAATCGAAGGCGAAAAACAATACGTTGCTTATGTGCCGCTAGAGGAGGCAGACTGGTCGGTCGCGCTAGTGATTCCGCGCAGTAATATCGACGGCCAGCTGCGCCCGTTAGATTGGATGGCGGTGGTTGTCTTTGGTTTGACTGGAACGATGCTAGCCGTGCTGTGGCAGGTGCAAACCTTCGAACAGCAGCAGCTAAAGCGATCGAAAGCGGCGGCTGACCTGGCTAACCAGGCGAAGAGTGAGTTTCTAGCCAACATGAGTCACGAGCTGCGAACGCCGCTCAACGGCATTTTAGGCTACGCCCAAATTCTAGGGCGATCGCTAAACGGCCAAGAGAGAGAGGGTGTCAATGTCATCTATCAGTGCGGCTCCCACCTACTCACTTTGATCAACGACGTTCTAGATCTTTCGAAGATAGAGGCTCGCAAACTTGAACTAGTTCCTGCCGCCGTTCATCTGCCCTCACTGCTACAAAGCGTGGTCGAGATGTGCCGGATTAAGGCTGAACAAAAAGGTCTAGAGTTTATCTATCAGCCGCCGTCTCAGCTGCCCAAAGGGGTGATGGTCGATGAAAAGAGGCTGCGCCAGGTCCTAATCAACCTGCTGGGGAACGCAATCAAATTTACCGAGACGGGCAGCGTCATTCTCCAGGTTGAGGTCCAGTCTCTTGCTGAAGCTGAAATCTCTCTGAAATTCCAGATCGTTGACACTGGCGTTGGTATCGAGCCAGCGGATCTAGCTAAGCTGTTTGAAGCCTTTGAGCAGGTGGGCAGTCAGAAAAAGCAGTCTGAGGGCACGGGCTTAGGTCTGGCAATTAGTCAGCGGATTGTTCAGCTAATGGGCAGCACCATCACCGTTAGCAGTCAGCTCGGTGCAGGCAGTGAGTTTACTTTTGCAGTCAATTGCCCGCTGGCTGAAACATGGGTAGAGCAGCAGTCGGTCGATGGGGCTAATCGAATTGTGGGCTATGAAAGCCAAGTAGAAAAGAAGCGCTACAGCATTTTAGTAGTAGACGATCGGTGGGAGAATCGCGCGGTCGTATCCGGGCTGCTAACGCCGCTAGGGTTCACGATTCTAGAGGCGGAAAACGGTCAGGTGGGCTTGGATATGCTGCAAGCTCAAACGCCTGATTTGGTCATTATGGATTTGGCCATGCCGGTGATGAATGGCACTGAGTGCCTGCGCCGTATTCGACAGAGGGACGAGCTCAAGAAGACTATCGTACTGGTGTCTTCTGCGTCGGTCTCAGAGGCCGATCAGCAGCTAGCGCTAAGACAGGGCGGGAATGATTTTCTCCCCAAACCCGTTGATTCGGCCGAACTCTTTCAGCTACTGGCAAAACATCTGTCGTTGCGCTGGATATACCCAAAAACCGATATACCAGATGCGCCTACATCGCCATCGACTGAGATAGTGGTACCGCCACGCGAAGCATTAGAAGCGCTGTTGCAGTTGACAAAGCGGAATCAGGTTCGACAGTTGCGATCGCAGCTCGAAGCCCTAAAAGTAGACAACAGCGACTACGGTCCTTTTGCTGACTCTCTCCTGACGCTAGCTCGTCAATTCCGTTCAGAAGATATTGAACAGCAACTACGCGATTATCTAGCAGGAGAAACAGTCGATGTCTAATAGGCGGGCACAGACTAGCACCACAAAAGGGATTGAAATTCTAGTTGTAGACGATACGGTTGCCAACCTAGAAGTGATGGATGAGGTTTTGTCCTCAGCTCAGTATGCTGTTGCTGCGGTGACTAGCGGTAAGCGAGCCCTGCAGCAGCTACAGGAACAACAGCCTGCGCTGATCCTACTAGATATTCAGATGCCAGGAATGGACGGGTTTGAAACCTGCCAGCAGATCAAGGCCAATCCCGATACGGCGAATATTCCCATAGTTTTTATCACTGCGCTATCAGACGCCGAAAGTATCGCTAAAGGATTTTCTCTAGGCGCAGTCGACTACATCACCAAACCCTTTCGTGAAACAGAGCTACTAGCGCGGGTGCGAACTCAAGTGAGTCTCTATCTCTTAACTGAGAAGTTAGAAGATGAGGTTGCCAGTCGGACTACAGAGCTAGAAGCGACGCTGGCTCAGCTACAGCAGTCTCAGCTACAGGTCGTACAAAGCGAGAAAATGGCGACCCTGGGAAATCTGGTTGCTGGAGTGGCTCACGAAATCAACAATCCGGTTGGCTTCTTGCACGGCAGTATTAGAAACGGTAAAACTTACACGCTAGACTTACTTGAGCATATCGCTCTTTATCAACAGCACTGCCCGACTCCGGCCCCTGCTATTCAAGCACATGCTGAAGAGATCGATCTAGACTTTCTGACGGCAGATATTCCTAAGCTGCTGAATTCAATGGAAGAAGCCACACATCGAATCAAGGGCATCAGCACCAGCCTGCGCACATTTTCTCGCGCTGATGTTGAGCGCAAAACCAGCGCTAACTTGAATGAAGGGCTCGACAGCACTCTAATGATCTTGAAGTATCGTCTAAAGGCCGACGAATATCGTCCTGACATTACCGTTATCAAAGAATATGGAGATATTCCACTCATTGACTGTTTCCCTGGACAGCTCAATCAGGTATTTATCAATATCTTGGCTAACGCAATCGATATGTTTGACGACGTTGCCCAAAAGGCAACCTTCCTAGCCATAGAACAGAATCCTCAAACCATTACGGTTCAGACGGCAGTTTCGTATGACAAAAACAGGCTCGAAATTCGTATACAGGACAACGGAACAGGCATGGCAGAACCGATCAAAGCAAGAATCTTTGATCGCCAATTTACAACTAAGGCAGTAGGGAAAGGAACCGGATTGGGGCTGGCGATCGCACATCAAATCGTCACTGAAAAGCACGGCGGCACATTAACGGTGCAGTCGATGCCAGAGCAGGGAACCACCTTTGTCATGACGCTACCGCTATAGAATTCACTAAGGAATTCTGCAAAGGCCAGTAGCCGATAATTCCGCTCAGCCGCCGGGTCGCTAAACTGAGGACAGTCGCAATTCAGTTTTTGAGGTGAGTACGGTGGACGTGGCAATCATTCGTCAGGGTGAACTGGTCGGGCGAGGTCTTATGGCCTACGAGACCACCGAAGAAGTTGGCGTAGTAGAGCATCTGCTGGTGAACGTGCAGAAAGCGGAAGTCGTTGGGCTCGCGTACAAAACGCTGGGCCTGATCGGTCGGCAGCAGCGCCTGGACTGGAGACAGCTAGTCAAGATTGGTAAGGACCGGATTGTGGTGCAAGCCGAAATTGCTGAAGCGGTCGAGTCTCGGCTATCAGCGGCGCAGGACATGACGGATCTAGAAGTCTGGACAGATGGCGGTGATTTGATTGGACGGGTCGTTGATATTTGCTTTGACCAGAGCAGCGGCCAGGTTGAGCAGTATCTGTTTGCGCTACGGGTAGAGGAGGAAGCAGAAGCGCCAGATCAGACGGCAGTGCTGTATGGAGAGGATGGAGGAGACAGCTTAGAAGGTGCGGAGGCAGCGGCAGAAAATCTGATTAGCGTGTACGCGATCGCGCCTCGGATGATTATCAGCGCGGGGCGTAAGCGGATGATGATCGCAGAAGAAGATGCCAGGCGATCGCAACCCTATCACCAGCAGCTAACTCTACCACCTCAGACAGTCGCCCAGCCTGTGCAATCCTCCTGGAAGCCAGAGCAGCTACCTATACCAACAGACTTTGGCGAACTGTTACAAAAAGGACAGTCTATCGCCGGACAGGTCAGTGAACGAGTGCGAGAGCAAGCGAAGCGGGTAGTCGAGGGAAGTAGCGCAGCTACTGGGCGAGAAGGCGAAGCGACGACTCCGCTCAGCTACCGAGGCGAAGGCAACGCGCACGAGCAGGTGGGACTGCCAGACATTACAGAGCAGCTTCAAGAGAAAACAGAACAGGTGAAACGACAGTTCCAAAAAGCTAAGGAGAAAGCCCAAGAGCAGGTGGGCAATAGAGGATTGGAAAAGCGACTAGGAAAAACGGCGTTTGGCCGAGCGCTCGGCAATACGTTTAGCAAGCTCAATTCTCAGACCAGTTCGCAGCGGGTTGATACGGAAACTGATTCGATTGATGTTGAGTCTTTTGAAGTATGGGAAGAGGAAGAGAGCGACAAAGATAGTCTGTGATAGCTTACGGCGGATGCATTCCATAAAAAGTTTCAGGGAGCTAGCAGCTATCTAATGGTCACCTATCGAACGACAATTCTAGAAGCGCATGACGGATCGAGATGGCGATCGCTCTCTCAGCTACCGACCTGTGACGATGCGAGACTGAACCATTTTTTGTTGTGGGAGAATCCTAGCTGGCCCGCTGCTGAACGCAGAGCAAACAACTTTCCGCCGCTGCCCGATGACTGTAGCGAACGGGTGCAGTCTCGGCTAAAAGGCGTGGCTTATTATGTAACAGCTTGTTTGGAGCTATCGGAGTTTGTAGCAGGTGTGGAACAGGTTGAGAAAGGCTACAAGGAGCATAGTATGCAGGTAATGACTGAAATGAGAGGCGCGATCGCGATGGCAGAAGTACTCTCAGAGGGCAACATTCCTGTGCGTTTCATCATCCTGCTAGACTACTAAAACTCAGTGATAGGACGCGTGAATAAACTATGCAATCGCCGCAGCGTACGGATAATGCCCAGCTTATCAAGCTTACATCTGATGGCAGTAGCCTAGGTGTAAAGCGTTCGGAGCGGAAACAGCCTTTGAGTGAGGCAAAGCCTGACCCAGTTGTAAATATTCGCCACGGTGAGATTTCTGGCGGAGAGCCAAGCTATCGCAAGCATGTAGCAGCAATCCCGCAGCAGGTAGGCTGTCACTATCACGCGATTGGGGACGAAGATTATGCAGTTGTTGAAGGGAAAGGCATTTTGTTCTTTGGGCGGGTAATAGATGGGGCAGTGAGTCTTGAAGAGTGGAAAAGTATTGAAGTCGGCGTTGGGGACAGCTTTGTGATCCCTGAAGGCTACGCGCACCAGTTACGGAAAACAGGGTCAGAAGATCTGACTATCCTTTTCGGCTGTCCTGATGCTCACTTGGACGATAATAAAGATCGCTACTTGTTGCCAGATGCGCCTCTGTAGTTTTTGGTCAGCGAAAATCTAAAGATTGCTTTGTTCAATAGATCTGTTGGAATGCTGGCCTGTCAAATGAATCTTCTAGCCTGATAATTCCATGATTGTTTGTATTCCTGACTTACTATCAGATGAAGAGCTGAGCTACTTGAACCAGGCGTTGTCTACTGCTGAGTTCGTTGATGGGAAGCTAACGGCAGGATGGCATGCCAAGCTAGTCAAACAAAATCAACAGATGCCCAAAACGCCAGATGCAGAGGCGCTAAAAGCTGTGATTCGGAAGGCACTGCGGCGCAATCAGCTATTTCAGGCGGTAGCTAGGCCAAGGGCAATTCACTCGATGCTCTTGAGTCGGTACAAAGCAGGCATGTCGTATGGGCGTCATGTTGATAATGCGCTGATGAAAGACGGAGGTTTGCTGCGTTCGGACCTTTCTTTTACGGTCTTTCTCAACAGCCCGGACGACTATGAGGGTGGCGAGTTAGTGATTGAGGGGGCGGATAGTGAGGCGTCCTATAAGCTGGCGGCGGGAAGTGCGATCGCTTATCCGTCAACTAGCCTGCACCGAGTAGATCCGGTCCTTAGCGGTGAACGCCTAGTCGCCGTAGGCTGGGTGCAGAGCCTGATTCGCAGCACCGAGCAGCGCGAAGTTCTATTTGATCTGGTCACGACGCAGCGCTCTTTGTTTGCGAAAGACAGCAAAAGCGATGAGTTTGACCTGCTATCTAAGAGTATTGCCAACCTACTGCGGATGTGGGCCGAGTAGGGGCTTTGTGCGGTTGAGCCCTATTGAATACAAACGCTGATCCCCTCAATTTCTGCACTATTGATATTTAATCCTATTAGCGCTAACATTGTCTCCGTTGTTACATCTTTAGAACGTTATGGCTAAGAAATTGAAACCGGCAGAACTTTTCCTATCGCTTGGTCTAGCAGTTTCGCTGACTGCGGTTGGCTGCACGCCTGCGGGCGGCGAAGGCGGCGAAGGTGTAGAGACCGAACCGACCGAAGAGCTGGAGCAAAGTGAAGATGCTGAAGAGCTAGAGCCTGAGGAGATTGAAGAAGGCGGCGAAGGCGGTGAAGGTGGCGAAGGCGGCGAAGGCTAAGAACGCATGTAGACCACTCCAGCTCGGCGTTCGATTGAACTCTAGCCGCTGTATCGGCGTACTCTGGAGATAGGCTTTCTCATTGTCGATTCCGTTCATAAAAATTCTCTTGGTAACACTCAGCTACAGAGACTCTACAAAGGAGGTTCTATAGTTGAGTTTCTTTTTGTTCGTATTTTCTAGATGTGCCAATATCAAATTTGGCAAAGTCTGAACAAAAATCTTGTACAGAAGAAAACAAGGGATAAACGAGATAGTCCGATTTCCATAATCCCCCTGCATGATTAGGCTTTCGGCTGCTCGAAAAAGTCATAACACCGTATCGGCTTATACTTTTATCACCGTTGTTTTGGGGTGGTCGGTTGAGTTTTTTGGCCTGTGCGTCGCCTATGACAAAAGTTGGATGGATAGATTGAATTCATCTACCTTAGACGTAACGCCATTCCAGCCATGAACTATGAAACGATTGCCCCGCACCTTCAAGCTAACCCAGCTAGCTGCTGGCTTACTCGGGGCTCTGGCCGTATTAGCGCAGGCTGAAACGGCGCTAGCGGGAATCTGCCGCGCGGAGTTGCCGATGAAGATTGACGCGATCGCCAATGGCTACACGCTAAACGGCGCAAATGTCGGCATCTTGATCGAAGATGTCACCCCCGATACTCGCACCCTCTACGCTCGCCGCGCCCAAGAGAAATTTGTCCCCGCTTCTAACGTCAAGCTGCTCACCACCGCCGCCGCGCTCGAAACGCTCGGCCCCGACTACAGCATTCGCACCTCGGTCTACGGCCAAGCGAACGCGACTGACCAAGATCTCTACATCGTAGGACGCGGCGATCCTACATTCACCAGCTATCAGATCAACCTGCTCTCTAACCAGCTAAAGCAGCAGGGCATTCGCCGCGTCAACCGACTCACCGCCATTGACAACTATTTTGCGGGTCCCCTCGCTAGCCCGTATTGGGACGCAGAAGACTACCGCGCTGGCTATGGCGCAGCCGCCAACAGCCTGATTCTCAATCGCAACGAGCTGGGCTTTACGGCCATACCCAACGGCGTCGGGCAGCCGCTCAGCATCGTCTGGGATCGGCCTGAGTTTGTCCGAGGTTGGCGAATAGAGAACAATTCTCGGACGGTCGGTAGCGGCAACGAATTTATTGACGCGGGTCAAAAGCCCAATCAAAAAGTCATGGATGTACGCGGTCAGCTAATTGCTGGGACCGCTTCCGAGAATACGTCTATTGCGCTAAGCGATCCGGGTAGCTACTTCGCAGAGCAGTTTCAGCAGAGTCTGAGCGCGTATGGGCTAGGTAATGCCAGTGCTCAAGTTAGCACCGCCAATCCACCGGAAGGTCTCGTCGAACTGGCCGCTATCCAGTCGCCGCCGCTGCGCGCCTTCATCGATCCGACCAACCTCTACAGCGTCAATATCTACGCCGAGGCGCTACTCAAAACGCTCGGTCGCAGCATCGAACCAGAAACTAATGACGCTTACACCTCTGGCGCGGTGGCTGTCGATAGCATCTTGACGAATCTGGGCGTGGTTCCTGGCAGCATTTCGATTGTGGATGGCTCTGGCCTGTCGAGGCGAAATGCAGCAACGCCCGAGGCGTTTGTCGATACGCTTCAGGTGATGGCTAGAACCACGAACGCTACTATCTATCGCAATTCGCTCGCGGTTGCTGGACGCAGTGGCACCTTGCGCAATCGGATGAAAGGCACCGTGGCTGAAGGCCGATTTCAAGGGAAGACAGGCACGCTCAGCGGCACCTATACGCTCAGCGGCTACCTAAACCCGGTTAACCATCCACCTTTGGCGCTGAGTATTTTAGTCAATGATACGGAGGCTAGAGGCCGAGACGTTCGCAGCCTAATCGATCAGATTGTTACTCACGCAGCCAGTTTGGATGACTGTTAGAAGTGTTCCTTTTTGATCCCCTTCTCTGTTAGAAATGCTCCTTTTTATAGGAGTTCTGCTAGTATAAGATGCTATTGGCTGCGTATCTAGTCTGCGCGCGTGCCAGAGGCATCCTTCATGTTTCGAACAGCTGATAAATTGCTCTTAGACTAGGTTCGTAGGTTGTCAGCGCTGCCTGTGAGGGAAGAGCACCCCACCCCTTGCCTTCAGGCGATTTTTACCTGCTTGCTTATGTCTTTTGAATCCCTCGGTCTGCGGGCCGAAATTTTACGTGCGATCGCAGATCAAGGCTACACCGACCCCACCCCCATCCAAGCCAAATCCATTCCGCTAGTCGCCGCTGGTCATGATGTGATGGCCAGCGCCCAAACCGGTACTGGCAAAACGGCTGGTTTTACTCTGCCCCTTTTGCAGCGGCTGTGCCAGAATCTCCCCCCGCAGTCTCTACCGGCTCAAGACCAAGCCCCAAGCAAAGCCCAGAGCAAGGCTCAAAGTAAAGAGCGTTCCTCTAAACCCGTTTTGAGTAAACAGAAAGGCGCTGCTCCTCGCGGTAGTAGTCGGCCGATTCGCGCCCTGATTGTTACGCCGACTAGAGAACTTGCTGCTCAAGTTGGCGAGAACGTCTCTGCCTACAGCAAGTATTTGCCAATTCGCTCCACCGTGATTTTTGGTGGTGTCAAAATCAACCCCCAAATCTCCAAGCTACGACAAGGCGTCGATATCTTAGTGGCCACACCGGGCCGCTTGCTAGATCACGTCGGTCAACAGACCGTCGATCTTTCGCAGGTCGAAGTGCTGGTGCTAGACGAAGCCGACCGTATGCTCGATATGGGCTTCATTCACGATATTCGTAAGATTCTGGCGCTGGTCTCAGAAGATCGCCAAACGCTGTTATTTTCTGCGACTTTTTCTAGGCCGATTAAGAAGCTAGCGGATAGTTTTCTGCGATCGCCCAAACTAATCGAAGTCGCCCGTGAAAACGCCGCTGCCGACACCGTCGATCAGATCGTCTACCCGGTTGATCGCGTCCGCAAAAGTGAGCTACTCTCTTTCATCATCGGCTCTCGCAACTGGCAGCAGGTGCTCGTCTTCACCCGCACCAAGCACGGCGCAAACCGCCTTACTAAGCATCTCCAGAAAGACGGCCTCACCGCTGCCGCTATCCACGGCAACAAAAGTCAAGGCGCTCGCACCCGTGCCCTAGCCGCTTTCAAAACAGGAGATGTGAAAGTTTTAGTTGCAACAGATATTGCCGCTCGCGGACTAGACATTGATCTGTTGCCGCATGTGGTGAACTTTGAGCTGCCGAACGTAGCAGAAGACTACGTGCATCGGATTGGCCGGACCGGTAGAGCCGGGAACGAAGGGCAGGCAGTTTCACTAGTGTGCGTTGATGAAAGAGATTTGTTGCGTGGTATTGAGCGCCTGCTAAAGCGAGTGATTCCAAAGGAGGTAATTTCTGGCTACGAACCCGACCCCTCTATTCCGCCAGAACCTATCCCGAACGGACGCAACAACCCTCGTGGTGGAGGAAGCGGTCAAGATGCCAGCAGAGGCCGCTCGGGGAATCGTCGTGGTAGCGCTCGTCCGAGCGGCGGGCGATCGTCAAAGCCGAGACCCACACTCAAGAGCCGCCGCTCTTCTAGCTGATGGACTAATGAACGCCTAATTCTTCTTCGCTGTGCTTAGAGGGTTGTGTTAAGAAAGCTCTCTCAATTCAACGGTTAGTTACAGAACATATCGAGATAGCTAAGCGGTGTCGCCCTGGTGATACGGTGGAATCGCTGACAAAGCGAGTCCTCTATCGGGCCAACTACCTATGCAAGAATCTGGCAAAGACTGGGTGAGTTCACTTTTGATCGCAGCGTTGGGCGCAGGGGTGATCACGAGTTTTGCGGTTGGTTTGGGGCAGAGCCCATTAGATGGGATTGGGATTACTGCGATCGCAGCCACACTAGCCGTAATCATCGACGCCCTACTTTAACGACTAGCCTTTCTTCCTATACAGTCCCTCTATGCTGTTTGTTACTAACCGAGTCCTAGAACAAGGACTCACGCCGCTGCCTGCTCCTGGCGCAGACATTCGGTTGGCTCGTCCGGTCAACTTCACACTTGAAAACAACCAAGCAGAGCAGTCTTTCTACTGCTGTCGTCGCACCGGACCCTATAGCTATATCGAAATTGGCAGCAGCAACTTATTCGATCAGTTAAAAGCTCTTAACGCTGACCAGCTTTTATTTTTCATTCACGGCTTCTCTACTCAGCCAGAAGAAGTCTTCGATCAGGCTCAGCAGCTTCAAGATTTGCTAGACGCGCTGTATCAAGTCGCTCAGCGAGACGACAGCAACGCTCCCAAGATTGCGATCATTCCTTTGATCTGGCCGTGTGATAATAAATTTGGCAAAGTAAGAGACTACTTTGACGACCAAAAAGCTGCTGATGCCAGTGCCTACGCCTATATGCGCTTGATGCAAAAGTTCCTGGATTGGCGAGAAGAAAACAGCACGCTAGAGAATCCCTGTTTCAAGCGAGTCAACGTACTCTCTTTTTCTATGGGCAACCGAGTTTTACGCGGTACGCTTCATCTTTCTGCCAAGTACTATCCACAAAATAGTCTCGGCATGCTCTTTAGAAACGTATTTATGGCAGCCGCCGATGTGGTTAATGAAACCCTAGAACCTGGCAAGACAGGCGGCGTTATTCCCTTGGTCAGTCGCAATGTTGTCGTTTACTACGCAGCGGACGATCTGGCCCTTCGCGCTAGCAAGGTTGCCAACGTCAACAACGCATCTCGGCGGTTGGGCCATACGGGCCCCGAAGATATCACAAAAGTATCCAAGAACGTCTACGCGATTGACTGTGATGATTTCAACAGTCGATATGATCGGGCAGGTCATACCTACTTTCTAGAAGATCCGCAGACTGGCGATGCTGGGCTGCTTTTGCGACATGCTTGGGATTGCATGCGCACGGGCCGAGTGCCCGTTGATCCGGCTAGAGCTAGGCCGATTAACCGGATAGAGATTTTGAACGGTCAATAGTAGATATAGCTAGCAGTAGTGCGTGTTTAGCGTGGGTGGAAACTGAGAGCAAAGAAGAGCAATAATTAGTGACCTACGCGGTATCTGTGTATCCCGGTAGGGGAAATGGCTGTTGCGATCGCTAGGCAGATATTAGACTAAACATGCTTCCCAAATTCGCAGCTGCATGAGTAAAAACTGGGCTATCTGCATCGGCATCAACGAATACAAGTTTGTTGGCAAACTCAACTACGCTCGGCGCGGCGCTCAGCTCATGGCCGAATTCTGCCGACAGGAACTGCGGTTCGAGAAAGTTTTCTACTTTGCAGAAGGCGCACCGGATGTAGAAACGATGCCAGCTCGCGGCCAGGTCATAGAAGCGTCTCCTAGGTTCGGCAATCTGGATATGTTTTTGCATGCTCAGTTTGAGCAGCGCAACTTTTTGAATCCACAGGATAATCTGTGGTTCTTTTTTGCTGGACACGGCATGCGAGCGGACGGCATTGACTACCTGATGCCGCTCCGCGGCCCGGCTCAACCTTCCACCCGAGGACCGCTTCAGCTATGTCGGTTTTCGCCTTTGTTGTTCCGCCCCCAGGACTTAGTTGCTCTTTACCCTTCTTGCCCTCTTGCGCTTTGTTCTCTTGTATTCCCTGCGCGAAGCGCACGAAGAGCTTTCGCACTCATCACAACATTTTTGATGTGACCTACCCGAATATTCGGTTGATTCCTACTGATATAGCTAGATATGCCTCTTCGTCCAGTTTGCCTATGTATTGAGCTATTCGCCTGGCATCGATTGCTCTAATCTGGTCGAGTAGCACAACTGAATTCTGCCTGAGGTTACCAGCGCCTGCTTGCAAAACGGGATAGACGAGAGAATTCATATCAAAGTGTCAATAGCGAAAGGGCAAGTACCTTGCTGTTCGTGCCCAGTAGGGATCTGCTTCGGCAGCGCAGCTAGTATGATGTCGCCTTTTTCTAGCTCACAGTTCAACTTCGTTCGCCCCAATGATTATGATGCGGCCATCTTCCGTGCAGACGACAGGAACCCCTTTGGGAATTCCTTCTGCCCCCAATCATATTCCGGTAGCTCACCAGCAAGATCCGCTTTTAGCCAAATTATAGACTCTTCATCCATTTCCGAACCCGGTAGCTTTTCAGCTAGCTGCTGATTTAGTCGCTCAACAATGCTCTGCTGACTTTCTACCGGAAGCTGCTGAATCAAGTCCAAAATTTGCTCAACGCTAATTTCAAGGAGTGCCATCGCTACCGACTCTTTTAATCTTTTTGCATATCTTCGATTTTAGCGGGCCGACGTGAATAATCTGCCAGCTTTGCTTAGCCCCTAAACATACTGCTCACCGAGCTTTCTTCGTGAATACGCCAGATTGTCTCACCTAGCATGTTGGCAACCGAAAGCATCGTGAGCTGATCAAACTGACGATCTGGTGCAACCGGAATCGTGTTCGTTACAATCACTTCCTCAAATAGACCAGCGGATAGCCGCTCTATCGCAGGGGGAGAAAATACCGCATGAGTCGCGCAGGCATATACGTGCTTCGCCCCCTTCTCGCGCAGTACCCGAGCCCCTTCGCAAATGGTGCCTGCCGTATCGATCATGTCATCGACAAGTACTGCCGTTTTGCCTTCCACGTCGCCGATTAGGTTCATCACCTCAGCTACGTTGTGCGCCTGCCGCCGTTTATCAATGATGGCTAGTGGCGCATCGTTGAGCATTTTGGCAAAATGTCTCGCCCTAGCCACACCGCCGACGTCTGGAGAGACTACAACCAAATCTTCAATATTTTTACTCGCTATATATTCTGTCAGGACTGCAGAGCCGTAGGCATGATCGCAGGGAATATCAAAATAGCCTTGGATCTGCGCGGAATGAAGGTCAACGGCCAATACACGATTAGCTCCTGCCTGCGTGATCAAATTAGCAACTAGCTTGGCCGTAATCGATTCGCGTCCGGCAGTCTTACGGTCGGCCCTAGCATAGCCATAGTAGGGAACGACTGCGGTAATCTGACGTGCCGACGCTCGGCGACAGGCGTCAATCATGATCAGCAGCTCCATCAGGTTGTCGTTGACCGGATGGCAGGTTGGCTGAATTAGATAGACATCGCAGCCTCGAATAGATTCTTGAATCTGGACATAGAGTTCACCATCGGCAAAGCGCTTTCGCACCATCGGCCCTAAGTCAGTGCCTAGATAGCGAGCCACTTCCATAGAAAGCGTACGGTTCGATGAGCCAGAGAAAAGCTTCAGTCGGTTGTTCGTCTCTATGCGCGGAAGCGTTGCCTTTACCGGCAAAGTTGCAGAACGAATCACAGCAGCAGGCCCTCAAAACGTAGATAAGTGGAGATAGTTACAAAAACAGTAGCATCCAGCTAGAATCGATTCCTCAGTAGTTAGAAGTAGTCGAAGAATCGAGCTGAAACACACAAAAAATCAAACCAAATAGCAGTTGCGACCTAGCTAATGGTTTGCCGCCTGTTTTTATGGGAACCAAGGACAGAGCGAACTGTGAAACCGCTCTCCTTTTAAGAACCGACAGCTTATATAGCAGTGTTTGACTCTGCTGAGTGCTGTCGGCAGGAGGGAATTACGCACCCGTGCTGCATCCTTAACTAAATCTTAAACCGTCGTATTATAATAGCAAACCACTTTTGTGGATGGCGACTTATTGTATTCGAGACTACCAATAACCGTGTCGCTACCGGACTTTCCCATAGCCTTTTCTTCACAGGTTTTGAGCTTTCTTGTTTTATTGCCACTGTTACTTAATAAATAGTTAATAAAATCTCATCTTTATTTACAGTGATCAGGGGTCAAAGTCTGTTCTCCGCCTTTCCTAAGTGTTCTTTTGTTCAGGTGGACGTTCCTTCGTTCAGGTGTCTTTTTGGTCAGGCTATTAGACTGTCTACTCTATTAGCCATTCAGAGGCTCTCGATCCTAGATCGACAGGAATACTAACCGCTTTGCCTAGCCGGGGTCGCTCGTTGGTCTGTTCGATGAAAGCTTGAATCTGCGATGCTGCGCCCCACGCGTTCAGATAAGCCACAACTTCTTCTAAATGGCCAAAGTAGTCTTCTTCACTCATCGGAAATGAGGCTTGCTCTAGGTAGCGCCACATCACTTGAAAAAAGACTTTGCGGGGCAGTCTTCTTAGCTGGACGTCGTAAGAGTAGCCCCATTTCGCGATTAGCATCTCGTGTAAGTCTTTTCCGGTCATAGTTGGTTGCCCCATTTGATTGCCAAACTTGATTGCCAAACTTTTGGCGCTACTGCTTTATCCAATTTACATTTATTCACACAATTGGTGCTGGCTCTGAACGATGTAATAATGTTAAAAACAACCGCAATCTTTTGTGATGAAGGGCTTCCGCTATAGCAAGGGTTATCAGATGGTGCTTCTTCAGCTAAGAAGGGTTGTAATGAAAGTTTAGATACGCCGCGCTGCTCTGTAGTCGGAGCCTGTAGCCGGAACCTGTAGTTAGAAGCTGAATTCTTTCACCAGAGTTAACCGCTTATGACGCACTAGGTTTTGGGGTATCTTTTTTCTGATTTTTAATTAATGTAGCGTTTAGACAGCTGACCTATGACCCAAGCTTCTGGCAATCCTGATGTTCCTGATTTAGGGCGTCGCCAATTTATGAATCTGCTGACATTCGGGACCATTACTGGGACCGTGTTAGGCGCTGCATACCCGGTTATCAAATATTTCATTCCGCCGAGTAGCGGCGGCGGCGGCGGTGGTGTGACTGCCAAAGACGCTTTGGGTGACAAGGTCAAGGCGGCGGCGTTCCTAGAAGAGAATGTGCCCGGCTCTAAGGTGCTGGTGCAGGGTCTAAAGGGCGATCCGACCTATCTAGTCGTCAAGGAAGAGGGCGGGCTAGAGAGCTACGGAATCAGCTCTATCTGTACGCACTTGGGCTGTGTTGTTCCCTGGAATGCGAACGCAGGCAAGTTTATGTGCCCTTGTCATGGCTCGCAGTATGACGAGACGGGCAAGGTGGTTCGAGGCCCTGCTCCTCTGTCTTTGGCGTTGGCTCACGCAGATGTCACTGAAGATGACACTGTTGTTCTAACTAACTGGGAAGAGACTGATTTTCGCACTGGCGACAAGCCCTGGTGGTAGATAGTTAGTGGCAGTGCGATCGCCAGTAAAGGCGCGATCGCACTACTATTCCCACCTGTTTTTCCCGCTTTTGCTCTCCTCATCCATATCTACAGAATTGTTACTTTGCTAGCACGCATGAACACCCTATCTCTATTCTCCAAGCTAAAAGCCTCGCTCAGCGCTGCCGTTCGCAGTGCAGGCGTGTTCTTAGCCGCTTTCATCCTGCTCTGCTCTAGTAGCTGGGCCATACCTCAGTCTGCTGCGGCCTATCCCTTCTGGGCACAAGAAAACTACGACTCTCCCCGCGAGGCGACTGGCAAGATTGTCTGCGCCAACTGCCACCTGGGTGAAAAGCAAACTATCCTCGAAGTTCCCCAGTCCGTTCTACCCGACACCGTTTTCAAGGCAGTCGTAAAAGTCCCCTATGACCTAAATGCTCAACAGGTGCTAGGCGATGGCAGCAAGGGTGGTCTAAACGTTGGTGCGGTGCTGATGCTGCCCAAGGGCTTTATAGTTGCGCCTGATGATCGCATTTCTGAAGAGCTTAGAGAAGAAGTGGGTAGCACCTACTTCATGCCCTACAGCGAAGAAGAGCCCAATATTGTCTTGGTAGGTCCTGTTCCTGGCGATCAGTATCAAGAGATTGTATTCCCTGTCCTTTCCCCCGATCCGAAGACCGATAAGAACGTTCACTTCGGTAAGAACCTCGTCTTCGTCGGTGGCAACCGTGGCCGTGGTCAGGTTTACCCAACTGGTCAAGCTTCTAACAACGTTGCCTATAACGCTTCAGCAGCAGGCACCATCGCCTCAATTGAAGACAATGGCTTTGGCTACAATCTGACGATTGACAAAGAAGATGGTTCGAGCATTACCGAAGAAATCGCAGCGGGCGCTGAGCTGCTAGTCAACGAAGGCGATACGGTTGAAGTAGGTACCGCTTTGACTACTAACCCGAACGTTGGCGGCTTCGGTCAGACCGAAAAGGAACTAGTCTTGCAGAGTCCCACTCGAATCAAAGGACTGATTGCGTTCTTGGTAGCGATTAGCCTTTCTCAAATTCTGTTGGTTCTCAAGAAAAAGCAGGTTGAAAAGGTTCAAGCTGCTGAGATGAGCTTCTAATCTGAACTGATTGATTGAAAACGCAAAAGGCAGATCTCACAGGAGGTCTGCCTTTAATGTTATGAGTAGATAGAAAAGTGGAATGCGTATAGGTTTTGGTCCAGCCGTTGGTCTAAAAGTATATGGTGCGTCTGACATAGAGCGTTTAATTCTAGCTTCCAGCGGTTGAAAGGTAATAAACTATGGCCAAGGTGAAGGACAATTTCAACTTGGCGAGACGGTGCGGGGGATTTGCGTCGGAAAGGATGACAATTACTACGTGCAGTACGAAGAAGGTACGTGTGAATGGCAGCAGCTAGACGATATCGTTGATACTTTTCTTGCTCACCTTGAGGGTATCTTCGGCAACATATCCGCAACGGTCCGCGGCGTACATGACACTCAGAACGGCACCTAACCGTTTATCACCTCTACGCACTAGTACGTTGGCATATCTAAGAGTCCTTAAACTGTTGACAAATTTCTAAACAGCAGCTCGAATTCACTGAATTCGTTTTGTTGCTCAGCTGAACCAACAATTTTGCGCTGTGATGATGTTCAAAATATAGCTTGTCGACAGATTCTGTAAGAGGGGGCTCTGTGGATCTTGTAAACAAGTACTATCTGCATGTAACACGCCTACTGACGCTTACAAAGGACGGTAGGTTCGGTAGTTGATATTTGGGAAGATATTGTCAATCTCTTCTACTTTCTCTAACCAGCCTGCATCCACTTTTTCGGCGCGGATATCTTCCCACAGCTTGTTAAATCGCATCAGGTGACCTCTGGTTCGACGGATCGCGTAGGGAACCATCGTCCCGGTGCGCATGATGAACGCCCAGTCGGAGGATTGGGCTAGCAGCAGCTCTCGGGCCGCTTGGTTTAGCGCGCGCCACTGGAGTTCGTCGGCGGGTTCGCGCTTGGCGAGATCGATCATTCGCTCAGCCGCTTTGTGCAGATGCGGATAGATCCAGGCGTTGGTCTCGTTCAGCCAGTACTCGTGAAAGCCTTTATAGCCCCAGCTCGACTGTGACGGGCGAGCGACCTGCTGAGTTGGATTTTCCTTGAGATAGTCAGCCAGGTGCGTCATTTCGTATGTGCCCTGGTCAAACCAGCTTTTGCGGAACACGTAGTCTAGGAACCAGGGACCTTCGTACCACCAGTGGCCGTATAACTCTGCGTCGTAGGGTGAAACGACGATTGGCTTGCGCTGAATCATGCTGTGCAAGCTTTCGATCTGACGCTCGCGGGTGTAGGAAAAGTTGCCTGCGTGTTCGGCGGCTTTTTCTTTAGCCCAGTAGGGGTCGTACCAGGCTTTATCAGAACCGCCAACTTCTTTGCCAGTGATCTTGTGATACTTGATGCCGACATTCTTACGCTGACCGTTCGGCATGATGTAGGGTTTGATATACTCGTAGTCCGCGTCCCAGCCCAGGTCGCGATAGAACTCTCGATACTCGGATGCGCCAGGATAGCCGACTTTAGAAGACCAGACCTGCTGAGAGGATTCGTGGTCTCGGCCAAATGCAGCAACGCCTGCTTCGGTATAGATCGGAGCGTATGCGCCATAGCGGGGGCGGGGCCGTGCGTATAAAATGCCGTGACCATCGGTGAGAAAATAGCGCAGTCCAGCATCAGCTAGCATACGCTCTAAACCTTCGTAGTAGGCGCACTCCGGTAGCCAAATGCCAGTGGGTCGCTGGCCAAAGACCTCTTCGTGGCTCTGGCAGGCGACTTCGATTTGGGCCCAGACTGCCTCGGGGTACATCTTCATCAGCGGCAGGTAGCCGTGGGTGGCTCCACAGGTCATGATGTCGAGATTGCCGCTTTCGAGAAACTTGCGAAAGCCTTTGGTCAGATCGCCGTTGTAGCTCTCCCACACTTCGCGGACATGGGCGAATTCTTTGGCGTAGTACTCGGCTAGGTATTTTATATGGCCGTTGTACTCGTTGCGCTCAATCTCTTTTTCTAGCAGCTCTTCTAGCTGCGTGAGATGAACGTCGTAGCGCTCTTGCAATAGCGGGTCGCGGAGCATCGCCGCTAGCGGCGGCGTCATGCTCATGGTCATCTTGAAGTCGACACCGTCTCGCTTTAGCCCTTCGAACATGGTTAGCAAGGGCACATAGGTTTCTGTGATGGCCTCAAACAACCACTCTTCTTCTAGAACAAAGTCGCTCTCTGGGTGGCGAACAAAGGGAAGATGGGCGTGGAGGACAAGTGCAAGATAACCGATCGACATGAGATGAAATGCCTACTACAACAGCGCTGCTTTGCTAGCGCAAGCGACTGATTTAGTAGAGAAATTCAACGCCTTACGCTTAAGTGATTGTACGGCAAAAGTCGTCGCGAAAATAAGGAAATCTTAAGGATGCAGGCCAGAATGCGGACCAGAGCGCGGGCCAAAATCCCAGACTGTAGTGCGCCTAGCTAGTCTGCTGACAGCTACCGTCTGGGCTGTACCAGACTAAAGATTCGTCAGCATCGTCTCGCCAGCGCATCCAGCCCTCGGTGATGGTCGATCCGGTAAGGGGCTGGCAGAGGGAAGTAGGGCGGGTGACCCTAACGCGCATCCAGTCGCCGACGATACTAATGGGTTCGATTAAGCTGTCAGAGGCGACGAAGCTGAGCATATTGGGGGCTTCTTGAGGCTGCGATCGCAATGCCTGAGCCTCAGAATTCTCCAAAAAATATAGCGACGGCTGTGAGCTTAGCAGCAACTCCCAGCGCTCGATAGCCAGCGGCATATCACCAATTTCTAGCTGCGACGTATGGGCCCAGGCGCTGCCGTCTGTGGTGTACTGCACCTGGAACCAGCCGTCGTCTCGAATCGCTAGAACCGGAAAGGTGTAGAGATTCTCGTAGGGCTTGACCATAGCAAAGCCAGCATCGCGGCCAATGGCAAAAGCAGCCTCGCCTTGGACCAGATAGCCGTGATGAATCCAGCCCCAGTGGGGGCCACCTGGAGCGGTGTAGAGCGGTAGAGAGACGGAAGTTAGCCAGTTAACACTGTCATTGGTTAGTCCTTCTACGTAGCGAGGGCGCAGGTGACCAACGCTAGAAATAGCGTCCGCATCGCTGTAGAGATCGAGAATGCCAGCGAGATCTGGGTAGAAAGGTGTGGAGATGGAGGTGGGTAGCGGGGGCGGTGCGATCGCAACCTTCTCAGCCAGCTGCGCTTCCGCCTCTGTCTGAGCTGCCTGGTCTGTCTGAGCTGCTTGAGCAGGCCTAACGGTCTGCGCCTGTACTACATCGGCCATCGCTGTAGCTGCTATCACCGCGCCAGCTGTCACACTGCCTACTACAAGAACCAGCGCCGAACCAAGTGTGTTAGCGGCTGTGTGTTCCTGTGCTGACCTCAATCTCATCGAAGCTACCTAACCAAACTCAATACATTTATCAATCCCCATTCCTAGCCTATGGCGTCTACAAACGGGTGACCTACTCTACAGTATCCATCTTGCTTTCATCTAATTCAGCGAGTTTCCTCGATAACTTTCATCGAATCTTACTCATCTCACTGACCAGATTCTGCTGCATTCTATCTAGGTCGGCTTCTACCAGCGTTAGCGAATCTTCTAGCTCTCGGCGCAAGCTGCGCTCCATCTGACCAGGATTTTCACCTTCTACATCATCTCTAAGCAGCTTCCTAAACGCCAGTAGCTGCCCTGTTTTTAGCGCCAGTTCAATTGGCACCTTGAAGTCCGGCAAAACGCCGATACCTTCCCAATTTTCAGCGGTGACTATGCTAGTCGCTGTGCCCGTAGGGATAAACATCCAGAAGTGGTCGTGGAGCCTGAACCCAGTGCCAGGATTTGCACCACCTGCGGTAATCTCGCCAACTAGAACAGCCCGGTTGAGATGCTTGAGGTTGTAGGCAAATTCTTCTGCGGCTGAGAATGTCTCGGGTCCGATTAGTACGTAGACTGGCTTGCCTAGATAGCGAGGCACAGGGACATAGGGCAAGGTCCATGACTGCTGGGTACGGTTTTCGGCAGGCCAATGCAGGTCGGTGAGATGAAGGCTAGGGTAGGCCGGGAGTAGGTAGCTAGTGAGTAGGGCAACCATGCTAGCCGACCCACCCCGGTTTTGGCGTAGGTCGATGATCAAAGCGCTGGTGTTTGCTAGAAACTGCATGGCAGCAGCGGCAGTACCGCCCGCAAATTCTGGAGCTTCAAAGCTGAAAAGCTCTAGATAGCCAACGTTGCCGCGCAGTCTCTCGACTCGGTTGAAGTCGAAGTTGCGTAGCTGGCTGAGCTGCCGCTGTTGGGCAAGTTCTTCAGGTGGAATTTCGGCTCTGGGATCTAGATGGGGGAGAACAGCTGGGCTGAAGTAGACCTTGAGGTGCTGGTCGCCGCTGAGGATTTGTAGCTGGGCGGTGAGGGTGTCTGCTAGCTGCTCGCCGCTGTTGATATCCTGGTAGCCGTCCGAGTTGAGTCGAGCGGCAATATCGGTTTGGATTTTGCTGGCGATTTCTGGAAAGGCGTATTCGTCGAGCTTTTCAGAAATGGCGTTTAGCACCTTTGTGCGAGTGGCAGCGGCTAAAGGCAGGTCTAGAGATTTGGGGGTGGAATCACTCATGGGGGCGCTAGTCTATAGGGTCACAGCTGCATGATCACAGCTACAGAACTTCTCGACGATGCGGACAAACGTTTCAACCCCAACACTCAGGGCGGTTTCATCGAAGTCGAAGCGAGGATGGTGGTGGGGATAGGCCAAATCTTTTTCGGCATTGGCTGAGCCTAAAAAGAAATAGCAGCCTGGAACTGACTGTAAAAAGAAGGAGACATCTTCGCCGCCCATTGTCTGACATTCGGGAATAACGCCCGCAGGCGTTTCAACCACAGACAGCGCGACAGCGCGGACTAGATCGGCGATCGCATCATCATTTACCACTGGCGGATACAGCCGCTGATAGTCCAGCTCATAGCTCGCTCCATGCGCCGCACAAACCCCCGCAATAATCTGCTCTAACCGCTGTGGAATCAGCGTCCCATAGTCCGGGTCAAAGTAGCGAACCGTTCCACTTAACCGCGCGCTGTCGGCAATTACATTCACCGCCGTACCCGCTTTGAATTCTCCTACCGAGACTACTGCTGACTTAAGCGGATCGATATTACGAGACACTAGCGTTTGCAGCGCTGTGACGACCTGAGCGCCCACGACCACCGCATCGACTGTCTGCTGTGGAATTGCGCCGTGTCCGCCTTTGCCCTGAATAGTGCAGTGAAAGAATTCGGTCGCGGCCATCATCGGCCCGCTGCGAACGCCCAAAGTGCCTAGCGGCAGATTGTTCCACAGGTGTAGGCCAACTAGGGCATCGACATCGGGGTCTTTGAGGACGCTGGCCTCGATCATTGGCTTAGCGCCACCAGGCCCTTCTTCCGCAGGCTGAAAGATAATTTTGACGGTGCCGCTGAAGGTCTCGGGATGCGCTTTGAGGTATTTGGCAGTGCCAAGCGCGATCGCCACGTGTCCGTCATGGCCACAGGCGTGCATCTTGCCATCAAGCACAGAGCGATAGGGCACCTCATTCAGCTCTTGAACTGGCAGGCCATCCATATCGGCTCGAATTCCTAGCACAGGCGCTTTCGTTCCCACGTTTCCCTGCTTGCTGCCTTCTAGAGTTGCGACGACGCCGGTTGTGGCAATTTTGCTCTTGTGTTCAATCTGCCATTCCGTGAGGCGATCGCAAATAAACTGAGCCGTAATCTCTTCTTGAAACCCTAGCTCTGGGCGCTGATGAATCTGTCGACGCCAGGTCACTAGATCGGCTTGCAGCGCCTGGATATCAGGCCGTAGCGCCGAGAAACGAGTGGTCAAAGGCCCAGCCAAGGGGCTAGAAAGCGTCAGCATAGAAATTCGGTAGAGTTTGCTTTATTCTGTCAGATTTTTCTAGGCCCAGAACGCCTTTGGCATCAATCGCTCTAGATCTAGCTGGGCCGCTGCCTCGGCTAGTGTCTCTAGGTTCTTGACCTGTCTGAGGTAAGGCAATACCCCGAGCACAGGCACACGGGTCAACGATTCAATCATCTGAATCGGTGTCCACTGTGCTAGCTGCTGGCTAGTACGAGACTCTGTGCAGCTTAGAATGATGCCGCGCAGGTTGACTTTCTTTTGTTCTGCGAGGGCGACGGTCGCCACAGTCGCTGAAATCGAGCCTAGCTTCACTGGGACGACTAGCACCGTCGGCAATCGCCACTGATAGGCAATATCGGCCATCGTCAGCTCATCGGTAATGGGCGATCCTAGTCCACCCGCCCCTTCGACTAGAACCCAGTCTCGCTCTGCCTGAAGCTGTGAAACGACTTTCCAGGCTTTGGCCAGATCGACTCGCTTGCCCTCTAGGGCGGCAGCCAGCGGCGGAGCAATCGGCGCTTTGTACCAGAGAGGATTAAGCTGCTCTGGGGTTTGACCAAGATCAAACAGTCGGCTATAGAGTTCGCGATCGCCTTCCCCAGACTGCACTGGCTTGCAGACGCCTAATCGATAGGCCCAGCAATACCTTTGCCAGTAGGCGATTAGCGCTGAGGTCAGCACCGTTTTGCCGCTGTCTGTATCTGTTCCGGTAATCAACAACGCTGCCAAGCTGACTCAATCTCCTCTTAATTTCTGCTGCTATCTATTGCTATCTCCAATCACTCGCAAGCGTTGCTAGCAAGTCGCTTAACCCTGCGGAATCGCAGCACTAAGCTGCATCTCTATTGTGAAATCTGAACGTGCAGGCGCTGTCACATCGATACTATAGTCGCCGCCCAAAGGTAAGAACCCTTGCCATCGCTCTAGGTTAGAAGCATCCGGGAGAAGTGTCCCATCTGGCATCAATAGCTCAAAGGATACTGGCTGCTCAGAAGAAACTACACTCACCGTCAGAATTTGTCCCTGTCTGGCATTGACGATGTAGCGCTTCAGGCGACCCGGTCCCACACTATTAGTGACCCGTGTGCCCTGAGAATCGTCAGGCAAAGTGATTCTCTGAGTCTGTATGTCTACCTGTGTGGGTGCTGATGTAGGCTCTGGGTCAGGGCTAGTCGTATCGGTCGGCGGCGGCTCAACGGGCTCTGTGGGTTCGGGCTCGGGAGGTGCGGGAACGGGACCTAGAGCGACTTCTAGCTGGTAATCGCTGCTGGGAATGCCGCGAACGGGGCTGAGCTGAATTTTGTATTCCCCAGAGTCTTCGAGGGTGCCCTGCCACCGGGCAACCCGTCTGGCATTGCGAGCGACTGGCTGATCGTCTGGGCCCAAAACGCTGAGCAAGACCCCTTCTGGCGCTACGGCAACCGTCAGGGTCTGTCCAGGTTCTGCGCTCAGTAGATAGTTGAGCGTATCACCACCTAGCAGATTGCCTTCTACGGATTCGGCGACGCCAGGAACTAAGCTGAGCGGCTGAGTGTATTCAGCGGGCTGAGGATTGGGCGTGGCGGTTGGCTCGGGCGTAACTTCACCGTCTATAGGTGGAAGAGAGGTGATAGTCGGCTCTGGCGTGGTCGGCGAATTGAGATATCTGACGGTGGCCCAGCCGCCAAATCCGGCAGCGGTGACTAGACCAGCGGCTAGGGCACCGACAGCAAAGGGATTTTCAAGAAATGAGGGCGATTGCTCTCGCTCTGAGGGCATCTGTAGGCGGGTGCTGGACTGGCTGGCAGTCGGCGGTGTGTTGATGTGGCTAACTTGATTGGAGTCAGCCCGATTGGGGTTAGCTCGGTTGGGATTAGCTGGCGTGACGCTCGTAGCGCCGGGGTTGGGGCGTCCGACGGCGACAGTTTGGATTTGCGAAAGCGGTGGGTTTAGGTTCTGCGGGTTTAGATTCTGAGTAGAGGCTCCATTTTGCGGCTGAGTCCCAGGGAACTGGGGGCTGAGCGGACTCGAAGTCCCCGTAGCGTTGCTGGCCTGAAGGGCTTGGGCCATCTGGCTGACGGACTGGTAGCGATCGCTAGGTCGGTACTGCAATGCCTTATTCAGGACGGCGGCGAAGCTAGGGCTAACCGTAACCAGAGGCTGCCAGTTCCAGGCGAAGTTGATGTCGTCGAAGAGGGCTTGGGGTTCCCTGCCAGTGAGAAGGACAATAGCGGTGACGGCTAGGGCGTAGAGATCGCTGCTGGGGTAGGCTTTGCCAGTTTGCATTTGCTCACTGGGCGCGTAGCCTGCTTTGCCGACAGTGGTAGCCTGACTGACGTTACCAGCGTCGGTGGGGCTAAGCTGCATACGAGTGACGACCTCTTTGACGACGCCAAAGTCGATCAGCACTGGCAGGTGGTCTGGCTGACGCTGAATGATGTTATCTGGGCTGATGTCGCGATGGATGATGCCTTTGGCATGGATATGGGCAAGCACGGGCAGCATCTGCTGAATAAACTGTTTGACTTCTGCTTCTGAAAAATGCTGGCCCTGCTGCTTGCGCTGGTTGAGGACTTCGTGATAGGTGGGGCCTTCAACGTAGTCCTGGACCAGGAACAGTCGCTCTTGCTCTTCGAAGGTGGCTCTGAATTTGGGAATCTGCGGGTGGATGATTTGGTAGAGTACGGAGGCTTCTCTTTGAAAGAGCTGGGTGGCTTTGTCAGAGAATCGGTCTTGTCCTTTAATAGGAACGAATTCTTTGATGGCGCAGCGCTCGTTGAATCTACCTTCGTCTTCGGCTAGGTAGGTGCGGCCAAACCCACCCTGGCCTAGCAGCTTGATAATTTTGTAATGATTTTGCAGGAGTGTGCCAACGGCGATCGCAGTTTGCATAATAAAAAGCACCTAAATAAAAGCACCTAAAAACGAGGAGCTAGCAAGAGCCATTCATCAGTCTACTGTATGTTCTACTGCATGTTTTTGGCTTGTTACGTTGAAACTACGGGGTTAAATCACAAAGCGTCTCAGGGAATGATGAACTCAACCTATCTTCTTTTAGTGCGCAGCGCATGACTTACAGCACCTCCAGCAACGAAAAAGCCTTTGATTCAGACAGTGGTCTGAGCGTTGGCTTAGCAGAGGAGAACTTAGGGGTAGAAGATACGCTCCAGTCTAGGCTGTCTTGTCAGCTAGAGGGCATGACGCCAGTGCAGCGCGATCAGCAGCGTATTGATGTGCTATCGCGGCTGGGTCTGCTAAGCAACGACAGCGTGCCTATCTTTGACGAAGCCACTCAAAATATTTCTCGCCTGCTGGCAATGCCAATTTGCATTCTCAGCGTCATGGATGCAGATACGCAGTGCTTCAAATCGGTCGTAGGACTCTCTAGCCTGGGCCTGATGAATCAGCTAGCCGCCGCCCGAGCGCTGCCGAGAAAAGAATCTTTTTGCACTCACGTCGTCGACAGTGGTAAGACCTTTGCCCTCGCCGATACGACCGCTCATCCTGCATTCTCTCGCAGTTTGCTAGTGCAGCACTATGGCATTCACTCTTATTTAGGCGTTCCTTTGACTACAGCAGAAGGCTGCTGTATCGGTACGCTAGCGGTGATGGATCTGCTGCCGCATCAGTTCACCCCAAAAGAGATCGCGCTGCTAGAGCTCAGCGTCCGCTGGAGCATTAGCGAATTTGAAAAGCAGCACCTTTTGCAAACTCACGCTCTGTCAGCTAGCCATCAGCCCAATCACCAAAGTTTGTCTTTTGGTTCGAGTCCGGTAGTAGAGAATCCGCTGCTAGAGAGAATCAACAAAGTTCGCTTTGATCTAATCGTTCAACTGACGCATGAGCTGCGTAATCCGCTAACCTCTGTCACCGGAATGGCCAGTATGCTCAGCCGAGAGATCTACGGCCCGCTGAGCGAAAAACAGCGAGAATACACCAAGATTGTGCTGAGTAGCTCTCAACAACTGTTGACGATGGTGAATGAGATTGTTGAAATCAGTGAGCTAAAAGAGAAAGACTATCAGCTTTCTGTTGCAGCGGCTGACATTGAGATGATTGGGCAGCAGGCGATCGCATCTCTAGAGACGAAAGCTAGACAGCAAGATCTAAAGATGAAGCTGACCGTAGAACCTAGCTCTCGTATTTGGAATTTAGACAAGCGCCTAGTCAAGCAGCTGATCTATCATCTAGTCTTTAGCATTATCAAGATGTCTACGGCGGGCAGTACGATTCGGCTGCATATCTCGCGTAGAGACAGCAACATTAATATCGCTCTGTGGGTTTCTAATCCGTGGCTAGGAGAAGACCTACCCCAGGCCGTGATTGCATGGAGTCAGAGGCAGCAGGCGGGCGATCGCTTTGTACAGAACGCGCAGAGCGCGGACCCTCTAGAGATGAGGGTAGAGCCGCTAGCCCAGACAGCGCTTGATGCAGGTGGTGGAGAAGTCTTCGAAGTAATGAATGTGGCCAAGCGAGTCGATGCGTCTCGCCAAGAGCTTGGCCTGCTACTGAGTCAGCACTTGACCGAGATGCACGGTGGTAAGGCGGTTGTACAAGGATCGGGGACTGCGGGCTATCGCTATGTAATTTCGCTGCCGTCCCTGCCAGTGAATGATGCAGGCGGCTAATGTAGATTTTTGATATACAAAAATATAACAATCTTCGCAATAGAAGATATTCATTAAAGCAGTCGCTTTTCTCTACGTAGAACGACTGCTTTTTTGCATTTTTTTTGTTGTATTGTCTCTAAGTGCGTAGGCGCTTGAACGCTGCAATCCCTGGATCATAGGCAATTAAAGCTTTTGATACACAGAAAAAGAGAGATATTAGGTGAAATAACGCATAAGGGAAAGTTGATAGGCGGGTAGTCTAAGTGCGGTTTGGTTGTAGGAACTGTTGTTGGACCTACAAGTTCAGGCATGCACTACTACAACAGAGCTGTTAGAGGACTTTGGCTCTCTGAAAAATTGAACTCACCAGTATGGACTCTAGGCTAAAGCCGTTTGAAACGCTCTAGGTTTGCTTGCGCAGCAGGCTGTTTTGCTTATGCAGACGGTTTCGCTTTCGTGGCGGGCTGCTTTTGAGAGCGTTTTCATCGACCTGTCTGCGTTTGATGACGACGCTTATCAGCAGTGCTTAGGACGTTTCATCTGGTTTGACTACTCTGCTTGAAGATTTCATTTTGTTTGTACATTTAGCTGATACAAAAATGGCAAAAACACAGAAACAGAAAACATTTCGCCAACAGGTCCAAAAACCGATTCTGGCGACTGCGCTAGCGGCGGCTGGTGTTTTCAACATGGTAAGCGCTGTCTATGCGGAAGGAGCCCCCGCAGGCACGCCTATTAGTAACACCGCAACGGCCACCTATGAAGATGGCAACCCAGATACGGACACTATCAACACGACCTCTAACACAGTCGTCGTTCAGGTAGCCAAGATTGCGGGTTTGACTGCGGTCGTTAGCCCCGTTGATGACGTTAACGGTGGTGCAATCGAGAATGGAGATGTACTCAATTACACATTCGAAGTTACAAACGTAGGTAACGCGCCTACGGATGTATTCATTCCCGATCTTGTGCTGGAGAATCTTGACCTCACTCAGATTGAGATTTTCGCACCTGATGGTACTTCGATTGGCACATTTACAACCAACGATCTAGGAATTCTGTATAGCTCTCTCACTGGTGTGACTGAACTTGCACCTGATGATAGCTTCACGGTTGTAGTCACTGGTACGCCTACGCCTGGTACGGTAGCAGGTGAGCCCGTTGGCGTTACGCTGGGTAATACAGATGATAACTCTCCAACTGAAGGTCCAGACGGAACTCAAAACCAACCAACCGATAACGACGCCGCTCCAGCTGACAACGACTTGCGCACTTTCGCTATCGGCGGTGCTCCAGATAATGGGGAGAGAGAAGCGCAGGCAGAAGCTGCACCTACCTTTGCTTCTGCGGTAAATCCATTGGCGCTAGCGACTGTCCTCAAGACCGCTACGCAAGATCCGATGGATCAAGCCGATGTTACAGATGACATGATTACCTACAGCCTAGAGCTAGAGGTAGAGTCAAACAGTCCAGATCCTGCTAACTTCGCCCCGGCGGCACTCGAAGGAACTACCCTCACATCACTTGATGGCAATCCAGCGGTCCGCATATTAGTCTCAGATGCAATTCCTGAGGGAACCGTATTCGACTCTGTTGACACCTTCAATCTACCTGCTGGCTGGATACCGGTATATACCAATACTATTGGTGGTAATGCGCTTGCGGCGACATGGACAACCACCCTACCGGCAACTGGCGCAATCACCCGCGTTGGTTTCGTTTATGATCCTTCCGCTGATGGTCCAATCGGCGTTGGCGATACGGTCACTGGTCTAAACTTCACCGTGGTGACTAGCGATCTGCCCAGCAGCGGCGGCATCATTGAGAACATTGCCCAGGTCTTTGGTACTACAGAAGGCGGCGATCCAACCGATCCAGACCAGATTATCTATGATGAATCTGGTGACCAAGATCCCAACAACTTTGAGGGGGCCGTACCACCAGATCCATCCGGTAGTGACTACGATCCGCTAGTCGATACCGGTATTCCTGATCCGCTAGCTGACAACAACAACGACAATCAGCCAGATGATACCACTGACGTAGATACTGGTAACGATAACACCGGTACTGGCCCTGATGGTGAAATCAACGTTGTTTCTGTAACGCCTACGGCTGTAGCAGACGACGGCATCTTCAACGGTACAGAGGGAGACTCTGACGCGGTCGGTCCGACTAGTGATGACGACGACTTCACCAACCTTTCTACAACAGTTCCGGTTGGATTAGCGCCTGGTGATCTGTTCAATCCTGATGCTGTCACGTTTGATAACACGCTCAGCAACCCGCTTCCTACAACAACGCTTGTCGACGTTACGATTGAGCCTCTATCCCCTAGCGAAGCAGTGTTCGCCTCTGATCCACTAGATCCTACAAACCGGGTCAGCTATCCCTTTGGCAATGGCGATATCCCCGACCTGACAGTGGTAACAATCTCGTACGCTGGTGACCCTGCAAGAGGAATTCCAGCGCAGTCGGCAACGTATGTATATGACGCTGGGGCAGGAACGTTCAATACGGGCGGTGCTCCTGTTAACGTAGGCGATTTAGCTCCTGGAGTTGAAATTGACTACACCGTGACAATTGATCTGCCTGCTGATACTGCTCAGCTAGTTGGTGTGCCTGTTCCTATCGTGGCATTCACGGATGATGATCCTGTAGCATCTCCTGGATATCAAGATGAGGTGACTAACAACATCACTATTGACCGCCTCTACACAGGCTTTATGGAGCTGACTAAGGCAGCGAACATCATCGACGCTGATGGTAACGTAACTCCGTTTACCGGTTCAGAAGTTACTGCGCCGGGTGAGTCCATCGAGTATGTACTCACTTACGAGAACATCTCTGAACCACTTGGTGGCGTCGGCAGCATCCTACTAGAAGCCACTGACTTTGTGATAGTTGAGGATGGAGCAGCCACCTTTGGTGCTGGGGACAACAACTGGGCAGAGTTTACTACCCACGAGCAAGGTACTACATCTGAAGCTGGTAGTAGCGTCAATTACTTCGATTCGAGCGCTGATTACCAAGCGGGGACTGCCACACCAAGTACTACTGACCCGGCTTCTGGTAGTCAAGTAGAGAATACGAGAACGTTGTACCTTCTGTTGAAGCTGGTGAAAGCGGCACATTCACATTCCGCCGCATGGTCAACGAAGGTCCTACTCCGTAATTCTCGGTCAGAGTAGTTGATTCAAAGGTCAAAAGTTCTGTTGTTGAAAACTTTTAAGGTTCGATAAACTATGAAACGTAAGTTTGTGTTTGGTCTAGGTATTGCGGCTCTGATGGCGTCTGCGCCGTTTGTGGTTAGCAAGCCCGTATTGGCTAATCTGCAAGAGTTTGGTGCGGCGATCGCACAGCAAATTACTCAGTCTGAAGTAAAGCTGGTGATGAGCGCTGAAAAGCAGATCACCGTTCTAGACGAAAATGGTGAACCCCAAAGTCGTCTGGGAAGCGCTAAAAGGCGAAGCAGTTGTACAGCCTAACGATGTTCTACGCTACGCCGTTGTGACTTCTAACGAAGGCGAAATGCCCGCGAAAAATCTGGTGATCACTCAGCCGATTCCAGAAGCCATGACCTATGTAATTGGGTCTGAAAAGGGTAATACTGCGGCTGAATCCACCTACAGCATCGACAACGGTGAAACGTTTGTCGCTGAGCCAATGGTAGAGGTCACGCTACCTGACGGCACTGTAGAGATGCAGCCCGCGCCGGCTGAGGCATACACTCACGTGAAGTGGACATTCAACGAAGACCTAGCGTCTGATGTTGCGGTGAATGTTTCTCACGAAGTGGTTGTTAAGTAAGTGAATGAGCGCGATCGCAAGCTTTCTTTGATTGAGGAGCTTGCGATCGCTATTTGCTTGAACAATCTGTATTCTGCTTTCGCAAGTGTTTTTACCTTCAGATAAATTCCTCTTCCTAGTACGCGCTTGGCGTCCTGCGACGAGATATTGGCGCGTAGCGACGGGGTGGGTCTCGGTGTATGACGCTAAGCCGTAGACGTAGATTCGCCCTTCTATCATCTACCTTTCTATAATGCCTGGTCGCCTCACTGGCAAGAGGTTATAACAATCTCAATCGCATTAAAATGCCACTCTTTTTGTTCTCTCATTTCCGGCGGTATCTTCGCCAATGGAAAAAGCTACTTCTACTGTTTTTGATTGGGCTGTTGATTCATCCGTTGGGAAGTGCGATCGCACAAACAACAGACGTCGATCCCGCTGAAACTGTTTTCAATACAGCGACTGCTAGCTACGTCACACCATCGGGAGACTCGATTGAACGGATCTCTAATTCAATCGCGGTAGCAACAAGTGAGAGAATAATCGATCCGGGTGGTCGGCTGCTAGGCTGCGATGGCCAACCGCTCGCTAGCTATGCTGGCTTTTCGATGTCTCTTTATGAGCCAGATGCGTCTGGTCTAGACATTGGCAATCTAGTCACGCTAACGCCGACGACAGGCGGCGATAGTATCGCGCCTAACCTGGCAAATATTAATCCTTTTCCGCTTTCTCTAGAAGGCCGCTACAACTTCCTTCTAGATACGAATGCTAGTTTACTAAGCCCAGTCAACGCAGGTCTGACGCAAACCGATGCCAATGCCCAGTATATTTTGGTGATCGACCCGCCGGATGACGGGCTATATACAGAGCGCCGCGTGCTGATTGAGATGCTAGGCATCACTGGCACCGGGAGCAATGCGTTGCTCAGCTATCGAGCCACGTCGCTAGATGGCAACCCAATCTCTGTCGATGGAGAAACCAGCCTTACTAGAACAGTTTCTCTCGCCAACGCCGAGACTCAAGTACTGACCTTCTTCGAGTTTGGCATAGAAAGCGTTATCTGCGAAGCGCAGCAGATAGAAATCACCAAGTCTGCCGATCGCTCCGCCGCACAGCCAGGTGATACCGTCATCTATCGACTCACGATTCGCAGTCGCTCTACCACTGATATTGATACTGTCGTTGCACTCGACACCTTGCCAGTCGGCTTCGAGCTACTCTCAGAGTCTGTATCGGCTCAGCTAGACGATCTGCCCGTCACTGTTACAACAACAATGCGTGGCAACAGCATCGGCTTTAGCATCGCTGAGCTGATGTCACCAGAGCAGACGCTAAATATCATCTACGCCGCTAGGCTGACGCCGGACGCGCTCAGGGGCTCAGGCGAGAATAGCGTCATCGTCACCGCAACTAGAACAGACAACGGCTTTGATCTGCAAGACGGCCCTAGCGTCTACCGGATCAATCTAGAACAAGGCATCCTGTCGGACTGCGGCACTCTAATTGGCCGTGTATTTGAAGATAAAAATTTCGATGGAGAGCAACAAACTGGAGAGGCCGGAATTCCGAATGCTGTGATCTTTTTGGATGACGGCAACCGAGTCGTGACTGACGCGGATGGTCTCTTCTCTGTTCAAAAAATGTTGCCGGGAAATCGCACAGGCACCCTGGATTTAGAGAGTCTGCCCGGTTATACGCTGGCATCGAATCTACGTTTTAACGAGCGCAACAGCCGCTCACGACTAGTAAGGCTTGCTCCCGGTGGGCTGGTACGCATGAATTTCGGCGTTACGCCTACTTTTGAGGAGAAAGAATAATCATGACTTCGATAGTAGGTAGAAAAGTAAGCGAGAAATCGACGAATACAATCAAGAATCGACGCGTTAGATTCTTAGTAGCAACGCTTTTGTGGATTGTTCCTGCGTTCCTTTTGCTGTGGTTCTCTAAGCCCGTTAGAGCCCAATCTACGGTCAAGTTCTCTGAAGACGAAGATACAGAGAATGAAGAGACTCAAAACTCTAAAAAAAGCAACGTTGAAACTGAGATTAGTGAAGATAATCCCAATGTTGTTATTAGAAGTCGACCAGTTGATAGCGAAGGTCAACTGCTAGCACTAATCGCCGGAGCTGAAGACGCTAGAGCCGAGGAAGGCGCCGAGAGCCAGAACTGAAGCAGCCAGAGCTGAAGAAACCAGAGCTGAAGAACGGCTACTGATAGCCCGTGCTGCTATCAATCAGACGAGCGACACGTCTAGGAAAGCCCCCTGGCTAGCGCGATCGCCCCAGTCAGAGGTTTCACCCAGATTCTCTAGTGCTGATGAGCGTGATGATGACGCGCCGCGCAGTGCCAGCCAGATTGCGCTCAATCCAGCCGCCGCGACCTCTCGCCCAGAAAAAGATACGCCCTGGCTAGCGCGCGTCGAAGCAGAAGAGAGGAATCACTAGCCGATAACCTGGTCGCGCGATCGCGTGATGCACAATCAGACGACGCTGCGCCAATAGACGGACTGGTCGCGCGATCGCGAGCTGCCGCCGAAGCCGCCGAAGCCGAGACAGACAGCGGGCTAGTCACTGTTCTACCCCAAACGACGCGAAGAAGCGCACCGAAGCGTCCGGCTAACTGGGTCTCTATCTTTCATGAGGAGCTTTCTCCGCTAGAAGATTCTGGTACAAACAACAGTCGCTCTACAGAATTAGCCGCCGATCCGAATATTCGTCCCGCTACTGACCCGGCGGCGGGTTCAGGCATAGTCGCGGTGCGCACTTCTGCGGGCGGTGGCACTGTCTATGATATCAACGGCCTGCCGCAAACCTCAATCACGCCTACCTTCCTGGCTGGGGAAGTCGAAGAAACTGCCGTCTCAGCAGATGCGGACGATGTTGAATTCTTGAGCCCAGAAGCTAACGCCTTCTTGAACAATCCGGCGACCTCAGTAGCCCTACAGTTTCCTATCGGTGCCAAGATTGCGCTGCTAGTCAACGGTAGAGTAGTCGGCCCCGAATTTGTCGGTAGAACAGAAACCGACACAGAGACTCGCCTGCGGATACAGACCTGGTACGGCGTAACGCTGGCGGCGGGCGATAACCAGCTAGAAGTGGTTTCAACCGATACGGGAGAAGTGCTGAAGCAGCTGATGGTGACCGTTCGCGGTATGCCGACTAATCTGGTGCTGCTTTCTCCGCGAGCCATTCCTGCCGACGGTCGCTCGACTAGCACTTTGCGCGGTCAGCTCGTTGATGAAGCGGGTAACGTCTCTCGCTGGGAATCGACGGTTACGCTAGAAGCGAGCGATGGGCAGTTTCTGGGCGCTGATGCCAATCCAGATGCACCGGGCTTTCAAGTCGAGGTAGAAGAAGGAGAGTTCGTCGCTGAGCTGCAATCTTCGCTAGAGTCTCGCCTGGTGCAGCTTCGCGCTCAGTCGGGCGAGTTTGAGACATTCGGTCAAATTCAGTTTGTTACACCTCAAAGATCTAGTCTGATATCGGGTGTGGTGGATTTGCGCTTTGGTGCGCGGGGTACGGACTACTACGATAGCTATCGCGAATTCCTGCCGCTCGATGGTGATGACGACTATGTGCTCGATCTCGATGCGGCTGTCTTCGCGACTGGCAATATTGGCGAGTGGCTGTATACGGGCGCTTATAACAGCGATCGCACCCTCAACCAAGACTGCAACGGCGACTCTCGCCTTTTCCGCGCTAGCAGTAGCTGCGACAATACCTACGCAACCTACGGCGACGACTCTTATGCTGATGTCGTCGCCCCCTCTCTAGACAGCGTTTACCTGCGCCTAGAGCGGACCTCGCCTAGCGCGATCGCCGCTACAGACTATGCCATGTGGGGAGACTTTAATACTGAAGAATTCTCTACCGCTTCGCAGCTATTTACCGCGACTAACCGTCAGCTCCACGGCTTCAAGGCGAACTACAACTTTGGCAATCTGGCCTTAACCGGACTGTATGCCAACAATGTAGAAGGCTTCCAAAGAGATACTATCGCCCCAGATGGCACCAGCGGCTTCTACTTTACCTCTCAAAGAGATCTCGTCCCTGGCAGCGAGCGCGTCTACCTAGAGCTAGAAGAGCTAGAGCGACCGGGTACCGTGCTAGAGCGAATTGCGTTGACTAGAGGCGCTGACTACCAGATCGACTACGACCGAGGCACGCTGCTGTTCAACGATCCGGTGGCTCGTACGCAGGTAGATGAGTTTGGGCTGCTGCTGGTCCGTCGAATTGTGACGACCTATCAGCACGAGAACGGCGCAGACACCGATATTATCGCTAGCCGCTTGCAGTACAACTTTAGCCAGGCGCAAGGGCAAGAATCTTGGGTAGGAGCGAGCTATCTCGATGAGAGTATGGGGGATAGAGACTTCTCTCTGTTTGGCGCAGACGCTCAGATTTCGATTGGCGATCGCACTCAGATAACGGCTGAAATTGCTCGCTCTACCAGCGATTTTGACGCTTTAGACGAGGTCAGCGGCAACGCTTACCGTCTAGTTGTCGAGAGTGATATTAACGATCGGCTCGGTGGACGGGCCTATTTTCGCTCGACAGATTCAGGCTTTACCAACCGGGCCACGACTAGCTTTGTGCCTGGGCAGACCCGGTATGGGGCGCAGCTATCGGGGCGCATTACCGACAGCACCACGCTGCGTGCCCAGTTTGATCGAGAAGATAACTCGGGCACCGCGCCGCGCGTAATCACCGACCTGCCCGATCTGCTCAATAACTTTGAGCCGCAGCCCGGTAGAGCGCTAGACAATTCGCTAACAACGTATTCGCTAGGCGTGAGTCAGCGCTTTGGCGAGAGCACGGCAGAAGTGGACTGGCTGCATCGCGATCGCACCGATCGACTCAACCCCGGCAGCAGCGTTAGCTCTGATCAGCTTCGCACCCGCCTAACAACGCCAATTACTGACAGGCTGACGATCGTCGCTCAAAACGAACTGAACCTTTCTTCTAATAGCGATCCTATCTACCCTAGCCGCACCCTTGTGGGCCTGAACTGGGAAGCGATGGAGGGACTCAATATTGGCGTAAATCAGCTTTTTTACGGCGGCGACAGAGGCAGCGCTACGACGGTTGATGTCTCTGGTGAGCACACGTTTGCTAGCGATACCACCCTTCACGGTCGAGTCTCTACGATTGATGGCAGACAGCTAGGCGGCACTATTGGCCTAGAGCAGGGAATTAACCTAGCGCCAGGACTAGACCTCGATCTAGGATTCGAGAAAATCTTCTCCACTCTGGGGCGCGACACTGCTGCCAGCACTCAGTTCGCGCAGCCATTTGCACCAGGGCAAAGTGCTTCGGCAATTGGACTAACTGGTGGCGAAAGCTACAGCGCTGGAATCTCATACACCGATAACCCCGACTTTCAGGCTAGCAGCCGCTTTGAGCATCGCCGTTCGGGCGGTAACTCGAATACGGTCTTTACCGCTTCGGCGCTAGGCCGACTCACGCCTGCACTGACGTTGCTAGGCGACTATCGCACGGCTAGAGCTGCCAACCAGCGCTTGAGCGGTCTAGGGAGAACTAGCCTGCTAAAGCTGGGTCTAGCCTACCGCAATCCCAAAAACGACCGGTTCAACGCTCTGCTGCGCTACGAACATCGGATGAATCCCAACAGCATTCCGACCAATGCCGTACTCGGCGGATCGAGCGAAACGCAGCAGCATCTGTTCTCGGCAGAGGCAATCTACGCCCCGAGCTGGCGCTGGGAGCTGTATGGAAAGTATGCGCTGCGCAACAGTCGGACCGAATTTGATGGTGCTGGAAACCGCTTCTCGAACAGCAGCACCGCTCAGCTAGCGCAGGCAAGGGCAACCTATCGGCTGGGCTACCGCTGGGATACGGTCGGCGAGCTGCGCTGGCTAGGCGGCGGCGGCTATAGCGAGACGGGCTTTTCTTTAGAAGCGGGCTACTATCCGCTGCCAGATCTGCGACTCTCAGCGGGCTACAGCGGCGGCGCTAACGATACTGACTTTGGTGAAAACCGCAGCAGCGGGGGCTTCTACTTTGGCGCGACTGCCAAGCTCAGCGGTCTGCTAGATGGATTTGCTACCCAGCCAAACGATCCGCGTCAGCAGCAGGAATCAGCGGTCGATTTTGAAGCGCCGATGTACGAGCCGGAAGTGCCAATGTACGGGCCGGAAGCAGACAGCTCTGAAGAGAGCGGTACTGGAGAGAACGGTACTGGAGAGAGTGATGCTGAAGATACCGTGCTTGACGAGGAACTAGACGAAGGGCTGCGGCCAGTGCTGTCGGATACGGCGGATGAGTTCTAGATGTCTACAAAAAAGTTAGGTCCGCTGCTTGAAATTGCTCAGTCGATTGTTCTAATTGAAGTCTTAAACAACCCATGGCCCATCAATACTTTCTAAGATATCGCTGGCAGTCTGTTGCGCTTTGTAGCCTGCTGGGTGGATTGCTAGGTGGCTGGGGTATAGACGCTGCGATCGCACAATCAGAATCCATCTCATTCGAGTCGCCTATGCAGGTGAGCGTGAATAGTCCAACAGATGGACCGGTTCAGGCGGATGCTGTGCTGACGCTGCGAGAGGCGATCGAGATTCTAAACGGGACGCTGCCGCTGACGGCGCTGAGTACAGCCGAGCAGCAGAGAGTGATTCCTAGTGCTGATAGATCGGTGATTCGCTTTGACCTGCCAGTAGGAGAAGAGGCGATCGCACTTCAGTCGATTTTGCCTGCGATCGCCCGCCCAAATACAACCATCGATGGCACTACCCAGGCGGGCTACGATGCCAGCCGCTTCGCCGCCAGTGAGATCGAGATTCCCACGCCAGTGGTGACTATTCGCCCTGCCGCAGGTCAAGAAATCTTTAGAGGGCTGACGCTCTCGGCAGACGATATCACCGTGCGCGGACTGAACCTATACGGGTTTAACGCGGCTAGCCAAATCGCCCAGTCTACGCCGCCAGCCGATATCTTCATTACCCATCGCCCCGCCCCAATGAATCGGGAGACACCGCTACCAGCAGTTGGCTACGATACGGCTAAAAATGGACCGCCGACAGGTATTGTCATCAACAAAACTGGCTGGGTCTCACCTTGGCAGAGACGCTGCCTACAGAAGCCTCTGGCTTTGGCGTTTCTGTATTTGACAGTGCGGGAACAACAATTCGAGAAAATCACATTGCCTATCACAACGGTAGCGCCATTATCACAGGCAGGCAGGCCGACAATCTCCAGGTTCTGAGCAATATCCTGGTGAACAATGGTCTATCGGGGATGCCAGATGCGATTCGGATGGATGGCCAGGTTGAGAACGGGCTAATTTCTAGCAACTTGATCTGTGGAAATGACGGCAGCGGCATTTACTTGTTCAAGCCGGAGGGATCTGTTGAAATCTCTGAGAACGACATTCGCTATAACGGCCAGCGATTTAGAAGAGCGGCGGTGTACCTGATGGGAGATGACCACCGGGTAATCAACAACAACATCACTAATCAGAAGGGCAGCGGCGTTGTCGTAACTGCGTTTGGGTTTGGGCCGCGCACTCAGAGTCAGGGCAACGTGATTACTGGCAACGAGTTTGGCTCCCTAGAAGGATTGAGTGTGGATCTAAACGTTCGGCGCGGGCGCAGGCCCCAGGACTTTCAGTCTGGAGACGGGCCTAACCCACAAAGAGATTCTCGTAATCGCCGAGAGGATACGGGCAATAGCGCGGTGAATGCGCCGCAGTTTGCCAGCTCTGAGTTTTTTATTATCAACGATACAGCGGTGATTCGCGGTCAGGTCGATCCGAACAATCAGGTGGAGCTATACCGGGCGACGGGCGAGGCAGATACCTAAGGGCAGCTCAGCGTGCCTGTGCAAACGGCTGTGGCGGATGA
>CAWISM010000013.1:0-222266 GCA_963838725.1 uncultured cyanobacterium | reverse complement strand
TACGCCACAGACTCCGATTCAAGCTCTTTAGAGGCAGCGGATTGTTGGCCATCCAGTGCCAGTCCCCACTATTGACCGCAAACTTTTTGCCAAACCAACGGGCTACGCGGACTACCGGGCGGTAGATACTCGGCGGGCAGAAATATCGAATCCGGACCATTGGACGCAGTCGCCAGGGACTAGGGCGATCGTTCTTGCTTTTTGGCTTCTTAGCTTTAGGCTCTAGCCCTTGCGCGTCTGTCTTTGCTGTAATAGCGGGTTGCTTCAAATCAGGATTTGATGGCTCTAACTGCGAATTGTGATCGCCCCGTGCAGACATAGGTAATTGATCCTTTAGACCCTTGAAGAATAGCTATCCGGCCTACAAGAGTAGCCTAATTCTCCTGTATCATAGTCTTTCTGTCGAAACAGCCTCAGTGATCTACAGTTGCTCCCGTAACAATCTAGAATACGTCTTTCGATGACACGAGTAAGCCCAAAAGACAGAGGCTCCAGCATATTGAAGGTCTTAGAATAAAAGGCGTAAAGAAAACTAATCGGAGAGTGCTTATTATGAGTCTTGAAGAAAAAGCTAAAGCAGCGGCTAAAGACGTCGAGGGTAAAGTTCAAGAAGCGGCAGGCGACGCTACAGACAATACTGAAGCTCAGGCGAAAGGTAAAGCTAAGCAAGCAGAAGCTTCTGCAACTAAAGCAAAAGAAAACGCCAAAGATGGTATCAAAGACGCGGTCGACTAATCTAGTCTGGAGACTCTCAGTCTCTTAATTCAACTTCTCTATACAGTTTAAGCGGCCATAGTACAGTCAACTATGGCCGCTTTCATGTTGGTTTTTACCAAATCTTTCTCTTATCATGAATCTCTTATTATGCGCCTTATTACGCATAAAGATGCCAGGATTCTTTATGTTCCTGGCATCTTTACTAATTGAGCTCTTAGTTAGTCCTGACTCAAAATATGCAGTCAGCTATTCAATGACTTCTTTCTAATCTACTTGTCTACCTTGGGAACAACGTCTGGTCGCTCTTTATCTTCCCAACCAACAGGACGCTTGGAGTTGTACCATGCGATAGACCCAATAGTCACCGCAGCGATAAACCCAACAATCCCGACCGTGGTGAGCGAAAGTGCGTAGGGCGCTTCTTCAACAACAGTTTCTAGTAGCAGAGTCATATAAATGTCCTCTTAAAGTTTGTAAGCTCAGTATACAAACAAACGGCATTATCAGACTCTTTCTAACTAGGGAAATCTAGCAGTATTGCCAGGTACTTGGATCTGCCTACAGACGTATTTACTGCTTGCCTATTTGTGTGTGCCGATAATGCCTAAAAGCAAAAGGCCGCAGACGCAAACTCATGCGCCTACGGCCTTTAGATATGACTATAGAGCTAAACTAACAGAGCTAAGCTACTATACAGCAGCAGGAACTTTCAGATCGGTCTCGCGCTCGCCACTCGGTGTCAAAGTAGTGCCCTCGACAAAAGAACGTAGCATCCACGCCATTTCTTCGTGCTGCTCCATCAATCCAGTCAAGAAGTCAGCAGTGCCTTCATCGTGGAACTTGTCGCCAGCTTGATCGACATGATCGCGCAGGTTGCGGATAATCTGCTCGTGGTCTGCGACTAGCCGTCTGACCATTTCGTCGGCTGTGGGCAGATCGCCAGGGTGCTCACGCAAAGTGGCATTCTCTTCAAAGCCTTTGGCCGTACCGATAGGGTAGCCGCCTAGCATTCTGACCCGCTCTGCGATCGCATCAATATTCATGCTAATCGCTTCGTAGTGCTGGTCCCACAGCTCGTGCAGGGTTCTAAACTGAGGCCCAATCACGTCCCAGTGATACTTCTTAGTCTTAATGACTAATAGGTACGAGTCAGAGAGATCTTGGTTGAGCAGTTGTACAACACCTTGTCTTTGTTCCTCTGTTAAACCAATGCTGATAGGATTCATATATGATTATTCCTTGTTCTATGTACAAGAATCATTAAATCACTTTTCTCTTCTAGCTGCGTCTATCAAAGGAGACGTCCTTAGCAAAAGAAATAACGCCTAAAGATAGATTCATCAGTCAGTCTCAGCGCCAGATCAGAACTTAGTCAGCGCTGCTAGGATTCAACGCAGCTTCGGTCTTTTGCGCGTCTAGCTTCAGCATAATCACGCTCAGCGGCGGCAAGGTTAGATCTAGAGAATAGGGCCGTTCGTGGAAAGTCCAATCATCCGACCATTTGCCCCCTAGATTGCCAATATTAGCGCCGCCAAATTCTCTTGCATCGCTGTTGAAGATCTCACGGTAGTATCCCTGCTTGGGAATGCCTACCCGGTAATGACTG
The DNA here is from genome assembly GCA_963838725.1 of uncultured cyanobacterium. Classification (GTDB taxonomy): domain Bacteria; phylum Cyanobacteriota; class Cyanobacteriia; order Phormidesmidales; family Phormidesmidaceae; genus Phormidesmis. The sequence goes on along the minus strand of CAWISM010000013.1, from coordinate 219,943 downwards.
TGAGGCTGCGGCGTGAAGTTACACACTGTTAGGATAAACTCCTCGCTCTTCTGGTCGTAGCGAATAAAGGAGACTACGCTGTGGCGATTGTCGCTACAGTCTACCCACTGAAACCCCTCTTGAGAAAAGTCTTGCGTGTGCAGCGCTGGCTCGCGGCGATAGAGAGAATTAAGCCTTTCAACGCAGTGCTTCAGACTCTTGTGCTGATCAAACTGTAGCAGGTGCCACTCTAGATCTCCCCATACATTCCACTCGCTCCACTGACCGAACTCCATTCCCATAAACAGCGTCTTCTTACCAGGGTGAGCATACATATAGGTGTATAGCGCTCTTAAGTTCGCCATCTTTTGCCAGTCATCTCCTGGCATTTTACCGACCATATGGCTCTTGCCATGCACTACCTCATCATGCGAGAGCGCCAGCATAAAGTTCTCACTAAACGCATACCAGATGCTAAAGGTGACATTGTTCTGATGAAACTGCCTAAACCAAGGATCCATGCTGAAATAGTCCAGCATGTCGTTCATCCAGCCCATATTCCACTTCAAATTGAATCCCAGACCGCCTACGTAGGTAGGCCAAGAAACCATCGGCCAGGAGGTAGATTCTTCTGCGATTGAAAGCGCCCCTGGGTAGTGGCTAAACAAGACATGGTTGACCTGCTTGAGGCACTCTGCTGCTTCAATGTTTTCTCTACCGCCGTATTCGTTCGCGACCCATTCGCCGGGTTTCCGGTTGTAGTCTAGGTACAGCATTGAGGCAACAGCATCAACTCGAATGCCGTCAATATGGAATTTGTCAAACCAAAAAAGCACGTTCGCAATCAGGAAGTTGCGCACCTCATTGCGGCCATAGTTGAAGACGAGCGTACCCCACTCCTTGTGCTCACCTTTACGAGGATCGGCGTGCTCGTATAGATGTGTTCCATCAAAAAAGGCCAGGCCGTGAGAGTCTTTAGGAAAGTGTCCAGGCACCCAGTCGACAATCACTCCAATGCCGTGCATATGACACTGATCGACAAAGTACATAAAGTCCTCTGGCGTCCCGTAGCGAGATGTCGGCGCGTAGTAGCCAGTTACCTGATAGCCCCAAGATCCATCAAAGGGATGCTCTGCAATAGGCAGGACTTCAATATGAGTAAATCCCATGTCTTTGACATAGGGGATTAGCTTGGCAGCGAGTTCTCTGTAGGTTAGGAAGCGAGCCCCCGGCTTTAGATCCGCGACGGTGACTACGGGCGCGTCGGTACCGTCGGCATTTTTGGCGGGCTGGGCTGAAGATTCGTGCATCCACGAGCCTAGATGCACTTCGTAGACAGAGATAGGCTGTACCATCGGATCGCTCTGGCGGCGATGTTCCAGCCAGGCTTGATCGCTCCAGTCGTATCTGTCTAGATCGGCTACGATAGAGGCAGTATCCGGTCTGACTTCTCTTTCGAAGCCGTAAGGATCGGACTTCTCGTAGATGTGGCCATCGTTGTTTTTAACTTCGTATTTATAGGTGTTGCCGACTGTCAGCTCAGGAATGAACAGATCCCAAATGCCGCTGTTGCCTTTGCGCATCTGATGCTGACGACCGTCCCAGCTATTAAAGTCACCAATGACAGAAACATTGCGCGCATTAGGAGCCCACAGCGCAAAGTACACACCGGCTATACCACCTTGTGTCATGGGGTGTGCACCCATCTTTTCGTAGATGCGGTGATGGTTACCTTCAGCAAATAGGTGCTCGTCAAATTCCGTAATTACAGGAGATTTGAAAGCATAGGGATCGTAAGCAACGTGCTCACTGCTACCGCTTTTGTAGCGAATTTGGTAGTTGGCAATGCTTTCTTCGTTGGTGATAGCCTCGTCGATAACTGCTTCAAAGAACTGCGGATGCTGTTCATTGGTCATCGGATATTCTTTGCGAGTTTCTGGTCGTACTACCCAAGCGACATCTGCGCTAGGAAGATAGGCGCGCACTACCCAAACCTGTTTGCCGTCGCGATCAATAGAGTGGGGACCTAGCACCTCGAAGGGATTGTGGTGCTGGTTTCTTACAACTCGCTCAATTTGCTCTAGAGCAATCGTTGACGACATAGAGATGACCTGACTTACGTAAAATTTATGGGGGATTTGATATAGCTGTTAGCTTAACAAAGCTTAGTTGTTTAAGCGAATTTTCTTTGTTGAAAGAATGAGCAATGAGCACTACCTTCTATAATTTTGGTTGTAAAGGCTATTAGGCTATGTACGAACGCTAGAGGTTAGCTACTCGCTGTGACAACTATTGCTGTTATCGACTATGACATGGGCAATTTACACTCGGCCTGTAAAGGGCTACAGGCGGCGGGCGCAACTACAATCGTCACCGATGATGTAGCCCAGATTGAAAAAGCCGATGGTGTTGTTCTCCCTGGGGTCGGTGCTTTTGATCCGGCAATGCGACATTTGCGATCGCGCCACCTAGTCGAACCGATTCGCCGCATTGCCAACAGTGGCAAGCCGTTTCTAGGAATCTGCGTAGGCTTGCAGGTGCTATTTGAAAGTAGCGAAGAAGGCAAAGAATCTGGTTTGGGCGTCTTTTCAGGGGCTATTCGCCAGTTCCGGCCAGAGCTGGGTATTACCATTCCTCATATGGGCTGGAACCAGCTTGAGATTGCGCAGCCTGAGTGTCCGCTTTTGCAAAATATTCCGGCTAGCGCGTGGGTTTACTTTGTTCACTCTTACTACGCCGAGCCCAGCGATAAGAGCGTCAATGCGGCGACTATCACACACGGTAGTCAGACCGTTACCGCTGCGATCGCCAGAGGGAATCTGATGGCCGTACAGTTTCACCCAGAAAAATCATCTACGGCGGGCTTACAGATCCTCAGCAACTTTGTTAGCTACGTCCGCGAACAGTCCTTGGTCACCGCTTAGTTAGCTATCAGTGAAACCCTACCAAAAAGTCCTCATCAGAGAATGTAATGAGCCACTAGTTGCAATTCCCTTAGAGCGCTTTACTGTGGTTACCCCCCATCCCTATAAAAGTTTGGGCGCACCCTACGGCAGCTATTCTCCTTACTTTTTGCGTGAAGGTGTGCTGCGAAAGGTGCTACAGGCACAGGCCGTTCTAGAAATCCAGTATCCCGGCTGGCATCTGCAAATTTTTGATGCCTACCGTTCAATTGCCGTACAGCAGTTTATGGTGGATTACACATTCGCGCAGCTAGTCCGCTCAGAAGGCTTGACTCCCGGCAGATTAAGCAATGAGGAGCGATCGCGTATTCAATCCAAAGTTCTGCAGTTCTGGGCCGTGCCTAGTCCAAACCCAGCTACGCCGCCGCCTCACAGCACTGGTGGCGCAATTGATCTAACCTTGAGCGACGCCGAAGGTAAAGCTGTCAATATGGGTTCACCCGTAGACGAAATCTCACCTAGATCTTATCCCGATCATTTTGAGCATAGTCCAAATGTCACTGAGCAAAAGGCTCACGCTCACCGGATGCTGCTGTCGGAGGTGATGAGCGCCGCCGGATTCAGACAGCATCCGAACGAGTGGTGGCACTTCTCGGCTGGCGATCAGCTTTGGGCATGGCAGGTGGGTGAAGGTGCGATCGCTCGCTACGGCAACGCTGAGGCTATCTAGAATGCTGCACCGGCAGTCGAAAACAATAGCCGATCTTGCTAGGCCAAACCGCCATTAGTGCTTGTGGCCATCTGTTTAATGGATGCTAGATCTTTTTCTAGCCTCAAACAGTTGCGATCGCCACCGACCTGCAGCTGATATTCGACCCGGTCCATAATTCGGTGCAGAATCAGCCATCCATACCCACCCTCCTGATAATCAGAAGGAGAAGGAGCCGCATAGCTATCTAGCTTGAACCCTTTGCCGTGGTCCCATACTTCTAGCGAAAGATTGTTGTTTTCATCTAGCTCAATCCGAATAAGTATGGGCAGCTCCGGATGATCGCTATGAGCATGACGAACGATATTAGAATAAACCTCTACTACCACCAGCCGCAGCCGCTTTTTTACCTCTTCCCAATCTACTTTTTGATTGATCTCTAAACGCAAAGACTCCAATAGCCAGTGTTCTACTACTTCCATAAACCGCAGGTCGCTGGGCACAGTTAGCTCAGTTTTTAGCAAGGTATTACCTCCAGTGACAAGAGAGTTTGATCATCTTCTTGTTCTCCTTCAGCGCGGTTGATGTATGAAAGCAAACGATCTAGATCCAATTCGGCAGGTTGCTCTTGTAGAAACGCCCAAAGCCCTTCTTGATTCAACATAGAGCGATTGACTACAGAGCGATTGACTACAGAGCGATTGACTACAGAGCGATCGACTACAGAGCGATTGACTACAGAGCGATCGACTACAGAGCGATTGATTATAGAGCTTTGGTCCAGCTCAGATGTTTGGCTCAAGTCAGAGTTTTGGTCCAGTGCAGAGCCAGAGAAACTGCTCGAGTCGTTAGATATGCTCGCTTCTATGATTCCATCAGTCGTTAAAAGAACAACATCTCCCACTGATAGCTCGATCTCTCCAGCGTTCGCTTGCCAAACCGGCAATATACCCAGCGGAACCCCTCGAACATCTAAGTAAGTAGGGCCTATTCTATGAGGATTTGCCTGATTGGTCAATTTGTGGATTTCACGCTGTGTGACCATCTTTTGATGAGACCAGACTACCGGATAGACATGTCCTGCATTAGCGTAGGTGAGTTTACCAGTCTTCTGGCTGTACCGAATCAGAGCCATCGTAATAAAGCAATTGCTGCTGACCAAATCGTTGGACAAGCTGTGGTTGAGGCTACACATCACCTGTTCTGGCGCAGGGGATTTTTCTTGAGCTAGCTCTCGGCGCAGCACCGAAATAGCGCTAGACATGAACAGCGCCGCTGGTACCCCTTTACCAGAGACATCTCCTACGGCTAGCCAAACATCTCCTTGAGGATGAACAAAAACTTCAAAGAAATCTCCACCAACTTCTCTCGCGGGCTGACAGCGAGCCTGAATTTTTAGCCCTGGGGTTTCCGGCCAGCTCTGGTGTAAAAGATTACTTTGAATCTGCCGAGCCACTTCTAGCTCTGCTTGCATTTTCATCGACTGCTGCTGAATTTTCTGATACAGCTTAGCGTGCGAAATTGCCAACGCTACTTGGTCTGAGATGTGGGTTAGTAGCTCAAGCGCTTCGCCTTCCCACTGCGATTCGTGCAAATCGTGCGAATCTTGTATCTCTTTATACAGATAGACTTTGGCTAAAAGAGAGCCCTTATCTAGAAAAGGAACAACTATTCTAGTGACGACCCTATCCTCTATTTTCAGAGTCTTTGAGAAGATATTGAGTCCTGTGCTGTCTGCACTTATACTGTCTATGCCTATGATGTTGTCAGGAGAAAGTGCGGGATTGCTATGGAAGACGCATAAAGGCTGACCGCTTTTAGTACAGGCGGAAGCGCTTTTCATACAGCAGTCCAAAAACGCTTTAGAATCTGCGTCCTGTGAATAGGTAAATGGTTTTAACTCGTTCTGTCCAGACTGCCAGCTCTCTGGCTCTGTTGGATATAGAACTGAAAAGTCTGCTGCGGCTGCTTGGCCTAGCGCACTCACCACTGACTGCAAAGTACTGTTGTAATCGAGAGAGCTACGCACAGCGGCCGTGATGCTGTTGCTCAAAGACTCTTGTCTAAGCGCTCTACTGAGCGCTAGGGTTCGGCGCTTGACGGCTGTATAGGTCTGCGCAGCTTGAACAATTATCTCTTTTAGCGCCTGTGGTTTCCAGGGTTTGGTGATGTATTTAAAGACTTTTCCAGCATTGATAGCTGAGACCAAATCTTCTACATCTGTGTATCCGGTCAGTACGATTCTGATAGTGTCAGGATACTGCTCTATAGTCTGTCCAAGAAACTCCGTCCCGTTCATCTTGGGCATGCGCTGATCCGAGATGATCACAGCCATCTCACCTTGAGCGTCTAGAATCTCTAAGGCTTCAGCACCGCTAGCGGCTTTAAACACCTTAAAATCTCGACGGAACGTCCGATACAGCAGATCTAGATTATCTAGCTCATCATCGACAACAAGCACTTTAAGCTTTTCTGTCATTCTAGGATTACCTGCGGATGCCTACAGGAAATGAGCTGCGCATACCCAAACGATCATGCAATTTATCAATTGATTTAGATACGTCAGCAGACATAATATACCCTCATAAAGAGAGATTAGTAGCACACGACCTTTCAAAAAGCGTCCACTAAGAAAACGTCTGCCAAAACACCTGGAGCCTCGAATGATTGTTGCTGATGTGATTGAACGGTTTGAGCAGTGGGCAGATCCTAGCTGGCAAGAGAGCTGGGATAACTGCGGCTGGCAGGTAGAACCTGATATCGGGCGCGATCCTGCTGGCGTACTGGTGTGCCTAACGCCGACATTGGCGGTTATGCACGAGGCGATCGCCCTCAAAGCCGCAGGATTTCCAATCAACCTAATTTTTGCCCATCACCCGCTAATCTTTGGTGGACTCTCGGCTATCGTCGCCGGAGATGGCATTGGCGATATGGTGCGGCTGGCGATCGCACACAATATCGGCATCTACAGCGCCCATACCAACTTTGATCAGGTCAAAGACGGCACCGCAGACGTGCTAGCGCATCTGCTAAATCTACGCTCAACTGAGCCGATTGAACCTACCGCTCCCCACGAAGATAAAGCTAGAGGCTATGGCCGAGTTGGTAATCTACCTGGTCCGCAGCCGCTTCAGCAGCTCTTAGAAAAAATCCAATCCGTTCTAGCGCCGCCTAGACTGCTGTATTCTCCTACGGCAGATTTGCAACAAACTGTAGAAAAAGTGGCTGTGTTAGGCGGTTCGGGCGCGAGCTATATCCCGGCGGTCAGGAAAACTGGTGCGCAGGTCTATCTGACCGCTGACTGCAAATTTCATCAGTTTCAGACAAGTCGAGACCAAGACCTGGTTTTGGTCGATGCAGGTCACTACGCGACAGAGCGCCCCGCCTGTAAAAGGCTCGTCAGTTGGTTCAAGCAGCAGGGAGTTGATTGGGCACAGCTTAGCGAACAAGACGAAGATTTTAGGCAGTTTTTCTAATAAGTCTTGATTACGCTTTTCAACAAAACACCCGTTGCTAGACTTCTATCATATACGCTGCTTCATCTTCAGCTTCTTCTTTAAGCGCAGCGTCTAAGTGGCTGATGTAGTATTCCATACTGTGATCAGAAATCAGATCGAAATTAGCGCCGATTATCCCTTTGCCTACACCCACGCCAAAGTCGATCAATCTATCTATCATTCTATGATTGGGCATGATTGTCCCCCGTGCATTGAAGTATTTGACAATGCCAACGTGTCCGTACAGCCGCGTAGGATTCCACACTGAGAATGGCGGCGGCACATGTGGGACAATATCGTTGTTGTTGACAAAGCGAAAAACTCGGCCGTTAGTATGCTTGTCAAGCTGGCTGGCGAAGGTGCGATCGCCCACACGCGGCTGTCCAAACGTATACACCCCAGCGACGTTTATACCGTTATCAGATAGAGCGGCGGCGGCCATTGTCGCTAGCGCCCCGCCTAGACTGTGCCCAGTAATATAAAGCGGTGGTAGCTGCTCTACGTTCATCTCTGCTCGCCATTTAGAAATTTGTGACAGCACAGACTGTTCAATAATGGCCCAGGCTAGAAAGAATCCCGTATGCACCCTCCCCTTGTAAGAAGAAAGCGTACTAGCCCCATCTTTAAAGATAGTGAAACTCCGTAGCTGAGTCGTTACGTTCGTTAGCCAGTCCTTTGGCTCTTGAGAACCTCGAAAAGCCAATACCATAAACTGCTCAGTGCGAAACATATAGGCTTGAGTGTCTCGCCCTTGATTGTTGAAATAGCGAAAGTTGTGACGAACAAACTTGTACTTAGACTGTTTTATCTGAGGTGTCTGATACCCCTCAATCACAGGTTCAGGCTTCGCTAGCTTTTGCAGCTGACTCGCTTCGCTCTTATGATCTACTAGCGTGCTGCCCCACCGCTCCACCACTTCCGCTACAAACTGCTTATCTTGGTAGGCAAGGTAGGCCGCCTTTGCCAGCGTCAGCGCGGTCTGGGTGCTATAGCTTAAGGCTAGCTTTGGATCGGCTGAAAGATTCAGTGCTACCAGGTCATTATCTTTATAGGGTGAGGGTAGGATTCGATAGCCAAACCGCTCGAACAGCTTTTGTACGCCAAAGAAACCGCTGTGGTGAATATAGCTGTACAGCGCGTCATAGAATCGGGAAGCGCCCGGACGCCGATAGGTCGGATCGCCAATTAGCTTCACCCAGTAGTTCATCCAAGGACGCAGCTCTTTTTGCGTGACCAAGCCCGACTCTATAAAGTAGCCAAAATGCTCTAGACCATTGAGCAGCTTATTAAACCAGTCGCGTAGCGCCGTTTCTATCTGATACTGGCGCAAAGTCACCAGGTCAAGCTGAGCAGTGTTTTCAGTGCCTTGCCTAGAGATATCCTTAGCTGCGGCTTTATCACCGTCCTTAGCCATCCCTAGAGTGCTGGCCTTTTCGAGGGCTTGACGGCGCTCTAGCTGATGTTTGCGACGAGTTCTATGACTATGATCTGCCAAGGCATTGCACAGCACTTGGTCAGTAATTCGAAACGAAAAGGTTTCGTGCCCTGGCGGCGCATCAATCTGATAGTCTCTGTATTCTTCAAAGTCCAGAATCTTGAGCGCCTTCTTAATCTCTGGGTCACTCTCAAACTCTTTCACAGCCTGCCGCAAAAATTCGAGGCGCTGCCACTGCTGCTGCCGTGTGTATCGAGCGGCCCCCCAGCTTAGCGCACCCCCAATTAGTAATAGGCTGATCGGTGTCAACCAGGCAATAAAGGGCGCTAGTTCTGTACTTAGAATTTCCGGTAAGCTCTGGTCCAACTGGCTTTTGCGAATCTGAGGATTGTTGACCTGCGCACTCTCGGTCTCTAGCTGGTTGATCTGTGCTTGCTCGGTTTGGATAACGACGCTGCGTATTTTTCCGACCTCGCGAAAAGATACAATCGGAGCATCGATAGGCCGATTAAGCCAGAAGCTTGCGAGCAAAGATACAGAATAGATAGCGAGATGCATGCGTAGGCAATGGTTAGATAGCTAAATCTTGACTATTCTTGACTGTATTTTTGATTGTCAAGTCAGATAATGTAAGTCAGATAACAAGATTAATTGATTTAATGTCATGAGCTTACCCAGCTAGATTATTTTAGAGACAGCGCTTTGGTTAAATCTTGAATAATCGAGCCTCGGATAATTAAATTTCTGATAAGAATAGAACCGCATTTAGGCTGGTAGATAAGCTGACGAATAAGTTAATTAAGCTGCATGACACAGTCATTAGAGCAAGTGTAATAGTAGCTAGAACGTAGAACACCTAGGTTTGATTGAGATAAGTGGCTGAGAATTGGTTGAAAAGTGGGCGCTCAAGGCGCAAGCCAAGCAGAAGCAAGTCAGGTAACTGCCAGCTAGGTAACTGCCAGCTAGGTAACACTGGCGCGTGCATTCTATTGACAGTGGCTAGCTGTTGGGCTTTGTTTGCTAGCAGCGCCTTTGGCCTGTCAGTCGGGGTCGGTAGCCCGCTAGATGCCGAAGGCGCTCTCGCAGCAGGCGACAATATTTTAGATGACGGCAGTCTGTACGATCGCTATACTTTCTCGGCCGAAGGTGGTGAATACGCCACAATCTATCTAGAAAGTGAGGATTTTGACCCGTATCTAATTCTGCTAGACCCGACTGGAGAGCGGATAAGTGAAAACGACGATATTAGCCGGACTAACAATGACTCTAGGCTAGTCGTTCAGATCCCGAGCACCGGTACGTATACGGTTCTAGCCAATAGCTATGAATCCAATAGAGAAGGGACATACGGTATCAAGATAGATGTAGAGGCCGACCGCGACAGTTTGGCCAGAACGCTAGCAGCAGCAGCAGTACCGGGTAGCTCACCGACCTGCGTAGACACCGTTTTAAGCGCTACCGAAGAGATCGAAACCGACAGGGAGACTAGTGTCCTAGTCAGCTCTTTGCAGCTCAGCCAGCTCTACAGATCAACGCCGGATGGTCGTCCATATGGAGTGTATCTATCGCTGGGCGGTGCGTCCGCGACATCGGTTATGCTTTCGCCTCAGTTTTTGGGGCGGCTGTCTAGCGAACTTGTAGAAGGCTGCTCGTCAGTAGGTGCCGTCTTTTTTGGCGCGAATGGTCTAGCAGAAGAGAAAACCTTTGGACTCTTGAGAAAGGGTCGTTCTGCTCGGGGTCGCTGGACTTTTGTCGTGGATGAATTTGCCTGCGCCAATCAAGTACAGCCAACTGGTGAGCGGCTACAGTGGGGGGAACAATCCTGCTCATAGTGACGATTTACCCACTCTTAGGCATGGGCTAGGTATGTACAGTGACTTTGCTGTGGCACAATTGCCGTAGTCTTTTGAGCTGCGTTCGTTTGAATCGCATTGACTGCTGTGGATGCGCCTTTGCCGACCAAACCCCTATCAACACCGCAGCTGAGCAGCATCAAAGCTCAGTTAGATCTAGTGCTGATGGCAATAGAGGCGCTAACAGACATCGGTTCGGACGCGGTACTAGCCGCTGCCAAAGAACTCAAACTGTCGCAAACGCTTTCTGATCGCGTGAGTTTATGGCGGCTGCGGCAGTCGAGCCCACTACGCAAGGGACAAGGCCGTAAGAAGCTAGATATCGAAGAGGCTAGGGCGCTAGTTTTGGTAGTTTGCCATCTGGCAAAAGAGCATCACAGCAGCGTTCGCCAGGCGGTGGCTCGGTTGGAAGCGCTGAGCGCGGCCGGAGACCCACCGCATCGGGCGGCAATTCTAGGCGACTATATTGATAATTTCAACAATATGTATGGCGATCGCATGATCGATTCCAGTCAAACCACTGACTCTCTAACTCAGCTATCTCTACGGCTGCTGATTGATCTATTGTTTTACAGCGCACCTGGTGGTGAACGGCAGCTCTGGCTGGCGCTAATAGACAGATCTAACCAGAGCTAGCCCTACGCCCTTTGCCCCGCTAGAACTATGGCCGATCTCATCCCCCCCAATCGAAGCAACCACCCACCGACCAGTCCTCCGCCAATAAACAGACCCCAAACAAACAATCTGCGAGTTAGCAAGTCTGAAATCACCAAGCTTAGAGCCGATCTAAAAAAGACAAACCTCTACCTAATTGGCATGATGGGCGCTGGTAAAACGACGATTGGGCGCAAGCTAGCCAATCGGCTCGGCTACCGATTTGTAGATACAGACACACTCATTGAGCAATCAGCTAACCAGAAAGTCAGCGAGCTATTTGCCAGCGCGGGCGAAGACACCTTTCGGCAGCTAGAAACGCAGGTGCTCTCTCAGGTTTCGACTTACACAAACCTAGTTGTTGCCACAGGCGGTGGTATTATCACCCGGCAGATGAACTGGAGCTATCTGCATCACGGCATCGTCATTTGGCTAGATGTGCCTACGCCTATCTTGGTCTCTAGGCTCTCCGGCGATAGCACCCGCCCGCTGCTAAAGGACGTTAATCTATCTACTAGGCTAACGGAGCTACTAGCAGAACGAGGCGATCTCTACGCTCAGGCTGACATTCGCATTGGCTACGAAGGCAAGTCTGTTGGGCGAACCTGCGATCGCATCCTCAGAGCCATTCAGGCCAACCTCCGCCCCGATCCCAAACTCGCCGCCGATCAGACCCAAATTAGCCAAACCTCAATCAACTCAGTCCTTCCCAACGCCTAGCTTCTACTTCCTCAGCCTCTCTACTTTATGCAAACCCTTTCACCGCTACCCACTACCTACCCCACCACCTGGGACAACGCTCAGTTTTTCACTAGCACTGCCGACTCGGCGATCGCAACGACTATTCAACAGCTACAAAACGATATCGACGTGATCGCCATTGCCTGTAACCCCTTTACCGATCTTGCCGCTACGGCTGAAACAATTGATCAAGCTGACTACGCTCGTCTAATTGAGCAGATTCGGCCCATTCACTTGCAGCGCAACCACACACTCAAGCAGCTTGGCAACGTCAACACTTACATCTACACAGCCCTGAGCGTCGATACTCAAGACGCCGACGCTAACACCTGGATGCCCATCCTCCAAAAGCTCAGCGCCGATCTCTTGGAAGGAATGACACCGCTCAACGTTTTCCTACAGCGCGCCAGTGAGGAGTTTATCACCGCCCTGATAAGCGATCCAGCACTCAGCGAAATAGATTTTCTCCTTCGCCACAGCCGCAAGCAAAAAGATTTTCTCCTCAGCGTGGCTGAAGAGCAGCTAATGACGGCATTAGCTACCAACGGATTGCACACCTGGGGCAACCTCTACAGCGAGCTAGCAGGCACGCTAAAGTGCGAGATCAAAGGCGAGGAAATGGGCCTGGCCAAAGCTGCGAACCTGCTCAGTCATCCCAGCGCCGACACTCGCAGAGCCGCCTGGCAGGCAATTCGCGCGGCCTGGGCAACGCAGCAGCCAGCCGTTGCCGCTGGTCTCAATGCCATCAACGGCTGGCGGCTAGAAACTGCCAAAAAGCGATCGGGCAAACGCCATCTCCACTACCTAGACAAAAGCTGTCACCAGAGCCGGATCGAAAGGGCAACCCTCAATGCGCTGATGGAAACGACCTATCAGAACAGAGCGATTGGGCAGCGAGCGCTAAACGCAATGGCAAAAGCGCTAGGACAGTCCCAGCTACATCCCTGGGACGTAATGGCAGCTGCGCCAGCGGTTGGTGATAAGACAGGTGCTACTGAAGAGATGATTGCCTTTGAGGATGCGATCGCCCTCATCGCCAACGCCTTCAACCAGCTCACGCCAGCAATGGGCGACTTCGCCAAGATGATGGCCAAGCGGGGCTGGATAGACAGCCAGCCAACGCCTAACCGAGCAACTGGCGCATACTGCACAAAGTTCTCCGATCCTAGAGAGCCGCGTATTTTCATGACGTACGAAGGCACAATGACCAACGTACTCACCCTCGCTCATGAACTCGGTCACGCCTGGCACAACTGGGTAATGCGCGATCTCTCGCCTATGCAGTGCCGCTACCCGATGACCCTCGCCGAAACGGCCAGCATCTTTGCTGAAACCCTCGTTCGCGAAGCTCTGATGGCACAGGCGACCACCTCGGCCCAAAAGCTAGAAATTGCCTGGCAAGATGCGCAGAGCGCCGGTATCTTTTTACTTAATATTCCGGCTAGGTTTGAGTTTGAAAAGCGCCTAGTCGAAGCGCGCAAAGTAGGTGCACTTCGCCCCGCTCAGCTATGCGACATGATGAATCAAAGCTGGCAGCTTTGGTTTGAAGATAGCCTTAGCGAGTACGACGACCTCTTCTGGGCTAGCAAGCTACATTTCTCGATCTCTAGCCTAGGCTTCTACAACTATCCCTATCTATTCGGCTACCTGTTCAGCCTGGGCATTTATGCTCAGCAGCCGTCTGATGCTGAGCGCAGCCAAGCACAGTTCAATCAGCGCTACACAGACCTACTCCGCGACACCGGCACGATGACCGCTGAAGCAGTTGTCCAGCAACATCTTCAAAAAGATCTCAGTCAGCCTCAGTTTTGGCAAGACAGCCTATCTATTGTCGAAAGATCCGTTACCAATTTTGAGCAGCTTGTTAGCGAAGTGGCTGCATAGTCGCTGCGCGGATAGGTAGGTGTTGTTAGCCGCTCTGCCCTGAACATGGCCAAAAGCCCTTCAGGATCAGTGTTTTCAGATTTTTTGTTAGGTTTTGGGTTCGCGCAGAGTCGAAAGCACTTACTATGAGCGAGTTCAACGCTACAGAAAACTTTTCGAAGCTACTTCTACGCGGACTAGAATGCTATAGTAAGCGAAGTCCGCGCATATGGACCTTGAAAACCGCATATCGTAAAGCTTTCAAGAGTCTGCTGTCGAAACGCACCCAAAACCCTCTTAGGGATTGAAACAGCGAATAGCCTAGCTCCATGCTTGCAGGCAAGCTGTCGAAACGCACCCAAAACCCTCTTAGGGATTGAAACACGTAACGCGCAGTGTTTATCTAGCGATTTCCTGTAGCGTCGAAACGCACCCAAAACCCTCTTAGGGATTGAAACTTTAACGTGCGATTGCATTAATCCGTCAGATTCGATAGCTTGTCGAAACGCACCCAAAACCCTCTTAGGGATTGAAACCGCTTCTGCTATCCTGGCACCCCATCAACGAAGGGGCGATCGCGTCGAAACGCACCCAAAACCCTCTTAGGGATTGAAACAGAAGGCTGCGAAGCCAACAGCTATCAAGCCTAGAGGTCGAAACGCACCCAAAACCCTCTTAGGGATTGAAACTTGCTCAATGAATCGCTATCGTGAAATATGCGCCTTAGTCGAAACGCACCCAAAACCCTCTTAGGGATTGAAACAAGTTACCCGAACATGCGCTACCAGTGCTGAATGACGTCGAAACGCACCCAAAACCCTCTTAGGGATTGAAACAAATCTATGAGGTCGAGCAGGGAATGACTGACTGTGTCGAAACGCACCCAAAACCCTCTTAGGGATTGAAACTCTATGTTGCGCGCTGAAGCCTATGTAGCTTTCCGCGTCGAAACGCACCCAAAACCCTCTTAGGGATTGAAACGTCTGGTTGTGCGACAGCCAGCAAGTAACCACTCGCCGAAGTCGAAACGCACCCAAAACCCTCTTAGGGATTGAAACTACTTTGATCACCCTCAATCGCACCAAAGTCACTGAGGTCGAAACGCACCCAAAACCCTCTTAGGGGTTGAAACGCCCCTGCTACTGAGCTATCGCCTAGAGCAGATCAAGTCGAAACGCACCCAAAACCCTCTTAGGGATTGAAACACCGTCTGGGAGCACCAAAAGCGCGGTGCGCTACAGCGTCGAAACGCACCCAAAACCCTCTTAGGGATTGAAACAAGATGAGCATAGATCCAGCGTATTTGCCAAGCGCGTCGAAACGCACCCAAAACCCTCTTAGGGATTGAAACTCGGCTTTCCGAAAGCTATTCTGTTGATGCTAGCTGTCGAAACGCACCCAAAACCCTCTTAGGGATTGAAACAATTCATGGTTTCGCACAATGCTTCAGTCCCGTCGAAACGCACCCAAAACCCTCTTAGGGATTGAAACGTCGATAAGTTGAACTAAGCTCGTCATGACCGATCGCACAGTCGAAACGCACCCAAAACCCTCTTAGGGATTGAAACGACTAATTGGTGATCTAGCTGTTCTGGTGAATGTCGAAACGCACCCAAAACCCTCTTAGGGATTGAAACGTTCAGACAGCTTCCTATTGCATCGGTCGGCTCGAAACGCACCCAAAACCCTCTTAGGGATTGAAACTCCAATAGAGTCGATGCTCATCGAGATTAGCTCTTGACGTCGAAACGCACCCAAAACCCTCTTAGGGATTGAAACCAATTGGCCATCACTCTTCCAGTCGGCGATCCCGAGTCGAAACGCACCCAAAACCCTCTTAGGGATTGAAACTCAGCTCTATACAGATTGGCTACTGTTCTCTCTTAATGACTATCTCTCTTTGAGCTATAGTTTCTTCAAAAAGTGGGGTCGACAGCGCCTGTTCTACAGGCCAAATACCAGGCTTGCTCAATCGTCCTGATAGGATAAGCTGCGCGATCGCACCCGTCCCACATCCCGCACAAAATGCAGTGTCCTCATGATCTAGCGTTGATAGATAGGTTGCTGGCTTTCCATCTTTTTCGCCAGTAATTTCCATCCGCATAGCAATGCCCACACCAGTACTTGGATCGGTTGCCTGCGTCATTCGATAGCTGATTTTCGAGAGTGCCTCAATCACAGCATTGTTCTTTAATATTCCATTTGGCAACCTAGCCATCAGCCAGGTGAGCCGATTGTAGTAGTCAGGCACAGAGCCAAACTTGGTGACAATTGTTTTGAGTGCTGGAAAGGTATCGGCGACGGTGAGCGCTTCGACAGTATTGAACCAGTAGACGCCGCCTTTGCCATAGCGGGGAAAGTCCAAGACCTCTCTTTCGCTATAGGGTGCGATCGCCCGCCAGCGCCCCTTTACCTTCGACATAAACGGCGTTTGCAATTCTATAAACGTTGTTCGCATCACCGTTAGACCTGCCCCGCCTGAGCCTGCAACTAGATAGCTCAGATGCACTTTCTCAGCGGTATCGAGCTGCTCTATGCCCTGTCGCACCATGCTGCCAGAGATCCCTGGAAATATCCCTGTGCTGATGATGGCGGTGACGCCTGCTGACTTAGCCTGCTCTTGATAGTTCAGCGCCTGGTTCACATAGTCAGGACTGTCGGCTACGTCTAGATAGGGCTTGCCCTGTGCGATGCAGCTAGCAAGTACGTGATGATCGCGGCTGCGAAAGGGTCCAGCGCAGTGAATAATTAGATTGTGCTGGGCGATCGCCGCTTCTACCGCTGCTTTATCCGCTAGCGCCAGTTGTTGATAGGTTTGTTGTTTTGACAAAGAGAACGTGGACTCTAGCTGATCAGCCGCCCGACGACCGGTCAGCGTGACCAAAGCCTCTGTATGTCTATCAATATCATTAGCGACGCTACGACCAATCCGACCGCCACCGCCGATAACCAACACCTTCTGCGTCGCTTTTTGTGTCACCGCTTTTGTAATGCCTCTGTAGCTTTTGTCACTTGAATGAGGTACAGCTTTCAGGCTGAAGACCTAATGTTATGACGGTTCAAGTGACGCGCCTGTACCGTAGGCCGTACCTTCTCGCAGAGTATGCATCCGGTGCAGGCTACATCGCCGCACTTATACGCTTACCGATGCGTCGACTTTCAACGCAAGACCACTTTGCTAGTGGAATTACGTTGGATTATACAATTGCGGATTATATAATTGCCAGCTCCGCTAGAGAGCCACTAAATCCTGTAATCTCGACAATTCCGTCTGTCCTTGCCTCAAATCCAGCAGTTCCATCATTGAGCGCTAGGAATGTTCTTTCCCCTATCCCACTTCCCAATGCAGAGGCCAGTGTAAATGTTGCTCCTAACCCAGCTCCAAAGTCTGACGCAGTCAGTAGCTCGCTGATACCGACCTCGTCTAAGGCTGCTACTGTTCCTAGCTGAGCAATGTCTGCTGCGGCGATCGCCGTTAGACCGTTGATCTGGTCTATCCCAATCTCTAGATCAACAATTTGATCGTAGCCAGACAGCCGCGAGTCCTTCAGCTTACGCAGATAGAAGCTATCACTACCGCCACCGCCTAAAAGCACATCAGCCCCCATCTCACCACGCAGCTGATCATCGCCGCCACCGCCTTCTAACCTATCTGCGCCATGCCCACCTCTTAGCAGGTCATTCCCCTCTAGACCGATCAGGGTGTCTTCTCCTTCATGCCCGCGCAGCTGATTGTTGCCATTTGTACCAGTAATCATGTCATCAAAATGAGATCCAAAAACCCACTCAACGTCGATGACAATATCGCCTGCTGCGTCGCCTGCGTCGCCTGTTCCTGCACTCAGACTGAGGACAATCCCAGAAGCAGAGCTGCGGTAATCAACAGTATCGTTACCGCTTCCCCCGTCGATAATATCAGCGCCTACACCGCCATCTAAGCGATCTTTTCCCTTGCCGCCTTCGAGCTGATCGTTACCGTCGCCGCCAGACAAACGGTCATTGCCATCACCACCGATAATTAAATCATCGGCCTCTGTTCCAAACAGCTTGTCACTGCCGCGCGTACCTTGGATCAGATTAACGCTATCGTTTGTCGTTTCATACAGATATGTATAGATATAGTCGATCTGGCCATCAGCATTAGTATCCGTAGCCGCGCTAATTTGATTCCCGTTTTCGTTGTAGACATAGGTGGTCACTCGCTCAGGAATACTGTCTGCATTAGTATCGTCTATCCGACTAGTTTGATTCCCATTCTCATCGTAGGTATAGGTAGTAATTCGATTGGGGATACCGTCTGCATCATTGTCTTCTAGCTGACTGATGAGATTCTCATTCTCGTCATAGGTATAGGACGTGATCCGATTGAGAATACCATCAGCAGTCGTATCATCTGCTTGACTAGTGATATTTCCACCTTCGTCGTAGGTATAGGTAGTAACGTAGTCCGGCACACCGTCAGCAGTAGAATCATAGAAGCGGTTGATTACGTTTCCGTCTTCGTTGTAGGTGTAGGTATTAATACGATTGACCTGACCATCAGCGTCGGTGTCATCGAACTGAGCGATCAGATTGCCTCGCTCATTATAAATATAGGTATTGATACGATCGGGCGTGCCGTCGCCGTTCGCATCATAGGTTTGAGCAATCTTGTCACCGTTGCCGTTGTAGGTAAAAGTGTAGCCGTAGTTAGGCTGACCGTCGGCGTCGGTGTCGTAAGACTCGCTAAGAAGATTGCCATTATCGTCATAGGTGTAGCTATAGATCCGGTCAGGATAGCTATCGACATTAGAATCGTAGAACTCACTCGTTAGATTGCCGCTGTCGTCGTAGGTATAGCTAACGATGTAATTTGGTTCCCCATCAGCATTCGTATCAGTAGAAACACTAATTTGGTTGCCGTTCTCATCATAAAGATAAGTGATTATACGGTTGGGATTGCCATCGGCATCAGCATCAAACATAGCTTGTAACAAGTTAACTGGATTCTTCATGAGATAGATATTCTCACTTGGTGAATAGTTTACACCGCTAGTTGAACCAGACGGTCTGGTTTTGCTAGTTCAGCAAAAGAGTTAACGAAAGAGTTAGTGAAAAGATCGCTACACTGCAACAAACCTGTTAGCGAAGTGATACATTAAGAGTAAAAAAGGTTGTGATTTCGTCAGCGAAAAACAAGTAATTTTCGATATGACAGAAGTTTGAAAAACTTATCTCTTAGAAGAGTAGGTAAAGTAAGAAAAAATGTACGCAGATGGGTTAGAACGCAGAACAACGACTGCGGTTTGCGCAAGAAACCTGGTCAAATCCACCTATCCCTGCGTACTCGATGCTGTACGAAGAGGGTATCGTTTGAATGAGAGCAACCCTTGCTATTGTCTGCGGTACTTTGATAGCTTCAATTTCCAGAGGACACCTGAAAAGAATTCCCTCAATACGGAAATAACAAGCGCTCAATCGTTGGACTTAGCCGGAAATAGGGAATCTGCCAGATAGCTATCGCATTGAAGTAGACATAGAAGCCGCAACGAGAATGTGGTACTGAGCTATCTGATCTGACTAGCCCGGTAAGTGCAGCCAGTTGAACACATCGTCAGCAGATAAAGCAAGCTCTAGATCTACTAAGGCAGGTAAAACCTGAGAACCTCGAAACAGTTTGATTTGTGATTCGGCAGAAAGTGTCAATATACTCTCCGCTCCTGGATCTATCAGCCACCCTAGTTCTGTCCCATGCTCCACGCAGTGCAGTAGTTTCTCTAGAGGTCTCGTTTGAGCCTGGTCTGGCGATAAAATTTCAATCGCCCAATCTGGACAGACTTCAAATCGGTTAGCGATACGCCCCGATGCGGTACGCGGAATTCGTCCCCAGCGAAAGACCGAAACGTCAGGGACAATTGCCGCGCCGCCAAAGACACATCGCAGCTCTGAAAAAGCTTTGGCGACCCGCCCAGGTTCTGCGACTTGGTCAACCACCTTGCAAAGAGCGACTTGTATCAGACTGTGCTCTCCTTGTGGCGTTGGCTTTTGGATTGCCTGGTGGTTGATATATTCGCTGGCGGGCTGAGTCTCTGGTAGTTGCAAAAACGCATCTAGCGTCAGAGGGCGTGCAGAAGCTTGAACCATAGATCGTCACTTATCAGAGTTTTGGCGTGCGCCTGTGCCAACCAGTCGCCTGCTCATAGGCATGACCGACTTCAAAGAGCAGATCTTCGCGCAAAACGTTGCTGACTAGCTGTAGGCCAATCGGCAATCCGCCTTTGGTAAAGCCGCAGGGAACGCTCATTCCGGGCAGTCCGGCCATGTTGACTGGAATGGTCATCAGATCAAGCAGGTACATGCTGAGCGGGTCATCGTTTTCACCGATCTTAAAGGCGGCGGTAGGAACGGTGGGACTAACGAGCACATCTACGTCCTCAAAGGCTTTCTCGAAGTCTTGTTTCATCAGAGTGCGAACTTTTTGCGCCTTGAGGTAGAAGGCGTCGTAGTAGCCAGCGGAGAGAGCATAGGTGCCGATCATAATCCGGCGTTTGACTTCATCACCGAAGCCTTCGGACCGGGTTTTGTTGTACATCGAGAGTAGGTTGGGCTCTTTTGATCGCAGGCCGTAGCGAACGCCGTCATAGCGAGCTAGGTTTGCCGATGCCTCACAGGGCGCAATGATGTAGTAGGCAGACACGCCGTAGTTGAACCGGGGGCAGGAGATTGTCTTGACTTCTGCGCCGAGCGCTTTGAGCTGATCGATTGCAGTTTGTACAGCCGCGCCGACTTCATCGTCTAGGCCATCGCCAAAGGTCTCTTTAATGATGCCGACTTTGCGACCTTTGAGATCCGATTTTAGATACTGGGTGTAGTCAGGGATGTCGACTTTGAGGCTAGTGGCATCTTTGGGATCGTGTCCGGCGATCGCACCCAACAAAATCGCCGTATCTTCTACCGTGCGCCCAAACGGACCAATCTGGTCAAGCGACGAGGCAAAAGCCACCAGCCCAAACCGTGACACCAGCCCGTAGGTCGGTTTCATCCCAACAATGCCACAGAATGAAGCAGGCTGACGAATAGAACCGCCTGTATCTGATCCCAAAGAGATAGGAGCCTGTCCGCCCGCTACCGCTGCTGCCGAGCCGCCTGACGAACCGCCCGGTACGCAGTCTACGTTCCACGGATTCTTCGACGGGCCAAAGGCAGAGTTTTCGGTGGAGCCCCCCATCGCGAACTCGTC
The DNA here is from genome assembly GCA_963838725.1 of uncultured cyanobacterium. Classification (GTDB taxonomy): domain Bacteria; phylum Cyanobacteriota; class Cyanobacteriia; order Phormidesmidales; family Phormidesmidaceae; genus Phormidesmis. Next base: position 199,090 of record CAWISM010000013.1, on the reverse strand, counting down.
CAGGTTCGTTTTCCCGACGAACACAGCGCCCGCTGCGTCCAAACGCGCTGTCACCGTTGACTCGTACGGCGGCACAAAGTTCTCTAGCATGCGCGAGCTACAGGTTGTGCGAATGCCTTTTGTACACAGATTGTCTTTGAGCGCGATCGGAATTCCAGCCAGTAGACCGATGGTTTCACCAGCGGCAATCTTGTCGTCTACGGCCTGGGCTTGAGCCAGTGCTTTTTCAGCCGTCAAAGAAACAAAGCTATTGAGTTGAGGCTCTACGGCCTGGGCCTGATCGATTTGGGCCTGCGCAATCTCAACGGCGCTACGTTCTTTAGTCGTGAGCTGTTGGTGCAACTCGCGGATGGCTGACATAGGGATTCCTCTTTTGAATGGTGGCGCAGTTACTTAGCATAGCTAGCATCGGATGCATTCGGATGTTAGCTAACAATAGAAAAGGGTAGCAGACTGCAAAACCACATAGATGGTATTCTCTATGGCAAGTTACTTTGCGTAGTTTTATTAAGCTCTTATTTCCTTCCTCTACGGGTTCGCCCCGACGCCTAGATGTCTGGCTTTTGGTACACTGCTGCGATCGCCACCACCGCCAGCACCTTACTCGTTCTAGGCGTTAGTTCAGGCGTCTCCTCAAAGAATGCTCCATCGAAACAGGCGGCGTTAGAACGTGCCAGCGCTAAGCTGATCTCTGCTGGGCAAGTTTCTCCAAATCAATCTGGGCCAGACACTTTAACAGCTACAGACCAGAACTTTGGTCTGTTATTTAGCCGAGTATCTGATCGGTCGGCAAATCTGACTTCAGCAGCCAAGGACAAGAAAGCAGCGAAAAAAGCAGTCGTTAGCAAAAATACCAATCGTACTAACTTTGAGCAAGCTGTAGCGATCGCGCGTGAGGCTGTTGACGCGTATCAATTGGCCCAAACGGCTCAAACGCCAGAAGAAAGCATTGCCCTTACCCGGCGAGAGAAAAGGCTATGGCGACGCTCCATTCAGAAGCTCTCCGCTATTCCCAAAAGCGCAACTCTATACCCACAGGCCAACGATAAAAAAGCTCACTACACTACGCTGCTAGCAACTGCCGAACGCAAGGTACTAGAGGCCGATAGCGCCTTTCTAGAAAACATCATCAGCGACGCTCAGATGCCATCCGATGACATTCATATCACTTTGTGCCAGATTGACGTGCCACCCGACTCGATTGGCATCAGCGGTATGGAGGCAAAAGGCGGCTTCAATCCCGACCACTGCCGTCACCACCAAGGCGAACAGCTACTGGCGAGTCCCGCAAGTTTGATCAAGCTGCCGATCGCGATCGCGCTACTAGACAAGGTCAGTACCGAAAAGCTCGACCTCAACAGCCAGCTCTATATCGACCCAGACAACTTCACCGAGAACGCCATAGGAGCCACTATCGAAGTCGATCAGAAGTATCCGCTAGTGCAGGTGATGGACCGCATGATCGATGAAAGTAACAATATCGCCACCAATCAGCTAATCGACTACGTCGGCAGAGAAAGCATTGCTAACACGATGGCAAAGCAGGGCTATCGGGATACATTTGTTGACCACAAGCTGGCGGGCGATCGCATCTTGCCGCCCAACCCTGGTACTCAAAGCAACCGCATCACCACCGACGACATCACCACCATGATGGTCAACACCTACCGCCTCTCTCGCCCCGGCGACGAAGAGCTTTTAGAAGCCCTACTCTCTCAAAAAGACCAGGAGCTAGGCTACCAGGCTCTCCAAGAACTCAAAAGCGAGATTAACAATGGAGAAGTAGCCGGTGCAGAAGCCGCTAGTGCAGAAGCCGCTAGCGAAGCCAGCGAAGCCAGCAAGGAAGCGGTCAGCGAAGTGGAATGGCTAGGTGAAAAAACCGGACAGAACAACCGTATGCTCGGAACGACCCTAGCAATGAAAGTAGACGGCAAGCGCTATGCCTTGACCGTTGCCATCGATTACGGCGGCGATCCGCTGGCGATTAGGAACCTGGTCCAGGGCGTGACTAAATATCTAATAGAGAACGGTCCAATTGCAACAGAAAGCCAGCCAGATATCAACCAGACAGGCGCTCAAGGACTCGACAAGAGAGCGACTTGACCATAGGCCCAAGCTAGAGAAGCCCGAACCTCTACTAGTGATTACTCTTCGTGGAATATATTTCTTCAGCCTTTACGTATCAAGATTTCTACAATTAGAAATAGAGATATGTATCGATCCCCTCTTGCCAACTGGCAGATACCCGCTCACACTGGACTGTGATGTGAGAACGGCCTATATCTGTGAGCCAGGATTGACGTTGTGAAAAGAGTACTTTCAATAATTTTGGGCGGTGGTGCTGGCACCCGCCTGTATCCGCTGACCAAAGTCCGTGCAAAGCCTGCGGTCTCCTTAGCAGGAATGTATCGTCTGATCGATATCCCGGTCAGCAACTGCTTAAATTCCGACATTTTAAAGATCTACGTGCTAACTCAGTTCAACTCTGCTTCGTTGAACCGGCATATCTCCAAGGCATATAACTTTTCTACCTTTAGCGATGGCTTTGTCGAGGTTCTAGCTGCGCAGCAGACGCCTGATAGCCCTAGCTGGTTTGAAGGCACCGCCGACGCTGTGCGCAAGTACATGTGGATGTTTGAAGAGGCCGATGTAGACGAGTTCATCATTCTCTCTGGCGATCACCTCTACCGGATGGACTATAGCGACTACGTCATGAAGCACCGAGAAAGCGGCGCTGATGTCACCCTCTCTGTCGTGCCAATCGGCTATAAGACAGCCTCTAGCTTCGGTCTAATGAAGGTCGATGAAAACAACCGGATTGTTGAGTTTGCCGAGAAGCCAAAAGGCGAAGCGCTAGAGGCAATGAAAGTAGATACAACAGCAATGGGACTGTCTCCGGAAGAAGCCGAGGAGAAGCCATTTATTGCGTCTATGGGTATCTACGTATTCAAGAAGCAAGTGCTGATCGACTTGCTCAAGAACAACCCTGAGCAGACAGACTTTGGCAAAGAGATTATCCCGGCCTCTTCTCGTGACTACAACGTCCAAGCCTATCTGTTCAAGGGCTACTGGGAAGATATCGGAACCATTGAGGCTTTCTACAACGCAAATATTGCCCTCACTAAGCAGCCAGATCCGGCGTTTAGCTTCTATGACGAGGAAGCTCCGATCTATACGCGATCGCGCTACCTACCGCCTAGTAAGATCAAAGACAGCCAAATCACCCAATCAATCATTAGTGAAGGCTGCATCCTCAAAAAATGCCGCATTCACAACTCAGTCATCGGCCTGCGTCAGCGCATTCACGCCGACTGCGAGATCGATAGCTCCTTGCTAATCGGCGCTGATTACTATGAAAAGATGGACGAGAACGGCGAGTTTCCAGTCACACTCGAAGAACCTGGCCAGATTCCGATTGGCATCGGCGCAGGCTCGGTCATTCGCAGAGCCATTATCGACAAGAACGCTCGCATCGGTAAAAACGTTCAGATCATCAACAAAGATAACGTCGAAGAAGCCGAACGCGAAGCCGATGGCTACTACATTCGTAGTGGCATTGTCGTAGTTCTAAAAAATGCCACCATCCCGGATGGCACTATCATCTAATTAACTTGAGACCAGATTTAATTCCCTAGAGTCATCGACAGCACCCATCTTTGCTAAGCAGAGGTGGGTGTTCCACTTGGCAATTCGCTATCCTGTTAGATACCGAGAATGCAGACATCAAACAATTAGTCTTACCTTATGGATTTTGCCGAAAGCCTCAAGATGGCAACGAAAACGCTGAGCGCGAACAAGCTGCGCAGCGGTCTGACCATGCTAGGCATCATTATTGGCAATGCGTCTGTAATTGCCATGATTGGCATCGGTGAGGGGGCTCAGAAGTATGTCAACGGGCAGCTACAGAGTCTAGGGCCCAATGTGCTGTTCATCGTGCCAGGTAACCGAGAGGCTAGACAGCTAGGAGACTTGGACGTGCCTAGAACCTTGGTGCTAGCAGATGCCAAAGCGCTAGCAACTCAGGTTCCGTCAGTAACAGCGGTTGCCGCCGAAAAGACCACTCAGGGCATCGTCAGCTATCGCAATCGCAATACCAGCTCTAGCGTTGTCGGTACGACAGAGGGGTTCCTCACCGTTCGCAGCTTTGAAGTCGCGCAAGGGCGGTTTATAAACGATCTAGATGAGCGCTCTAACAGTCTAGTCGCGGCGATTGGCAGTACGCTGGCCGAGCGGTTGTTTGATAATGAAAACCCAATAGGTAAGCAGATTCGGATCAAAGGAATCACGTTTGAAATTGTTGGCGTTTTAGAAAAGAAAGGATCGAGCCTGGGTCTGAACTACGACGATTCGGTGATGATTCCAATTACGACTCTAGCGAGTCGGTTGGTGGGTCGGACTTCTCCCTACGGGATTGAAGTTGGGTTTATCTCGATCTCGGCGGTCAGCCAGGAGGCGATGGAGACAGCCGAATTTCAGATCACTAATCTGCTGCGGCTACGTCATCGGATTACAGAAGGAGACGATTTCTATATTCAGAGCCAAGATACGCTGCTAGATATTGCCAATACGGTGACTGGGGCGCTGACTCTGATGCTAGCGGCGATCGCATCCATCTCTCTGTTTGTTGGCGGCATTGGCATTATGAACATTATGCTAGTCTCCGTCCGCGAGCGCACCCAGGAAATCGGACTGCGCAAAGCCATCGGTGCATCGCAGCGAGACATTCTCAGCCAGTTTTTGATAGAAGCCGTCATTCTCTCTGCAATTGGTGGTTTAGTGGGCACCGCGTTAGGAGCTAGCGGTATCCTTTTTATTGCCGCCATTAGCCCGTTTGAGGCAGGGGTCTCGGCTAGTGCCGTCATTGTTGCAGTTAGCGTTTCAGGCAGCATTGGGCTGTTCTTCGGCGTCGTCCCAGCGCGACAGGCAGCAAGACTAGATCCTATTGTGGCGCTGCGCAGCGCGTAGAGTTGCTTAGTTGATATCCAGTTAGCACCCAATCAGCCTGTAGATAGGTACATAGCGGAGCCAAAGTCATGTCTGCTCTTATTCAGTTTCGGAATATTGCCAAGGTTTACGGCGCAGGTAACACTGAGGTCCGGGCACTGTGGAACGTGGATATGACGATTGATCGCGGCGAGTATTGCTCGATTATGGGACCGTCAGGATCGGGAAAGTCGACAGCGATGAATATGATTGGCTGTCTCGATCAGCCCACAGAAGGAGAGTATTTTTTCGACGGTCAAGATGTAGCTCAGCTCGCTGAGGATGAACTGGCCCATATCCGAAACCGAAAGATTGGCTTTGTTTTTCAACAGTTTCATCTATTGCCACATCTGACGGCACTAGAGAATGTAGAACAGCCTATGATGTATGCAGGTATTCCAAGCGCACAGCGGAAGAAACGCTCTGCTGAAGCCTTAGAACGGGTGGGCCTAGGCAATCGGCTGAACAATCGGCCCAATCAGCTATCAGGCGGACAGCAGCAGCGGGTGGCGATCGCCCGTGCCATTGTCAATACGCCGTTGCTAATCCTAGCGGACGAGCCTACAGGCGCTTTGGATACCCAAACTACGCAGGACGTAATCAACATCTTTTCTGATCTCAACAAAAGCGGTATCACTGTCGTGATGGTGACTCATGAGCCAGAGGTAGCGCGACTGACTAACCGAGTGATTTGGTTTCGAGATGGCGAAGTGCTCAATCCTTGTCTAGATCCGTCGGATATCGCCAGCGTGACAGCAGTGGCTACATAGGAATATTTGTCAGCGATCGCAAGTGAGGTAGTGTAGCATATCTATGCTAGTTCCTCGGTTGTACGAAACGATGGTTGGATTAAAGATTAAACGCACATCAATCAAACGCGTATCAACCAAAGTAATTGCATCGATGGGAATTGGCCTTAGTCTACTACTCTGTGACATCGCTAGTCACAGTCCTGCTAAAAGTGAGACGGCTAATTCTGCTACTTTGTCTGCTGAAATCCTCGAAGCGTACCAGCCTGAAAAAAATCTGAGCCTAAACAGTCTGAAGGCCAATCTGACGCTGAACTGGCTACTGAAGCGATCGCACAAGGCATCCGCTTTATCCGCAACAACAATGTTCCTGCTGCCATTCAGTCGTTTGAAAAAGCAGCCAGTCTAGACCCTTCATCCGTAGCTGCGCACTACAATCTAGGGCTGGCGCTACGTCAAGACGAGCAGCTACAGGCAGCCGCCGACTCATTTTGGCAGGCGCTCCAAGCCGACCCGACTTTTGTTCTAGGCTATGTCAATCTAGGTGCGGCCCTACTAGAAGGTGACAACCTCGATCAGGCTAGAAACTATCTTCAGCGCGCCCTCGAACTAGACCCTGAGCTAGGCATTGCCCATTACAACATGGGACTGCTGCATCGGAGAGAGGACAATCTAGAAGCTGCCTTCGCCGCTTTCAACCAAGGTCTCACACAGTCAGCGTCCGCTGCCAAATCGCACTATCAAATTGGATTAATTTATCTAAGTCAGCAGCAGTATAGCAGCGCCCAAAATGCGTTCGAAAATGCGCTCAAGCTAGATGAGAGCTATACAGAAGCTCACTACAATTTAGGCGTTTCGTTCGTTCGCCAGAGCAGTCCAGTCACTGCTATCATCGCGTTTAACAACGCCATCGAATTGCAGCCTACCTTCGCTCATGCCTACTATGCCAAAGCGCTAGCACTCGTGGATCTACAGCGCTACGAAGAAGCCAAAGAAACGCTGAGCACCGCCAGTAACATCTATCTCACTCAGGGAAATGCGCAGTGGGCAACGATTGCCCAACATCAGATCACGTTCATTGAGAACTTGCAAGCCGACTCTTGACAGTAGGAACGCAGCCAAAGATTAGAAACAGACAAACTGGAACTGTCACAGATACCTAGATACGGCCATTTAACCAAGCTAGCCTGATGAGCGTATAGCTTCAGGGATGCAAGATGTATATATCAGTAATTCTGTTCTACAGAGCCGTCTGCTAGATTCTTTTTGCCATGTTTTCTTTTCGATTTCGTTCTTTTTTGGCGATCGCACTCACCGTCACCTTTCTTGTTCTCTGGTCAGGCTCACCCTCACCCTCACGAGCCAGCTATCACTCGCAGCGAGGTTTTAATAATTTCAACCACCCTAGCGGCTATCGTTTGACCGAGCGCAGACACGGCTATTTCACCTTTGGAGTAGACGGACGCGATGGCCGTAACGGCAGAAATGGCCGCTCAGCGCAGAACAGACCTGAAACAACAATTAACTTGATTTCAGCAGCCTCAAACGCTTTCTACGACCTATCAGGCGCTGAGGGTGATTCGGGAGAGAACGGGACCCCAGGCGAATTTGCTCGCAGCTGTCAGGTGCCCTATCGGCCAGCTTATTCGCTAGTCGGTGCGGATGGTGGCAACGGTGGCAACGGTGGCAATGGCGGCAATGGTGGCAACGGTAGCGATATCTCAATTTATTACGACGACGTAGCAAACTTAAAACAGCTTGAAATCAAAAACTCTGGTGGGCGAGGGGGACGCTCTGGCCAAGGGGAACTGGGCGCAGACGGCTGTGAATGTATTGAACCGGCCTGGGTGGTCAAATTCTGTGAGTGGGAAGTTTGGCGGCGACGAGATTCCGCTGATGGGTCTACAGAAGGACAACCTGCATCAAACTGGGAATATGCTTCTAGCAAAGTAGTGCCTTGCACAGGCGTCCGCAATGTAGATATGCGAGAATCAGTGCCCCAGATAGAGCACCGCGACTATATTCCGGCTGGCTACTCAAGACATGCTGGTAACTATCGATACGACCTACGGTATGCAGGCGTTTCGCAAACTAGAAGATTTGGTTGTGAAGATGGCGATCGCGCCGTCCTAACGCTAGATATTCCCGGTACACTCGACTACAGCCTCAGCAATCGCTCAGGTGTCCAGGTAGCAAAGATTACGGGCGGGTTTTCTCCTAGCCGAGTCAAGTCCTTCGAGCTAGAAAGCGTATCTGCTCAGGCGGGAGACAGCAAGCTCATACTAGTAGATCAAGGAGACTTGCGTGATTTACTCCCTCAAACCAAGATCGAAATCTGGCTGCTGACCAAGCAGTCGGCCAGCGGTCTGGTGACTGAAACCTATGAACCAAGGCACAATGCTACCTTCTACATCAGAAAAGGAACAGAAGCAGTCAGCTTTGGCGATCTGGCTGTCTCTGACAATGTATACACATTTGAGCTTGGCAAACGGTTCAGAGCTTGGCTAAAACCGGGCTACGACGCCATGTATAGAGCCGAGATTCAACAGACTACCAACAGCGGTGTGGTCTACACGCAGATCGAAGAAATCCCCTTTCAGGTAAGCTAGATGCACAGTTTCGTTGAAATTGCGATCAATTGAAGAAGTCACTTATAAAGTACGAGACTCGGGACTATAGTAGTTTTGTCGTAACGAGTCAACGCTAACGCGATACTGACAAGTCAACGCTAACGCGATACTGACAAGTCAACGCTAACGCGATACTGACAAGTCAACGCTAACGCGATCGCACATCCAGAGCATCTCTTAACCCGTCGCCTAGATAGTTTACGCTCAGCACGGTTAAGAAAATCGCCAGTCCAGGAGCAATCACTAAATAAGGCGCGCTTGAAACGTAATTTTGAGCATCAAACAGCATGCGGCCCCAGGTGGGCACATCCGGCGGAAAGCCGATGCCTAGAAAGCTGAGCGTAGATTCTGTGATGATGGCATTACCGACGCCCAGGGTAGCAGCAACAATCACGGGCCCAATCACGTTGGGTAGAATATGTCGCCACACAATTCGTACTGGGTGAGCGCCGAGCGATCTAGCCGCTTGGACAAACGCCTGTTCCTTGACCGCTAGAAATCCAGCTCGAACTAGGCGAGCGGTGGACATCCAGGTCAGACCCCCAATCACTAGAACAATCAGCGCAAAAATGCCGATCTCTGGACCGACCAGATTGCGCACAGGGTCACGGAACAAATAGATAATCAACAACAACAGTGGCAGCTGCGGCAAAGACAGAAACAGATCGGTCATTCTCATCAGAATGTTGTCTATAATTCCACCGCAGAACCCGGCAACCATGCCCACTAAGGTCCCTAGTGAGATTGACACAAGCATAGCGGTGATACCTACAGCTACACTGACCCGGCCACCCCAAAGCAGCCGCGCCAGCTGATCTTGCCCAAGGTCATTTGTACCCAGCAGGTGCTGCCAGCTAGGAGCGCTGGTGGCCCTAGCAAAATCAATCGCACTGTAAGAGCCTGAATATACTAGTGGACCGATGAAAACAGCTAGGCTGAAGATCAGCAGGACAACTGTGCCGATCATGGCAGGGCGATCGCGCCGAAATCGCTGCCAAGCGCCTAATGATCGAACAGGCGCTTTAGTCATTCCCCATTCTCCGCAGCAATTCCCAGCGCCGGCTGATAGATTTGCTGATACCAAATAGCCTGACTATTGGCACTGATGCTACCTCTAGGCGGGAAGGCAGCGTACTTCAGTCTGCTATCAAAGCGAACGTGCAGCCAGGGAACACCGTGACCGTGGGTATTACACCACACCGAGTCTTGGTGGGCGATCGCCTCTGCACACATCTTTCCAACCTGCTGCCAAAGCACATGCATTGTCTCAGGATCTGCCGTTCTACAAAAGGCAGCAATATGCCCGTAGTCTCCAGTTGGCTTTGGCACTAGTAGCTGGGCATCACCAGAAAAATTCGCAAAAGTAGCGGTTAGATCAGCAGGGGAAAGGTCTTGTAGGTAGGGTTCAAAGTCAGTCGGATCGGCAGGGCGAAAGGTAGCAGGAAAGGCAATTACAAAGAAGGGATGGCTTCGCGCGGTGTACGGATGAATTGGAATGGGTTTCCACTCATAGTCAAAATCAAGCGATGCCCAGGTCTGATTCCACCGCTCGCGAAAGTCTGATTGGTCGACTAGAGCGTTGGCAATTTGCAGCCAGCTAAAGGGTATTCCCTCATCATCACCAAAAATGATCAAAGTAGCCTGCTTGTCTGCTACTTCGGTGACGACTTTCTGAACCGTTGCTGCTTGAACTGGCTGCGTCGATATCTGAAGCATGGTCTACTACTAAACCTTGCTCTCTAATGACTTTAGATATTCGGTGTTAACGCCAGATTCTCTAGTCAGGGCAATTTTTCCAGTTCGAGCAATCTCCAAGATGCCAAATGGTTTTAGCATCTGTTCGATCGCGACCAGTTTGCCAGGATCGCCCACGACTTCTACAGTCAATGACTCTTTGGAGACATCGACTACTCTTGCTCTAAATATCTGCGCTAGACCAACAACTTCGGTGCGATTGTCGCTATCAGCCTTTACTTTCATCAGCATCAGCTCTCGCTCAACGCTAGGGGTCAAAGTGATGTCTTGAACCTTGAGAACATTGATTAGCTTATATAGCTGCTTAGTAAGCTGTTCGATGACGAGATCATCCCCAGGGACGACCATCGTAATACGAGAGATACCAGCTTCTTCAGCAGGGCCTACCGCCAAGCTCTCAATATTGAAACCACGCCTGGCGAATAGACCAGCAATGCGAGTGAGAACGCCTGATTCGTCTTCGACTAGAACAGAGAGCGTGTGCTTCATGGAAGTGATGAATGATGAATGATGAACGATGGCCCAGAGAATTAGTCTATCGGCTTAAGGATCAGCAGGTACCGGGCTAGGCAAGACCGGATTTGGAGAGATTGGAGGAAGGTTGCCAGGGTTGGGGGGATCGGTGGTTGGGTTGGGGATGATCTGGATGTCGTCGCCGATGGCGGGGTTACCTGGGGTGAGATCGGCGTTTGGATCTGGGCTGGCGGTAGGTGGCTGCGGAGTCCCTAGAGGATTGTTGGGATCTCTCCCTTGAGTGGGGTCTAGAGAGGCGTCGTTGGGTAGGGTGGCTAGGGCAACGCGATCGCCCCCAACGGAGCGCAGCAAGTCGAGGACTTTGACCACAGATTCGTATTGGGCACTGCCAGAGGCATAAAGCACTATCGTGCCATTGGGAGCAACTTCCTGGTGCTTGACAAGAATGCTGTAGAGATCTTGAAGCTGGACCGGGGTGGCATCGATATAGATTTGGCCGATGCTGTCTATGCTGACATAGAGGCGATCGAGACTGCTGCCCGAGATCGGGACGCTGTTATCAACCGAAGGCAGCGCCAGATCGATCACCTGCTGTCGGGTAAGACCTACTGCTGCCAGGATGAAGAAGGTCAAGATGCAAAAAATCACATCGATCATCGGCAGAATGTTGATCTGGACGTCTGACTCGCGATTATTAAGGTCGACTTTCATAGGGTAGGCAGGTCTTTAATAAGCAGATCTACAGGTCGGCAGGTCTACAGAAAAATTAGAAAGTAGGCGGCGTAGGAGGTGTAGGCTCAGGCGTAGTCTGCCCAGACAGATCGACGACCGGAGAAGGCGGCGAGTTGGATAGAGTCTCGGTGAGCGAGCTGGGTTTACCGTTTGTGTAGGCCCAGGCTTGGCGATAGAGCAGCTCTAGCTCATTACCAGAAAGCTGAAAGACTTTTGCCTGACCGAAGACAATGCCTTGGAATATGCGGTAGAAAGCTAGGCTGATAATCGCAATAATTAGGCCAGCAGCAGTGCTGATCAGCGCTTCACCAATACCAAGCGCGGTGCCAGCGGTAGCATCACCGACGCCAAGCGTATTGAGATCAATAGAGCCCAAAGAGTTGATCAGACCGACGACGGTACCGAGTAGACCCAGTAGAGGCGCGATCGCAATTACCGCTTCTAGAACCTTCTCACCCCGCCGCATAATTGCGAGCTCTTCATTCGCCGAGGTCTCTAGCGCCAGCTTAAACACTTCAGGCGCAGGATCTTTGAGCTTGAGAGCAGAGAATAGAAATCGGCCCATCGGCAGGCGATTAGCGCCTTGAGCAATCTGGGTGGCATTGGTCCATTCTCTGCGCGCAGATTCTAAAACGCGTCCGGCGACTTCTCGTTCGCGGGTCAAAATTTTGGACCAGAACCAGATGCGCTCCATGATGGTGCCCAGCGCCAAAATCGACAAAAAGAGCAGGGGCCACATAGCAATGCCACCCTGCCTAAACAATTCCGAGAATTCCACGCTCGCCTCCTAATCACTCCGCACATGCTCAGCCTACCGATTCTAGCGCTGTGCTGCGGTTTCTACTGAAGTCATATTTTCTGCCCTAGTTTAGTGCATCGCGGTGTACAGTGCATCTTTGTATACCGTTCATCGCAGCTGGCATAGCATGTCTAGAATTTCGTTGGCAGCGCGATCGCACACGCCTGGTTCTCCCATCGCTCGCTTCATCTGAGCGTAGCCTGCAATCATCTGCTGCCTTTGGGCTTTATCTAGCAGCAGGGTCAGCGCTGCATCTCCAATCGCTTCTGGAGTCGCAGCCCACTGCAAGAATTCTGGCACGATCGGCTGGTTTTCCATCAGGTTCACAGGTGATACGTAGTCTCCGGTGAAGCGGACAATGTATTTCGCGACTAGCGCAGTGAGGTTGCTCAGGCGATACATCACCACCTGCGGCACGTTCATTAGCGCAACTTCTAGATTGGCGGTGCCCGATTTGTTGATGACGACGTCTGCGGCTGCGATCGCCTGTTGCCCCACCGCTTTACCCGCAGTTCTATCAACATTGGCCTTATCAATTAGCTGCGCATTCAGCCCGTATTGCTTGGCACATAGCGCGATCTCGTCTCGAAAATCCGGTAGAGAAACGGGGATCAGAAATTTTACCTCCGGCTGCTGAGACTGAATCCGCGCCGCCGCCGCAAACATCACCGGCATGATGTAGCGTAGCTCCTGCTGACGAGACGCTGGCAAGAGCGTGATAATCTGCGCGTCTGCTGCGATTCCTAGCGCTGAGCGAGCCGCGTTCTTAGTCAGCGGGTCTGCCAAAATATCCACTAGCGGATGACCGACCCAGCGTACGTTTGCCCCTGCTTGCTGATAGTACGTCGCTTCTTCTGGAAAAATTGCCAGCAGCTTGTCACAGACATTGACAATGGCCTGCGTGCTAGGCGTTGCAAAGACCCACTCTTGCGGCGCAATGTAGTAAACCATCGAAACCTCAGGCAGCTGCTTTCGAACGAACTTGCCGACGGCTAAATTGGGTCCCTTGTAATCCAACAGCACCATCAAATCAGGCGGGCTATCGAGCAGGTATTGTTCTACCTGCTTTTGTAGGCCGCGCCCTCTGAGGTAGTAGGGCAGAGCTTCTAGCAGGCCGATAGCGCTAAGTCGTAGCGTATCGACTAAAACATTCACACCAGCTGCTTTCATCTGATGCCCACCGACACCAGTAATTTCAATCGAAATATCTCGTTTCTTGGCCTGTCGGTTTAGCGCTTCAACTAGCAGTCCGCCTTGCAAATCGCCTGAGACTTCGCCCGTATGGAGAAATATCTTTTTATTGCTTTTGCCAGCGCCTTTGCTAATGGCCTTTTCAGTACTAGAGATCAATGCTTACAGCTTCCATAACAGTTTCCACAGCGAGTTCCCACGGCTAGCGTTTTCGTCCGGGGACAGGGCCACGCCTGCCTTTCTCATCGATAGAGGCCCGTAAGAATTCGTACAGATGGCGAACGCGCTCGTTATCGGCGATGGCTTCTAGCTTGCTAATCGCTTCTTCTAAGGTGAGACCAGAACGATACAAAATGCGAAAGGCTTGAACAAGTCCTTTATAAACTTGGCCGTCGGCTTCAGCGGCAATACCAGAGCGCTGTAAAAGCACCTGATTGAGCCCGCGTACCCTAGAGGGATTGCCCTCAACCATCGTGTAGGGCGGTACGTCTCTTTCGATTCGGCTCATGCCGCCAATCATCGAGTAGCGGCCAATGTGGACGAACTGATGAACGCCGACCAGGCCACTAATGCGAGCGTGGGCTTCGATCTTGACGTGGCCTGCCAGAGCGACTGAGTTGGCGATAATGACGCGATCGCCTAGTTCGCAGTTATGCGCAACGTGGGCATAGGCCATCAGCAAAGTGTGATTACCGATACGGGTGACTTCGCCAACGCGAGTAGGACGATTGATCGTGACGCACTCACGAATAGCATTGTCGTCGCCAATTTCGACCAGGCTCACCGAGCCGTCGTATTTCAGATCCTGGGGCTCTAAGCCAATAGCAGTGTGGGGAAAAATGCGGTTGCGATCGCCTATTTTGGTATAGCCATCAATGACGGCATGAGCACCGATGACGGTCTGAGCCCCGACTGAGACCTTCTCTCCAATAACGGCGTAGGGACCAACGCTGACGCTGGCATGAACCTGAGCGTCAGGATGGACAACCGCAGTTGGATGAATCAGAGTAGCTATCAAAGCCATGCCTCCAGCAAAGCCATCAAACGAGTAGAGCACATAGAACGGTCCAAAAAGCGGTCCAAGAAGCGGTCTAAAAATCTAAACCCAGTCAAGCAGAACTTGACGACAGGAGCAGCTAAGTAAAGTCAAATAGCTCAATCAAGTATCGAAAACATCAGCGTCCCTTCACAGGCAAGCTGACCATCGACTTCGGCAATTGACTTCATTTTGCCAAATCGTCCGGCCTTTAAAGCAATTAGTGTGGTGGTAATCACTAGCTGATCGCCAGGAACCACTGGCCGACGGAATTTAACTTTATCAATTCCAGCAAAGACACAAAGGCGATCGTCTACGCCCGGTATCTGGCTAAGAACCACACCGCCGACTTGAGCCATCGCCTCAACGATCAGCACTCCCGGCATCAGCGGCCGATTGGGAAAGTGCCCCTGAAAATGAGGCTCATTGAACGTCACATTCTTGAGACCAACTGCGCTTTCGCCCGGTACATAGTCAATGATGCGATCAACTAGCGCAAACGGATAGCGGTGAGGCAGCAGCTGCTGAATTTCTTCTAACGTGAAGGTTTTTGGGACGCTATCGTCGGCTCCATTACCATCGTTTTGATCAGTGGGAGGCTCGTTACTGCTAGCAGCCTCGGCTGTCGACGCTGTAGAAGAGTTTGCAGAAGCGGAGGCGGGAGCACTAGTTGGCATAAGGCGTAGATCGTGAGACAAAAGCTAAAAACACAGTAAGGCGGATTAAAGCCCTCAACGATTTTGCCATTAGACGGGGTTTGGCGCTATAGATGCGCGCTGCTTAGCGCTGGTCAATCTTCTGGGCCAGCGCTACGTGCAGGCTGTGGCTAGCCTTGTAGGCAACGTAGTGAGCAGTGGGAATATTGCCTAATAGGCTCAGATCTCCGATTAGATCTAGCAGCTTGTGGCGGGCGGGCTCATTGTCAAAGCGCAGCGGTGGGTTCAGCCAGCCGTCTGGCCCGCAGACCAAAGCATTCTCTAGCGTGCCGCCTTTGATTAGACCCTGTGTGCGGAGGTAGTCAATTTGATGGGCTAGGCCAAAGGTCCGAGCCGGGGCGATGTCTGTAGCAAAGCTGCCGGTAGCAAAGCTGTCGGTAGCGGGTGACCAGCTATGCCACTGATTGCCAATCGCGCTAAGATCAAAGTCTATGCCGTAGCTGAAGCGTAGTTCTGAGCTAGGAAAGGCAGTGACCCAGGCATCTTCCGACTGGACATGGAGAGGACAGATCTGTGGAGATAGCGGCGATCGCACTCGTCGCTGAGCGGACTGAGTTTGGATGGGGATGGGTGCGATCGCCGCTACCCATTCCTTCGCCGATCCGTCCAGCAAAGGCAGCTCCGGTCCGTCTACTTCTATTCGAACATTATCGATTCCTAACGCCATCAGCGCAGACAGCAAGTGCTCCACTGTGCGCACCGTACTAGGCCCAACCCCCAACTCTGTAGACAGTTGAGTTTGCACCACGTTACCAACGGTGGCCGCAATCGGAACCGCACCCGCTAGATCGGTTCTAACAAAGTAGCGACCCGCATCAGACTCTGCTGGCAGCAGCCTTACAGTTGTTTCCTTTCCTAGATGCAGACCCACGCCCGTGATAGAAACAGACGAGCTTAAAGTTTGCTGTTTTGCAGCTTCTGTCTGCCCCGTTTGAGATTCTGTTTCTCTAATTGTGATCGGCTGAGCTTGCGGATTGGACATTGGTCTGTGCTTGGTGCTGATTTTATGTTGGTTTAGTGCCACCTCAATATTGCTTTTAGCATTAGAACCTTTCTCCAAAACCGAAGTGAAAGCGGCTATCCCCCTCATTGCCGATTCCGTAGTCCAATCGTAGAGCACCTAGCGGCGTTTGCACCCGAATGCCTGCGCCATAGCCAAAGCCGCTACCAGGCTTGCCTCTCACTCCAGCCGGATTGCCAGGAACAGAATCGCCTGTGCCCAAGTCGGTACCGTAGTCCATAAACAGCGCCCCGTTCAAGAACTGACTAAAGAGCGGGAAACGATATTCCGCAGTACCCAAAAGAAAAGCAGTCCCCGAACCAACCCCGCCTTCTTCAAATCCACGCACAGAGTTACCGCCCCCTAGTGGAAAGGCTTCGTAAGGGGGAATATCACCCACGGCGACCCCGCCTTGCAGGTTGAAGGCAATTGTCTCGCGACCGCTGTCACCACCAATCAACCTAATTGGCACGTACTGACTGTAGCTACCCCTGAGTTTGTTGTAGAAGACACTGCCACTACCGATAGGAATTGACTGCTCTGTCCCCACTCTAAAGAGATTACCGCTAGTCGGTAGGCTAGGGTTGTCGCGGCGATCTAGGACCGCGCCAAACTGCAAGGTAAAGAGATCGTCGCGGCCTGAGCTACTGGCAGTTAACTGATTGCCTAGCTCATCAACTGGTGAAACATCGCCATCACTATCTAGCAGCGCAACCCGCTCGTACTGTCCCCCTAGCGAGAGTGACAAACCATTATCTAGAGGCCGACTAAAGCTTAATCCTGTCCCTAAACGGTTGAGCCTGGGCGTATCGCCCGAGCCTAGCGCAGGATCATCATCAAGCAGATCAACATCAATAGGACCATTATCAAAGATGAGTGAGGTAGCGCGGCGGTTGAATAGGCTAGCTGTGTAAGACGTTCTGTAGCGATCGCCTGCAATCCAGGGATCGGTAAAGCTAACGTCAAACAAAAAGTCGCCGCGAGTAGTTACTCGGCCTTCTGTTCGTAGCTTTTGATTATTGCCGCCAAAGTTGTCCTCGTTATAGCTAACTTGTCCAAATAGATCGCCACGTAAGTTGAAACCTAGCGATGCACCAATTGATCCGGTATCTCGCTCGGCAACGTTAACAACGACCTTGACTTTACGAGGATCTTCATCGCCAGGATCTAGAGACAGGCGGATATCTTCAAAGATACCGAGCCCAAACACATTAGCGACATCTTGTTGAATGTCTTCTTCTCTAAAGACATCGCCCGGTTCTGTTTCAAATTCGCGAGTGATAATGAAATCTCTAGTTTTTCCACTGATAGGATTACCGTCTTCATCAGTGCTTTCCCCATCGGCGGTGATGTAGCGAACGGCAATCTCCTCAATTTCACCTTCAGCCACAATCAGGGTAACGACGCCCTGATCAGAAATTTGAGGCGCAGCGGTCACCTGGGCTAGAACGTAGCCATTTTCCTGATACCAGTCATTGAGATCGAGAATGCCGTTTTGCAAATCTCTGAGATTGAGGATTTGACCGTACTGATCGCTGAAGATGTCGTCAATCACCTCATCTGGAAGCACCGTACGATTGCGAATGTCAACCTCAGTCAAGTTTGGGTTGGGCTCTACCAAGAAAGTTACTTTGACGCCTAACGCGGTGTCTTCTGGCTCTGCCTGTACATTTGAAAAGAAGCCAGTAGAAAAGACGCTGTTGATATCCTCTTGTAGCTGGGTGCGAGTGGTAGTACGGCCAGGAACAGTAGAGATAGCGCCATAGACTTCATCGATCAGCTCAGTCGTCAGTGGCCGCTGTGGATCAGAAGAGACCACGTCTACTTCAGCGACTAGGACGCGAGTTTCTTCTTGGACAGCTTCTTCAGTTTCTTCAGAGGGTGGAGGGGTAGGTTGCCCAGGAATAGGCTCTGGAGTCGGTGCCTCAGTAGGGTCGCCTTCGCCACTGGTTTCACCACTAGCTTCATCACTGGCTTCATCACTGGCTTCATCGCTGGTTTCACCCGTGGCCTCATTAATAGCGTCGTCAACGACTTCCTCAGCGCTTTCTTCGGCTGAATCGTCGCTATCTTCTATCTCAATGCCGTCTTCGTCGATTGTGATCGGTGCGGTTGGCGTCGGCGCGTCGGCTTCGGGTAGCGCGTCGTTGATCGGATCTGGCGAACCGATCTGTTTGGGACTTGCCTGGGTTATATCCGCTGTGGCTACGTCGCTAGCGGTAGGACTATTCGCTGCGGTAGCGGCTAGAAGTGGAGAATCGGATGGTTGGAGGACACCTGATAGCAGACGGTCATGTAGGCTTTCTGCCACACCTTCGACGGCCTGATCAGCAGCAGCAGCACGAGCTGGAAGACCAGCGATCGCAACCAAACTAAAACAGGCTAGAAGAGCCGGGGAAACGCGCATAACCAGTGAATTCCAAAATAGATGTTCATTCCTCACACCCTGACGACATGGAAGAACATGCCAGCAGGCCAGGGATGTTTTTTCTCCCTGGTTAATCAATGTCCGACGATATTACACTGCCGTCAAGCTAGAGAGTCTGTTTTGCTGTGACAGAAGCAGAGGTGGAAGAAAGGGAAATCATGATTCTCTGTAGCACTGCTTGATACCCTTCGGCAACGCTGCCAAGATCTTGACGAAAGCGGTCTTTGTCCATTACTCGCTTTTTAGGATCGGACTCGGTGTTGTCCCACAGGCGGCAGGTGTCCGGACTAATCTCATCGGCTAGGAGAAGAGTGCCGTTTGCGTCGGTGCCAAATTCAAGCTTGAAATCGACAAGGGTGATATCGCAGCCAGTAAAGAAGCTGGTTAGGAGGGTATTGACGGTTTGAGCTTTGCTGACTAGCTGATCGAGCTGGTCGGCGGTGGTAATTTGCATGGCGGCAATGCGATCGCGCGTCAGCAGCGGATCGCCTAGATCATCATTCTTGTAATAGAACTCGACTAGCGGCGGAGAAAGCGGCGTGCCTAACTCAATATTGGTTTGTTTGCAGAGGCTACCAGCGGCGATATTGCGAACGACGACTTCTAGCGGCACGATGTCTACGCGTTTGACTTTGAGTTCGCGATCGCCAGTCTGTTCGATCAGGTGAGTAGCAACGCCCTGCTCTTCCAATAGTTGATATAGATAAGTGGTCACTTTGCAGTTGACAACGCCTTTATCTGCGATTTGGCCTTTCTTCTGAGCATTAAAGGCAGTGGCATCGTCCTTAAAGTAGGTGATCAAAACCTCTGGGTCAGCGGTCGCGTAGATAATTTTGGCTTTGCCTTCGTATAGCTTCTGATTGGTTTGGGAGGTGTCGGTCATGAGATTAGTCGGGTACACGAAAGCAACCTGCCTATTATCAAGGCAAAGGCCAACGAAACCTGAGTTTTTGTAATATCATTTGCGAATTTAATATCTTCCCAGACTAGCTCCAAAGGGTCGTCAGAAATATGCCAGTGCTCTTTCTCGAGACCTCGTTTGACCGCTTCATGAAAGACATCTCTTCTGCTCATAGCCGATTGCTAGATATGACTTTAGTAGATGCAGTTTACTTCATT
Organism: uncultured cyanobacterium; assembly: GCA_963838725.1. Lineage (GTDB taxonomy): Bacteria > Cyanobacteriota > Cyanobacteriia > Phormidesmidales > Phormidesmidaceae > Phormidesmis. The sequence continues at coordinate 179,478 of CAWISM010000013.1, read as the reverse complement.
GTCATTGTGTGGACGCCGTCCCAGTTCTCGGCGGGTGGTTTGAGCAGGTAGGTTTGGGCACGAGAAAGGTGTAGCTCGACGGCGCGGTCATTAGGTCGAAGGGCCTGGGCAAGGCGGAAGAGTGAGATGGCTAGGTCGAATGACATGGCTTTGTAGGCTTCTCGGCCCTTGGTGTAGAGTTCGAGAAATGAGGTGGTTTTCATATCTAAAGGCTGGGTGCGATCGCCAATTAGCTCATAGATCTTCACAGGCTCTAGCTTGCCTTTTACTCGAATTAGGTCCAGTTCTCGGACCCAAATTTTGTCTCGGCAAAGCTCAAAGGTATGTTCACTCAAGACAATGTCACAGCCATACTGCTTGGTAATACTCTCTAACCTAGAGCTGAGGTTAACACCATCACCGATGACGGTATATTCCATCTTTCGCTGCGAGCCAATATTACCAGAGACGACTTCACCCGAGCTAAGGCCGATACCGATGCGCAGTTCGGGCTGACCCTGCAAGTGCCGATCGGCGTTGAATATCTTGAGCCGTCGGCGCATGTCTAGGGCTGATTGGACGGCTGACCAGGCGTGATTTTCTAGCGGTAGCGGCGCGCCGAATACGGCCATCAACGCGTCACCGATGAATTTATCTAGGGTGCCTTCGCAGTGAAATACGGCCTCTACCATCGTTTCAAAGTACTCATTGAGCATAGAGACGACCTGGGCGGCTTCTAGCTTTTCAGTTAGGGTCGTGTAGCCGCGAATATCAGAGAATAGAACGGTGACATCTTTGCGCTCGCCAACCATCAGTACATCTTCACCTAGGGCCATCACCCGTTCAGCAACGCTTGGGGTCATGTAGCGGTATAGCGTTGTTTTCATCCGCTTCTCTTGGCTCATGTCTTCTAATACAACCAGGCCACCGCGCACACCCCCTTGTGGATCGCTCATTGGGCTGACGGTAAGGTTGATGCTGCGATCCCAACCGACGACTTGCTCAAACTCAGCAGGTTCAAGCTCAGCGCTGTGCGTGTCTGCGCCCCAGAGCTGATAGCCTTTTTCGCTGGGCACAACCAGCACGCAACTGCTAGGAGTCTGGGCCGTTTTCAGCGTTGCAACAGAGACCACTAGCGACTGCTCTGGTACGTAGTGACGCGCGCCAGATTCTAGACTGTCTTTTAAGCGCAGCTGTAGGCGATCTAGCAGCACGACATCCCACAGATAGCGCCCGGTTACTTGCTTTTGCCATTCGGATGCGATCGCCTCATCAACTCTCTCAATCGCATTTTGGTGTTCAGCCTCTCCCCTATCTAGGCTGGCCGTAGCCCAACGGTCTGTTGTCCCTACCGGCGCACCCAATAGCTTCAACGCTGACTCGTTGATAGTGACAATTCGTCCGGCCATATCGGTCGAGATCACCGCATCAGAAAGACTCTCTAGCATGTCTTTCTGATACTGTTTTTCTAGAGAAATTTCTTGAAAGAGCTGTGCGTTTTCAAGCGCAATCCCGGCCTGGGTGTTAAAAGCTCGCATGAATGATTCATCAAGCGTAGTAAATTGTCCTTGGATGCGGTTGATTAGCTGGCTAACTCCAATCAGCACGCCGCCAGAATTAAAGACGGGCATACACAAAATATTGCGGGTGCGGTAGCCAGTCTTTTGATCAGAAGAAACATCAAAGCGTTCGTCTTTGTAGGCGTCTGGGATATTAAGTTTCTCACCCGTCGCAGCGACGTAGCCGACGATTCCTTTGTTAGCAGGCAGGCGCAAGTCAATCAAGGACTGGCCGTCAGCGCTACGGACCTGTGACCAAAGTTCGTCTTTAGCTTCGTTGAGCAGCCAGAGGGTGCTGCGATCGGCCTGCATCAGCTGACGGGCGGCTGCCATCACAGATTGAAGGGTAACTGTCAGATTTAAGCTCTGCTCCATAGAGGAGATGGCTTTGAGCAAAGCGCTGACGCCTTTTTGGTTGCGCGCCGCTAGGTAAAAGCGCTGGCAGGTTTCTAGCAGGATGCCAATAGAGGGAGCGAAGCGGGCAAAGCGAATTTCGTCTTCACAGGAGAATGGCTGGGTGCCGATCTTGTTTAGTAGCTGGGCGATCGCGACGACTTTGCGATCGCTATTCACCACTGGCATACACAAAATATTGCGAGTACGGTAGCCAGTCTGCTTGTCTGTGGCATCACTAAAGCGGCTGTCGGCATAGGCATCTGGAATATTGAGCCCCTCACCTGTCGTAGCCACGTAACCCGCGATCCCATGAGAGAGCGGCAGCCTGATCTCAAGGCTGTCTCCTCCAGTGCCCTGAGCAATTTTGGACCACAGTTCCTGGCGGTCTTCATCCACAACAAAGATGGTCGTCCGCTCAGCTTGTAGAATTTGACCGATCTTGAACGTGAACGTCTCTAGCAACTCATCGAGCATTGGCTCTAGCGATTGATTGTTGATTAGATCAATCACCTTGAGGAACTGTCTAAAGTCTTTGGTAGTTCGCTCTAGAAAAGCAATAAAATCTGGTATAGAAAGGTCTTCGACCCGCTCTGCCAAGCGACCTTGACTGTGCTGAGACAATGATAGGAATACACTACTACTCGGCGAAGACTGAACCATAACTATCGGGTTAAGAGTAAGGTAAGCACCGCCTTTAGCTTTCCCGACCAGCCATACTCACTTTGAATTAGGCGTTTGTTTGGCAGTCCAATTCCGTATGCTCCGACCGTAATCACGTACGTTTTCTTGCTTAGCCACTTGCGTGATACCGACTTGCGCGAGGCCCAAATCAGTAGTGCTAGACTTGCGTAATTGGGTATTCAAGCACTGTTGTTATCTATAGCCGTCCAGTCAACATCCAAACAAACGCTATGCTTAGAACCGCCTGTAAACGCTTTTCACTGCTTCTGTTGTTTGCTTTGGCTAGCTGCGGACCGGCGGCTGATTCGAGTGGGGACGCGGACTCAAGCGCTGGTGAAGATAAGCAGGCGCTGGAATCAGTAGGTGACGGCGCGGACCTGTCTGAAATCGAAAAAGAGAGAGGTGGGGCGATCGCACCCGATTCTGAAAAAGTAGAAAACAAACCAGCACCCGATCCCATCTACCCAGTGCTTAGTCCTGGTAGATACTGCTATTCAGCCGATACCGACTTTGAGACTACCTATATACGACTGTCAATAGACTCAGCAGATAGAGTAACAGGCGACGTGCAGAGCACCATTCACAATGCGGAAAGTGGCTACTACACTTCTTATGTGCAGGCTGTGGATGGCACTATCGACGGCAGCAATCTGAACTTGGATGTAGAGACGTGGATTGAATATGACCGACAGAATCGGCAAGAGACTTGGCAAGTCAGCGACGACGCGCTGAAAACTGACAGTACGACGCTTGAGAAAGAGAAGTGTACGGTGGCAAGCAAAGCATTTCAAAACGAGGATGGACTAGAGGCGACTGATTTAATAGAAAGTGCGAATCAGGTAAAGACAACGCAGGTGTTCTTTGACTCTGGGAAGCGCAGCGCGACGGTAAGTGATGCAGTGGTGCGAGGCGATCGCGATATGTATCTAGTCAAGGCTCAGGGTGGGCAGACGATGACGCTCTCAATCAGCGCGTTGGAGAATAACGCTGTTTTTGATGTGATATCGCCGAGCAATATGATATTGGGCACGGAGCTAAAGCAGTCGGAGATTTTTCTACCCCATACAGGTGATTACAAGATTGTTGTAGGCGGCACTAGAGGAAACGCGACCTATGATCTGAAGGTAGGAGTAGAGTAGCCATAGCCCAATCGCTAAGACGGTAGCCAGCCTTCTAGCAAACATTGCGACAAGGGATAAGGACAAAGCTGCGGAAAATCAGATCTATCCATCCCCGTCTGCTGAGCGGCCTGACGGCAGGCTCTCTGATAGCTGGTTTCAACTTTTTCCGCCAGGTAATTTCTCAAGCTAGAACTATCTTCAAAAGCTAAATCAATCTGAACGCGAGCATCGGTAATCGAATCTAGCCAGCTATCGGAGCGGCGTTCGGACTGGTACTGCCACTTGAGTAAATGCAAAAGCAAACGGATGAGCTGACTAACTACAGCCATGCGATCGCGTTTGCCCAAATCCTCGACTTCCTCAATTAGCTGTTCAGTGTCTATTTCTGTCCAGCGACCCTCTCTTAGCAGCTGAGCTGTGTGGTCGATCCAAGTATCAAAATCTGCTGAGTAAGCTGAGTTCATACGCAATCACCTTCAACTTACCTAAATAATACTGCAAAGAATATACGCCATTTGTCTACAGATACCGCTAGTCTGGATGTCTACTGCGAGTGCCTGCTGCGAGTGTCTGCTGCGGATTCGCCAAAGCTGCGAATAAGCGACTAACTGACAGAAGTATGACTCAGCAGCCAGTTTCAAAAACGGTAACGACAGAAATTGTTTATTCCTTGATCTATGGCTTTGAACTCTCGGTATTGGCAAATGGTAACGCTCACTAGCGCTGGCCAGCGAAAAATTAAAACGCTACCGTCTGTCAAAGAATGGTGTCAAAGCTATCTAGATGGAAGTTTAGAACTGACAGGTGATAGTGAACGCACTAGTGAGCGACTGATGCAAACCCACCTGTGGCAGCGATGGCGTGAGAATAGAGAAGATGCATCCCTGGCGCTGCTGTGCCTACGCTGCTGGCTTTCTCACCAAATCGCCGCGACCTGCGCTCAGCTGGCCAGTCAGTTTGGTCGGTACTACGGCTTTACAGCAGCCGAACTCTGGCCGCTGGTACTAGATGACGATACCAGACTGACGATGACTTACCAGCCGCTATCAATGGCTATTCTAGAGCGCTACGACCCGACCCAGGCAGCTTTGAACACCTGGGCTAGCCGAATGACAAAAGCCCATCCTGAAATCAATCGGTTTTGTCTAGAGCGAGGGCTGTATCGCATTAGTGACTGGGCGCTGCTGAATGATACGTCTGTAGGTCGCTTGGTGCGGGCGCTACCAGGACTAAGCGAAGCTGAGCTAGCGCAAAAGACACAGCTGCTGGCGGCGTATCACCGGGTCTATCGGCGCGATCGCATTATTCAACGTCGGCAGTCCGGGCGAGCCAGCCGCTGCCTAGATCCTACTGACGCGCAGCTATCAGAAATATCGCCGCAAGATCCGCCCAATCTAGTCTTGCAGCAGCTGTGTGAACTAGCCGATCAGCTTAGAGAACACCGAATCGCCATGCGCAGAGGCATTCCAACTACTCGTTCTCTAGATGCAACAGCAGACAATCAGCCTGCTTTACAGATTGCTGCGGACTCTACAGCCGAGGATGAAGCGGCAGTCGGCGCTAGGCAAGACGAGTTTATGCAGCGCTATCGCAGCCACTTTCTGGGTAGTTTGGATGAGGCGATCGCCTCTGTGACACTGAGCTACGCAGCAGGCTACAACAAACGTCAGCCGTCAAAAGGACAGCTATTTCTGTCTGCTTTAAACTTGTTCCACTGCGAGGGGCGATCTATGGGTGCGATCGCCCAGCAGCTCGGACTTTCCTCCCAAGTGCAGGTAACTCGTCTGCTAAAACTCAAGCGGTTTAGAACAGAAGTCTGTGCTTACTGGTTCAATCAGCTAAAGCAGCAGGTGAAAACAGAGGCGCTTCAGTTCATTGCCCCCGAAAGACTATCGACAATCACCCAGCAGCTAGAAGAGATTTTGACGGAGGAAACAGAGGCAGTCATGACAGAGGCTGCGGCTGAAGCCCAAGTCTCTAAGAATAGGGAGGCGAAAAGCACATTTGCTCGGCGGCTATGTGCTCGGCTACCTTCCTTTTCAGCTTCTGTAGAAGTTTAATCTCGATACTAGGGACAGGCTATCTAGGATATCTGTTTTTCTTTCATTTCGCTTTCACTGCTTGTTTTCTACCTCTGTTTATTCGCAGCTCTCCTGTTAAACGCTCGCTAAGGCTCTACTCTAAAAATCATGACAGCTACAATTCTCGATCCAGGCAGTCTCTTTGATGACATGGTGCCTTTGAATGCCAATACTGTAGAACTCTCAGACGCGTCGGTTGCCCGGTCTACTCAGCTAGCACAGACTCAGCTAGCACAGACTCAGCTAGCACAGGCCCAGTCAGAAAATGGGTGGAAGACTTTTTTGAAGGGGATGGCGATCGCAGGCTTTGAGCAGTGGTTAGAAGAAGGCGCAACGCCTTTGATTATGACTCATACGGCAGTAGATTTAGGCAGAGCGGCTGAGCTAACGGTGGGACGCTATCGTCTGTGCATACTGGCTGTGGGTGGATTAAGCGATGACCGAGTTGAGCTTTGGCTAGATTCAGCAGATTCTCTAGAAAGTGCGATCGCCCATCTATACGTAATTGTTGAGGTTCAAGAGGAAATCGACCAAGTTTCTATCGTGGCCGGACTGCGACGCGATCAGCTTCTACAAAGAATCGGCATAGAGAGATTGCAGCAGGCTCGCACCAGCGCAGAACCATTAGAAGTGCCAGTGTCGCACTTTGAGATAGAACCTGAACAAATATTGTTGTATCTAAACTGTTTAGAACCTGTTGAAGCAATAGAACAAACACCTCTTGCAAGCGCAGCTATCAGAGAAAGAGGAATAGCAGCCGCAGGAAACTTGGTCAACACAGCCATCTGGCTACGAGATCAGTTGGATTCAGCTATAGAACAATTGAGGTGGGAGCTGTTACCACCTGTATCGATGGCAATGCGCCCGGTAAGAGGTACTGTCGATGCCGTTCTAGAGACGCTAGCTAGCCAAGGAGTCAACCTGCCAGAAACAGCTAGAGGCGTAGGAGGACCGGTCTCGATTGGATCGGGTGTCTGTCAGGTATACGCCTGGGTATGGCCAGTAGAAACCGAGACTGAGCCAGAATGGACCTTGTTACTACTGCTAGGGCCGCAGATAGGAGAGATATTGCCAGCAGGCATTCAGCTGCGAGTGAGCGATCGCACCGAAGTTCTAGCGACAGAAGTACTAGCTCAAGCCTCTAGTGAAGCCTATCTGTATACCCAGGTGCAGGGCAATCAACAAGAACAGTTCAGAGTAAGCGTAGTTCTACCAGACGGAATGGAGATCACACTGCCAGTTTTTACATTTGACCCAGAGATTTAACGCAATAGAATCGACAGCTAGTCTTCTAATGTTCAAATACACTGCCAAACTGCATCAGGTCTAGCTGCACAAACGTAGGCAAACAGGTCAAACACTGTTCCAGTAACTGCCAGCGCTCTTCTCTTTTCAACATATCTGTCAGTCTACTGCGCAGAACATGCAGATATCGAACGTCGTTCGCTGCGTAGCTGAGCTGTTCATCACTTAGCGCAGCCGCATTCCCCCAGTCAGAGCTTTGCTGCGATTTATCAAGTTCGACACCAGCCAACTCCTTCACCAAAGATTTCAGTCCGTGACTAGGGCTGTAAGTGCGAGCCAGCTTGCTAGCAATTTTGGTACAGAATACTGGGGCCGTCACAATGCCGAGGTGATGCTGCAAAGTCGCTAGATCAAAGCGAGCAAAGTGAAAGATTTTAGTGATATCTTCAGCTTCTAGCAGTTGCTTTAAGTTTGGAGCAGTAGTCTGACCGCGCTCAACGCGAATAGCGCTAACATAGCCATCAGGATCTGAAAGCTGGATTAGGCAGAGGCGATCGCGCAACGGATTCAATCCCATCGTCTCAGTATCAACTGCGATCGCCTCTGCCCCCATATAGCGCTCCAGCAACTGCGGAGTTATGTCGCGATCGCAAACCTCAAAATTCTCCACCACACTCTTCCTAATAAACAACATCTGAAGGATTTGGCAAGCTCACTATCACCGTTAGCTACCAAACCCAACAGCCAGCACTCCCTACTCAAACTTCAACACTTTCGCCACCGTCTGCACATCCTTATCCCCCCGCCCAGAACAATTAATCACAACCTTCTCATCCGTCAGCGTCGGACACAGCATCTCCAAATACGCAAACGCATGCGCCGTCTCCAACGCCGGAATAATCCCCTCTAGCCTAGACACTAACTGGAACGCCTCTAATGCCTCAGCATCCGTCACACTGTAATACTCCGCTCTACCCAAATCCTTAAAATAGCTGTGCTCCGGCCCTACCCCCGGATAGTCCAACCCAGCACTAATCGAATGCGCCTCGATCACCTGGCCCTCACCATCTTGCAACAGATAGCTCATCGCCCCATGCAGCACACCAGGACGCCCCTTCGTCAAAGTCGCCGCATGCTTAGGCGTCTCAGCCCCTTCACCCGCCGCCTCAACACCAATCAAGCGAATCTCAGTATCTTGGACAAACTCGTGAAACAAACCCATCGCATTCGATCCGCCACCCACACAAGCTAGCAACACATCAGGCTTACCGCCCCACTTCTCCAAGCTCTGCGCCCGAGTCTCCTCACCAATCACCCCATGAAAGTCTCGCACCATCATCGGATACGGATGCGGCCCCGCTACAGAACCCAAAATGTAATGCGTAGTTTCTACATTCGTCACCCAGTCACGAATCGCCTCCGAGGTGGCATCTTTTAGTGTGCCGCTGCCAGCACTCACCGGGCGCACAGTCGTTCCCATCAGCCGCATCCGAAAGACATTCAGCTCCTGCCGCCGCATATCTTCTACGCCCATATAGACAACGCACTCCAAGCCAAAGCGAGCACAGACCGTCGCAGTTGCCACCCCGTGCTGACCCGCCCCCGTCTCAGCGATCACCCGCTTTTTACCCATCCGCTTTGCCAGCAAAACCTGACCTAGCGCATTGTTGATCTTATGCGCACCCGTGTGATTGAGATCTTCTCGCTTTAGATAAATCTGCGGACCGCTACCATCTGCCTTGGCATAATGCTCAGTCAGCCGCTCTGCAAAATAGAGCGGGTTCGCCCGTCCCACATAATCTTTCAACAGTCCGTCTAGCTCTGCTTGAAAGTCGGCCTCTTTCCTATATTGGTAATATGCTTCCTCTAATTCCTTAAGCGCAGGCATTAGCGTTTCAGGCACGTACTTTCCGCCAAAGCGTCCAAAGCGACCGAATGAATCGGGACGCGCCGCTAGCGAAAGCGATTGATCATCGATAGGCGAGACAGTTGGTTTAGAAAGAGGCGTTACAGTCACGAGCGATTACCTAATGAATGGTGAGTGATTAGTAAGTTCTGGTTGGCAGATTTAAGAAGTCCCCCATTATATGTATTTTGCCGCACTCGGCAACAGACTTCAATTTCTACCTTGCGGTGTTTGTGAATAGTCCTTACATGAGATAGCGTGCTCTTGAGATATTTGCTTACTCTGCTTACTCTAAAGTTGATTTAAAGACACCTAAACTCATGGCACAACTGCTGGCTGGCGATATTGGCGGAACGAAGACCATTCTGCGACTTGCACAAGCAAAAGATGAGGATATTCAGCATCATGTGACCCACGAGTTGCCGATGGAGACGCTCTACGAGGAGCGCTATCCAAGTCAGGAATATTCTGAATTTGTGCCGATGGTGAAAGAGTTTCTGGCGGCAGCGGCCGAGAAGGTAGCGTCGGTAAAGCCAGATGCGGCTTGTTTTGCGATCGCAGGTCCAATCGTAGACAATACCTGCCAGCTCACCAACCTATCCTGGTTCTTGCGCAGCGAATTTCTCAGCGGCGCGCTCGATATAAAAAGCGTTCAGCTGATCAACGACTTTGAAGCAATCGGCTACGGCGTGCTAGGTCTAGCGCCTGAAGACATCTACGAGCTTCAGGCTGGAGCGCCTTCTGACGCTTCTCCAAAAGCAGTAGTGGGTGCGGGTACAGGGCTAGGCCAGGGCTTCCTGCTACCCTGCAACGGTGAGTATATGGTGTTCCCTTCAGAAGGAGGTCATGTCGATTTTGCGCCTCAGTCAGAGCTAGAGTTTCAATTGCGCAAGTATCTGCTAGAAAAGCATGGCATTTCGCGGGTATCTGAAGAGCGGGTGGTATCGGGGATGGGGATTATCTCTATCTATCAGTTCTTGCGTGATCGCCAATATGCCAATGAATCCAACGAGATCGGTCAAGCGATGGACGCCTGGGAAAGAGGGGCTGGCCAGCGCAGCAAGCTCACCGATCCCGCTTCTATTATTTCCAAGGCGGCTACTGAAAAAACAGATTTGCTTGCTCAAAAAACAATGGAGATCTTTATTCGCGCCTATGGCTCAGAAGCTGGAAACATCTCGCTGAAGTTCTTACCTAGAGGTGGACTCTACATCGCTGGAGGAGTAACGGCTAAAAACCTAGACCTGATTAAAACTGGCGAGTTTATGTATGCCTTTGCTAACAAAGGCCGAGTCAGCCACTTGTTAGATAAAATTCCAGTACGAGTCGTCCTCAACCAGTCAGTAGGACTGATTGGCGCGGTCCTCAAAGCCTCTCGAAATTTCAAGCAGCACCTTTGGGAGGCGGGGAGCGAGTTCTCTGAGACAGCCTCTAAAGCCGATCACGTGTGAGGTAGTCCCTGCTCAAATTCGGTATCATCGTCGAGTCGATAAGTACAAATCGTTCATGGCCGGACATAGTAAGTGGGCGAATATCAAGCGTCAAAAAGCACGAGTAGATGCTGTGAAGGGGAAGGTGTTTGCCAAGCTTTCTAGAGAAATTATTGTGGCAGCGAGACTGGGCGGCGGCGATCCGGAGGGCAACTTTCAGCTGCGAACGGCGATTGATAAGGCGAAGGCGGCGAGCTTTCCAAAGGAGAATATTGACCGGGCGATCGCGAAAGGATCTGGCACTTCAGACGACGCTGACAACTTTGAGTCGATCCGATACGAAGGCTACGGTCCCGGCGGCGTAGCGGTGCTGATTGAAGCGCTGACAGATAATCGCAACCGGGCAGCGGCGGATCTGCGCACGGCCTTTGGCAAGAACGGCGGCAACCTGGGTGAAACTGGCTGCGTCGGCTGGATGTTTGATCAAAAAGGGGTAGTGACCCTGCTAGGCGATATTGACGAGGAAGCGCTGCTAGAAGATGCCCTAGAAGCAGGAGCGCAGTCCTACGAAATGGTTGAGGATATTGACGAAGGCCAGCCGGGTGCGGAAGTCTTTTGTGAGGTAGCTGATTTAGAAACCGTTAGCAGCGCTCTGAGAGAGAATTATGCCGTACAGGCAGTGGATATGCGGTGGATTCCGTCTAACACAGTGCAGGTAGAAGAGCCGGATACAGCGCTTTCTTTGATCAAAATGATGGACGCGCTAGAAGAGTCTGACGATGTTCAATCGGTGACGGCTAACTTTGATATATCTGAGTCGATTATCGCTGAAGTAATGTCGTAAGACCAGACGGATGAGGTCACACGGCTCGCAGATTCTAAGTTGATAGATTCTGATTCGCGCGCGACAATGTAAAGACGTGTAACTTCAAGCTCCTCCCTATGTCGTCAGCTCCTACAAATCAGACGCTATTGCCCATAGAGCAGCCTTCCACAGCTAGCCATGCAGTCAGGACTTACGACGTGGCAGTGGTCGGCGGCGGCATTGTGGGGCTGGTGTTAGCCTGCGGTCTGCGCAATACGGGACTGCGAGTCGCGGTAATCGAGGCGCAGAGCGCTCAGCAAGCAGCTAGTAGACAGAGGGCCTATGCATTTTCGCCAGTATCGGCCAAAATTCTGGAAGGACTGGGGCTATGGGAAACGGTTGGCCCGCAGCTCGTGCCTTTCCACCGGGTCAAGCTCTCAGATGCTGACTATCGTAAAGCGATTACCTTTCAGCCTGAGCACGGTCCTAAGCGCGGTAAGCGTGAAGCGGTCTACTATTCTGCCCAGCATCCGGTGCTGATGTCAGCGCTACAGGCGGCAGTTGAGGCAGCAGATAATATTGACTATTGGTGTGAGACTCAGATTCAGGCGTCTGAAGGATGCTGTGAACCGCATTCTGATCGCGATCACTCCGCTAGGCCATCCAAGCTAACCGTAGAACAGGCTGGACGAAGCTATGAGTTCCATACTCAGCTAGTAGTTGGCGCAGATGGCGCAAGATCAGGGGTACGCGATCGCGCCCAAATCCAAACCTTCGGCTGGAAATACTGGCAGTCCTGTATCACCGCCGTTCTAGAGCCTGAAAAATCCCACTGCAACACCGCCTACGAAAAGTTCTGGCCGAGTGGCCCATTTGCGATTCTGCCGCTGCCGGATAACCGCTGCCAGATTGTCTGGACGGCCCCTCACGCTGAGGCCAAAGCCATGCTAGCGCTGCCAAAAGAACAGTTTTTACAAGAGCTGAAAGCTCGCTATGGCGACCAGATGGGTGAGCTACGGCTAGTCAACCAGCCGATGATGTTCCCTGTTCAACTAATGCAGAGCAAGCAGTACGTAAAGCCGGGTACAGCGCTGATTGGCGATGCGGCCCATAGCTGCCATCCCGTCGGTGGACAGGGACTAAACATGGGCATCCGCGATGCCACCGCGCTAGCGGAGATTATTCAACAAGCGGCCTATGCGGGCGAAGATCTCGGTAGTCTGAAGGTGCTCAAACGCTATGAGCACTGGCGCAGAACCGAAAACTGGTTTACCCTCAGTCTGACTGATTTTCTTAACCGCTCTTTCTCCAATCGTTTTATACCGTTAGTCATTGCTCGCAGAGCTGGGATCTGGGTGCTAGATACTGTAACGCCGTTGAAGCGCTTAATATTGAGACTGATGACCGGTTTTTTCGGCAGGCTCCCCGCCAAGGCAAAATAATCTATGCCAACGACCATTGCTCTAATTGCCGAAGACAGTAGCAAAGCTGATCTAGTTCAGTTTGTGACTGACTACTCAGCGCTGATCACTAGCTATCAGCTCATTGCGACAGAAACGACAGGCGATCGCATCAATCAAAACACACCGCTGGTCGTCGAGACCCTGCTTCCCGGCAGACTGGGCGGTGATGTCCAGATTGCAGCCCGAGTTGCTGAAGGACAAATCGCAGCCGTTATCTTTTTAACCGATTCACTCAATACCGGCTATTGCAGCGCTGATATTAATCTGATGCTGCGAATCTGCCAGCTACACGACGTGCCGCTAGCGACTAATCTTTCTACAGCTCGCGCCATCGTGCTGGCACTGGCTAAAAGCAGAGTAGCGCACCTAATTTTCAATCCAGTTTCTGGTCAGGGCAACCCCGACCAGGATCTAAAGCTGATCCGTCAGATTCTAGAGCCGCAGATTCAGGTGAACGTGATTTGCACTGATCCCGAAGTGACACCAGGACAGCAGGCTCGTGAGGCGATCGCCTCAGGCGCGGATCTGATCATTGCCTCTGGCGGCGACGGCACAGTTTCCGCCGTGGCTGAAGCGGTCATGCAAACCGATATTCCACTAGGCGTCATCCCGCGCGGCACCGCTAACGCCTTCTCGGTAGCCCTGGGAATTCCGACCAATCTCAGAGCCGCTTGTGAAACAATCCTAGCAGGTACTACCAAGCAGGTAGATAGTGCCACTTGCAACGGGCTGCCAATGGTTTTACTCGGTGGCATCGGCTTTGAAGCTGAAACAGTTGAGCGAGCCAATCGAGAGATGAAGAATCGCTTTGGTGTACTCGCCTATCTAGTGGCAGGAATGCAACAGATTGCAGACCAAACAGCTTTTGAAGCAGAAATCGAGATCAATGGAGAGATCAACAAGTTTGAATGTAGCGCGATTACGGTTGCTAACGCTGCGCCACCGACTTCTGTGCTAGCGCAGGGATTTGGCGAAGTAATTGCAGATGATGGCCTGCTAGATGTCACGATCGGCCTCTCGCCAGTCGAAGCGCAAGGCATTGTCGGAAGATTGCAGGGGGTGGGTACGATCGCCGAACTCTTCACCGCCGCCCTAGTCAAGCGACCCACTCAAAACGAAGATATTCTCAGTCTGCGCGTACCTAAAATAAAAGTCACGACTACTCCGCCGCAAAAAGTTGTTGTAGATGGTGAAATCATTGGCACTACCCCAGTCGAGTTTGACTGTATTGCCAAAGGACTAACCATCCTAGCGCCGATTGCTAATGACTAACGACTGAGATCAAAACAACTAGCGCAAGCTGCCTAACAGCCTTAATTCGCCACGAGTCACTGTCTTCTCATATCCTCGAAAACACTAACCTTTCGATCTTGAGCAGTGCTCATCTGCTCTACAGTCGTTCTCTCGGCAATCGGCGCTATGCCACTCCGACAATCAAAAATCACCAGCTAGCCTTGTTCTAGACCTAACCCGGCGAGAGGCGACCGTCGGCAGGCCATCCTGCAACCCTCTACTGAGCACCCTGGGCAATACTTCTCGATAGATAGGATTAGCAATAGTTAGCTTGCCAGCACTATTACGAGTCAACAGGCCCAAATCTAATAAAAATTGACGGTCATCTTCGGGGACGAGTCCTAGCTCTGTACCTGCTAGCATCGGCTCTATCACCGCGCGCACTCGGGACTCTCTTAACCGCTCTGCCAAACTGTCTAGGTGGGTGTCTCGTCGTTCGATTAGGCGTTCTTTGGCTTCGTGAATGTCTGCATGGTCAGCGACTTTATTTTGATATTAAACGGGCTAGCCGGGTTTAATCTGTCGCTACCACCTGATGCGACCTTGTAGTCTCGTACGTCTCGCAGACCGACCAGCGCTAGAGACTGAGGAAAGCCTTTTGGTCGAGTTGGATAGCCATCTCGCAACTGACGAAGCACAGAAATTAGAACGCTGTCCTGCAATGAGTCAATTTCGTCAATAAAAAGCGCTAGTGGGCGCGGTGATCGTTGAGACCATAGGGTCAGGGCGGCTCCAACAGTTAAGGTCTTTGCCAAAGCAATCATCGCGGTTGTCTTGTCCGTCTGCCGAGGGGCATGCAGTACAAAATAGCCTTGCTGGTCGATGATGCGCTGGACTTGAGGCAGTCGTGCCGTGGGCGGCAGCATGTAGTGAATGTCTGCTTTGCACGGACTAGCAGTGTTGAACCAGCGGGGCACGACAGCGAGCGGTTGAGAGCGCCTACAGTTTAGCGCGCTCTCGGCTATGGAGATTTGTCAAATTTCTTACAACAATATTCCAGCAATGCAAGCCGTTGTAAAACAAGCTAGCGTCCCGGCTATCATCGCCCGTACGCTAATTTTTGCGAGATCCGACTGGCGCTCTGGCGCGATTCCACCAATTCCACCAATCTGAATGCCAATCGAGCCGACATTCGCAAACCCGCACAGCGCATAGGTTGCAATCACTATCGCTCGCTCCGAAATGGCATTCTCTTCTATCAAAGCCTGCAAGTCTAGATAGGCGATAAACTCGTTGAGAATGGTCTTCTTTCCTAGCAGCGTTCCCACCGCGCTACAGTCTGCCCACGGTACGCCCATCAGCCAAGCAGTCGGCGCTAGCAGCACCGCTAAGATACCTTCGAGAGAAAGGGCCGGATAGCCGACCAGTCCACCCAAAAAGCCAATCAAGGCATTTACCGCCGCCAGAATTCCGAGAAAGGCGATGATGATCGCGCCTACGTTTAGTGCTAGCCGAAGGCCGTCTAAGGTACCTGTCGTCAGGGCGTCGATGCCATTGACGCTTGTTCTTTCAACGGTGAGTTTGACCTCACCTTTAGTCGGCGAGACCTCCGTTTCTGGAAACATAATCTTCGAGATTGCTAGCGCTGCTGGGGCGGACATCACCGAGGCAGCAATCAAATGTTCGGCAGGAATACCAAAAGACACATACGCTGCTAGCACACCTCCAGAAATAGTGGAAAAGCCGCCAGTCATCACCGCGTGCAGCTCAGACATCGTCATTGTCGAGACGTAGGGTTTGATCAGTAGGGGTGCTTCGGTTTGACCGACGAAGATATTGCCAGCGGCGGAGAGGGTTTCAGATCCAGAGGTTTTCATGGTGCGGACCATTACGCGAGCGATCGCACTCACCACAAACTGCAAAACTCCCATAGTGATACAGCACGCTAATAAAGGCTGAGAAAAAGATAATCGTCGGCAGCACCTTGAACGCAAAGAAAAACTCTTCAAAATTCTCGCCGAAGACGAAAGACGCCCCTGCATCCGAAAAATCGAGAAAAGCACTCACCACGCTACCCAGCCACTGGAAAACTGCCAGCCCTACCGCCGTTCTCAAAATTATCAAGGCAAACAATATCTGTAGCGCAAATCCCCAAAGCACAGGCCGCCAGCGTACTGCCTGCCGATTGACAGACCCCAGATACGAGAATCCAATAAATACACCTAGCCCCAGCAATCCGATCAGGCGTTCCATAGCTCACTCCAAAGCAGCAGATGCCGCAAATACTACCAGCTAGTGAGCCTCCAGACAGCGTCCTACGCCACGCTAAACTCCATTCCCGACAGGCTGTTAGACGTTTTAATAACTTTCTCTAGCTTAAAGCCACCCGCTTCAAACAGCGTTTGAAACTGCTTCTTCGTCCGCCAGCCGCCGCCCGGTGTCGCCACGTTAATCTGCACAGCAAAGATACCCGGCATAATGCCGTCGGCTTCTGTCTTAGGTTCGTCAATATCTGGCACAAAGGACTGTAGCAAGATCAGCCGCCCGGTCTCTGGCAGAGCCGCTCTACAGTTAGCGATTATCTTTCTTGCATCTGTATCACTCCAGGCAGAAACAAAATGCTTCATCACAATTGCATCGGCTCCCATCGGAACTGATTCAAACACATCGCCCGTTTTGACTTCTATGGCTGCTGGGTCGACTCCTTTTTTCGCGATATAGTCCTTGGCAGTCTGAGCCACATCTGGCAGATCGAACAGAATTCCCCTACAGCCATAGCGCTTCACAATGCTGGCGATTAGTCCGCCTTGCCCGCCGCCTACGTCCATCACGCTCTCGTACTGGCCGAAATCATACGCTTCTAGCAAACCTTCTACCTGAGAATCTGTCAGAAAGCTCATCGCTTTGATGAAAGTATCCTTACTCCACTCATTCTCGTAGCAGTAGGGATAAACTCCGATTCCGTTAGCCAATTCAAAAGGAACAACTCCTTTTTCTAGCGCTTCTGGTAGAACCTTCCAAGCATCCCACTGCGCTGGTTCTATCAAATGCATCGCCAGATGCCCAGCCGAAGGCGCTTTGGTCGTTACTAATAGAGCGGACGCTTCTGTGGGCGCAAAAATTCTACCAGGCTTCTCTTCAAGGATATCTACGTGAGCCAGCGCTCGAAGGATAAAATACAGCCTTTCCGTATCGGTGTTTGTCTGTTTAGACAAAGACTCTACAGACTGTTCTCCACCATCATCTAATAGATCGAATATACCCAAGCGAGTAGAAACATAAAGACACTGACTTTTAACAAAAGTCAGCATCAGATCGAATACTCTCTGTTTTGCTTCGCTGTTGGGATTTTGAGTAATTGTCATTTGTTTCGTGTAATTAGAATTTGGTTGTCAAGCAAGAGCTCAGTAAAAGAAAAAAGCGAGGGATTCCGCAATTTAAAACGATTTTTTAGATACGTAGCCAGGAAACCCTTTTGGGGGGTTTGGGGGAGCTCGGGCCCCCAAGCGGGATGTAACGACTCCAAGCAAAAGAGGGGGTCAGGGAAAACACATTGGAAAACACATTAGAACAACCAGGCTAGGGATCATATTGTGTTTCCCCTATTCTTGACGCCTTGCCTCTCTTGCTTTTGAAACAAAATTCAGAAAGAACCTAAAGATATTCCCGCTTAATCTCCTCCAAGCTCAACCAGCTTCCCAATATTGAAATCAATCTTCACCCATCCCTTAATCCGCCGCAAATTATCCAACAACAGTAGCGGAATCTGCCAATTGTGCAGCATCAGGAAAGGCAGTGGGTCGTCCGGGCTAAGAACTGCGTCTGTCCCAGTTGTTACTTTATTCCACCATGCGCCTAGCTCAGAGCTAGAGCGAACGCTCAACAACCGCCACAGTTCATGGTACGTCCAGTAAGTCGGTTGACTGCCAATTAGCGGTGCAATCGGCGGCTCATTAGGTTCGCCATCAGCTAGATAGGCCGTGGCTACACCAGGATGATCGTGAAACATGGTAATAGCCGAGTGCAGTCGCGGGTTGCACTCAATCGGATAGACCTGACCATCCTCAGTCTGAATCATGTCAAAACAGATCTGACCGGTCAGGTTCATCTTGCGGATGAAGGTCTCCACCCACTGATAGATAGCCGGGTTATCAACCTGCTCATAGTTAATCTGAAATGGAGAAGATTTTGAGCAGCAGTGCAGTCGGATCTTTCCTTTGCGGGCAGTAGCATGAAAGCAGTACTCCTGGCCGCGAATGAATTCTTGCATTACCCAGGGTTTAGCTTCGCTAATGGGGAGCGATCGCACATACCCCGCCATTCCCTCAAACGGCAGCTTAGTCAAATCCAGTCGCAGCACCGAATCATACGGAATACTTTTGACAATGTACTGAGCCTGATCGCCTTTAAAGTCAAAATCCAGTATCTGCTGCGGATCCGTAATTCGAAAAACCTTCGGTGCAGATAGCCCCAGCGCCGCCGCCTGACTACAAAAAGCGTACTTATCATCCAACAGAGCGGTCTCTTCTGGATCGAGATGCAGCGACTCGCAGTAGGGCGCTAACGCTACCTTCGCCAGAGAATCATAGTAGCTAGCAATCGGGCTAGACACTGGAACAAACAGATCAATATTATGTTCCTTAGCAATATTCACTAGCGCTTGGCTGTAGCCATCACTATCTTCTTCTGGGACCGGCACAGTAAAAAACCGCTTCACCGCCTTAGAGAACCGATGCCCACTCAGCCAGTACTTATGCGTTTCAACGAGATAAACCTCATGTCCATCCCGATAAAAAGAACGGGCTAGCTGTAGCGCCTTAGTCATCTTCGCGCCTGTAATCAGCACTCGCTTTTGCTCTACCTGTTCTTTTACCTGTGTCGCTTCAAAAACTGTTCCTTGTTGCAATACTTTTTGCTCTAGCTCGCTTTTCTTTCCGTCCACCCTCTCATAGAGAATATTGAGCGCAACAGACGAGAGAATTAGACCAATGTTCAGCGGCAGCAATAGCAGCAACAAAATCAAGGTGCCTACATTCCTAAAAAAGACAGGCAAGAAATTG
The DNA here is from genome assembly GCA_963838725.1 of uncultured cyanobacterium. Lineage (GTDB taxonomy): Bacteria > Cyanobacteriota > Cyanobacteriia > Phormidesmidales > Phormidesmidaceae > Phormidesmis. The sequence continues at coordinate 160,519 of CAWISM010000013.1, read as the reverse complement.
GTGAGGCGGCCAGCATTAGGTTGGGGTGGGGCTAGAACCTGTGTCATATGCTGCCTACTTACCTAGATTTAGGAGAACGACGCTTAACCAACGTGAAGCCATCTCGAATGGGTAACATCACCTGTTCTACGCGATCGTCTTCACTTAGAAACTGGTTAAACCTTGTAATCGCCTCTCCATTAGCTGTCCGCTCAGCAGCGTCTAGATAGGGCTGACCCTGCATCAACGTATTGTCTATACAGATAAACCCGTTCGGTGCCAGCAGTGAGGACTCTAGCAACAGATTGACATACTCGATGTAGCCACCCTTATCTGCATCGATAAAGGCAAGATCAAAAGAATCACCCGCCTCGGCTAGCGATCGCAATGTTTCGATGGCAGGCGCTACCTTCACCTGAATCTTATGACCGTGGTCAGATGCCGAGAAGCAGCGCTGCGCAAACTCAGCGGCGTAGGCATCGACTTCGCAAGCAAGCAGCAGACCGTCTGTAGGCAGGGCCTCTGCGATCGCCAGCGCAGAATAGCCCGTGAACATACCAATCTCTAGTACCCGCTTCGACTGGCTAATCGCCACCAGCATCTTGAGAAACTGCCCCTCGATATGGCCCGAAAGCATCTCTTGCTCTAGCTCTTTAACAGTCGCGCCATCGCTAAACTGCTTACCCCAATCCTCCTGCTGAGTGGCCTTAGCAAGCTGTGCTAGCGCCGATGATTCAGCCGTTGTACAAGCGGTTAGATAGGGATCGAGTCCCGCGGCTAGTCGAGTCGCCTGTGACAGCTCCGCCTGAAACTGGGCTGATACAGACTCTTTTTTGGCAGCAGTCTCTAGCTGCTCTAGCCGCTGTACCAGAATGCCATGCGGCGTCACCGGACGAGCGACTGGTAACGTATCTTTAGAAGAAGTAGAGATGGTCGTCATGCTCAAAGTTATTTTAGGTAAATGAGTGTTGCTAAGAAGGTGGAAGGACAGGCTCTTCAAGCAAGCGATAGCGCTTCTAAAGAATTTTTCAGCCAGCAGCGGAGTAGAGAGAGGCTGGCCTACCGTAGAAGGATCCTCTAATCCCACATCGCTACAGTGTGGCTCGATACCCCAGCCACCTCTAGGATAGTCAGCGCAGATGCGTTTATATTCATCAATCGCCTGATATAGATCTTTCTGGCTCAACTCATTCAGATAGCCACACTGGCCTACACCACCCTTCGGCAGAGGTGCAACTAAATTCTGGCCTCGCTTTTGAAAAATCTTCTGCTGCGAAGCCCACAGTGTCTCTTTGTTGTTGAGCACGTCGTGCCACAGGCTAAGGCCAAATGAGCTAATCAGCCGCATGATTCGATGACAGGCTGCCTCGTCAATCCAGCTCAGCCGATAGCTAAGATACGCACCAAATCCCATACCAATTGCCACCGCGTGTCCGTGCAGTAGTCCTGCTTCGATCTCAAACCCTGGCGACCAGGTATGTCCGTATGCATGCGGACGGCACTGATGCGTTTCGTACAAATTGTTATACTCAGCCGCGACATAGCTGCGAATGGCCCCGCCTAAAATCTTTTGCGATAGTGCGATCGATTTCTTGATCCCGCTGACTGTTCTGCTGAGTGCTAACTGTTCCAAAGCGAGTAGAGATTAGTCTGGGACCAGCCGCTTCTAGATCTTCAAACAGCTCAATATCTTTGATCGCGGCCATCTTAATAATCTCGATAATCCCATGTCGCAGCCAGCCTTCTCGCAAAGTGCTGAAAAAGAAGCGATCGGTAATGGAGAGAATCGGGGGATGGTATGCACCAAAGAGATTTTTGTAGCCAAAGCCGTCGCAGCAGGTGCGCGGGGATGGGCCCGCATCCACGCCTGCCACAATCGAGGTAGAGAGCATCACATAGGGCGTATTACGATGATAGAGCGCGCAGGCTAAACCGCCCGTATCGGCCAAAACGCCGCCGCCGACTAGCAGAACAGGCTCATTCCGAGAGACGCCGAGCTGTTTGAACTCGCCCAGCATTTTCTCAACGGTATAGATGCCTTTGTCTACTTCCATCGCTCTGTGAACGCGCTTTTGCAATGGAATATTGTGATGGGCAAAGTAATGCTCTAGTCTCTCACCGTAGTACTGCTCTACATTTTGATCAATTAGGCATACGCAGCGACCGTGGGATATGTAGACATCTCTAAGCAGCAGATTATCAACATCCAACGTATTATCAACAATTTTGACGGTAGTGAAGGTGCTAGTTCTGACTACCGCTTCTACCGTTTGATCGTCTGCTGTACTTTCAACAAAGCCAGCACTTTCCCTATAGCAAGAGGTAGGGTAGATAGCGTGAGGATTCGACTCGATAAGCTGTTCTACTAACTCTTCGTAGATGTCTTGATGTTCTCCTTTAAGAAGATAGCTCAGCACCTTTTGACCACTGAAATAAGAGCTTAATACGCGGTCAGCAAATGCGTGCCAACGCTTTCCTACAGTGGCATCAAAAGCAGAAATGAGTTCGGCTAGCGTTAGAAAAAATCGGCCTAAAGAAAAATTTAGACAGCTTCTAAGACTGCGACAGGCGAGATATAGCAGCGATCGCCCCAGCCGCAGCCAGCTCTTTGCCAAGGTCTTCAGAGAAAGCGGGACTCTCTATTAGCGTTATGATTAAATTGTTAAATTCTTCTGTAGAGAAGAGACTATTGAGATCATCTTCTAGATGAGAAGTATTGGCTAGCGGTTCTGCGTTCTGGCTAGATACAAACGCCTTGAACGTAGGCACGACAGACTTAGACACGGTAGAGATCATGTTTGAGCTAGATAGCAGTTGATACACAAGAAAGAAATTCTGACCTGATTCTTACTATTTTTATAGTCTTTATTCTTTTATCTGTTGTTAAAGCATTCACCTGAGCTTTTTCAACATAACACGGTATTAAAGTTGGTCGTTTAATCTGGAGGAGTATTTAAAGGAAAGATACATATGTTCTACAAACACACAAAAAACCGTTAGTGTCAATGTATCTTTTGAAAGGGAAACACCACATTTGTATCACCAACAACAGTTTTTAAGTTTTCGCTGATGCGGTCTTTCTATCACTTATGAGGTTGCTGAACCCGGTACTGCTGTCTAACTAGTGACTTGTTACTGACTTGGGCTCTACTAGGCGAAAGATGGCGTACACCAGCACTCCCGAGGCCATACCAGGTAAGACTTCATACAGATTGCCAGAAAGCCCGGCCTGTCTCCAGATGACGGCAACAGCCACTCCGACTAGCATCATTATGATTGCGCAGGGCGTAGAAACTGGCTTTTGCCAAGATCGAAGCACTAGCAGCACGCCTAACCCTGAAGCCAAAATCGACCAGGCAAAGATGATCAGGCTAAAGACACTTTCGTTGTTGGTCAGTGCGATCGCCAGCACAATTGCCGTTACTACCAGCGTGCCTACCTTCGCTAATCGATAAGAGTGAGACATACCGGGAAATAAGTCTTGGGTCAGCGCTGCCGAACAAGAGAGGATCTGCGAGTCAGCCGTAGAGATAGTCGCTGCAAACAGTCCAGCGAGCATTACGCCGACTAAAATACCCGGCAGCAGGTCACTAGATAGAGAAAGCAACGCCAGTTCAGGATCGTCTATCTGCGGTAACAGCACTCGCCCAGCTAGCCCAATTAAAATTGCTGAAAACGCCGTAATCAGGCCGCAGATTGTTCTGATGTCTCTAGCCTTACCCATATTGTCAGCAGAGTTAATCGCCATTGCCCTGACAACAATATGCGGTTGTCCTACACCTCCAAATCCAGCGACTACCCAGCCGATAAAGAAGGGCATAAAGCCCCACCCCAGATCCGGTGGAAACAGAGCTACCAGGCTACTATCCGCATTACCTAGCTCCGTAAACAGATTGCCAAACCCGGCAGTTGCATTGATAGTGACTACTAGCAGTACCAGCAGCGCGCCAATCATTACAATCGTCTGAACCGCATCCGTCCAGATAGACGCGCGAATACCGCCCGAGAAGCAATAGGCAACCACGATCACCGCGCCGATAATAACGCCCCAGGCATAGTTCCAGCCGAAGATGCTGCTGAGTGCTTTACTGCCAGCTAAGAGCTGCGCGGCTGCGTAAGCACCCAGAAAGAAGATCGTAATCAGCGCTGAAACGCCAGAAATCAGCCGATGCCCTTTCTGCTTTTGTGCTAGAAAAGCTGGTACTGTCTCCGAATCAGAAGCTTCTGAAGTTTCCCTTAGCTGCTTAAACACCAACAGCCAAGAGAGATAGTCGCCAATCGCCCAGCCGATCGCCAGCCAGATAGAGGAGATTCCCTGCGTATAGGCATAGCCTACTTGAGCTGTGAATAAAAAGCCGCTTTGTCCAGTAGATAGCGCCGATAGCGCCACTAGCCAAGGACCGACTGTCCTACCAGCTAGTAGATAGTCAGCCGTAGTGTCCTGCTTTTGCGTTGAAGAATAGAGGCCAACTGCCGTGAAGAGTATGACAAATCCGATAAAAGTAAGCGCTGTAGATATCATGAATCATTTTCCGTGACGCTCTATCAATAACAGAATGACGCGGTTAGATAAATGTACCTTTATCGACAAGTGTTAAGGGCGTTTTGATGATAGGGCAGAGCTAGGAAAACTCTTCTACTACACCCGTTGGTTACAGCGCTCTTATTACAGCGCTCTTATTACAGCGCTCTTACAGCAGTCCTCTGTAGCGAATGAACATTAGCACGGCAGACCAGCTACCCAAGGCTACTTTGATAGCAACTAAGATATTCAGCACCGGAATCCAGCCAGCGTCTAGCAGGGTATCTGGCGGTACCAGCGTAGGTAAAACAACGCCTGATAGCGACAGCGCTGAAAATACGATAAAGATCAAAACAGAAACTTTCTCTAGCGTGGATGCCTTCCAGCGATGATAGAGCTGCTCCATCTGCTTCGCATCTGAAACAATCACTACTAGGCCAATCGCGGTCCCTCCTGCGACGCCCGCTGCAAAGCCACCACCTGGGCTAAGGTGACCGCGAATCGCTAGTTCGACCGCAATCAGCGCGGCGATAGTCGCCCCCAGCTTGGCTAGGACAATCGAGGGATAGTCAGAAAACTGGCGAATGTTGCTAGCTGGCTGTTCATCAGCGAGCAGAAACCGAACGCCCATGATCGCCAGCGTAAACACCACGACTTCAAAAATGGTGTCGTAGAGCCGATTTCTGAAGATGATGCCAGAAACGGTATTAGGGACGCCGCTTTCGCTGGCCACAATGTCCATGATCGAAGGGTCAATCGCCAGCGCTGCGCCCGATACGCTAGTCAGCGATAGCGCAGGCAAAAAGACAGGAGAGATTAAAATCTCTACAAGCAAGATAATGCCAGCCACGATATAAAGATTTCTCACGATGACTGCTCCGCTGTTAAATCTGGTTGGCTAGGTGATTGGTCTGACGCCCGGTCTAATGTCTGGTCTAATGGTTGGCTATGAATTTGTTCTGATACCTGCTCTGAGACTTCGAACACTGGCTGATCTGATTGTTCTAGTTTTTGAGAAGAGAAAATCGCGACTACATAGAGCGTCATCGATAGCATCGTGCCGACTAGGGCTTCGGTGAGCGCAACGTCTGCTGCGCCGAATAGGGCATAGACTAGCGCCGCGATCGCACCCAAAATCCCTCTGAGCACCAGCGCCTGATAGGGACTGGTCTGAAACACCAGCAGTCCGCCGACCATTGGCATGAGCGCTACGATTGCTAGCAGATAGGTTTGGTCGTTAAGACTCTCAGCAAAGCTTTCAAAAAGAGCGTTAGGCATTGAGATTCTCCGCTGTAGATCCACCAGTAGAGCGATCGATCAAGCTGCTAGCTGAGCCAGTCATCGAATCAGTCATTGAATCGATCAGGGCATCGGTCATAGAGCTGCCGATCGGGCCATCGGCCTCACAGGCCGTAGAACAATACGCCAGCACATAGCCCAGCACAGTATTCCAAACGCAAAGGGCAATCAGTGCCAAGACCAGCAGCGGCCATTCTCTAGGAATTTGAAACAACAGTCCGACCACAATCGCCATCGATCCCAACGTGTCAGAGACAGAGAGCGCATGCAGCTTGAACAAAACGGTGCGATCGCCCAGCATAGGCCAGCTCCCCCACATCCAAAAGCCAACTCCAACGCTGATACAAAACAAGCTGAGAAAATTCATCATTGAGTCAGTCATGCTTCAACACCCTCTCGTTTACCACTCTTAGCGCCTGCGCCAGCAGCATCACCGCTGCATTGCCCATACTCAATATCAGCACGCCGACTAGCCCGATCATCCAGTCATCTCTAAGCACAGAAATCACCAGCACAATCAGAGAGGTCTTAGTAGAGATACTGGCAAACGCCAGCATTCGAGGCCAGACACCGGCGTCGCGACAAGCGGTGGCAATCGGGATGAGCAACGCTAGAATCATCAAAATTAGTAGTGCGTTCATAGCTGCTCCTGCGGGTTTTGCGGACTAGCTACGGGGCCACCTTGAGAACTGCCTGCGGGGGCAAGCCTGCGAGTGGAGCGCTGCACGTAGTGAACCTCGTAGAAATTGTCTGTGTCGTGATGAATGACGATTGTCTTAGGCGTGTATGTAATCAAAAACACGTCTAGAAAGATCAGCGCGGGAGGTCTTCTAGGCTTGGAGCGAACCTGTCCAATGCACTCTTCTGAATGCGGCCGAAAGATCATTTCTACTGCTTCGATGTATGCCGTCGGAATTGCGATCAGCAGCTTGCGACCAACGCTGGTCCATTCTCTGAGCGAGTTGGACTGTGGTCTATGAGCAGTTTCTGAATCGGCCGTGCTTTGATGGGGCAGTAGTAGCGCGATCGCAATCCCAATTGCCACATTCGTCAAGCCAGTATCCGCCGTTAGCAGCAGCCAAACCGTCAGCTTGAAAATAAAGCCAAAGAGTCTATTCACATCGCAGCCCTCCACAAAAACACAACCAGTACCAGACTCATCACTCCCATCAGATGCTCAAACTTCTCCGGCTCAGCCGGAAGCTGTAGAGCAACCTTCCGGAAAATCAGCAGATAGGCCAGCCAGCCAGCCGCGACCTTTCCTATCGACTGAATCAGCTTGCCAAGAGTGTAGGTCTCTAGCGTTAGTCCGTTAGCGACAAACAGGCTACCTGCCAATAGCAGTAGCGCCGCACCAAACCAGGCATCTGTTCTATCTCTTGAGGATTTGCTAACGGTCAAAACGCCAGCGGTCAGGACTCTATTGTCACTATTCTTAGCTTTGGGATTACCAGTCTTTCGAATCGCCAGTCTTTGAATTGCCAGCCTTAGAAAACTCAAACGGCAAAAAGATAAACTTGGCGAAGACAACCGCGCTGCCTACTGCCACTACGCTCATCACTAGTAGCGGCCCGCTCTCTAGCTGCCCTAGCGTCAGCGCCTTTGCCCCATAGCCTACTAGCAGCGGAAAGCCAGAAATCGAGAGCGAGCCAATGGCCAGTCCGACCCACAGCTCTGGCCTGACTGACGTTTTTTTCAAAGTCTCAAACTGACGGCTGGGCAAGTTTCCAGCAATTAAAAACAGCAGTGCCTTGGCCAGTCCGTGGCTCAGCGCATATATCCCCGCAACCGCAGGGGCCACTAGAACAAACCCAAGCTGAGAGATCGTGCTCCAGGCTAGCAGCCGCTTCGAGTCTTTTTCTAAGATGGCGCAGCTAGTCCCCAGTATCGCCGTCGCTACACCAAAAAACTGGACAACTGGCAAAATCTCTTCAACCAGTAGCGCACAGCGCACCAGTGGAAATATCCCAGTCTTGATCACCGCGCCAGACAGCAGGGCTGACACTGGTGTCTCTGATTCTGAATGGGTTAGCGGTAGCCACAGCCCCGAGACAAAGATGCCGCCCTTAGTGAGTAGCCCTAGGAAAATGAGTGCGATCGCCTCTTTGGGCGCATTGCCCAGCCCCACAAAGGCAAACGATTGATTAGTCTGATAGACCAGCACCGCTCCTATCAAATAGAACAGCATCGCCGTATTGCTAATCAGCAAATAGCGTAGGCCCACCCAAATAGCCCGGTCCGTGCGCGGATGGACCATCAGCAAAAACGCCGATACCCCAATCACCTCTAGCGCCACATAGAGACTCATCAAGTCCGCGCAGATGAAAATAGCATTCACACTCGCGTGTAAAATCAGAATCTGCGTGAAGAAAGAAGCCCCTTTTTGAGTCGGCCAGCAGTACAGCACGACCGCCATCATCACCAGCGCATCGAGCAGCACAAAGTAGCCACTCATCGAATCAATCAGCAGCGAAACGCCAAAGCTATCCACTAGCTGTATGTTCAGTGCCGACGGCAGCGCAATCTGATAGAGCCCGATTCCTACCGATAGCAGCATCACTGCTAGCGCCAGAAACCGAGCCAGACTAGGCAGCAGATAGACAGCAAAGCCCACAAACAGCGGCAGCGCTATCCAGGCGATCATCACATTCTCTATTACCGTTTCCCTCATCCTGTAGACTCCTCGATCTCGTCACAGTTCAAAGAGGGATAGTTCTTTGATAGCTTCATCACGCCCACCAGCATTAGCGCCTGAATCGACAGCCCAATCACAATCGCTGTCAAAATCACCGCCTGTGGCACCGGATCAGCGTAAGCAGCCGCCTGAGGGGACTCTTCCGATACAATCGGCGTAAAGACACCCGTACGCGCCGAAATCAGTACGTAGAACGAGATTACGCCCGTGCTCATCACGTCCATAGACAGCACCTTCATCAGCAGATTCTTCTTGAGCAGAATGCCGAAGAACCCAAATAAAACGGTGATAAACACACACGCTTCTAAAAAAAACATTTGACCTTTCCAAGCTTGTAGCTCGTACTTTGTAATCTACAAGATTATCTATCACTCATAGCTTTTAGTCAATGGTAATTGATATTTCATTGACTAAAGTCTATTCTGAAAACTGTACGCACTGATTTGTGTACATGGAGCTATCCATGTAGATCTACCTGTATGTGTCGTAAATGCCTAAACCCTACCTTCCACACTGAAGTTAAGCCGCACAATAAGCTGCGGCTACAAATGGAAACTATACGCTCTGATCTTCTCTATGCTCGAATGAACTCGTACGCTTCTAGGTAGTGCTCGCAGGGCTCTTTCCAAGAATAGTCGCAGCGCATTCCCTGTTTCGCCAGCTTTTCAAACAGGCTCGGCTCATTTCGATACAGGTCAAAGGCTCGACCTAATGCTGATTCTAAAGCGATATTGTCGTTCTCATAGAAGACAAAGCCGTTGCGCTCTTCTCTAGGCCGCTCGTCATAGTCCCAGTCGAATACAGTATTGACTAGGCCACCAACGCCACGAACAACAGGCACCGTACCGTAGTTCAGACTGATAATCTGCGTTAGTCCGCACGGTTCATAGTTGCTCGGCACGATCATGATGTCTGCGGCGGCGTAGATCAGATGGGCTAGCTCTTCATAAAAGCCGATCTCTAGGTGGCAGTCTACATTGTCATTGAGAAAGCTTTTTTCATGCCAGAACCAGTCGTTAATAGCGGTTTCTGTGGCAGAACCGAGCAGCACGAACTGTGCGCTCTGCTCCAGGCAGTAGTAGAGCGCGTGATGCACCTGATGCATACCTTTTTGCTGATCCAATCGACCGATAAAGGCAACGATTGGCTTGTCGTAGGCAGCTAGTAGCAGTTTCTCCCGCAGCGCTTTTTTCACTAGCGCTTTGTTTTCAAAGTCATCAACTGAATAGTTAACTGGGATTTTGCTATCAATTTTTGGATCCCAGATGGTGTATTCGATACCGTTCAAGATGCCGCCAAACTTGTCTTGATGCTCTGCTAGGGTCGGTTGCAAGCCGCAGCCAATATCTGTAAAGCGGGCTTCCCAAGCGTGGTGAGGCGAGACCGTATTAACATAGTTGGAGTAGACGATGCCGCCTTTCATGAAGTTGATGGCGAAGGGATTGCCGTTGTCTAGCAGGCGAGCGGTGTTGAAGTAGTATTCGGCGCGGTTGAGTCCGGTGGCCTTGAGGATGTCTACGCCCCAGGTGCCCTGGTGTTTGAAATTGTGGATGGTGTAGCAGACGCGCTGTCTTTCCATGCCAGAGTACTGATACATCTCGTAGAGCATCACCGGAATGAGGCCAGTCTGCCAGTCGTGGCAGTGAAGTACGTCGGGGCGCTTGTTGCTTTTTAGTAGAAATTCTAGGGCGGCCTTGCTAAAGAAGGCGAAGCGGACCTGGTCGTCCCACTCGCCGTAGACTTTACCTCGATCAAAAAAACCGTCGCCGGAGTGAGGCTCGATAAAAAAGCACAGGCGACCGTGGACCCAGCCACACTGGACAGAGCAGTGAATTTCGCCGTCGTACCAGGGCACATAGAGGTCGCGGTAGGCTTCGTGCATGTCCCAAACGTGGTCATAGCGCATGCAGTCGTATTTGGGCAGGATGATTTCTACGCAGTGGCCCTGACGTTCTAGCTCGCTGCTAAGACCATAGACGACATCACCGAGACCGCCTGCTTTGATCACCGGGGCGCATTCGGAGGCAATCTGCACTATGTACATAAAAGGGACTCCTAAAGTTCTTTTTATGAATGTTTACGTATATGGATATATAAGCAGAAATAGGGAGTAATTTCGAGCGTCAATCAGCAGGTTCTTCTACCAATTTGCTGTGTGCAGATCGCTATGTGAATGCGTCAGGAGAGAGAAGTCAGACGTCCCTGCGATAGATGTTGGCATCTTCAACGCTGTGAATGAGGGTGTAGTTTTGAGAAAGCGCTGCTGCTAGTATCTCGGTTGTCTCAAGCTGGTATTTCAGATAGAAAAGCTGTTCTTTCTTAACGATGAACTCGGGCTCTAGAGCCAGCAATCGCTGCATTTCGAGTGGGCTAGACCAGTCTGGGCCGTACAGGACCTGGAGCAAAAAGTCTTTGCCAATCGTCGAAGGATGGGTGGTAGAAAGCGTGAGGGGATGGCTGTGCATATGCCAGTAGGCAATATGGTCGTTCATGATGTAGATAGATCGGTTTTGGAGGCTGCGATCAATAAAGTAATCTGCGATTTGTCTAGCCGGAGACTGGTCAAGCGGCGCACCTGTCTGGATTCTGGGCAGGATGAGCGCGTATCGATTAAAGATAGGGTATGCGCACAGACATAGTGCTAGCACGGTGGCAAAGAGCTGTCGTTTTTTGCTGATTGCAGCATCGACTAAGACCGCTAAGACAGGCGCTAAGAAAGGTACAAGCAGTAGCAGGTGATGGAGATAAGATAGACCAGCAGTCAGGCTGGAGAACTGTAGCGTCCAGACGAAAACGATGATTAGCGCCCAGCCTAAGACCTGCTGCGATCGCATGTTCGGACGATCGTTTTGATAGAACTGCTGGCGGCGGCGATCGCACCCACCCCAATCAAGATCTGCAACCCAAATCCATCTAGCCCCAAAGCACTCTCTAGCACCTTGTCTTGACAGCTCTGACTAGCAGCATAGCTCTGTGCTGCATCCACTTGATTAATAGTGGTATCTGCCCGGTTTAGAGAGGCGACTACTACCGAGTCCCACCAGACCCGAGGAATGCCGACAGCCCAGTAGGGCAAAAAGCTAACGAAAGATAGGAATCGCGCTGCCCACACCGTATGCCACGCCACGCCGGATTTGCTGCGTCAATGGCTGCTTGAACCCAATCACCAGCAGACACAGGCCAATGCCGACGGCTGAATACGCGATGTTTAGCCGTACCATTGCCGCTGACGAGAGCAATAGACCGCTGTAGAACACAGTTGCGGTGGTGATGCCTTTTTTGACTAGGAGGTAGAGTGCGATCGCCATCGGCAGAACCGCAACATGTTCACTCATCACCGCCTGCCCTGAAGGCAGCACCGACAGCAGCAAAACCGTCAGCACCCCCGCTAGGCGTCCGGCTCGAACTGTTGATAGCTGCTGCGTCGTGCGGTTGGTGACAAAAGCGGTAAAGGCAACGACTAGAGCGCCTGCAAATCGCACCGAGGCAATCGTTTTGCCAAATAGTAAGATGGCCAGCGCATAGAAACCGAATGCAAACGGCGGTTTGAGCTCCCAGAGCTGCGTGTAGGGCAGGTGGCCATCAATGATTGACTGGCCGACTAGGATAAAGGTGCTTTCGTCCCAGTCAATCATCGACTCAAAGAAGAACGGTAGCCGACAGAATACGGATAGCAGCGATAGCAGCAGCAGCTCTAAGGCCAGCGTTCTAGTTTTTGACATAGATTGTTTGTAGAGCCAAGCAACGGTTCGAGACATTCTACTAAGCTGCTTGGCCAAGTTGGATTTTTGGATACTGTTACCAGTATCGCCGGAGCAAAGGCTGGACACTTCTTACACACTTGCAGAATTTCCATTCCACAACTCTGGCAGTGAAGCGTACTGGGCAAATAAGAACAAACTCGAAAACCGATGTTGTTGTTACGGTTGTCGGATTCGTTCCTGTTGCGATTGGCTGCGCGACAGTTCGCCGGATTGTTGTTCCACGAACCGCCCCGCCGTCGGGTTTGCCCGCCCCGCTGTAGGTTTCCACACCGCAGATCGCTCATCGGTTAGGAAAAAGCTATGTCTGCTAGTATGACTCAAAAGGCAGCGCGGCAATAATATCTCTTTGTAGGTGGTGAGTACTGCCGTGTTGTAGGTGAGCAAACCAGCTCTGTAGAGACCGCTGCACCTGCTCTATGCTAATCTCCTGCCGCTGGCAAGCCGCACTGAGCGCACGAATTCTGCGTCGGCCACGCTTTAGATTTTTTGCACAGACTCGAATCTGATCGGGTAGAACACGAAAGCCTAGAAAGGTTGCACCGACTTTAGTTTCAAATAGCTGGCTTTTAATTGGATGAATTTTGAGTCGTAGATGGTTGCCTAAATACGCTTCTATCTGTTGCCGAGCAGAGTGTAAATAAACCTTGTCGTCACTAAATAGAGCAAAGTCGTCAACATAGCGAACGTATGACTTTGTTTTTATTTGTTCTTTTATAAAATGGTCAAAATTGTTTAGATAAACGTTGGCAAAAAATTGACTAGTGAGATTGCCGATGGGTAATCCGCGTCGGCGCAGCGCAGGTGTCAACATTGTATCGCCAGAGAAGTATTGGATAACCGTCTCTTGTTCGTTGCTGCCATCAATGATAGCGTCGATTAGCCAGAGAGTGTCTTTACATTTGAGCTTTTGGCGAATCAAGCTTTTGAGTATGTCGTGATCGATGCTGGGGAAGTATTTGCGAACATCACACTGAAGCACGTAGCGGTGTGAGCGAGCGAATTGAACAAATCGACGGAGCGCCTTGTGTGTGCCAAATCCAACCCGGTTGGCGTAGGAGTCGGTGATAAAGCTATTTTCAAAAAGTGGAACGATAATGTTGCAAAGCGCATGGTGAACCACTCGATCGCGATACGGAGCGGCTGAGATGATGCGCGGCTTTGGATCGATAATCTTAAAGGTTTTATATGGGCCGGGCTGATAGGTTTTGGTTTCTAGCTCGGTTTGTAGCCTAATCAAATTGCTATCAAAGTCAAAGTTAAAATCTAGAACATTTTCGCGGTAGCGCTTACCACGTTCTGCTTTGCGAGCTGCCCACCAGAGATTTTCAAATTCGGTGATTTTTGGCCACTGGTTTCCGTAGCGTTTCATTAGTTTGCTTTTGTTGTTTTATCCAGCCGCCGAGTTCTATGCCAATGCTATTGAAGTACTTGCTAGCGTGCTCAAAGCGTTTTACGTCCATTTGCTGGAAGTCTAATAGTAGATGGGTTTGGTAGCGAAGAATAGCGAGCTGACTGTTAAGATTTTCTAGACGAACGAGTTTATCGGTTTCAAAGCGGGCTTTGATAAGTTGTTCTAAGAAATCGTACATTCCTGAAATCATCCGGTCGCCTAGTAAGAATTTATGATTTCTGGGCAAGCGGTTGAGGATAGGGACATACCATTTGATCAAATCGTATGTCTTCTGGATGATGGGTAGCTCTTCCATTGTTTGAGTATCAAAAAAGGGTTGTTATAGAATACTCTGGATGGTATGCTGCTAAAACTTCAAAAATTTTTTATGCGCTTCGCGCAAAGAAAGAAGGAAAAAGGGGAAAAGGGGAAAAGAGAAAAGGGATACGCTAAGTCCTGGGCAAATAAGAACAAACTCGAAAACCGATGATGTTGCTACGGTTGTCGGATCCGATCCTGTAGCGATAGGCCGCGCGACAGTCCGCCGGATTGAGGCTCCACGAACCGCCCCGCAGGATTTTTCTCTTGTCAGATGATTCCCATACGCTGCCATCGTTCGGCGCACCCTGGTAGTCTTCGTGCCATCCGTCTAGGCACCATTCCCACACGTTGCCATGCATATCGTACAAACCAAAACTATTTGGTAGGAATTTTTCTACAGGCGTAGTCTCCTGCCGATAATCTCCTTTTGGACCGCTTCCATAGCTGCCCGGATAAGTGGTTCCTTCATTTGTCCATCCGTGCCCATCGTAATTAGCCCAGTCAGTTGTGATTGTCGGTCCACAGTGAAAGGGCGTTGTCGTCCCGGCACGGCAGGCATATTCCCACTGGGCCTCGCTCGGCAGCGTATATTCTTTTTGGGAATGGCGCGATAGCCGCTGGCAAAACTCCATCGCATCTTCCCACGAAATCCGCTCAACTGGGCGATTATCTCCCTTGAAGTGTGAAGGTGCCTCGTTTAAATCTCGATCTACCTTCTCTAAGGCGGTAACCGCCCGCCACTGCGCCTGCGTTACCACGTACTTTCCTATCCAAAACTCAGCTACGGTCACGGAATGCTGTGGATATTCGTCTTTACTCGCCCCCTCTTCCCCTTCACTCGCACCCATTAAAAACTTTCCCAATGGGATTCTTACCATATCAAGCGTAATCCCATTACCGATATCTTCTACAAAGCAATCCGCTTTGCCTGGAATCTTTTCTATCTCCTGGCCCTGCTCATCAACTCGGACGCTAGCAAAGGTAAAAGTAGGATATTGGTTTGTTGATCCTGTGACTAGAACAGACTCGCTTTCGTACTGTTTGACAATCTGCGGCTCTAGCCATAAAACTCGACCAGCCAGCCGTGTCTGCACTTCCTGTACGTCTCTATCCTTCAGCCCTAGATAGCTCTGATAGTCACTTAGGTCGTTGAGATGGTCTTGGTCTAACTCTGGCATCTCTTCCAAAGCTTCCGCCAGGATCTCTTCGTAATCGGTCAGCTTACGGCGATATTCTACAAACGGCTGTAGCACTTCTGCCTCAATCGCCGCTGCCGCCTCGTTACTCAGGCCCAGATCTTGTCGCAGCCTATTCAGTATCCGCCGTCCGATGGTCGTGATTTTTCCTTTTGCTCGGGCCCTTTTTTCTACTTCGCGGCGATACTGTAGCTCTGGCTTGTCCTGGGGAACACGCGCCAATCGAATATCATAGCCCTCCCCTTCTAGCGTGATAATCTCCGGCTGCATTGCGGGCGTTGATTTCGCTACCTTCCGCTTGGCAAACCGATGCAGCTCACCCACGGTGATAAATCCAGTCCCCTCCGGGTCTGCCGTTCCCTTCTCTATCCCCTCTACCAGATGGCGAGTATAGACCGACAGCGCATCCGGCTTTTCCTTTTCCTCGAAAGCGTAGCCCGTCGAACCAGTAGAGGTCAGTACGACTCGGCCTTCCGCCCTCAGCCGCTCCGCTAGATCTACAGAGCCGTCATCCCTCGGTTGCAATCGTCCAAAGGCACCGCTAAAGCAGCAGTCTAGAATCAGAATCTGCTGGCTGGGGCTGCTATATCGACAAAAGTCGTGGATTGCCCTGGCAGATACTGCGGTCGCGGTTAGCAAATCTGCTTGCACTTTGCGGGTAGTGCTGCTAGCAAAGTACAGCTCTCTACGATCATCTAGGACGCCATGACCAGAGAAGTAGAGCAGCGCCAGGTCGTCAGTTGCCCTTGCCTTAGTCCACAGCTCAATCGTGCTCGCCATCTCGTCTCGACTCGGGTTCAACAACGCCTGCACCTGATCAAAAGCACCCAGACTTGGATCTTCTAGTACGCGCTGAACGGCAACGATATCTTTGGCGGCAGCAGGCAGAGCGCTAAGACCTTCTGCATACTCAGAGACACCAATTAATAGAGCAAACTTTCCCATTTTGAACGCGAACTAGAACCCAGCAGCTTGTGAATTGGCACCCCTTAAAAGAGTACAGGTAAGTCCTCATAAGATCAGCAAGCGGCGCTAGTTTACGCACTGAGATTGTCAACTCATGGCCCGTAATGAGTGCCGACCATTTTGCAAATGCTCCCAACCGCTGAGCAACTACTGCCGACCGTTGGGCAGCAGTTCCCGACCGCTGCTCAACAATTTTCCTTTGAACGTTTACCGTTTGTGCGCGGCTGTGAGATATCGACTAGCACCGTGGGCTACGGACCCACTATCACTTACACATCGATCGTCTTGGTCACCTTGATCTCAATCGGTTCCGACTGGTGCAGTGCCTTCAGCCGTTCTATCGCTGCCAATGCCCTGTCCATATCAGCCTGATTGCGATGCTCTGCCGAGAACTCAAACGCTTCTGTCTTGTAAGACACCGTCACGGACTTCCCGTAGAAACGGTTTCCCAAGAAATCAAATAGCTGCTTCAATCGCTCCCGGCTGATCTCCGCCGTCACTAACCCGCCGACAAAGCCGAGCATTCCAGACTTTGCGCCCTCGCGATCGCCCTCCTGCCTGACTAGCTTGGCAGAATCGGCCAGCTTGCCCTCGCGTAGATCGTCAGCCAAGGCGAGCGATCGCGCCTCCACGTCTTCTGGCTTCACCCCCAGCTCTACCTCGCTAACATCGATCATTACAGTCAAAAACTCAGTCATGTTGCTAAATCTCCTAGACTAAGCCGCCACTACCGCCCGATAGCGAGCCTTGCCCTCTCGCACATGCTGAAGCGCCTGGTTAATATCCGCCATCGCAAACTGCTCACACATCGGCGCAATCTCATGCGCTGCGCAAAATTCCAGCATTGCCTGCGTGTCTGAAGGCGACCCAGCTCGACCACCGACCAGCCTTTTTTCACTCTGGATTAGCAGCATCGGCGCTATCTCTAGCGCAGACTCAGGAACGCCGCAGACAATCAGGGTTCCTTCTGGAGATAGCGCGTTGAAATAGTCAGCCCAAGGCACATCCGCAGAAACCGTTGAGACAATCACATCGAATCTGCCTGCTGCTTTTTCTAGCGCATCCGGTGATTCTTTGGTGGCGATGAAGTCTGTCGCACCCAGTTCCCGAGTCGATTCTTCCTTTGTCCGGGTAGTGCTCAGCCCCGTCACCTGCGTGCCCATTTTTGCTAGAAACTGTACGGCCAAATGGCCCAGACCACCCACACCTAGCACCGCTGTATTCATTCCTGGCTGCACGCCGTGATGCTGCATCGGTGACCAGACGGTAGTGCCCGCGCACATCAGCGGTCCGGCAATAGCAGGATCAAGCGCCTCAGGAATGGGCACCGCCCAACGAGATTGCGATCGCACTCGCTCCGCCCAAGCGCCGTTACGCCCCACAATTGTCTGCATCACCTCATCTTGATTTAGGCACACAGACTCCTTGCCAACCCCACAGTTTCGACAGTGATTGCAAGAAGCCGACTGCCAGCCAACGCCCACCCGCTGCCCTACCCGCGACTGGTCAACGCCACTGCCCACCGCTACAATCTTGCCAATCGCCTCATGCCCTGGGATAAATGGATAGCTAGACATGCCCCAGTCATTGTCAATCATGGCGATATCGCTATGACAAATCCCGCAAAACTCGACTTCTACTTCCACTTCTCCTGCCGCTAGCTCACCCGGATCGTACTCAAAAGGCTCTAGCTTTCCACTTTTCTCTTTGCAGGCGTATCCTTTGATCATGACGGCAACTTCCCTAGTGAGACTCTGGAACTATACTGTTGTTCTCCTCTTTTTTCAAGCTGTAAAGATGTCTTTGATTCAAAGAAACAATTCAAGACAACGGCCTATGCTCTGGTCTGTTTTCTGCCTTCTACTAATTTCAGGATGTGCCGATTCTAGGCCCACCTCACAAACAACTCAGCCTCAGTCGCCTGCTGCCTCTGCTGACACCGTAGAGACCGTGCCTGTCCCGGCTGCATCTGTCCCAGCAGCTGTAGCTGAGCCAACTGAAGGCGCAGTGATAGAAGAAGAAATGATCTGGGAGCGGCTAGCCCAGGCGGATGAAGAGACTTATGTGGTGCTTTTGAGACATGCGATCGCCCCTGGCACAGGCGATCCGGCAAACTTTGTAGTAGATGATTGCACTACTCAGAGAAATCTTTCCGAAGCTGGACGACAGCAGGCAAGAGACATTGGTGAAATATTTCGCAGCCGCAATATTCCAGTTGCAACAGTATTGACTAGTCAGTGGTGTCGGTGTCTAGAAACGGCTGAGCTGATGGACATTGGGCCAGTAGAGATTTTTCCCGCGATTAATTCTTTCTTTCGCGATCGCTCCACAGCCGCCGCTCAGACCAACCAGGTACGAGAATATATTTCCAACAATCAAGACCAACCAGGCGTAATCGTCATGGTGACGCATCAGGTGAATATCACTGCGCTCACCGATATCTTTCCTCCTTCTGGTAGCGCTGTTGTTCTTCAGCTAGATAGCAACAATCAGCTAAACGTAATCGGACAAATTCTAGAAGAAGGCGTTTAAGAATTTCGGGCTGCTGCTAATCCTGACGGGCCAGGAAGCGGTGCTGGCTGACTGGCTGACTCTGCTGCTTTGTGCAGATAGCCAGAGAGATTGTTGAGGAATGCGGTGCTCATAACATCGGGAGCGGCTCGCTGAGCGGGGGTGCTTGATCGAATTAGGTGAATCATCGGCAGCTCTTTTGCTAAACCAACAAAAACTAGCCGAAAGCCGATCTTTTGAACGTCTAGCTTCGGGATCTTCATCTCGGCGGCAATCTCAGAGAGCGATTTACTTGATTCTGCCAAGCTCAGCACCGTCTTTTCTTGAGAATTGAGTCGATAGTCGGGCACATTTCCTTCGGTAGCTTTTAGCCCAGACGTTAGCTCCGGCAGCTTTTCAATTAGCGTGCTCCACGACTTGATCATCCGCAGGCTGGGCAGAGTAATGTCGGTCGCCTGAATCCTGACCCCAGTCATCTCTAAATAGGGGAATGGATAGTCAGGGTGGAAGATAAATCTGACATCAGCCGCTTGGATCAGTGCGCAGGTGCTGCCCAAGACCTGAGACGAAAACAGCGACTGAAGCTGCCTAACCGTCAGCATAGTCTGCGCTTTCAAGAAGGCTCCTAGCGCTACTTTAGGTGGACACTGCCTCAGCAGGCGAGGAATAGTAGAACTTTGAATCAGATACCGCCGCTGAAGGTATTTCAACAGCCCTAGTCCGTCTGAGCGCTGAGAGGCAGCGACTAGATTACCCTTTTCAAACCATAGGTAGTAAATCTCTCCTTTAGGGTTGTCGCTGATCAAAGCTCTTAGAGACAACCGTCCTGTCTGCTGGCTGTCTTTTAGAAATTTGAACAGCTCTGGTAGAGAATATTCGGAAGTCTTACCTTGAAGTAGCATAGGGCCTGGCAACTGCTCCTTTAGAGTTTTGTGAAAGCTAGAGAAGTATCCTGTAGATATTTTTTGATAGATGCCAGAACGAGTATATGCGGTTCCTTACCTGTTGAGTAGGACTACTCATATATTCTGCGGATTCCATAGTGATGTTATCAAACGATATGAAAATCCAGTAAAGAATCTGTAAATTTAGAAACATTAGACGTTTCTTCGAACGCATTTGTTGAAGTGCTTGGCTCTATCAGGCTGACTCTACCCGGCGTTTGTCGTCTGGACCTCTTCTATTTGCGTATCTGTCGTTTGCACATCTCCCACCTGTGCGTTTGTTGTTGAGATGTAGTGCTGCACCAGGGCAACTAGTGCCTGAGTGACAGAGGCAGAATCATTGGCGTTTAGTTCCACAAAAGGTGGGCGCTGGGACGGTTCGACAAAGCCCATTGCGATCGCAACATTCTCACTCGTCCACGCGGCTTCGCAGTCCAAATGAGTCAGACCAACAATCATCGGCAGCGTCACCCGCTCGCTCATAAACTGATAGATCAAATTCGCCTTGCGAAAAGCCGCTGGCCGATTAGCCGGGATCAGCAGGATGTAGGCGTTTGCCTTGCTGATCAGCTCTTCCCACATAAAGTCAAATCGATCTTGCCCCGGTGTCCCATAGAGATGCAGAGCCATGTCTGGGCTAAACTGTAGCCGCCCAAAATCAAACCCAACCGTTGTCTTTTCCTTTAGTAGCGACGTCTCGTCAGTTGCCTGACGGTCAGTATCTACAACATCAATTTCACTAACAGCTCGGATAAAGGTAGATTTGCCAGCGCCTACTGGCCCAGCCACCACCAACTTCATAATTTCCATTAGCGCTAGCCTAGGGCAACTTTGAGCTCTGTGACTGCTCGCTTGATTGCAAGCTGTAGCATTCCTTGTTTAGCCGAGCGGTTTGCCATTACCAGCATCACCGCATCTTCTCCGCAGTTGGTCAGCACACAATAGCCCTCCGAACTGTCTACAAATATTCGGTCAACATTTCCTTTTTCCAGCTCATTTCCAATTCTCTCACCGATAGAAAGAATGGTAGCGGCCATCGCGGCCACTCTCTCTTCATCCATGTTGGTCGGTAGAGTTGAGGCCAGTGGCAGGCCGTCTAGCGTCACCAGGCTAGCGCCTTCAATTTCGGGGCTGTTGGCGACTAGCTCTTGCAAGAGCATTTGGATCTTCTGAGTATTTGGGACCATTGATAGAGACTCCGTGATAAGAACTAAGATTTTGGCTAGTTAAGATTCTGATTAACTACGTGTGCAAATATTGTTGTGTATAAAAACAAACAAATTTGCGTTGATGTCAGTTGAATTGTTTACAGATAAGCGCTACCCCATAGGCGTCAGATGCACTACATCATGAGTGCCGCTTCGTAGGACTGACTCGACTTGTTTGCCGCGCAGCCGTTTTCCCGTAACTTCTTCGAGTACGCCTTGCACCGCGCCCATTGTGTAAGACAGCTCCCGATCCGATCCGGGCAGCTCATTTGCAGAACAGATGGTTTCTCGGCAGTAGACCAGCAGCGCGTTCTGGTCAGAAGATTCGATCTTGTCAATAATGCAAAGCCGAGTGCCTTTAACGCCTAGAGCGGTGTTCATCAGCTCAGCAATCTCGCTAAGGTTAGCGGACGCGTTAGATAGACCTAGCTCTTTAGCAAGCGATCTGCCGCGCGCTCTACCTGCCGAGAGCAGTGCAATCATCGCCGCCCTTGGACCCAAAGCATCTTCTATCCCCGTAATTAGCGCTCTAAAACAGATAATGCTGTTGAAGTCACCTAGCTCATTTCTATAAACGTGCTGATCTATCACGGTTTCATCCCCCATAAACTTGCGAACCCAAGTAGTTAAATAACTCATTCTCTCTAGCCTAAGTAGTGGCCTGTGGACTAGCGCTTTAGCCACTCGATCTTTAGCCAGTTAGCTCTGTATATGTTCAGTAGATAAAACCGTCGATTCTATAGAGCTAAGTGCTTGTTAAACATCTAAAGTTGAATGTTTGGCAAACATATAGCGTTAAATGATTACCAAACATTGCTACCGTTCTCTTCAATTTTGATGAGTTCAGCGCTTCTGATTTGGTGCTGCTAAGAATTTCCGAGAAGAGAGCGAAAACCAGGACGTTTTTGAAAGGTTGCGATCGCCCCAGAAACCGAAGCCAAAAAGACAGCGACCCAAAACACAGCGGCCCTCCGAATACATTCAGAGAACCGCAAGTTGTTTTATTGACCGCCACCCAAAATCTTTGAGCTGACACCTTGAAGTCGTGCTAAGCAACGGTGATATCAGAAGAGAGATACACATCCTGAATTAAATGAAACAGCTTGACACCCTCTTCCATCGGTCGCTGAAACGTTTTACGACCGGAGATCAGTCCGCAGCCGCCTGCTCGTTTGTTGATTACCGCAGTCCGAACAGCATCGGCAAAGTCACTATCTCCAGATGAGCCACCAGAGTTGATCAATCCAGCGCGTCCGGCGTAGCAGTTCAGCACCTGATAGCGAGTGAGATCAATCGGATGGTCGCTAGAGAGCTCGCTGTATACTTTTGAATCGGTTCTGCCATATTTTTCAATTTCATTAACCGCGCCGTAGCCGTTGTTGACAGTCGGCAGCTTCTGCTTGATGATGTCGGCCTCGATAGTGACACCGATGTGGTTTGCCTGACCCGTCAGATCAGCCGCCAGATGATAGTCTTTGTCCTGCTTGAAGACATCGTTGCGCAGATAGCACCACAAAATAGTGGCCATTCCTAGCTCGTGGGCGCGAGCAAAGGCTTTACGAACGTCTTGGATCTGCTGATGAGAGCCGGGTGAGCCGAAGTAGATAGTCGCGCCCACCGCAACAGCGCCCAAATTCCAAGCCTGCTCCGCTGAGGCGAACATAATTTGTTCGCTGGTGTTGGGATAGCTCAGCAGCTCATTATGGTTTAGCTTGACGATGAAGGGGATTTTGTGGGCGTATTTGCGAGAGATAGAGCCCAGGACGCCCAGGGTAGTGGCAACGGCGTTACAGCCGCCTTCGATGGCTAGCTTAATGATATTTTCGCTGTCGAAATAGATCGGATTAGGCGCAAAGGAGGCCGCAGCAGAATGCTCTAGTCCCTGATCGACAGGCAGGATGGAGAGATAGCCCGTATTGGCAAGTCTGCCAGCGGAATAGAGCTGCTGCAGGCTGCGGAGGACTTGAGGATTGCGATCGCTCTGCGAGAAGATCCGCTCCACCCAGTCCGCACCGGGCAAATGCAGCAGATCTTTTGAGACCTTCGCCTTGTGAGTCAGCAAGGAATCAGCTTCTTTGCCTAACAGATCAACAATAGAATCGGGTCTAGAGAGAGTCGTTACCACTGAGCGGTCCTCCTGCTTTACTTATAGGTAGCTTTTCGTCTAAGGATCGAGAATTTAACAAGGTGCATAACTCCCGAGCCCTCATCCCCAACCCTTCTCCCAAAGGAGAAGGGAGCCAGATTCAGAGCCCTCTCCTTCGGGAGAGGGACGGGGTGAGGGCAGCAGCGAGTAGGCAGATGGTCAGATTATTTGATTCTCGATTCTAAGTGTGTATGATTTTTTGGCCGCTGACGCTAGCATCTGTGACTTATCCTACAAAAATCTCTACAAAGGCTGATTTTGGGGCACGGATTGTTCACTTTTCAAGGACTGCTGTCTGGCTTTTGAGCGTAGCGGCATACTGAGCCGGGACCAGCACCAGAAACAGTAGCCACCAGAGGGCGATCGCGCCCACTACCGGCAGCGTAATCCACAGCCGATGCAGCAGCAGCCAAGAAGCTGTCGGAATCGCCACGCCCGTGAGCACAATCGACCACGGCTGACACCACCACGGCTTCACTTGCCACAATGAAGTAGGAGGCGAGGTGAGCGTTGAGTTCACTCTAATCTGTTCGTTCAAGACCGTTATCTCCTCAAAATTCTTCAGGTTCTCTATTTGTTTAATCCAACAATCTCTACCGGTTCAATCTCATCGGCTAGCTCAAAACCAAAAATTTGAGCATAAAAGGAGAGTTCTGCGTCTAGGGATCGCTTAATATTTTCTGCTTTTCTAAATCCGTGCTGTTCTCCTTCAAATAGGAGATAAGCAACTGGAATTCCTTTCTCTTTTAGAGCGTTGACCATTGTTTCTGCCTGGTTGGGCGGCACAATCCTATCTTCGCTGCCCTGAAAGAAGATGATCGGGCAGGAGAGCTGGTCAACCGCGTTGATAGGCGATCGCGCTTCATACACAGCCTTTTCTGCTGGGTAGGGACCGACCAAGCTATCTAGATAGCGAGATTCAAATTTGTGAGTCTCTGCGGCTAGGCTGGTCATATCGCTAACGCCGTAGTAGCTAGCGCCTGCTTTGAACACATCGCGAAAGGTGAGCGCAGCCAGTGTGGTGTAGCCGCCAGCGCTGCCGCCATCTATAGCTAGGCGATCGCGATCCGCCTTACCCTGCTCTACCAGATACAGCGCTCCATTCACCGCGTCATCAATATCAACGATACCCCACCTTTTTTGCAGACGATTGCGGTAGGCGCGGCCATAGCCAGAGCTGCCGCCATAATTCACGTCTAGCACCGCAAACCCGCGGCTGGTCCAGTATTGAATGGATAGATTGAGCGCGCTAGAAGCCGCTGCTGTCGGTCCGCCGTGTGTTTTGACCAGCAGCGGTGGCCGTTCTGTGATCTCTGCTTCAAAGTCTTTGTTCTGTGGTCGATAGTAGATGCCATAGGCGTTGAATCCGCCTGTAGTCGGAAAGGAAATAACGGTTGGCTCGGATAGGTAGCCCGGATCGATCTCCAAACTGCTGGACTTGCGAATTTCTACTGTCTGCCCGGTTTCTAGGTTCAGTCGCACCAGCGCGCTGGGCTTGTCCTTGCTAGCCGCCATGAAAACGGCAAACCCTCTGCCGACTTGAAGGCTACCGATGCCAGAGTAGGGCATGTCTAGTTCGTCCATTGAGCGCGCTAAAGTATCAAGCTCAGCTAGCTTAGTTTCGCCCTGATACTGATAGGTGCAAAGAATATGGCTATTGTCGATAAAGCCGTAGCTGCTCTGTCCAAAGCTCCACTGCGGTCCGGCAAATTCTGCTTCCATCGGAAACAGCGGTTCGCCGCGTTCGCCTTCCCAGCGGTACAGATTCCACCAGCCCGTAGCATCGCTGATAAAGTGCAGCGTTCCAGCAGGTGACCATTTGGGCTGGCAGACCGATTCTTTTTCGTTACCGACTAGTCGACGCGGTCGGCTGAGACTGCCATCTTCATTAATATCGGCTAGCCATAGCTCCGTACCATCCCAGGGCATCTGCGGATGGTTCCAGGTGACCCAGGCTAGCTCTTTGCCGTCTGGGCTGATGCGAGGAGAGGCGTAGAAGTCATTGCCGCTGACGAGAATTTCGGGCAGGCTACCTGTCGATGGCCCAGACTGTGGACTAGCCGATGGAATAGCCAGTGGGATAGCGGCGATCGCATTAATCGCCTCTCCAGACTGACGGTGATCCTCTACCACGCAAATCAGTCGGTCTCTGCTGGCATCTACGACCATATCGGCGTAGCGCAGTCCGGCTGCGGGCGTGACTGGCGGCGTCAGGGCGACAGGATCTTCCCCCGCTTTCTGGCAATAGAGCCGCTGGTCTGCAAAGTTAGAAAAATAGACGGTTCCCTGATGGACCGCATAAGCGCCGCCGCCGTATTCATGTACTCGCGATCGCACGTTCATTTCTGGAGGCGTGATTTCGGTAACGCTCCCTAGCGGATCTTCTGGACCGTAGCGCACCAGCCTTTGCGTACCGCCTTCGGTGGGTCGCAGCTCACTCCAATAGATATCTGCGCCATCTAACCTAGCCGCGCCGAGGCGAATAGAGCTAGAGACAATCAAATCTGAAGTAATCGGTGAGTGCCAGGAACCGTGAGGCGTCGTTTGAACCATGAGTATCGTTATTGACTCGACGCCTTTGAGCTTAGCGCTGTGAGTCGACGAATAGCCAAAACCAATTGCGAAAGTTGATACGGACTGTCCACCCTATGACTGAAAAGAAAAGTCGCTACGGTAGGCTTAGCACAGCTTTAAACTACGGCTTCACACCTACAGCCCTTGCACTATAGAGAACTTCAGTCATGCTTAATTCCCGTACATTCACCAGTCGCGCCCCCTTTGGTCGGACTCTGCTGATCGCAGGTACGCTTTTGAGCGCGATCGCTGCTACTGCCCTGCCCAGTGCTGCCCAAACTTCACCACCACCGCTACCGGATGTGGAGCCCGAAGGCCAAGAAACCCCCGCGCCCGCTGGCGATCCACGGTTTGACTGTCAGATTGTAGACGGCGAGTACACAGTGATGTATCTCCCTGAGAATCAGCCAGGTGCGGCCTATAAGTGGGCGGTGCCTACCCGAATGGGTGGCGGCTGGACGGCTGAAAGGCGCTGCTTTGCGATTAGCGATCGCCTAGAGTCTTACCGCCCCGAAGGGCTCGCGGAGCTCCAGGTTGGCATGGAAAACGGCTACGACATTGTCTGTGCCACCACCGAACAGTCTCCAGGTGAGTGCAAGATTGTCTTTACTGTGCCTAGAGGCCAAAATCCGGTTGTCACTCGCGATCGCGTCTTCGACAATCTCACCATCGCCGATGCAGGCACTGAGACTACAGTCGTCACCACCTTTACAGGGACTAATGACAACGACTTGCTAGGTGAGCTTGGCAACATTATTGGCAACTGGCCGATCGGTCAGCAGGCTCCGACTGCCACTAGCAACGGCATCAATCTCAAGCCTTTCCTTTCGCCCGCTGATGGCGGTACCGGTAGCGCGTTGAACGCACCGGTAGCACCTAGTCGCTCTCTCAATCCTGACAATTTCCGCTAAAGTCTCTGACGGAGTTTGTGGTTAGAGAAACGGCATAAAAGCAGAGAAAGCGCTAGTAAGACTTGAGGTCTTACTAGCGCTTTTGTGAATGGTTGGTTTTGTTTGCTCTTTTTTGTTTGCTCTTTTGAGGAGTGCTAAAATTCGAGCCGATGTTGCCACGGACGCCGATGAACGCTGCCCAGCTAATTGCCAAAGAACTTTCGGTAACCATAGCCCAGGTAGAGGCGGCGCTGGCTCTGCTGGCGGAAGGGGCAACGGTGCCATTTATCGCCCGCTATCGTAAGGAAAAAACGGGCGAACTTGATGAAGTGCAGCTGCGGCAGATTGCAGAAAGATATGACTATCTAACAGAGCTAGCCGCTAGAAAAGACACTATTCTTCAGGTGATCGAAAAGCAAGATGCCCTAACCCCGGAGCTGAAAGCTAAGATTGAGCGCTGCCAAAGCAAAACTGAGCTAGAAGATCTCTATCTGCCCTACAAGCCCAAGCGCCGGACTAGAGCGACAGTCGCCAGAGAGCAGGGATTAGCGCCGCTAGCGGAGGAAATTGAGCGGCTAAATCAGAGCGGTCAGGCTGTGCTAGATCTCGCGGCGATCGCACAGCCCTACACCAGCGAGTCAGTTCCTACCACCGAAGCGGCTCTCCAAGGCGCTGCCGACATTCTGGCAGAAGCAATGGCCGAGCAAGCTTCGCTCAGAGCCTACGTCCGTCAGTTTCTCCTACGTAAGGGACTATTCACCTCCAAAATCAAATCGGGCCACCCAGAAGGGTCGACTAAATACGAGATGTACCGCAGCTATCAAGCGCCTGTGAGCAAGATTGCCTCGCACAACCTGCTGGCGCTGCTAAGAGGCGATAAAGAAGGCGTGCTAAAGCTGTCGCTGGGCTTTGATGAGGCAGAGGTTCTAGAGTATCTGCTAGCTACTCAGCTGCGATCGCCTGACAAAAAGCTACGCAGTTTCTATACCGACTGGGTAAAAGACGGTTTCAATCGGCTGATGAAAACAGCGCTAACTAATGAAGCGACCGCTGAGAAAAAAGCAGAGGCCGATGAAGAATCGATTCAGACCTTCGCCGATAATTTGCGCCATCTATTGCTAGCTGCGCCTGCGGGAATGAAGCCAACACTAGGCGTAGACCCAGGCTTTCGAACAGGATGCAAAGTCGCGGCGATCAGCGAAACCGGGCAGTTCCTTGAATACGAGGCGGTTTATCCGCATACGGGGGAAGGGCGTAGGGCAGAGGCGATCGCCACCCTCACCCGCATGATTAAAAGGCATAACATTCAGCTAATTGCGATTGGTAATGGGACCGCAAGCCGTGAGACCGATGAATTTGTCGCAGAGGCGATCGCGCCGCTAGAGAATCCGCCTGTCAAAATTATGGTGAGCGAGTCAGGCGCTTCTATCTATTCGGCCAGTGAAAGTGCGATCGCCGAGTTTCCTCATCTAGATATCACCGTGCGCGGTGCGATTAGCATTGGTCGGCGCTTGCAAGATCCGCTAGCCGAACTCGTCAAGCTCGATCCAAAGTCAATCGGCGTTGGCCAGTATCAGCACGACGTTGATCAAAAGCGGCTGCGGCAGAAGCTAGACGACACGGTTGAAAGCTGCGTGAACTACGTCGGGGTCGATCTGAACACGGCTTCTAGAGAGCTACTGACGTACGTATCGGGCGTGAGCCCAGCAGTGGCGAACAATATTGTTAGCTTTAGGAATGAGGTGGGGCGGTTTTGCGATCGCAAAACCCTGCTAAAAGTCAGCAAGCTCGGTCCCAAAGCCTACGAACAGGCTGCCGGGTTTCTACGCATCCGAGATGGCGACAATCCGCTAGACAACACCGCAGTCCATCCCGAGCGCTACGGCCTAGTCAAAGCAATGGCCAAAGATTTGCAGATGCCTTTGCAGCAAATTCCGCAGGCAGGCGAAAAGCTAAAGCAGCTTTCGCTAGAGAAGTACGTCAGCGATACAGTCGGCGAACCGACGCTCAAAGACATTCTCAGCGAGCTAGAAAAACCAGGCAGAGACCCCAGAGCGCAGTTTACCTACGCAAAGTTTGCCAGCGGTATCAACGAAATCAAGGATCTGCGTCCTGGCATAGTGCTAGAAGGCGTAGTGACCAACGTTGCTAACTTTGGTGCATTTGTAGATATTGGCGTTCATCAAGACGGGCTAGTGCACGTGTCCCAGATGGCTAGCCGCTACGTGAGCGATCCTAAGGAGGTTGTACAGGTTGGGCAGGTGGTGAAAGTTCAGGTGATAGACATCCAAGAGAAGCTGAAGCGAATTGGCTTGAGTATGCGGCTAGAGACTGGCCAACCAACGGGTGAAGTACCGTCAAAGGCTTTATCAAAGGCACCCCCAAAGGCACCTTCTAGAAAGCCCGCACCCAAAAAGAAACAGCATCAAGGCACTAGCAAATCGAACTCTAGCCAGCAGAAAAAGAGTCAATCGACTTTTAATCCAGAAGATCTCAAAAACAGGTTCAACCGTCGTAGGCCATAGGATCTGACAACAGCCCCACTACACCTAGACTATTGACTACTTTGGTCTATCCGGACTGTTTGTATCTCTTTTTAATTCAGTATTGATGAATACAACTTATACCTACCGCGCGCTGCATACTCTCGGTGTAATGCTCAAGTTGAACGAACATATTACACAGTCCTAATCAGTGCTTTGACGCTCTTGTGCTTCTACTCAGGCGGGTAGAATCCTCACCAGAAAGCCGTTTTTTTGTTCAACTGATTATGCCTTGCCGACTGCATTTCTGCTGATCGCACTTTATTAGCTGCACTCTATCCAAACTCTGTCATCTGCTTTTCTAATGTTCACTACCGAAGCCTGCTATGACTCCTGAATCACAAGAGTTTCTCGCTACTTTCGTATCGGAATCCTACTATTACTGGGCTTCCGTCTTTATGCTGCTGATCCACGTTGGCTTTTTGGCCTATGAGGGCGGAGCCTCTCGTGCAAAAAACGTTCTAGCCACGATGGTCAAGAACTTACTGACGCTCTCTATTGTCGGTTTGACTTTCTTCTTCTTTGGCTGGTGGGTGTACAACGCCTTTCCGCTATTTCCACTCACTGGCGGAGTCGTCGGACCCTGGACAGATGCCAATGCTGATGGAGTCGTCGGCGAAGTCCTCGGCTTGGTACAAGCCTCGTACCCGTGGTCTCCCGCCATGGGGCCAAACATTGCTGATAATCTCACAGGCGTTTTCTGGTTCGCGTTTGCCCTGTTTTCGATGACTACTGCTTCGATTCTTTCGGGCGCAGTCATTGAGCGTATTAAGGTGGGTGCTTATGCAATTCTAGCGGTTGTCCTAGGCTCTTTCACTTGGGTAGTTGCGGCTGCTTGGGGCTGGAATCCTTACGGCTGGTTTCTCACTCAGTTTGGCTATCACGATTTTGGCTGTTCGGCAGTGTTACACGGAGTAGCTGGATTCTTTGCGCTAGGCGTATTGATCAACCTTGGTCCGCGCATCGGCAAGTTTGATACAGAAGGAAGACCCAGAACAATTTTGCCCCACAATCTGCCGCTGACGATGGTGGGCCTAATGCTGATCTTTGTTGGATTCTATGCTTTTCTAGCAGCCTGCGTGATCTTTGTTCCAGGTCAAACTAGCGAGATCACTATCTACGGTTCGCCGATGACGCTCGCTTCTATTGGCGTCAATACAACACTAGCGCTGTGCTCGGGTATCGTGGGTGCCTACATTGCTTCTAAAGCTGACCCTTTTTACACAATATCGGGTGGACTAGCAGGCATCATCTCTGTCGGTGCAGGACTGGATTTGTACAGCCCTGCCATTGTGATTCTGATTGCGTTTATCGGCGCTTATACGATGCCGTTTGTCGGTAGAGCGGTTGAAAAAGCAGGCATTGACGACGCAGTTGGTGCGTTTGCGGTTCACGGCTATTGCGGCGTAATCGGAGCAATGGCGGTCGGCGTGATGGCGACTGGCTATCCGCAGGGTGACGGGATTCCGTTGACTGGCTTTCTAGGTCAGCTAGTCGGCACGCTGGTTTGTACTATTTTGCTTGGATTTATTCCTGGCTATGGTGTGAGCTTTGTCCTCAACAAGCTAGGCATGCTCAGAGTTTCGCCAGAAGAAGAGATCAGCGGACTAGACCTGGCTGAGTATGGACTACAGGGTTACCCAGAGTATCCACTTTTGGTGGAGCAGAACGGAATGACCCCTGCGACACCTGTAATGCCCCCGCAGGCTAGTCCCCAAGTTTAGAAGCCGGTTCTAGAAACCTAGAAAATAGATCTTCAAAGAAAGACATGCTAAAACGCTGAAGAGGTCAATCTATTATGTCGAGTCCATTTTCAACGATAGAAGAGTTCAACAATGCCATTGATGGACCCACGGAAGGGGCAATCTATACCTTTGCCAATGCGCCTGCTATCAACACGATTGCGCTGATTGCTGCGGTTGGGATATTCATTTGGTTCATCGTTGCAGCCTATACAACCCATGCCGCACCGCCTACGGTTGATCGCTCGCTTGAGCGACTGAGTTCGTTTATTGTAATCGGGCTGTTGTCTTTGGTCGCTGCCGACTATTCTAGGACGAACACTCACGATCAAACTCAAGCTTCTGTGCCCGTTAGAACCGCTCAGTCTGCGAGAAGAGCTGCTCCGCTGGGCTTGTTGGGAATGGTAGGGATTGGACTACCTGGCCTGCGCCGAGACAGCAAATCTGCTAGAAGACGGAAGAAAAGAGGATCGCGATCGCGTAACTATATACGCTAGCAATCCTGGCTACGCTATTCCCCCTTTGTTTAGTCTCCTTTACTCCCAAACCCTATTCTGCGCTTCTTTTGATATCTATTTTTTTAGTGTCTAGGAAGCGCAGTTTCTTCGATCAGAACTATGGTTGCTACACAGACAAAAACTCCACTGGTCACCCAAGGCCAGATCGAACAGTTTAGAAAAGACGGCTTTCTAGTGGTCGAGGATCTCTTTCCGCTAACGCAAGTAGAACAGCTTTTACAGCGGTTTGATTCGCTCTATGCCGGAGAGTTTGAAACGGGTATCTATCCAGATGAGTGGCACTGGAATCCTCACCTGGGCCGCTCGGAAGTGGCGGGGCAGATGACTGGGGTGTGGCGATGCGATCGCACCCTAGCCAAGCTGGTCATGTCCGAGAAAGCGGGCCAGATTGCCGCCCTGCTAGAAGGCTGGTCAGGCACCCGGCTACTGACCGACGGCCTGTGGCAAAAGCCGCCCAAAGCAAAAGAAACGACCCTGCATCAAGATTCGATGTACATTAATTCGCACACCCCCGTCGGCGAAACCACCACCTGCTGGGTAGCGCTAAGCAACGCGTTTCCAAGCGCTAGCAGCATTGAATATGTACCCGGTTCTCACACCTGGCCTAGATCCAACGCAGTGCCAGAATTTCACAACAAAGACAAAAGCTACACCTCACAGATGGAGTCAGCCGCTGCTCAGGCTGGAGAACATGATCCCAAGGTGGTGCAGATGGATCTAAAGCCTGGTAGCTGCGTGTTTCATCACGGCAATATCTGGCATGGCTCAGGGCAAAACACAGTGGATGTCACTCGCCGTAGTCTGGTGATTATTCACGTTCCAGCTGATTCAGAATTTCAGGAGGCAGGATCATATATTCCAGGCGGCTATATCGCTGCCAAGTATCGCCGTCACGGCGACAACACAATGGACGAAAGCTTCTTTCCAATTGTGTGGCGAGAAGATGGCTATCGAACGCCTTTCCTAAAGCGATACCAGTGAAAAGATGCCGATGAAGAGATATCAATGAAAACTCTACCCAGTATCTCCGCTGAGCAGAAGGCGCTGTTTCATCAGCAGGGCTATCTGATTGTTGATAATTTGCTAGATGAAGCGCAGGTCTCAGCGGTAATTAAGCGGTGCGACCTGCTTTTTCAAACTCAGTTTGAAACCGGTATCTATCCAGATGAATGGTACGGTCGCCCTGGTCCTAGTCAGCCAAATGCAACGCGGCAGATGACCGGGCTCTGGCGGTGCGATCGCACCCTAGCTGGCATTACGCTTTCAAGTGCGATCGCCCGGCTCAACGCCAGCCTAATGGGCTGGACCAGCGCCCGCTACGGTCTAGATACCTTTTGGGCCAAGCCACCCGGCGCACCAGAACTTTACTTTCATCGCAACAACACCTACGTCAGCGCCATCGATCCACCGACCGTGCCGACCTGCTGGATCGCGCTCAGCCACGCCAGTGCTGATGCTGGCACCTTAGAGATTGTTCCTGCCTCTCATCGGTGGTTCAGTTTTCCTACCGCTAGCAAAACAGATGATAGAGTTCGCTTCCTTCACAATCCCAAAGAAGACTACCGCACTCCACTTTGGAATGCTGCCGCCACTACTGGCATATCAAAGCCAGAGATCATGCCGATAGAACTGCCGCCAGGGAGCGCTATTTTTCTACACGGCGATCTTTGGCACGGGTCTGGCCGCAACCCGAGCAGCACAAAGACTCGGCAAAGTCTTTCGATCACTAGCTTGAAAGGACAGGCAAAATACCAGCCACCAGGCGGCGGTAATGGCTATATCTTTGAGCGCTATCGGCTGATGGATTCTCTAGAGCTGCACGAGAGCTTTTATCCTATTTTATGGAGCGAAGAAAACTATAGAACGCCTTTTCTAGCCGATTACTGTGCAGATGAATTCTCTTAAAACACTACGCCTTGCTAGCTTTGACGTAGGCACCGATGACCTGCGCTGGTGGGCCCCTGAACTGTTGGATCGCTATCCAGGTGGATTTTATGAGATGCACCAGCAGCTCTTTGACGAAGTGTGTGCCAATAGCGCCCCCGCTGAGCTAGGTGGCGTCGCGCTAGCAGGTGTCGAACTAGTCAAATTCGAGCCGCGTAAGTCTCATTACCCGACGGATGAAGAGCTGTCTAACCTAGACGGTATTGTTATCTCCGGGTCTGCGAGCGGCGCTTATGACAAAGACGAGTGGATTGTTCAACTGTGCGAAGTCATTCGAGACTATCACCGAAGGCAAATCAAGCTGTCGGGATTTTCCTTTGCGCCTCAGATTGTTGCCGAAGCGCTAGGTGGCAAGGTAGAGCCCAACCCACCGGGGACGGAGCTTTCTGTCGTGACGATTAATCTCACGAGCGCAGCGCGGCGCTATTTTGGCACAGAGCGCACGTCGTACAATATTCAGGTACATCACAATGATGGCGTGACTCTGCTTCCTGATGGCGCAGTTTCTTTGGGTACGAGCGGTGTCACTGAGCACCTAGGCTGGATGTTAGGCGGTCATATTCTATTGTTTTCTGGACATCCAGAGTATTCTCGCGATCCGTGGGTGCTAGAGCGGATGATGTTGGCAGAGAGACGCGATCGCCTAGTTCCGGCCCAGCTAATTGACTTTGGCCTAAAAGCGCTGCGGAATCCGACAGACTATCTTTGGCAGACTCAGCAGCAGCTGAGGTTCTTTTTAGGTCAGCTTTCAACGGATTGAGACTCGACGCAGTAGGACGGATTACTACTGCCTTCTGTCTAGATCAGGTGAGATAAGGCGAATACTCTCTTAGGAAGAAGGCAAGAGTGAGTATCAGTGTGCTACGAAAATAGAGGTTTCTGATACCATCTGAAAACTAAGCACAAGAAAAATTCTCTGAACAAATGATAGATACTGCAAAATCCACCGTCCAAAACGTACTCGGAACCCCTCTAGAAAGTTGTTGTACTTCCCCGATGACCGGATTCTACCGGGACGGTAGCTGTCATACCGGCCCACAAGACAGAGGCGTTCATGTGGTCTGTGCGCAGCTCACAGAAGCGTTTCTTCGCTACACAAAGGCGCAAGGTAATGACCTGAGTACGCCGCAGCCTGACTATAACTTTCCTGGACTGAAGCCTGGAGACAAGTGGTGTCTATGCGCAGCCCGGTGGAAAGAAGCGATGGATGATGGCGTGGCTCCTCCGGTTGTACTAGCGTCTACGCACGAGGCAGCGCTAAAGCACGCTAGTTTAGACGAACTTAAGGCGCATGCTGCTCAGTAGAAAAGTGATGCTGCATTGTTCCTTGCTTTTGATTGTCATACTGATTTTTCTTGACAGCGTGGCCAAAACAACATAGCCAAATTTCTAACCGGACCCAACAGATAGTTACTCAATATCTTGATGGGATATTCTGACTAGCAGCTCAGTGATTTCTCGGAGACAGATTTCTTAGAGCCAAATCTTTCGGAGTCAGATTTCTCGCAACTATCAAGGGTCTTATTATGTTCGGTCAAAACAACTATATAAATAGCGCGATCGCTCTTTCTACTACATTAGCCGTGAGCATATCGGTGACATTGCCAGCGGCAGCTCAATCGCGCTTTATGGATGTTAGCAGCGACTACTGGGCCAATCCTTACGTTCAGGCGCTAACAGAAGCTGACATTATTAGTGGTTTTCCAGACAGTACTTTCCGCCCGGATCAGGAAATGACTCGGGCCCAGTTTGCCGCAATTCTAAACGGCGGCTTTCCCAAAGATGATATCAGAGGTCCGATTGCATTTAGCGACGTGCCAGCGGATCATTGGGCAGCGGAGGCCATTGCTGCTGCCTATTCAAGAGGGTTCTTGAGTGGTTATCCAGACGGGACGTTCGGGCTAGAATCAGCCGATCACCAGACTAGAAGTATTGCTATCGCTGGTTAGCGGTCTAGATATCGATACCGTCAGCGCAGATATTGCGGCGCTCCAGTCGTTTACCGATAGTGAAGAAATTCCTGGCTGGGCGGTTGAGGCGATCGCGGCTGCGACTACCAGCGACCTGGTGGTGAATTATCCCAACGTACGCCAGCTCAATCCTTCTAGAAACGCAACTAGAGCCGAGATTTCAGCAATCGCCTACCAGGCTCTCGTCAGTAGCGGCAGAGCAGATGCGATCGCCTCACCCTACCTACCCAATCCTGCGGTTCCGATTGTAGAAGTACCAGAGGAGAGTGAATTTTCATCGCTGGTTGCTTCGCTGGGCAGCACCGACGCGGATACGCGCAGAGAGGCCGCCGATCAGCTCGCTGCGCAGGGGGCAAGAGCCGTTCCTGACCTGGCGATCGCCATCCAGTCAGACAACACCGAGACTCAAGAAGCCGCAGCCTACGCACTCAACGAAATCGGTCCTGACGCTGCCGCCGCGACGCCCACGCTGCTAGAAGTCATCCGTGATGATGATGAACTCGTTCGCGCTTTGGCCACCAGCACGCTCGCTCAAGTTGGTCTAGAGCAGAGCGTTCTAATCAATCTGCTAACGGCCTCTATTACCAACGAATCGGGCCTAGTCAAAGACATCGCCGCCGACGCTCTAATTGGCATCGGCTCTGACGCTGTACCAGCACTGGGTAACCTGTTGCAAAACGAAGCGGCTAGTAATTTGGCCAAGCAGACAGCCGCCACTTTGATCGGCGATATCAATCAAATCGATCAGATTGACGATCTGGTGCTTCGATCCGCTATTCCCATCCTGGCTGAAACCCTCAACAACGGGAACAGTGAAGTTCGCAGAGCCGCTGCCGCCGCACTAGGAGATTTTGGCCCCTTAGCAGACGCGGCCATTCCGGCTTTGGCACAAGCGCTCACTGGCGAAGAGCCTGACATCAGTAAAACCATCGCCATCAGCCTCACCAAGATCGGCCAGCAGTCCGTACCCGGCCTCACCGAAGCCCTTAACGATAATGACCCGCTCACTCGTCTATATGCCGCTGATGCTTTGTGGACGCTGACCGAAGACAGCAGCTTAATCTTGCCAACGCTGGTTTCCACTCTCTCAGATGGCACCGTTGAAACTCGCGAACTCGCTGCGCTTGGCTTGACCTACCTGGGGCGTCAGGCGAGCCCCGCCCTACCTGATTTGCGCGGTCTACTCGGTGATGACAACGATCGCATTGTCGATATTGCTCAGCTTGCTCTATTAATTTTAGGCAACCGCAACGAACCTGCACCGGATCTTGGCTTTTTGAGAACAGACGCAGAGAAGGTAGACTCAGTACCAGCGATCGCCCAAGCAGTCAGCCAGCTCTGGCGCAGACGGTAGTCTTCTCTATATTCCCTTATCCCAGCGGCAGAGTGCAGCCAAAGCCCATGTCCACCGGCTCATCCAAAGTCTCTATCTACGCAGCAATGGCTGCAAACGTCGCTATCGGCGTTGCCAAGTTCACCGGGGCCTACATTAGCGGCAGCTCAGCCATGCTCTCTGAGGGCATTCACTCTGTTGTAGATTCGGTGAATGAAGTTTTGCTGCTGTATGGGCTAAAGCAAAGCGAAGCAGGCCCAGATGAACAGTATCCGCTCGGGCGCAGCCAGGAACTTTATTTCTGGTCGCTGATGGTGGCGGTGCTGATCTTTTCGCTAGGCGGTGGCGTGTCGATTTTTCAGGGCGTACGAGGGCTGCAGTCGGTGGAGATTGCCAGCGATCCGGTTGTGAGCTATTGCGTACTGGTAGCTGCAGCGGTGTTTGAAGGGGCGGCGCTGACGGTTTCGATTAGAGAGTTTAAGAAGAGACAGTCGAATGCAGAGTTAGGACTATGGAAGGCTATTGCTCTGAGCAAAGACCCCAGCTCTTTTATTGTGATTGTGGAAGATTCAGCAGCGCTAGTGGGACTAGCGATCGCGTTTGCTGGCGTGTGGCTAAGCGAGACGACAAGAAATCCGATCTATGATGCGATCGCCTCTATTGCCATTGGTGGACTGCTGACGATAGTGGCCACTGCGCTAGTGGCCAAGACAAAAGGGCTGCTGATCGGCGAAAGTGCCTCATTAGAAACTCGCGAAAGCATCAGAACAATTGTGCGCTCAGATCAAGCCGTTTCTAACTCTGAAGCGCCTATCACTTTGCACTTGGGCCCACAAGACATCATGCTAGCGTTGAATATCGAATTTCGAGACGAGCTTTCGTCTGACGAAATCGAAGCAGCAGTTAGACGCATCGAAAAGGCAATCAGGGGCACGCACACTGAAGTGAAACGAATCTTTATTGAAGCAGCCTCAATAGACCATGCTTCCCGATAGACCACGTCTCAGCGGACCTAGCTAATCTGCTAGTAAAAACCACGTTTCTAGATCGTCGACTTCGATTGAGCTTGTGCCTAAATACAGATCGAACGGACTGCTAATTGGTGGCTGCTTGGTCTTCGAACGCGCTAGCTTTGCCTCAAAACTGCCTCGAACTCTATAGACTTCCTGAATGTTTTGGCTTTGGACCGCTTCAGAATCGGCAATCTCGGCATCAGTTATTTTCTCTCTACTTTTGACAGTAATTTTGTCAATCCTGAAATTAGATTCGGGCTTATCATCCGCGCCTCCTGGTAGACCTATGCCTTGAGCAATCGTCTGCTGCGTGTGACTGAGCTGCCGCGCGATCGCCAGCCGCACAACCTGATCAGGCGGCACCTGCGCGAGCGCACTACAGCCACTTATCAAGCTAGTGGACAGCAGTAAACATACTAAAAACAGCAACCTTAGTCCTCTCATGATGGCTCGTCCCAATTACGGTGTGTATTTGAATGCGTGCTTGTTAGTATGCAACGTTTTCTGTGAGGTTAAGCCGTACCCGGTAAAGTAGATAGAGATTGTAAGCGAGCGATCGTATGGTGGATGTATTAGTGGTGGGCGCGGGGCCAGCAGGACTGTCTTTAGCGACAGCCTTGGCACAGCGGGGACTAGAGGTAGAAGGACTGAGCCCAGTGGATCCTGCGCAGCCGTGGCCAAATACCTACGGCATCTGGGCTGATGAGCTAGAGTCACTAGGAATGAGCCAATTCCTAGAACATCGCTGGCAAAATACCGTTGCCTACATGGGCCAAAAGCCGATTGCGTTGAATCGAGACTACGGGCTAATTGATAGAGAAAAGCTTCAGGGACACTGGCTAGCGCAAAGTGATCATCACGGAATTAAGTGGCATCAGGGAAAGGCAACAAGTGTCACACACGGGGCCAAGCGCTCCGAGGTAATAGACGAGAACGGCCAAACCCATAGCGCCAGACTAGTCGTAGATACAAGCGGACACAATCCGGCTCTAGTTAAGCATTTGCGGACAGCGAAGCCGATAGCGTATCAGGCGGCGTACGGAATTGTCGGACGATTTTCCGCGCCCCCGGTCGAGCCTATGCAGATGGTGCTGATGGACTACCGGGATGATTTTCTCTCTGATTCTGAAAAGCGACTGCCGCCAACATTTCTATATGCAATGGACTTGGGCAATGATGTTTACTTTGTAGAAGAAACGTCTCTGGCGCACGTTCCAGGCATTTCGATGGAGACACTAGAACAGCGGCTGTATCGGCGACTGGCTGCTCGTGGCGTGAAAGTGGTAGAAACGCACCATGTAGAGCGCTGCCTATTCCCAATGAATATGCCGCTACCCGATTTAACTCAGACAGTGGTTGGTTTTGGCGGGGCTGCTAGCATGGTGCACCCGGCAACAGGCTACATGCAAGGAGCCATGCTAAGGCGAGGACCGGATCTAGCCTGCGCGATCGCCCAGGCACTAGATACTCAAAAATCAGGTAGCTCCACTACCCCAGCCGCCGCTGCAAAAGCCGCTTGGCAGTCCCTCTGGCCTGAAGACAGATTGCGCAAACACTATTTATATACATTCGGTCTAGAAAATTTAATGGCGTTCAAAACCGCCGAAATACAGCAGTTCTTCACCACCTTTTTTGAACTTGAACAATCTCAGTGGGCAGGATTTTTAGCCGACACTTCAACGCTGCCAGAAATCGTTCAGGCAATGCTGGCACTGTTTGGCCGTACCTCAAATTCTGTCCGGTGGGGACTATTTAGCTCTGTGTTTAGCCACGGCAATCTGTTGCACCGGACATTTCTAGCCCGTTAATGTCGTCTAGTGATACGCCCTAGCAATATGCACACCCTACACTCCAATGAGATTCAGCTATTCGATCTGCGATTGCAGCTACTAGATGACAAAGCGCTGTATCTGCCAGACATGCAGATCTTACTGGTCTCAGACGTGCATCTTGGCAAAGCGGAAACGTTTCAGTCTCTAGGCATTCCAATCGCTAGCCAGATGAATGAAGAGAATTTGAAAAGACTGCGATCGCTTTGCCATCAGACTCAGGCCAAAAATCTGTTCATTCTAGGCGATCTGTTTCATTCTCCGCAGTCTCTTGTTCCAGAGGTACTAGTCATCTGGGATACCTTTTTGCGAGAGATCGAAGCTGAAACAACTTTGATTGTAGGTAATCACGATAGGGAGCTAGTCTTGGCGCTGCCACCTCTATCAATGAACTGCCAAATAGACGCGGTCAAGATGGGACCGCTGCTGCTAAGTCATGAGCCCGAGCTAGATCATGACTCGGCGCTGAATATCTGCGGTCATATCCATCCGGTGATTAGGCTGCGATCGCGCACCGATAGTCTTCGCCTTCCTTGCTTCTTCGTAGAACACAGCCAGCGCCGACTGACGCTACCCTCTTTTGGTGAATTCACTGGCGGCTTTGAAGTAAAGCCTTGTCAGAACAATTGTGCCTACGTGGTGTGTGAAGGCAGCGTAACCGCATTTGCGCACGGACGTAAGACCACGTAAGTAAAAGCCAGCAGTAATGAATCGATCAGCCTAGCAGTATCGTCGAATACATTGAACATTCTTAAGAAAAATCAATAAAGATTCTGTAAAGCTCACTTTTACCCAGTGCCCTTATGAGCTCACCTTGTTATGCTCTTGAGCATGAACAAAAATTAAACTCATAAAACAAGACGGCCACACATGCAAGCGTAGCTGCGATTGAATTAACAGCGGCCAAACTAGTCACGGTTAAGGCAATTACAGCCCATGCAAGTCATAGAAGCTAGCAATCTAAGATGCTGTTGAACACACGTAAAAGAACAGAAAAGTCGTCTGATCTGTACAGCGCATACTCGGACAGTGCTGCTACTAGATTGCTCGAAGCTGGTGCTCTCCTTCCTGAATATTCCAAATAGCTTACACAAGAAAAGTTTGTACAAGCACAAGCGGCACGAAAGTTTTAAGCCAGTTGATAGATATGTCTACAGGCTGCTCTCAAAGCTAGCAAGCGGCGTTTGCTAGCATCGCACAAGTGCAAAGTCAACATGCAGTGGTTGACATCATTGCAGTAATTACTATTGACATAGGATGAGGATGCTACTGTGAAACCATATCTCGAACAAAAGCCATTACTCTCTATCATTATTCCCGTTCACAACGGAGGAGAAAGCTTTCGTAAGTCTCTAATAAGTATCAGCAAATGGCGAGCGGGTGCTGAGGTTATTGTCGTTGCTGATGGAGAATCTGATGGCAGTTGGAAACTGGTTGAAGAGTACGGATTTAAGCTAATTTTGCTGCCTGAATGTGGTGGGCCTGCTAAGGCTAGAAACATTGGTGCTAACGCGGCATCTGCTGACATTTTGTTCTTCACTGATGCCGATGTGGAAATCCATCCAACAACAGTCCCTAGAACTGTTTACGCCTTTAGGGACAATCCTAATCTATCTGCTCTAATTGGTTCCTATGATGACGCGCCTGGCGCAGAGAACTTTCTTTCTCAGTACAAGAATCTGTTCCACCACTACACGCACCAGACATCTTCTGAAGAAGCTTCTACCTTTTGGGGCGCATGCGGCGCGATCAAAAAAGACATTTTTATGTCCTTAGGCGGATTCACAGAAAGCTACGAAAAGCCCTGTATTGAAGATATTGAATTAGGCTATCGTCTGCGGCAGGCGGGCTATCAGATTGCACTGTGCAAACATGTACAAGTCAAGCATCTGAAGCGGTGGACACCCTTTACCCTCCTGAGGGCCGAAGTTTTCTATCGAGCGCTACCGTGGATGGCCCTACTGCTCAAAATTCGTCAGAATGATCCGCAGCAGTATCAGAGGTTTTCAAGCGATCTGAACTTGAAATGGTCTAGTCGGGCCAGTGTTTTGTTGACGGCCTGTCTCTGTTTGTTTGCGATCGCATCTATTTACTGGCTACCCTTGTTAGGATTCGCGTCTCTATCCGCGCTATTGCTGCTAGCGATCAACTGGCCGGTATATCGCTTTTTTCATCGCAAGAGAGGCTTCTGGTTTACGCTAGGTGTTGTTCCGTGGCACTGGCTTTACTATTTCTACAGTGGGTCAGCCTTTATGATCGGAGTCTGTCGTCACTATCTAACTCGCCGCCTATCATCTAGGCAGATGAGTCCTACATAGACAAAAGCACAGCCAAAGATACAGAGCAAAAGCTCATTGCAAGATAGGATGAAGGCTACAAGCTAGTCCATCTGCAAAGGTTGTACAGACGAACTAAACTTAGTTTTACGTACACAAAATCGCTGGCTTGACTGTTGGTTTTGATTGACTGGTTTTCTGGTTCCATTATTTTTAGGAAATGCGTTGATGATTGATACGGTAGTGATGGGTGCGGGTCCAGCGGGCTTGACAGCAGCTTACGAATTGGCAAAACACGGTAAATCTTCCGTTGTTCTAGAACAGGCTGATAAAGTCGGCGGTATCTCCAGGACAGAAACCTACAAAGGCTATCGGTTTGATATTGGTGGGCACCGCTTTTTTACAAAAGTAGGCGAGGTTCAAGAAATCTGGAAAGAGATCTTAGGTGACGAGTTCATTCAAGTGCCTCGCCTCTCTCGAATTTACTATCGCGGTAAGTTCTTCGACTATCCGCTCTCTATTTCTAGCACGCTGACTAATCTAGGTGTGCTCGATAGCAGCATGATCATTGCGAGCTATCTAAAATCCAAGATCAACGGCAAGATCAACCCCGGCCCAGAAGCAGAGAATTTAGAAGACTGGGTAATCGAGAGATTTGGCGATCGTCTATACAGAACTTTTTTCAAGTCATATACCGAGAAGGTTTGGGGCATTCCGTGTAACAAGATTCAGGCGGAATGGGCTGCACAAAGAATCAAAGGGCTTTCATTAAAAAAAGCGGTGATCAACGCTGCTTTTGGCAGTAACGATACCAAAACGCTGATCAAAGAATTTGACTATCCTATTTACGGTCCTGGCATGATGTGGGAGCGCTGCCAAGAAATTCTTGAAAGCAAGGGCTCGCCTGTTCATATGGAAACGCGCGTGACCAAAGTAGAGCACGATGGTAAAAACGTCCAAAGCGTTACCGCTCAAAAAGGCGACGAAGTTATCGAATTGACGGGCGATAGCTATGTTTCTAGCATCCCCATCACAGCGCTAGTGCGGAAGATGCAGCCAGCGCCGCCTAAAGCTGTTCTAGAAGCTGCAAACGGGCTGAAATATCGCGACTTCTTGATTGTGCCTTTAGTCATCGATTTAGAGAACATTTTTCCAGACAACTGGATTTATATTCACAGTCCTCTATTCAAGGTTGGGCGAATCCAGAACTTTAAGAACTGGAGCATGGCGATGGTTCCAGATCCGAGCAAGACCTGCGTTGGCATGGAGTACTTCTGTAGCGAAGGGGACAGTCTGTGGGAGATGTCTGATGAAGATTTGATCAAGCAGGCTGGTGAAGAGATTGTAGGGCTTGGTTTGGTGCCAGACATAAAGTATGTGCAAGACGGTACAGTCATCCGTCAGAAGAAAGCCTACCCTGTCTATGATGGAGAGTATCGCCAGCATCTAGATGTCATTCAAAAGTACCTATCGCAGTTTGAAAACCTACAGACGGTTGGGCGCAATGGTATGCACCGATACAACAATCAAGATCACTCCATGCTAACTGGACTGCTCGCTGCCAAGAATATCTTGGGCGAAGAGCACGACTTGTGGAATGTCAACGTAGAGCGCTCTTACCATGAGGATTTCACAAAAGAGCAGTGGCAGGCGGCTAGGCAGCAGTTGAAGGAGCCGGTAGAGGCCTACATGAGGTGAACAAATGAGGTGAACAAATGAGGTGAACAAATGAGGTAAACAAATGAGGTGATCTAGGTCAGATGATCTTGGTGAATTGGCTTCGATTCGCTAGTTTGAGC
The DNA here is from genome assembly GCA_963838725.1 of uncultured cyanobacterium. Lineage (GTDB taxonomy): Bacteria > Cyanobacteriota > Cyanobacteriia > Phormidesmidales > Phormidesmidaceae > Phormidesmis. Next base: position 117,147 of record CAWISM010000013.1, on the reverse strand, counting down.
TAACCCGCTAGGATCAGCTCATTCGGCTTAGCTGCATTGTGAATCTTTAGCTGCTTGATGTCGTTGGGAAGGTTTTATTCTAGAAATGAGCTGCCCGTTTGTCTCTGTTGTAGTACCTGTATTTAACGACGCGATCCGGTTGCGGCGATGTTTGCAGGCACTAGCTGAACAGACTTATCGCTCAACTCAGTATGAAGTGATTGTCATTGACAATGATTCTTTGAGTAGTGAACAGATACCAGCAGTAGTGGCTGATTTTTCATTCGCGGAGTACGTCTTTGAGCCTTTGCCAGGGGCGTATGCTGCTCGCAATCGCGGATTGGCGGTGGCAAAAGGCGATATTTTATCGTTTACAGATGCAGACTGTATTCCTGCAAAAGATTGGATAGAAAAAGGCGTTGCTCGCCTGGTGGCTAATCCAGGCTGCGGACTGGTTGCGGGTAGAATTGATTTGTTTTTTAGAGGCGATCGCGCTAACCCAGTAGAGCTCTATGAAAGCGTTACCGCCTTCCCTCAGGCTCGGCTGCTAGCTGAGCAGCATGGTGCGGCCACTGCAAACGTATTTACCTGGAAGACGGTGATAGAGACTGTTGGTTCATTCAATTCGACACTGCGCTCTCAAGGTGATTTGGAATGGGGACAGAGAGTATTTGAGGCTGGCTATCAACAGATCTATGCAGAGGAAGTCTGTGTGTCTCACCCGGCTCGCTATACTTTTGAGCAGCTCCGGCAGCGAACAGTGCGTTTGGCGGGCGGTGCGTTTGGTCGGCGAGTTCAGTCAGAATCGAATAGAACCCAGCGAAGTCTAAGGTTTGCGACGCTGCTGCTAGAAGATCTGCTGCCGCCAGTCAATTTTGCCATAAGCGCGCTCAAAGACAGCAGACTGCGAGGCGTTAGAGAAAAGCTGACTGTTCCGATTGTGCTGGTTTGGGTGAGATATGTGAGCGCGATAGAGAAGGTGCGATTGCAGCTTGGCAGTGTGCCAAGTCGGGGGTAGTTGCAAAAGCTGTAGTTGCGAGGGCCAAGGAAAAGCCGATGAAAGTAGCATTTGTAGTGCATGAGTTTCCGGTACTGTCGGAAACATTCGTGATTAATCAGGTGATTGGTCTGTTAGATCGAGGCTGTGAGGTTGATATCTATACAACACGCATAGGCGACGTCTCCAAAATGCATCCAGAGGTGAAGCGCTACGATCTGCTCTCACGAGTGCGAGTACTCCCTGGCGTTCCTCAGAACTATGCGCTGCGGCTCTTGCGGGCTGGGGGGGTGGTTGCTCGGTATGGATGGCAATATCCAAGGCAGATTTTGCGATCGCTAAACCCGATTAGTAGAGGGCTGCGAGCGGCTTCGCTGTGGTCGCTGTTTAGCGCTGTTCCGGCAATGGACTGGCCTACTTACGATATTATTCACTGTCAGTTTGGAAATTTGGGCTTTCATGGCCAGCTACTGCGAGACTTTAGCCCTAACGCTTGTCTAGTCGTGATGTTTCGCGGCTTTGATATCAGTCAGCAGGTGCAATCCGAGAGTGAAGGGCTATACGCTAGCTTGTTTAAGCGCGCCGACTACTTTCTCACTAACTGCGAATTCTTCAAGCGGCGGCTGATCGCGCTAGGCTGTCCGATTGAGCGCGTACGTGTTCACTATTCTGGGCTAGATTGTGCAAAGTTTCCGCTCAAGCTGCGGACCTACGATGTGCGAGAAAACCAACCGATTCAGATTGCCGCAACCGGGCGACTAGTGGAAAAAAAAGGCTTTGAATACTGCATCCGGGCGATCGCCAAAGTTCCACCACGCTACCCAGTCATCTTGACTATTATGGGAGACGGTCCACTCAAAGCTGAGCTGTCTGGCCTGATCGAGTCGTTAAATCTATCGCAGCGGGTGCGTCTATTAGGCTGGTGCGACGAGGCCGAAATTATTGATGTTTTAGAGCGATCGCACTTATTCGTAGCGCCTAGTGTCACTTCATCTGAAGGCAACCAAGACGCCCCGATCAATGTTCTCAAAGAGGCGATGGCGATGGGACTACCTGTTATCAGCACCGATCACGGTGGCATTCCAGAGCTAGTTGAAGATGGCGTTTCGGGGCTGCTAGTACCAGAGCGAGATGCAGATGCGATCGCACAAGCCATAGTCACATTAATCAATCAGCCAGAGCGTTGGATAGAGATGGGCAAAGCGGGCCGCAGATACGTAGAAATCCATTACGATCTACACGGCTTAAACGATCGGCTGTTGGATCTCTATCACGAGCTGAGTGATGATTTCCCTGAAGATAAAACTAATCAGCCAGTCTATCAAGGTGACTATGATCCCAAACTTGCCTAATAATTCTGCTTAGTGGCGTTTGTCATACTGTTGCTTTTGTTTCATGGATTATTTTCCCGCTAGTATTCTCTAACCTGTCGTTTTTTCAACCTACTACTATGACCACCGTCCAATTGACTCCTACCCCATCAGTCTCTGATTTTAACCAATCTGCTCCTCGGGTCACTCTAGTCGTTGTACCCCGCGAGCGCTTTAGCTGTACTATCGAATCGTTAGAAAGTCTGTACGAGCACACCCAAGTTCCGTTTGATCTAGTCTATGTCGATGGTAATTCTCCACCCCATATTCGAGAATACTTGCAAAAGAGTGCTGAAGAACGCGGATTTCGGATCATTCGCACAGAGTACTACCTCTTCCCCAACCAGGCTAGGAACATGGGGATGGCCCAGGTAAAAACGCCTTACTTCGTCTTTGTAGACAATGATGTTGTCGTATCTCCTGGCTGGCTAAAAGCACTGCTAGACTGCGCCGAAGAGACCCAAGCTGCCGTCGTCGGACCGCTGATGTGCCAGGATGAACCTATCCACCAGGTTGTTCACTTTGCCGGGGGAGAGTCTCATATCTGGAAAGATAAGCTCGGTCGTCGCCGCATTCGAGAAAAGATGCTAGCGCAAGGTAAGCGAGTAGAGGATCTGCTACCTCAGCTCAAGCGCACGCCTACCGAGCTAGCTGAATTTCACTGTACGCTAATACGTAAATCTATTATCGATCGGCTAGGGCCGCTAGACGAAGGCATGCTTAATACTAAAGAGCATATGGACTTTTGTATGAGCGTGATTAATGCTGGCGAGCAGGTTTATTTTGAGCCTGCTTCTGTAGTGACCTATGTACCCGGTCCACCGTTAGAGCGCAGCGATCTCACTTTTTACATGCTGCGCTGGAGTGATGAATGGACGCTCAAGAGTCTTCATCATTTTCGCGACAAGTGGGGCGTAGCAGAGGATGGATATTTTACTTCTAAATACAAGCATTTGGGCTGGCGGCGTCATGCCACTATCTTTAAGCCCGTTGTGAATGCGCTGACTTTTGGCCGAGGGAGCCGATTTCTACTCAGAGCTTTCGCTAAAGCTGACCATACTTTTAACCGCTGTCTGACTTGGTATCATGCGCAGATTCAAAAGCGATATTTCGGTGGGCTTTCGTAATGATATCTTCTGCTGAAGGTTCACAGGCTACATCTGCGCCGCTGCTGACGATCATTATTCCGACCTACCAGCGGCCAGACCTGCTACCGCGAGCTATTCAGAGTGCCCTAGATCAAAGAATACCAGCAACCTCAGAAGCAGCGATTGAAGTGGTGGTGGTAGATGATTGTTCTCCTGAGCCAGCAGTGGTACCCACACATCCCCGACTGCGCCTGGTAAGGCTCTCCACTAATCGAGGGGGAGCGGCTGCGCGCAATGAAGGGGCACGGGTGGCGAAAGGTCGCTATATCAGCTATCTAGACGATGATGATGTGCTACTACCAGAGATGGCTGAGACTACCCTCTTAGCGCTGCAAACAACAACGCTACCGGAGCCGGTTTTAGCGCTAGGCGGCATAGAAGTCGTCAACGCATCTGGTCATGTGAAGGAGACTCGACTGCCGCCTACTTTACCTAAAGGTGCGCACTTTGCCCTAGAGGCTGCCCAACCAGGAAAGTCTTTTTTGTGCAAACAAACCATGGTGGTTGAGAGAGATATTTTGTTGGATATCGGCGGGTTTGATGAGTCTTTTCAGTCCCGTGTCCATACAGAACTATTTCTGCGGCTCAATCAGGTCTGTTCTATTTTGGGGCTATCTGTACCTACCTATCAGCTAACGGCGCACGAAGGCCCTCGCGTTTCAAAAGATCCGGCTCTACGGCAGGTTAGTTTTGAGCGGTTAGTGGCCAAGCATCGTTCGCTATTCGAAGCGCATCCTAAAGAGTTCTCAAAGTTTGTGTATAAGCACGCTCAGATGTCTTTGCGTATGGGACAAAGAAAATCAGCTCTTAAGGCGCTAGCTTGGGCGTTCAAAGTTCATCCGCAGCGTAGTATTGTGCTGATTCTCTATGGACTAAGACGCAGTATTAGAGATTACTTCATGACTTTTACAGATTCAATACAGAACCGTTAAATAGATAGTTTGGGCTAGCTATCGGCTGGCAAATAGTAGGGCAACCGATGGGTATTTGGAAGATTATCAAAGCAACTAGCTTCTGGCGAGAAAATCGTCTGATTTTGCGAGAGGTAAAAAAGTTTCGCTACGTGGCAATTTTGGCGATCGCATTTGCCTTGACTGCTGCTTTTTTTGAAGGGACTACTGTTGCTTTTATTGCCTCTTTCTTGCAGGGGCTGACTAACCCTGAGGAGAGCCCAATTCGTACCGGAATTGGCTGGTTCGATACGCTGTTTCTGGCCACAGAGGCCGACGCTGAAAGTAGGATATATCGGCTTTCTGCGCTGCTGTTGATTGGAGTTTGGCTACGCGCGGTGTTTGACTATTTAGCGCGCGTGTACTCTAAGAAGGCTTCGCTAAATCTAGTAGACTGCCTGCGCCGCCAAATTTTCGCTCAGCTCGCCAGTTTTAGACTGAGTTTCTACACAGATGCCAAGCCAGGTGCGCTGATTAGTACGCTCAGAGGCGAAGTCAAGGAAGTTCAAAAGGCATTTGATCTGCTGGCTAACTTTGTCGTTTTGAGTTCCAAGCTGCTTTCGTACATGGTCGTGATGTTGCTCTTGTCGTGGCAGCTATTGCTCAGCTCGATATTTGTCTTTGGCCTACTGTCGGTAGGATTGACCTCTTTAACGGCCAGGGTCAGAGAAGCCAGTTTTGAGGTGCCCAAAGCGAATAAGACTTTTACTGCCCGCGCGCTAGCTTTTGTCAATGGCATACGGACCGTTCACGCTTCGGGCACCCAGGAGCTAGAAACGCGCCGCTATGACCGAGCCACTAGAGAGATCTATCGAGCTCAGATGGGGGTAATTCGCCTATCTGAGCTAGTTCGGCCAATTGTAGAGGGTGCGGGTGCGACGCTGATTGTCGGTATGGTTGCATTCTCTTATGGCCTACTAATAGTAACTGGACGGTTAACAGCGGCTGAATTACTAACGTTTCTGTTCGTTTTACTAAGAGCAACTCCTCTATTTTCAGAGTTAAATGCGACGGTTGTTGGATTTGTCTCAGTGCAGGGCTCTTTGGAAGCGGTGAGCGATCTACTCCGACGCGATAACAAACCCTACCTAGAAGACGGTAATCAAACTTTTGAAGGCTTGCAGCGCTCGATTGATTTTGAATCGGTAGATTTCTCCTACAGCCCTGGCAAGCCGGTGTTGCGAGATATTACCCTATCGCTCAGGCAAGGTGAGACAACCGCATTAGTAGGCGCTTCGGGTGCTGGAAAGACGACGCTGGCAGATTTAATTCCACGATTTTACGATCCTACTCAGGGTCGAATTTTGGTGGATGGTGTGGATTTGCGATCGCTCAAGATCAACTCGTTCAGAACCCGGATGGCTATCGTCAGTCAAGATACTTTCATCTTTGATGCGACTGTAAGAGAAAATATTATCTACGGCGCTGGTTTAGTAGAGTCCACAGAGGGTTCGGCAAATAACCTGACAGACAACTCGCGTAGCAAGCGTGAGATAGATGACAAAACTGTTTATGAAGCGACTCGAATGGCAAACGCGCTAGAGTTTGTTTTAGCGCTGCCGCAGGGTTTTGATACGGTGCTAGGCGATCGCGGGGTGCGGCTCTCGGGCGGACAGCGACAGCGAATTGCGATCGCACGGGCGCTACTCAGAAATCCAGAGATCCTGGTACTTGACGAGGCGACTAGCGCGCTTGATTCTGTGAGCGAGCGCTTGATTCAAGAATCGCTTGAGCTACTCTCGAAAGGGCGTACAGTCATTGTGATTGCTCATCGGCTCTCAACTATTATGGGCGCTGATAAGGTCGTTGTGTTAGAGCAAGGTCGCATCGTCGAACAAGGCGACTATCGAACGCTGCTAGAAAGCAAGGGCTCGCTTTGGAGGTATCACAAGATGCAGTTTGAAATGAACGATGCCTAGTCTTTTTGCAACTTCAGGCAGATGGCAGATGATTCAAATGCTTTCTATCATGCGGAATGGTCCTTGATTTAGGACAGTCGTACATGAGCAAGTCGTACATGAGCAAGTCGTACATGAGCAATCTATGGTGCTGATTTTTTCACTGGTGGGTGGGCTGCTGATTGCGGTGGTTCTACAGCTTGTGTTTGCTGATTTAGGTGTGGCGCTCGGGTTGAGCCTGCTTAATCTATCTCCCCAGCGCTCAGTAGAAAAGCATTTAGCGAACAGTTCAGGGCAGAGCGTCACCGAGTCCGGAACTGACGACTTAGCAGGAGATACTTCAGAAGACACTCCAGAAAATACTCCAGAAAATACTCCAGAAAATACAAAGACCAGCGCTAGTGACTCTGATTTTTCGCTGCCAGTTACTCATCTACTAGGGTTTGGCGTAGCGTTCGGGCTATCTGCAATTATCTTTGTTGGCGCGCTATTGTCTGTTGAATTTAGCGGACTGCTAGAACCTCGTAGAGGGATTATTTTCGGTCTGATTTTCTGGTCTACTTATTGGCTGCTGTTTATTTGGCTATGCTCTACGACCATAACGGGCATTGCGGATTCTTTGGTTGGAGGTGCGATCGCCAGCGGCAGACGCCTGATCTCTACTGTTAAACAATCCTTTTCAGAGACGAATGAACCCAGCGATGATTCAATCGGTTCTGATAGCTTTTTCAGCAGCGTAGTTCAACAGCAGACTGTCATTCGAGAGCTTGCAGAAGAAGTTTCCAAGTTAGCTAACAGACAAGAGGCGATTCCTGATCTACTAGAAAACCAAAGAGATATCCTTCTTTTAGAGATTGATACTGCTATTAGCCAAAGATTAAACGCAGAGCTAAGCGAAGAAGAGAACGAAGAACCTGCACAAAAGGCAGAATCTAAACACAGCAGAACAGAAGTTGCAATCGCAAAAACCGATCAGAGCGCTCCGCCAGCAGTCACCATCTCATCTGCTTCAACCGGACTACTATCAGAGCTACCTAGCTGGCAACAAATTGCTAGAAATGTAATTAATCAGGTAGACCTATCGGACTGGGACATTGAAACGCTGCTACAGCAGATTCCAGTAGATACGCCAAAACCCAGCACTATAGCCAGCCAGATTAGAGGATCTGCAACAACTCTTCTACCAGAGAGATATTCAAAAGATCTAGATTCTTTTTCTGGAAGTCATGAGAATCTCTTTTCAAAATCATCTACAGATCGTAGCGCTACCCTCCAAGCTATTCAGACAAAACTAGAAAACTATTGCCGCTATACCAGTTTGAGCGCGCTGACTACAGAAAAGCTTTCTGAAAAGGTGCGCTCACAGCTTCAAGCCCACAACCTGTTAGAAAAAGATGCTTTTGGTTCTGAAATAATTAGCACTGTAGGTACGCTCGATATAGAGAGTATAGAAACCATACTTTCGAGACGTCAGAATCTGAGCGCAGCACATAGAGGACAGTTAATAGAAGCTTTGGAGCTAGCATGGCCGCCAGTATCGCTAGCGCCAGAGCAAGCACTAGAAAAAACATTAGAAAAAACGCTAGAGCAAGCATCAGAACCACATCCAACAGTAGAAGAGCGCGCGTCTAACGTAGAAGATACAAAGAATAACTCTAAGCTATCTGCTTACTCGATTACAAAAGAAGCCTCTCAAACTGCTTACCAATCCGTTTATCAAACAATAGATAGCTACTTTCAATCGATTGACTGGGACGCCCTTTCTTTAGAAGACATCAAACCAGAAGTGAACAGCTTACTGAGCCAGCTAGAGGAAGGCTCGCTGGCTACTATCGACTGGCCAGCGCTAGCCTCGCGGATTCAAATTCATCATGACATCCGTCACGATATTAAAGAAGATTTGATGAACTGGCTAGAAGCGACTTTGACTAGCAAGCTGCAATCGGCTCGCCCGCTGGTGATTCACACGGCAAAAGATCTCTCTGAGTACTTTACTGAGCAAATTACCAATTACCTGAAGCATAGAGAAAAGCCAGACCTGCATCCCGTGAAGGCTGTAAAGGAATTGAGCCAGATAGTTGGAGATGCGATCGCGACTCTTTCTCACTCACAGAAGCTGGCCGATCTTGCCGACGTAGATATCTCTTTTGATCAAGTCTTGTGGGACAAGAGCAAGTGGCAGCAGGTGCTAGAGAGTCGTCAAGACATGAGCGCAGCAGAGATTCAGCAGCTCTTAACGTGGGGAGAACAAACGTGGGAGCCCAAAGCCAAACAGATTGCTAGCTGGTTAGAGGCAGTGCGTTCTGAAGTAAGTGAATACTTGAGCCTGCCAGATAAGACGCTTCTAGCCCAGGCTAGCGAACAAGTTAGTGAACAGATCGGCGAACAGGTTACAACGGTTCAAGAGACAATCTCTGATGTTCAAGAAGCGGTTTCTGAGCAGATCGTAGCTGCGAAAGCAGAGGTCCAAACGCAGGTTACGGCTGTGAAAGAAGAGATTCAAACACAGGTAGACAGCGGACGAAGGCAGATTGCGATCGCCGCTTGGTGGCTCTTTATCGCTTTGGTCTCGTCAGGAAGCGCAGCGGCCAGCGCTGGCTGGCTAGCAACCATCTATTAACAGACCTTCTAATAACAGACCTTCTGACTACGAATTAGCCGAAAAAGAGATTCCCAAACTTTGCGGAGTCACGATTAGCTGACGACGATGCACGCTGAGCCAGCCTTCATCTTTAAAGTCGCGCAGTAGCCGCGTGACTGTCACCCGAGTGGTGCCGATGATAGTGGCTAGCTGGTGATGAGTCAGTCGAATAGTAATGCGTACGCCATTGGGACCGACCTGACCAAAGTCCTGAGCCAGCTGAATAATTAGACTGCGCAGCCGATCGGTCACCAGGCGCTTGCCTGAGAATGCTAGCCATGCTTCTGTTTGCTGGAGGCGGCGCACTAGCTGTGGAAATAGGGCGGCTGAGAGTGCCGGGGACGCCTCTAGCTCGCTGATGGACAGCGGCAGCAGGTGAGTCTCACACAGCGCGGTTGCCCAGTAGGGATGGATATGAGTAAGCGACGCGCCAAATGCCATCGTAGGGCCGCCCAGTCCGACGATGGTCTCATTCCCGTCTGCGTGGATAGTGTGTAGCTGAACCGTTCCTCTACAGATGATGTAGATGTGCTGAGTCTGTAGCGGAATCGTCAGACCCGCTGTGTAGGTGACTAGCGATCGCTCTTCGTACAGTCTTTCCAAATGCTCGACAAATGGAGTCGATGCTTCACGAACGGGTATAGACGTGGTCAAAGACAAAACAATAGCCCCAATAGATCTGATCTTTTAGATCTATTCTTGGATATGAAAATTAAACGCAAAAAAAGGCGAGGTTAAGAGATGTATTCCAAAATACAGTTGTTTCTAAACCTTCTCTTAACCTACCTCTTCTAAACAACGGATTGTAAATAGCGTTTTCTAGGCGGCGGCTTTTAGGTAGCGGCTTCTAGGTAACGGCTTCTAGGTAACGGCTTCTAGCTGGCGCACATCGGTCACCTGCCCCGTGACTGCTGCGGATACCACCATTGCTGGACTCATCAGCAAAGTCCGCCCCGAAGACGAGCCCTGACGCCCCTTAAAGTTGCGGTTAGAAGAAGAGGCGCTAATTTCTGTCCCTTTTAGCTTGTCTGGATTCATCGCTAGGCACATAGAGCACCCTGGCTCGCGCCACTCAAAGCCAGCCGCCTCAAATATTTTGTTTAGCCCTGCGGCTTCAGCCTCTACTTTTACTCGCTCTGAGCCAGGTACGACAAAGGCCTTAACGCCAGGGGCAACCTGACGACCCCGCGCAATCTTTGCAGCTTCTTCTAGGTCACTTAGCCGTCCGTTTGTGCAGCTACCAATGAAGCACACGTCAATCTTTGTGCCTTCTATCTGTTGTCCAGGGGATAGCTGCATGTAGCGATAGGCTTCTTCGGCGATGGGCCGCTCGGCGGCGGGCATTGTCTCCGGCGTTGGGATTGCTTCGTTGACGCCGATGCCCTGCCCAGGCGTGATTCCCCAGGTGATGGTTGGAGCAATCTCAGCCGCTTCGAATTTGACTACGTCGTCGTAGCTGGCATCGGCATCGCTGCGCAGGCTCTCCCACCAGGCGACAGCCTCGTCCCACTGTTCGGCTTTGGGCGCAAAGTCGCGTCCTTTTATGTAGTCGTAGGTCACCTGATCGGGGTTGACGTAGCCGCAGCGCGCGCCTCCTTCAATCGACATATTGCAAACCGTCATTCGCCCTTCCATTGACAGGCTTTCGATAGTGCTACCAGCAAACTCGTAGGCGTATCCCACACCGCCTTTGACGCCTAGCTTGCGGATGATGTGCAGGATAATGTCTTTGGCGAATACGCCTGTGGGAAGCTCGCCGTTGACTTCGATCCGGCGGACTTTGAGCTTGGCTAGGGCAAGCGTTTGGGAAGCGAGTACGTCTCTGACCTGGCTAGTACCAATGCCGAATGCGATCGCGCCAAAAGCCCCATGTGTAGACGTATGGCTATCCCCACAGGCAATTGTCATGCCTGGCTGCGTCAGTCCCTGCTCCGGTGCGATCACGTGCACAATGCCCTGAGACCCAGAACCCACATTGAAAAAGCGAATGCCGTGCTCAGACGTATTCGTCTCTAGCGCCGCCATCATCTTCTCCGCCATCGGGTCGGCGAAAGGACGCGACTGGTCTTCAGTCGGCACGATGTGGTCCACTGTCGCTACGGTGCGCTCGGGATACATTACCTTCAGTCCGCGCTCGTTTAGCATGGCAAAGGCTTGTGGGCTAGTCACCTCATGGATTAGGTGCAGGCCGATAAATAGCTGAGTTTGACCAGAAGGCAGTGTGCCTACCGTGTGCGCGTCCCAAACCTTATCAAAAAGTGTGCCTTTGCTCATAGCGATACTGGGCTCCTCGAAATACCAAGCTCCTCAAGAGAGGCGCTGAAAGTTACTAAACCGAACCGATTAACTATAGTAGACTATCCCGCTGAATTGATATGAAGCGTCGTGTGAAAATTTGACCATGAACCGTACTTTCACAGAAAGCTGTAGGAGCAACTTACGTCTTTCTATTCTTGGGTAATAGAGCCTCTTCTGAGCAAATCTATTTCGAGGTCTCTAGGCTGCATTGCCCGCAATGGGTGATTCTAAAATGGCGCGATCGCCCGCTTTTTGATGCCTGATCTCCCACACCTTCAATAGAATCAAATACTCGTAGAAAGACTGGAGCACGCACCAGGTAAATCCGGCCCGCCCATCCCAGCACCCACCCAGGAAAAAATACATATACAGAAATCGCACTAACGGCCTGCCCGGAACGCGCAGAGACAAATCTTTGAGCGCGCGGCGACGCTCGACTTCCGACTTGCCACTGAGCAATGCCTGCCAGTTGACCTGTCCTTGCGATAGCTGCCGAATCGTTTCTTTGGCCTCGTCTGTAGAATAGCGATTGTGCTTTTCTAGCCAGCGACTGAAACCTTTGCCGCAGGTGTAGTGGGGGTAAGTCGCTTTAATGAAATCGGTGGTTCCATTTACGACTTCTCGTTCGGTGTGGCCGTAGTCGTCAAACCAGACTTTGGCTTTGTCTAGCAGCCGCAGCTGATAGCGAGGATACTGGGTGCTGTGCTTGATCCAGCGGTCCATGAACATCACCCTTTCGGCGACGTAGTAGCCCGCATGATCAGCAGATTTCGCAGCGGCGGTGCATTCTGCAAACAGTTCTGGGGTCATCCGCTCATCGGCTTCTAGAATGTAGGCCCAGTCATATTTAGCCTCGATATTCTGGAGCATCCAGGTGCGCTGTTTGCCATGACTTTCGAACGCATGCTGAACGACCCGAAGCTGCGGATATCGATCGGTTAGACTCTGGGCAATTTCTAGGGTGCGATCGCGACTAAACGAGTCGACAACAATCACATCATCACAAAGCGAAGCGGATTCGATACAGGCGGCGATATCCAACGCTTCGTTATAAGTCAAGATGAAAATTGAAAACATACAGTCGCCCGAGTAGATGCGATCGCAAGTTCAACCGCACGCTATAAAGTTCTATTGATATTCATAGAACCCAGCTGATGTATGGAAATAGCAGCGACTGCGCAGGACCAGCAGCGCTTTACGCCTTTGCTCTCAGGCAGATTAGTAAGCTGTGTTAGACAGGTTTTGCAAGCTACCCGGCTCGAAATCTTGACAGCCAATAGCCTGCTCCGAAAAAGCGTTGGCTGGATGAACAGAGCACTTGAGATGATAGCTGCTAGTGGCGTACTGACAGTTGGCACAGGGGATACGATGGAGCTGACGAACGTTTTCCACGCCTTTGCGCAGTCCAGTGAAGAGAGTGTAAGTGGCGATCGCAATGCCTCCCCATACGAGTACAAAGCAAATCGTCGGCAAAAACGGACGCACCCCAATCACAAACTTTGCTAGTAAAACAAACGCCAGCTGCATCATCTGATCCATCGACAAAACCTTTCAAAACCTTTATGGAAAGGTAGCTAAAACTGTCCTTATCCTAAAAGTCCCGATTGATTGAGTGGCTACAAATTTACGAAATTTATGATTGCCATAGATATTGCCACAGATAACTGCTGGCTGCTCAAGCAGACGCTAAGTCATCAACTCTTCAATGATTAGCTGATAATTAGCTAATCAGCCGCTTTTAGATCTCAAGCTACGAGCTGAGCTGCATTCTTTTGAGTCTTTAGCTGCTCGTGCAGCCCCAGATACTTTCCCTGTAGAGACTGCCACTGATGCCACAGGTCCAATCTAGACGACTGAAAAGCTTCATAGATAGTAGGTAGCCGCTCGGGCCAGTTTGATCCGAGTTCTTTGGTCAAAAACTCACTGACAACTAGCTGATCTTGCAGCTGACCGAGAACGCTTTGCAGGGTCCGCAGTTCTCTGACTTGGGCTGCGTAATGAATTCCATACAGGCTACGGAAGAATTCGGTCTGGTAGCGGACGTTTTTGATCTGTTTGCGCAAATCGTGGAGCTGATCGCCGTGCTTCTCAAGCTGCTGATTCAGCTGTGCGAGTGAGATTTTTCTGAGGACGCGTCGCTGCGACCCGGTGGCGGATAACGGTTTAGTGGCAATTTCCCAGCTAGGATGCTGCAATAGCTGAGTCAATGGTTCAATCATCTTTTGAATAGCGTTACTGGCTGCGGGCTGCTGCGCAACAGGACTGAATTTTGGCTTTTTGGTCCACTGCTTGCACTGCTTCGCTACCTTTTTATAGGTGGGAGCGCTCAACGTTGATGCCATTCGAGAAAATTTCTTTTTCCGCCGTTTCTTCAGCGTTTTGAGCAGAGACCGGATCGCCTTTTCTTCCTGCTTGCTAAGAGATTGAATAGAGCTGGTGATAGTGGGCTTGCTCTTCTCGTTGTCTTTTCCTTTCTTTGTCTTTTGAGATGCGCTGGCAGTCTCTAGCATTTGCGTAAACCACTGCTGCATGACGTCAATGTCACGAACTTTTCCCAACACCTTAGTCAGCTTTTGGACCGATTTAGAGAGTGCTGCTGGCGTGGTGCCTTCTATTTCTATCGTGTCGGTAAATAGCAGCAGCGCTGAGCGAAGTCGCCGAGTGCCTATTCTCATTTGGTGAAGGTTTTCAGGATCGCTATCAGCCAGAACGGGCGATCGCAGCTTGAACACCCGTTTCGACTGCCGCCGAATGATTTGATAGGCGTAGCCTCCGATCAAGGCATTGTTCTCAGCAATTGCGCTTTCGCTTGGGTGGAGTTTAGCTGTTTGTGGTTTGATCGCCAAATTCGATGCGTCCTGCTTCATTGGGTTAGTCATAGTTAGCATGCTCAATCCTTCATCTTAGGACAAATTTCGTTTTCTAAATTTTCCTAACGGGCTTGATAGGGAGATCGGGTGCAGCTATCTGGTACAGCTATCTCATAGACAAGATTAGCTGCTATGGACAAGACCAGTTGCCCCTATTGAAATTCCTCAGGCCAACTAGCGAAATATGCGCTTACCAGGCGCGTCCCAGCAAAACACAGCGTGTTTTCCGGTACCAGAAGTGTTACATTCCGTCATAGCTCACTAGAGGACTTCCGACTTCGGACAATGGCAAAGGATCTACGAGATTTTTTAAAGACAGTCAAAGCGCGAGGACAGCTCCGGACTGTAAAGACTGAGGTAGATCCAAACTTGGAAATCGCTGAAATCTCTAATCGACTGCTACAAGCAGGGGGACCCGCCGTCCTATTTGAAAAGGTTAAAGGTTCGCCTTATCCGGTCGTTGTCAATCTGCTGGGCACGGTAGAGCGCGTCTGTTGGGCAATGGGGATGGAGCGCCCCGAAGAGCTAGAAGCGCTGGGTAAAAAGCTGGGTATGCTGCAACAGCCAAAGCCACCCAAAAAGATTTCCCAGGCAATTGATCTAGGCAAAGTGCTCTTTGACGTGGTGAAAGCCAAGCCTTCTCGCGACTGGCTACCGGCCTGCCAGCAGGTGGTGAAGCTAGACGACAAGGTCGATCTCACCACGATTCCGATGATTCGCCCCTACCCCAAAGATGGTGGCAAAGTCGTAACGCTGGGTCTGGTGATTACCAAAGACTGCGAGACAGGTGTACCTAATGTCGGCGTGTATCGGCTTCAGCTACAGAGCCAGAATACGATGTCGGTGCAGTGGCTGTCGGTGCGGGGCGGGGCGCGGCACCTGCGTAAAGCAGCCGAGCGCGGGAAGAATTTGGAGATTGCGATCGCCATTGGCGTCGATCCGCTAATCATTTTGGCCGCTGCCACTCCAATTCCAGTAGACCTATCTGAATGGCTGTTTGCTGGCCTCTACAGCGGCAGAGGCGTCTCCTTGGCCAAATGCAAAACGGTTGACTTAGAAGTCCCTTCAATGTCTGAGTTTGTCCTAGAAGGGACAATCACTCCAGGAGAGACCACAGTAGATGGTCCATTTGGCGATCATATGGGCTACTACGGCGGCATTACTGACGATGCGCCGCTGATTCGATTCCACTGTATGACGCACCGCAAAGCGCCAGTCTATCTAACGACGTTTAGCGGTCGTCCGCCCAAAGAAGAAGCGATGATGGCGATTGCCCTCAACCGGATCTATACCCCCATCCTTCGCCAGCAGGTCACCGAGATTGTTGACTTCTTTCTGCCGATGGAAGCACTTAGCTACAAAGCCGCTATTATCTCTATCGACAAGTCCTATCCTGGTCAGGCTCGTCGTGCGGCGATGGCCTTTTGGACCGCTCTACCGCAGTTCACCTATACCAAGTTCGTCATCGTCGTCGACAAAGGCATCAATATCCGCGATCCCCGTCAGGTCGTCTGGGCCGTCACCTCCAAAGTAGACCCCATCCGCGATGTCTTCATCTTGCCGGACAGTCCCTTTGACTCGCTAGACTTTGCCAACGAAAGACTAGGGCTAGGTAGCCGCATGGGCATAGATGCTACGACCAAAGTCCCGCCAGAAACCGACCACGAATGGGGCGAACAGCTAGAGTCCGATCCGACGGTAGCAGAGCTCGTCAGCCTACGTTGGAAGGAATACGGACTAGACGATATTAAGCTCAACGAAGCGGACGCGAATGTGTTTGGCTACGACATTCACTAACTTGCTAAGTCTGAGAACTTTTGAAGGCTCAATAATCATGTCGAAACAGAACAATCGACTGTTTTCTTTTCTATCACTGGGGTTGCTAGTAAGCTTTCTAGCTAGCGCCTGTATGGATACGTCCATACCCAACGAAGGCACGGAAGATGTGCCTACGACAGAAACTACTACAGAAGAAGGCAGTCCTTCATCGCAGACTAGCGAGCCGATCGCACCTGAGGAAACGTCCCTATCTGAAGTTTCACTCGTACTCAACGGAGACGGTTTTCAGATAATCCGGTCTGAGATGGATGAAACCGAGAGCGTGACTTTTGAAGATAGCCTCGGACACTGCAATAGAGGCAGTAGCTGTAGTGTTTGGACAGCCTGCGATCGCGGCAGCAGTCAACCAGGACTGCCCTGCGGGTCCGATGGAGTTCACTAGCTGGGGCAATGGATTTATCTTGAATGCAATGAACGGCAAGCTAGTGGGATGGAGCGTGCGATCGCACAACGCAGCCGATACGCCACTAGCTGACCGATAGCGGCATCGGTATCGGCACATCTAAGATAGACCTTAGAGACCGCCTACGCAGCTACGGTTACTGAAACTACGCTAGGCACAGAATTCTATACCGATGACTTTCTATCTGGGATGCTGTCGTCCGATGCCTCTGATGCCACCGTCGAATATCTTTGGGCAGGCACTGACTGTAGCTTCCGATAGTCATTGACCAGTCGGCATAAAAGCTCTCAGCAAAGACCGATAGCCTAGAGAGAACCTAGAAACTTGGGTAGGTCTCTACCTACTCGAACTGGTGATGTCGACTAGCACTAGGTAGAACACAATGATGACCGTACGTCATGATTGAATAGGCTATGAATACCGAACTAGAAACCCTTTCTCAAGATCTTTCAGACGTTATCAGTCGCGCCAGCCGCTCTATTGTATCCATCCGTGGTCAGCGCTCTGCGAGTACGGGAATTCATTGGAAGCAGGGTATCATCGTCACCTCTTGTGAGGCGCTGCGTTTAGAAGACAGCTTCAAGATTGTTCTGCTAGATAGTCAAGCTGGTGGTCAATCTGGCGCTAGAACAATGGACGCGGAGCTTCTAGGCGCAGACCCGGCCACTGATATTGCGCTGTTGTCCCTTCCAGCAGCAGTAGAGCTACCTGTCGCTGTGCTAGGCGATCCAATGACACTGGCGCTAGGGCAGCTAGTATCTACCGTTGGCTATCAGGCAAACCGTGGCCAGATGGCCAGCCAGTTCGCTAGTTTGGGGATGGTTAGTCAGATCGGTCCGGCATGGCGATCGCAGCGCGGTGGCCAAATTGACCAGTACATTGTTGTAGATCTCAATCTCTATCGAGGCAGCGCTGGCTGCCCGCTGATCAATGCAGGTGGCCAGGTTGTTGGATTTAATACGTTTGGTCCTAAACGCAAAGTCCTGACTATTCCAGCCACTAATGTAAGCGCTGTCGTTTCTCAGCTACAGCAGCGTGGCAAAATATCGCGGGGCTATCTGGGACTAGGCATGCAGGCGATTTCGCTACCAGAAAACGTCCAACAGCAGCACGGTCTCACTCAGTCTATGGGCGTTCTAGTGGTAAGTGTAGAACCTGATAGCGCCGCTGATACCGCAGGTATGGCATTAGCCGACGTGATGCTTACTCTCAATGGAGAGACATTAGAAAGCCTGAAGCAGGTACAGTCTTTTCTAGGACCTCAAAGCGTTGGCAAAACGCTAGAAATTCAGCTACTGCGAGGTGGAGAGATGCGCACGCTTGCTGTTGTCGTGGGCGAGCGATAGACGTAGAGAACTAAGCACGGCAAACCGGACATAGCAGACTAGACATGAGAGACATTGTTGTTTGTGCAAATCACTCCGTGACCAGAGCAGGCATTTCTACAATGTCGAAGATGACAACTACCCAGATAGTCGCTCAGCTCAGTAGCCTCCAGGCATTAGAAAGGTGGCTACAGACTCAGCGAGCAGACTTAGCAGTAGTTGCGCTGTCTACGTTAGGAGTTTCCGAAAGCAGGACTATTTTTCAGCTGTTAGAAGGACTGCCACAAGCGGATACGCCAAGCGTATTGCTGTTGCTAGAAAACGGAGTTGAAGCAACAGCGCAGACGAGTATCGCACCGCTGATTGGAACAGGCGCTGTCAACATAGTGCCGATAGATATTTCGGCAGATCAGATCAGGTGCGCAATCTTAGCAATCATCAACGGCTTCAACGTGCTGCATCCAGATGTCACAGAAGTTCTCTTTACCGGCATTGATGCATTTGGCCTAGCAGAAAAGGACTCTCCTGTAGAGCCGCTGACGCCTAGAGAGATTCAGGTGCTCAACCAGCTAGCCAGTGGGCTTTCTAATAAGGCGATCGCCAAAGCGCTGCTGATCTCCGAGCATACGGTGAAGTTTCATATCAGTGCTATCCTATCGAAGTTTGATGTTTCTAGTCGCACAGAAGCCATCAGCGTTGGCATCCGAGCGGGCTTGGTGATGCTGTAGCTTGGCTCATTCTCTGCTTCTTCTAGACCATATCGGACGTGACCGTATCAGTCTGGCCAGGTTAAAGCCAATCTAATAGCTAGCTTCATCAAGAAAACAGCTTAAAAACAGCTAAAGATTCCGGACACGGCTGAAGTAGTCGTGGAGAGTATCCATACCACACTACAAAACTGTCTAATCATCACAAAAAGGGCACGAAGTCATCGTTACAGTTGTTGAGAATTGTAAAAGCTGTAGCAAAGAGGCAGCCAGCTGCTTACAAAAGAGACAATCGATTGGTAACAAAAGAGACAATCGGTCGGTAACAAAAGAGACAACCCTTTTGTTAACAAGAAAGATAAACAAAACGTAGAACAAATCTACCTTGTTTCTTCACTCTTGCTTTACAGCCTCTTCATGCTGCAAATTCGTTTCATTTCTTCATGTTTTACAACTTGAGCGTATCAAATTAGATAGGCACTCAAAACCTAGAACCAAGTAATATCAGCTAGTTCAGAGTATCTGCCTACCTGTATACTCTTCCCTACATGACCTGTAGATTGCTGTTGTATTTGTTTCACCTGTATCAAAGTGCAGATGTAGCAAAAAAGCTTTTGGTACTTCTATAATCCTTCTCACATAGCAATTGAATCACTTCTTTTGCATACAGCAGGTGAAGCGATTAGTTCTAAGAAGAGTTGCAATATCGAACAGTAATATGCGGGGTTTAGAAGAGCTTAGTCTTTGGCAGGGCGTCTGTATTTTCTTTGCCAGAAACTCCTAAGAAAACCCCTATCAACTATTGTCACCTCAAATAAGCTCTCAACATCGTTCAGGAGAGTTTTCGCTGGTTTCTAGTGGCTAGTTTCTGGGTTCTAGAAGAGTCAGCCAGATAGTGCCAAACACACACGCTTAACTTAGGAGTTTCTAATGGCCAATTTCAATCTCGACGGATTCGCAAACGAAACAGTGATTGATAGCGGGCTCATCCAGCCGATTGCATTAGGCTTTTTGCCTGATAATCGGATGCTAGTGCTAGAAAAAAACGGCGTTATCTCAATTGCCGACCCTAACTCTGGAGCGAAAGCCGAATATCTGGATATCTCGGGGATCGTTAACTCAGGAAATGAACGAGGCTTGCTCGAAATTGCAATTCCTCCAGACTTCGATCCTTCTATTGAAGGAAAGAACCTAGTCTACCTGTTCTACACAAGAACAGAAGGAAAGAACGGTGGAGAGGGTCGTGCTGTTATTGCTAGCTTTGCCCACAGAGAGCGCTCTGGCGGTCTATCTAGTCGAGCTAGTTTCGATAGCGAAAACATCCTGTGGACAGATACGGATGGCTATGTTTCTTGTTGTCACTACGGCGGCGGTCTAGACTTTGGTCCTGATGGCAAGCTGTGGCTAACTAGCTCGGACAAATTCAACACTTCCAACGGCGGCGAAGGCGACAGAGACGACGACTGGCCCGTCGATTTAGAGAGCACAAGCGGCAAAATTATCCGCATCAATCGTGACGGCTCTATTCCAGATGGCAAAGACGGATGGCCAGCTAATCCCTATGTCGATGGTGTAATTGACGGTCCGTATCCTGATTTAGCTCCAGATGGAAAACCTTTTCAGCCAGATCCTTCAATTTGGGCCTACGGACTGCGCAATCCTTTTCGAGCTGATTGGGATGAGCAGTATGGCAAGTTCTATATTGGTGAAGTCGGCGGCAATCTGTCCGCATCAGCAGATGATCTCCATATTGCCTCTCTCGATCAAGCGGGTGCCTTTTACGGCTGGAACTTTTATGAAGGCACAGATAACAAAGCTGTCTTTAATCCAAATAAGCCAAACTTTCAGAACCCAAACGAGTTTCCAAGTCCAGACAAAGATCTAGCCAATCCTAAGCAGGGGGACTATTACTCAGCGCCAATCTACGACATTCCACGGCTCATAGATAGACCTGACGGCGACGGTCAAAGAATCCGATCTACGGCTATGGTTGGCGGGTTTGTCTACCGAGGCACGATGTTCCCAGAAGAGTTCGATGGAGTCTATTTCTACGCTAACTACAAGAGAAACTACATCCAGTTCTTAGACTTGAACAACACGGGCGACGTCGTCGAAGGCGTTTACGACTTTAAACCGAGTAACAAAATTCCTGGTCAGGCGCGAGACATCGTTTTTCTTGAGCAGGGAATCGATGGCGCGCTGTACTACGTTAACTACGAGGGCAATGGTGGACAGGTTCAACGAATTACCTACCCTAGCAGCAATAACGCTCCTGTCGTGATCTCGTCTGGAATTACTGACGACCAGGGCGATCCCAACGACCTGCTCGGTACATCAGTACCCCTAAATATCACATACAGAGCACAAGTTAGCGATAACGACACCTCGCTCGGCGCTCTGAGCTACAGGATTAACTTTGGCGATGGCACAGTTGCCACCGGAGCACCCGATCCCGTCACGGGTACGATTGCAGTCGATCACCAGTACAAAACCGAAGGAGTCTACGACGCTGTATTTAGCATCAATGATGGTATCAATACAACCACAGGACGCTCATTCAAAATCACCGCTGGCAGCTTCAACAATCCACCGGAGTTCCAGTCGGCTACCTCAGATATCTCTTTCAGTGAACCGGGTGATTCTGTTCTCTTCACGGCTGTTGTGTCAGATGTGGATACAGACGATCCGGTTGAGTCTCTTACCTATACTCTCAACTTTGGGGATGGTACTCGCCAGATTACAGGTAGTCCTAACGCCAAAGGTGAAATCAGAGTTTCTCATACCTATGCAGATAATGGAGTGTACAACGCATTCTTTACTATCTCTGATGACGAAGCTGCGCCTGTGCGCTCTGACAATATTCCTATCCTGGTGGGAATATCTGATCAGCTGCCCGTTACAAAGGGGTTAGTCTTTCAGGTAGAAGCCTTTACAAAGATTGGTGTCGACGGCGATACGGTGACCGGCTGGATTGACCAATCTGGCTTTGGCAACGACCTCACTGCTGCAGGCAACCCGCAGCTAGTTCAGAACGCTACCCCTTCTGGTCAGTCCGCAGTCGTGTTGGATGGTCAAGGGGACTATCTGTTCCGCGAGAACACAGCTAATTCAGATATACGCGGATTCTCTGATGGTAACGGGCCACGGACAATGTTCTTCGTAGTCGACTACGAGGATGTCACCAACCAGAAATTTGCGGGTCTTGCCTACGGAAAAGCTGCTAAAAATCAAGCGTTTGGTCTGACGCTCGATGGAAACGAAGACGATCTTGCTATCCAGGGCTGGGGAAAAGAAAACGATCGGAGCACTGACGTTGACGGTGTGATTGACCCTGATAACAGTAAGCAGCGCGGTTTTATTTCTCATGCCGTTGTTTTTGACGGCAGCACATATAGACACTATCTAAACGGAGCAGAAATCGACTCTGGAAACAAGACCTACAATACCGTGATCGATAAGCTGTTGATCGGTCAAAACCTCAACGGTGGTGAAACGCCAATGAGCGTTGCAGCGGCACTGGTCTACAACCGGGCTTTGGATCCGTCAGAGCTAGGTGCTGTCGAAACCTATATTCAACAGACCTATCTGCACGCGCCCTCTTCTAATAATCTCCCGGTCGCAGTCAACGATCCAGGTGAAAGCTCGTCGGCACTGTTTACTACTGACGAGAGTACAGCCTTTGTCACTGGCAATGTTCTCAGCAACGATAGTGACGAAGACGGTGATTCACTGAGCGTGATTAATCTTGATACGACCGTTACCTCAGGTCTAGTTAGCAGCAACGGTGACGGCACCTTTACCTATAATCCGAACGGCCAGTTCGACTCACTCAGCGATGACGAAACGGCTACCGATAGCTTTGCCTACACGGTGTCTGATGGAAGAGGGGGAACGGCTACGGCAACTGTTACAGTGACTATTGATGGCGTCAGCGAGATGGCAATAAATCAGCCGCCAACAGCCACCGACGATCCGGGTTCAGGCTCAGCCTCACTATTTACCACTAGTGAAGATAAGACCTTTGTGACTGGCAGTGTTCTTAGCAACGATAGCGATTCCGACAATGATTCGCTTAGCGTTAGCAACGTCAACACGAATGGCACAGTAGGTCTAGTTAGCAGCAACGGGGATGGGACCTTTACATACAACCCAAATGGAAAGTTCAACTCGCTCGACGATGGCGAAACAGCTACCGATAGCTTTGCCTACACAGTGTCTGACGGTAAGGGAGGGACGGCTACAGCAACGGTGACTGTCACTATCGATGGCGTCAGCGATGCAGTGGTAAATCAGCCGCCGAATGCACGCGATGATAGCTACAGTGTGCTCTCTGGTCAAACTCTGAACGTTCCTTTTTCAGCTGGTCTGCTAGACAACGATACTGACGATGGCGCTCTGACAGTTGTTGAAGTCAACGGTCAATCGGTTGGGAATAGCGACACAATCTCTTTGGCTAATGGCTCGCTGACTATCAACTCAAACGGTTCATTCTCCTACACTCCGGATGTAGGGTTTGCGGCGGTTGAGAGCTTTGCCTACACCGTTTCTGACGGAGCCAAAACAGATACTGCATCGGTTGATATCACGGTCAATAGTCCGCCTCCATCGGGTGATGGCTTACCAATAACCGATAAACTAGTCGCTCAGTTTGAGTCAGACCTAAATGTCGTTGAAAAAAATGGCGTTGTGACCGGGTGGCGCTCGGGTGCTGGTCCTATAGACCTGGTTGCAGTGGGCGATCCAAGACTGGTGAAGGGCGCGACGCCGACTGGCCAAGCGGCTATCTCGCTAGATGGCGGGCGCACCGATCTAGGAGAAACCGGAGCGGTAGAAGGCGACGGTCTTAGAAAGGTTACACCTGGTCAAGGTTTGTCGGATTTGCCTAGCGGTAGCGATCCACGCACGATGTACTTTGTGGTTGACTATACGGCGTCGAATGGAGTCTTTGCGGGGGTCACCTACGGAAAGGGCCGTGACAACAACTCGTTTGGCCTAACGCTGAATGGCAAGAAGCACATGCTGACTGTTCATGGTGTAGGTGGCAGCAACAGCTTTGCGGACGATAAGGAGAAAGGATTAGGAAATAATGATGGTAGCGCAGGCGATGACTGGTTTATTCAGTCTGTGCGCTATGACGGAAACACGCTGCGTCACTACCGAGATAATCAGCTAATCGATACCGACAGCCACGAATACAACACCATAGTCGAGCAGTTCCTGATTGGAGAAAATGCTAAGGGTCGCGGTTTTTCTAGCCTAGATGTAGCCGCTGTGCTGGTCTATGACAAAGAGCTTAGCGACAGTGAGCATGCTCAAACGATTGACTACCTGACCCGGAAGTATATTGCCGAGTCCACCCAAAATGGCCAGTCTACGTCGCAGTCAAATTCGGCACCAATTAGCGTAGAGCCAGATGCAGAAACAGTGAAGGTCGATCGGATCACTGAAGATCTCATTGCGCTCTATACCTTTGATGAGAGTACTGGCACAAGCATCAAAGATACTTCGGGCACAGGTAAGGCTTTTAATCTGGGCGGTGACGATCTAACGGGTGCACAGTGGGAAGACGGTGCGTTAAGCCTAGACGCACCCACGCTACTCTCTTCAGGCTCACCTGCTAAGCTAGCGGATGCCTTAACGGGTGATGCGGTTACGCTCGAAGCCTGGATAACGCCAGATAGCAGTGACCAAGCAGAATCAGGGCCGGTTGTCAGCTTGGCAACCAAGAACGGGAAGAGAGCTTTTAACACCGAGCTGTCGCTCTTCGCGCCTAGTGGACTATCGACTAATGAGCGATCGCACCTAGTCTATACCGTTGACAGCAGCGGTAGCGCCGCTCTCTACGTAGACGGGGAATTAGTCGGTACCGATACAGCAACAGCGGACTTCTCTGCGCTAGCTCAAAAATACGAGTTAACGCTAGGTGGCGGTCCAGGCTCTAGTTCAAGCTGGCTTGGCACTTTGGATCTAGTGGCTGTCTACAGTCAATTCTTTGACGCTAGCGAGGTAGCCCAGAACTTCCTCGCAGGTCCGAGCTGAGCTAAAAACAGTGCTGTTCAGGCCGACTGCGTTCTGTGCGTTTAAGCGTTGCTAAACAAATCCAAAACAGCTAGCAGCGCTCCACCGACAATCAGCAGGCAAGCCAGTACCAGCGTCCAGCTAGCTTCGGCTAGTCCAAAGGCTATCAACAGCCAAGTAGATAGCAGCGGCGTCAGATACGAGAGAATTCCTAGCGCTTTGATATTGCCGCGCTTGACCCCGTAGTCCCAGGTGAAGAAAGCCAGTCCAACTGGTCCGAGCCCCAGAAGCAGAATAGCGAGCCACTCTTTTCCTATTGGGGTGACGGTTGATTCAAACAGGAAATGACAAATCCAGGCAAGAACAGCCGTTGCCCCGCAAAAGCCACCAACTGCATTAGTCGGAATAGCGCCTAGCCGCCGAGACAGCAGCGAATAGCTCGACCAGATCAGCGCGCACAGCAGGGCGGCTAGATAGCCTGTGGCGTAGCGAGCCTCAAAAGCTAGTGCGCCTTCTTTAGAAACCAATAGACTGACGCCGAGAAAGGATATAATCGCACCCACACAGTGAAACCATCTCAGCCGTTCACCCGGTAGCAGCCCTGAAAGGAATACAATCAGCAGCGGCCAGAGATAGGCAATCAGACTCGCTTCAGCCGCAGGCGCATTGTTGAGCGCGATGAAATAAAAGCAGTGATAGCCAAACAATCCGGTAATGCCTAGCGCCCAAACCGTCTTGGGCAGTTTGAGGTATTGCCAGGGACTGCCGCCTGCTCGCCACCAAACAACCACTCCGATTAGAAACGCCACCGTGAACGACATCGCCGTTAGCTGAAAAGCAGGGATGGCTCCGCTAAGCTCGGTCAAAAGGGCCAGTGTCGCCCACATTAAGATGGCAGTCGCGCCTACTAGCGTCGGCGTTCGCTGCTTAGGAATAGAGGGTACCATAAGGCCTTGTTTGAAAGCTTCTAATTATACGTTGCAGAGTTGATTTCATTAGAAGAAGCCGCTAGTGTGACGGGGTAGGCGATCGCTAAGCGATCGCGCTTTTTTGCACAGGTATTAGGTGCTGGTAAACAGATGAAAACATTCACACTCAATGATGGAACCGTGATGCCTGCCTTTGGTTTGGGCACCTGGAAATCACCAAAAGGTGAGGTCAGTAAAGCTGTAGAGGAAGCGCTGAAAGTAGGCTACACCCACATCGATGCTGCCTGGATTTATCAAAATGAGCAGGAGGTAGGAGAAGGCATTAGCGCAGCGATCGCAGCTGGTGCGATCGCCCGCGACTCCCTATTCGTGACTTCAAAGCTGTGGAACGCGTTTCATCAGCCTACCGAAGTAGAAAAAGGCTGTAAAGAAAGTCTGAGCGCGCTTGGCCTCGACTACCTGAATCTGTACCTGATGCACTGGCCAATTGCCTTTAGACCAGGTAGGTCTACCCACAACAGCGCAGAAGACTTTTACTCATTGAGCGAGCTGCCGCTGTCGAAGACATTTGAGGCGATGGTAGCGCTACGCGAAAAGGGGTTAGTGAAAAGCGTTGGCGTCTCAAACTTCTCTATCTCAAAGCTGAAGCAGCTGATTGCAGAAACTGGCGTAGTCCCAGCGGTCAATCAGGT
Source organism: uncultured cyanobacterium (assembly GCA_963838725.1). Lineage (GTDB taxonomy): Bacteria > Cyanobacteriota > Cyanobacteriia > Phormidesmidales > Phormidesmidaceae > Phormidesmis. The sequence continues at coordinate 91,083 of CAWISM010000013.1, read as the reverse complement.
GGAACTCCATCCCTATAATCCGCAGAATAACCTGTTGGACTACTGCCAGGAGCAGGGTATTCGTCTGACAGCATATTCGCCTTTGGGATCGGGCGATCGCCCCGCGAGCATGAAGGCAAAAGACGAACCGCCGCTGCTAGAGAATGAAGAGGTTGGTGCGATCGCCGCCAAAGAAAACCTCTCCTCTGCCCAGCTCCTGATTGCCTGGGCGCTAGCGCGAGACACCGTGGTGATTCCAAAATCTACCAACGCCGAGCGAATTGCTGAGAACCTGGCCGCTGCCGACCACACACTTTCTACAGACGCGAAAACTGCTTTAGACAACATCGGTATTCAGCACCGATACGTCAGCGTCGATAGCTGGTTTATCCCAGGCGTTACCTACGAAGGCGAAGATTTTTGGTCATAGATTTGACCTTAGATTTTGTAACAACCATTGCAAAATATTCCGTAGCTGACTGTTTTACTGACCCTTTAGTACTGGCTACCTTACTTGTCATGATAAGTAAGCAGCTCATCATTATGGTAAGCAAATATGGTTGAAACGTCGGCAAAGGTAGAGACTGAGGGCTTAGCTCAGAAAGCCCAGTCGTTGGGAATTAAGTTTTTTCTGGTCTCTTATACTGATTTGCTGGGGGGGACTCGGGCAAAGCTAGTGCCTGCTGCCAAGATTGCATCCGTTGAAAAAGACGGAGCCTTTTTCTCTTCTTTTGCCTCTAATTTGGGGCTAGGACCGGACGCCGCAGAGATCGCGGCAGTGCCTGATGTGAGTTCGCTGATTCAATTGCCGTGGGAGCCAACCGTCGGCTGGGTGGCTAGCGATGTCTACTATGAGGGCAAGCCTTTTCCGGCTGCGCCTCGGATGATTCTAGGCCGGGTAATCGATCAGTGCCAGCAAATGGGCTACACCTACAAAGCGGGTGTAGAAGCGGAGTTCTTCTTACTAAAGAAGACAGCCCAGGGATATGCGATCGCCGATGAAAGAGACACCGCCGAACGCCCCTGCTACGACCAGCTCAACCTAATGCGCCAGTTTGATTTGATCTCCACCGTCGTCGGCTATATGGAGGCGCTAGGCTGGGAGCCCTACCAGTGCGATCACGAAGATGCCAACGGTCAGTTTGAGCTGAACTGGGGCTATAGCGATGCCAAGACGACGTGCGATCGCCACGTCTTTTTTAAATACATGGTCAAAACGCTAGCCGAACAGCGGGGCCTAACTGCTACCTTTATGCCAAAGCCTTTTAGCGACATTACTGGCAGCGGTGGCCACGTTCACAACAGTCTCTGGCAGGGCGATATCAACAGCTTTGAAAAAGACGCCGATGCTGGCGGTCTTTCTCCAATTGGCTACCACTTTTTGGGCGGCGTGCTCAACCATGCCAAAGGGCTGACGGCTCTATTCGCACCGACTGTAAACTCATACCGTCGGCTAGGCGCTAATGTCACGACCTCGGGGAGCACCTGGACGCCTCGCTACATCTCCTACGGCGGCAATAACCGTTCCCACATGCTGCGAATTCCGGAGGCAGGTCGGTTTGAGTGCCGCTTGATTGATGGATCGGCGACTATGTATCTGGCGCTAGCTGGGCTGCTGGCTGCTGGGTTAGATGGGATAAAGAATAAAACACCTGTGGGCGATCGCATCGACGAAAACCTGTTTGCCAAAGACGCAAAATTTCCCAACTTAGAGACTTTACCGACCAATCTGTTCGAGGCCCTATCGGCGCTGAAGCAAAATGAGCTGCTGATGAACACGTTAGGAGAACTCGGCGCTTCGACCTTCTTTGAATTCAAGGAGAAAGAATGGGGCGAATTCTGTTCTAGAGTGACTGACTGGGAGCTGGATAAGTACGTTGATATCTAGTCAAAATCTCACTACGGCTAACGCTCAATAGCGACGATTCAAGGCCAAACTTGCTAGCATCACAGTAGAGAACGCTCTCTACCGCTCTTGTCATAGCGCCTGTTAAGGGGCGCTCGTCTTATGCCGCCTTCTCCTATTCCTTCTATCTTGACCCCTACTTTGATTTCGCGGCAGCGTGAGATTGCCGAGGTCTTTCTCAAGAACGGCTGGGACTACATGCGGCGTTTGCTCACTGGCAAGGCAGAAGATGAGCCAGAACTGCCTCCTCCGGCTGTGCTGCGCAATATTTTGACCGAGCTCGGCCCCGTCTACGTAAAGCTAGGCCAGCTGTTGAGCACTCGCCCTGATTTGCTCTCGCCTTCTTATATTCAGGCGCTGAGCGACCTGCAATCTACGGTGCCTGCGGTGCCTGCCGAAGAGATTCAGGTGTTTATTCGGCAGCATTTGGTGCGATCGCCCGAAGAGGTATTTGCCAATATTGACTATGTTGCGATCGCCGCAGGCTCTATTGGCCAAACCCACCGCGCTGTCTTACAAAACGGTCAGCCCGTTGCCGTCAAAGTGCAGCGCCCTGGCATCATCAAACAGGTCGAGCGCGATATGGCCTTAATCAAAGACATTGCCAAACTCGTTTCGACCACCCAGTTTGGCCAGCGATACAACATCATCCAGCTAGCTGAAGAATTCAAAGCGGCGCTAACCGCTGAGCTAGATTTCACTACCGAAGCTCGCTATACCGACGAGCTGCGACAAGATCTATTAAATAGCCGCTGGATCGACTCCGAGCAGCTAACCGTTCCCACAATTCTATGGCCGCTGACCAACTCGAAGATCCTGGTAATGGAATGGCTAGACGGTAGACCGCTCCTCCAGGCAACTGTCTTTGCTAGTTCACCAGTCAGTTCATCTGCTAGAAAGAACGGACCGCTCGAAATAGCTACTCACCCCCCTCAAAGCACCTTTCCCGGACCTTTTCAGAATCCCTTTTCTACTCCAAATCCTTTTACAAATAAACCAGACGAAGAAAGCGCAGAAGAAGAAGAAAGAAGAAAAATTACAACACTGTTGTTTCGCGCTTTTATCTCACAGTATTTTGTTACAGGCTTCTTTCATGCCGATCCACATCCGGGCAACTTGTTCTATCTCAGCGATGGAAGAGTCGCCATTTTAGACTGTGGCATGATGGGTCGCATAGATCCAAAGACTCGCGCTACGCTCACAGAGCTAGTTCTAGCCATCGTCAGCTCCGATGCTCAGCGCTGCGCTCAGCTCACTCTTCAGCTAACAGAACCGCTCAAGCCAGTCGACCTCGTTCGTCTAGAAAGTGACTATAGCCGCCTATTAGGCCGCTACTATGGCCTCGATCTCAGCCGCTTCAATACTGCCGAAGCTTTTGGCGCGGTGATCGAAACTGGCATCCGCAACCACCTACGCTGGCCTGCCAATATTGGCCTATTTACCAAGTCTCTAGCGAATCTAGAAGGCGTTGCCAGACAGTTTGATCCCTCCGTCAATTTGATGAGCGAGATTAAGCCATTGATGGTGGATCTGTTTCAGCAGCAGCTAATTGGCTCAGACCCGCTACAGCTATTTTTGCGCACCGGGCTAGAATTTCGCAATCTCTCAATGTCTGCACCTAGGCAAGTAGGCTTTCTACTCGATCGGCTTAGCGATGAAACACTACAGTGGAATGTGCAGATTCAAGGTATGTCTTCTATGCAGCGCAGTTTAGAAAAAGCTGCTAATCGGCGCGCCTTTAGTACGGTGGTAGCAGCGCTGATTATCGGAGCGGCAATCGTCTCTACTAATCAGCAGACCGAACAGCTACAGTGGCTGAGCGTTTTGCTATTTGCATCAGCCTCTTTCTTAGGATTGTGGCTACTAGGCAGCATTTTACGTTCGGGTCGGTGGCAATAGTAGCGGTAAAGGTATGGCGATAAAGGTATGCTGATAAAACGGCATTTTAGTATATCTTCGGCAACGTGGCAGTTTTAATCTTTGACTTTGACGGCACTATCGCCGATACGCTAGAGACCATTGTGCGCATCACTAACCGGATTGCTCCAGAGTACGGTTATTCGCCTACCACGCCAGAAAAGCTGCGCTATTACCAGTCTTTGAGCACCAAAGAGATGCTCAAGCAGTCAGAGATTCCACTGTTTCGGCTGCCGTTCCTGCTGCGTCAGGTTAGGTGGGAAATGGGGGCTGAGCTAGACAGCGTTTCAGCGGCCAGCGATCTGGTGCCTGCGCTTCAGACTTTGGATGAGCATGGCCATCAGCTGATGATCATGAGTTCGAACTCTCGGCAGAATATTCTGCGGTTTTTGCAACGGCAGGGAATTGCCGATCTGTTTAGCTCAGTAGAAGGGGGGGTGGGCCTGCTGAGTAAGGCTAGGGCACTCAAGCGGATAATCCGACGCGAGGACTTTGACTTTTCTCAGGTGATCTATGTTGGGGACGAGACTAGAGATATTGACGCCTCGAAGCAAGTGGGCGTCTTGATTGCGGCAGTGAGCTGGGGATTTAGCTCTAGGGAGGCGCTAGCAGCGCAGTCGCCTGCATTTTTAATCGACCATCCGCGTCAGCTAGTAGGAGCCGCGCAGACGCTGGTAAATCCTAGCTGGGTACGTAAGGACTATCGAGCGCGATCGCCAGTCACACCTAAACCGATGCCCAAACCGATGTCTAAATCGACTCACAAGCCGACTCCCAGGCCGGGTGGGAGAGGAGCGAGTCCATCATCCTAACGCCACGTAGCTGGTTGGAGAGCGGTAGATGTCCTACCGGCGCAGACAAATCCCAGATAAATTCTGTCGGGTAGCGGGTCCAAACGCCTGCGGACGACTTCCAAACTAGCTGAGTCCACAGCCGATCCCAGTCCTTGCCTAGACGAATCCACAGCTCGCGCTGCTTACTCCAGCCAAAGCGGTCTTCGGAATAGAGTCGCCACAGCCGATCGATGGTCTGTAGGTCGGTGATAGGAAACTGACTAACCTCTGTGAAATAGACCCACTTTCGCGCGATCGCGCTTTCACCTGCTAGCTCACAAAGCTTTTGCATTGTCAGCTTGTCAGCGCTCTGGTAGTCGCGCTTGATTAATAGAGTTTGTAGCTCATCGTAGTCTATGTCTAGATCGGAGCGAGGCGTTAGCAAACCATTGGGCCAGTGTTGCTGAATGACGCTTTGCGTTAGATCTAGGCTGCTGTTATAGATCTGCTGGTAGGTGCTGCCGTGGATGGCAGTAGGTGCTTTTTGTTGTTCGACTAGTTCGGTTTTAAGGAAATCGATCAGGATGCGATCGCCGGTAGCCTCTAGCTCAGATAGCTCGTATACGGCCTGTAACTGTTTCTTTAGAGAGTCCGACGTGAGTGCGACTGCAAGGGTGTCTGTTTCGGTAGCGTTTGAAGACATGCGTTAGACGAAGATCAAAGGCAGCGCCAGTGGAGAGTTGCCTGTGGTTATACGGTAATTTCAGCCGATGATAACGTCCTAAGCAACCGGGTAGAAGCTATAGGGGCTTGTCCAATCATAGCGCTTAGCTGACTAGAGTCTATAGCAAAGTAGGGATGCATTGGCCGGGTTTACTCGACGTTTGGATTAATCCGTATCCGGCTCAATCAACGCTTTGCATCGGGGTATAGCCATTTTCAAAGGCATATCGAATCAGCTGCGAACGATTTTCTAATTCCAGTTTGGCAAGAATGCTGCTGAGGTGGGTCTGAACAGTACGAGGACTGATAAAAAGGCAGTCGCCGATCTTTTTATTGGTGTGGCCTTTAATCACCTCCCAAAACACTTTTTCTTCAGCAGGGGTAAGCGGTAGCGGCGGCTGTTCGGCAGTAGATTTGGCGTTAGTCTTCTTTTTAGCGATATCAATTTGCGAGCTGATGCGACTGGCTCTTGCCAGCTGAGCTTCGATCTTAGCGATCAGTTCTTTGGGATGGAAAGGCTTGACTAGGTAGTCGTCCGCTCCAAGCGTGTGGCCCTGAATTCTATCTTCGAGATCGCAGCGAGCCGACAAGAAGATGAACGGCAGTAGCTGACCTGACTCTGCATTTCTGACCCTAGCACACAGTTCAAAGCCATCCATTCCTGGCATGACGACATCAGAAACAATGAGATCAAGTGATTCTTGACTAAAGATATCAAATCCTTCTAGACCCGAAGCAGCGCTGTATACAATAAAATCCCTGTCTTGCAAGTAGCGAATCAGCGCTGCTCTAAGCGTACGATCGTCGTCAACAATCAGAATCTTTTGCATGCTGTCGCTTCACCAGGCAGTATCAACAGTGCGGAAATTGCGAAAAACCATAGAGCAGAGAGCATGGAGCAGAGAGCAGAAAGCGCTGCGGATAACGAAACTGTTAGATTTTTGCGAAGTTTAGATAATTTAGCACTTATTGTCTTGGATTAATGGGGCGACCTTGATCCGGCTGGCTAAAAGTAGGGGGCGTATAGAGGACACTCGGAGCATTCGGTATAGGCGCAGAAGCAGGCGATAGCGTATCGGCAGGAGCTAGATATCTAGTCGTGTTTGGCAGTGGAGACGGTTGTAGAGAGGTCTCTGGAGCGGTACGAGTGTAGGGGGTGACTATAGAAGTCCTTTGGAGAGCGCCAGTTTGATTAAGCCCGGTTACAGGATTAGAAAGTTGAGGGCTGTTGTTTGATTGCGTAGCCTGTTCTAGGCTTTCTTCTCTGGTCTGCTCTCTGGTCTGCTCTCTGGCCTGCTCTCTGGCCTCTTCTTGCCTTCTAAGCGCATTAGGGAGGGCGCTATCTGTACGAGAAAGCGTATCAAAATTGAATTGACTGGGTGTAACGCTCTGAGTGTTCGTCTGAGCATTTGGCAGGGGGGATGCGGCTATAGCCTCTAGCGCTGCGTTTGATCCAGATGAGAACTGATATTCATCTCTGTAGTTTGCAAACGGGTCATTTGTGGTAGGGGTGCTGACAGACGAACCGTCTGGGTCAAGTGTCTGAGCGTTCGACTGGTTAGTAGGTTGGATCAGCTTTGGATCCGAGGGCAGAGTTGGGTCAAGTTCTTGAACAGTCGTAGGGCTGGTTCTACTGCCTGGGCTAGCAGCTCTTGAACTTTCGAGAAATTGTCTGACAGTATCTGGCTTTAGCTGCGTAGATGCATCAGCATCTGATGCGTCGGTGTCCAATGGAGTTGCTAACTGATCGGACTGTCTGTAGTACTGCCAGAACGCCAAACACAGCAGAACGGAAACACTTAGAGGAACCCATATCACAGGTCTTCGCAGTGATTTCATGTGATTAGAAAGTAATTGCGATAAAGGGCTGACCATAGCGCTGATGGGGTAGTGGTTGCCGATAGGTTGCCCTTTTGCGACGGTATGTACGGTACGCGGCTGTGTGCGCACTCTTTAGAGCTGCTGAAGAGCTGCTAAACGCTGTACTGCTTCATTTTGTCGCAAAATCCGCTAACTTTCGTTAATTTTTGTCCGACTCAGTGTGTTCCCCGACGCCAAATCTTTAGTCTTGCGATAGCTTTCTTTAGTAATATTTTCTCAACAGCAAGAATTGCAACAACTGTTCGTGCGGACTTTGGCAACTGGACTTTGGCAACTGGACTTTGGCAACTATGGTTACTTCTCCTCGGGCGGGTATAGACGTTGGCATAGATGCTTTTCAGCGTTTGCCCAGGACAGTTGCGCTACCGCCTATGTGCTCTACGCAGTCTGCTAGGCAATCTGTAAGCCAGCGGCATGAGGTACAGCCAGCGCTTGCCTTCAAATTGCTCAAGGATATTCACTCAGCGGTAGTAGTTTGGCAAGAGCAGCTGCGACAGACCGTCCACGCACTGCATGCGCTACATGCGCAAGGACCGATGGTCGATGGCTGGCTAGAATCGTCAGCTTCCCAGTCAGCTTTTCCAACAGCTTCTCAGTCATTGTCGCGGTCAGCATCTCAGCCAATTGCACAGGCCGCCGGAACCGATTCTACAATCTTGCGACATGGGGATGCAGAAGCACTGCTTCAGTATGTAGAAGCGCTAGATAGTACTTACAGTTCTGCAAATTTAGAAAATTCTGCAAATTTAGAGACAGCAATAGAAGTAGGTTTAGAGACGGTAGGCGCGCCAACGTATCGGCTGTGCCATCTGAGTGCGAGTGGGCAGGTGGTGTCACAGCCGTGCCCGTCTGAGCAAATGGGCATGGTCAGCATGGCGATCGCGCGCTATCAGAAGTTTCGTCAGCTCATGGAAAAGAAACAGGCGATCGAAGCCAAGCTACAGCGCTTAGTGAGCGAGCTAACCGATACTCGTGCTGCTTTGGAGAAGTAGACAGTAAGGCCACAGAAAGCAGAGGAATAGGGTGGCTACAGCTCTGACTGCCATCGCTTAATCGCTTGCTGTGTTGGCTCGTAGGCAGCTGTTCCGGCTGGGACTAGTACGGCGGCTTGGACAGCTTCGCGCAATCTACCCTGGGCAGCGCGAGCTTGGGCAATGCTAAATATCCGCTGACTCCAGTCGTCTGCAAACCGCTGAGCCGTTTCGTACTCTGGATGCTCAATTGACACTTCACGCAGTTTGACAATGCCCTCCTGATAAGAGCTAGCCTGCCCGGATCTAGGAATTGACTGGGCCTCGGCGATGATGGCGCGGCTGTTCTGACGCCGTTGCCAAAAAGCAATTCGGTCTTTGGATGTTTGGTAGAGTTCGGCGTTGTCATAAGGCATAACACTAGCAGCGGCGATCGCACCCTCTAAATCTCCGCTAGTCGCTCGGCCTTCTGCAATATCCAAAATTACCTGGCTCCAGCTGCGAATATCCTGCTGTGCCTCTTCGTACAGAGGTTCGCCGGGCTGGATCAGTCTGGCTTTGGCGATCGCCTCGGTAAACTGAGAGGCTTGAATTGGCTGGATAGAGGTTCTCGCATCGTTGAGTACCGAAGCGTTTGTCTGCTGCGCTGTGACAGCGCCTGCTCTAGCTCTAGTTAAAGCTTCAGCAAAGGTACTATCCCGCTGCGCCTTAGGTACCTGCTCTAGTGTGATTAGCGCTTCGGAATACTGCTCTCGAGCAACAGACGCGTTCGCCTGAGCAATCAGTTCAGCAGCGGTGGCACCCTCTGAGTTATCGCTAGCAGAGGTGGGAGCGGTGTCTGGCGCAGCACTTACGGGTGTATCTGTTGACCGTGTATCTGCGCTGTCTGCGCTGTCTGCGCTGTCTGCTGACTCTGCAACGCTATCCTCTATATCACCGTCTGAGCGATTACTAGCCCCATCGCCAGTGAGCGCAGTTCCCCTATCTACCAAATCTTGCATGGCTGTGCGGATAGCAGGCTGTCTAAACAGGACGCCTCCTAGCAATAAGAGTGCCAAAGCCAGCAAACCCCAGTTGCGCAGCTTAGCGCCGCTAATAGGCTCGTCAATTCCATTTCTGTAGGGCACAATTGCACTGCTTTCTGGCTGTGAACTAGCGGCACTACTAGCAGATCCGTTTTCGCTTCCTTGATGCTTATATTCTGACGGCTCAGGGGCTTGCGGTTCCAGATCTAGCTGCTGAAGATCTGGCTGTTTTGGGAGGACTGCTACAGCGGCTGAACCAGTGGCTGCACCATTTCCAGTGACAGCTGCTGTGTTTTCGACTGCAGCGCTACCGTTTGCTGTATTAGTCGCCATATCAATGACGGGTACTGTGATGGGATCTGCGACTGGCGTAAAGTCGACATCCGTAAAAGGCGTCTGGAAAGCAGGAACGACAACATCGTCTTTTTGTTCATCGAACAGCAGACTAACGGCGTTTTGAGTCGGTCTCCAGTGATGCTCACACAGCTCTGGCAATCGCTTATCGATGTAGTCGCTGATTTCAGCTAGCGTGGTGCATTTTTGCTGAAGGGCTTCTAGTATAGCTGCGGTAAATAGGCCCTGGCGAATTCCGAGCGTCTCATGAGAAAACTGTTCGGGCTGACAGGAAAGTAGCAGCGGAATCCGATGCTTTTGGGCAAGTTCGATAGTCTCTGTACCAATAGTTTGACCGGCAAGCGCACCTTGCGACCGATTCATATCTAGGATTAGCAGCGTCTTATCGGTAGGAAGCTGCGCTAGGCTGTTAATGAGATCGGCGATCGCAATTCCAGTCTCTTTGGCATTATCGGGCTCCCCATCAATCGGTAGCAGGTAGTCGGCGCTCCCTGATTGAACGCCATAGCCACTGAAGAAGACCCATAGAACATCGTCTGTGCCTACCTGCTGAGTGATGGTTTGAATCCATTCGGTGATCGCAGGTTTGTCCGGATAGACTGTCTGGTCGCCGACAGATATAGTGAGATCGCTGAGAAAGGCGCAGTGACTAGCCGCGATCTCGGCTGAGCCAGTCAGAAAACGATGAATGGCGCGCGCATCATTTTGTGCGTGCATAAGGGGCTGTAGATGCCGATATTGGTTGATTCCAATCGTGATGGCCCAGTAGTTAGCCATTGAATGTCTCCAGACTGTCGCGTGGGGTTAACTGGTATATATGACCCAGAAGGTATCACACCCGCTGCGGTTCATGTACCCGTCTTTGATGAAAGGCAATACCTCTTAAAGTGTAAAAATAAAGTGGGAAAGATCTTCCAAACTGGGAAACTTGATAGGTAGCTACCAATAGGCATAAAGCGCTATAAGTTTAATCGCCGTCTTTAATCGCTATACCCTTTCGATTTAACTGCATGTGGTCATCTCGCCGTTCAAACTATACTTCCTACTCAGCTCAGCCTACTGTGGGCCCTGGCTATCGAGGCCGTAGGCGGCGTTCTTTTGGACGTTCACGGCGCTCCTCATTAGGCCGTTCTTTGGGCCATTCGATTGTTTCAGCAGGCCTTGCCGCTGTCATTGGCGGTACGGGTATCTGGATTACCGAAGCGCTGATCGCGCCGCAGGCATCACAGGCGTATACTTCGCGCCTAGATCTCTTTCTAGATAGAGAACGCGGTGAGAATTACGAAGCGCTGATTCGCCGCGCAGAGATGGCCGCTAGAGCCGGAGCGCAGCGTAGCTTTGACCAAGACCTATTGACAACGAATGTATCGGTCAACGTAGTAGTAGAAAGCAAGGGCGTGACGGTGCCAATCCTATCGCTGCGCGTGGATCGAGATCAGTGGCGATCGCACCCTGAAACCTATTACTGGGCGACCTACTACCGCACCGCCGAAATGCTATTGAGCACGTCGCCAGAATAAGACCGATACGTTAGATATTTGAAGGCAGATGGATTCTCGCAAATACGCACCTGCTACTGAACGCAATCGCCAGCCGATTCTGAGCGTGCTAGAGCGGGTGCTTCCCAAGGCTGGCACCGTGCTAGAAATTGCGAGCGGCACTGGAGAACATGCGACGTTCCTTGCGCCTAGGCTGTCCCATTTGTACTGGCTACCGACCGAACCGGACGCAGAGTCACGGGCAAGCGTAGCGGCCTGGGTGCAGGCACTCCCGGCTGAGAATCTATTGGCTCCACTGGCGCTAGACGTAAGCCAGCAGCCCTGGCCAGTGGAAGCGGCTGACTTTGATTTAGCTGAGCCAATCACGGCAATTGTGAATATCAATATGCTGCACATTTCAGCCTGGGCGATGTGTGATCACCTGATGGCCGGAGCGCAGCGCGTCCTGCCAGCGGGCGGCGTGCTGTATCTATACGGGCCGTTCAAGCGAGACGGCAAGCAGACTGCGCCTAGTAACGAGGCCTTTGACTCGATGCTGCGCGATCGCAATCCTGACTGGGGAATTCGAGATTTAGAAGCAGTAAGTGCGATCGCACAGCAGCATTCCCTATCGCTAGAAGAAGTGGTACCAATGCCCGCGAATAACTTTTCGGTAGTGTTTCGGCGACAGTAGGCTACAAACTCACAGCAGTCCCCGTCGCGGTAATCAGCATCAGCACGCCGTGCTCGTCAATATTGATCGTATCTGTCCTGATTTGAACGCCGACTACGGCGTCTGCGCCAAGGCGTTTGGCTCGGCTCTCTAGCTCTTTGAGTGCGTCCTGCTGACCTTTTTCAAAAACGCGCTCGTAGGCCCCGGTACGTCCCCCCAAGACGTCGCGAATGCCCGCAAAAAAGTCTCGCAGGGCGTTGCTGCCATAGACGACCTCAGCGGTGACAATACCGAGGTAGTTTTTGACATTGGCATTTTGAAGCGAGTCAGTTGTTGATAGAATCATGAGTCAGCGTATGTGTGTTCTAAAGCTACGTGTTCTTAGGAGATGTTAGTCCATGAACTACATAAACCCGTTCAACATTACTCAACAAATTGCTCAGTTCAAAATTGTTTTAGCGTCCGTCGGGCTAGCTGGAGGCTTAATGCTGCCTGCGAGTCTGCTTTCTGCTGAGCGCGCGATCGCTGCTCAAACGCCTTTACAGCTAAACAGCAGCCAGTCAGTCGGCAGCCAGCCAGCTAGACTCCTGCCCGCCCAGATGCTGGCCCAAAGAGACAGCAACCTAAGCGATGCGCAAAAGGAACAGCTAGCCGATCTGCTGACCAGGGCGCAGCAAAAAGTTGATGCGGGTGACTATCCTGGTGCGATCGCACTCTACCAGCAGTCACTCCAGGTAGATAGAAACAACGCCCGAATCTATTCCGGCATTGCCTATCTACAGCTAAGGCAGGGGAACTTTCAGCCCGCCGCTGAATACTACCGCCAGGCGCTAGATAGAGAACCCCGCAACTTGCCCTTTTACTACGGTCTAGCCCATAGCCTGTTTATGGACGGTGAGTTTGAGCAGGCCGCTGAAACCTATCGCGATTTGATTGATATTTCGCCTCGCGCCGCAGATGCTTACATCGGCCTAGGCGGATCGCTGCTGAGGCTAGAGCAGTACGAAGAAGCTCGCAGTGCCTATGAAAGAGCAGTTTATATAGCGCCAAACAATGCCCAGGCATACGAAGCGATTGGCATGCTCTACCTATCCCAGGACAACTACGACGAGGCTTTGACGCCCTTAGAAAGAGCCCGTGCTCTAGATGACAATCGAGCTAGCGTCCATGCCAATCTAGCCAGAATCTGGCTAGAAAGAGAAAACGACTCGCGAGCCTTCGATGCCCTGCGGCGAGCGGTTGCCCTCAATCCCAAAGACTCTGATTCTCAGTATCATCTGGGCGAAATCTTTCGTAAAAGGGGGGATGTTAATAGCGCCCTAAATCATTTTGAACAGGCCGTGGACTCTAATCCTGGACTGCTGCCAGCTCAGGCAGCACTAGGCGAACTACTGCTAGAAAGACAGCAGTTCTTACGGGCAATTGTGGCCTACCGTCAGCTAACTAGGGCCTTTCCAGAAGATGCTGGGGTGCGCTACAACCTGGGTCTAGCGCTGTGGGGACAGGGCAGTAGAAATTCCGCACTCGACGAAATTCAGCGATCGCTACAGCTCTACCAGGACCAAGCCGATGAGGCGGGTGCTACCCGAGCGGCAGCGCTGCTTGATGTTTGGCGAAACTAACGTCAGAGTCTGGTGTGACTAGCCTCTAGGTTTAGGCTGAACAGCAGTCACTCGCCAGCTCAGCTTAAAGTTGAGCCAGAAGTTCCAGACTGCCACCAAGAGAATCGTAATGAAGTTAGACAGGTAGGGCAGAGTCTGAGCAAAAATTACGTCAAAGAAAACCTGTAGTAGCAAGACGTTGAGAATCAGACCGCTCAAACAGATTGCATTGAACTTGAGCAGGCGTCTAAAGCGATTACCCCAGCCGGGCTGCTGCCTGGCCTTGTCAGCAAAAGTCCAGGCGTCGTTCCAAAGGAAGTTGCTAAAAATAGCGGCTTCAGCGGCGATCACCTTGCTGACAACCAGCCCTAATCCGGCGCTCTGGTAGAACAAGAAGAGCAGGGCCATATCGACCAGCACACCGCTAAAGCCAACGATGCCGTAGCGAATAAAGCGCCTCACTGGCCACTTTTGACGAATGCGGCTGATCCGACCTTGCGATCGCAGCCGCACCAAATGGCCAATATATTCTACGTACTGCTTCCAGGTAACCTTACTATCGCCCGACTCACGCTCCTGGAAGACATAGCCCACCTCAGCGATATCCTTGATCTGACCGCGTCCGATCACTTCTAGCAGAATCTTGTAGCCGATGGGACTGAGACGATGGGAGGCGATCGCACTTCGCCGCACCATAAAATAGCCGCTCATCGGATCGCTTACCCGTCCTACCACTGCCGGACACACCAGCAGACCCAGCACCTGTGCCCCGCGCGAAAGCAGCCTGCGCACAATGCTCCAGTCACTGACGCCGCCGCCCTCTACATGGCGACTGGCAACTGCTAGATCCGCGCCGTCTAGCGTATTACTCAGCAGCTTCAGTAAAATCTCTGGCGGATGCTGCAAATCCGCATCAATTACGCCCAATATTTTGCCCCTAGCAACCTGCCAACCGCGAATCACCGCTGACGATAGGCCGCGCTCGCTCTGACGGCGCATGACGTGCAGTTGAGGATACTTATCAGTTAGCGACTGGGCTACCTGCCAGGTTAGATCTGGGCTGTCATCATCTACTAGAATCAGCTCGTATTTGTCTGGAATAAAATTGTCTAATAGCTGAGTGAGCTGAGCGACGATTTTGGCAACGTTACCGCTTTCTTTGTAAGTCGGAATAATTAAAGAGAGAATAACCTCTGCTGCTGTTGGCGGTGCTGCTGCCAGTGCGCTGACAGGAACTTCTAGCGGGCCTTGCGGTGGAAAAAGCAGCGGGTTACTCATGGGTAGCCAGGGGTGGAACAAAAAAGATTTAGCAGAAGTGGCGAGCAGAGGTAGACGATTATTGCAACTTATTAGCAGATTGCCCAGATGGACGCTTTGATCATGCTCAGTTTGGAGGGTAAGCGGCTCGAAGAGAATGCGGGCTAGTCGGGAATGTTAGGGCTAGTTGTCGCAATAAATGTTGGTATGAAGCGTTTATCCCACAGATTGACAGATCGGCTGATGAGTTGGTTTTTGTGGGGAAGTGTGGCCGTAGGTATAGGGCTACGCTTTTTGTGGGCGGGGAAGCGGGAGTTCTGGTATGACGAGGTGCTTTCTCTGCTGTTTTCAACGGGGCAAAGGGCGGGGTACAAGCTGCCCCAAGATGTACCGTTTGCGCTGACAGATTTTTCAGGCTTGTTGAGACTGCCGGAAGAGAATGGAGCTATGGACGCGCTACAGACGGTAAAGGCGCTGATATTTAGCTGTTTGAGTGAGCCACATCCGCCGCTGTTATACCTGCTAGAGCACGGCTGGATTAGGCTATTTGGGACTGGGGAAGGGGCAACTCGCAGCCTGCTGATGGTGATGAGTTTGGCGACGCTATGGGTGGCGTACTGGTTAGGTCGCAGGCTGCTAGGTCGGCGAGGCGGACTAATCTTTACGGCGTTGTTAGCGCTGAATCCATTTTTCCTGTCTCACTCTTTAAATGTGCGTATGTACGCCCCGCTAGCGCTGTGGGCCTGCCTAAGCGCGCTGTGTTTGCTAGCGCTGATGGGCATAGACCAATCAAGGGCGGAGGCTTTTGAGTCGGCTAGTGAGGCCAACCTGCGACCGATGGACTGGCGATCGGTGAACTGGCGAGCGTGGGCGCTGCGGGCGGGCGTTGTGCTGCCGCTGACGGCGGGGCTGATGACTCAATACTTATTTGGCTATTGGTTCTTTGCGCTGTCGGCGTTTGTTTTGTTTCTAGATCGGAAGCGATGGTTTCAGCACGGTTTGCTGCTGGGCGGCGGGGCGCTGCTATTTATGCCCTGGTTTCTGTGGGGGACGCTAAAGCAGGTTAGCAATCGAAAGGATGTGCTAGAGCGGCTGTCACAGGAGGGGAGTGCGATCGCGCTAATGCTCCAACATGGTCGGGACCTAGCGCAGACGGTGGCAAACTATCTGCTGCTAGGGCATTTGACGACAGGCATGCTGCCACTAGCGGACCCGATTAAGCCGACGGCGGTGGCGATTGGCTGCGGTGTGATCGCCTTTGTAGTGATGTGTGTAGCAGGCATGATTCGACGGCGACAGCATTGGGTGCTAGCTTGCTGCGGACTGCTGGGTCTGTTTCCGCTGCTGCTGGCGCTAGGTGTAGATGTGGTGACGAATAACAATACGCTGGGCTTTGGCTGGGGTCGGGCGACGATTGTGGTGCTGCCGGGTATGGTGCTACTAGTGGCGGCTTGGCTAGAGAAGGCGACCGGGCGCTGGCGCGAAGGTATGACAGCGATGATTCTAGCGGCGTATTTGACGGTGAACGTGATGGATTTTGAGGGGCGCGATCGCCAGATGTTTGGTTCAGTCAATCAAGCGCTGCTAGCAGGCTCTAATAACCAAGCGACCCTAGTGACAATAAATTCAAAGGCATGGGGCCATGTGAATCGGTTGCTCTATTATCTAGACGAAGCGGCAAATCCAGACATATTAGTCGCTGACCCAGCCGATCTAGAAGGCGTTTTGGCTTCAGCTTTAGATCGAAAAGATTATGCGCGGGTGCTGTGGCTGCGGGCGAACTATCCGCTGTGGAATGCGCCTGAGACAGAGGCAGAAGTGCTGGCGCTAGCGAGTGAGACGGATGAGCTGTTAGGCTCTCGCTATTCGCTGGTAGAGGCGCGATCGCTAACAGGCACCATGAACCTAGACAGCTTTGAGCTTCAGGTGTATCAACGGGGAGAATGACCCTACCACCTACTAGCGACAGCCCTCTGTGCAGCTTCCCTCAGCATCGAACGATATAGTCATGCCACGAATTTGATAAGTTACTGCAATCTTTATCACCACGCTAGGTCGCTACGCTTCTTCATCGACAAAAAGAACGCCCCGTATGAGTCCATCTCTGTCCGCTCGTCCGCCCAGAGAACCCGCCAAAACGCCTAGAGCTGCTACGAATATACTGAGCTTGATGTGGTCAATTGTGCGCACCGCAGGATCGACCGTAGGCCAGGTTTCCATCAGCTTGCGTGGGAAGATAGTGACGGTGCCTGCGTAGATGAAGCCCATAAAAACGGCAAACAGTAGAGACATCGTGAGCAGCAGGCTCAGAATAGTCGCCGCACTCGTAACGATGGTAGATTCGGCTAGCATTCGGTTGCGATGACTAAAAACGCTGCCAAACGCAAAGGCTCTGTACAGCGCAGCAGTGGCAGCGGCAACTGCGACTATAGAGAATAAAACTAGCTGGTAGAGTTCAACCGTGCTAGCAACGTCCCACATATCAGGGGTAAAGAATAGAAAAATAATCGTAGAAAGCGCCGCTGTAATCATCGTGGGCAGACGGGCAAGCAGGCGAAACGGATTGGCTCGAATCACTGCGATCGCAATACTCTCCCAGTCCCTAAACAAAGTCATGAAGACAAAACGCCATCGGCTGCTTTGACTTGTGCGCTCATGTGCTTCTCGCGGCAGCGCTTTGCGCATTTGCTGGCGCTGCCTATCGGTTGAGTGGGCCATGCTAACGAGATCTTCTACATCAGCAAAGTCATACATAATATTTTGCCGATGCTCAGAATAAGAAAGATTTAGCAGGCGACCAAACGTATGCAGCAGCAGAGTCTCTAGACGATGAACAGTAAGCGCTCTATCTTCTGAATTTCCCCAAAACGTAGGATTGAGACGCTTCGTCGAGATAATGCCAACATTAGTGAGCTGGCTAGGCAGGGCTAGCGTAGAGCCAAACGCGGTTGCCGATAGGTCAACTTCAGTCACTATCAGTAGAAAATGCACGCTCCGCTCAATCTTTTCGGTCATACCAATGTGCAAAAAATCGAGTGGAGCGTAAGCACCAGCAGACGGCATTAGATGCGGCCCCTCAAAAGAGAATGCGGCCACACGAATACCTAGTAATTCATTGAGCGTTATCTCAAAAGTATCAACGGCTTTAGTCACACAGTCTAGAAAGCGTTCAGAGTCTTTTCCCTCTACATCCATGGTCATTACGCCGACAACGTATTGCTGGTTGCTCTTTTGTCTCATAGATTTTGTGTGCCTTCGGAGGGCGTAACCAGAGGGCGTAATCAAGAGTGTACTGCCTGACAAGGCTCGCAGAGATTGGCGAAAGGTTTGAAGATAGCTCTTATGAGAGTGATAGAACAAGAGACAAAATAATAAGATTAGCAGGATCCTTTAAGCTAACTCCAGAACACTCGACTTCAAACGACAATATGCCGATTCAAACGCCAGACTGGGTAAAACACGCTGTCTTCTACCAGATCTTCCCCGATCGCTTTGCTCGCACTAGCCGCACCGACCTGCCGCCTGCAATGCAGGTGCCGCTAGAAGAGTGGGATAGCGCGCCGACTATTCAAGGCTACAAGGGCGGCGATCTCTGGGGAATGGCTGAGCAGCTAGACTATATCCAAAGTCTTGGCGTGACCGCCATTTACTTTACGCCGATCTTCCAGTCTGCCTGTAACCATCGCTATCACACGCACGACTATTACCAAATCGATCCGCTGCTCGGTGGCAACGACGCGTTCTTTGATCTGCTCAATGCCGCTCATGATCGCAATCTCAAAGTCGTACTAGACGGCGTTTTCAATCACGCTAGCCGAGGCTTTTTCTACTTTAATGACATTCTAGAAAACGGCCCGCATTCTCCCTGGGTAGACTGGTTTAGAATCGAGGGCTGGCCGCTTTCTGCCTACGACGGCAACCAGCCCGCAAACTATGAGGGCTGGTGGGACAACCGGGCGCTGCCAGAGTTTAACCACGACAATCCGCAGGCTAGAGAATATATTATGCGGATTGGCGAATACTGGATTGAGCAGGGCATAGACGGCTGGCGGCTAGACGTGCCTTTTGATGTAAAAACAGAAGGATTCTGGGTGGAGTTTCGCTCGCGGGTGAAGGCGATTAATCCAGAGGCGTATATCGTCGGCGAAGTGTGGACCGATGCAAGCGAATGGCTGCAAGGCGATCAGTTTGACGGGGTGATGAACTATTTGTTTACCGGACCGGCGATCGCATTTACCGCTAAAGATAAAGTCTCAATGCCCCTAGTCGAAAGTGTCTCCTACGATCCTTATCCAGCATTAGATGCAAAAGGCTACGCGGAAAAGATTGAGGCATTGTTGAATCTATACGACTGGGAGATACAACAAACTCAGCTAAATCTGCTCTCTAGCCACGATATTGCTAGAGCCCTAAGCGTCGCTAGTGAAGATATCGATAGCTTTTTGCTAGCGACTCTGTTGTTGATGACCTTTCCGGGTGCGCCTAGTATCTATTACGGCGACGAGGTGGGGCTACCTGGCAAGCTAGATCCAGACTGTCGCCGAGTCTTTCCTAAAAAAGAACAGTGGAATCAAAAAGTTTTAGCAGCGCACAAGTCTTTGATTGCGCTCAGACATGCTCATCCTACGCTGCGAACAGGGGAATATCAAACCCTAGCAGCAGAAGGAGAGTGCTATGTTTTTTCTAGAATTTTAGAGAAAGAGATGATTGTCGTGGCGCTCAATACCGGTGAGTCAGTCGTGCAGGTGCGGTTGGCTGATATATCGGTAGACAGTGGCAAAGTGCTCTACGGCGAAGGCGGTGTGGAGTGGCTAGGCGATCGCACTGTCCTGCTAGAGATTCCGGCTCGCGCTGGTATGATTCTAGGCCCAGCCTAGTAGCGATCGCAGCTGAGCGGCCATTGTTTTTGGTTCAAATGGCTTGGCAATGACACCGGTGCTAAGCTCCTCTAGTGCTTGGCGCTCTTCTACTCCAGCCTGCGCAGTGAGAAAGATAACGGGAATATGCCGAGTCCTAGCCTGGGCCTTGAGCTGATGAAATAAGGTGATACCGTCGAGCTGAGGCATCATCACGTCTAGTAAAATTGCGTCGGGCTGCTCGGCTTGGGCCATCACCATGCCTTCTACGCCAGAATCAGCGAGCAGGACTTCCCATTGGGTCGTCAGCTCTAACGATGCTTTTAAGATCAGCCGAATAGCTTCTTCATCGTCTATGACTAAAACCTGCCGAGTTACCTGGCGATCGCTCTGGCTTTGGTTTTCTGACTCTTTTCGATCTGAAAAAGGTGAGCTGTCCATCTTGTTTGTAGACCGCTAGCGACATCAAGTGACAGTGGCAGCCTTTCAATTTGTCTCTAGCAAAATCCTAACACTTTGCTACGGCACTCTACGCTATGGAACAAGGGATTCAGTCATTCTCTGAATCTATAGCTTTGGTCACTTGACTGAGGTACAGTTTTCAGACTGAAAGCCTTACATTACAACAGGTCAAGTGACGCGCCTGTACCGAATGCATCCGGTACAGGCTATATACTCTTTGTCTGTAGGGCAAGTATTACTTGATTACGTCCTGCTTTCTTAGCCTCATACAGCGCTTTGTCGGCAACTGTGTACAGGCTTTGTATACTATCAGCGTTGTTTGGATACGCTGCAATGCCTGCTGAGAAAGTCCCTTCAAAGCAGCTATTCGCCTCACTTTTCTGTCTGCTACCAGGAGGCAAGTCTGCGCAGATCTCTAGCAGCTCTGCCTGCCAGGTTTGTAGTAGCTGGCGCAGCCGCTGTACCCCTTCTAACCCGTTGACACCGTACAGTCCCACTACAAATTCTTCTCCGCCCCAGCGCCCTACGACATCTTCGCTGCGAAATGCTCTGCGCAGACAGGTTCCAAAGCGTCTAAGTACTCTGTCTCCAACGGGGTGTCCGTAGCAGTCGTTGATCGCTTTGAAGTGGTCAAGATCAATTATGGCAAAGCACAGGGGCTGCTGCTGCCGCTGCGCTAGGCTCAGAAGCTGATTGAGTAACTGAGTAGATTTCTGGCGATTATCGACGCCGGTTAGACTGTCGACTTCGGATCTGAGCTTTCGGACGCGCGATCGCTCTAGCCACCCTAGCACCCGCGCGACTAGCTCAGGGGCCACAATTGGCTTGCGAATGTAGTCATCCGCACCGACCGCAAATACCTTCTGAATAGTCTGCGCATCGGTATGAGCCGACATAAACAATACAGGCAGCTCATGCCAGCGAGTCGCATTTCGCATAACTCGGCATAGATCAAAGCCACTTAAGCTAGATATATCGATATCTAGTAGCACCAGATCGGGTTCGATAGTTTCTAGTGTTTGCCAGAACCGCTGTGGGTCATCTAATAGCTGTAGCCGAAAGCCCCAAGGCTGTAGCAACCGCTGTGCAAGCGAGAGTATAGCAGGATCGTCATCCACTACTACAAGCTTGGCCGCGGGCGGTGTGCCTTCTTGCAGGACCTGTATGGCCGTTTCTAGCACCTCGGCAGGCATTGCTGGTCTCTGTAGCAGTCTATCTACGCCTAGCCTTGCGATCCTAACTCGATTCTCGAAGCTGGCCGCTGCGCTCAATACAACTGTTGAAATTGGCGATCGCATTGCCTGTAGCTCAGCTAACAGCTCAAACTCAGCGCTGCTATTAGCAGGCAGCTCGGCGGAATCACCAAAGTTGAATAGCACAACATGAGGCTTCGACTGCGATGGCGGTAAGGTTGTCGCTGCCTTAGAGAAAAGTAGCTCTCTCGCTTCAGTAATGCTAGTCGTAACAACAACTTGCATATGATAGCGACTAGCCATCTCCGCGCAGGTTGTCAGCCAGACGGCGCGAGAACTCTGTATCTGTAAATCTGCAATAGTGTGATTTTGATTAGCTATTGAGTCAGAACTGACGTCAACAATCAATAGCTGAAATAGCTGCTCTGGCGGAAGTTCTGCCGATACCGTAGCAGATGGTATTGGAAAAAGAATCTGAGAAGAAGTTGTCTGATCTGTTGTTTGATCTATAGAAGACGTTTGACAATCAGCTGTAGGCGCTGACGTCAGGGACTGGCTAATACTTACTCCTAGCCAGTCCAGTCGACTAATTAGATCTGCATTCAAACTATCGTGAGCGCACAGAATTTTCTCTATCTCTCGACACTTAGTCGAAACGTCTTGAAACCCAAAGCTTCCCAACGAACCAGCCAATGCGTGAGTTTCAGATAAGATCTGCTGTCGAACATTAGAGTCTACTGTTCCTGGCCGCAGCTCATGCAAGAGGCAAGCAACGTTCGCAGTCCGCTGACTATAGCTAGCCTGCACGCTTTGCCAGAGCGAGGTCAGATCTAGCTCATCGTTTTGCTCCGCATAATTCTTGATATCACTCGGCTGCTCTAAAGCAAGGTCCGAGGGCTGGGTCGCTTTGAGCCGATAGCCCAAACCATACACCGTAGAAACTATGTTGGGAACGCTTGCTCTCCTAAGCTTTTGACGCAGTCCTTTGATATGAGTGCGTACAGAAGCAACGGTTGGTGCATCTTCAAACGGCCAGACTTTGTCTAGAAGGCTGTCTAAACTAAAGATGCGGCTAGGATTGCGCAAAAACAGCTCTAGCAGCGCGTATTCTTTAGGCGTAAGCGCGATTGGAGTGCCTCTATGGCTAACTTTGCTACTGCGCGGATCAAGCTGCAAGTCGCCCCACCGCAATATCGGTGAGACAATTCCTTCGGCTCGGCGCAACAGAGCGCGAATACGAGCAAGTAATTCTTCAAATTCAAATGGTTTTACGAGATAGTCATCAGCGCCGGCGTCTAAGCCTGCGACTCTGTCGGTACTGGCATCGCGGGCTGTTAAGAGAATAATTGGCGTATTGTTGCCCTCCTCTCTTAACTGCTGGCAAAGGTGCATGCCGTCAAGTTTGGGCAGCATCCAGTCCATTAAAATCAAATCATAGGAGAAAACCCCGGCCATATCTCGACCTTCGATGCCATCTGCGGCCAGATCCATTACATAGTGGTGTGCTAGCAGGAGCTGCCTGATAGCGTCCGCCAAAGCCCTGTCATCTTCCACTAATAAAAATTTCATCTAAAGTCTGATAGCGGTGTCCTTGAGGGAAACTTTCTAGTTTCCCTCAAGTTTCTTTTGATTTTATAGAGACTCGTCTCGCCATTCACCTATGCTTACGATCTGAGCAAAATGTAGCCAATAGCGAGACAAGTCACAGAGAAGTATTAAAGATGTAATTAAAAAGAACTTGGATAAAGATGTATTATTCTTGCTGACAAATTCAGCATAGGACACAAATATGAAGATTTTGTGGGGATGATGGCGCTAAAAGGTGTTCGTCACAGCGTTCGGCCTGCGGTGAGTTGAGGGCGAATCGACTATGAGGGCGAATCGACTATAGGTAGGAATACTTTGACCTGGGTGCCCTGATTAACTTTGCTGCTGACTCGAAGAAAGCCACCGGCACTTTTAACAATCCCTAGTACGGTAGCTAGGCCCAAGCCTGTGCCTTTATCAGGGGATTTGGTGGTGAAGAAAGGCTCGAATATGCGATCGCATATCTCTGGATCAATGCCGACTCCGGTATCGGCCACCGTCACTACGATATAGCGACCAGCCGATGCGTGTGGGGATTGACTGGCTGTTGCCTCATCTAGATCTTCATTGGTCACAGAAACTGTCAAAACGCCGCCCTTGGGCATTGCGTCACAGGCATTGAGGCAGAGGTTCATGAATACCTGGTGCAGATGAGTGGCGTCGGCAGAAACAGTGGTGTCTAGCTGTTTTAGACTTTGATTCGAGTGCTGGCACTCGGGTATCAGGCGTATCTCTATAGCGCTCGGCATACCCTGACGGATAATGTTAAGGACTTCTTGCAACAGTTCGAAAATATCGACGGCTGTTTTGTTGCCAGGATCACCCTGAGCAAACGTGAGAATCTGTCGAACCATGCTAGCGCCTCGCCTAGCGCTCTGCTCTAGGATGTTTAGATGTTCGTGGGTCGCTGCGTCGGCGTCCCGCTGGGTAATGTGCAAAAGCTGAGCAATGCCCAGAATCGGCGTCAAAATGTTGTTGAGATCGTGGGCAATGCCGCTAGCTAGCCGCCCGATACTCTCTAATCGCTGTGCCTGATAAAACTGGGCTTCGATCTGTTTCTTCTCAGTAATATCGGTGTTTACTTCTAGCAGAGACTGAGGCCGTCCGGTATTATCTTTTACTAATGTCCAGCGACTAGCTACCAAGATATCTTTGCCAGCTTTGGTGGTTTGGGTCATCTCCCCTTGCCAAAAGCCCTGCTCTAAAGTGGTATGGATAATATCGTCTATGTCTAGCTCGCTTCTCTTTTTTAGTAGCTGCTGCGCCGTTTTGCCGATGGCTTCCTCTTTACGCCAGCCGTAGAGCCTCTCGGCTCCTTGACTCCACAGCACGATCTGACCGGTTAGATTGCGGACAAAAATGGCATCGGTTGCAATGTCAATCAGCGCAGCCTGTTCGCGGGTCTGGCGATACAGCTCTGCTTGATAGATGGCGATGCCCATCTGGGTCGCTGTCTGCTGTAATAGCTGAGTGTTTTCGGGTTCCCACTGCCTGGGAGCACGGCAGTGATGAGCGATCAGTAGTCCCCACAGCTTCGGCCCTTGAAGAATTGGGACAACCAGATTCGCTTTCACCTGAAGCGGTTTCAAAAGGCCAATGTGACAAGGATCTATATTGGCTGTATCAATATTAGCTATCTTGCTGATTCTGCCTTCTCGATAGGTCTGGGCATAGAGCTCATTGAAGCAGGAGTCTTCGATCCGCATGCCCCGAGTTTTAGTCCATCCCTCTGCTACAGATTCTGCTTCGACTACCCCTTGCCAGCTGGGGAAAAACCGAAAAACAATCACCCGATCTGTCTGTAAAAGACGGCGAACCTGAGTGACAGCCGTATCCAAGATCTGATCGAGATCTAGCGTTCGTCGAATGGAGTCTGTTATCTCAGCTAGCAGACGTTCTCTCTCTAGCTGCTGCTGAAGCTGAGCCGCCGTTCGTCTTTGGTCGCTCACATCTTTCATAAAGCAGTAGTGGCCGGTGAAGCGCTGATCGCCATAGGCTGCTACCATCACCAGTGATTTATCAAATATAGTGCCGTCTTTCTTGAGTCCTCTGATCTCTAGCTCTACTTTCCCGGTCTTGAGCATCTGCTGGTAGGACGCGATCGCCGAATCAATATCATCTGGATGAACCGTTGTCTGCCAGATCCTTCCGATCATCTCTGTCGGGGTATATCCCACCATCCGCGCATAGGCATCGTTAACAAACAAATAGCGGCCTTGAGAATCCAAGCGCGAAATGCCTTCGACCGCATAGCCCAAAGCCGCGCTCATCTCTTGTAGCTGCACTAAGCCGCTAGCGCGCTCATCTATGCTTTGAGTGCGACGCAGTAAAAACCTAATCCGCGCGGCTAGCGCCTTTGCTTCTGCCTTTTCCTCTGCCTTTTCTTCTGCGGGCTGGGGCTGGCTGCTAGAGATGCTTGAGATAGTCAAAAAATCATCCGCGCCTGCCTCAATGGCTAGCTGACTAGGTTCGCTGTGAGCGGCTGATACAGCCAATAGCACTACCGTCAGGTTGCCGCTTTTACGTAGCTGCTGACATAGGCTCACAATCTCCTGACGCGGCAGCGAATCGCTTACCACCACTAGATCGTAGTGAGAAGTCGTCAGTTTCTGCCATGCCGAGGTTCTATCCGCTGCTGTCTCTAGCTGAGAAGCACATTGAGAAAGCGAATTCTGAAGGAGAGCAGTAATCTGTCTGCCTATCTCCACAATCATGATCTTCATGGCAAAGCCCAGAAGAAATAGCTACTAAGAAATCTGATAAGCCCACCTAGAAATTCATCTAGCTAGACGAGTTTCTACATCGACTCTGGTTAAGAAACTTCGCTAATTAGTTGCTTTGTATGGATATATGTTGCCGTACTTCATGTTTTCTTCACAACTAAACGCCACAATTCTTACAGCTTCAGCTCCAGACGGTCCGATTCTGGTGACTTCGGCCATAGAATCGGGTATTCAAGCATGATTACGGACAAGAAACTTCACAAGCGGAATCAATCATGAATGTACTAAAGCGACTTGCGGATGCAGTTCTCAATGGCAAGCAACCTTGGTGGGTAGAAGTTCAAACTCAAGCGCCAGAGTGTACCTATTACTTCGGTCCGTTTGATAGCAAAAAGGAAGCAGAGTTTATGCAGGCGGGCTATGTGGAAGATCTGATACAAGAAGGGGCTCAAAACGTGAGGCACACATTCAAGAAAACTCAGCCGGATAGATTGACTAGCTGTCAGCTTGAATGAGCCGCTTGAGTCAGTCACGCCTTTAGCCAACGGGCTTGTGTTGAATCTCCAGCTCTGGCAAGCCCTCTAGCTTCTCTAGCGGGTCAAAGTTGCCATTGGCAGGGGTCATCAGCGTCAGCCCTGCTGGAATGCAGCGAATGTCTAAGGGCGTAGAGCCAATCATCTCACCGTCTAGAACAACCTCCTGTTCTGGCTCTGCTGTAATTTTTATAGCGCTACAGCGAAAGTAACCGACGTCTTCTCTTTTGGTAGAGCGCTTGTTGATAGCGGTCTGAAAAAGATTGTAGGAAGCTGCGATCGCCCCGCCAGTCCCTTCTGGAGCAAAGATAGTGACATCGAGCAAGCCGTCGTAGGGCACAACGCCAGACGGCCCCTGCGCTAGCACCGAAGTTGCCGGAGCGACGTTGGCTACAGTCACACCAGACGCCCTAACCGAAATAATCCGATTAGGCGTTTCCATTGTCACCTTGAACGTGTCTAGCTCTTGCACCTGGCGAAAGGCAGAAAGAATGTAAGCAGCGCTGCCAATTTTGTTTTTCAGCTGACGATTGGCCTGAGCGATCACATCGGCCTCTAGGCCAATTCCTGCTAGTAAAATCAGCGGTCTGTTGTTGCATTTGGCAACGTCAATTTTGTGAGGATTGCCCGACAGAACAGTCTGGCAGGCTTCATTGAGATTGTTAGAAATACCAAAGGCAGCGGCGATCGCATTAGCAGTGCCTCTTGGCATGATACCTAGAGTCACATCCGTTCCTACTAGCTCACCAGCTACCGCAGAGACAGTGCCGTCTCCGCCCGAAGCAATCACACAGTCTGCGCCTTTATCCACAGCTAGCTGAGCGAGTTCTTTGGCAGGCTTGTCTGCTTCTGTTTCTAGAACGGTCAGCGAAGTTGCAGGTTCTATCTCGCTGCGAATCAGTGCCAGGTCAGCCTCTGGATCGCCTTGTCCAGAAATGGGATTGAAGATTAGATAGATATTCTCAAACATAACAACCGTAATAAATTAACCAAGCAGTTTGACAGAGCGCTAGCAGAGTCAAACCAGGTTAAGAGATGTACGGATTGTCGTCTTCTATACATAGATACAGATAAGTAGATACATATAGATAGATGTCGGTCTTGAGAATGAAATTTCAAGGAGAAAAGCTGCTCGGATCGCCGACAACTTCCATGCCAATGCTTTCACCGGCCGCGACAACAGAGACAATCTCTACTTCGATGGGTAAGTTTTCTAGATCGGCTAGCGGATTGATTGCATCAGAAAGGCGACGAGCAGCGATCGCACTCACATCAATTCCCGCTGCACTAACCTGATCGACCTCAAAGCGAAGCTGCGTTTCGTCCCCGACTAGCTGACCGCTGACATCAACCGTGACTCCGGACGGCAGAGCAAACTGATCGATTTGAGGCCGGATGCTGATCGTGGCTCTATCTGGCGACTTCAGCATTACCTCAGCTTCTTTGACGTTGCGATAGGTTTCTAGAAAATCGACTAGATCGGGCGTTTTGACAACAGCAGTCAATCTGGCATTCTCTACCTGCGAAAGTCGCTCTGCCTGCTTGTCGTAGACAACGCCCGTCAGGTCTAGAGAGAGCCGTTCAATCACAGGCGCACCGTCCGGTCGCACCCTCTCGCCCACAGCAATCACGCTATCAGCGCTACCTAATCTGGCATCGAATCCATTAATTTCTACGTCGTAGCGTTCGGCTGGGCCTACGTACTTGGGCAGCGCTCGTTCAATCCCCTGCTCGACTAGGCTCGCTGGCGTACAGCCAACGGTAGCTAGCCCACAAAGCAAACTAGAAAGACCTATGGTTAACCGTCCGGTTTGAGTTCGACCGGGTCTCTGCTTTGGCTTTTTCTTTGGACACGCGATGGCCATAACGACCCCCTTTGTGACTAAGCGCTGCTTCTAGGCAGACACTTGGATAACAGTACATACTCCTCAGCGGTTCGAGACTATTCAAATAGCAGGCTGAGCAGTTGATAGTTGCTCAATCGCATCAATTAAATTTGTCGCTTCTGACCTAATCTACCCCCAAACCAGACCATCCCATCAGAAGCTGGTATTAACCTTCGTCAACTGAGTCAGTAGTATCAACAAAATCCGTTATAAAAGTACAATAAAAATCGATTGGGTTGGCTTAATTAAAAAGCTTCTATGTGGGTAGCCGAGCTACAGGCGATTATGCGAGGAGCAGCGGGGAGCTTTTTGTTCGGCATCCCGCTGCTTTATACCGTTGAGGTCTGGGCGATTGGCTCGTCGACAAACGCACTGAGGCTGCTGATAGTGCAGGCGGCGACTTTTGTCGTGGTGCTGCTGCTCACTCAAATTGAGGGCTTTCGGCGATCGCTGTCAATTAAGCCGCTAGAAACTGTGCTAGAGAGCATAGAGGCGTTGGGAATTGGGATTATCTGTGCGGCGATCGCACTTCTCTTACTGCGCCGAATCACGTTAGAGACGCCGCTTTCAGAAGCACTAGGTAAGCTAATTTTTGAAGGCGTTCCTTTTTCTCTAGGCGTGACCCTAGCGAGATCTACCCTAGAGCGCCGCAAACCTCAGCAGCGGCGTACGCTTGATGCCGAGTTGGGGCTTTCGCTCAACCTACGCAGTACCGTACCTAAAACTGTGCAAAAATCAGTCGGCAGCGCCCTTGGTAACACGCTAGTTGACATTGATGTCACGTTAATCGGCGCGGTTGTAATTGCCTTTAGCATCGCGCCAACCGAGGAAATCGCTATTATTGCGGCGGGTATGCCGCCCTGGTGGCTCCTAGTAGTGATGGGCGCATCTCTGATGATTTCGTACATCATCGTGTTTGCTTCGGGCTTTACGGACAGAGCTGAACGGACCCAAAGAGGGCTGCTACTCAGCCCAATTACAGAAACGCTGCTGGCATACATCGTGGTGCTCGCTGCCTCAACGCTAATGCTAGTTTTCTTTCAACAGCTCAGCGGCAACGATCCTTGGCAAGAGTGGCTAGGGAATGTCATTGTCTTGGGATTGCCTGCATCGGTAGGCGGCGCAGCGGGTCGCATTCTGGCATGATAGAAAGCTCGGATGAGGTGGAAATGCCAACGGTAGAAACGACTCCAGAAGCGACATCAGCGAAAGCGGTAGCAGAGAAGGCGGTAGCAGAGAAGGCGGAAGTGCGATCGCTCGCTGAATGGATCACCCTAACTGTCTCATCGCTAGTACTGCTGCTGCTAGTGGGGCTAGTTCTATACGACTGGCAGATTAGCAAAGATCTCCCACCCGCTTTTCAAGTCGAAGTCAGTGAAACTACTCAGCTTATAGAAGGACAGTACTATGTGCCCTTTACGCTAAAAAACACAGGCGGACAGATTGCTAGAACCGTGCAGGTAATCGCAGAGCTAGACCTGCCTGACGGAGACGAAGAAACTGGAGAGCAGGAGTTCGATTTTTTGTCTGGAAATGAGCGAAAACAGGGAGGCTTTGTATTTGAGCATGACCCTCAAACCGGAAGTTTGATAGTGCGCGTAGCCAGCTTTGGCTTGCCCTAAAAATCAATCTGTAGAGCGATCCTACAAATCAAAAAGTGTGAGAAGTTAAACAGTTACACAGCAAAGACTACGCGTTGCTTTCTCTATTGTCCACGCCGTGAAGAACGCCACACTAAAAGGTTATGGTTAAGAAATTGAAATATGGGGCGATCGCACTAACAAGCGCCGTTGCTTTACTCGCAGCCTGGGGCTTTATCGAACCTCGATTCCTCAATAGAGAGGAAGAAATCGCCCAGATACCCAATCTTCCAGCTAGTTGGGAAGGTAAACAAATCGGTCAGATATCAGACTTCCAAATCGGCCTATGGGGAGATAATTCTGGGACCGCGCGTCGTAGCGTTGAGCAAATGATCGAAGCTAACCCTGCTGCCGTATTGATTAGCGGAGACTTTATCTATCACGCTAACCCCAACCCGTCCGAAGAGATCGAAACGGCTGTTAGTATCGTTAGGCCGCTAGCTGAAGCAGGCATTCCAACCTACGCTGTCCTTGGGAACCACGATTATGGGATGGACAGCAAAACAGCCAGTCCAGACGGGCAGCTAGCGAGCGACTTAGCAACCGCATTAGAAGAGGCGGGAATTGTGGTGCTAGAAAATGAGTCCGTCACGATGCAGCTACCAGACAGTAGCGAACCGCTCTATCTAGCTGCTGTCGGTTCACTTTGGGCAGACAACGACGATGCGGAAGCAGCGCTATCAGAAATTCCTGAAGGCAGTCCTCGAATCGCGATGATGCACAATCCTGACAGCTTCGAGCTGTTTCCAGCAAACACAGCGCCGCTAGCGGTGGCAGGACATACCCACGGTGGCCAAATGCGCCTGCCGAACTCACCCCAGTGGTCCTGGCTGCGGTTTACCCAAAAGGACAAAGTATACGCTGACGGCTGGGCAAAAGGCTATGGCAAAGCGGGCAACAACCTGTATGTGAACATCGGTATCGGCATGAGCATCATTCCAGTCCGTATATTCTGTCCACCCGAGATGACGCTATTCACCCTCGAAAGCTAGGCCATCCGATCCTTCCCTTTACCCTTCTCTCTGAGCTGCTGTAGTTGAATTTGCTTGGCAATACACTCAACGCATAGATAAAGCGACTGTAATAGCTCAGAATCCTCTTCAAATCCAGCAGGCACTAGATTAGAAAGCCTTTGCGTTTGACTAATGCTTTCCATATACTCCCAATCTTTTGCGCTACTGCCATCCGGATAGATGCCAATAGACATCCCGCCGTAATTTTGAACAGCATCGAAGCAAGGCACATCAGAAGCGCCATCACCTACGTACACTACCTGCTTGAGCGGAATGTATAGGTCTGACTGCGACAGACTAGCATAGTTGTATATCAGATCTTTCTCATTGTCAGAGTCTTTGATTCCCTGAGTTAGATAGTACAGATAACGCGTCTTCTCGGTGTGCGTCATCTGCTTACTAATAAAGTCGACTGCGCCAGTCTCGTCGTAGTGAAGTTCACAGCCCCACATCCGTCTAAAGTCTCTAGCAAGCGGCGTATTGCGAGGAATATCGACAAAGCCACCCGAGATCAGGTAAAACTCAAGCTCAATCTCATCGTTGATGCTATGGATTCTCTGCTGTAGCCGCGCAAAAAGCTGGTCAGTTTCTTTGTATAGCTGAATGTTCTGACCGACTGCGGCTAGTTTATCGCGAGTAATTTTCTCGTCTCGCTGCTGAGACGCCTGGACCAAGGCATAAGCTCTCGCTAAATACTTTTCCCATCCTTTATCGACTAACGTCTGAACGTGGGTACTCTTAAATTCTTCTGGGTCGAATCCGCAGCTCTCTAGTAGAACCTCAAAGCTGTCTCTAGGCGTTAGCGTTTCGTCAAAGTCAAAGACAACTGCAATTCTGTTAGTTGTAACCCTAGTTACCTGATTCATAGTCTAAGTCGTAGATTGAGTAAAATTGTCTGATACATCAGCCCTCGCATGAAAAAGAGTCGCCGGAAATAATTTCACCCAACGACTCTTTCTATGCTACTAAGCTATGCTACGTAGAAAGCTTATCCTACATTGCAGAAGGATAGACTTCATCAGCTACGAATACAGGCTTTTCTGTATATTCAGCTTCTACCTGTTCTTGGACATTAAGATCCCAGGTTAGGTCGTAGTCAGTCTCGAAGTCAGCTTTGACGTAGGGACGTAGTACGCCAGTTACAACAACTTTCTCACCATCTTGCGCCTGAGGTGAAGGCATGTTGGAGATGACTAATAAATCTTCTCCGCCAAACAACTCTTCTTCATCTAGCGTGAACGTGTTGCCATCTAGCTTATCTTCAATCTCGCCTGCGATCGCGATTCTTTGGTTGTAGTACAGGTCAGGGTTGCTAGTGATATCACCTGGATCAGGAGATAGCGCAATCGATTGAGCAACAACAACAGGACGATCCTCATAGTCAGCGTACAGGGTTGGGTCTAGGTTCAAGCCGTACTCAGTTTCAAAGTCAGCGATCACAAGCTGCTGAACTTCTCCAGTAACCTGAACGTCTGTATCATCCCCTTCGACTAGCACAAACGGTTCGCCAGAAGCGTTGATAACAAGAATATCTTCACCACCAAAGAACTGATCGTCTTCTATCAAAAAGGAAGTGTCATCAACAACTTCTTCGACCTCTGCGCGAACAGAAACGGTCTCACCAATCAATCCCTCGGCACCGTCAGAGATTTCCTCAGTTGTGACATTCTCAGTCGCTTCTTCTTGCGTGGTCACCTCAGAAGGGGTTTCACTGCATGCTGTTGCCACTGTCATAGAAGCTGCCAGTAGCAAGCCAACCGCGTATTTTCTCTTTAGGCTAATCATTATTATTAACGATCCTTAACGTGTTTGTTCAACCTACAAGGTAAACAAACACAACGGCATGAGGCGTCTGTCTTTCGGGAGAGAGTGTGTCTAAATATGAGAAAGTTACAACAATGTAATCAAGTGTAGAATCCGAAAAATTACAACAACGTAATACCAACTTTGTGTTAGGACGGATTTTTACTCATCTCCATCTCTGCATCCAAATCAGCTTCTAGCAAATACTCTTCTAGCAAGCTATCAACTGCTTGCTGCTGGCTAGCCGGGATGCTGAGCGTTAGATACTGACGAGATAAGAAAGTTCGAGGATAGGTTTTAAGAATTAAGGTGTTGGGCTTATCATCATCCCAGCCAAAAGCTTGAATTCGCTCCCAGGGTTGCCAAGACAGCAGGTAAGAAAGACCGTTTTCTCTAATTTCTAACTTGCTACGACCGAGCAGAATGAACAGTAGCGCGATACTCCACCAGAAAGAAAGTTCAACGATGCCAGTGATAATACCGCTCCTAGTGACTAAGCTACCGGTAAACTGATCGAGCTGAGAGAAGGTAATGGCGATCGCAAGTCCAATCTGAAACAGCCCTAGCCACAGCAGCAGCCTACTCTGTAAAGTTGCGTCTATCCGCAGCAGTAGCTCGCCCGCTTGCCGCTTGCGTATAGGCCAGCTCAGCATCCAGACAATTGCGCCCGCTGCGTATAGTCCATATAGAATCACCAGGCCGTATCGACCCGCAAACGCTAGTATCGGTGGCAGCAACAGCCCCAGCAACAGTGCGGGTGCAACGTGGAGCAGACTGCGCCTAGCTGCGCTTCGGCCTAATATACTGCTCAAAGCAAAGTAGCCGAGCCCAAAGCTCAGCGCAATCACCAGTAAAAACAAAACTAAGTTCGCTATCATACCTGCTTTCTTTTCAGAAATTTCTAGCTGTAGCCAAAGCCTACCATGCTAAACACAGCTCTAAAGACTACTTCTAGAGCGTTGTTTTAAGCTCATGCTACCGCTCAATCGTGTCTTCTAGAGAGAGTCGAATTGCTTCAGTCAGCTCATTTACGGCGACTC
Source organism: uncultured cyanobacterium (assembly GCA_963838725.1). Classification (GTDB taxonomy): domain Bacteria; phylum Cyanobacteriota; class Cyanobacteriia; order Phormidesmidales; family Phormidesmidaceae; genus Phormidesmis. The sequence continues at coordinate 57,809 of CAWISM010000013.1, read as the reverse complement.
GGCCCGCGCGTCTGTGCTGTTGATATTCCGGTAGGCGATCGCTCACACAAATAGGTGGCTGTACGGTCATATTCACCCAGCGCTTCCCGAGTCTAGGTCGCCCAGATCGCAACCAGCTTAATTTTGGGTGTGAGCTCAGCTTGGCAACTAGATCAAACATTAACAGTGTCATTTCAGCACAGCGCTCAAAGCTGGGCTTTTCCTGTAGATATTCGCCATCTACAGCCACAAAACTCTCGACAACGCGCATATGCATTTCTCTTAAACTGGCTTCTTGCGCTGCCCAGTCTGCTAGTCCTCTTTCTAGTGATGAAAGCTCCTGTAAATCTGGTAAATCTTCACGGTAGATCACCTGCCAGCTCGCTTCTTCTAACCGTCGGCAGCGATCGACAAACGTGCCTTGGCTGGGCAGTCTAAAAAACTGCTCGGCGACTTTCAAAGCATTGTCTAGTAAAGTATGTAGCCGCTCGGAGTAATCCGCAGGCTGTAGTTTTGTCGTATCAAAGGATGAAACTTCTTTTGCGTTTTGCTCTTCTGTGACTTTCTTTTCGGCTTTCTCTTTTGTATTATTCTCTTTTACATCAGAGGATTGCGTCTCAGCTAGCGATTTAGGCGCTTTGGATGATTGATAAAACTTGGAATAGAAGGCTTCCATTGTTGTCATCAGGTAAATGCCAAGCCTAAGAATACGCAGGTAGCAGTCTTTGTCAGCAGTCGGCGCTAGCGTTGCTGGGTGGTCTGACTGGTTTGCCTGGGATAGGCCGCCCTCGCTTTCTAGCCTAGTTAATAGAGACTGTAGTGCTGGCCAGTGAGCGCGTTCATAGCGGTACTGGATGCCGATAGGAAGGATGAATACTTTTTCGGGGCGGCGATCGCGCGCCAAATCTTCCGCACACCAAAAGCCCAGCTGCGCAACCCCAGGCTCTAGCGGACCTAGTCGCTCACTGTGCCCGTTAGTGGCCCCCTCAGGCGCTACGACCATTGGCATCGAACCTGTGGTGATGATCTTCCTAGCGGCTTTTAGCCCTACCCAATCGGGGCGTCTCCCCCGTCGAATCGGCACGCCGCCAATTCGCGATAGCAGCCACCCCAATCCCTTTCCAGCCCAGATAGTCATGCCCCGCTCATACAAAAAGTGCGTATGAATCGGCTGCCGCAGCGAAATGCCTTGAGCCTTGGCCGCTTTTTTCACAGCCCGCGAGCACAGATAGAGCCCAGTCAACGGATCATCCACTTCTACATGACGCACCGCCATCAGGAACCGAGCTTGTCCAGCTTCTAAGTCTGCGTAGAGCTGGACGAGCCTATCGACATGCTTGACCTCTATTCGGCTGATACCGACTGGTAGCCAGGGGCGAATACGAACGCGTAACAGAAAAGGAAGCGCCCAGTGAATCATCCGCATAATCCAAGGATTGTAGGACGGGGGGATGAAGGTCAGTGGCGGTGCGGCGCGGCGAGTATCAGGCATGAGGAAAGACAAAAAGGCGATACAAAAAGACCAGGGCATAGGTATAAAGGTTGCCCTGGTCTTTTCTTATGGAAATTATTGGATCGCTTGATTTAGTTAGGGACGACTTGAACCATCAAAGAGCGTCTGTCAAAGGTCTGCACCTTGCTGACTTTTGATAAGTCTTCTACGACGCGGTTAAGCAGGTCGGTAGCGCGATCGCGGTGCTGGTGTTCGCGACCCCTTAGGCGTACTTGAAACTTAACCGAATCACCCCGTTCTAGCCATGCGATCGCCTTATTAATTCGCACCATATAGTCAGAATCGCCCACGTTAGGCCGCAGTCTGACTTCTTTGACCGACGTGCGAGCGCTTTGCTTTTGGCGCTTGCGGCTTTGATACTGGTGCTTGCCATAGTCTAATATTTTAGCAACTGGCGTATCCTGGTCAGGTGAGACCACTACAAGGTCAAGCTTGGCCGCTTTTGCTAGGGCCAGCGCCTCTGAGGTGTCGGTCAGGCCGCGGTTGGTACCTTCATTGTCAATCAGAAGAACCTGCGCGGAACGGATCTGTTGATTGATGAGTGGTTTTTTAGCGATTGTATTTTCCTCTTAAATTAGAACGCAACAAGGGATATCGACATTAGGCTCGCTCCTTTTTGATAATGTGAGTGACTATCTGGAGGCTATTATTCTCGATTCCTATATATAGAATATTTTATGCGAAGTTGCTAGGGTAGCATCCCACCCTAGCAACTTGTCTTTACAAAGGCGGCTGAATCTAGCTGATTTGCCTGGTTAGGCGTATCAAGCTAGCTAGATACCGGCAGTCTAGATACGCACAGTGCCCCCATCGAATAGCGGAACGGTCATACTGAAATTCTCTCCGAAGGTCAGCTTCTGCTCCTCCAAAATGCCTAGAGCAATCTGCTCACCCATTCGGACTGACTCATAGTAGTCAGTAAAGTAGTGAACGCCCGCCCAGTCGCGACCAATAGAGATATTAGAGGCTAGCTTGTTCAGCTCGCCTTCGATAGTCAGGCTCACTCCATCGGGAATTGCCTCTAGGCGTTTGCCGTCTGTCGTTGGCACGACGTAGGGCGCTGGCAGCACATAGCCGTGGTCAAAGAAGGCTTTGAGAATGGTGACACACGCGCCTGCGACTGTGGCATGCCCTGCCCCATACGAAGGATGCATTGGTGAGCCTTCTGGGAAGGCCATCGGCAGTAGATAGACATCATCACGATCAAATTCTGAGCCGCCAGTAGAGGTCAGGTACTGGTCATTTTGCGCCTTGTTGTAGGCTTTTACAGCCTGTAGGGTTTCGTTGATGCGGGTGCTAAGGTCAGCAACGGGGGCTAGATTGGCGGGCTGGGTATTGCGCCACTGGTGGATACGGCCTGCGATCGCCTCAGGGCGCAATCGACGATGCACGTTGAACTTTTGGTAGCGGACGGCTTTGAGCGCGCGAGTAGCTACTTCAGTGACCAAAGACAGAACGTGAGGGCCACCAAAGTGCGCAAACGCCTGCTGATGATCGAGATTATCAGCGGCTTGGAACGGCAGACCGGGATCAAAAGGAACGCCCATAGACAGCATCGATAGGCAGGCATTGAGATAAGCCTGATAGAGCGCGTCGTAGTGGACATAGGTGGCTAGATCGCGCGGCGTGGTGATAAATCGATAGCGATCGCCCTTGTTGACATAGTTTTCTGTCCCTCGAAGGTCTGCGCCATTTTGCACATCGAGCCACCATTCCCAGCTGGTCATATAGTCTTTATTCGGCTCAGCGACGCGGACTCTATTTCTTAGCGTGATCGCGCCGTAGGCAATGCGACCGTCCAACACGTTGTCGTTTTTGAAGCCAATCTCCGGGGTACCACGGGTTAAAAACTGCGAAATATAAGGGCCAGTAGTATCTCCGAAGGCGTTACCACGAAAAGCATTGCGAACTTTTTGCTGTCTTCGACGGCGACGCTGCTCAGCTTCACTGAGATTCAGCTTCTTATTCTTGAACCAGCTCAGTTTGTTGAGTCTATCCAGCGACGCCGCAACTTCTGGGCTAGAGTCGAACTCGGTAAACGGAATATCGCGCAGCAGCGCCATCTCGTAGACTTCAGCCACCTCGGCAGCGAGCTCATCGCTATCGACAGTAGGAGCAGGTGGCAAAGCAACAGATTGAGCATCCGGACCTTCTAGATCGAAAGCCAGACCAGCGCCAGCGCTTTCCCATGCCCTGACATCTACATTATGCTGCTGACAGTAGACCGATTTCCATTCAACGTCGCCACCCGGCGTAGAGCCCTTTGGCCCCAGCGGCGTTGCCTGGAAGTCTCGCGGATCGCCCGAATCAATACCCTTAACAAAGAGCTGATAGTCGTCCGCATCGCAGATCAGGCCATCGACTTCGTTGTGGGGCAGCCCTTTGGTGTAGTTAGCTAGATGCGAAGATTTGCCACCTCGCTCTGAGTCAGTTCCGTCAAATCGATAGCTAAACTCTTCACCGTTTGCCTGCTGCTCAGCGTGGGGGCGATCATAGGCGAGTTTAGCCGCGGCGATCCGAACGTCTAGAGCCTGTTGCTTACGAGATTCCATAAAGTTGTATCCTTTGACTTGTGTCTATGACTGATGTGTTTAACTGCTTGGTTGATGGGCCTAACTTAGGCAATTTCTGGGGTGAGGGGTGGTACCCATCAGGGTGATTAGTAACGGCGACCAATGAAGTTCGCTATGTGTTTGTTTTCTCTTTAGTTCTTTCTTGGGTCGATTCTCAAACGCTCTCTATGGTCAAGCCCAAATTACTGATCATCGATGATTTTCTATCTGACCAGATGATGCTGTTCAATACGCTGCGCGAGACAATTCCGTGGGAGGGCAGTATGGCGGCTAGGCGGACGGCTTCTTTTGGTGTCCCGTACAACTATGCTCAGATGAAATATCCAGCGGTGCCGATGCATCCGGCGCTAAAGCCAGTAGTGATAAAGTTAAAGCAGACTTTGGACGTCGAATTCAACAACTGTTTGCTGAACTTCTATGAGACGGGTAGAAGCAAGATGGGCTTCCATGCGGATGATACAACAGACTTGCAGCCAGGGACGGGGGTGGCAATTGTGTCTGTGGGCTATCCGCGTAAGCTGACCTATCGAAGCAAGAAGAATCCAGAAGTGCAGCATGCTTTCTTGCTACCGCCCGGCTCAGTGCTGTACATGGGTTCAGAAGTGCAAGACAATTGGGTGCATGCGATTAAAAGGCAGAAAGGGGTTGGTCCTCGGATTAGTCTGACCTGGCGCGCGTTTAATGTTGTTGATTAATGTTCTAAAATCTAGGCGGTTTTGTTGTACTCTCCTAATCCATTTGCTATTTCCGATCGCTTTGTTGCTGCGACTAGTCCAAGGGAGCAGAACGCTACACAAAAAGATAATAAGAGCTGGTGGTTTTTGTGTAGTGGCTCTAATTTGTTGATGAATGAGAGTGACTTTGTTCTCCCTTTGGCGGTAAGCGCTAAGGCGATTGGGGTTGTAACAATGCGATCGCAATTTCTAGGCTACTTGGACGGGGTACCTTGCATAGCGGCTGAGGTGAACAGAGAAGACCCGGCACCAAAGGGATTAGGCTGGTGCAACTTGCGATCGCTCTACCAGAAAATGGACGCGGAGATGTTTGCGATCGCCGCCCGCGCCGTCCAAATCATCGAATGGGACCGCACCCACCAGTACTGCGGCCACTGCGCCACCCCAACGACGCAGCTCTCAACCGAGAGAGCCAAACGCTGTCCTAACTGCGGCCTGCGGCAGTACCCCCGACTTTCACCTGCGGTAATCATGCTGGTCTATAAGGGAGATAAGGTTCTGTTGGCAAGGGCTCCTCGGTTTCGGGCGGGAATGTATAGCGTACTAGCAGGCTTTGTCGAACCAGGCGAATCGTTGGAAGAGACAGTGGCGCGTGAGGTACGCGAGGAAGTGGGGATTGAAGTGAAGAATATCCGCTATTTTGGCTCTCAGCCTTGGCCTTTTCCTAAGTCTTTGATGGTGGGGTTTGTAGCGGAATATGCCGGAGGCGAGCTGACGCCGGATCTAGAAGAGATTGAGGCGGCGGATTGGTTTGCAAAAGATGAGCTACCGCCTGTGCCAGGGGAGCTAAGTATCGCGTGGAAGTTGATTGATTGGTTTGTACGGCAATAACCTGAACCGCACTCCCCAATACTGTATAAGAAGGTAGGTTTGCGCTTTGGCCAGATAGATGATTCCGGTTGCTGAAATTAGTCAAATGGTGGCGGAGGCGATCGCACCCCATATTCCTAAGCTACAAGAATGGCTGATGGTGCTGCTGGAGAATGAGCAAGGGTTGATGCGATCGCTCGTTGAGAGTTTGAATGAAGTGCGATCGCCCCAGCAGCAAATCTGGGCGGGTGGCGTATTGCTGGAACTATTGGCCGGATGATGGCCGGGTACTGGTGGTGTGTGACGACGTGACGGACTATGCGGCGGTGCAAGACGTGCTGCCGCAGGGCGATCGCTTTCGGGTGCTGATGACGACCCGGCGGCAGGATCTAGCGGAGCGGGTGGAGTCGTTTTCGATTGATGTGCTAGATCAGGCGTCTGGACTGTTGCTACTGCGGCAGATAGTGGGAGCAGCGCGGATTGAGGCGGAGCTAGAGACGGCGAGAGAGATTTGCGAATGGGTGGGATACTTGCCACTGGGGTTGGAGCTGGTGGGGCAGTATCTGCGGCGGAAGCGGGATTTGCGACTGGGGTGATGATTTCACGGCAGATGCCCAATCGACCTACGAAAGACTTCTTACTACAGATAACTCCAGCCATACCACACATTGTAGAAACAGTTACCACCTGGAAGAAATGGTTGATGCACAAACAAAAGTCAGCTCTACCTTTCACAGCAGTAGCACTGTTTTATCAAGGCCAGGGAGCTTATGGACAAGCAGAGCATTGGTACAAAGAATGCTTGAAAGCTACTCGGGAGTGCTTTGGAGAAGAACATCTCGACGTAACACGTAGTCTGAACAACTTAGCAGTATTCTACTGTAGTCAAGATCGATATAAGGAAGCGGAATCGATTTTTGAGCGAACGCTAGAGCTTTCGTATAGGTTTCTGAAGGAAGATCATCTCGATGTAGTGCTCGGTCTGAACAACATAGCAGGAGTTTACTATTGTCAAGGACGATATAAAGGAGCGGAACCGCTGTATGAGAAAGCACTAAGTCTTTATCGTAAGCTGCCTAGAAAGGAAAATCTTGATGTAGCGCGCAGTCTGAATAACCTAGCAGAACTTTACAAAAGTCAAGGACGATACAAGGATGCAGAACCGTTGTATAAGGAAGCGTTAGATCTTTTGGATAAGCTGTTCGGTGGAGAATATACCTATGTGGCGGTTTGTAAGAATAACTTGGCGATTCTTTACCAGAATCAAAGACGATATGAGGAAGCGGAACCACTCTATGAGAAATCGCTCGCTCTTCGGCGCAAACTTCTCGGAGAAGTAGATCCTGATGTAGCACGCAGTTTGAACAATCTAGGAACGTTCTACTACAGTCAAGGGCAGTATCAGAAAGCGGAATCATGGTTGCAGCAAGCGCTGGATCTTTCGCGTGAGCTGTTTGGTGAAGAGCATTCTGATACTGCCCTTATTCTGAACAATTTTGCAGAATTATACAGAAGCCAAGATCGGTATAAGGAAGCTGAATCGTTGTATGTGCAGGCAATTTCTAGTCTGCGCGATCACCTTGGTGAAAAACATCCAAACACTCAAGCAGGAATCCACAACTTCTTCTGTCTGGTAAAAGCTGCCATCGCAGCAGGCCAACAATCCACCCTCTCCGACCATCCGCTAACTCAGCGAGCAATAGAAATCTTGCGGCCCTAGGCAACCGACTGACGCCACAAAATCATTCCCGATTACCGAGCAACCCTTCCCGACCAGATTTGAGGCACTGTACAACCCTTTAAACCTGTCCCGTCAGCACCGTCAGCAAAACCTGAAACAACGCCTCCATATCCGCCGGAATTCGATACAGCGTCAGATCCTGCTCAATCAGCTTTTGCGACCTTTTCAACCGCCCAAACTGCCAAACATCCCCGGTAGACACCGCCCCATACAAAGTCGGCTCTTCCGAATCTGTCCACTGATCTAGCGCAATCAACTCCACCGCTAGCTGCGTAAACCCCCGCGTCAAATCTGCATTCTTCGCTTCAATCACCAGTAAGTTGTGCCGACCCTGCAAGTAATAATCCAGCGACCCCTTGAGCTGTTCAGACACCTTTACCCCATACTCAATCCGTAGTTGAATTGGCGCATAGTCCATCAAAGCCAGCACCAGCGGCGAAATCAAAATCTCTCGCCGGGCTGCTTCAGTCGTTAGTCTCACATTCGGCAATCGCCGCTCAATAAAAGCCTTCAGCTCTGCAATTGACTGTTCTAACGTCTTACCCGTATTCGGCACATCAATCCGGCTAGTATCCAACTCAGGAAAATCAAACATGAGCCTTTGTAGCGAGCAGCCGAACGCCGCTAGAATATCGTCCGGCTCGTAAGACATTTCAAAATAGCTGCGAAATGTATAACTTTGATTAGGCTGAAGAATTGTATTCTTTGGCACGATAGCAGATCTCCTTACAGCGAGTAGGCAAGCACCTACTTCACAAGTATTGAACTCACCAGTGGAACAAAACATACCACCATGTGACGGGCGGCTCTCCTTAGCTTAGCTGCACAATGGACAGTGAGTACTTCATATCGTGACTCAGCTATGAACATTCAAATCAAAAAATGGGAAGACAGCATCGGTCTTCAGATTCCGCCTCAGATTGCGATAGCACTAGGCATTGATGAGAGTTCCGTGGTAGAACTGACCGCGACAGAGGATACGCTGACCATTCGAAAGAAACAGACGCCTCTAACACTTCGAGAATTGCTAGACAGCATTCCAGAAGACTTTCGATACCCGAACGATATTGCTGATTTTGTCCAAAGTGAAGCGGTCGGCAGAGAACAATTATGAAGATCGAATGTCGATAGAATCACAGACACATTCGGCTTAATCGTTCGCTAGAAACCCTTAATAATTTTTCTGATTGCTAGATTTGAATCTTCCCACTTCAAAGTCTCTTTTGGCTGCGTGCTTTGTCCCTCGGTCCGTCACTCGCTTTCGCCACATCTTAAAACTTGATCGTTTCATGTAGCGCCGCATCACCGCGATCACGTCTTTCTCTTTTAGACCAAACTGTTCTTCAATCGCGCCGAACGGGGTGCGATCTTCCCAGGCCATTTCGATTACTCTATCAACGGTTGCTGTGTCTAGTTCTGTTGGATCTGGGCTCTCGTAGTTCGAGCTATCTGTTGAATTTTCTGCTTCCTCGTCAGAGTCTCGTCGCCGTAGGTCGAACTCGTCTACTTTGAACTCTTCTAGCGTCGGCTGCCCAGAGGCGGGCTGCGGGGTTAGGGACTGCTCGGCGGCTGGCTGGCTGGGTGGTTGATCGGGATTCATCGCTGTTCTATGTCTTTTATAAAAAATACAACCCGCTCTACTTCTTGGAACCCTACTCGGGTATGAAATTGACAGCTTTCGGTATTCTCAATCATCACGTCTGAGGCTAGCTGTGAGCAGCCTTTTGTTTTTGCCCAGGCTTCGGCTTCAGCAACTAAGGCTTTACCTACGCCAGTTTTGCGAGCGATGTCGGCAACGTAGATACCTTCTACATACGCCACTGGAAAGCGTTTGGCTCCAGGGACGTATTCTTCGCAAATGGAGAGGTTGATAAATGCGATCGCCCGCCCCCCACCATCTCGCGCAATCAGCGCCGTATCCTTAGCCGACTGCAAAATCCCCGACAGCTCCGCTCGCATCTCTTCCTCCGCCCGCGCTGGCGAATCCTCCTCAGCAGGCCATAGTCGCAAAGCCATCTGCACCCAGTCGTCCAAATCAGACAGCGTGGCTTCAACAATCTGCGTCGCCGTCGACATTGCCATCATATCTACCCTCTAGGTCAAGTCCATCTAGGCTAAGTTAATCCAAGCCAAATCCTTCTAGGTCAAATCTCCAGGCCGTGCCGCTAGATAGGCATCGCTCTTGAGCTGAATGACCATCAGCTTCGCGGGTTCGTCGCCAACGGTCCCAGACACATGACCTTTTCGCCCCTGCGCATCTGCCTTTGTATTTTGGTCCGCGCCAAAGGACACTTCACCCGGTCCCATCTCTACCCGCACGCCGTCCATTGTCTCTACGTACCAAACGCCGGATATCGGCACAATCCACTGCGGCCTGGGATTCTCGTGCCATTCGCCTACCCAGCCCACGGGCAGAGTTGCAAACAGCACTTCAGCATCACAGCTCATCAGCCGATTGTTCCACTGCGGGTCGGCGTCGCCGCCCATGCTTTCTTTTGAGAAATCGGTGAGTTCGCACTGGGTTTGATGGCTGATGCCTTCATCGTCGGTCCAGACGTGCCAGTAGGAGAGCGTCGGTTGATTAGAGGGTTGATTGCTCATGGTTAGGCGGTTAGGCGGCTATGATTCACGCTCCGGTCTTTTTTCCAAACAGTCCCTTGATGCCATTAATCGCACCCATCAGACCGCGTTCGCTACGATCGCGTTCCTTCTTTGCCAGTTCAATATCATCTTCGGTCTCACCTTTGAGGCGATAGCCATATTCCAGATTATCCCGGCTCTTTTTCAGCACAGGAAAGGCTCTAAACGCACCTTGTAGTAAGTCTTTTTCGCTGTGGTAGATAGCGCGGCTGATCTGGCTAGAGCGGCGTACGGCGATCGCACCAATCGGATACCACTGCTTTGAGCCTTGGCCGCGCACGTATACCTCGTACTCCGGCAGACCATCGGTCTTCATTTTGTCGTACTGCTTAGACGCTTTTTCTCGCTTCTGTGTCCGCTCAGACTTCGGCTTTTTCGGCGTCTTTTTCCCAAATCCAACTGGCTCTGCCATAGTTTTTTGACGTGCTCTCATTTATGTCATTCATAAAAGTTTACATCGTTTTAAGGAAGATCCTGACGAAAATACATCGCTCTGTACACGTTCAGCCCTTTTTCTTCACCCACTCGTTCTCGATCGGTCTTGGCCGGAAAGGGACTTTCACTTAGCCAGTCTGCACCTTTTCTGGCAAAGGCTAGGTGAGTATCAAAGCGATCACACATCTCCGCGCACACCTCTTCAATATCCGACTGTAGCCACACCCTGCCGCCCGCTGGCATCAATTCTGCTAGCGTGTCTACTAGCTCTGGTTGGACCACTCGCCGCTTCTGATGGCGCTTTTTGAACCACGGATCGGGAAATTGGATGCTGACGCACTGTAGCTGGGCGGGGCACTCTGCCAGCAGCGGCTTAAGTGAGTTATTCGCATTGCAAAAAACGAAGTGCAGATTGCGCTGCTGGTCGCGATCGCGTCTGATCAGCGCCCTTTCTACCAGTGGCTCCCTAATCTCTAGGCCCAAGAAATTCCAGCCTGAAACCTGATCGGCCATCTCTCGCACAAAGTCTCCCTTAGCGCAGCCGATATCTAGATGCAGCGGTAGCTGAGGATCGGCGAATACCTCAGACCAGTTGGGTACAGCGGCGGGGGTGGCGTATTTATTGCTGAGGGGGTTGACGTGCTGGCGGACGCGGCGGATGAGGGGCATGGGAAAAGGCAGGAGGAATAGGGACCGGGGTTAATCGGTGGGAGCTTGGAGTTTTTGGGTGTTGAGGAGATAGGGAATAGGGTCTTGGGGTTTGGGCCAGCTACGTTTGATGAAGCGCCAGAGGAAGGGGGCAGAGATGGCGATGAGGATGAGCCCGGTCCACCAGCTTTGCTGGATGCTTTCGACGGTGACGGGTTCTGTAGAATCGCTGGTGACCCAGGTGGAGAGTCGATCAATGCCAACGGCGGCTAGATTGTTGAGGCTGTGGCAGGCGATTGGAATCCATAGGCTGTGCGATCGCACATACAGCAGGCCCATCAGAAATCCAAACAGCGTCAGGCCAACTGGATTGTTGATATGCAGCATGCCAAAGAGCAAAGACGAGGCGATTAGGCCGTTTCTGAGGCCCCATTTAGTGGCCCAGCGCTGTAGCAAGAAACCTCGAAATATCAGCTCTTCTGCTAGCGGCGCGTAGACCACCAATAAAAACAGCATCAAGGCGTTGTAAAGTCCTGGATATTGGCTATTAGCGCCACCTGATAGCAGGTCAGAGTCTAGGATCTGCGCGGCATACTTAGGAAAGGCCAGTGATAGGAAGTAGAAGACAACTGAAAAGCTGCCCAAAGAAAATAGCAGGGCGCTGGCGACTAGTAGAACTGCGTAAGATAAAGAAAATTGTGGAATGCGATCGCCAAATAGCGCCCGGATGTTGAGATTTTGTCTAGCGCTTTCTTGTCCTGCGACTACTAGCAGCACAGTCCAAATCGCGATTGATAGCACCGGGACCGAGAGCGGATCGTCTGGCCCCCACGGCAGTAGCTGATAGTCGCCGAGGTAGGCATACCCCAATCCAACCCCAAAGCTCGCCACTATGTACGCACCCAGCACCAAGTAGCGACTTCTAAGCTTCAAAAATGGATTAGTCAATGGCTCAACCCTGCCCAGGTCTTTTGGCGACTCGATCATTATATAGCCTGTGCCGGATGCATTCGATACAGGCGCGTCACTTGACCTGTTGCAATACAAGGCTTTCAGCCTGGGAGCTTTACTTCAATCAAGTGACCAAAGCTATAGGAACCTTTTGCTCTGGCACTTTCTTCTGGCACTTTCTTCCGGCACTCTTTTCCTACGCTAGCGACCAAGCTAGGGGCTCTTCTTGTCAGAACCGACAGCCAAACTGACACATATTAATAAAACCACTGACCAAAATTGTTAAAGTAGCTGGGTAATCCGGTCTAGAGCGATTGCAGTGCCCCCAATCGATCCTTCCGATCCCCAGTCCGATCAGCTTAAGCCGAATCAGTCAGAATCTTCGTTAGAGAGCCGTCCTTCTCGTCGGTTTTCTTGGTTTTGGCTCGGTGCTTTTGTAGGCTTTGTGCTGGGAGGCGCTGGGTTAGCTCTGGCTATCTGGGGATGGCTGTATGTTCATAGGGATCTTTCGCCACTCATTTCAAAGGTTCTGACAAACTTCCTAGAGCGTCCGGTCGAGCTAGGTGAAGTGGAGCGGGTAGGACTAGGCAGCGTCCGCGTCGGTCCCTCTACGGTTGGCGCTTCAGCGCTGGATTCAACGACGCTAGACGCTGAAAATGTAATTGTCAAATTTGACTTGCTCAAAACCCTGATAACCTTTGAGCTAGGGCTGGATTTGATCGTTGTCGATGCTGATGGCTACCTAGCTCAAGATATCGAGAAGGGCTGGCTAAACTATGTCTTTCCTAAGCAAGAGGAAAGCAATGAGGAAAGCCGATTTAAAGTTCGACTAGACGAAGTTTACCTCCAAGAATCTCAGCTAACGCTAGTGCCTTTGCCTGTTCCGGGTGAAGCGCCTGAGCCAATTTTTCTAGAGAATGTAGAAGGGCAGCTAGCGCTGGATGAAGTGAGCGTGGCTGAGAAAGACGTCTTTGCAGTTCGATTTGAGATAGAAGGCGATCCGGTTAAGGGCGGCAGTATTGGGCTAAAAGGTGAAGTACAGCCGATGGAAGCACCCCCTAGTGCAGAAGCCAACACAGAAGATGGAACTGAAGCAGAAAATGAAACTGAGGCAGAAAACGAGTCTGAGATAGCGTTTGCGACCAATTTGGTAGTGCAGGCTGACGACGCGCCGCTGTCGGACGTGCTGAGCTTTACGCTGTCTACGCTAGGGCTACAGACAAATGATGTGGGCATCAACGCGGGCGATGTGAGTGGCCTACTCGATCTAGACTTTCGGCCAGAGGAAGAGGTCGAGTATTCAGGGGCGATCAGCGTAAAGGCGGGCGAGCTGACGACAGATATTTTGCCACTGCCGGTGAAAGACATTAGCGGCCAGACTCGCTTCAAAGATAATTTGTGGACGGTTGACCAGATTTCGGCTGACTATGGGCTGATTGATGCGATCGCCCAAGGACAGATCGATTTCACTGAAGGCTATTACGATCTCTCGGCGCAGACCAAAGATGTGACGGTCGCAGAATTTGTAGAGACAATCGATCTAGAGCTGCCCGTGCCTGCTGCTGGTGTGTTTGACGCGGTCGCGAGAGTAGACGGCCCGCTCGATAAGCCAATCTTCACTGGCCTGGCGACCGCGACCACGAATGTATCTGTCGATGAAGTGGTGTTTGACACAGCGTCTACAGAGTTTCAGCTACAGGGGCAGAATTTATTTCTTGGAGAGATTACGGCAACCCCAAGCGTAGGGGGAAGCGTGAACGGTACGGGCCAGGTATTTCTAGGCGAAGGCTCACCGTTCTCCTTTCAGTTTGCGGGGCGCAATCTGCCTGCGAATGCGATCGCCTCTCTGTACGGCGCAGACACTGACTTCCAGATTGGACGAGTCGCTACTGATACCACCGTGGTAGGCCGTGACGGGGCGGTGAATACTACCGTCGAATGGGACGCACCCGATGCGGAATACGCTGGCTCAGGAACTATCGACATTCAAGGAACAGACCTAGTTTTTCGCGATACGGTCTTCGCAGTCGGCGGCGGTACGGCTAGCGGCGCAGGCACGCTCGAAGACGGCATTTTCACGGCTGACGTGGCTCTGGCAAATGTGCAGTTAGGATCATTTTCGCCCGATCTGCGTGGCGAGGTGAGCGGACAGTTTTCGCTGAATGGATCGACGGATAATATTGGCCTAGAGACCGTCGCAGCTCAGGGCGATATCGCATTTTCTAGAGGGCTGGCCAGCTTTAGTCCTCAGTTCGACGGCTTTAGCGATCCGCTGCTAGCGCAGGTGGCCTGGAACGGTCGAAAGATTCAGGTGATCGAAGCAAATTCAGGGCGGGCAACAGCCAGCGGTACGCTGACGCCTAGCTTTGATAATGGGTTCAACCTTGATCGCCTAGATCTAAGAGTGACCGCTAGAGACTATGCGATCGCCGATCTACCCTTCGAGCTGCCTTCTATCTTGGCAGTGACAGGCCGCACTGACTTTATCGGCACCATTGCAGGCAGTCCGACTGATCCGACTGTCGACGGCAGCGTCAATGTCTCTGATCTAGTGGTTAACAGTCTGCCGTTTGAGTCTACGCTCACAGGCCGCGTTACCTACGCAGCCAACGCGGGTGTGACCCTAGATGTAGCTGGGCGCAGGCAGGCGGGCAGCGCTGAGAGCATTCTGGTCAATACTGGCCCTTTGGTCGATCAAACCACTCTACCTAGCTTTGATTTTGCGGTTGCTTGGCGGGGCGCAACGGCTAGCGGCCAAACTCAGGGCGATATTTTGACGCTCACTGCCCAGAACTTTCCGCTAGCCACGCTTAATTTTCCAACCGATGGCATTGCCGAGATTGGTCAGCTGCGCGGCACCCTTTCAACCAACCAGCTAGCAGTCAACCTAGTAGAGCAGTCCCTCGAAGGCGATGTCCAAATTGACCAGCTAGGACTGGGCTATATCTCCGGCGGTCAGCTAACCGGACAAATCAGCTACGCCGATAGCATAGCGACGCTAACCGGGGGCCGGGTGGTCTTGAACAAAGGCGACAACAACCCGGAGAATAACACCGCCTACAACCTGAGCGGACAGCTAGCATTAGATGGCCCCGAGCCGGTCTACAGCGCTACGCTCAGCACGCCCAAAGGTAATGTCAACAGCCTACTGAGCGCAGCTTCTATCTATCGCCTAAGTGACTTCAGTCGTGGACTGAGTGCCCCTGACTGGCTAAGCGATCCCATCTCAAAGGCCGATCTAGATCGGCTGCTAGCTACCGTCAGCGTGAATGATTCCAGCACTAATCAGCCGTTTGTGCTGAACGATCAGCTCAATCGACTGGCCGAAGTGCAAGAGCTCCGGACTGAAGCTGCGATCGCCGATGAGGCCAACCCCGTACCGCCTCTAAGTGAACTCGAAGCGCCTTTCGCTGGAACTTTCAACCTAGAAGGTGTCGGCACTGATTTTGATCTAAGCTTCGATCTTGTCGGTGAGAACTGGCAGTGGGGAGATGACTACAGCGCCCAGAACGTAATCGCCGCAGGTAACTTGACGCCAAATGTCTTAGCGCTACAGCCAGTTCGCTTTTCCTCTGCTGTTTCTGAACGGGCACTAGCTGAAAATCCGGATATCCTGACGCGGGATGACGAATCAGTCATAGACCTGACCGGGCAGATCGTGTTTGGTCAAGACACCGAGCTCACGTCTGATCTTCAGGCGATCGCGCGGAACCTCGACGTGGGTGTGGTAGACGGTATTTTCGAAGTGCCTTTCGATGTCGAAGGGCTTGCTGAAGCAACGGCTACCCTAAGTGGTACGCTCTCAAACCCTCAGCTTAGAGGCAGCGCATCCCTCTCATCGTCAGCTATCAACGACACGCCTTTGCAAAGGGCAGATGCTAGTTTTATCTACCAAAATGCCGTGCTCACCTTGCAGAGTGCGCTGACAGCGTCTACCCCAGAACGACCGCTGTCGCTATCGGGTCAGATTCCCTACGCGTTCGACTTTATGACCGTTGAGCCTGCCACTGATCGGGTGGACATTGATATCAATGTTGAAAATGAAGGGCTCGCTCTGCTGAACATCTTTAGCGACCAGGTAGCGTTTGAGTCGGGTGAGGGGCAACTGAGTCTGACGGTAGACGGCACGGTGGACAGGCCTATTATTGCCGGATCGGCGTCGCTATCAGAGGCGGTGATTAGCGCTCAGATTCTGCCAGAGCAGCTGACTGGAGTTACTGGAAATGCGTCTTTTTTGGGCGATCTGGTTGTCGTCAACGCTTTGCAGGGCCAGATCGGTGACGGGCAAGTCACTGCGGCGGGAGCGCTGCCGCTGCGTGAGAACGGTATCGGCAACAGTCTACTTTCTCAGGTTCCTGCAGTTGCCAACAGCCCGCTGACGATTAATCTCGATAGTCTCGATCTTTCGTTAGAAAACGATATCTACAACGGCGGCGTAGACGGCCAGGTTGTGATTGGTGGGAGCATTGGAGGCGGGACAGAAATCGGCGGTCAGGTCTTTCTCTCGGATGGGCGGATCTCGCTGCCAGACGGCAGTGAGTCTGAGGACGAGCCAGATCGAAGCGACGAGTCAGACAGTGCGTTCGAGCTACCTACAGAACCACCTGTTCCACGCACGCCGCGCACCGCGAACGTTGCTAGCAGCCGGACCTCGCCGACGCTGCGCAATCTTCAGCTAGTGATAGGAGATGCGGTTCAAATCACCCAGGGGACGCTGCTGAACTTCATGGCTGACGGAAATCTCCTACTAGACGGGTCTTTGAGCGCAATTAGCCCTCAAGGTGTTGTTAACCTGCGATCAGGGCGAGTGAATCTGTACACCACGCTGTTTAGGTTAGATGGAGATGACAATACGGCGACGTTTACCCCAGAGACAGGCTTACAAAACCCGACCTTAGACGTTTCGCTGCGCGCCTCTGTCTCGGAGGTGAATCGGGCAACACCGATTGCCAATACGCCCTTTGCTCGCTCTGAGATCGCCGATGATACCAACGTTGGGTTTGAAAGTACGGGGTCTTTGCAGACCATCAGGGTGCAAGCAGATGTCGAAGGCGCTGCGAATGCAATCTTTGAAAATCTGGAGCTGAGCAGCACGCCGCCGCGATCGCAATCTGAACTCCTCGGACTGATTGGCAGTGGGGTTGTGACCGCTCTAGAATCGACGGTTGGTAGCCTGTCAGGTGGAGGGGATAGCTTTAGCGGGCTAATCAATCTGGTGGGCGGCGCGCTGCTAGATAATGTTCAAGACTTTGTCGGCAGCGCGCTCAACCTCAGGGAATTCCGGCTATTCCCGGTGACTGCTGCGAGTCGAGCTAGATCCGAGGAAGATGCGGATACGGGGATTGATCTAGGCGCGGAGGTCGGCTTCGATGTAACGGATGATGTCTCGTTGAGTATCACTAAAATCCTGACGGATAGCACCAACCCCGAATTTGGACTTAACTACCGTCTGAGCGACTCGTTCACGGTGCGCTCGAATACGAACCTCGACGATATCAATCAAGTCTTCTTGGAGTATAGGATTCGGTTTTAGTGTTTTCTTGGGTGGTTGGATTAGGTCTTTGATGTCGCCAACCATCCGATAGAATCGACTGAACTTATACTAAAAGTAATGACTGTCTAGAAATTCTCTACTACCTAAGTAATCTCTGTGTTCAAACGACTTTCTTTCTCTCTATTTCTCCTTTTTGGCGCATCGGCAGGCGCGCTAGTCGATGCTTTGGGTATGGCCAGGCCAGCGGCCGCGCAGGCTTTACTGCCTTACACGCTGCCCCTGGACGAAGATCTGCTGCGGGCGGACGGCGAACTTCTAGCACAGGACGCGCTTCAGCTAGCGCAATTTCAGCAGTTTGACGAGGCGCTCGCGAGGGTTCAGCTAGCCGCGCAGCTATTGCCGAATGATCCCAACGTGCTAGCACTGCTGGGCAATCTGTATCTGCAAGTCAGAGAGCCAGAACTAGAAAAGGCCATTGACAGCCTAGAACGGGCCAAGGAATTAGAGCCTGACAATCCTCTAATTCTGTTTAATTTAGGGACGGCGTATTTTAGCCAGGAGGCTTACTTGCAGGCAGCTAGGTCGATTGAGGCAGGGCTGAAGCTAGAGCCTGACAATCCCAACGCGCTGTTTGATCTTGGCAATGCGTACTACAAGCTCGACCGCTTTGACGAGGCGATCGCCCAGTATGAAAAGGCCGTCAGCAGCGAGGCGCAGATGTGGCCGGCGGTCAACAATATCGGCCTAGTGATGTACGAAAACGGCGATGTAGACGGCGCGATCGCTCAGTGGCAAGAAGCGCTGAGTCTAGCGGGCGACAACGGCACCGAGCCGCAGCTAGCAATCACTGTCGCTAGATACGGACAAGGGACGCATACCATCGCTGATACAGAAAGTGCGATCGCCAGCATAGAGCGCGATCCTCGCTATGCAAAGATCGAATTCCTCGAAGACAATCTGTGGGGCGAGCAGCTAATTTCAACGACCGAGGAATTTTTCAGTACGCCTAGCTTGCAAGCTCTGCTAGAGCAGCTGTAGGCAAAGGTCGATAGATTATGATACAAATGAACTATAGCTGCTTAGCTTTCAGCGGGCATCTTAGCGACGATGTCGTTCACAAACTTTTGATGGTCCACTACGGGTTTAGAGATGTAGCCGTCGGCTCCGCTCTGGCTGAGGAAAGTTTCTTTGTCACCGTCCATCGCATGGGCGGTGACTAGAATCACCGGAACCTCTGAGGTTTGTGGGTTGCTTTTTAATATTTGAGTAATTTCGATGCCATCGACTGGCTTGCCTTCGTACATACTGTGAGAAAGCGATACATCCATCAAAATGACATCTGCTTCTTTGTTTTGAGCAATGCTAATCACCTCGTCAACATTCTCTGTGTGTTTGACGTTCAGCCCGCCCCGCTTGGTCAAAATCTTCGAGAAAACGCGGGCATTCACCATATCGTCTTCAACAATTAAAACGGTTCTCATAGCGCTATCTACCCTATTGACGATGCCTAAAGAGACAACTTACAACCTTCAGGGTGCGCTGCTCTCTATTAAAAATATCAAAATAAGTTTGTATAGTCTTGTTATCTTCATAAACTAAGGTTCTAGCGTCTAGCAGGATCGCTCTAGCCAAAAAACTAACTCAATCTTCTTCCTCAGGCGAAGAGATTCGGGTTTAGGAAGAATTTTGAGATAGTTAGACTTGTGGATTCCTCCAAAATTCTTCGATCTAAAGATGATAGATCTAAGCGAAATTCGCAGATATTGTAAGAAGTTCGACTGCAAATGTTGCGGTTTTTCAACGCTTCCGTGTAACGTACAGCATTGTTACACCTAGACTGGTTTATTCAGACTGGCTTATTCATTCACAGGCCCCATTCATGGCGAAACAGCTCAAATTTTCTGAAGAACAGATCGTCCCTATTGCGCTCCATACTGAGGTGCAGCGATCATATTTGGAATATGCCATGAGCGTGATCGTCGGGCGAGCGCTGCCCGATGTTCGCGATGGTCTAAAGCCAGTGCATCGGCGAATTATGTATGCCATGCATGAGCTGGGGCTAGTGCCCGATCGCCCTTTTCGCAAGTGCGCCCGCGTGGTGGGAGACGTGCTCGGTAAGTATCACCCTCATGGTGACCAGGCGGTATACGACGCACTGGTACGGATGGTGCAAGACTTTTCTAGCCGCTATCCGCTGCTAGCAGGGCACGGCAACTTTGGCTCGGTAGACAACGATCCGCCTGCGGCGATGCGCTACACCGAGACTCGTCTAGCGGAAGTGGGACATGTAGCACTGCTAGGTGAAGTGAGCGAGGCGACGGTCGATTTTATTGACAACTTTGACAGCTCTCAGCAAGAGCCCATTGTTCTTCCAGCGCAGCTACCCAATCTGATTTTGAATGGCAGTTCTGGGATTGCGGTGGGGATGGCGACCAATATTCCACCGCATAATCTAGGTGAAGTGATTGATGGCCTGATTGCGCTAATCGATCGGCCTAATCTATCGAATGAATCACTGTTCAAGCTAATTCCAGGGCCGGATTTTCCGACGGGTGCGGAAATTATCGACACAAAAGGAATTCAAGATGCGTATCGGACCGGGCGTGGCAGCATCCCGATTCGAGGCATTGCTAATTTTGAAGAGATTAGGCCGGGGAAAGGAAAGCGATCGCGTCAGGCCATTGTCGTTACCGAACTGCCTTACCAGGTCAACAAAGCCAGCTGGATTACGAAGATTGCCAGCTTGGTGAATCAGGGCCGGATTGACGGCATTTCTGACATTCGAGACGAGAGCGATCGCGAAGGTATGCGAGTGGTAATCGAGCTCAAGCGAGAGGCTCAGCCGCAGCTAATTTTGAACGATCTCTACAGAACGACCGCCTTGCAGACCAACTTTGGGGCGCTGATGCTAGCCATTGAAGACGGTCAGCCCCGGCAGCTTTCGCTTAGAGAAATATTAGAGGCGTTTCTCAACTTTAGAGAAGAGACGCTGATTCGTCAGTACAGCCATGAGCTACAGCAAAAGCGCGATCGCTTCCACATTGTCGAAGGTCTGCTGATTGCGCTAGACAGCCTAGACGACATTATAGATATCTTGCGCAACGCGCCAGATGGAACGAGTGCAAAAGTCGAGATGATTGAGGCGTTTGACTTAAGCGATCGACAGGCTGATAGCATTTTGGCAATGCCGCTGCGCCGCTTGACCGGGCTAGAGCAGCAAAAGCTACGAGACGAAAGTGACGAGCTAGACGAGCGCATCACTCAGCTAGAGACACTGGTGAGCGATCGCGACGTGCTGATGAAGTCACTGAAAAAAGAGCTGCGATCGCTCAAAAAGAAATTTGGCGATAAGCGCCGCACCCGCATTCAAACCAAAGCTGAACGGGTCCAAGAAGAACAGATCCTCGCTGAAATCGCAGCCGAAGAAAGCGAAGAAGAATTCGTCCTAGAGTTCACCCGCAAGGGCTACGTTCGCCGCGCTGCTCCTAAGACACGCACCCGAAGAAAAGACACGCCTACGCCGCCTAACAAAGAGCTAGAAGACTTTGACGATGTCACCGTTCAAACCGAAACCACCAATCCGACCGAAGAAGTTCTCGTGCTTACTCAAGATGGCAAAGCCTACACCATTGGCGTCGGCGATATTCCCATCGCTCAAAAGCAAAGCAAAGGCGTACCGCTCATTGGCCTACTGCCTAACGCCGTCGGCAATACGCCCGATAACGTCGTTGCCCAGATAGTGCTCTCCGAAAAAAGACTGACGCAACAGCTCATTCTGGTCACGGCAAAAGGCCGGGTCAAGCGCCTGCCCGCTAGTGAAATGACCAATCTAACCGGGCGCGGCCTGACCGCTGTCAAACTCAAAGACGACGATGTACTAAAGCATGCGTTCATTGCTTCTATAGGCAGCGATTTGGTGCTAGCCTCCTCCGGCGGCCGACTGCTGCGCTTTAGAATCGACGAAGACCAGCTACCAGAAATGAGCCGCACCGCGCAAGGCCCGCAGGGTATTCGACTGCCCAAGAGTGAACATCTCGTCGGCTGCGTTCCAGTCAGTCCCAAAGACACGCTGCTCTTAGTGTCTAATAAGGGCTACGGCAAGCGAATTTTAGTGAGCACCTTCAAGACATCAAATCGCGGCGGCATTGGTTCCCAGTCATTTAAATTTAACCTCAAGAGCGATGCCCTAGCCTCGATGAATATTGCTATTCCAGATGCAAATCTGACGCTGCTAACCGATGAAGGCCGCGCGGCTAAGGTGGCAATTAACGGTATTCCGCTTCAGGGCCGCTCTCAGCCTTGCGTACGGCTTGTGACGCCGGGCAGGTCGGAGATAATTGTAGAGACCCTGGTAACGGATATTGAAGAAAATGATGAATGATGAACGATGAATGATGAATTAAAGATGCGTCAATGTTCATCGGCTTGATATTATCAACTTGCCTGCGGCTCATTCATCCTTCATCGTTCCTACTTCCTACCTCTCTTGGCTTCTGTTCTTCTCAAAAATATCACTAAGACTTTTTCGAGTAGTGCTGCTGTTACAGCGGCAGAGGATTCTTCTGGCAGTCTGAAAGGGAAAGGCGACAATCATCCGGTCTTAGACGATATCAATCTGGCGATCGCAGACGGCGAATTTATGGTGCTAGTCGGTCCGTCGGGCTGCGGCAAAAGTACGCTGCTGCGGCTAATTTCTGGGCTAGAGACGCTGACGAGTGGGGAGATTTGGGTGGGCGATCGCAATGTCAATACCCTTGCGCCCAAGCAGCGCGATATTGCGATGGTGTTCCAGAGCTACGCGCTTTATCCGCACCTCAGCGTGTACGACAATCTCGCTTTTGGGCTAAGGCGAGCCCGTACCGCCACATCAGAGCGACCGAGTTTGCTAGCAAGTACGCTCGCTGGCCTGACTCGCAGTCTGCCTGAGCCGTTACGCTACCGCCCCGCCGCCGAGCAGCAGATTGCCAAAAGAGTAGATAGCGTCGCCAAAATGCTTCAGATTGAGCCGCTGCTGACTCGCTTACCCAAGCAGCTTTCTGGCGGGCAAAAGCAAAGAGTCGCGCTAGGTAGAGCAATGGCCCGAGACCCGCAGGTCTTTTTGATGGACGAGCCGCTGTCGAATCTTGATGCCAAGCTGCGAACCGAGACCCGCGCTCAGATTGTCGGCCTGCAAAGAGAGCTAGGCACGACCACGATCTATGTGACGCACGACCAGACCGAGGCAATGACAATGGGCGATCGCATTGCCGTTATGAACGCAGGCAAAATCCAACAGGTCGATCCGCCGCTAGCGCTGTATCGCAAACCAGCCAATCGCTTTGTCGCCGCCTTCATTGGTTCACCGCCGATGAATTTCCTCCCCGTCACTGTCAAAGCCGGGCAGCTTGTTCACCCTAGTTTTACAGTCGCTGTCCCTGGCCACTGGCCACTAGACACCTACAACAATCAAAAAATCACATTAGGTATTCGCCCGGAGCACATTGCAGTCGGTCAAACGCCCGGTGCGTTTCCAGCAACCGTCACACAGTTCGAAGCCTTAGGCAGTGAAACTTTTGCGGTAGTGACGCTAGCGCAGGGTGTGGCTAGTCGTGGTGAAGACAAAGCTGTTGAACAATCGCTACAGGTAAGAATATCTGCCGATCAGCCAATCGAGCGTGGTAGCATCCTACAGCTTAGCTTTCCGACTGAAAAAATTCATCTATTTGACAACGAATCAGGCATAGCTATTCTGAAAGAGATATAGGTGAAACCTGTGTAAAGCAAGATACGAGACAGGTATATTATGAAAAGAAGTTATCCGAACCAGACGCTTCTTGCCGCTGCTGAGGCTATTGCCGATCTGTATTGCAAAGGGTGGGATACTGTTGGTGAACTAAATATGAAACGC
This sequence comes from uncultured cyanobacterium, assembly GCA_963838725.1. Taxonomy (GTDB): domain Bacteria; phylum Cyanobacteriota; class Cyanobacteriia; order Phormidesmidales; family Phormidesmidaceae; genus Phormidesmis. The sequence goes on along the minus strand of CAWISM010000013.1, from coordinate 34,404 downwards.
TGAAACAACGCAAACTTCTTAGTTCAGTACAGGAGCCGGGAACGGATTTACCGATTCTCGGGCCACTACTCTGGAGGGTGCGTCGCGGTGATATTGCTGATGGGTTTCGAGCGCGACAGTAATTGAATGCCGATGCCTTGGCAAATTTCAGGGGATAAGCTATCTAAGCTATCGGTCATAGAAAGGGCTGGGCTCATGGAGGCTATTCCCCCGCTTGAACCCTCCCTAAAAGTGTGCGAAAATCGAGTTAACGCCTTGCGTACTACTTCTATAGGCAACGCTTTGAATCCTTACGCCATTCGAGACCGTAACAACGTCCACATTTCAGGAACAGGCGATCGCACTCTTCTCTTCGTCCACGGCTTTGGCTGCGACCAGTCCATGTGGCGCTACATAGTCCCCGCCTTTGAAGCCAACTACCAAGTCGTCCTTATGGATCTTGTCGGCAGTGGCCAGTCGGATCTGTCCGCCTTCAATCTCGATCGCTACAGCAACCTCGAAGGCTACGCCGAAGATATCGTTGAAGTAATCGCAGCCTTCGAGATGAGCGATGTTACCCTCATTGGGCACTCCGTTAGCGGCATGTTAGGCGTCATCGCAGCTATCCGTAATCCCAAAGCTTTTAGCCGTATCGTCATGATCGGCCCATCGCCCTGCTACCTCAACCATCCACCCGACTATCTTGGTGGCTTTGATACAGAAGACATCGAAGAAATGCTCGATCTTATGGATAGGAACTACATGGGCTGGGCCAGTTTCCTAGCCTCCATCGCCATGGGCAATCCAGATTCACCCGAGTATACCGAGGAGCTAGAAGAACGCTTTTGCTCTACGGATCCTATTACCGCTAAGGCTTTCGCCAAAGCGACTTTCTATTCAGACCATCGTCATTCGCTCTCACAAGTAACCACACCCTGCCTGATTATGCAGTGCTCTGAAGATGCGATCGCCCCCGACAGCGTGGGAGAATACATGCATCGCCAAATTCCTAACGCTGCTTACGTAAAGCTAGAGGCCACCGGGCACTGCCCCCACCTTAGCCATCCAAAAGAAACCATAGCTGTTATTCAAAACTACTTAGAACAGCATCACGCTGCCACACTGTCCTTTGAGCCAATTCCTTCTAACGTGCGCTAAAACCGCCATGAGCTCTCCTCTAGAAAGTATCCCCTGCGGCTATCTGCAATTTTCGGAGGACTGCACAATTCTGACGGCTAACACTCATTTAGCTAAGCTTCTTTGCGCATCAAAGCAAGACCTTGAAGGCCAAAACATCCGGTTGATTTTGCCGAAAGCCGGTCAAATCTTCTTCCAATCATATGTATTTCCACAGCTGAAGATAAAAGGCCAGCTCAACGAATGCTACTTCAATCTGCGCCACGCAGACGGAAGTCGCCTGCCTGTACTCAGCAATTTCTGTCGCCAAGAGCAGCCCGACGGCACCTATCTGTATAGTGCAGTCATCATGCACGTCAAAAAACGTCACGACTTAGAAGACGCCCTTGTCCGAGCCAAAGGAACGACTGACAAAGCCATCAGCGCCCTCAAAAAATCCAACGACACTCTAGCCCGCTTCGCCAACATGGTCGCCCACGATCTCAAAGCGCCCATGCGACACATGAAAAGCCTCTCAAGCTTTATCCGTGAAGACTACGCCCACCTACTCGACCAAGACGGTCAAAACCTACTCGATAATCTTGGCAAGTCCGCGAACCGGGCCATTCACTTTGTTGAGAAGCTACTGGAATACGGCAGCCTAAACACTCAAAATGACAAACTAAACCCCGTCGACCTGCATACCATTGTTGACACTGCGTGCGACACTCTCGCAGACAACATCGCAGCAACCTCAGCCACGCTACACATTGCACCGCTCCCCACCGTCATGGGAATAGAGACACAGCTCACACAGCTCTTTCAGAACCTCATCAGCAACGCCCTAAAATATTCCAAACCAAACGTTCCACCAAAGATTGAGATACAGGCTATCAAAATCAGCAACCGTGAATGGGAGATTTCTATTCAAGACAACGGTATTGGCATTCCCGCGGAATATCAGGCCAATGTATTCGACATTATGTACCGACTGCACGGCAGTGATTACGAAGGGGCAGGTATTGGCCTCGCCACCTGCCAATGGATTGTTCGTAATCACCTAGGCGCTATTGGCGTCGGCAGCACCATAGATGAAGGGAGCCGGTTCTACTTCACCCTACTCGCAGACAAAGAGCAACCTGATCTCCCTCAGCCCACGGAAAGTCACAGCATTCACGGTAGCAATCCATCTACCTAACAGCTAGAGCGCTAGATTATCGGGATGGTTCATTTTCAGTCGTGCGATTCGTTCAGCTTAAACAGGCAAACCGCCTGGGGACAGCTGGCAAGATTAAACATAAGGAGGAATCCAAATGGAATCTTGACAACTTAGTTTTCGTGATGGTGAAATTCCATCCCTTCCTGATGCGGAAGTGACAGCATCAACCACTGCGACTGGGTTGACAACCAAGCGTAGCAAGCATGGTAGAAAAGGCGGTAACCCAGAACCCGACTGGGAACCCCGCCCGGCATAGCTGTCCAAGGTTAACAAACTTGAACCCATGCCAGAACCGTCGTCAATGAAACCAAGCCAACGCGGGAATAATCCTCCTCTCGGGGGTCTCCACTTGGAGAACCAGGCTTGCCCAAAACGGGACAGGGAATTGAGCTAGGCAGTTGGCCGACTGCCCTGGAAGCATCCTCTATAGACCCGGCGGATAATGGGAACCTAACGTCAGCGTCAAACGAAAACTAGGAACGAAGTAACTATCCTGCTTGCTCTCAAGCTATAGTCGATGGCTTGAGTAGGGCGTCAACCCGCAAGCAGCAGGATAGCAGGATTGTCTCTGTCTGCATATCCTCTAGGAAAGCTAGAGGATATGCAGACAGAGACACAACAGTTTGGACGGTAGCGGTACAAGTAGCAATGCACAAGTCATGGACGAGTTAACGACTACGTATGAATGGAGGGCGCTTCCCTGGCGACAGCTAGAGCGGAGCGTCTTTAAGTTGCAAAAGCGCATCTACCGAGCCTCGCAACGTGGCGATGTAAAGACAGTCCGCAAACTCCAACGATTGATGATGAAGTCGTGGTCAGCCAAATGTTTGGCAGTGCGCCGCGTCACGCAAGACAACCAGGGAAAGAAAACGGCAGGCATCGATGGTGTCGCGTCACTTTCCCCGGAAGAGCGAATGAGGCTGGTAGGTAATCTTCAACTAGGAGATAAAGCAGCCCCAAGCCGCCGAGTCTGGATACCCAAACCTGGCAGTACGGAGAAAAGGCCGCTTTCAATACCTGTCATGTATGACCGCGCCCTGCAAGCGCAGGTCAAACAAGCACTAGAACCCGAATGGGAAGCGAAATTTGAACCGCGCTCATTTGGGTTTCGACCAGGACGCTCGTGTCACGACGCCATTGAGGCGATCTTTACGACTATCAAGCAAAAGCCAAAATACGTACTGGAAACAGACGTGGCCAAATGCTTTGACCGGATTGATCACAGTGCTCTCTGTGAGAAGCTCAACACCAGCCCCAGTCTAACTCGGCAAATTCGGGCATGGCTGAAAGCTGGTGTTCTGGATGATAACCAGTTCCAGGCAACACCAGCGGGTGCTGCCCAGGGGTCGGTGATTTCTCCTTTGTTGGCAAATGTTGCGCTCCACGGGTTAGAAGTAGGACTTCAAAGAGTGTTTAAGGACGCTCGACGTCCAACACTTGTCCGCTATGCGGATGACCTCGTCGTCCTACACAAAGACCTATCGGTGGTGCAAGAGAGCCAACAGTTTCTCTCTCAACGGTTAAGTGAGATGGGCTTGGAACTAAAGCCTAGTAAAACGAGAATCACCCATACATTAGTCCCTTACGAGGGACAGGTGGGCTTTGATTTTCTCGGGTATGAGGTTCGCCAGTATCCGGTGGGTAAAACCCACTCTAAGCAAGGTTTCAAGACCATCATCAAGCCTAGCAAGGAAGCCATTCGCAGACATTCTCATCGAATTCGAGAGGTTATCAAAACCCACAAGGCAGCTTCTCAAGCTGTTCTAATCGACCGATTAAACCCGATGATTCGGGGCTGGGCTAACTACTACTCGACTGCTTGTAGTAAGGTAACTTTCGAGTTGATGGGGCATCTGCTCTACCAAAAGCTTCGGGCCTGGACGTATCGCCGTCACCCTCAGAAGAGCCGAAGCTGGATTGTTCGTAAGTACTGGCTTACTGACACTGAAGGCTGGGTCTTTGCTGCTCGAAATAACGCAGGTAATCTGCGACTACTTAGGCACTCTCAAACGCCGATTAGACGGCATATTAAGGTGCAGGGTAGTCGCAGTCCTTATGATGGTGACTGGCTTTACTGGAGTCAAAGGCTGGGACACTACCCAACGGTGAAATCATCAGTTGCAAAACTGTTGAAGCGCCAGTCAGGGAAATGCTCCCAGTGCGGATTGTATTTTTGGTTTAATGACCGTATGGAAGTCCACCATCTGGACAAGAACCAAGATAATCATAGACGGGATAATTTGGCCTTAACTCATCGGCATTGTCACGACCAGATTCATGCGAAGTATGTATGACAAACACTGAGCTGTTGAGGAGCCGTGTGAGGTTAACGTCTCATGCACGGTTTTGTAGACCAGCAGGGTGGGTGACTGCCCTGCTGAGTTCAACATTTTTAGGTAACACTCGCAGCACAAAGTAGACCGTCATCCGGACGGCTCAGGCCACTGGTTGCGTCAGGCTCTACACTCTCTAGAATCGCTTATATCCGAGGGGTTCCAGCCAGTGTGGGTGAGCTTTCCTAGTCAGCAACTGTTTCGGACTCTTGCTCACCCGTTCTGGCTTCAGCGACCGCATAAACTGTCAGTGATATCGTCATCCCCTTGGGATGGCGCAAACGACTCATCCAGTGCTTGCTGAGCTCTGTTGCCCTGTTGATAGACGAACTTCCGGCTGACCTGATGCGTTGAGGCCAGGTGACTGATGGACTGCGATCTCGACAGTAGCTGGATATCAAATGTCTTGACGAACTTCGGGAGATAGGCTGGCGGCGACAGAGAGGGCTGGACTCATAGGGGTGATGCGACGCTCGCTAAAAGCGATCATCTTTGATACGCCATGGGTGATCGCACTCAGGAAAGAACCGCCATTTAGCCTACATGAGTGCGGCGAAAGTGTAACCCGGTTTTCAACCGGCCCATTTGTGCAGAGATCGAACAAGCTTTCGGGCCTTTCCACGGTTTTTGGTACTCTCGGTTTGTTTCGTGCCAGGTCATCTCCTGCGGAAAATACCGTTTACAAAGACTGTTGTCCTCTAAATAAGCGGATAGGCTTCTAATGTCTCAATGATAATGCTATCTAAAAGCTCGCCCGCCGGATCTGATGATTCGGAATAGCTGTTGGCTGCGATCGCCACCGTCAAATCGAGATCAGGCAGATGATACAAATTGGCGCGCCAGCCCAGTTCTAAAGCGCCGCTGTGACCTCGGAGCCTGCCCGCTGTGGCCGACTCCCCATGCATAACGCCCAACCCATAGCTCAGACTAGTAAACGGATTTTGATCTCGTACCATCTGTTCTAAAGAGGTCGGAGAGACTAACTCACCTGAGAACAACGCCTGGGCAAACTGTGCCATGTCGGTCGGTGTTGAAACAATTCCACCATCTGCCTGTTTGAGCGTCAAAGAAGGATGAATAGAACTGAGAATATCTACTAAGCTACCGTCTTCACCATCTTCAAGATAGGCTCTAACGTAGCCGCCTGGTATATCTTCTGGTAATGCGTAAAAGGTATTCTCTAGCCCTAGTGGATCGAAAATTCGAGACTGAAACTGTTGCGCTATGGTCGAGTGGGTGGCTGCTTCAATGATTTCTCCGAGTATCAGATAGTTAGTATTGCTATAGCCAAACTGCCCTGGCTCGCTCATGGGTTTGCGACTGTAGGCATACTCAATAAATTCTCTGGGTATCCACTCTCGTAATGCCAACTCAGGATTCGCCTCAACAGCAGCCAAGATATCTTCATTTACTTCACGAATGCCGCTGGTATGACCCAGTAGCTGGCGCACGGTAATCTGTTCACCGTTGGGAATTTGCTCGGCAATTGTTGGCACCCATCTGCTGATGAGATCGTCTAGGCCCAACGCACTTTCTTCGGCTAATTGCAAAATAGTCGTAGCGGTAAAGAGCTTTGTGACGCTAGCGATCGTAAAGCGATCATCTGAATTAAGGGGCGTGTTATTTTCTAATTCTGATACGCCCTTAGCACTTGTCCAGGTTGTTCCATCGGGGGCAATCACAGAAACAGAGATGCCCGGTACATTGCTTTCTGCTAGGGCTTGGTCGAGCGCGGCTTGAAAATCAGCCTTTAGCTCAGCATTGCCAAAACGAAAGTTTTCTTTTGTGAGCGCCTGTGATTCTACATTCTTTAACAAAAACAGACCTGCTCTTGTTGATGTGCTCGCCAGAGCGCCTTGCTCAGTATCAAAAAACGTCAGGTCGTCAAAGCCAATGCCGAAGTTGAGCGTCAGCACATCTCCTATTGTGAAGTCAGTGATTGTAAAGTCGGGCACGGGCGGAAAGATATCGATCTTGGGTGCGCTTGGCAAGCGGCCATTGCCAATGCGAAAATCGTCTTGGCCGCTGCCGCCAGTCAGCCTACCGCCGTCTGGATCGATAATAATATCATCGCCTTTTCCACCTTTAAGACTGTCATGCCCTACGCCGCCGTCTAGCCAATCATTTCCACTGCCTCCTCGCAGGCGATCGCGCCCCGAATTCCCTTGCAGTCTGTCATTCCCCTTTCCCCCAGCCAGCCAGTCACCGCCAGCGCCGCCGATAAGATAGTCATGACCTGCATTGCCAAAGAGGCGATCGCGCCCATTCCCACCGTTGATCCAGTCTAAGCCTTTTCCGCCTTTAATCCTGTCATTCCCCTCATTGCCAGCAAGGATATCCGAACCCGCTAGGCCAAAAATGCGGTCATTACCGTCCAAGCCATAAATCGTATCTGGTTTCGCCGTTCCCTTCAAAGCATTATTACCACCAGTGCCATATTGAAGAGCGCTTTGATAGTCGCGGGTAACGCCCAAAATGTCATCTAGTGCGCGATTAGCATAGTCCTTAGTCGCGGTAATGTCTATGCCATTGCGAAACAAAACTGTTGTTATGCCGCTTTCCTGATCATGACGTACCCTTACTGTCCAGCCGTAGCTGTCGCCTGCTGCAAAGAAGTGTCTGCCTTCTCCAATCACATCTCGGTAGCCAAATCCCAGTCCCACACCAGCTTCTGGCACAAGCGGGTCGTCAGTAGATACTGATACGCCGCCTGTAATCATTTCATGGAGTGTGCTGGAATTTACTAGTTCACCGCCGAATAGAGCCTGAGTAAATCTAGCAATATCTTGAACATTTGAGACTAAAGCACCTGCACCACCAGCTCGGATGAGGTCGGCTTCGCCTGCGTTTAAATCAAACACACCATCTCCATCTACGTCTACATAGCCTGGTTGGTAGCCACCGGGAATGGCTTCGTCTGGCATGAAAGTGTTGTTGAGGTTGAGGGGATTGATGATGCGATCGCGAAATGCCTGCGTTAAGCTTGAGCCTGTTACGGATTCAACAATTAAGCCCAAAAGAAAATAATTTGAGCTATTGTACACCGCGTCCATTCCAGGTGTAAAATCCGCTTCTCGCCCGTAAACATATCGAGAAAGTAAATCTTCAGTTGTCCAGTTTTGAAAAATCAAAGCAGGATTTTCAACAACATCCTGACTGTACTCGTTCATATAGGCACTGCTAACACCGCTCGTATGACTGAGTAACTGACGAATAGTAATCTCACCGCTATTAGCAATTTTGTCGGTTATAGAGTCAGGCAGCCACCGAGTCATCGTATCTTCTAAAGATAGTCTGTTCTCCTCGACTAGCTGCATGATGACGGTCGCGGTAAAGGGTTTAGTGATACTTCCCGCGTTAAAACGAGCTTCAGCGGTCGCAGGAATGTTGTTTTCTATATCAGTGAGTCCTGTAGCGCCAGTCCATAGCTGCCCCTCTGCGGTGAGCACAGCAGCAATAGATCCGGGACTGGTTTGATCCGCGAGCGATTTCTCCAAGCTCTTTTGAAGCGCCTTTTCAAGTTCAGCATCGTTTATGCTAGCGCTGTTTGTCATCATTCTTCTTAAAAGCGGATCTATATCACTCGTTTCTAGTCTACGATGGCCGAGTAGCCAATCGTTTTCTAGCGCGTCGCTGGAACGATCGTTGTTCGATAATTCAAGCATGCGATCACTTATCCCTAAATCGTAGAAAACATTGCTGTTATCGGCCTGTAAGTCAGTTCGATTTGCCCCATCCTCTAATTGGGATTCTGAAAAAGTAGGCAGCAGATTCTCTGACTGGATAAAGTCCATCAGATCGGAAAAGATAGCATCATTGATTTCTGATGCTGTCGGGGTTAATCCCAAACAGCCGGTAGTTGAAAAATCGCTTGTTTCTAGCATGAATCTACTCACTAAACTAAATTTGGCCAATCACACAGCAAGCCAAGTAGGCTACAGTGTGTGGATGATTCCAGGCTTAGTTTAGACAGAGGCGCAGAAATCAAAATCGGCCTACTAGACAGTAATAAGCAGCTATACGGATAGAGAACGACACGGATAGAGAACGACCCGTGGTGGATATTCAGCTAAAATGCAGTTATGGCAAGTTTGCTAAAAAGATATCTGCTATGGGGCAAAAGGGTCAGAAAATTCATGATGGAGTTCCACCACGGATGCTGATGCGCGTAATTTCAAAGCTACTCCTAGCAAAGCTGCGGGGACAGGGCCAACCTTCGCCTTTTTTTGATGATAGAGGCGTCCCTGTTTCAATGCCCAAAATTCTCTGATTAGCAGATGCTTTCTTCGGCTACTTACGTCTTCGTTGTTGATTGACAATGTGACCCGAGTGATGCTGTTGTGCATAATCTCTTTCTTTTTTTATTGCATTGGGTTCAACCGCCCCGACAAAATAGCATCAATGACTGGAGCTGGATAAGTTGGGCGATATTTCTCGTAGTCTTCACTCCGATTAGAAAAGTAATTAAGAGAATTGGTGGTTGAACTGGCGGTCGTAGAGAAATTGAAATTCATGCTTTTAACCCCTTGCGATCGCAATAAGCTGAACCATTACAGTCAGCGCATGAGCAACCACATAGCCGCCAAATCCCGTTTCCATAGATACAACAGCGTTGGAACACTACCCGCGATAAACGTAAATAATACCGACCCAAGTCCCCAAAACGGCAAGCGCGCTAGGGCAAATCCTAGAAGAGAGAGCAGCCCCCCTAGCCAGAGAGGTTGCCCAGTAAGCTCTGAAAAGCGCTCAATAGCATATCCTCTGTCCACCGCGAGTGCAGCGCGGATTAACGGCTGATGGGCGTTTCAAACGCTGTTGATCGGGCAACTTCAATTAATTGCTCTTGGGTCATGGCGGCTGCTAGTGTGGCGATCGCATAGGTCAAATCATCTTGCTGCCACATTACTAGTCGATTCGCACTCTCCCCTTCTCCTCGAACTAAATGGTATCCCTGGATGCGATCGCCTAGCCCAAAGGTGCTGACGTCATTCCCTTCGGGCGGCCAACTGCTCAGCTCATCTGCTGAATTGGTTACCCCAATCATGCCGATCGTGCAGTTCAACTCAGCGCACTCAGGGGTAAGCCCCAAGCTCACGACAAACTTTGTCTCGCTCGATTCACTGATAAAAGGATAGAGTGCACTTTCTGAGGGAACTGCCGAAGGTAAACGAAACTGCCAGCCTTCAGGCAGTGATTGGCGAATATCGTCAACCACTGGGGCAAACAGCGGAGCGGGTGCGGCATCAGCTGCTGCCACACTGACACAAAATCCTAAACACAACGTTGCCAGCATCATCTTGCCAAATTGTCTTTTTAGCATGAGAAAAATCCTCAATAGTAGAGTAGAACAAAGCCCCGACAGCAAACTCTTCAAGCGTTTACGTTTTAGTAGTTCGCGCTAGAGGCAACACTTTAAAACAATGGCCTGGCCACGCAGCCTCTCACATCGGCCACTAAGTCTTGTCAGTCTGTCCGACTAGACAGGTGTTACCATGCCAAGACCGCTCGCAAATTTGACTGACTGGTCGATGTCGAATCGGTTTCGGGCCCAAATAATGAAAACTGGTAATTTTAGAGAGTGCTATGGAAAACTCACTGATGGTTATACAGAAGATCAATATTTGTGCTCCTCCTGATATTGTCTGGAAAGTCCTCACCGATGCAGCGACTCACAAGGAATGGAACCCTTGCTGGTTAATTGAGAATGCGCCTGAACAGTTGGAAGCTGGCGCGCAGTTCAAGCTACGGACGACTCCTAGCACCGCAAACAAGCGCGTTTTTACAGCTGAGGTATTGCGGGTGATTGCGCCCACAGTGCTGGAATGGAAAGGCGGAAAGCCAGGTCTTTTTGAGGGCCTGCATCGCTTTGAGCTGTACAACTATGCGTTTAATCAAACCCAGCTGATAAATAGGGAAATCTTTAGTGGCAAAATCGCTACCGACGTTCTACAAATAAGCCGGATGATTTTAGAAGAAGAATTCTCTCTTTTCAACAAAGCTCTAAAAGCGAGAGTAGAACAGATGGCATCAGCAATTCCAAATTCCAGACTACGTACGCCCGAAACCCCTGATTTCTCGTTCGCCTTAGAGCGTGATCAAATTTGACTTACAGTCTTGAATGGCTGAAACCTAGCAAACTCGTTCCGCGTTGGAGCAAAAAACATGTCTGTAAGTTGGAATTTGGAACTGCTGAGATGGCGTGATACCTTCTCTAACATGGACTATTTAACCCTCCAAAGAAACTCTTACATACGGGCCAATGATTTCTTTCCAATTCTCCCAAGCTTCTGCATACTCCGCTTGACACATAAACTGTCTGCGTTCTGGGATATTGAGTTCTTGCATTAAGCCAGCATAGTCGCTGGGCGAGCTGCCGTAGAGCAAACAAATAATGCTGTAAAACCTCTGCAGGTCGAGAGAGTGCTCACCCCAGTAAGGTATGTCGGCATAGTCCTGTTGCTGAGAGCTGACGTAAAACCAGATTGCGGCAGACTGAGCTGCGACCTGACCAATATCACTTTGGGCTAAGAGAACGGTTGAAAACTGATCGACAGCGTCTTCTTCTCTCCCTAGCACCGGCACGTCAAGAATATCTACCAGCGCATGACCTATCTCATGCCACAGCACAAACGCCAGTGCCCCGGCTGTCGAGATTTCTACAGGAGGGGCGCTAGGGTCGTTCTGAGAAGCGTATAAGTTTAAGAAGTAGTCTACTAGCTCGTAGCACATCACAATTTGCCGGTCGGCAGGAGAATAGTAGGCATTAACCATGCCACATTCCTGCTGATTTACAGTCAAGGGCTCTGGCAAAAATAAAATCTGATTGACCCCTAATAGCAATCGCTCCATTGACTGGGTTCGCTGCATTAATCCCTGTATTTCTTGCCCTCGCCCAGTCGTTGCTGAGGTGTAAGTAACGGTAAAACTAGGCGCAGCTGTAGTTTGTTGTTGAATCTGGCTCTGAGCGGTACCGCCAAATAACCCTACCGCTAGCCACAAACCAACCAGTGCATAGCCAATGAATTTCAAGACAACTTTCAAGACAATTTGTCTCTTCATCTTTAGACAGCCTCTCTACTCAACCTACTCCACCAACTCGTAAGATAACGAGTCACTTTTATCGTCGTATCAGCTATTTAGAACTCCTAAGCTAGCGCATGCGGCTCCTCTAAGAAATCGACCAACTGGTCATTTTATTTGGCGATCCAAAAAGCGATCTACCTGTAAAATAAAGACATAATGATGACCTAATTTAGACTTGATTAACCGAGACTTTTTGCGATAAGGTCGTGACAATGTCATCCAAAGAGAATACAGTCCAAGAGAATACAGTCCAAGAGAATACAGTCCAAGAGAATACAGTCCAAGAGAATGCTTCAAATCCCCGCGCTTTAGCTGATGTAGCTGATCAATTTTTCCTCGGTGCTGCGCTTGGATTAGTGCTGGCATGGATTCCTTTGGCCATTTCAATCCCAGACTTAAAGCTTTGGAATTTCTTCGCCTCGATAGCGATTATTTTAACTTGTGCTAGCCTGTCTGCTCTTTTCGGGAAAAGAGTTTTAGGCACAATCATGAGCATTCTAGAATCGTTTCCGCTGATAGCATGAGCAAACTGCTCTTTAGAGAAATGCTTACAAAAGATCAAGATGCTCAGATATGACAAAGGATACAGTGAGCCGTATTTATCACCGCGTTCCCCAGAATTTTACCGGTTCTGTGCTCTATCCGCTCAACGTACTCGAGGCTGAACTGCCTGAATGCTATGCAAATCAGGCTAAAAAGTACGTTGGGCGAGAGGCCCTAACCGAGCAAATCATCCCGCCTTTAGGCTGCTATTGGAATGATGTCTTACATTTCTCACCCGTACACCCTGCTCTGATGAAAGAAGGCTTGATAGCGGCGGGTTTTGAGCCTCAAATCACGCGATGGTTTGTAGTTGCCCCCATTGCTTTAGGCTTCAATCAACACAACGCTGCTATTTCTGCATCCAGCTAAGAACCGTCTCGACTTTGGGAAAATGGCTGACGATTTTATGCCGTTTGATCGCCGATCGCTTGAAGGATTGGGCAATCTTCCCGAAGCTACGCTTACTTACTACAAAACCAGTAGAAAAGAACATAAGTCTCCTCTACTTTTCCATCGTATTCCTCATATTCTTTATCAAGGTAGCCTGTCTTTAGATCAGATGAGCACGGTTACTGTGTAGTCGAAGGCGACTTTCTGCAAGCTAACGCTGTAGCAAAACGCGAAAAGCTATAGCAGCCAGAGTAGCGCTAATCCATGCACTGCACCGACAACAGCTCCGGTTAGGGCAAGGCAAAGTAGGGCGATCGCCCCACTGCTAATCCAAGAGATATCTGCTGGCAAATTTCCCGCAACCCAAAACACAATCGGCATGCCACAGGCCCAGGCAAGAGAATTTGCTGGAATCCACCAGCTTGCTCGCCGGACGTATCGTCGCAATACTCGCCATTGCGGCAAAGCCAGTACGATTCCTAGTACAAGCCCCATTAGGCCAGCAAGTAAAAAGACCGTAGAATCTTCAATACTGGGCGGGCTCCCTCGAGATAGCGGACTCAGACTAGCGATCGCACTGGGAATCATCCCTAAAGTCCAAGCAGTGACCGCGCCTAATAAAGTGGCTAATATCCAGGCTCGCTGTCTGAGCTGAGGGAGACGCGATCGCAGCACCCACCCTTGAAACAGACCCAAAACGCCCCCTTCAAAAGCACCCAAAACAATTATCAAAGCAGTGAAGCCTAGCACCTTTAGAGTGCCTTCAGGTTCTCCTGATTCTCTAATCACCAAAGCACCGGCAGCGCCGACTACGCCTAGCCCAATCAGCTCTCCCAACGCATTGGATAGCACCCATCGCAGCCAGAAGTGAAAGTTTCTCATATTCTATCCTCCAAGAGTCTATAGCTTTGGTCACTTGACTGAGGTACAGCTTGCAGGCTGAAAGCACTGTGTTTCAACGGGTCAAGTGACGCGCCTGTACCGTAGGCCCCGCCTTCTCGAAGAGTATGCATCCGGTACAGGCTATATTCACCTAAAATTTAGACGCGATTTTACTCTAATTCACTCTTTTTAGCCTGCGCCCTGATCAAATATTCGTCGGTAACTCCTCGCAATTGAACAACGTTGAGTGTGCCTTGCCATGCTTCTCCTTGCGCGTTGTCAACCGTCCAACTCGACCATGACAGCACATCGTCATTCGTCTGATCTACTAGCGTCCAACCGGCCTGTTCAAACTGTTCGCTCAGATGCGACAGCAGTTCTTCGCTCGTCATTGGCGTGCTAACGACAACATCGGTATGAACAAAATTATCTTCATAGCCAGAGTGAGATGTCGAGATATCCGCGCCAGTAGGGAGCTGTAGGGTAGGTAAAAAGGAGAATTCTACTAAACTTTCGCAAGCTGAGCTTCTCACAACACTTTGATCAAGAAGGATGCTGAGCCTAATGTCAGTTAGCCCGGTAAGCTCTACTTCCCAAGCAGTAAGCTGTACCATAAAATCCTCTGCCGGAGAGCAAAAAATCAGCGGCAAGTCCATCTCAGGTGTTTCAGCAGTAGCAGTAGCAGCCGAAATTCCCCATCCAACCGGAAACGTACCAGCTTTCCACCCAGCACCGAATAGCTGCTCCTTGTAAAAAGCCTTTACCTCATCTGCAGACCGTGCCGAATCAATATAAACTTCAAGAAAATCATTGTGCCGAACGACACTGGCAAGCAGTTGCGATCCCTCAGGCATTGGCAACAACTCTCCGGGAAACGTGTCGGGAAGTTCGCCAATGAATAGTTCAGAATCAGGTACAGAATTCACACCAGTAAAACGCTCAGCAAGCGACCTTAAGAGTGCCATTTCATCAGCAGGTGTAGCTTGCTCGGACTGATTCGTCTGTGCATTTGCGTCAATTATATTGCTTGTTAGCGTTGTACTAACAAGCACTGCTAGCAAAAACAGCGCTTTGCGTTTCATGATAGGAGCCTCTATAGAACAGAATTTTAGTCTGGCTCTCTAAAGTCTTAAATTGCATCATCCGACTGGTCAATCTCAGTCCTATTGTCTGTATCGGCAGTCAAAATTCGGCCAGCTTTGAGATAGTTTATCAGTGCGCCTCGAAGTCTGCTAAAAATCTAGTACAAGGAAACGAGCAAATTCTAGAATCAACCGCTCGGTTTTCTCTAACGATCGGGTTGCTCTAAGGCGCATTGACTAAACTAAGCCACCTCGTAGAGCGGCCACAGCAGCCTGCACACGGTCATCGACGGATAGTTTGTTCATGATACTGCGCAGATGAGTTTTGACTGTGCTAACGCTCAAAAAAAGCTCAGAGGCAATTTCGGGATTGCTCTTACCTTCTACAATTAGCGCTAACACATCTTGCTCTCGTTTTGATAAGTTGACAGCAGGCGCTTTCGTTCGACTGCACCGCAGGTGGCCAATCACACGGCGAGCGATTCGCGGGTCTAGATAGGCCGCTCCATAATGGGCACAGTTGATTGCTACCTCTAGCTGCTCTAGGCTAGTGCCTTTGACGCAGTAAGCATCAGCTCCGCTAGCCAGCGCTGCTACCATCTCATAGTCTGCGGTATGAGATGTCAGCATCACTACTTGAATATCAGGCTGCTCTTGCTTGATCTGCTGGGTCGCGGCGATGCCATCTAGCTTTGGCAGCCCAATATCCATCACGACTAAATCAGGCTTTAGATCGAGCGCTAGGGCAATGCCTGAATAGCCATCTCCAGCTACGCCAATGACCTGAAAACTGTCATAGTCATCCAAAAACTGTTCTAACCCTAGCTGCATCACCGGGTCATCCTCTACAATCACAATCTGCAAAGGAGCCTGATATTTTACGCTAGAACCAGAAGATGCCGATTCACTCAGCATTGTCTCTCCTCACCGAAAAACCAGCTTAAAATTCATCTTGAGAAAATTATCTTAGAACTGACCGATTGGCCGAAGTCATAATACCTGCGCCTGCTAAATAATAAGAAGTGGTTTGAGTTGAGGACATAGTTTAATAGCTGTTGTGATAACTCTTAATAAACTACGCGCTCTAAACAGCTGGCTAATATAAACGATTTATCCTTCGCAACGATTTATCCTTCGCAGTGTATCAGGAGATAGTAAGCCGTGAGACATCTTGAAGAGTCCTCTCGCAATACGTCTCAGAAATCGGGTAGACAGATGCTAAACCAACGGTCTGGTTGCTTAGATATGTTAAATGGAGTTTGGGAAACCCTTGCCTTATGGGTTGTTCTTTTGATTGCGCTCAACGTGCTCAGCCTATTGTTGTTATTGCTGCTGTCTTTGCTGAATGTTCCCCCCTTTCAGTTAAGCATAGGCAGCTGGATGCTTTTATGGTGGGAGCAAAAGGAGACAGGGTTTGGCATTACCTATAGTCAATGGACGCTGGGCGCGATCGCCCTGATCGCCACTTTGTTCACGGTTGTTGTCCGTCGCCTGTTCGAGCAGAGAACCAGGAGACGCACGCGCCGATAACTATTCTGTTCTACCCTGAAGCTGACGGTGGATTTCTATGAGTGGATTCGGCGAGGTGCCTTCAGGTCGCGACGCCGCTACGACAGCTGGAGCTGTCACTAACAGTGTGTCATCTACCCAACCAGAATAGTGTTTTATGCGGGTTGAGTCTGCCGAAAGTGCCAACAGGTCCAAGTCACCTCGGATGGCATACCAATCGTTGATAGGAGTGGGTTGCTCTTAGGGGCCGATGCCGCGATCGCCTGCAACCCAGTCATCTAACCCATGATCCAACGGACGCACAAAGCGATCGCCCTGCCAATACCACCAGTACCCCGGCCAAAACATCGGCACCCGCCCTGGGATTTCCACCCACTGTGGCTCCATTGTTGGTGAAGCGCCTTGACCTACGCTTACTTCAAAGCTTTGTTCTAGCCTCACCTCATACCGCCCTTGCTGAGATTCTCCATCGGCGAGCATCCACCATAGAATTTCTGCCATGTCACCACCGGAAGGCGGCACCGGAAGCGATGCCACCGGGGTTTGGCTCAGCCTAGAAGGATAAACGGGTACAGACTGCATGGCCTGGGCAATAGGAGAGACTATTGCCTTCGTTGTAAATTGCCAACAGTTCCAGCTTTCTGCTGCTTCAGGTGCTTGCCATGCTAGCCCACAAACGCCATTTCGCGTGCCTATCCAAAGCTGTTCGCCATCTACTGCAAGCTGAGTTGGGATCGCGCCAATCAAAGGACTGTTATAGGGATTATAAGCGTCTACCTTTCCTGAGGTTAGATCGTCTACTGAACTAGGTTTGTAAGACACTAGCCCCATCGCCGGAACATCTCTAATGCCCTCGCTGCTTCGTCTTGTTCCCATCCATAGCGTAGGCTGCTGTGGCTCGCCAGTAAATGCGAGATTTAAGATTTGCTGAGACCACAGCTCGTTGGGTTGAATGAGCGTGACTGCCTCAGTCGCTAGGTCGTAGCTAACGATGGTGGCAATGCCGTTGTTGCCTTCACCCTGCTCAAAAGCAACTGTCCACCAGAGGCGATCGCCATAGGCGACTGCCGTGGTCACATAAGGGATACCAAGATTAGCTGCTGGCCCTATTTCGGGACTGCCGCTGGCCTGCTGAAGATCTTCTAAGGTGTAGAGCGTATGCTGTTGAGGCGTGTCTTCTCCAGGTAGCAAAAGCTCTAAAACAACAGACTCATGTAGGCCGTTTGTCTGAGGGTGAGGCGATCGCACTACTCGATATTGATATGTCTCTCCATTCGCATCCAGACTAGAAAAATCGGGCCTATTAATTAACTGGCCGCTGCGCACTGCAATCCATTCATCGCCCAAGGTGCCCGGCTGTACCGTCCAAGTCCCGTCTTCTAAGCAATGCACAAAATCGTATTCTCTCGCCAAAAATCGGACGATATTTTCCTGTAAAACAATCTCGCGCGGCCCATAGTCAAATCGGCTAAACGCATAGGTGCGACCCTCGATCTCTTTTTGCGTTGTTTCAGTCGGTAGGGCAGCCGCAGGGGATGGGCAAGTCTCCGGTAGATCGTTTGGTATGGTGGCAGCGCTGTCATTGGCAGCGGTCTGATCTGCGTTTACATTGTTGCAAGCACAGAGCAATCCTAATCCAGCTAAGGAGATTACCTTGACTAACTTACGAATAGAGGGATTAACAGAATGATTCATACGCGTATAAACTGATTCGTTTTAACCGCAGCCGAGCCGATAAAATCTGACTCATCACAGCACTCTTTGTCAGGGTGATTCAGCCTCAAGCGCGTCAACATCGGCCAATCGGTCATTCATTACTGGCAAAGGCCTGATCTAGACATCATCAACTCTCCTCAAAGCCGCTGTGTCCAGCCAGCCATAGGCGATTTCAACGAATCGTCTGCCGCTAATTTCAATCTCTCTTTGGCGAATTTGTTTTCCCTCTAGCGCCAGATAAAATTCACAAGCAGAGTTCTCTCGCAATGCCCATACCAGCATTGAATTTAGCTTCAACTGTGCCAACCGTTCAGCAACAGCTTGGACAAGACTACGACCGATGCCTTGGCCTTGATAGGGCTCTAACAGATAAATGGCCGCTAGCTCACCTTTGTATACAGGATCTCCTGTGCGCTCCGTACAGCCATTGGCAAAGCCTACAACTTTTCCTTGAGAATTCTTGGCAACATAGGTAAAGCTATGGGTCGTTGAGGCACGATCAAAAATTTGCTGCCATCCCTTTTCTCGCTGCTCGTAAGCTAGATTCGCTAAGTACTCATCTGGCACGATACCGCGATAGGTACTTCGCCAGCTATCGACATGTACTCTGGCAATAGCAGGGATATCGCTGTAGATGGCTGCTTTGATCATTGGTGATAAAAATGACTATCTGGACGATGTGCGATCGCTTGTCCGTATCGATATCATAGGGCTACGCTCAGCTAATTGCCAAAAACCTAATTGCCAAGCATCCGGAGTGTTGCTATGAGTATCTATAGAAGGCGAGGCAGCAGGACAGATTCACTCGCGAGCAGCACGCATCATCAGGTTTATCACCACTGGAATCAACTAAAGCAGCTGCTTTTTCCGCCTCAGTCGGCAGACTATATTCAATGGCGACATGAGTTTTTACATAAGCGGCTAGGCTTCGGACTTTGGCTAGGGCTTATTTGTTTTCTCATATCAGCGAGCCATGGACTTTACCTGTATGTCGTCAATATTGAACAGATAACAGCAGATTTAGAAAGGTTTCATGGAGCGCCAGAAATCGCCCAAGACCTACAAGCCATTACCATTATTGGATACTTCCTGATCTCAGGACTCATCATCATCTGCTTATGGATACGACAAACAGCCTGGGGAAAGCGCCATCCTGAGATCATCTTTTTAATCTTTGCAGGCGCTGTCAATGGCTTGACGACTCAGCTAATTTCCACCGCTTACGGCATTCCTGTTAAGCCAGATACGATTGTTTTTTTAGCCTTTGCCGTCCTTTTACCGCTACGCTGGCCACTGCATTTGATAGCTCAGCTACTGCCAGTCTTTTACTATACCTGCGCGCTTCCTCTATTAGGCATGACGACCATTGGCAATACTCCTATGTACAACAGCGTATATGCCGTCGGCACCTTTATTGAAATCGGCTGGGTCTGTCTAATATGCAATGTGGGTGTGTATGTCTACGAGCGGCTCCGTCGCTCTGAGTTTGAATCACGCCGAGAGATGCAAATCTTTTTACACACTATCTCTCACGACTTACGCAATCCGGTGATGGGAACTGCAGTTGTGATCAAAGGTCTTTTAGCAAAAGCCTCAGATGATCATGTGCGGGTGAGTGTGTCAACTCTAGAGCGTCTGTTGCAGGGGAGCGATCGCCAAATAAATCTCATCAATGCTCTAATCGAAGCCCATCACGCTGACGCTCAGCGTATTACACTTCGCTGTCGGCCACTTCAGCTGAGCACGACGGTTGAAGCTGTGCTAGCCGACTTAGCGCCTCAGCTCGTTCATAATAAGGTTGAACTACACAACGACATCAGCTCAACTTTGCCCTTAGTTTACGCCGATGAAACCCATCTGTGGCGGGTCATCAGCAACCTGATCGATAACGCGCTCAAACACAATCCACCCGGTATTCGGCTCACTCTAGAAGCGAAAGTTGTTGAAGACTCACAACCGTCATCTAACAGCGATCTTCCAAAGCAAAGCGATGCAGCAAGATGCTTACATCCAAATGCATCCCCGAACGTCCCAACTAAACTACTTTGCTGTATTCGAGATAGCGGTATTGGCATCCCTGAAGATTCATGTCAGCGACTTTTCGAACTTTACACCCGGTGCAACCGAGCCCGCTACATACCTGGCCTTGGACTAGGGCTTTATCTCTGTAGAGAGATCATTGTTGCCCACGGCGGAGAAATTGGTGTTAGCAGTCACTCAAAAAAGGGATCAACCTTTTGGTTTACACTACCTTTGGCTGCAAATTGGGAAGCAGAAAACGGAAATCAAGAAGGCGTCGTTCAGTGACGGTACGGCAAAGCTGTAAGCACTCGTAGTACAGAACAAAAGGTAGGTGTCTATTTTCCAGCAGTCTGAAGTGACTGTATAGACAACGCAGTCGATGAACAATCAAGCCAACTATGAAGAGACAGATGGCGGCAGAGCTTTCTCCATTGCTGGTTCTGCCACCCTTGCGCACCATCGCTTCATGACAAACATTACGCTCACTGCGGTTATTGGTGGGTTCCACCTCAGGGCAAGCGACAAAGACAAACAGGGCGTCTAAGCCTCGAATCAACTCTTTGTGCAAACGAATGAAATAAAAAACTTCTTGCCAGGCTGGTCTATTTCTATCCATGGACTAAAACAGGCACTCGCTTGTAGGCAGGTGTGTGAGATTTGGGATCGGTCATTGCTGTCATCAAAACGTTAGCTTCGGGGTAGAACATCAGCGCCGCACCCTGACGGACTGCGCCGCTGATAATCTCGATATCGGTTAGCTGACCTGCGTTGCCCTGAACAGTGACGCGCTGATGATCGCTAAAGCCGCCCTGCTCGATGTCTTTTGGATTCATCAGGATGCACTGACGGTGCGGCATACCTCTGTATTTGTCACCAATTTGGTAGACAACCGTATTGTGCTGTCGGTAGCTGCGAGCGGTGATCAACGTCAAGACAGTGCCTGACTCGTGGCCAAAGTCGTCGGGCGTTGGCAGGGTTAGCGTCGGCAGTAGTGTCGGCTGCATATTAGCCTTGCCAGAGTCCGTTTTAAACTTAGGTGTGGTGAAGATGCGACCAGCAATGGTGAATTCTTCTTTAGTCTTGTCAATCTCTCCTATTTTCTCGTAGCCAGAGATGGTTTTAGCAATTAGCTCTCGTACATAGCGAGTATCTTGCAGTTTGCGCCAGTTGATTGGAGAATCGCCGTGAATGCGGCTGGCCAGCTCTGTAATTAGAGTGACCTCCGGCACTAGATCCGCCTCTTTGAGATGACTGGTGCCTTCGTCATTGAGTCGAACGAAGTTGTTGCCAGATTCAACGGTGGTTTTATGAGGATTCTCGAATCGATTGAAAACCGGAAGAATTAGCGTTTGCTTTTTGCCCAGTCCGTGAAAGTGACCCAGGTTTGGCTTGGTTGCAACATAGATGACCGTTTCTATATTGCTAAAAGCGCGTTTGGCCTGAGTCAGATCTGGGTTTGCCGCGTAGAGGTTGCCGCCCAAACACAGTAGAGTGTCTACTTTGCCTTCATCAGCGGCGTCGATCAGAGCGCGGGTGTGGTAGCCAGGATTGCGGTTGAGCGATCGCCCCGTCAGCTTTTCTAGAGCTTCTCTAAGCGCCGATTTAATCTCGTTTTTGACGCCCATAGAGCCAAAGCCCTGTACGTTTGAGTGACCACGAATGGGCATGACGCCCGCGCCGAGCTTGCCGACATTGCCAGTAAGTAGTGCGGTGTTGGCGATCGCACAAACATTATCAGTCCCATTCGCCTGGTGGGTGATTCCCATTGCCCAGGCAAAGACAACCTTCTCCGGTTTGCTAATCAAGGTAGCCGCCGCTTCGATATCTGCTTTAGAGATACCGCAGGTCTCGGTGATAGTCTGCCATTCCGTCTGCTGGGCGTGTTCTACAACAGCTTCCCAGCCTTCGGTATATGCCTGGAGAAAGTCACAGTCGATTAGATCTCTTTCGATCAGAGATTTCTGAATGCCGACAAAGAGCGCCAAATCTGAACCGGGAATAGGCTGTAAGAACAGATTGGCAATCTCGGAGCCAGGAATTAGTGACTTAACCGGAAAAGAGGGCGAACCATATTTGACTAGGCCCACTTCGCGAACCGGGTTGATTACTAGAATAGTGCCACCGCGATCGCGTATCTTAATCAACTCGTTCATCAGTCTAGGATGATTGGCAGGCGCATTCGAGCCGACTAGCACCACACAGTCCGCCTGCTTCAGGCTCTCTAGGCTGACAGTAGACGTACCCGAGCCAAACGTTTTACTCAGGCCCGTCGTCGAAGGCCGATGGCAAAGGTCAGAGCAGTCAGCCAGATTGTTGGACCCCAGCATTCGCATCATTAGCTGTAGCAAGTAGGCCGCTTCATTTGACGAGCGCCCCGAGCTATAGGAGGCTACGCGCTCTGGCGGCTGCCGAAATGCCTCTGCCATCAGGTCGTAGGCCGCTTCCCAGCTAATGCGCTTGTAGTGCGACGCTTCAGCATCGAGAATAACCGGAAAGCTGAGCCGACCTAGCCTGTCCGCTTCCATCGAGCTGAGCGTCTGTAGCTGTTCAATGCGGTGAGTGTCAAAAAAGTGAGCCTCTACCGGAGGCTGCAATTCAGCGACAATCGACTCCATGCTTTTCATGCAGCGCTGTACTTTCTCACCGACTTCGTTAGTAAAGCCGCCTTTTTGACCGCCCGTTCCCCACGCGCAGGACAGACAGGCACTCTTATGAAACAGGGTTTTCCAAATCGGTAGGCCCTTAGAAGAGAGCGTGTTTTTCGCCCAGTATTCGATTACGGGTAATCCGCCGCCGATAGCTTTGCCTGAATGCGCTTCTAGCTGCTCCGGTAGCGGCTGTGGGCTTGGTGTAGAGGCTGAGTCTTCCATAAGAACACGATGAAAACTATCTTTGAATTTTAGATCAAGCGTTAGGCGGATAGGGTTCACCCGCCAAAATCACCGACTTTTTTAGCTGATTGAGCAAGGGCTGAGTCGTTGTCCCTAAACTGAGACCGCTGCCAGTTCGACGGCGCTGCGATCGCAATACCACCAGATCATAGCGCTGCGAAAACTGCACGATTCCAGTAATCCAATTATCTCGTACCAGCAGTTCCACCTCGATTTTGCAGCTAGCCGCCGGGAGCTGATGGACTAGTTTTTCTAGTTGCGATCGCAGCTCTCTCTGATAGCTTTGAGAGGCAAAAGGACTACAGACATGCAGCAGCGTCACCTTTCCCTGATTGGCCGCTGCAATCACCTGCGCTAGCCGCAAGATACGAATAGTCATCGGTGAAGGTGTCTCAATTGGCAGCAAAATACGCTTGAACTGAGTCGGGGACTCTAGCAGCCGCGCAACAATTACCGGACAGTGCGCCGACCACAGCACCGCATCATGTACGCGGTTGATTGAGCTAATTAGCGGCGCATCCAAAAGAGACGTACTAAGAAAAGGCGTATCGAGCAGGCTAGCCTCGAATTTGGAAGCTCTGCCCATCCCTAAAACAATCAGGTTAGCGCTCTGCTCACGGCTAAATAGACAGATCGCTTGGGAAATACCGTAGTCAACTCTCATTGCGGTTTTTAGCGGTACGGCCATCGCTTCATTGATAGCTTTAGCCGCTTCTAATCGTCGCTGGCTGTGGGCGATCGCCCGAGCCAACTGTGGTGAGTCCATCTGGTCCTGTGCGATCGCCACAGCTAGCGCGACCACCTGTCCCCGCTCGTACTGAGTAATGATTGCCGCTAGCTCTAGCAATCGAAATTCTGTGTTGGGATTGTAGACTGGGACGACAACAGTGTAGGGATGGTGTGCATGATCGTCAGTGTGCTGACCCTGATATCCGTCAGTATGTCTGATTGCGGAAGGGACGTATCCTTCTGCTGGCACGGGTAGCCAACTCAGCGGCGCAACATTTTCAGTAGTGGCCTCCATAGATAGCTGACGTGCGGTCTTTACCGTCACCAGCGGACCCAGTATGGCCGTCACCAGCATCAGCAAAATCACACTGTTGAATACCTGCGCGTTGATGATATTCGCCTGATAGCCTACCAGCGCTGCCGCCAGAGTCGCCGCCACCTGCGGAATCGAAAGCGACCACATCGTCCAGGTCTGAGTCCAGCTATAGCCAAACAAGAACTTTGTCGCTAGTGAAGCTAGCAGCTTAGATCCTAGCAGGGTCAAAACAATTAGCACTGGCAGCTGAATAAACTCAAACAAACTTCTGAGCGCTGCTAAATCCAACAGCAGTCCCATGTTGATAAAAAACATGGGAATAAACAGAACGCTGCCAATAAATTCTGTTTTTTCCTTAACCGGACCATCACCAATCACGCTATTAATGGCTAGCCCCGCCAGGAAAGCGCCAATAATGCTTTCTACCCCGATTAGCTGAGCCACAACTGCGGCTAAGAAAACCGACAGCATCACAAAGAGAAACTGATTTCCCTCATCTTTACCCGTAGATTGAAAAAAGGAGATTGCCAACCGCTTGAGTCCTAGCAAGACTACGGCGGTGTAAAGTCCTAGCGATCCCAATAAAGTTACCAGCTTCAGCGTCGTAAAGTCGCCTTTGCTAATCCCCAAACACACCGCTAAAACAATCAGCGCGGTAATGTCGGTAACGATGGTCGCCCCGACAGTAATCGTTACCGCCTCATCGCTGACCACGCCCAGCCGCTGAATAATCGGGTAGGCCAGCAGCGTATGCGAAGCCAGCAAAGAACCAATTAGCACAGCAGCCAGCCAGCCGAATCCAAAGCCAAGGCCCAAAATCACACCGCTAACAAACGGAATGATAAAAGTAAGCGTCCCGAAGGTAAGCGAGCGATTCCGGGTTTTTTGGAACAGTGCCAGGTCAATCTCTAGCCCTGCTACAAACATTAGATAGATTTTGCCAATCTCAGAGAGTAGCTTCATCGTCTCTGAGGCAGGGTCTAGCCAGCCGAGGGCGCTGCTGCCAAAGACAACACCTGCCGCGAGCAATCCTACTAATCCCGGTAGCTTTAGGCGCTCAAAAATAGGCGGGATGATGAGCGCGATCGCCAGCAGCAATACAAATGTGGCAATCGGCGATTGCAAAGTTTCTGCAACCGAAGTAACCAGCACCATAGGCATCCACTCAACTGGCATAGACACAACCTACCAACACACATCAAGTTCTATTGTCCGCTGCTTCTGGATCTACGGAGCGTTTTTATAAAGTCTATTTCTGTGCATGTGCTAAACAGGTACACTCGAAGCGCAAACCGCTGCGCAAACTATAGGAGATCATGAAAATTCGCGATATTGCCGAGCTGTTGCTGCTAGCGGCGCTGTGGGGTGGCTCTTTCTTATTTATGAGGATTGCTGCGCCTGTGCTGGGTCCAGTTTGGCTAATTGAGTGTCGCGTGCTGCTAGCAGGACTAGTGCTACTACCGCTGCTGGCTAGGCGATCGCTAGTCAAGGAAATGCGTCAGCAGGCGCTACCGCTGCTAGTCGTCGGCTGTCTCAACTCAGCGATTCCATTTTTACTGCTAGCGTTTGCCTCTATCTCGCTGCCAGCCGGATTCACCTCTATTTTGAATGCGACTGCGCCGCTATTTGGCACAGTTATCGCAACTGTCTGGATCAAAGAAAGCCTTAGCTTTGCTCGAATGATGGGCTTCGCATTAGGCTTCGCAGGCGTTGTGGTCTTGATTGGGTGGAAGTCTTTTTCAGCCGATATGGTCTTCTGGACAGCGGCAATGGCGGGTCTAGGTGCGGCGCTGATGTATGCGATCGCCGCTCCCTACATCAAAAGAACAATGGCAGGCGTGCCCTCACTCGTTGTGACTACAGGCAGTCAGCTAGGCGCAGCCGTTGCCATACTGCCGCTGATGCCGTTTACCGTTCCGACTCAAAATCCATCGGTGGCTGTGCTCTTCTCTGTGGTCGCTCTCGCCTTGTTTTGTACGTCTCTTGCCTACATCTTGTACTTCAGGCTCATCCAAAATATAGGATCTACTAGCGCTTTGACAGTTGCCTACCTAGTTCCAATCTCGGCCATGCTGTGGGGACGAATAGTACTAGGCGAAGCAATTACTACTTCGATGGTGCTAGGCGGCGGTTTGATTTTGCTAGGGACTGCGATCGCCAACAATATCTTTGGAAGAATCAAGTCAAAAGGATGATCGTTTTCATCCTTCGTCAATCGACTGGTTCCATTCTTGAAAGCGGCGTACCTTAGTTGCAAAGCCAGAAGCCTTGAATTTCTCTAAGCGCAAAGGGGCAGGCTGAACAGAAGGAACAGAAATTCTAAAAGAAAAGGGACTCTCTCCCATCGGCACATACTCTATTCCCCCCAAGCGATAGCGATTTTTCATCACCGCATTCCCTTCCGCATCAAAGATCCGGCCAAAGATATCAGCATCCATAATGTCTTTGGCCGAGCTGTTGACAGCGGTGCCCTTGACCAGATAGCAGGTCGCAGCCATAGACGAGCCGCTAGTCGTTAGATTTTCGGCGTAGGCGGCATCCGCAGGACACTCTTCAGCAACCAGATCCTTGAGTTCGATCTGGGTAAGTGCCTGAGCAGCAGGCATCCAGCTAAAGAAACTCAAACAGGCGATGAGTAAAACGGGAAGAAATCGAGTGCGTAGAAATGAAGTCATGACGTTGCTGAGGATGGCGCTGAGTATCGCCTGAGCGAATGCCTTAAGCTTACCGTTTTCGATGCCGCTTTAGGAGACTGCCAGTCAGGGCCAATCAGAAGCCAGTCGAAAAGTTGCTGGCTTAGAGGCTATCAATCAAGCAGTCGCTAAATGATCCAATAGGGCTTGGCGCATAATCCCTACAGGCGCAGGCTGACCTAACCAGATTTCTAGAGCGGCTGCGCCCTGCTGTACAAGCATCTCCAATCCGTCAATGGTGACTAGTCCAGCAGCGTCTGCCTGCTGAAGAAATTGGGTAGGACGTGGCGTGTAGATCAGGTCGTAGGCGATCGCACCCTTTGGCAATAGTCCAATTTCTTCATCACTCAACGGCGAAGCCTCTATATTAGGATGCATTCCCACAGGCGTCGCATTCACTACCAGCCCAGCCTTTGGCAGTTGAACCGGTAGCTCATCCCAGGTCATGACCTTTAACCTAGCGGCAATTTCTGGACTGTTGACCCAGCTTTCTGCAAACCAAGCAAGCTTTTCAGGATTTCGTCCTACGACACTAATTCGTTTACAGCCTAGCTGATGGCAGGCCGCGACAACAGCTCTAGACGCGCCGCCGTTACCGAGGATAATCGCGCGAGTGCTGGTCCAGTCTCTATCAAGTGGTTTCTCTGTTGAGCTAAGCGGCGGTCCAAGTGACGACATCAACGGTGAGAGAAACCCGATAGCGTCCGTATTAGTGCCACACCAGATCTGTTCACCATTATCCCGTGTCTTTCTCCAGACGGTATTGACTGCGCCAATGGCCTTGGCTACATCACTAACTTCATCTAGCAGC
The DNA here is from genome assembly GCA_963838725.1 of uncultured cyanobacterium. GTDB lineage: Bacteria > Cyanobacteriota > Cyanobacteriia > Phormidesmidales > Phormidesmidaceae > Phormidesmis. The sequence continues at coordinate 7,090 of CAWISM010000013.1, read as the reverse complement.
GGCATGATCGTCTGCTTGTGCGGAATGGTGATATTGAATCCATGCAGGCCAATGGCTCTAAAGCCTGCGATCGCGGCCTTTAGATCGCGAGGGTGAATAGGAAATGGCAAATAGACATAGTCAGCCGGGGTGGACTTTTGTAGGTGTGCGATCGCCGCATTGTGCATCAGCGGCGAAAACGAATGCTTCACCGGATAGCCAATCACCCCTAACAGCTGAGTTGTCCCTTTAATAGCCATGTCTAATTGTCTTATTGATAACTAGAGCGTAGCGTAACCGAACGTCACATCAAACTGTCTGCACCAAATAACAGTCAGATCTACCGCTTAGCCTCTGTCTCCACTGTCAGCACCTGCGGCGGAGTGGAATCAGCTGGATATAGCAAATCTACTTCAACAGTGCGTGAAGTCATAGGAGGCATCGTAATAGTGGCAAGTGGAGTCCCCTGCTGACCACGCTTCATCACTAGGTGAATGTTGCGGATAACTGGAAGATTGCGATCGCTCTGATAGCGAACCTGCACAGGCCCCCTAAAAAAAGTTTGGGTAGGTAAAGGCTCGAAAAATTGAAGCCCGCCTTCACTTAGCTCATCTTCTTTGATAGGTGTTTCGAGCGCGACAGTCACCGTTTGGGGCTGATCGGTTGGATTGAACAACGGCAGAGTGAGACTGTAGCGCACCCCGTAGTTACCGTGACTCTGGTAGGCAGTATCAGGGTAGCGAACTAGCATCTGCGCACTTTGATTTTGGTCAGTGCCCATCGTGCCAGCGTATAGCAAGCTGATGCCATAGGAAAAAGCTGCGCCCGCTGCGGGAATGGTGAGCTGGTCGGCCAGTAAATCGTCGGCTAGCTCACTGTCTGATTCATCTCTAAGAGTGGCCTTCCATTCAGAGCCCAAAGAAACACCTGCTACTCGGCCATAGATCAGGCGATCGCCTTCTGCTAGCGGCAAAGGTGCGGGCGCAAGATCGCGTGGCCCAGCGAGTCCACCCGTCTGCAATAGTGACTCCCAGGCCGCTAAAGTCGGCGCGCTTTCGATTACGCTACCGTCTACACCTGCTTCTACAACCGCATACTGAGCCATACTCGCCACATAGACAGGCCCGTCACTTTCTAGATATGCCAGGGTCGAACGGCCATTGATCGGTAGCTCCAGCTCTCGAATTGGAATCGGCTGATTCATCAGCATCCTGCTTTCCCCTGGTGGGATAACCATCACCGCCGAAAAAATATCCTGCAATCGATCCTGAAGCATATCGCCACTCACTCGGCTTCCCGGCCCAGCGTAGACAGGATTTAGAGGACTAAAGGGAACAAAATCAGGGAGCTGAATAAAAGGCGCATCGGGCTGACTAAGATAGCTAGCACCAGAGAGCGATCGCACATTCACAGGCACCGACCCAGGATTGTAAACCAGTACGCCAATGTAGAGGCTATCTAGCAACTCAGGCGTTTCCTCGTCGTAATCTAGCGCCTTGTAGACGTGATGCGCAAAGACATCAAACCGTCCGTTGAACGCAAAATCGAGATGGGCCTCTGGGACAGCCATTCCTTCAGGCGGAAAGGTGGAGAGCAATATGCCTGCATCCTCAACTAGCTCCGGACTGTTGCTGTTGAAGACAGGAACGCTATCAAGCTCGCCAGCCAGCGGCCTGACAGACTGCTCTACAGTAAACTCTATAGGCTCCGAGGTTTGAGCGATGAGGCTGCTTTCTTTAGGTTGGGAGAATATCTGAGGAGATACTTGAGGAGAGGTATGCGAAAGCGTCAGCGCTGTAAGCCAGGCAAGCATAGGGTGATCTACTGTTTTAAGGTTGAAGAGTATTTTGCCTGAAGAAGGGGTGCGATCGCTATTTTTGCAACACCACGCAACAGACAAACAATCGCACAGAGAAAATCGTGGTAACCCATCAGCTAAACTATAAAAGTCGAAGTTTGATTGAGTTGCAGAGCGAAGAGGCCATCCGATATGCCAGTCAGGTCATTGAATTCATCAATCATGAAATGGCCGGACCGTCAGCAGGTTCATCAGGCGTTTAACCGCTAGCCCTCGTATATACCAGTGATGAATGGCAACAGTTAGCATCCCAACAGACTCACTTCTACAAAACCCTAATCGAAGAAGCCTGCTGGCTGAAGCCACTATAGCTTTCGTCGATTTCTTAGAACTTTTTTGTCGGCTGCAACCGCTGTGTAACCACAAACAGTCAGTCTCTGCACTAATCAGTCTCTTCGCTAAATAGATAAGCACTTTGCTATGATTCTTCAGCGCTTTGCTCTACTATTTAGTATGGCCTATCTGTATAGCTTGTCATACCAAGGCTGCTGTCGATATTGCTAATAGCTGATGAAGATTCTTCACGGTACTTGGATTCCAGATCCTAATCCGGGGTTTGTACAAACCGGGGCTTTCTATCTGTGGATAGAAACAGACCAGAACAAAGGTGGGCGGTATCTTACCCAGAAATCACTCTGCAACTGTCTGGTCGAAGAGCTGGGCTTTCCACTGCCTCAAAATTACAATATTGCCAAAGATATCAGCTCGAATGCTTTTACCTTGCCAACTGCGGACGGGCGACCACTGCCCTCTTTAGAACTCGCTCGCTATCTGGAGATAGAAATCCCTACTCGCTTCGAGTGGCAAACCTGGGAGATAGACTGCTACCGGGTCGGCCACTATTTCAAGGGTAGCCAGTCCTACGCTGGGCTTAGCACCTTCATCCCGCAGCTAAAAGAGCTTCACTTTATCGCACACTATCAGCTAGCTGACGTGCAGCTAGGCTCTGATCTGTTGTTCTGGTTTCACTACACGCAAGCTTTCAAACAGGTAATTCTAAAAGATCACTACATTCCTTCGCTGCGCTATCGAAAGGCTAAAAAAGCATTCGAGACTTATCCGCACTGGGAGATTGTCAGCGAATCTTATGAGGAAATATTGGAGCGCTATCTAGAACATATGCCAGCTATCTGTGGTGCTGGCTTTGCCGAAGTGCCAAAAGCACCGCATTTAGAAATGCCAAAAGCGCCGCATCTATACGATAGAGAGACACTGCTAAGGCACTGTTCAGAATGTTTGCTGCACGATATCGTCACTAGAACACCGCTGCCACAGTCCTTTTATAAGAAGATTGAAGGCTCTTTGATCTATAGCTGCCTCAAATCTTCTCACTGGACGACGAATACAGAGCTGACGCTGTACAAACAGTGGCGACCCTGGCGCGATCGCATTGCCCGCATCCAGAGCAACGTCCCCTTCTACCTGCGCTTTCAGCTCCAGTCGCCGACAGATCCAGACGCCGCTTGGCAGCTAAACTTTCAGGTCACGCCCAAAGCCTACCCTTCCTTACAAATTGATCTAGCCGACTACTGGCGACTAAAGCCGCATCAGCAGAGGGCGCTAAAGCTAGAGCTAGGAGACAGCTTTGAACAAGAGCTGCTATTTGCCCTAGGCGATGCGGCGCGGATGTACCCGCCGCTGTGGGATGGACTAGAAACAGACGAGCCATCCGGTATTTTTCTAGACATAGACGCTGCTTTTGATTTTCTCAATGAGGCGGCGTGGGTACTAGAAGACGCGGGCTATAAAGTGGTCGTGCCGTCTTGGTGGACGCCGACAGGTCGCAGAAGGGCGAAGCTGCGGCTAAAGGCTAGCAGTAAATCGATAGGAGATCAGGACAAGTCGAAGAGCTATTTCTCTTTCGATACGCTGGTGGAGTATCAGTATGAGCTATCGATTGGGGGAGAGAAAGTCAGTGAGAAAGAATGGCAGGCGCTGGTGAATTCTCAGGCTCGTCTGGTGCAGTTCCGGGGGCAGTGGATGGAGCTAGACCAGGCCAAGATGCAGGAGATGATGGCCTTCTGGCAAAAGCACCGCGCAGAGAACCCAGAGCTGGGTTTGTTGGACTTTATGCAGATGGTGGCGCAGCAGGGCGATGATGTGGAGGTTGATTTTAGCCGCGATCGCACTTTAGTGAACATGATGGCCAAGCTCAATGACACTAGCGCCCTAGTCCCGGTCGAAAACCCACCTGGCTTTGCGGGCCAGCTACGAGAGTATCAAAAGCGCGGTGTCTCCTGGCTCCACTATCTAGAAAGCTTAGGACTCAATGGCTGTCTGGCCGATGACATGGGCCTAGGTAAGACAGTGCAGGTGATCGCCAGACTAGTCCAGGAAGAAGATCAGGCCGCTGCGGCAAAGGTGAAAGCGTTACCGCCTACGCTGCTAATTGCGCCCACTTCTGTGCTGGGCAACTGGCACCGGGAGATTGAGAAATTTGCGCCCGAACTCGCGGCGACTGTCCACCACGGCGCAGACAGAGCCAAAGACAAAAAAGAATTCAAACAGCTTTGTAAGAGCCATGACATGGTAATTACCTCCTTTTCGCTGGCTCGCCGCGACGCGGATCTGTTCAATAGCGTCAGCTGGCATCGGATCGTGCTAGACGAAGCGCAAAATATCAAAAATCCAAAAGCCGCCCAGACCAAAGCTATCTTGAAGCTGTCGGCGCGGCATCGGCTGGCCCTGACCGGAACGCCAATTGAAAACAGACTGTTGGATCTGTGGTCTATTTTCAACTTTCTCAATCCTGGCTATTTGGGCAAAGAATCTCAGTTTCGTAAGAACTTTGAGCTGCCGATTCAGCGCAATAGCGATCGCACCCAGTCCACCGTACTCAAAAAGCTAGTCGAGCCCTTCATCCTACGCCGAGTCAAGACAGACGAATCGATTATCAAAGATCTGCCCAGCAAAGTCGAACAAAAGCTGTACTGCAATCTTACTAAAGAACAGGCGTCTCTTTACGAGGCTACCGTCAGAGATGTAGAAAAGCAATTGCAAGAGGCCGAGGGCATTGGGCGTAAAGGACTGATTCTCTCGACGCTGATGAAGCTCAAGCAGATTTGTAATCATCCAGCTCAGTTCTTGCAAGATGGCAGTGACTTTTCAGCAGCGCGATCGCACAAGCTTAGCCGCCTAGAGGAAATGGTCGCCGAAGCGATCGCCGATAACGACAGCCTGCTCGTTTTCACTCAGTTTCGAGAAATCGGCGACGCCCTAGAAAAGTACCTTCACCAGGTCCACCACTACAATACCTATTACCTTCACGGTGGCACGTCCCGCAAAAAGCGCGACCAGATGATGGCCGACTTCCAGTCTCCCGACACCGCCCCCTCCATCTTTATCCTATCGCTCAAAGCAGGCGGCGTCGGTATCACCCTGACCAAAGCCAACCACGTCTTCCACTTTGATCGCTGGTGGAACCCCGCCGTCGAAGACCAGGCCACAGACCGCGCCTTCCGCATTGGCCAAAAGAAAAACGTCTTCGTCCACAAATTCGTCTCCATCGGCACCCTAGAAGAAAGAATCGATCAGATGATCGAAGACAAGAAAAAGCTCGCAGGCTCCATCGTTGGCTCCGACGAATCCTGGCTCACCGAACTAGACAACGATGCCTTCAAGCAGCTAATCGCCCTCAATAAAAACGCCATCATAGACTAACTTTCTGTTCCTTACTCTCCTATCCCGGCGGCTGAGCGCAGCCGCAGCCCTATGTCCAACTTCACTCGCACCTGGTGGGGCGACGCCTTCCTCACCGCCCTCGAAGAATTTACCGATTCAGGCCGTCTGAGCCGGGGGCGTAGCTATGCCAACGGGCGGAAAGTAAAATCTTTTGAAATCAACTGTGACCACGTCGTCGCTAAAGTCAGAGGCTCTGTCAATCCCTACTACGGCGTCTATAAAGAGCCGCTCTACACCACCGAGCTAGAATTTGAGCCGATCAGCCGCGCCAAGTGGGCCGCGCTAATCGCCATCATGGCCTCAAAAGTGAGCATTCTCTCTAGACTTCTCGTCGGCGAGATTCCTGACAATATCGAAGACTGCTTCGAGACCATGAACCTGCATCTACTGCCTGAAAAAGGAGACTTCGCCAGTCAGTGTAGCTGCCCCGACTATAGCAACCCCTGTAAGCACATTGCGGGTGTCTACTATCTGATTGCCGCAGAGCTAGATCGCGACCCGCTAATTTTATTCGAGCTACGCGGCCTTTCTAGAGAAGATCTGCACGCCGAGCTAGCTAAAACTCCTCTAGGAATGGCGCTGTCCAAAGAGCTGACGACCGAGCCAGAGCCGCCAGAGCCAGTCGAAAGTCTACATACTATGCCGCAAACGGTAGCGACAGGGACAATGTCGCTTTCAGAATTTTGGCAAGGGAAAAAGCGCCTGCCAAGCCAGGTAGAAACGCCGCAGCCTACAAACGTATCGGCAATCCTAATCAAAAAACAAGGTGACTTTCCTGCTTTCTGGCAAAAAGACAATTCCTTTATCGAAGTGATGGAAGACTTCTATACGCGGGTGCGAACAAAGAACGGAAATTTGTTGGATTGAGCGCTCAATTTGTTTGCCTTTACTCCGCCTGCCTGAACCGATAACCCACGCCTCTAACGCTCTCAATCCAGCGGTCGTTTCCTTTGATGTCTATCTTTTTCCTAAGCCGTTGAATGCACACGTCTACTACGTTTGTGCTGGGGTTAAAGTCATAGCCCCAGACGTGCTCTAGCATTTGGGTACGGGTGAATACTCTGACCGGGCGATCGCATCAAATATTCCAGCAAATTGAACTCTCTCGTCGTCAGCTCCACTAGCTGCTGGTTTTCCCCGCCTGACAGGTCACCGTCCGTGTGATTCGATCCAGTTTGAATGGACCTACGGTAACCAGATTCTGCCGTTCGCCAGCGCTGCGCCGCACCACCGCATACATCCGGGCCACTAGCTCCTCTACAAAAAAGGGTTTGGCGATATAGTCGTCCGCACCTAGATTCAGCCCCTGCAGCCGATCGTCTAGTTCGTCTCTAGCCGTAAGTAGGATAACAGGCGTGTTGCGGCCTATTTCTCGCAGATGTTTCAGAATGAACAGACCATCCTTACCTGGCATCATGATATCTAGCAAGATCACATCGTAGTCGCTATCAGCGGCCTTTTCGTAGGCAACGTCGCCGTGATCGCAATAATCGACGACAAAGCCCTGCTCACGTAGCCCAACCCGCACAAAACTAGCAATTTTCGGCTCATCTTCTGCAAACAGAACGTGCA
>CAWISM010000012.1:0-285650 GCA_963838725.1 uncultured cyanobacterium | reverse complement strand
CGTGGATATTGATCGCTCACGCTTAATGGCGACTATCGCCAGGTGATGCTATCTGCTCGTGAACTCGACTATGATGCCGTCCCCGAGCAAGTCCAGAACTGGGTAAACAAAAGGCTCAAATACACCCACGGCTATGGCGTTGCAATGAGCCCGGTTAATCAGGTCACTATCGAGGGCCTACCTGACTTTTCGTCAAAGACATTCCCCCGCAGTCGTCTGTCGATTCTCACCATTGACCAGCCTCGAATCTACTACGGTGAAGAAACCGATCACTATGTCTATACGGGCACTAGTACAGAAGAATTTGACTATCCGCTAGGAAATGACAACGCGACTAATCTGTATGACGGCGCGGGCGGGGTCGGCATGGGCTCGATGCTTACGAAGCTGACCTATGCGCTTGAGATTGGTTCACTCAAGCCGCTAATCTCTCAACTATTTCACTGCCGATTCTAAAATTCACTATCATCGTGATATTGTCCGGCGAGCGCGGCAGATTGTGCCCTTTCTCCAGCTAGATAGCGATCCTTATCTGGCGCTGATCGACGATCGCTTTCAGTGGATTATTGATGGGTATACAACGAGCGATCGCTACCTGTCCCAACCTCTGATTCTCTCTCCCAACGCAGACGAATTTCTGGGTAGCTCCGGCGAATTGCAAAACATTGCCCTCAGCAACGCCAACTACATCCGCGATGCGGCCAAAGTCGTCATTGATGCCTACGACGGTACGCTCACCGTCTACGCTATTGACGAAACAGATCCTGTCCTGGCCACCTACGAGAAAATCTTTCCCACACTATTCACCCCGCTCAGCGAAGCCTCCGAAGAGCTGCGCGCCCACTTTCGCTATCCGCTCAATCTCTTCCAAATCCAGGCGCAAATGTACCGTGCCTACCATATGGAAGATATCGAAGTCTTCTACAACCAAGAAGACCTTTGGCAGCTGCCTCGACGATCGGCAACAACAACAATTCCGAACAGATGCAGCCCTACTACGTAATTATGCGTCTACCCAACGCTGAAGGCGAAGAATTCTGCAAATTTTTCCTTTCACCCCTCGGGCAAAGACAACATGGTCTCTGGATGGCCGCTCGCTGCGATGGCGATAACTACGGCCAGCTCGTTCTCACAACTTTCCCAAACAGGTCTCGTCCACGGCCTCAGCAGATAGAGCCGTATCGATCAAACGCCTGATATTTCAGAACAGCTCACCCTTTGGAACCAACAAGGTTCTAGCGTCATCCGAGGCAACCTACTCGTCATCCCGATTGATCAGTCCCTGCTCTACTTCGAGCCTGTTCATCTACAAGCCGACAAAGGTGCGCTGCCCGAACTCAAACGCGTTATCGTCGCTTTTCAAGAACACCATCGTCATGCGCCAAACTCTGCCAGAAGCGCTAGATGCCATCTTTGGTACTCAGTCTGCTGTTGCTGCCGAACCAGCTACGGAGACTGCTACAGCACCGTCGACTTCGAATCCTACCGCTGCTGCTGTTCCTGCTTCACAGCGTGAGCGGGTTGAGGCTGCGATCGCAGCCTATGAACAGGGCCGAGAGGCTCACAAAGGGGCGATTGGGCTGCCTACGGTCAATCACAAGAGCGCTTGGTTCACTGTTGCAGGAGCTAAACGGTAAAGCGAGCGACGATCAGTAAGCCAGCAGCAGGGATATCTTCAGTTGGACTCTTGATCTAACCTAGTCACTTCGACCAGTTCATTGATGTCACAGTCGAAACCTGGGGTTGAATCGCAGCTTTCCAACTGCTCAATAATCGACTGTAGGCTTTGTCGGTTTCTAATGACAATTTTTAGCTGCTCTTGCGCTGACGCTGAGACAGCCGTTCCCGATGGAATCGTCTCAAATGTTTTGGTCGCAGTCTCAGTTTCTCGCTAATTGTCCTGAGCGCTGCTAGATCCTTTGGCTGTGCGTACGCTATTGGCTCTGCCATTTGAACCAGCTCGTCAACTAAATTAATGCCTGTTTCATAGCTGTTAGCAGCGGTTTTTTCTAGCTCGACTCTTTGTGGATCGCCTCCGGTTAGCCTGATAGGCAGCTAGTTTGGCGCTGGCTTCTTCGTAGACCGCGCTATCAGACGAAATGGATTCTAGCTGCTCACTGCCTGATCCCACTTCTGCTGAGCCGATTCCCAGACGGTAGCGGGTGAGGCGGATTTTGCACAATCTCCGCAGCCTGTCGGCCCAGATCTTTTGCCTGCTCTAGGGCGGCTGTTCCTTCTAGCGGTTGAACTTCTGTTGTTTGTTGAAGTGTCCGATTAGGTAGTGGCTCTACAGTATTTTTACTGTCTATTGCTCTATCTACTGCTCCTGTTTGGCGGTCAAAAATTGTCGATGGGACGGTATGGAACCGCGCGCCAATAGGAGATAGTAGTATGGCGATCGCAATTCCAAACAAGAAGAAGCGCTAGCTTGAGCATCCTATTAGCTGGACTGCTGATAAATAGCCACAGGTCGTAAACTGCAACCGCAAGCAGCGCAACGAGCATCGGGATAATTCCTAGAGAAAGTAACCACCGTCCGAAGACTAAGGCGCATATAGTTCCAGGACTAGCAGAAGTAGCGAGACAGCAATAGTTCTAACGAGGAACTCCTGAGCGACTGAGGTTGTCCTGTGCCTGTTAACGATTTTTTGGATGCATCAGAAGTCATGAAATCGCGTTTATAGAGTTAGAAAAGTAAATCGTCTATGTCTTCGTTGTCTTCGTTGTCATGAGCGATTCTAGCGGCGGCTCAATCTCGAATAGCGGTTCGATCACCAATGGCGACTCAATCTCCAATGGTGATCCAATCCCTACAAACATAGATTGGCTAGAAGTCTCAATCTGTTGTGCTAAAAGGGTAGGCATGTCGAGGATGAGTAGAGTATGGCGATTGCCCTCTAGATTGAACATTCCTACACAGGAAATCCCTTGCAGCGTTCCGAATGCTCTTTGCTCTGGCGGCACTGGGCTAAGTGTCTCGTCAGCAAGTTCAATCAGATCCGGGGCTCGTGCACCGCGATGCCCCAAAGTGTCTGGTCCGCCTTTTGTGGGACTATTAAAAAAGGCGGATTTTGCGCAGCGCCTGTTACTTTCTCACCTGTGTGGAACTCCAAATCTTTCTCAATACCTGCAAAAGTCTCAGCATCTTCTAGATCTAGCATCTTTCATAAGTCTAGATCCGAATGCTGACTGTCCTAGCTGTACTAGACCCATGATAACCATACCGCCCTGGCTAGGGGGTGGCGTGGCTATAACCCTCAAGATATGTTCGCTTGGTAGCCCGACTAGATAGCCTGCTAGCTTGAAAGTAATGTTTTGCTTTTGCTGTCGCTATCAGCGTTTGATCGGACTGGAGGGGTAAGCGTTGCCTGATTCAAGCTATTCATAGAGATTCTCCTACGGTGCTTGTTGAATTGTTGATAGTGAGCTCATCACCAGTTCCTGACTAGGCGTGTGGCTCTCAATCGCTTCAGTCAAAGTCTGTAGGAGTGAGAGACGTCAAGAAAGGTTTGGTTAAATAGCCTGTAGCTCCTAGCGCGTGGGTTAGCTGGCGGTGCTTGCTCCCCCGACGCGATGTCAGCATAATGGTTGGAACTGCTGCGATCACCGGTCTCTGCTGGCGGACCTTTAGAAACTCGAATCCGTTCATTCCGGCATTTCTATGTCGCATAGGATGGCAGCAACTTCGGGATATCTTTCAAGCTGGCTGAGCGCTTCTGTTCCATCTTTGGCATGAATAACTCGGTAGCCTGACTTCTGTAGTGCCTCTGTTAAAGTATTGCGAACCGTAATCGAATCATCGACCGTCAAAATTAGCTTTTTGGTAAGAACGGATGCATTCTTTGCAGACTTTGTTTGTGCAGGGGCTTTACTCGGATTGATATCAAAAGTGTCTTTATCTGGATTTCGCTCAGCCTATTTCCAGAAATATTCTCGAAATTACTGCCAAGATTGCGCCTGAGATGATGGTCTGCAACAGTCTTAGCGAGTATCATGCCGTCTAGTACTAGAGTGAGCTGGCCATCTGGCAAGATGCTACTGCCATAGACGTAAGCGGGCGGTAGAATTGTCTGTTCTAGAGCAGTGATCACCAGCTCTTGCTCACCTAGAAGCTGAGCTATCTCTAGTCCCACTAGCATGTCCTGATAGCGCAGCAGAATAACTGGAGCAGACGGCATATCCTTGGTTTCTTCGTCAGCCGCTTGAGGATTGGGTACAAAGGCCGCGTAGTTTAATACATCGACAAGGGGATAAACAGGAACTAGGTATTCTTCGCCATCGAGCTGCCAAGATAGCGTTTTGCCACCTTCCCATCCCCACATCTGCTCCTCGGTGGGAATAAGAATATGCTCGATAGCATCGGCAATCAGCGCGTAAATATGACCTTTGGACTGACAGAGCAAGAGCTTTGCGATAGTCAAGCTAGAGGGAATGTGAAGACTGAAGCAGGAGCCTGAGCCAGGACTATTGTCGACAGTGATCCAGCCTTGAAGCGATCGCACCTGAGCCTGCACCGCATCTAATCCCACACCGCGACCAGAGAGATCGTCCACTTCACTCGCCGTAGAAAATCCCGCCTCAAATAGCAGATCCACCGTCTGCTCTGGTGTGAGACTAGCTGCCTCTGCTGTCGTGATGAGCTGAGTATCTACCGCTTTTTGACGAATCTTTTCGATGTCTAAACCCTGACCATCATCTTTGATTCTGATTACCAGATGGCGTCCCTGCTGTAGCGCTTCGATGGTGATACTGCCAGCAGCGGGTTTGTTGCACTGCGCTCTAAGTTCAGGCAATTCGATCCCATGATCAAAAGCGTTGCGGACAAGGTGAAGCAGCGGGTCATAGAGTTTGTCGGCGATCACTTTATCGACTAGCACGTTGCTGCCGACGATATCTAGCTTGACTTGTTTGCTGTACTGCGTCTGTAGCCGTTCTAGCGCAGCAGGAAACCGCTGAAAGATTTTGCCTAGCGGTAGCATTCTAGTGCCAACTAGGGTCTCGCGAGCGCTTGCGAGTAGCTGCTTTTGTTTGGTTAACTCCTGTCCAGTTTGAGAAATAAAGAGTTCGATTGCCTCAACAATCTCAGACTGCTGAACCGTTTCTTCTAGAAAAGATTGAGTCAGGAGCTGAATATCGCTGTATTGATCTCGTTCTAAGGTATCGAATTGGGTGAAAGAACTGTTTGAAGGCTGTGTATTTAAACACTGTGTAAGAACAGGAATAGAAAACGAAGGCTTGGGTTGATGACTATCTGACTGATGCTGACTTGTTAGCTGGCTGTAGAATCTATCTACAGGACGATTTAGACGATTTCGCTGATGAGAGATTCGCTGCAAAAGCGCTTCGACTAGTGATGTGAGCTGTTCGTTGTATAGTGCCTGACGGTTGTGGTGAGTGAGCAGCTCTCCCATCGCTTGACTAAGCTGGTCAAGATCTTTATCGCTGTCCGAATTGTCGCGTTGTTCGAGTCGGCGGTAGCTAGAGATGGCTTAGGAGATTCTGCTGCGCCCTCTTCAGCCGAGAAGGCAGTGAGACGGCAGATGTTCACTTTCGGAAGAGAATACGATTGACGATGTTTAGGTCGTCGAATTCATCTCCTGATCTTCTAGTCTATCTGCTGCTTCTAGCTCACTAGTTACTTCTAGCTCACTAGTTGCTTCTAGTTCACTGGCTGCTTTCTAGTTCACTGATCTCTTCTAGCTGACTAGATACTTTTGATTGGTCCGATTCTGTCTCATAGTCAGAGAAATCGCCGTCGGTAGCAGCTTCAAGCGGTGCTTGAGATGCTTCTAATGTGATACGAGCCGTATCCGCTATCTTTTGACCAAAAAGCGTTTTTCTAATAGTTTGTGTCAGCGCTGCCCAAACTTTATAGATTAAGTTCGAGTTGCTCTGCTGGTCTGCGTTCGCTTCGCTCTCGCTGTTAGCTGGCGAAAATACCTGCCGTTTGAGGCTGTTTCCCTTTGGACCGCTTGTGAGCGTACTGCTTCCAACTAAGTCGCAGAATTGTCTCAATGCGGCTGAAGGTTCCCCTCCTTGCGCGCGATCGCCCCCTAGCACAGCACCATGAGCCGCCTTGTAATTGGCCAAAGCAACAGGTGCAATCTCCAATACTCGATCTGGACACCTGTTTAATGCGTCTAGTGTCGCTGTCGCAATCTCACCAAAGCCAGGTAAGTCCAGCGATTCTGAGAGACCTACAAAAACTTCTGCCTGCGTCTCTAACAGATCTAAAAGCTCCTCTTCATCCGGTTCTTCGAGAGCTTCTTCTAGCGTTTCTATTCGCTGTGCCACGCCCACCTCAAAGATAGACTGGGTCATGTCAAATCCTAGCTCGCTAGAAGTCGGTAGATGACCGCCCTGTCCAAAGCGATCGCCTAGCATCTCTTGCAGCTGGGTGACAATCGCCGCCATCCGATCAAGAATATCGGCTTCGTCAACCTGCGCGTCCGCCAGCCTGGCTGACATCAGTAGCTTCAGGCAGTCATAACCTCGAAAGATCAGGCTCTCCATCTCCACGCTGATTACGGTGTCTTGGTAGCAGAGTGCTTTGAAGACATCTTCTAGCGAGTGCGTTGTCTTTTTGATGGCGTCAAGGCCAACGCTAGCCGATGCACCTTTTAGCGTATGAGCTGCGCGCATCAGGTTATGGACTTTTTGAACGCTGAACTCGGTCCTGATGTTTTGCAGATCATCGTCTATAGTTTGCAGAAGTTCGCTAGCTTCTTGCAAAAAGTACTGATAGGTTTGGTCAGAAACCGAGTTATCTGTTGTCATGAGATGGCCCAAATCTGGGGAGCAAGAAATACAGAGAATGAATTAACCTTGTGTCTGTCGGCACCGCTAGGGATAGTTATGCCTAGCAGTGCCGATGCTGAGCTACTCAACTTTGAACTTGCCCGCGCTAGATTGAAGCGCTGCGGCTGTCTCTAGTACTTGCTGAATGGATTGAGCCAGATCGTTCGAGCTTTCGGAGGTTTGATTGGCAATCTCGGTAGCCGTGCTCATTGTCTGAGTAACGACTTTGAATTCGTCTGCCTGCTTGTGGGTGGTCTGCGTAATCTCTGCGATTAGCTGGCTGATCTGATCGGTGGCTTCGACGATGGCGGTGAGGTTTTGACGGGCATCGCTGACCATGTCGGTTCCCTGTGCAACCTGCTGAATACCGGTCTCCATCGCTGTGGAAACTTCGGCTGTACCTACCTGAATATCTTGAACAAACTGCTCAATCTCGGTGGCCGCTGCTGCTGATTGTCGGGCGAGCGATCGCACTTCATCCGCCACCACCACAAATCCTCTGCCATACTCCCCAGCGCGAGTTGCCTCAATCGAAGCATTCAGCGCCAGTAACTGAGTCTGAGTCGTAAAGTTACTGATTAGGCTGACAATCTTAGAAACCTTTTGAGACGATTCACTCAGTCGCTTAATTCGCTGGTTCGTTTCAGCTACTGTAGAGCGAATTGCCATAATGCCGTCTACAGTCCGGTTCATCGCAGCATCGCCACGCTGCACAATCTGATTGGCTTGCTGGGCTGCCGCTTCGACCTGCTGAGCGTCCTTGGCGACTGCCTCAGTCGAGTTCATCATCTTTTGCACTCGGACAAGCGCCTGCTTTAGCGAGCTAGCCTGTTGCTGTGCCTGCTGTTTCACCGCGCTAGCAGAAGTCTCACTGAGTTTAGAAGTCTCACTTACCTCATCGGCTGCGGCCTGCACTTGCAAGACAATCTTTTGCAGGCTTTGCAGTGTGCTGTTGTAGGCACTTGCGACTGTACCCACCTGAGTTTCTGTCACCTGCGCGCGGACGGTCAGATCTCCCTGTAGCGCTGGGCCTACGGCCTGTAGCAGCTGAATTACCTGCTGCTGAAGCAGCTCTTTTGATGCTTTTTCCCGCTCAGCCGTCTCAGTGAGTTTAGCGGTTTGCGCCTCCACCTGGCTGAGATAATCGGCCTGTTGCAGCGCCAGGTTAAACTGTGCGCCAATTCGATGAGCAAACTGCACCTCTGTCTCTTTCCACTCGCGCGGTCCGTGACACTGATGGATAGCAAACAAACCCCAAAGCACCTCACCTTTAAGCAGTGGTACGACTAGGCTAGCTCTGACTTGTAGTTCGCCCAGTAGTTCCATCAGGCATTCCGGTAAATCAAGCGCTTGCACATCATTGACGACCCAGTAGCGCCCTTTTTGATAGTTCTCTGCCTGATCTTCTGCAAAGCAGTGATCCTGTATCTTGGCGTTCATAGCCGAGCGGACGCCAGCAGCAATATCTTCAACGACGAACTCACCCACGCGGTAGTCTGTCTCTGGATCAAACTGGTATAGACCCACCCGGTCCGCCTGTAGCATCTCTCGAATGTCTTTAGCGGTTGCTCTAAGTGCCTTTGGCAAATCAGTGACTTGGCGGAGTCGGTCAGTGATCTTACTAAGCAACTGTTCTTTTTGATTGGTTTGATTAAGCTGTTCGAGATAGTCAACTTGCTGCATTGCAATGCCTAGCTGCAACCCGACTTGCCCAAGCGCATTGATTTCGCACTCTGCCCAAGAACGAGGCTCACTTTCCTGGTAGATTCCTAGCAGTCCCCAGAGCTGATCTGCTTTGAAGATAGGCACTGTCATGTATGCGCTGATCTGGTGCTCTTCTAGCATTTCAATCTCTAGCGGAGCGTGGTTTGATGTGTAGATGTTATTGACAACTAAGCTTTCTCGATTTTGATAGGGTCCACCCTGGTTTTCTTGCAGATCGGTTTTGGGCCAGATGGCTGATAGGGTCTGGCTAAATTCGCTGCTATTTGATTGAGGTGGATAGAGTAGTGTCTGGCTCCAGTCAGCGTTGAAGCGGTAGATGGCAATGCGATCGCACTTCAAAAGCTGCCTTAGTCCTCTTTGCGCTGTGTAGAAGATCTGCTCAGTAGTTTTGGCCTGCAAAATCTGAGGCGCTAGCTCGGCCGCCGAACGCCCTACCTCAGCCGTTTTACTCATTTCAGCAGACTGTGTCTGTAGCTTGGCGATGTAGTCAGCCCCTCTCAAGCTAGCTTCCATCTGACGACTGATCTCTTGTAGAACCTTGACATCGCTCTCTAGCCAGTGCCGAGGACCGCTGTGCTGAAACGTGCTGAGCAGGCCCCACAGCTTTCCACCCTGCCTAATTGCAACAATCAAGAAAGATCTAACCTTGAAGTACTCTAGCGTTTGAATATGGCATTCGCTTAAGCCTGCCGTGTAGATGTCGTCGGCCAGAAAAGGCTGCTCGGTGTTTTGAAACCTTCCGCCCTGGTGCTGTTGCACGTAGGTATCTTCCCAGGCGCTGCCGACTAGATTCGGCCATCCTCCCGAATGAGACTCGTAGATAAAGTCGCCAAAGTAGTCCGGGCGAAACTTGTAGATGCAGGCGTGCTCTACATTGAGTAAGCGGCGAACCTCTTCTACCGCTGTTTGATAGATCTTTTCGGTATAGGCAGTGTTACTGATTTTATTGATAATCTCTGGCAGCGCTTCTTGGTTTTCGGCGGCTCTAGCCATCTCTGCTAGCAGCTCTGATTGATGCAGGCTAACGCCGACAAGATCGCCAACTTGGCCTAGCAGTCTAACTTCGTTGTCTTCCCAAACCCTAGCGCCATTGTGCTGATATGCGCCCAAAAGTCCCCAGAGCTTCTTGCCCTGATAGATTGCAACAATTGCACAGGACTTTATATCAAAGTCAGCGAGATTTTCTGCGTGGCACGGCGTTAGGTTCGGGTCTTTCTCGGCGTGGTGAACAACAAACGGCTTATTCTGACGAAAGATGCCGCCCGCTTGACTTTGCAGATGGCTGTCTTCTAGAACCACGTCAAGCATCGGCGTGACTGCCCCGACTTTGGATTCAAAGACATATTGAAGGCTGTGATCCTGGCGAAACTGGCAAATAGCAACGCGGTCAACATTCAAGAACTTCCGCATGTCGCGGGTCGTACTTCGAAAGATAGTCTCCTGGTCTGACGCTTGACGCAGCTTATCGCTCAGCTTAGTCAATAGCTGCCGCTCTGCTTGAAAGTTTAGCGGCTGTAGGTTGACTTGTAGCTCGCTAGCCACCAGGTAAAGAAGGCTAATCTCGTTCTCGCTCCATGCTCTAGTCGCAGCACACTGCTGAACGACTATTAGGCCCCAAAGCTGCTCTTCTAGGAAGATAGGCAGCGTCAGACTTGCTTTCACCTGGTACTGATTGAACAGCTGCATTTGATAGGGTGCGATCGCTGCTTCGGTGGTATCTGTGATCGCGATAGATGGCTGCTGCTTATAGGTCTTAGCGTCAATTGCTCCAAAGGCGATCGCCGGTAGCACCATCCCTAGCATCGGGCTGTAGTCAGGACTAATTGATTCGGCAATCACCGTTCCTTGAGTCTCTGACTGAAACTGATAGATGGCAGCTCTTTCTACCTGAAAACGCTTGCGCAACTCGGTAACCGCGATCTGATACAGATTTTCAACATCGGTTGCTTCGGCCATCCGATTGGCAATAGAAAAAACTCGCTTGCCCGTACGCTTGAGTAGATGCCGAGTTGATTGAGCTGATAGGTCGATAGAAGACTGTTCTAAAGCACTCTTTAGGGAGGATAGATCGGCAGCGTTTGAGTCCTGCTCGGTTTCAATATCTTCAGTGGATAAGATAATATCTACTGTGCCTTCTTGACTGGGTTCGTGAAGTAGTTCGCTATCTGCTGGAGATGAACCGTTGGTTTCAACGTCGTAAGAACCGTTACGAGATGCGCTGGCTGTAGTCATTGTTAGTCTCTACTAGAATTGGTTGAAAAGAGTGTTGTGGTAAAGTAAAAGTATGTTCTTACTTTGTCTAATTGCACGCTTGATCAGTGCGCGCTTGATTGTAGATATTTCCTAGCGCTGTACCTAGTGATAGGTATGTAGCTCGGGAGCGCCAAATATAGAAGCAGTATCTAGCACGCTACCTCCTTGCTGCGGCAGATGACCCAGGATAAAGGATTCCAATTCAGGTGGGCACAGTCCAGTTCCTGTCAGAATCTTGTTCTCATCAAACAGCTCAATATCATCGATTTGTTTTACTACTAAGCCCAGCGTTTGACCCTGATATTGAACGATAATTACGCTCGCGGTTTCTAACCGATGGGACTGCTGATATAGTGCTTCGTAACCGACAAGAGTATTGAGATCTACTAGCCAAAGCGTTTCACCTTTCCAGATGCATACGCCCAGAATGCAGTTAGACATGTTAGGAACAGATAGAATGCTCTCAGGTAGAATCTGCATCACTTCTAAGACTCGATCTAGTGGCAGCAGCGTCTCTTGATCTTTAGAGAGCACAAATTTTAAAAAACGCTTTCGGTTATCTACTGGCAGGGGCGCTAGTCCTAGCGGATCTTGGATTGCGATCGCGATGTCCAACGAATCAAGTTCAAGCTCGGTTTTAACTGATGGCATAGTGCACCTTTCTACTGGCTATTTCTATGAGATAAGCTGTTCGACTGTTTTATTCAGCTGCTGCTGGTCAACGGGCTTAGTGAGATAGGCATTTGCGCCTAGCATTGATCCCCAGAGTTTGTCAGCGTCCGTATCCTTGGTAGAACAGATAACGATAGGAATGTTTTGTGTGCTTTCGTTCGTCTTGAGATCTCGACAGAATTCGAAACCGCTTTGACCGGGCAGAACAACGTCTAGAAAAACGACATCTAGAGACATCTGTTCAATGATTGCGATCGCCTCTTCGCAGCTCTGCGCGGTTTTAACGGTTAGTCCAGCTTTTTGTAGATACGTAGTTAGAAGATTTCGATCGGTGAGGCTGTCTTCCACAATAAGAGCGGTTGTCATGGTTTTGTTCAACTTGTAAATAGTTTTGCTTTTTCGATAGGCCTGATCTTTAGTCGATCTGGCCGCGTACAGACATTTAGTTAGATATTCAAGCAGTTTTCTACCTGCTTGTGCTCTACTGGCTTATCTCTGCGGGCAGATGCTTCTTGAACACTTTGAGAATTCTTTTCTCCTGGATAGGCTTCCCCATAAATCCAGAAGCCCCCACGATCTTTGCGCGCACTCTATCGGCTATGCCGTCGTTGCTAGTGACAATGATGACAGGGGTTTTCTTGAACGCGGTAATTCTTCTAATTTGTGCGCACACTTCGTACCCGTTAGCGATGGGCATGACTAGATCTAGAAATATCAGTTTAGGCTTTAGCTCAATCAACGTCGGCAGCGCCTGAAGTGGATCTGGAATGTTGATATATTGATAGCCAAGTTTTTCTACAATAGAAGCCATCGCGCGGCTGTCGGCTGGACTATCGTCGATGTAGATCACCTTGGGTAGAGATTTGCCTGCTTTCCTCTTTGCTGTAGGCTTGCTAGATTTTGTCGCGCTGGCATTTTGCTGAGGGTTTACAGCCGCTTGAGGCGTTTTTTCTGTGCCTTGCTCTACAACCTGGGCGGGCTTAGACTGCTTTTGATAAACTAGCCCTTCTTGGAGCTCGCTTGGCAGTTCTTTAGCAGGATGTTTCTGAACAGATGCCTTTTGGACGGATGACGCTGTTACAAGTGGCTTGTCGCCGCTCTTTGCCTCGCTGGTCTCTTTTGCGCTGGTCTTTTCCTTGCTGGCTAGCTCTTTACTGCGCTGGCCTTTGTGATCTGGCTCTGTATTCGCTGGTTCTGTGTTAGCTGGCTTTCTGTTGCTGACTGGCGCTTTGTTTGCTGTTTGTTTTGCTAACTCTTCACTTTGGGCTTCTAGGTCAGCTAATCTTTTGACCGTTGGCTCTTTCGCTAGTGAATCTTTAGCTTCTAGATTCTCATTCGATGACGCTTGGGTTGTTGGCTGATTGCTAGCGCCTCCTCGATTATCTATTGCTTCTTGGTCAGATGCTCTCTGGTTGGGCGGATCGTCCGGAGGCTGAGTCGATAGAGGGGAATCTAGGTGAAACTGTTCGGTATTAGTAGTTTCACGTTCGCTATTAGTATCGCTTGGCGCTTGGTGAACTTCCATCATCTCAGGATGAAATCCGTGATGAGCGCTATCTACAATGTCTGGAATCTCGATAAACTCTAATAGCTTTCTGCCAACGTAAGGCTGGATAGATTTTGCGATCGGAATGATAGGCTGCTTGAATTTGATCGCTAGATCTCTAAGTGTGTTTTCTCCATTCGCAAAGCTCGTCAAGGTTTGGAATGTTTGTAGAGGCGTCTGCGCTTTTAATTCTTCGGGTTGCCTGATTGTAGGTGCCCAGTTTGGAGATAGCTTCGTAAGACCAGCCTGCTCCCACCTTTGCCAGTCGTGCTGAGCTTTGCTCCACGACTGTAGGTTTTCGAGCATGATAAAAGGCATACTAGCTGCCTCTTTTTTTTGTTCTTCGATAGTCAGTTCGCCTGCCTCGTCAAGCTGCCATATGCCCATTTGTAAGATATCGAATAGGACTTCTGTAATGCATCCTTCAACGATCTTAGAGAACTGTTCTCTAGGGAACTGCTTTAGCTTTACCAATCGCGAAAGCGCGGCGTAGTTCCAGTATTCGTAGTAGAGACTTACTGGCTCATTGATTTGTTCAGAAAGCACAGGACTATGAACGGCTAGGTGTCTTTTCCAGCTTCGTAGAGGATGGTCACTTGATTGAGCCCAGATAATTCGTCCTAATAAGAAGTAAACATACCAGGGCTTGTCTGTATGCTCAGTGACTTTGATGAGACCCGTAAATTGCTGTTCGTAGCAATTACGTATTCTTTCTGTTAGCGTTCCTGCAACCCTATTTCTCGGCATATCTCGTCTTGCTAAATAGTTTTCACGGTTCTTTGTTATGTTGCTCTCTATATCGGCAGTGGCATTTGATTGTTTAGAGTCTCAAACTTCTAGAATTATTCCCATCTTGCTGTTTTTATAGGCGGATGTTTTTCCATGCGTTGAAAATTTATAAAAGCGAGGTAAAGATGTCTGCAAGGAGCAAATTACTGTTTAGAAATGACGAAATATAATATTTAAGAGATTCTACGGACTCAATAAATTTCGTATTGTATATTTTCTCTATAGTTGTAACTACGGGACTGTAAATTTTATTGTTGCTCAAATCTGAGCGCATCTTAGTTAGATTTACCTGTGACATTTTTCAAACAAAAGAAACTAGTTGTTTCGTATGTTTGCTATAAAGATCGCTGTTTCTATAGAGAACATAGGAAGTCCGCCTGGGTATGATGAGCCTGATTGCTTGGTATGGAAAAAGCCCAAAGATATTAGTCAGACTGCTGGGGGTCGCTCTCGCAGTCTAGTTTCGTCCTAAAAGGCCAGCGTAATTGTACGTATGAATACTCCCGCACATCCTCAAGCCCAGCGTTCTTTGGCCGCCATCGTCATTACAGATGCGGTCGGCTTTAGCAAGCGCATGTCGCAAGATGAAGACGAAGCTCTAGTGATCATCAAACGGGATCTTCATCTGATCACAAGTCTTTGCGACGCCTTCGAAGGCCGGATTTTGAAGACGACAGGAGACGGTGTGCTGATGTATTTTATTAGCGCGGTTAAAGCGGCGTCTTGTGCAATAGAAATACAGAGAAAATTTGCCACTTTTGCGCAAGAAGGACAAGCTGTCCAGCATTTTACCCACCGGATTGGCGTTCATTTAGGCGATATATTCTTCAATCAAGACGACATGATGGGCACTGGTGTCAATATTGCTGCCAGACTAGAAGCAGAATCCAAACCCGGTGCGGTTTGTATGTCTCAAGTCGTCTACGAAGTTGTTAAATACAGGCTGAAGTTAGACGTTATATATGCTGGTGAACTGTCTTTAAAGAATATAGAAGAATGCGTTGCGGCCTATCATGTCTGGCCTCCAGATGTGCAACCCGAGAAGAGCGCAGCTCAGTTTGGGGAAGCTGTCTTTCCTTTGGCTACGCCATTGAACGCAGCTTTAAAGACACTCTCAGCCCACTCAGAAAGCTACCGCATCAAGAAACTACTGTATGCAACGTGTCATGCCAAGTGGGAAAACAACCCGAAGATATTAGAAGGGGTCTCGCTCAAGCTGTTACTAGAATCTCTGATCAGTCGTAACGATAGCCTAAGCGAGTGTCAAACCAGTCTGAACACAACTGTTATTAGTTTAAATCGGTCGGAGCGCTATGTTCCAATCTCAAAAATTATCATTGAGAATTTGAGTGATTTCTATGGTGAAAGCGCTGTTGCAACCGGAGATGCCAGCAGCCCGTCGCTGTTAGAAAGTACGCTGAAACGCCAGCAGCTCGATATGACTGCTCTGTATAAAGGTGTTTCTAGCCGACTAGAAATGTTTGAAGAGACTGTTCGTATCAAACAGCTGATCTATTATGTGTGCTGTCATCAGTGGGAGACTCAGTGCGATCGCGTTCAGGCCGTGCCGATGGTAGCGCTAGTGCAAGAACTTCGCCAGCGAGCGGCAAGCTTTCAATCACTACAGGCTCAGCTCAACGAAGCGCTCTCGCGATTAAAGGACAATGCTCCTTACCTACCTATCGCTGATAAAATTCTAAGAGAAGCTAGTATTTTGTATCCCGAAAAGAAAGACAATTCGTCTATTAGCGCCTACGTGCATAGAAAGCCAGTCAGCATCTCGTCGGTAGAGTCGGGTGGTCGGCATAGAGCTCTAACAATTCACTGAACATGACAAAGGTAAAACGCCTGTATCGGACGCATCCGGTACAGGCATTTTACTTTCGCTACGGGGGTCGCTGCTGACTAAAAGCTATCGATTGAGATCAGATTGGGCAAAATTCGGGCCTATTCTGACGGTAGAAGGCTGAAGTAGAGTATCGCTCTCATACCCTCTGATGACGCTTCCAAGGAGAGCTTCATAAGCATTGAGTGCCTGGTCAAAAGAGTAGTTCTTTAGCGCGAACTGTCTGGCTCTTTTTCCAAATGCTATGGCTGCTTTGGGATCTTCGTAAAGGCTTTGAACCGCATCTGCTAGTGCGGTAGGACATTCGGACTGGGTAACTAGGCCACTCTGACTCTGTGTGACTGCTTCGGCTGCGGCGCTGTAGGCTGGAACAGAGGCAATAATTGGCCGACCGCTAGCCATGATTACCTGGATTTTTGATGGCATATTGAAGCCAACGACGTTTTGCTTTTGCATCACTAGCGATACATCTGCGGCGGCTAGCATCTCTGGCAAGTCTTGCCTACCGACAAACGGCAGCAATAGCAGGTTGTGAACGCCAAGCTCTATTCGTAGCTGGTCTAGCTCTTTTAGCTGACTTTTTTCGCCAACGATGACGAATTCTACATCGGGGTTGGCCTGCATCTGCGCAGCCGCTCGGATGATCGTACGTACCCCCTGAGTTCGCGCAATATTGCCAGAATACAAGACAACAAACTTGCCACCTAGACCATACGCTCGGCGAAAGTTGTTGTCCTCTTTGCGCATGGGTGTAATAAAGTCTGTATCTACCCAGTTGGAGATGCATTCAATTTTTCGATCAGGCACTGCTTTCTTGAGCAGATTAGCGCTGAATGAAGGACTAATGACGCTGATCTTGGTAGCGTTGGCGTAGGCGAATTTTTCTAGCTTCTCAAAAACTTTGATTGCTAGCGGGTTGGTCAACAGCCCAGTTTGAATAGCCGCTTCAGGTAGAATGTCTTGCAAGCTCAGAACGCTAGGACAGCGATGGAACGCTTTGGCGATCGCGACCGGAAGGCAGGCCGTTAAAGAGGGACTAGTCGAGAGAATCACATCTGGTCGCCAGCCGCTGATCGCTTTGATCACGCTTAATACTGAAAAGCTGCCTTCTAGCAGTGCCCGGCAGAGCAAACCCGGTTTGGGCCGCACAGCAACAAAGCAGCGCTCGATTTCAACACCGTTACGGTGCTCACTTTTATAGAGTTTGCCTTCGTAGCCGGGATAGATCTTGCGCTCTGGGTAGTTTGGCATGGCTGTCACTACTCGCACCTGGTGCCCTTTGGCGACGAGCCCTTCTGCAAGCTCTGTCATAAGAGGGGCGATACCAATGGGCTCTGGGTAGTAATTGTAGGAGTAAACAAGGATACGCATATCAGTAGCTCTTGAGGCAAGCAACGCTTACGGTGAAATAGAGAAAACTAAGTACATATCAAGTAAAATTTGTTACACTTTCTCTTTCTTATCAGTTCCCAAAACCAGCGATAAAAGTGCAGATTTATGACACGAACACCGTCTGAAAACAAAGCTCAGTGGGACGCGGCAAGGTTCTTTCAAACGCTGGGACATTTTGGTGAAATTCCATTTATTGGTAGCTTTCGCTGGCTACAGCAGCTGCTAGGTCAGGCCAAAACTTTTCCTGGAAAGGCATTTGATCCTACTGATAGGAAAGCTGTTGTACTAAACGATCTGCCGCCTGATAAGCTCAGTGCGCTACGTCAGCAGATGTCCTCGATTACACAGATACAAACGTACCCAGAAAAGTCGCTTCAGGCTGCACTATCTGACCCTGGAGAAAATAATCGATTAATGACTAGGCTGATGGCAGCAGATACAGTTGCGCTAGAAAGCGAAACCGCTGAAATTTCAACTGTGCTTGCGCAGCTAGAAAAAGAAAGGAGGGGACAAGTGGTGGAAACGGTGTTTGATTTTTCTGAGCTAGGCTGTGATCTGTCTGCTTGGGGCGCGCTTGATGATGTGGTGATGGGCGGCGTCAGCCAAGGACAGCTATCTCTAGAAAACCAGGGCCAAGCAGATCAAAGAGCGGTTTTTTCAGGTGTTATCTCGACTGAGAACTCTGGAGGATTTTCGTCGATTAGAACGCAAAACTTTGAGCCGCCTTTTAATTTCTCTGGCTGGTTGGGTTTGCGACTAGACGTCAAAGGAGATGGCCAGCGCTACAAGTTCATCTTGCGCAACAGCGCTGGCTGGGATAGTCCGGCCTATATCTACAGTTTTGACACTACTGTCGATGAATGGATCAGCGTTGATGTGCCTTTTGCTGAGCTGGTGCCGACGTTTAGGGCTAGATCGGTGCCTGACGCAGACCCCTACGATCTAACTAAAACGGTTTCGTTTCAGCTCATGCTGAGCAAGTTTGAGTATGATAAGCAGCTCAATCCTAGTTTTGCTGCTGGACCCTTTAGACTTGCTATTAAGCGGATTGGGGTGTACCGAGCACGGCAAGGAGACGCTGTTGTGAAACTGTAGGCATAGCGGTATGCAAAAAAAGGAGTGATGGACTGTTCGGTCCATCACTCCTTTCTCTATTTTTGCTTTTGCTGGATTTTAACCGAGGTTAGTAGGTCGGGTGGGGTTCTCTATTGCCTTGAACCTGCTGTTTGGCCCGGTTGGCACTTTTCTTTAGAGCTTCTAGTCTGCGGATGAAGCGATCGCGCTGCTTTTTCTTCGGTGTCTGCTCTATTAAGGTCTTCAGCGCACTGCCCAGGCTCTTGTAGGCATTTGGCAGCGTGTAGCCAAAGCGCGTGGCAATCGAAATTGCTTTCTCGTCTGCGATGATTGCTTCTTGCAAAGTCTTTTGACCGTTGTTGCGCTTATACAGCCGCCACCCAGAGACGCCGCAAAGGCCCAAGGCTAACATTAGCAGCAGGCCGTCTTGTACCCACAGCTCACCAACTGCACCGCCTAGACCGATTGCCAACGCTGCCATTTCCCAACCGTCGCGGGGGATAGTGTCGCTCTGCACACGAGCGACTTCGTGCCAGAACAGCAGGTTGCGCTGATCGATTGCCAACTGCTCCCACTTAGTAAGGTCAATTTGAATTTCTACCTGGTCGCGTCCGAGCTCTTCACAGGTGATCATCGGTGGGGCGACGTCGGTAGCGGGCTCTACCGTGACCCAGCTTTGCAGCTCAGGCGGTAGTAAACTCCTCAAACGACGCAATTCACCAATGTCTGCACGAGGCGAACTATAGCTTGCGTAGGAGGTCATAGGTTTCAGCGGTATATTCTCAGCAATATTCGGCACTTAGATAATGGTTATAGCACGCTTGCGCGCTCGGCATCCTTGGGGTAAAACCGACCATTCTATATCTTTACAGTTCTGATTACTTTACAGCCTTATAGTCCCGCGTTCGTTCTTTGCTGGATTAGGCTGTTGACTGAGCTGAAGAATTGCCTGATCGAGTAGATCACAGCCCGCTTCGACTGACTCTATTCGGCAGAGGCGATCGCGCAAATCAGCAGCGCCTGGAAAGTCTTTGGCATACCAGGCCATATGCTTGCGAGCCTGACGAATACCGCGAAGTCCCTTATATTCCCAAAGCATGATCAGGTGCTCCCGGGCGCAGGTTAGCCTTTCAACGGTGCTAGGCATCGGTCTAATCTCCCCGGTTTTGATAAACTGATCGATCTCACCGACTAGAAAAGGATAGCCCAGCGTCCCGCGAGAGCACATGATTCCATCTGCTTTGGTTTCTGCCAAGCAGCGCAGCGCTGACTCGACCGAGAAAATATCGCCGTTGGCAATCACAGGAATTGTCAAGGCCGCTTTGACCCTAGCGATCCAGTCCCAGCGAGCGGTTCCGGTATAGCCCTGAGCGCGGGTCCGACCGTGTAGCGTCAGCATCTGCGCACCTGCCGACTCCATCTGCCGAGCAAACTCTACCGCGTTGATGTCTTCGTCTGACCAGCCAATTCGGGTTTTGACCGTTACTGGAACGGCGACTGCCTTGCAGACGGCCTCGACAATTTGCACGGCGGTCTTGGGATCGCGCAATAGCGAGGAGCCGCCACCGTTCTTAGTGATTTTGTTGACAGGGCAGCCCATGTTGATGTCGATGGTATCTGCACCCTGATCAACTGCTTTACGGGCGGCTTCGGCTAGAAAATCAGGGCGACGGTCGAAGAGCTGAATGCTGATGGGCCGTTCGCCTGGATCGATATCCATCAGGATGGGCAGGCGGCGAAGCTGGTGGAGCTCAGCGGCGCTGACCATCTCTGTGTACATCATCGACTGGGGAGCGTAGCGGCGGACTAGACGGCGAAACACCTTGTCAGTGACGCCAGAGAGCGGCGATTGCAAAACGCGGCTGTGAATAGTGACGCTGCCAATCCGTAGAGGAGACTGTAGCCGAAGTCTGAGTTCGTCAATGCGTTTGCCAGTGAGTTTGCAAGTGAGCTCTTCAGTGGATCTGGCCGAAGGTGCGACAGTGTTCATACGGATGTCGATAGTCTAGAGTCTTATTCTATAAGGCTGGCGATCGCAAAGGGTAAGGGATGAATCTGCTGAATGATGGCGGCGCGCTAGTGGGCGAAGGGGCTGCGCTACTAGCGGCTTTTCTGTGGGCGGCAGCGACTTTGATGTTTGGTCGAATAGGGCGGCAGCTATCGCCGCTGGTGCTGAACTTAGTAAAGGGCGTTTTTGCGCTGGCTATGCTGCTGCTGACGATTCTGATTCAGCGGAGTAGCTCAGCGGCTCTAGATCTGCCGTTGGTTTCTGTGGTTCTGCTGGTGCTGAGCGGAGGACTAGGCATCGGTCTAGGGGATACGGCCTACTTTGGCGCGATCAATGCGTTGGGCGCGAGGAAGGCGCTGCTGCTAGAGACGCTGGCTCCACCGATGAGTACGGTTTTAGCCTGGGTGTTTTTAGCAGAGCGTTTGCCGATGAGTGCGATCGCAGGCATTCTAATTACCCTAATCGGGATTGCCTGGGTGGTCAGCGAACGGGTACCGGGCGATCCGCTGCCAGCAACTAGATCCGGTCTACAGATTGCGCTGTTGGCAACATTTTGTCAGGCGGCAGGCGCGGTCCTTTCTAGAGCAGCGCTGGCTGAAACAGCAGTATCGCCGCTGTGGAGCAGCCTAATCCGACTAGCGGCTGGACTCGTCTTTATGGCTGGACTGGTCGTCGCGAAGCCACAGTACCTGGAAGTAAAATCAGGAAAGCGCCAGTCTGTAGGCGTGTCAGCTTCTCAGCTAGATTCGCCTTTGAATAAGTCTTTATTAGACAAAGACTTATCAAGTAGGTGGCGGGCTGTAATGATCGCGCTCAGATCGCCTCGGCTGCTCGGTGGGGTGGCGATCGCGTCTCTTATCGGTACATATCTGGGTATCTGGCTACAGCAGACCGCGCTCAAATACACGGCCGCAGGCATCGCTCAGGCTCTCTTAGCAACTAGTCCACTGTTTGTGCTACCTATGGCGGCTGTGCTGGGTGAAAAGATTAGTCGGCGCGCTGTTTTAGGAGTTGCGATCGCTCTTGTCGGCGTATGGCTACTGCTATACGGCAGCTTCTAGGCAGTGCCTTACTTTCTATGCGATCGCCTTACTTCGCCCGTTTCTTCCCGTCCACCGCTGCTGTGATGAATGGCTAGATGTGATCGGTGCTTCTGTAGGCGAGTCTGTAGATAACCGGAGCTGTTCTTCGGTTGGAAGCGGATCTGGCAGCAAGTCTACTGCATACCTTACTCGCCACTGCCCAGTCGCAGGATCCCGATAGCTTTCAAACGGATTAGGCGTTAACGGTTTTCTGCAAGGTCTAGGCACAAAAATATCCCTCAACTGCGCGTCTCCAACAGTCTTCTCATTCAAAGCTCGGCCAAAGCTCGGGCTTTGAACGCTTGAGAAGAATCAAAAAATATCAAAAAAAGAACTTAGAAGCGGCATGTAGTAAGTGGAGCCGCCTGTGGACACAACTAGATATACTCATATGTTTATGTATCCCCGGAAGTTCTGTAAACGTTTCATAAAGGCTATGGACCGACTATGTAAAATTAGTCATGTCTGATGTGATTCATATATAAAATGCTAGATAAGTGGTACTTGTCCCTCCTGACTAAACGGCTAGTCTTTGAGTAGCAAGTAGTACAAGCTGCCCTCAGAATTAATCAGACCCGCGACTTCTCCTGCTTCACTGCCTGTTCCGACGAATAGATCTACACGACCAGCGCCTTTGATTGCGCCGCCCGTATCTTGGTCGAGCACTAACCGACTGGTCGGCGACTCTCCGTTTGTTTGAGGAAACGGAAGATTAATCAAGGCCAGGGCACCGGGCGGCATCAATGCTTTGTCTGTGGCAATAGATCGTCCGGCTGTGACCGGATAGCCCAGACTGCCAGTAGCCGGTGCGCCGTTGGTTGCTCGAAAGAAGACGAAGCGGTTGTTTCGTGGAATATAGCTATCTAATGCCGCCGGGTTCTGTTCGAAATACTCCATCAGTACGGGCAGCGTTAGTTCTTCTGCTGGGATGATGCCATCGTCAATCAAGGCACGGCCGATGCTGGTGTAGGGATAATCTGTGCGGCCATCATAGCCGACGGAAAAGGTACTGCCGTCGATCATTTCTAACCTGGCAGAGCCCTGTACCTGAATTAGAAAAGCTTCCAGGCGAGTAGGCAGCCAGACTAGCTCTAGATCTTTGAGCGGACCTTGGTATGACTGTAGTCCGTCGGTGCCTTCTAAATCTGCGCGAGTCGGATGAGGCTGAGACCACTGATCTAGCGCCGAAGGGCGTTTGTAGATGGGATAGCGGTAGGTTTCGTTAGGTGTGAAGCTCGCCTGGTAGGTCGGCTCAAAATAGCCGGTGAAGGCGACCGTACCGGCTCCGTCTTGGCCAGCGGCCTGGTAAAAGTCGAATTCTGTGGTGATGGCTGCCTGCAATTCTGCGACGGAGTGGCTAGTGGCGACTAGCGTGCGAAAGCGCTGAAGGCTACGACGAACGCGGTCGTGGGTGATGCCAGCTACCGCGTAATTGCGATAGGCATTGACAGATCCAGGGGTACGCAGATAGCTCAGGCTGTGGTCAATCGCGGTCAGCAGCGCGGCGCGATCGCTTGTAAGTAGAGCAGTGTCTTGACCAATCAGCTCAGCGGCCTGCTGTTCTGCGCTGTCTTCAGCCGTACGAGCGGAACGGAAGTTTCTGCTGTGAGACTTTCTTCAAACAGGCTTTGCTTCCGACTTCTGAATTTTCCTCTGCCTGCATGGCTGATCTTCCGATGGGTTATTTGCATAGCCGATAGTGCCTGTAGAGATGAGTGCGATCGCTAAAATAACTGTATTCGAAAAGAGCTCGAAAAGACTCGTACAGCAGTTCTCAAGGCAGCTTCCTAAATCTTCGCAATCAATCCTATCGGTCTTGTGTTAGCTGCGATGTGATTTTGGACCGCCTGATAAATTGGCAGGGCGAGCCTTGGCAAAGCAACCCTCACTCTACTTCAAAAAGCACTATGTCTGAGAAATGTATTTCTAGTAGATGATTTTCGGCGAAGAGCGCACGCAGTATGATGTACGCAAAGTTATTCGGAAGTTGCTGAACTTTGGATGTTCTAGAACGAGTCGTTGATATTATTTCGCTCTTTGGCTACTGGGGCATCGCTTTCTTGATGCTGCTAGAAAACATAGTACCGCCGATTCCTTCTGAGCTGATTATGCCGCTAGCTGGATTTGCAGTGGCTAGGGGCGAGATGAATATGGCAGTTGCGATCGCCGCTGGAACTTTTGGCTCCGTGCTGGGTGGTCTTGCCTGGTACTACGTCGGCAGAATATTAGGTTTAGAGAGAATTCGTCAGCTTGCTGACAAATATGGAAAATGGCTGGGCATTTCTAGCAAAGAAGTGATGGACACTCAGGAGTGGTTTTCTAAGCGGGGCTACTGGGCCATTGGGCTAGGTCGCATGGTTCCTGGAATTCGCACCTACATCTCTGTGCCCGCAGGGATTGCAGATATGCCGATGTTTCAGTTCTTGGTATACTCGACGGTTGGGACGCTGGTCTGGATTAGTCTGCTGACGGTCGCTGGCTTTTGGCTGGGCGAAAGCTACGAAAAAGTAGGAGAGTTTCTAGCTCCGATTAGCAAGATTGTGTTAGTTTCGATTGCAGTATTTGTGGTCGTAAGACTTCTATCTCAAATAAAGAAGAACAAGAGTAACCCTCGTCGATAACTGCTTTGATGGCCAGTTTCTTCAGTCGGGGCTGTGAATAGCGCGAACCGCTTTTGAGAATACGCAGCGCCCCATCGAAAGATCGAACAGATGTAGGCCGTATTTACGTGAGAGTTCTTCAAAGACTCTCAGCCCTCTAACGCTGTTGCCGTTTTTATCAATCGGCGGAGAAAAGGTGGCGATACCTGCCTTACCAGGAACGACTGCCATAATTCCACCAGAGACGCCGCTTTTGGCCGGAATGCCTACCCGGTAGGCCCATTCGCCCGCCCGGTTGTACATGCCGCAGGTGTACATCACGCTGAGAATGTCGCGGATATAGTCGGGGTTAACAGCCTGCTGCTGGGTAATCGGTTGTTTGCCCTGGTTCGCTAGGGTGGCAGCCATCATGGCCAGATCCTGACAGGTCACCATGACAGAACACTGCTGAAAATAGAGATCGAGCGCTGCGTTGATGTCATGATCGATCATGTCGAAGTGCAGCATCAGATGGGCCATTGCGCGGTTTCGATGCCCGGTAGATCGCTCGGACATGAAAGTTGGCATGTCAATGAAGACTTCGTGGCCTAGATAATTCTCGAACATGCTGAGCAGATGGTTCAGCTTGCTGGTAGGGTCAGTCCCCGCGATTAGGCTAGTGGTGGCGATCGCACCTGCATTAATCATCGGATTAAACGGTCGCTTGGAATCTTCGTCTAATCGAATGAGCGAATTGAATGGATCGCCTGTGGGTTCTACTCCCACCTTTTCTAAGACCGCCTCTCTACCCTGATTTTCTAGTGCTAGGCCGAAGGCGAACACTTTGGAAATAGACTGAATGGTAAACTTCTGCTGGGTGTCTCCAGCCTTAAAGATCTGTCCGTCTGTCGTGACTACGCTGACTCCAAACCAGTTAGGATCGGCTTTGGACAGCTCGGGGATATAGCTGGCGATAGTGCCATCATTCACGGCGCGATAGCGTTCGTATAGCTCATCTAAAAAGGTTTGAATTAGGCGCATTAACTCGCATTGATATTCTGCATTAATCTAGTGAAACGAACCAGTCCGCATACGGCGTGTTTTTAGCAAGGTAGCGATTATAGTCTGGTGCCTCGTCGGTCCACCAAACCGGGCCACGTTCTCCTAGCGCAATCTTTGCCTGATTAACTTTGGCCCGAGCCGCTAGTAGATTCTCTGAATTATTCTGCTTTTTTGCTTGCTTGACCTGATTCCTTGCTTTCATCAGTTCGCTGACGTGCTGCTGCCGACTTTGCTCATCTAGTTCAGGGTTCGTACAGCGCCACAGTCTGCCTTTGACAACGAAATAGCGACCGTCTGGCGTTCTGGGATATTTCAAAGTAGTGGCTATTCTAAAAAATGCTCTCTTGTAGATACTCCCCTCAAGCGGAATCGCGAATAGAGAGAAAGTATGCGCAAGCTACTTTCTCTCTCACGTGTTTTCTACTCTGATTCTGGAGCGCGGACAACAGATTCAAATTCAATCTTTCGATGGGTGCCGTTACAAAAAGGCTGTGTAGTCGAAGCCCCACATCGACAGAGCGCTACCATCTCTTTATCAATAGTGAAGTCGTTGCCTTCTGCGTCGGTGAGTGTAAAGGGCCCTTTGACTAGGAAAGGACCGCTGTCCTTGATAGTGATTTGGGTGCTATCAGCCATAAAAAATCCTGTGTATGTAAGGCGTTAGGTAAGGATACCTCCAATCGTACGAGTAATAATCAAACGATGGGAGGTGTCACAACACATATAGTTATCACACCGCTGGTGCTTTGGTCTGTATAGCATGGTTGCAATATTTCTACATAAATCTCACTATTGACTGAATGAGTTGTTTCTCTTGGTGGAAGTGGAAGCTAGGTATGGCGCACTACACTAGGAATTGATGAAACAAACCAAGATATGACTACTCAAAATTCTACAACTGCTGATCTCACTGTCAACATCGACCAGGCAGATGTGGGCAGTATGGGCCAGAAGCTACTGATTAGCGGTAATGCGATCGCCATGAGGCTATGGGATGAACAGCCCGGCGACGGCGAGCAAAAGTCTGCCGCTGCGCGCAACTATGAGGTCGTGGGCTACGTGCTCAGTGGCAAGGCTGAACTGACTCTAGAAGGCAAAACCATCGCGCTCGAACCAGGAACATCCTGGACAGTTCCAGAAGGCGTAGAGCACTCATACAAGATAATTGAACCGTTTCGCGCCATCGAAGCTACTCACCCTTCGGCTAGAGGAGATAGCTAGAGGCTGCAAGCAATCCAAGCGCAAGCGCTCTAAGCATTAGAACAGAAGCTAAAGAAAATAACCAAAAACAAACGATAAAAGGAGACGAATACAAACATGACCACAGATACATTTTCAAAGACAGAACTACACTCTCTTATCAGCGCGCAGGGTTCGCCTTGCGTCTCTATATACTTGCCTACGCATGAGGCGGGTAGAGAAATCAGACAGGATCCGATTAGACTAAAAAATCAGCTATCGGAAGCTGAAAAACAATTAGAATCTAGTAACAGCGCGGACATAGAGAAACTTTTGCAACCAGCCGTGGATCTAATAGAAGACCAAGCTTTCTGGCAGCATCAGCAGGCAGGTCTTGCTTTATTTTTATCTCCAGGCTCTTTTTCTTATTACCGATTGCCTTTGGAGTTTGAGACCTTCACCTTTGTAGGCGATCGGTTTTACACGCGGCCATTAGTGCCAATGCTAAGTGAGGATGGACAATTCTACGCGCTGGCGGCTAGCCAGAATGAAGTCAGGCTGTATCAAGCTACGCGCTACCAGGTTCGTCCTGTTGCGTTAGGCGATACGCCTACTAGCCTAGAAGTGGCATTGCGTTATGACGACCCGGAGGAGTCTTTCCAGGGACATGGCACGGGCCGGAGCGGTAATCGTCAGATATTCCACGGCCAAGGCAGTGGCAAAGACAGCGAGAACACAGATATTCTTAGGTTCTTCCAGCTAGTGTCAGACGGTGTGGAGAAAGTGCTCGCCGGACAGAGCGTTCCACTGGTATTCGTTGGATTAGACTTTTTGTTTCCGCTATACAAGCAGGCTAATAAGTATTCGCATTTAATGGAAAACGCGGTGGATTTTCAGCCGGACCAGCTAAGCCCGGAAGAAGTTCGCGATCGCGCCCTAGAAATTGTCGAACCACACTTCTCCACTAGCCGAAAACAAGCAATGGAAGCATACGGTAGTCGCTTGAACAAAGACCAAGCGACGCAGGATATGGACCAGATCCTGAATGCTGCGGCGAACGGTCAGATAGAGACACTAATGGTGTCTAAGAATGCGCAAATCTGGGGCACTTTTGATCAGAAAAGCCGTAAGGTCACCTACCACAGCCAGCAGCAGGCAGATAGCCAGGATCTGGTTGACTGGGCTGTCACTCAGGCGCTGCAAACCGATGCGGATGTCTATATCACCGAGGCTGACCAGATGCCGAATGATGCGATCGCCGCTGCTACCCTTCGCTACCCAATTATGCAAACAGCCGTCACGGCATAGTCGAGGTATAAAACAATTTGAAGACGCTATCTATCTTTAGTAGCGTCTTTGACCTCTTGCGTATGTGTTTAGCTACGAAGTAATCTAGGATTGCCTACGGCACTACATTTAATTATTATGGATTATTCACTTATCTCCGATCTTTTTGGTGAGAGAGCGAGTCTCTTACACACTTTTGTTGTCGGTACGCTCTCGTACTTGGGTGTGATTGTCTGGCTACGCGTTTCTGGCAAACGTACGCTGTCTAAGTGGAATTCCTTCGATTTTGTAGTCACGGTTGCTTTTGGCTCTATTCTAGCGAGCTCGTTACTATCTACAGACACGTCCTGGTTACAGGCGATGCTCGCAGTTGGTATGCTGGTCGCCTTTCAATTCATTTTGACCTGGCTATCAGTGCGCACTACCGCTGTCCAAAGCTTGCTGAAGGCGGAGCCAACCTTACTTCTATTCAAAGGCAAATTCCTTGAAAAGCCAATGAAAGATCAGCGAGTTGCAGAAGGTGAAGTCTTAGCTGCCATTCGGCTTAGTGGTGGCGGCAGTATCGAAGATACAGACGCAGTTATTTTAGAGACTAACGGTAATTTCAGCGTGGTGAAAAATCTAGATCTAGGCAACGCCTCAGCCCTGCGAGACGTGCGCGGCTTTAGAGCGCAGGCTGTGAAGAACCTATAAGTATTCAGTCCCGTCGGGTATTAAACTATTTCTTTAGAACTACAGGAAAGCACTCTTTTGAAAGAGTCTTGCAGAGACGCGTTCACATAATCTGATTGTGACGTATTACACAAGAGGGTTTCACTTCATGATGATCTTTTTTAGAAAGGTTGCTGACTCAGTACAGTTGCTCTGGCAGGTGCTTAGCCAACAGTTTAGCGCTAGCAAGCTGGCCGCTGTTGGATTAGTCGGCGTTTGTTTTATCGCTTTGAGTGCGCCTGCCCAGGCAGCAGACATTGATTACTCTAAGACTTCAGAAGGCGCTATCCAATCTACAGAACGCTACGACGCTATTCAGTCTAAGCAAGGTGGCATGAATGGCTTTGATGCAGCGGACCCTCGTCGGAATATCGGCGAAGCTAGCGCTAAAGCGCAGGAGCTAAGCGACGTTGCCAAGCGCAGGCAGCTACAGGCAGACGATCCGTTAGAGCCTGTTAGAGAAGCTGTTGACAGCATAAAAGACAGCATTGCGGGTACTGCGGATTCAGTTGCAGATAAGACAGGCCGAACATTGGATTCAGTTACCGATAAGGCGGGCAGAACTGTAGATTCAGTTACCGATAAGGCGAGCAGAACTGTAGATTCAGTTACAGAAGATCTGAATTAAATTAGGCTTTACTCCTGTAGCGTCGTGGCTATCATCTGATCTGACATAAAAGAAGCTACCTATCGGGGGGCTGTTCCAATTCTAGATTTACTGGGAAGCCGTTTCGATCTAGGGGCGGACCAGTCTCCGTTGTTGTATCTACACCTGTCTCTCGACTCGAAGGGTTCGTCTCTTCGGGTTGCCGGATGTCTGCTTGCCAGGTGCGAATCCGCACCTGGGCCGAATCATATGCTTCTGTCTGCGAGGGAATCTGAGTTGCTATGTTGACAGCACGCTGGAAATTCAACTGATTAGCTGAAGCCTCCGCCGCGCGCAGCAGATCCCAGCTCCAGGTGTTGATCTGTCTATCAGCGCTAAAGCTACTATCGCTTTGGGACGGCACCTGCCGGGCTAGTTTAATCGCTTCTGAAAGGGATTCGGCGGTGCCGCTAGCCGCCACGCGCGTGGCCTCTGATAGTCGCTGACGGCCTGTCTGCTGGGCCTGCCAGCGGTTGATGTCTGACCTAGCGGTGTCGTAGAGTGCTCGGTCCTTGCCGATCCGAGAGGCGGTGGCGATCGCACTGACTAAATCTCCAGCGCTAGCGCTGCGCCTTGCTTGATCGATCAGCGGCTGGTCTTCAATTCTTTGAATGCGATCGCGCCAGGTAGCAATCTGTTCGGCTGCCTCAGCGCCCAGCGTTCTTTTAGAAGAGATTTTTCGGGCTTCTTGAATGGCTGCTCGCAGATTGTCTGGACTGCCGCCTGCCGCTAGCTGAGCGGCCCTTTCTAGGATCGGCCGATCTTGAACGGTTTCTACGCGCGATCGCCACTCACCAATTTGCTTTTCAGCGGCTTCCCACTGAGGCGAGCTGCGAGAGATTTGATTTGCAATTGCGATCGCCGCTGTCAAATCTGTAGTACTGCCTCTAGTAGCCCTTTCTCTCGCTTGAGAGAGTAGCGCGATTTCCCGTATTTCCTGCTCCCACTGAGCAATCAACCGCTGCGCTTTGCCGTAGGACGGTCGATTTCTGCCTAGCCGCCGCATCTGGTTGATCGCTTCTTCCAATCCGCCTATGCTACCGGTCCAAGCCTGTTGATAGGCCGCTGCAAAAATTTGAAAGTCGGCTATTTCCGCTTTGAGCCCTGTGTCTTGAGGAATGGCGTTTAGCATCGCCCGAGCTTCATTCAGCTGGCGGTTAGCTAACAGTCGTTCAGCCGTCAGCAGCATCTGATCGGCAATGTTGCTCCTTTCTTCTTGCGCTTCGGTGTAGAAAACGCTTTCTTCGTCAATTTCTTCTAGCTGGTCTAGAGCCGATCGAAACCCTTTTAGCGTACCTGCTTTTGCTGCGTTTAATGCTTTAGAGAGCTTCCGACTATCCTCTCTAGCGATACCAATTGACTTTGTCAGCTCGTTGTATTTCTCAGTCGCCCAGTACCGATTATCGACGTCTAATAAAGCCACAGAGAGTGTGAAAGCAGACTGAAAGTTCTTCTCTTTTAATCTGTCAATTGCTGTATCAAAGATATCTGCGCCTTCTTTCCATATCTTCTTCCAGCGCACAATCCTATCTTCTACAACTTCAGCGGCGGCTGTCTTCGACGGAATCTTTCTAGCGTTATCGATTGCGCCTTCGATGTCGCCTTCTTCAAACGCGCGCTCAGCCAGGTCTAGCAGTAGATTTGCCCAGTCTTCAATGCGTGTATTGATAATATCGCGGCGCAGCGGATGGTCCTCTGGCAGCTGATCGACCAGCTTGATAGCGGCTAGCAGACTCTTGACATCGCCTTCTTCTGCATAGGTCTCGGCGCACTGAAGCCTTAGCGCGGCAGATGCCGTGGGCCAGAAGATAGTGCGGCAGTTCGGCGTACCTGGCATCCGAAATAAGCTATAGACCGCTGTGGTCCCCACCGTGCCAAGAAATCCAAAGATCACTAGCATGACCGTGGGCCAGCTTCTTAGCCAGCTCATGCTGATGAAGGTGCTGCCCAAAGAGCGCTTAGTCGACAGCGGCAGCTCTCTGTCGTGCGGGGTGGCTGTCCAGTTCTGGGCTCTGGTGTCTTGAGCCTC
The DNA here is from genome assembly GCA_963838725.1 of uncultured cyanobacterium. GTDB lineage: Bacteria > Cyanobacteriota > Cyanobacteriia > Phormidesmidales > Phormidesmidaceae > Phormidesmis. The sequence goes on along the minus strand of CAWISM010000012.1, from coordinate 254,972 downwards.
ACGAGAAGACGCCGATGGACGCGCTTGGTTAGCACTAGTATCGTCGTATTTAGAGGCCATAGAGATCAGAAGCTCTAAAAGTCCTGTGAATCTGCATCAGTCGATTGTAACAATTGATTGGATATTCACGGCGAATCAGCGAATTTTCAGTACTCTCACAGGTTCGCCTGTGTTTGTTTTTGTCCTTCCCTGTGGCACTACGCCTAGTCCGCTCGTATTGACCAAATTCACGAGATTGCCCGAATTGTGGCCTCCTTTTGCTAGTTTGAAGCGATAGCCCAACTCATCCATACTGAGCTGTCCCCACAGATAGGTTTCTCGCCTGCCACCTGCCGTTAGCTCGGCGTCTGCGCGGGCGGTCACGAACTCGGGAGCCCACGGCCCCTGTTTACCGGAGAGCTTGGCAATAGCGGGCTCTACAAACCGCCAGAATCCCACCATCGCCGATGCTGGATTTCCTGGTAGCCCGAAGTAGAGTTTAGTCTGCTTTGATGTACCTGTAGTCGCTACGGTAAGCGGTTTTCCCTGGCTTCACTGCGACAGAGCGAATGTGCAGCGTTGCGCCTAGTTCTTCTAGTACCGCATCTACATAGTCGTAGTCGCCGACAGATACGCCGCCTGTAGAGAGCACCATATCGGCCTGGTCGAATGCAGCGGCGATCGCACTCTTCACCTGTTCTCGATCATCTGGCACAATTCCCAGCGATATCGGCACCGCCCCCGTTTTGGCTACCAGCGCCGTTAGCGCATATTGGTTAGAGTCGACAATCTGACCTGCCTGGAGCGGCTGATCGGGCTTGACTAGCTCGCTACCAGTTGACAAGATTGCGACGCGTGGCCGTCGGTATACGCTGATTTCTGTTTGCTGAGCTGCCGCAAGCAGGGCGATTTCTGGTGGGGCGATCGCCTTCCCTGCGGTCAAAATCTGCGTGCCTGCGGTGGTAAAGCTGCCCTGCTGTCGGACAAAAGCCCCAGCCTCTGATCGCGTCAGAATCGTTACCTGTTCCCCCTGCCGCTCTGTCTCTTCTTGCATGACGACCGTATCGGCCCCAGCTGGCATCATTGCTCCGGTGAGAATTCGAGCTGCTTGCCCTGCTTTGATGGTTTTCTGGGGCGATCGCCCTGCCGGAATTTCTTCAATCACGCTCAGGTTCACTGGCACAGCGCTTATATCTGCTGCTCGAACCGCATAGCCATCCATTGCCGAATTATCCCAGTGCGGAAAATCCAGTCCACTGGTGACGGGTTGGGCCAACACCCGTCCTAAGCTCGCTGCCGCTGCTGCTGGTGTGTCTAGCACTAGCCTTTCTACAGCCTGAATGGGCGAAATCAACGTAAAGATTAACCGTTCCGCCTCAGCCGCTGGCAACATATATAGAAGAAGATATCAATAGCAAGTATCATAACCTATGCAAACTGCGCCCACTCCCTCAACGCCTGTGGCAGCTACTTCGACAGAGACTGCCGTGATAGAGTCCTCTGCGATCGCGCCTCCTTTAGCAGAAACACTGCGATCGCGTCGTCACCGCCTCGCTGAGCTAATCGATTTCCCAGTTCTGCTTTGGTCTGGCACCGCCAAATCCCGCAATTTTGCCGCGAATATCTATCCCTTTCGCGCCAGCAGTCACTTTCTTTACTTCGCTGGGCTCCCTTTGCAGAACTCGGCTATCTTACTTAACGGCGGTCAGCTCACTCTATTTCTTGATGAGAGCACTCCAGATGATGCCCTCTGGCACGGTCCTACACCGACTAGAGAAGAGGTCGCTCGGCAAATTGGTGCAGACCAGGCATATCCTCTCAGCGAGCTAGCTAATTTTGCTCAGGGCGCGGCGACGCTTGGGGAACGCGACGAAACCGTCGAAGCGATGAACCAGACCCTTTTGCAGCAGGGCATCGCACTACAGCGCCGTCAGCCGCTAGGCGATAAAAGGTTAGAAAGGGCGATCGTCAGGCTGCGAATGATTCAAGATGAAGGTGCGATCGCCTCTATTCGTAAAGCTTTGCGGGTCACCGCTCGTGCCCACAAAGCGGGTATGGCTGCTACGCATAGTGCGAATACAGAAGCTCAGATTCGCGCTGCTATGGAATCAGTCATCATCGGCGAGAACATGACCTGCGCCTATGGCAGCATCGTTACGGTTGCCGGAGAAGTTTTGCACAATCACCACTATCACAATCCGCTGGGCCAAAACGATTTGCTGCTAGCCGATGTGGGTGCAGAAACTATAGACGGCTGGGCTTCAGATATCACTCGCACTTGGCCAGTCAGCGGCAAATTTTCCTCTACCCAAAAAGATATTTATGAGATTGTGCTTGCCGCTCACGACGTCTGCATCGAAAAAGCCATAGCAGGCACAGAGTACAAACAAATCCACCTGATCGCCTGCCAAATCATTGCAGCGGGTTTGGTGGAGCTTGGCATTCTCAAGGGCGATCCAGAAGATCTAGTGGCGCAAGATGCGCATGCTTTGTTCTTTCCTCATGGGGTCGGTCACCTGATGGGTTTAGACGTACACGATATGGAAGATTTAGGCGATCTGTCTGGCTATGCAGATGGCAGAGAAAGAAGCGATCGCTTTGGCCTAGCTTTTCTTCGACTCGACCGTCCGCTAGAAGTTGGGATGGCCGTCACGATTGAGCCAGGATTCTATCAGGTGCCTGCTATTTTGAACGATCCGGAGAATCGCGATCGCTATGCCGACATCGTCAACTGGGAGAAACTAAAACAGTTCAAAGATGTTCGAGGTATTCGCATAGAAGACGACATCCTGATCACTGATGCAGGGAATGAGATCTTGAGCCAAGCGCTGCCCACCGCCGTTTCAGACATCGAAAGCTTAATTCAACCCAACTAGCCGCTCTCCGCTATTTTTCTCTTCCTATACACGCTCCATCTTCTATAGCTTTTTCGCACTTTGCTTGCTACATCTTGGAAGGCTACTTCGATTCACGTGCATCCTGTATGGCAGTTAAGAACGTACATGGCAACTGTGCCTAAGTGTTTGGGCAAGAGCAGAACGGTGATTGTCCAAGTGGGTACTGAGTTTGGCGTTGATTCTATAAGCGGGAAGCCTACAGATAAAGTAGAGTACGTCCAAACAGAGCACATGACGCTCTTTGATCTCTGTGAAGCTAACCAAAAAATACGATACAGATTGTGATAAACAATTGCTAAGGTGCTAGGCTCTTTCTGTGCATGTACTAACTGGCAGTAGTCCCCCTTCGAAGATAGCAGCTCAGGCAACAACTTTTGTCTGAGATACTCTTAGTCGTATATGTACCGAAAATGAATGTAGATAGATACGAAATCGAAGCTGCGTTGCTTTTGATGGGATCTGATGGCGATTGTTTTCGGAAGATTAGCGACGTTGGTACGATAGCCGCTATTCTACATAGAACAAAGTACTGGACGAACAGCGTTCCTTTTCTAGACAAAATTATCTATGATTACGTGGGTAGGTACTCTAGCCAAATTGTTAGAGGTCTAGGGGGCGCAGGTCTTGTCGATGAGATTGTCCTATGCAAAATCATTAAGAACTGGAAAAGCAATACTGCGGCTTCCCATTTGATATCTGTTCATTACAACATACTAAGCTGTCACGATTTAAATCTGTTACTTATTCTCTATCTTAGAGTATTACAACAAGGAGCAATTCAAGTTCGTAACTTTCCAGGAGAAAAGACAATCACACAAGTTGGGCTTGCAAAGGTAGAAGATGGACAGCTCAAGCCCGCTAGCGCTATATACACTCACATTTTTAATACTAGCTGGATCGAAGAGCAGATCCCCTGCCTTGCTCGCCCGATTGTAGATAAGCAAATTCTGGGCGATCGCATTCAAACCTAGACTCATGATTCGTTTGTGGCGAACTTTCACCGTTGGCTTTCGTACACTATAGTCAAAAGAAAGCTAGCCGAAAGAAAGTTCAAAAAAATTTAGCTATGGGAAACTACGTAATCTCAGATCCCTATCCCTATCCCTTTAACGGCGATCTGCGCCCAGACAATACGGCGCTGCTGATTATTGACATGCAGACCGACTTTTGCGGTAAGGGCGGCTATGTTGACAAGATGGGCTACGACCTATCGCTGACGCGCGCACCAATCGAACCACTACAGCAGCTGCTAGATGTGATGAGAGCGCAGGGCTACACCATTATGCATACTAGAGAAGGTCATCGACCAGACCTATCCGACCTGCCAGAAAACAAGCAGTGGCGATCGCAGCAAATTGGAGCAGGCATCGGTGACCCAGGACCTTGCGGACGCATCCTAGTGAGAGGTGAAGCAGGCTGGGAGATTATTCCTGAGCTAGCGCCTTTACCCAATGAGACTGTGATTGACAAACCTGGAAAAGGTGCCTTTTTTGCAACCGATCTAGATCTTTTGCTACGCCGTAAAAGAATTCAAAACCTCATTCTCACTGGCATTACAACAGATGTCTGTGTCCATACGACCATGCGCGAGGCTAACGATCGCGGCTATGAGTGTCTAGTGCTCTCCGACTGCACAGGTGCAACAGATTATGGTAACTATCTTGCTGCTCTAAAGATGATAAAAATGCAGGGCGGCGTGTTTGGCGCAGTTGCTCGCTCTACCGATTTGATTCAAACGCTACAAGAGGATTCAAACGCTACGAAGGTAGAAGCGTAGATGGACCTTCAAGAGCTCAAGGTAGTATCAATGACTAAGCATTTTGGTAGCTTTGTGGCGCTAGATCAGGTTTCAATGTCAATAAAGCCCGGTACGGTTCACGCGCTGCTAGGAGAGAACGGCGCGGGTAAAAGCACATTAGTTAAGTGCATTATGGGCTTTCATCAGCCGACAGCGGGTGATGTCTACATTGGCAATCAGATCAGATCAATCAAAAGTCCTAAAGATGCGCATCGTTATGGAATTGGTATGGTATATCAGCACTTTACGTCTGTTCCTTCGATGAGCGTTGCTGAGAATTTGGTGCTTTCTCGCTACGATACGCCGTTTGTGGTCGATTGGAAGAAAGAGTCTGCGGCGCTACAGACGTTTGTGGCTAGTTCTCCTTTTCGCATAGCGCTAGATACGCCTGTAGCTCAGCTTGCAGCAGGCCAAAAGCAGAAGCTAGAGATACTAAAGCAGCTCTACCTCAAACATCAGATTCTGATTCTAGATGAGCCGACTTCTGTGCTAACGCCAGCAGAAGCAGAGGAGGTGTTGGGACTTCTACGGCAAGAAGTCCTCAAAGGTAAGCTCAGCATTCTACTGATCACTCATAAATTTAAGGAAGTGTTGGCGTTCGCCGATGAGGTCACCATCTTGCGCAAGGGCGAACGGGTAGGTCAGGGCTATACCAGCGATCTTTCAATTGCTGATATGTCGAAGATGATGCTAGGAGAAGTAGATACCGCCGCTGCTAAGAAGTTGTCAACAGTTGAGCCGCCAGCCAAAAAGAAAGACAAGAAAGCACGGGTTAGTCAAACTGACATGCAGCAGGCTCCCATAAGTAAGCCTGTCTTGTCGATTGAGAACATTACAGCTAATAGAGATAATGGATTAGTCGCTGTTGATGGTGTGAGTCTAACGGTTAACAGCGGCGAGATTGTAGGAATTGCGGGTGTCTCTGGTAACGGCCAAAAGGAGCTAGTCGAAGTCCTTTCCGGACAGCGATCGCGCACTAAAGGCACCCTGAGTATCAACGGTGAACCCTACAGCGCCACTAGGGCTGAGATGTTTCGCCATCAGATCTACGCCCTACCCGAAGAACCGCTAAAAAATGCCTGCGCACCGGGAATGAGCGTCGCCGAGAACATGTCGCTCAGAACCTTTGACCAGCCGCCGCACGCTAAATGGCAATGGTGGCTAGTTTTAAAGGAAATAAAGAAGATGGCACAGGGATTAGTGCAAACTTTCTCGGTTAAAACGCCTTCTGTTGAAACGCCGATTAGCAATCTGTCGGGGGGAAACGTACAGCGGACGGTGCTGGCTAGAGAGCTATCTTCCAACTCAGTTAAGCTACTGATTGCTGCGAATCCCTGCTTCGGACTGGACTTTGCGGCAGTAGAGTTCATTCACAGTGAGATTGTGGCAGCTCGTAATCGAGGTGTGGCGGTGCTGTTAGTGAGTGAGGATTTGGATGAGCTGCTGGCGCTGTGCGATCGCCTCTTCGTAATCAGCGACGGCAAGCTGGTTTATGAAAGTGCGATCGCCAACGCCGATCTCACCACAATTGGTCAAAAGATGGCGGGTCATTAGAGCCCTGTTGTCAAATGACGTATGCCGTAGGGGCATTGCATGCAATGCCCCTACGGCATAACCGATTATTCAGTCGCATAGTTAATCACACAGACTGTCCCGTAGGCCGCATGAGGACCGCAGCCTGCCCCAGCAACTGACCAGCGAGACGAAAAAATGTTGGTCCTGTGGCCTCGGTTAGCCACGCCATCATCAACGATTAGATTCATGATCACCTGGCGAGCGGTATCGGGACCATAGGCGATATTCTCGCCGCCGCTTTTGATGCCAAAACGGTTGAGTCGCTCAGAAAAACTGGTGCCATCCGAGCTGGCATGACCCACCGCACCGCTAGCCTGGTCTCTAGCGTGAGCCTTCGCCGCTCTGGCCACATCGCTCGAAATGTTTACCGGTTCGACGGGACTTTGATTGTGCAAGAAGGCAATAGCTTCTTCGACAGCGGAGCGGCCTTCTTGCGTCAGTAGCGTGCAGTTATGGCCGCAGCCATTAGGAATATTGCCCTGCGAGTCCATGCTATCTAGGTGCCTTTGCAGCATCGGAATATAGCTTTGCGGATCTTGCCTAACGCGGCTGTGCTCAACGATCAAATTCTGCTCGATCGTTGCCCAGCTAGGCGCAGCCGCCACCTGAACATTATTTTGACCCGCATGCTGCACAGCTACCTGATTTTTAACTAGGATAGAAGGCTGACTATGCGCTCGACTTTGGGTCTGGGTACCTGCCGCTACCGCTAGAAGCGTAGCAGAAGCACACAGGCCGATTTTCTTCAGAGCTGTCTGAGGTAAAAAGGATCTAAGCATGTCGAGTTCTGTGAATACCTTTTGTAAGCGAATTGCCTCTATTCTGGGCGGCGCGTATGATTGAGCACTCGGTATTCTCAATGCACTGAGGGTATATAAAGCAGCAATAAAGACTGAGATTACTGTTGATTTCACTGATTGCAGCGCTAATCTAAACAGCGTTAAAGCCACCTTTATGCCAGCGTTTCCTTGTAGGCTCTCCAACCCCCGTACTCAGTGATTTCCTCTTTCCCCTCTACTGTCAGCGGTTCTGCGATCACGCCTAAGACCTCTTCTCCGTCTTCGAGCATTACCTTTCCGATTGCGAGTCCGGATGGCTCTTTAGAAAGAACAACTCCCAGTCCCGCTAGAGGCACATCCCACACTTCGACGGCAACAGCGACACCGTTTTCTCGTACTTTGATCATGCCTGGGTAGCGATCGTCTATTGTCCATAGCCTGTAGGCAGCTTCGGTTCGAGCTTCTCTATCGAATGTGGCTCCTACCTCTAGTAGGTTTGGACAGAGGGCTAGTCCTCTCATCAAAGTGCCATTCACAGCTAGCTTTAGCGTTGTGACCATTGTTTTGCTTTCTATCGGGTTTGGCTTCCACCTCTACATCTGTTGTCAAGTGCTAAAGGCTATCTTTTGCGCACTGACCGTCAGGGTAGAATGGAGCGTATTAGCGGTAAGCTGTTAGAGATAATACTGTCTTACGGACATTATTTCTACGCGGGTGCGTAGGTGCAAATGCGAAAGCCTTTAACAAGTATGCTCAAAGCCTTACGCTCTGATGGTTCTAGCCGCTCAGTACGTTTTGTAGGTTCGCGCAATGACGAAAATACTTAATGCAAAGGGGTTATCGCCTCTTAAGTCACTTTCCAAATTATTCATATACGGCTCGAGGTGGTATACTTGCGGAGGTTCGCGCATTCGCACCTCGAAAACTATATACAGCAGGTATTTCAAAGGCCCGCGGTCGCAAAACCCTCTAAACCCTCTCAGGGATTGAAACAAGAATACCTGCTGGTGCTTAGGGAAGATACTTGAGGTCGCAAAACCCTCTAAACCCTCTCAGGGATTGAAACCTAACCCATAGCCGTACGAACAATCTTGAAGCGCAACAGCGGTCGCAAAACCCTCTAAACCCTCTCAGGGATTGAAACAGCTACTACTACAGGTGGTGATAGCCCTGCCAGGAATGGGTCGCAAAACCCTCTAAACCCTCTCAGGGATTGAAACATTATAGTGTTCCAGTTGAGCCTAGAGCAAAGATTAGTCGCAAAACCCTCTAAACCCTCTCAGGGATTGAAACTCATCTTGGCTCACGAAGTATCGCAAAACCCTCTAAACCCTCTCAGGTTAAATAACTCGCATGCTAAGAAGTCGCAAAACCCTCTAAACCCTCTCAGGGATTGAAACCTGATGTTTTTGTTCGAGGCTGCAATTACGGTTGGGTCGCAAAACCCTCTAAACCCTCTCAGGGATTGAAACGAGAAGTGGGCAGAGCGCGGCGGTAAGTCGATAGAGTCGCAAAACCCTCTAAACCCTCTCAGGGATTGAAACGGGTAATAGAGCAGGACGCACAGTAGCCACTACGGTCGCAAAACCCTCTAAACCCTCTCAGGGATTGAAACTCAAGAATTACAGGAGTAGCGGAAGCTAATGCTAGCGTGCTGTCGCAAAACCCTCTAAACCCTCTCAGGGATTGAAACATCGAATCATGTTGACGGCGGCAAGTCTCGCCAGTCGCAAAACCCTCTAAACCCTCTCAGGGATTGAAACGTATGAGGGTAGGTGAGTAAAAACGCCGCTAACGAGTCGCAAAACCCTCTAAACCCTCTCAGGGATTGAAACTTCTCCGTCACGCCAGCGGCTTGATAGGATTCCCGCCGTCGCAAAACCCTCTAAACCCTCTCAGGGATTGAAACATTACTACTGCCAGCTGAACCCAACAAGGCACCGTCGCAAAACCCTCTAAACCCTCTCAGGGATTGAAACAATCCAATTATCGATATCTCCTCGATGAGAGATTGGTCGCAAAACCCTCTAAACCCTCTCAGGGATTGAAACGCCAGACTATGCCTCGTCCGTCTATTCGATGGACTGTCGCAAAACCCTCTAAACCCTCTCAGGGATTGAAACGCTCGTTGTAAGTTAAACTGAAGCCGTTAAAGGTGTCGCAAAACCCTCTAAACCCTCTCAGGGATTGAAACAGTCCGTGACCTGCTGGCCGACGATCTCATTGATGTCGCAAAACCCTCTAAACCCTCTCAGGGATTGAAACGTGTAGTCTCCCACGCCTTTTCCGCAAAGCGTTGCAGTCGCAAAACCCTCTAAACCCTCTCAGGGATTGAAACGATTTCCCGTAGCCTTGTGCGCCTTGCAGAATGAGGTCGCAAAACCCTCTAAACCCTCTCAGGGATTGAAACATCTTTAGATTGCCGACTGGCAGGTCTAAAGGTGGTCGCAAAACCCTCTAAACCCTCTCAGGGATTGAAACTTCGGCGCTTAATATTACAATGGGTCCGCTTACCGTCGCAAAACCCTCTAAACCCTCTCAGGGATTGAAACTTAACGGAGGCAGGCGACGGCGAGATAGCGAGACGTCGCAAAACCCTCTAAACCCTCTCAGAGATTGAAACGCTTAGATAGCTTAGATGACAATTCCCGGCAGGTGTCGCAAAACCCTCTAAACCCTCTCAGGGATTGAAACCTAATTAGCAGCAAGCGTAAAGAAAGGAAGAAAGTCGCAAAACCCTCTAAACCCTCTCAGGGATTGAAACTTGTTACTAATTACAGCCCAGATTGAAACCAAGAAGGTCGCAAAACCCTCTAAACCCTCTCAGGGATTGAAACTGTTTTCTGCACTCTGCGTAGAAAACTAATGTATCGCGAGTCGCAAAACCCTCTAAACCCTCTCAGGGATTGAAACAGGAAATAGAAAGAGAAACCCCTGATATTGATGCAGTCGCAAAACCCTCTAAACCCTCTCAGGGATTGAAACATCAAGCGTGCAATGGGCTAGTTTTCGCTTTCTTGTCGCAAAACCCTCTAAACCCTCTCAGGGATTGAAACAAGTGGTAGAAGTCCAGCATCCTCTTACGCTTCAGGTCGCAAAACCCTCTAAACCCTCTTAGGGATTGAAACTTCTTGGTTCATGCATCGCGTTCAGGTTTGGCTTTGTCGCAAAACTGAAGTGAACCCCTAAACTTGGACAGTAAGATCAGGTGATAGAAAGTATAGACTTATTCGTATCACCTTTAGACAATTACTGTGCCTTCCTCCACTCTGCTTCAAATTCACTGGGTGTTAGATAGCTCAACGAAGAATGGATTCTCTTCTTCATATACACCTCTTCTAAAAACTCTTCTATTCTCTCATATACCTCATTAAAGTTGCGATACTCCGATAAGTCAACCTCTTCTTCTTTTATCGTTCTCATCAGTCGCTCTGCATAGCCGTTCTCATAGGCTTTCCCCACTCCTGCCATACTAATCGCTACCTTGTTTTCTTCCAATAATCGAACATAATCATTCGCTGCATATTGCACTCCCTGGTCAGAATGGTGAATCTCTGGAACATACCGTTTCAATCCTTTCTCCAACGCTGTTATGGTCAAACTCTTTTCCATCGTTCTATCCAAATGCCAGCCTCGTATACTGCGTGTGAATACATCCATCAGCACCGCTAAATAAACAAACTCTTCCCGTAGCCGAATATATGTGATGTCGCCTACCCACACCTGTTCTGGACGCTCTACGACCAGCTCTTTGACTAAGTTGAGATATCGCTTGTAGCCATGAACGCTGTTTGTTGTACGCTTCGTCCTAATCTTTCTTTTTGCCAGTAGCCCTAACTCTCGCATCAGTCGGCTGATACGTTTGTGATTGACCCTCCATCCTTCTCGCTGCAATTGCTTGGTAATCCGTCTGTAGCCGTAGGTGGGATAGCGACCTGCTACGTCTGCGATCGCTTTTTTCAACCTCGCCTCTTCGCTCTCTTTTGCTGTTCGTGGCTGGTAGTAATAGCGGCTTCGACTGTAGCCAATCACATCGCAGATGACTTGTATCGGATACTCCGTTTTCAACTGCTCAACCATTACTCGCTTCCGTTCAGGCTCCACAACGCTGAAGCCTTTTTTGCGACCGCTAGCTCCATCGTTAAGCGGCCTATCATCCGCTCTAGCTCCCCTATCTTCTCTTCTGAATCCTCGCCCACCCCTTTCCCACCAAACGCTAGATGGGCTTGCTTAAGAAATTCATTGCGCCAGCGGTTGATCACCGATGAATGCACTTTATGCGCACGGCTGGCTTCACTGATACTGCGCTGGCCACTGACGACCTCTAGCACAACTTTGGCTTTGAACTCGCTGCTGTAATTTCTTTGCTTGCTTGACATGTTCCCTTCCCCTGTATGGACTTCAGCTTACGCTCTCTCGGTGCTGTCCTAATTTTGGGGGTCACTACAGCTTTCAAACGCAGATGGAGTTGGACATACATTGATGCACCAGGAGGCACGTTTACTTTAGACGACGTTCCAGAACCGCTGAGAGATGTTCACCTATACAATGGCTCAACATACAAAGGATTTTGGCCTATATACATAGTAGGCATTAACGAGCTTATCAGGGAAAACTCACAATCAATCAGACGAATCGAAGATAAACAAATTGGTTGGTGGTTCATTAAGCCAGCAGACAGGCTCGTTGACTTTGAACAAGTTAGAGACAAGATAATATTCTATCTATGGGATAGCGTATTCTCTCGTAATAGACGACCTTTGGAAGAGGTTCTCTTCGATACTGGCAGTGATATGCATTTGAATCTTTATTCTGATTTTCTCTCTATGGCAGAAAAGTTCATTGATGAAATCTACAAGCTTGGAAAATCACGTTATTTAGATACTCCCGCGCCTATACCACCGCCGCCAGACAATCTAGAAGAATGGGAAGAAATGTACTCGGGTATTCCCTTTTAGTTTTGCGATGATCAATTTTAATTTGTTGAACGTAGAAACTAGTGACGTTTACTCTTTTGTTGGTATTGAGAGAAAAGCGAACGAGACGTATCTATATTTACCGAAAGGATTCTCTCAAATTAACATCCAACTTTTAGGTTTTAACGAGAAGAGAAGGTTGTTTTTTCAGCTATACAAGACTATTAGAGAGTTTAAGCGTATATGTTTAGAGAAAGGCTACATTAACAAGGCTTCAGACATGACCGTCGCTGACCGAGATGGTCTAATAGATAGTACTTCTGGTTCCAGGCTAGAACTAGGAAAAGCTGATAGTGTAGTTCTTTATTCGAAAATCGATGCTATTGAAAAGCTTATAGGTGCTTGCGATGAACTCAAAGTTCTAGCGCTAAAGTATCGATTAGGAAGAGGTCAAAAGTTTAGTGCTGATGACATCCACAAATACTTACACAAAGCAATGTATCTTCCTAACAACGCTGCTTATGTTGACGAAGCGCTGATAGCAAGACCAATCTTAAGGCTCAATTCTACCGATATTGTCTCAATGTATTGTTATCTCTATTGTGAAGTAAAAGAGCAACTAGGAGAACTAGTGGGTTCCGAGATAGTAGCGCTGGCAGAAAATTTTTGTCGAGGCCACCTACGCGTTGGAGATAGTATCTTCGATGAAAACACATACGAAAAAACGCTAGATACACTGAAAGACGCGCTAGATACGATTGATAAAACTACCTGCATCAAAGACAACGATTATTGGCTATACTATGAAGCGACAGAACTCTTTCTATATGGCGAGTGGTCAAGTTTTCAGGACGGAAGAATCTGGGGAATAAACAATTTTCACAGTGTTTGGGAATCTATCTGCTTGACTCATCTCATCAAGATAAGTACTCCTAAGTCTATACTGTACGTCGACACTAAATATATAGACGACGAAGTACTATCTTTATCAGGACTCTCTAATGAAGTCATAAATAGAAATAGTCAGATTTTCAAAATAAACAACTCTCGACTGAGCCCTGATGCGGTTGTATTTGCATCAGTCGATAATCAAATTAAAGAAGCTAACTTTCAGCGTAACTACTCAGGCTGAAATACTAGAGGAACAGAAGTACGTGTAAAAACACTTTTGAGTGCCTCAAGTACGGTCAGTCCCTGCTTTCTCACGGTCGATATGTAGCCCCGAATGCGGCAGAACTGCTGACTACCCGCAGCGGTACGAAAGCAACCCGAAATCTTCTGCTTGAGCTTCATCATGCGCACATCGCGTTCGGCCTGGTTGTTATCAAAAGGCACTCTAAAGTCGAACATGAACGCTAGAACAGCGGTGTCATGTCGCTCAAGCCGGTCGAGCAAATTTTTCGGAGGCGACTGCTTCTTTCTGCCTCTTTGCTTCGGCGCATCTGTAGCTACAGGTGGCGGCGGGTTGGCTTCAAAGCCTGTAGTGAGCAACGTTTGATATTGCTGCTCGAAGTCAGCGAGTTGCTCGGCATCCAGCGCCTGTTTCCCGTCTGCTTTGGCACGCTCGACTTGCGCTTTAATCTCGCACAAAAGCGTTATCATCTGTGCTGCCCACGGTTGTTCGTAGCGCTCTACGATGAAGCGTAGTTCACGGAGATGATGCGCATTGCACAACGCATGAGCGCAATCGTAGAGAAAGTAGCTCGCCCAACCGTCATGCATACTGACGCCATCAAAGTTCGGTAGAACGTCCATCTGCTCAATCGCTTCACGGCCGCGTTTGGCATCAATAAAGTAGTAAGTCAGTTCAGCGGTAGAAGCCACATGTAACCACCACAGTTTGCCATTCACCCTGAGTCCGGTTTCATCGTTATGCATCACTTCTGCCGCTTCGATGCCTGCTTTTATCTGTTGCTCTATCGGCGCTAGCTGCTCGAAACACTGCTCACGCGCGTTGTACAGCGTGCCTTCAGAAAGCTCGCAGCCAAACACCTCGCTGAACACTTCGCGCGCTCTATCTGAGGGTAGCAACTGCGCGTCCATCAGGTACACCATCAACGCGCTTACCCCGCTGCCATACTGCACCCGGCTACTGATATCGGCTGGAAAGACTCCACGAGTGATCGCCTCACACTCACTGCATCGCTTCACTTCCGCTCGATGCTCTATCACCTGTAAGTCCAAGGTCGGCAATTCATGTACCTGACGACACTCATGCCCGACTACTGGCGTGCTGACTAACGAATGACCGCAGCACTCACAGGCACTGACCGCGTGAGTCACTACCTCATCGACCGCTTCGTGCCATTCTAGTGTGCTGCCTGGATGTCCCTTCTGACCCCCACTAGCTCGCTCACTCTTTTTCCGTAAGCTCTTGGTTCGCTTCCCAAACCCATCCCCTGACGGCGGCTTGCTGCTGTTGCGGCTATTCTTCTTTTGTTTATCTTCTAGCGCTTTGATCCTTTCCTCTAACACTAAATGCTGCGCTACTAGCTCTTCTACTAAGTCAATATGTGCTTGGCTCAAGCCTTCCACTAGCGCTACCACTGCCGCTTCGCCAGCTGTATAAGCCGCGCTGATCTCTTCCCGGCTGATGCTTAGTTTTGGCGCTGCTTGGCTCAAGTTGATTGACTCTATTCTCGGCTACTCAACGCTTAAACACTATCGCTGTTTGACTGCTTTCCTCTTTTATTTCAGAAAATATTAAGCCTGAGTAGTTACCTTTCAGCATTCTTATAGCATTAGCAGTAACACTAGCTGGAATGACTATGGGTTTAAAACGTTGTTTGACTTTAATAGACACGAACAAGTCAACATTGGATATATAGGCCAAAATTCCGGTGACCATACCATTCATGAATTGAAGGCAACCTATCCAAACTACACGGGGCAGATAGACAAGGCGTTAGATGAGAAATTCTACTCCTTCTGGCACATCGAGCCAGAAAATGTAGTAGATTCTAAATGTTTGTTCAAAATGTATTGCTTCAATCATTTGTTTTATGCTGCGTTCAGGGAAAAAGCAACTGATTGGGTTAGCTTCAGGCAAAAAGTTCTTGCCCCTCTATCGGTAGAATTTAGATTGAAGTACAACTCTCCGAGGCAAAACGTTTTTACTCATTCTCTTCTCAGAAGTTATTGCGTTGAAGGTACGGAAGCCAAACTGCAAAGAGATTTTGAGTCGACGATGCAAAAGATGACTAAAGTTTACGATGATTTTATTGAGATAATCGATGTGAAGTATCTCACTCATAATTATTTTCTTAATAAGAGAAATACAGAAGAGATTAAGACACGAAGTGTTCGTAAACAGTTTGTTTACGAATATCTCCTACAGAAATACTTAGAAAGAAAGTAACTACTCAGGCCATGCCAAAAAAACTGTTGAAGTCCGCCCTACAAGCGATCCAGCGAATATGTCGAAAATTTCATTCTCAATAAGACTGATTAATCTGCCCTCTATTGGGAATCTATAGATTCTCATTCTTCTAAAATTAATCTCTGATCGCTACCGGTAGCGTTTTGAGGTTTGTTGAAAGCTAGATGTAGAGCCTGAGTAGTTACGAAAGAAATAAAGAACTAGAACAGAATATAAGAAGTAGCTTCTGGTTGCCAACAGCTCAGAATGATAGAGGTAGCTTAGTAGAGCTGAGCTCAGAGTTTATGGATGGATACATCCAACTGAAGAACGTTGATTTCGTGACTCTTTCCAAGAGTTATACCAGGTCCTGATGGTGTACCCCTGAATTGAAGGGCGTAGCAATGCTAGCGTTTATACGTTTTATCGCATTGAATCGTGGTTGCCAATTTTGGATTTGGTATTATTTGTCTTCTTAGCAGTGATTCTGACCCTAGCATTTTCTTCAAACTTGACCATACAAACGTCTTGTACAGATTTTAATTCCGACATATACTATCTTCCCGCTACCGCGTTACTGTTGTTGTATCCCCCTATCATGATAAGCTGATTGCGATACGTTCTCAGATAGATCGATAAGGTTGTCTATTATTTGACTATCAAGCTACCTAGATGCTTCAGAATTTTTAGAACCTTATACAGATTGTTGTGAGATTGCAATCTGGTCCCGAACAAGTCAGAAACCCCGTAGCGATTACCCAAAGTCTTAACGAATAGATAGCTGCTGCCGTTAGCAACCATGCCATACAGCGGCAAATCTCGCCTTGGCGAAGCTGCCATATAAGCTAACGTCTGCGGTAGTGCCATCTCCAGGTCGAAAGTCGTCTTTTTGGACTCGATTACTACAACCCATAGCCCGAAACTTATAAGGCGCGGCGTAGAAGCCAGCTAGTTCTAGCAGCGGCGACAGAATAACTAGCTTGATGGTTTCTTCTAGCAGCGCACCGTCAGAAATTTGATACAGGTAGTTTTTTCGTACCTCGTCTAGCCTTGAACGCTCTACCGCTGTCAATCTAGGCAGATCTCTGCTCCACTCTAGGAAAAAATCTGGATCATCACTCAGCGATAGCCCTAGCTTTTGCTCTACCTGTCGAAAAGTAGTGATGCTTTCTGAAATAGCTAGAATCTGGGCCATACTTTTGTATCTACTTCTACGATTTGTCCTACAGGCTTTTGTAGCAATGCTTCTGAGGGAATGTCTCAGAACGCCGCCGTCTTAGCTTTGAGACTTTCCATCCAGCGCTCACGACCGTATACACCGTTTAGCAGTGCATCTAGCTCGAACATTTGCTCTATCTGAGGCCAGTACAAATAAGCGCCGCCTCCATAAGGCACGACGTCAATAAGCTGTTCTCTGGTAGGTGCTGGCAGCGGCACTATCTGGCCATCAATGTTCGCAAGCATCTCTAAATCGTCTACGCGCCAAGCATGACGAGAGCCGTCCGATAGTAGAACTTCAACCTCTCGACTAATAGGTAAGTATTGGGCTAATTCAATCATCAGTAAAACCTCTGTTAACGTACTGTCTCCAAATATTTTTGCAGTCGTCTCTGCGAGCTGTTACCTGTTCTATGGCTTCTTTGACAAATTTAGAAGTGTTCTTTACTCGATTCTTTTTAGAAGGCGGCTTCACAACCACTTCAGGCGCTGAGATATCTAGCTCTACTGAATAGTCTGGCGAAACAACATGTAAGTGCGGCGGCGCGTGTTCATCTCGGGTAAGAACCTGTACGGTGACGTTTCCATAGCTGAAAACTTTGACCATAGCTAAGTGTATTTCCAAGTAGAGCCTGATTGAGCTCATATCTACAAGTCATAGTATATAAATGCTTTCAGCGACAGCGGCTATTCGTCGTCAGCTTTTTCCCTCTCTAAAATTTGCTGATCGAGTGAGAAGTCAATGTCTGCTTTGTGGTGACCGCTCGTAAGGTAGTCATTCTCATACGAGTCTTTCAGGCCGTTGATTAAGCTGAACTGAGGTTGCCAGTCTAGATCGGCTGTGGCTTTGCTGATGTCGGTGAAGAAGTGCTGGACGCGCATCGGAAAGGCTTTCTGTTTGCCGAAGTCAAAGTCTTTGGGGTCATAGTGGACGATTTTGACGGTATCGGGGGCTTTGCCGACTGCGATCGCACACCCCCTAGCCAACCCATCAAAAGTAACCGCCTTCTCCCCAGAAATGTTATAAATCTCTCCAACCGCTTTGCTATTACCCAGCACAGATACCATCGCCGCAGCCAGATCTTCGCAGTGACCTAGATGGGTCAGCGCCATACCGCTGCCGGGAATCGGAATGGGCCGATCGCGCACTAGCCGATCAAAGAACCACTTTTCGAGTGGGTTGTAGTTCTGCGGGCCATATATATAGACAGGTCGAATCGCGGTGAACGGTATGCCCTGCTCCCGCAGATAGTCTTCTGTGTGGAATTTTCCTTTGTGGCGGCTGTTGGGATCGACGGGGTCGCCTTCTACATGAGGCATCTGGTCGCTTTTGGCATAGACGCCAGCGGAGCTGACATAGATAAAGTGCTTTAGCTTACCTTTGAACAGATCGGCTAGCGGCTGGGTGTGGGCTAGCTCGCGACCGTTGTTGTCGAAGATGGCGTCGAAGGATTTGTCTGATAGGGCTTGCTTGAGGGCTTCGGGGTCGGTGCGATCGCACACAATTGTCTCCAACCCATCCACTGGCGCAGGGTGATTGCCCCGATTGAGCAACGTCACCTCATGGCCTTGCTCAGCTAGCTGCTTAGTCAGATAGACGCCAATAAACCGCGTCCCGCCAATTACCAAAACTCTCATATTGTCAACACTATAGGTTTCTCTTATGTAAATGATAGGGAATAGTTTTCTCTTGTTTGCTCGTGA
Organism: uncultured cyanobacterium; assembly: GCA_963838725.1. Classification (GTDB taxonomy): domain Bacteria; phylum Cyanobacteriota; class Cyanobacteriia; order Phormidesmidales; family Phormidesmidaceae; genus Phormidesmis. Next base: position 236,748 of record CAWISM010000012.1, on the reverse strand, counting down.
GCAATACGAAATGTAACAGCGTTGCGCGTTGTCAAACAATGTGTCAATTTATGTCACAACAAGCCGTTAGCCCTCGCTACACATAGCTTTTCTGTTATTAGTTATGGGAGGTAAAAAACAGCTATAGGCTTTTAAAGAAGCGTTCCTTACCTCAATTTCATCGTTTTGTAAACAATTCTTTCCATAAAGAAACACTCAGGTTTACAAGACGACATTTCACCTTAGGAGTTCACCGCATGTTCACCCAAGTTCGACCCACTGTTAGACACGTTGTCCCCCAGGAGCTGGGCGATCGCTATCTAGTGAAAGTGGTTTATGTCGTTCTAGAGCCTCAGTATCAGAGCTCGCTTTCTGCCGCAGTGCGCTCAATCAATGAAAATAATTCTCAAATCGCGATCGAAATCAGCGGCTACTTAATCGAAGAGCTGCGCAGCGAAGAGAACTATGAAGCTTTCAAAGAAGACATCGCCGAAGCCAACATCTTCATCGGCTCGCTGATCTTTATTGAAGAGCTCGCGGATAAAGTCGAGGCGGCGGTGAAGCCACAGCGCGATCGCCTCGATGCTGCGGTCGTCTTCCCCTCCATGCCGCAGGTGATGCGCCTGAACAAGATGGGCAGCTTCTCGATGGCTCAGCTCGGTCAGTCGAAGAGCGTCATCGGCGAATTCATGAAGAAGCGCCGCAAGAAGCAGGGCAGCGGCTTTGAAGATGCCATGCTGAAGCTGCTGCGGACTTTGCCAAAGGTGTTGAAGTATCTGCCTGTGGAAAAGGCTCAAGACGCCCGCAACTTTATGCTGAGCTTCCAATACTGGCTTGGTGGCTCCGCCGAGAACCTAGAGAACTTCCTGCTGATGCTCGCCGATCGCTATGTCTTGACAGATAAAGAGATTGAAGGCGCACCCAGTGATGACGGCCTGACCTACGAGCAGCCCGTCACCTATCCGGATATGGGCATCTGGCATCCGCTAGCCCCCGAAATGTTTGAAGATCTGCGTGAATATCTCAACTGGTACGATTCTCGCACCGACATTCCCGAAATCCATCGCAATCCGCTGGCCCCCTGTGTCGGCATTGTTCTACAGCGCACTCATCTAGTCACTGGCGACGAGGCTCACTATGTCTCTATCGTTCAAGAGTTAGAGTACAAGGGCGCAAGAGTTATTCCCGTTTTCGCAGGTGGTCTAGACTTCTCCAAACCGGTTGATCTCTACTTCTTCGACCCGCTAGAACCGACTGAAGCCATTGTTGATTCTGTTGTTTCTCTGACTGGCTTCGCTCTCGTTGGCGGTCCGGCTCGTCAGGATCACCCTAAAGCGATTGAGTCTCTTCAAAAGCTGAATCGCCCTTACATGGTCTCTTTGCCGCTTGTCTTCCAGACGACAGAAGAATGGGAAGCGAGTGATTTGGGTCTTCACCCTGTTCAAGTTGCCTTACAGATGGCGATTCCCGAGCTAGACGGTGCGATTGAGCCAATTATTATGTCTGGTCGCGATGGGATGACTGGCCGCGCAATCACTTTGCAAGACCGGGTTGAAGCAATTTCTACCCGCGCGCTGAAGTGGGCGCGCTTGCGTAAGCTTCCCCGTGTGGATAAAAAGTTGGCAATTACAGTCTTTAGCTTTCCACCGGATAAAGGTAACGTTGGTACAGCGGCCTATCTCAACGTGTTTGGCTCTATCTTCCGCGTGATGGAAGAGATGAAAGAACAGGGCTACACCATTGAGGATATGCCAGAGACGTCCGAAGAGCTGATGCAGCTAGTGATCAACGACGCGCAGGCACAGTTCAACAGTCCGAATTTAAACATTGCTCATCGCATGTCTGTGGCTGAGTATGAGGAGCTGACGCCTTACTCTGAGCGGCTAGAAGAGAACTGGGGGCCACCGCCAGGACAGCTTAATACCGACGGCCAAAATCTGCTGGTTTACGGCAAGGCGTTTGGCAATTTGTTCATTGGTGTGCAGCCGACTTTTGGCTATGAAGGCGATCCGATGAGACTGTTGTTCTCCCGTTCGGCCAGTCCTCATCACGGCTTTGCGGCTTACTACACTTATCTAGAGAAGATCTGGAAAGCTGATGCGGTCTTACACTTTGGCACTCACGGCTCTCTAGAATTCATGCCGGGTAAGCAGATGGGCATGTCTGGGAAATGCTATCCCGACAACCTAATTGGCAACACGCCCAACCTCTATTACTACGCTGCGAATAATCCATCTGAGGCGACCATTGCCAAGCGTCGTGGCTATGCTGCCACAATTAGCTACCTCACACCGCCTGCGGAAAATGCGGGATTGTACAAAGGGCTTAAGGAACTGAGCGATTTAATCGGCTCTTATCAAACCTTGAAAGAGGGCGGTCGGGGACTGCCGATTGTGAACGCGATTATTGAGAAAGCGCGTCAGGTGAATCTGGATAAAGATATCGAGCTACCGGGTGAAGATGCGAGTGGGTTGAGTAAGGAAGAGAGAGACACGCTAGTCGGTAAGGTTTATATCAAGCTGATGGAGATTGAGTCTCGCTTGCTGCCCTGTGGACTGCATGTGGTAGGTGAGCCACCGACGGCTGAAGAGGCGATCGCAACCCTAGTCAATATCTCTGCGCTTGATCGCCCCGAAGAAGAACAAAAGAGCCTTCAGCGGATTATTGCTGAGAGCATTGAGCGTGACATCGACCAGATCTATCAGAGTAGCGATCGCGGCAATCTAGAAGACGTCCAACTGCTCTATGACATCAACAGCGCCGTCCGCGCTGCGGTCACCGCAATGGTCGAATCACAGACTAACGACGATGGCCGAGTATCGATGAAATCGATGCTGTCTGTTCTCAACCTTGGCGGCACCAAAGATCCTTGGACCAAAGCCATTAACGACTTAGGTTACAAGAATGTTCAGAATGATGCGCTAAAGCCGCTGTTTGAGTTCTTGCAGTACTGTTTAGAACAAGTCGTTAAAGACAACGAACTCTCTTCCCTGCTTAGCGCTCTAGACGGTGAGTATATCCTACCGGGACCAGGCGGCGATCCGATTCGTAACCCGGATGTATTGCCAACTGGCAAGAATATGCACGCGCTCGATCCGCAGTCAATTCCTACTTCAGCAGCGGTCCAGTCTGCCAAGATTGTTGTTGATCGCCTGCTGGAACGTCAGAGGAAAGAGAATAACGGCGCGTATCCTGAAACCATTGCAACCGTGCTTTGGGGAACAGACAATATCAAAACCTATGGTGAGTCTCTAGCGCAGATGATGTGGTTCGTCGGCGTGAAGCCCGTGCCCGATTCGCTTGGTCGAATGAACAAGCTAGAGCTAATTTCTCTAGAAGAGTTGGGTCGCCCACGGATTGACGTGGTAATCAACTGCTCGGGCGTGTTCCGTGATTTGTTTGTTAATCAGATGGCGCTGCTCGATCGGGCGGTGAAGATGGCGGCTGAAGCTGAAGAGTCGCTGGAAATGAACTTCGTCAGAAAGCACGCTATGGCCCAGGCAGAAGAATTCGGTCTGTCTTTGCGCAATGCGGCCACTCGCATTTTCTCGAATGCGTCTGGGTCCTACGCTGCTAACGTTAACCTGGCGGTAGAGAACAGCAGTTGGGAAGAAGAACAAGAATTGCGTGATATGTATTTAGCGCGTAAGTCCTTTGCTTTCAATTGCGACAATCCCGGCATGATGGAACAGTCTCGCGGTCTGCTAGAGTCTTCGCTCAAAACTGCTGACGTGACCTTCCAGAACCTAGACTCGTCTGAAATTTCGTTGACCGACGTTTCTCACTACTTTGACTCTGACCCGACGAAGGTGGTGGCGAGCCTCAGAGACGACGGCAAGAAGCCAACGGCATTTGTGGCGGATACGACGACGGCGAATGCTCAGGTGCGATCGCTTTCCGAAACCGTTCGCCTAGACGCCCGCACCAAGCTGCTGAATCCCAAATGGTACGAAGGCATGCTCGCCAACGGCTACGAAGGTGTCCGCGAACTCTCGAACCGTCTGGTCAACACGATGGGCTGGTCGGCTACTGCTGACGCGGTAGACAACTGGGTCTATGAAGACACCAATGATACCTTCATCAACGACCCAGAAATGTGTAAGCGGCTGATGGACTTGAACCCTAACTCCTTCCGGCGGATGGTGACCACCCTGCTAGAAGTGAACGGGCGCGGCTATTGGGAGACCAGCGACGAGAACATCGAGCGTTTGCAAGAACTCTATGAAGAGGTAGAGAACCGGATTGAAGGGGTAGAGTAGCTATCGCTTAGAACATTCAAAGCAGCGGCATGCAGAAGTCGTCAAGGCTTCTCATGCCAAATGATTCTAAGTCCTGACCGCTTGCCCCTGAATTAACGAAGGGCGCTAGCATTGCTAGCGCCCCTACGGTTTATCGCGTTGAATCGGGGTTGTTAATCTCGGAGTGAGTATGAGAAGGGTCAGCCGCGATTTCTTTTATAAAAACCACGCCATCATCTTCTATTGTTCTCGACTCTGCATTCAGAAGGGGCTCGATTAGCTTCTACAGATGTCCCAGCAGGCACTTGCTTTGCTACTGACAAACGACGGTGATGCGGACGAACATGAGGGATCAGCGAGTGTGGCTTTTCTAGTCCGTGAGCTTCCATTAGCGCCTGATCGCCCATGATGTCTAGCGGGTCGCCATCGGCAATGATTTGACCGTCATCAATCAGTAGAACGCGATCGCATACCTCCAGCACAAATTCTAGATCGTGAGAAGAGATCAGCAGCGTTTCGGCAGACCTTTGTAAAAAGCCAATGAGTCGCCTGCGGGTGCGCATGTCGAGGCTAGCGGTAGGCTCATCGAGCAGGACCACTTCGGGGTCCATTGCCAGCAATCCAGCGATCGCTACCATCTGCTTTTCGCCCCCAGATAGATGATGAGGGGTGCGATCGCCCAAAAATTCTGTTCCTGTGATCTTCAGTGCTTTGCTAACCCTAGCAGTCGTAGCTTCTGGAGCTAGGCCCATGTTCTGTGGTCCAAAGGCAATATCTTCTCTAACGGTAGGAGAAAACAGCTGATCGTCTGGATCTTGAAACAGCATTGCCACTTCTGGGCGAAACTGTCCCGGTTTGACAGGCTGATTTAAAAGAAAGATTTCTCCAGCGGTAGGAGACAGTATGCCGCAGAGCAGCATGAAGAGCGTAGTTTTGCCACAGCCGTTGTGGCCGATGATGCCAATTCTCTGTCCCTTGTGAACAAATAGAGAGATATCGTTAAGAACAGGTTCGCAGTCGGGATAGCGGAAGGTGAGATTTTTGGTGGTGATCGCGCTTTCGGCCACACTGTTACCGAGTCGCATCTCCCGTTCTTTTAGCTGATCCTCTAGAGATACTTGACTGTCTATCGACTGCTGAGCGGAAACTGGACTCATTCTAACTATCCTGATGTCTACAGTGACTTTAACGTTACGAAGCGAATTTAAGCGTAGCTTTGGTAGTTTTATAAGAGTCTTTTAAGGCCGTACGAGAAAAGATTATAGGCCAACAGCAGGCAAAGAGAATTCGACTATCACAAAGCTTAAAGCAGCAATCATACTAAAGCCAGTCAAAAGGGCGCTGCTACTATCGATTGACGGATTTTCAACGGGTCTTTTTAGCTGTCCGTAGCCACGCAGCTGCATCGCTTTATACACCCTTTCCGAACGCTCATAGCTACGCACGAGCAAAGTGCCGAGCAGTCCGGCTAGTCTTTGCAAATCTTGACGCTGTAGCCGAAATTTACGGCGCTGCTGACCGAAGCCTCTTAGCCGCATCGAGCGCTGCATGGTACTGAGCATTTCTGCGGTTTCAAACAAGTAGCGATAGGTCAGCAGCGTCATATCGGCAATCAGAGTCGGTAAGCCGAGCGATCGCATCGCCCGCAGCAAAGTCACGAAAGGCGTCGTCCCCAGCAGAATAAATCCCAGCGTTAAGATCGAGAGAAACCGGCCCAGGATCAGCAGCATAGTCTCTACCCCCTCCTGTCGCAGCGCCAGAGCGCCCCACTGCCAAAGCACAGTCTCACCAGTCGAGAACGGCAGCACTAGTACCACCACCAAGATAAACAGTCCTGGATAGCTCAATCGCTTGAGCAAAAAGGCGAATGGCAGTTCAGAGAGCAGGTACAAGACGGCTGTAAGACAAAGCATTGGCGGGATCAGCGCCAGATGTCTGACGGCGGCAAAGGCGAACATCAGCAGCCCTAGACTGACTAGCTTTAGCCGAGGAGTCCAGGTGTGAAGACGCGATCGCCCCTGCACATACGTTTCAAAATTAGCCAGCGCCATCTGTTCCTATCTCCCAGTCAGTAATTCTGGCTTTACCCGATGCAAGAAGACGGCTAGCATCGCCGTGAACGTACCCTCTAACAAAGCCAGCGGCAGATGCAAGATTAGCAGCGAGACAATAGCAGCTCGCTCCGTATCAAAATCAAAGTCAGCAGGCACGGTGGTGATCACGATCCCCGTAAAAATCAGCGCCGCTATGGCAAGTCCAATAGCGCCGCCCAAGAATGCAAACATGCCCACTTTGACCCTTTGACTTCCGACTAATGCATCGTCTAGTGAATCTCTTTTGTTCGCTTTATCGCCTACATACCTGAGCTGAAAAATGTGGTAGGCCATCAGCGCCGGAATTCCCATCATACTGGCGTTGACGCCTAGAGTAGTCAGTCCGCCATGTCCCACCACCAGCGCCTGAAAGAACAGCCCGATCAGAATCGCCGGGTAGGCAAAATAGCCCAGCACAACCCCTAGTAAGCCATTAAGAACTAGGTGAACACTGCTAGGCGGGATTGGGATATAGATAGAAGAGGCGACAAAAAACGCAGCCGTCAGCAAGGACGCCTTAGGAATTTGGTCACTGGGATCGCCTTTGCGGTTGATCTGACGCAGCGAATACCAGGTTACTAGTCCCGTCAGCCCATAGCCTGCAATGCAGACCTGCGCCGGAAGAATGCCGTCAGGAATATGCACTAGCGATCGCCTCTCGAATCAGAGGTAACCACAATCGGTCGGTTATCTACAGGATTCTCGTATCTGTCCGTAGTCAATTTTGTTGCCTTGAGTGTTCTGGCCTTGAAATAGAGCGCAGTCCCCACAAACCCCCAGATAATCGCCGCCATGCTAATCCAACGCTGCGGCGTAAAGCTTGACTGTGGCGCTGCCAGTAAGCCAGCAGATGGATCACCGGACGGGCCAGTCGCCATCTGCAAAACTCCATTCTCTAGCTCAAAGCCAGTAGTGTGACCATGACCCGCTTTCCTCACCACCACTTCCCAACGACCCTCGGCTGCGCTCTGACCAGCGTCGGGAGAGAAGACAAATCTTCCCTCGCCATCAGTCTCTCCGACAATCGCAGGCATTTCTAGGTCCGCTGGAGAGTAAACCCGGACCTGCGCATTGTCCATTGGCTCACCAGTATCAAAAGCGGCTTTGACTTCAATCGAGGCTGGGTTGATTTCGACTAGAGCGCCATGTGCATAGGCACGCGGCACTTTCCACAGCAGCGATAGGCCAATGACCAAAAACAAAATAGAGCTAAAAGAATTTAGTTGACGACTTCGCAATGACCCTCCCCGACGTGACCCAATCCGGGCATCACCGCCTGTAATGTTTGATAATCCTTAGCGGATAGCGACTGCTCTAGCTGTTCGCTGTTGACGTTGACTACGCCGTCTTCAGCGAGCTGAGCAATCGGTTCAAAGCCTAACGCACCTGTATTGATATCATCATCTGCGGGCGCTTCGCCATCGCCAAAAAGATGGTCAAAGTGGAAAGTAGCCTCTACCTCAGCGGTTTCATCCGCCGTTAAGATTCCTTTCCGAGCGTCGCCGACAAAGTCTCCGCAGCTAAATGCGATGGGTTCGTTTAGGCTGATCTGGAAATCAATCGGCGTAGCATCAGCGGCGTCGGCTTTGGTAGCGCTGCCGACTAGCATCAGCGCATACCCAGCGGAAGGGCCATCTGTTGCAGGCGTTAGCTCCCAGGCCAGCGCGTTGTAGCGACCTGCTGGAGCGGGGGTGACTTCTCCAACTAAAACGGGATCAGCATTCTCATCACCTTCTGCTAGATCGACGGTGATCGGCTCAGCGAGTTTGACCTGCTGCTGTGCGACTAGCTCCCCTTTACCGGGCTCGAATGGCGGTTCGCTTTGGCTAGCCGTGACCTCAGCTAGGGTGACGTACAGATGGTCAAATTCTATTTCCCAGCCGTCTTTAGAAACGAAGCCCTGCCGGACAAAGTCTTCTCCGTTGGCGCGAATTTCTAGCGTTCCTGAGCCGTCTGCTGCTACCTCAGCGCTATCGGTCGGCTCGGCGCTATCAACGACTTCGGTGGTTGTGTCGCTACAGCCCACTGCTGCGATCGCCAGCACAGCCACCGCACCCAGCGCTAGACCTTTTGTACCTGACAGCACTCTATACACCTGCTTCACCGGAGCTAGCGAAATTCTCCAATTACTCATATCGTTCGCTCATCCTTAAAAGAGAGAGTCGAATCATAATGAGCGATCGCTTCTTGCCTTTGCAATGCCCTGGGGGGGGATCGAAGACGTAAAGCCTTGCTTAAAGATGCGGAAATTGTGGAGCTTACTTCGTTATCCTATGATCTCAATACGCCTTAAAACGACACCACAACATCTATAAAAAATAACTACTCCTGACTGTTCCTATCTGTTTCTCTTCAACTTGTGTGCGTCATTTAGTGAAGCCTTCTAATCCCACTCCTCTAAACGCCAAACTTCAACCGGGCGATTCCTCAACCGCTGCTCCTGCTTCTGAATGTTCACATTCATCGGCCTCTGTTTTCTCGGCTACGCATCCTCATATTCACAGTGAAGAATCTCTTAAGAAGATCGTGAATCGACTGTCGCGTCTAGAAGGTCACATTCGTGGTATTAAAACAATGGTGCAAGAAAATCGCCCTTGCCCTGACGTTCTAGTCCAGGTAGCAGCGGTTCGAGGCGGGCTAGACCGAGTCGCTAGAGTGATCCTAGATGAACATTTGAGCCAGTGCATTACTAGGGCCGCCGCAGAAGGCAATATCGAGGAAGAAATCGAGGCGCTCAAAACAGCCTTAGACCGATTCGTTGTGTAGAGACTTTGAAAGCTTAGCCCTACGGAATTACCACCTGAATAGGAATTTCTATGGATCGACAGCGAGAGCATCAGGCTAACGAGCGAACCTTCCTGGCGTGGCTAAGAACGTCAATCTCTTTGATTGGATTTGGGTTTGCGATCGCGCGCTTCGGCCTTTTCCTTCAAGAATTTCAGTCCGCAAACGAATCCAATGCCTCTGCTGCCAACTCGCAGCTACTGGGGCTGGGGCTAGTGGTCTCAGGTGTCGCCGTCATTGTTTTAGCGGGCTGGCGCTATAACCAAGTATTCCATCAAATCGAACGCGGAGCCTATCGGCCCAGCCGCTGGACTATCTGGGTATTGACGGTATTAGTCACGTTTCTAGGACTGCTGAGCATACCGCTTTTGCAAGGACAGCGATCGCCCTCAAACGCTTCTAAATCTTCTATTCGACGGAGCATGCCCTAGGCAAACTCGACTGGTACTATCGCATCGTTAAAGTCCTGATCGCCACCTCCGGCCATCTCTTCAAAGCCAAATGTGTTATCACCAAACAGGCGAACGTGGTCTACGCCATCTAAATTCGCACGCAAAAACGGAAAGTAGATATCAGGGGCTTTATCGCTTAGACATACGCTAAACACGTACGGCACAGCATTGCCCCTACGGTTTATTGCGAACCTACCCGACCGATACTGTCCGCCGGGGGCGCTTGCGATCTTGCTTGCGGACGCCGCCCGCCATCTCGTACTCGTTGCTGTCCTTGCCATAGCGCACAGCGACGCCCAGCAGCATTTTCTCTGAGTAGTCGGCTAGCTGGCGCTCGCCATCGGTGAATTGATTGTACAGATCATCAACGGTGGATAGCGCGGTGTTGTAGGCGTTGAGCTTTTGGCGAAGTTCGTCAATCTGTTTGGCATAGTCTTTGGTTGAAATTGCCCCATCTAGGGCTAGCTGCGGATTGATCGACTGGATGCTAGACAGGCGGCGCTGTGCTCTTTCTATGATGCGAGAGCTGCGTTTCTTTCTGGCCATTGTTGTTTCTCCCTGACAGGATGAAGAGTAAGAGAATATTCTACTATAGCTTTGGTCACTTGACTGAGGTACGGTGTGCAGGCTGAAAGCCTTATATTGCAACGGGTCAAGTGACGCGCCTGTACCGAATGCATCCGGTACAGGCTATAAGTAGAACAGCTTTATAATGTCTGTTTTTTGACAAAGCTTTCTCAGTGAAACTGGCTATCTTGTCGTCAGCATAGAGCTGTTGTTTCCGTAATCTTTGGGAGGGGAAATAGAAAATTGATACCATCAGACGGGTTGGATCCAACTAATATTGAGCCTGAGTAGTCTGAATCGGTTACAGCGTAGAAGAATGTTGATGCTGAGATCGTGGAAAGTGTTTCTGAGTATAGGGAAGAGACTTTTGGATAGACGGATAGGGCTTTTGAGTAGGCAGAAGTTGAAAATGTGAATTGTGTAAGGGCTTTTGGGTTCTGGTTATCGCTTGCAGACAATTCGTAAAGGCTTGCAGGATTGTCTGTAGCAGTTTTCGTTGTTTTGTCTCGATTGCTCTGGCAAAATAGAGTCGAACTCTGCTCCCAGGCCCAGATGAATGACTATAGATAACCAGAGTGCAAATCAGGTGCTGGCGCTGATTGACCAAGCAGCGGCAGAAGAGTGGACAGAGTTAGACCTATCAGGAAAAGGGCTGACGGAGCTGCCGCCGGAGATTGGCAAGCTGACGCAGCTAGAGACGCTGATATTAGGGAAAGTAGAAGAATGGAACTGGGTCGATGGGCGACCCGTGCCAACCTTGATAGGAAATGAGCTAACGGAGCTACCCGTAGAACTTGCTCATTTGACGAAGTTGACTAGCCTGAACCTTAGTGGTAATCCGTTAGGCAGGATTCCAGAATGCGTCTTAAAGATTCAGCCTTTGAGAGATTTGACTGTAGTGGGTGCTGAGCTACAGACGATTCCCGAGGCGATCGCACAGCTTACCAACCTGACCACGCTTTACCTCTCTAGCAATCAAATTACGCAGATTCCCGAGGCGATCGCACAGCTTACCAACCTGACCACGCTTTACCTCTCTAGCAATCAAATTACGCAGATTCCCGAGGCGATCGCACAGCTTACCAACCTGACCACGCTTTCCTTCCATAGCAATCAAATTACGCAGATTCCCGAGGCGATCGCACAGCTTACCAACCTGACCACGCTTTCCCTCGCTAGCAATCAAATTACGCAGATACCCGAGGCGATCGCACAGCTTACCAACCTGGCAGCGCTTTTCCTCCATAGCAATCAAATTACGCAGATACCCGAGGCGATCGCACAGCTTACCAACCTGACAACGCTTTACCTCTCTAGCAATCAAATTACGCAGATTCCCGAGGTGATCGCACAGCTTACCAACCTGACCACGCTTTACCTCTCTAGCAATCAAATTACGCAAATTCCCGAGGTAATCGCACAGCTTACCAGCCTGACCACGCTTGACCTCTATATCAATCAAATTACGCAGATACCCGAGGCGATCGCACAGCTTACCAACCTGACAGCGCTTGCCCTCGATAGCAATCAAATTACGCAGATTCCCGAGGCGATCGCACAGCTTACCAACCTGACAGCGCTTTACCTCGATAGCAATCAAATTACGCAGATACCCGAGGCGATCGCACGGCTTACCAACCTGACAGCGCTTTACCTCCATAGCAATCAAATTACGCAAATTCCCGAGGCGATCGCACAGCTTACCAACCTGACAGCGCTTTACCTCCATAGCAATCAAATTACGCAGATTCCCGAGGCGATCGCACAGCTTACCAACCTGACAACGCTTGACCTCTCTAGCAATCAAATTACGCAGATACCCGAGGCGATCGCACAGCTTACCAACCTGACAACGCTCGATTTAGACAACAACAAAATCTCAGAGCTTCCTAGTGGTTTAGAAGAACTGTCTAAACTCACCAAACTCGACCTCAGGCGAAACCCTTTAGCCATCTCTCCCGAAATCCTGGGACCATCAGATGTTAGCCAAGACCCCGGTTCTGTCGAAGACTTCTTCCGCTACTGCCGCGAACTACGCAACGGCGAAAAGCGCCAGCTCAACGAAGCCAAACTCCTCCTCATCGGTCAGGGCAGCGTTGGTAAAACCTGCCTAGTCAATCGCCTCATCAACGACCAATACAATCCCAACCAATCCCAAACCGACGGCCTCACCGTCAGCGATTGGGAAATCGACGTCAACACCAAACCCGTCCGCCTCCACGTCTGGGACTTTGGCGGTCAAGAAATCTATCACGCCACTCACCAGTTCTTCCTCACCAAACGCAGCCTCTACATCCTTACCTGCAACTGTCGCACCTCCGAAGAAGAAAACCGGATCGAATACTGGCTAAAGCTAATCAACAGCTTTGGCGGCGAATCCCCCGTCATCATCGTCGGCAACAAATCCGACGAGCAGCCCCTAGACATCAACCGCAAAGCCCTCCGCGACAAATATCCCAACATCAAAGCCATCATCGAAACCTCCTGTAGCACTGGCCAGGGCATCGCCGAACTGCGCACCACCATCACCCAACAGGTCGCCCAGCTCCACGACGTCTACAACCTGCTGCCCCTTACCTGGTTCCAGGTAAAAGAACAGCTCGAACACATAGACGCAGACTTCATCACCTACACCCGCTACACCAACCTCTGCTGTACCCAAAACGTCACCAACGAAGACAGCCAAGAAAACCTGATCGACCTGCTGCACAACCTCGGCCTAGTCCTCAACTTTCGCAATCACCCCATCCTCAAAGACACCAACGTACTCAACCCCGACTGGGTCACCACTGGCATCTACGCCCTCCTCAGCGACGACACCCTCAAAACCGAGGGCAAAGGCATCCTCACCGCCGCCGACCTCGAACGCATCCTAGACCCAAACCGCTATCCGCCAAAGCGCTACCCCTACATCACCGGACTGATCAAAGAATTTCAGCTTGGCTTTCTCATTGACGGCTGCGAACCGCAGAAATTCCTCATCCCCGGACTTCTACCAAAAGACCAGCCAGAAGGCACCGACCTAGAAGGCGACACCCTAGAATTTCAGTACCACTATCACATCCTGCCAGAAAGCATCATCTCTCGCTTTATCGTTCTTTCCCATGACGATATTCATGCAGACACCTACTGGCGCAGCGGCGTCATGCTATGCCACACCGAAGGCGACACCCTCGAAAACATCGCCCGTATCCAAGCCGACCCCGAAGACAAAAAGATCGCCATCACCATCAGCGGCAAAGAAAACAGCCGCCGCACCTTCCTCACCATCATCCGCAAAACCTTCAGCCGCATCCACAACAGCTTCAGCAATCTCGAAGTCACCGAACGGGTCCCCGTTCCTGACTACCCCGACCATCCTCCAATTGAATACCAAGAACTGCTCGCAGCAGAAGCAATGGGCGACCTAACCTATACCGTATACAAACTTCGTAAACGCATTGATATCCGCAAACTTCTAGACGGCTATGAACCTATTAGCGATCGCCAAGCTAGACGCCGCGAACAGCTTGGCAAAGAAGGCCATCTCGAAGAAGAGATCTTTGCAAAAGAACGCTTTGGCCAAGGTTATCCTGGCATTATCAACATATACAACAGCAATCAACAATCGCAAGGAGACAACAAACCCGTGAATACAACAATCAACCAGCACGGCCAAGGCGACAACATCGGCGGTGATAAAATCCTTAACGACAAAATCGAAAATCAAATCAGCAGCGACCCTCAGCTAGCCACCGCCATCCGAGACATTCAAGCAGTCCTAGCCAAACTCGACCAACAATATGATAGGACAACAACCGATGGCAAAGAGATAATCGAAATCAAGGCAGTCAAAGCGATCTGCACCAACCCAACCTTAAAAGAGCGTATTACCAAAGCCATCCAAGAAGGTAGCGCCACCGCCATAGAAACCGCAATCGATCACCCCGTAATCAAGCCTATCATCGCCACTATCAGAGGATTCATAGACAATTAGAAGATATGCGAACCGCACAATCCCATAATAGTGTTCCTATCCGACTAACCGATGAACGTTGGCAGCATATTATCCGTGGTCATCCCGAAATGACAGAACAGATCGATGAAGTTCTACAGACACTCAGCGAACCGGATAAAATTCAACTAGGCGATACCAATGAACTCCTAGCCATACGCCGCTATGAAAAAACGCCTGTTACCACTAACAAGTTTTTAGTTGTGGCCTATCGTGAAACTACTCTAGAAGATGGTTTCGTTCTTACCGCTTACTTCACACGCCGCCCCTCTACTAGCAGAAAAACCCTATGGACGCGACCCAACTCCTAAACCCCAATCTTCCCATGCAATGGGACTACGACAGAGACGCCGATGTCCTCTACATGTCCGTAGGCACCCCACAACCTGCCCTCAGCGTTGACATCGGCGAAGGCTTAGTCCTGCGCTACAGCGAAGCCCAATCCGCCATCGTCGGCCTTACTATCATCGGCCTACAGTCTCGACTAGAAAAAGCACAAGAGTTCCTTCCAACGGCGACCCCAATGTCTAACACCATCAATCAATACGGCCAAGGCGACAACATCGGCGGCGACAAAGTCATGCGAGACAAAATCGGCACCCAAATCAACCACAGCCCCGATCTCGCCGCCGCCGCCCGCGACATCAAAGCCCTCTTCACCGAACTCGATCAAACCTACGATCGCACCACCCCCACTGGCCAAATGATGATCGCCGCCAAAACCGTCGAAGCCATCGAAAACCAGCCCACCGTCAAAGCGCGCCTGCTAAACGCCGTCAAAGAAGGCACCACCACCGCCCTAGAAGAAATGATCGAGCACCCAGCCATCAAACCCGTCGTCGCCGCTTTCAAAGGATACATAGACGCTTGAAGGGATAGCATACTCCTTCAGTTAGGTGGCTTTAGCATTTTCCAAATTTCACTGTCTATTTGTCTCAGATAGTCAGCTTCTAACTCGCCTATCTTCCGAATGATGCGTTTCGGGTCAATCGCCCTCATCTGGAACACCATCGCAACCGAAGGCAAGGACAATCCATTCGATTTAGAGGGCTCTACTCTCACGGTGAACGAAAACCTCATCGCCCCCAAAGAAGATGTCAACGGTACGATCATCAACATCGGAGAAGTTGACCCGTCAGCCTGTATTGCAATAGCAGGACGTTTCCCTTTCTCCTCACGTCGGTCCGAAGCAGGCAATCCCACCAGGAAAACATCGCCTCTGGCCATCTAGTTTTCCTGAATCGCCAACATGTGTTCTATCGCTAACCAATCCTCGTCGCTAGCAGCTTCCCACTCGCTCGCCTCTTTTGCTAGCTCGTCAGTCAGCCGAGGCACCAAGCTAGTTAGCAACGTCACCACCTCTTGACTGACAGAATGTCCCCGTGACTGCGCCAACTGCTCGATCACGCTGTACAAATCAATCGGAAAGCTGACTTGAGCATCAATCGTCTCACTCATATCCATCGGATCTAAAACAAAAGAACCTTTGCTAAATTATAAGGCTCTGCACCATAGAAGATAACGATTGCTATCAAACTCGTCGCCGCCGCTATCATTCGCCGCTCCCAAAGGATACATAGACGCCTAGATAAGATGGCGGCATGCTAAACCTAACTATGCCGTCCTATTCGCACGCCTATGAAACGAGTTTTCAGGCTGATTCCCCCCCGTCGCCAAACCGCTAAAGAAAAGCAAATCGCCGAATGCTACACCCGTTCCTCCGAAGGCAAGATCATCGTGCGCCTGCGCCTTAGCTCTCCTACCGCTGTCCTCATGCCCTTTGAAGGCATCCCCGCCAACTTTGGCAACGAGGCCACCACTAGCAAGGCCACCAGCGAGACCATCAGCGAGACCATCGACCCCGACCCACCCGTCCTCAATCTCAACAAAGACTTCGTCGACTACCTTTTCGCCCGCCTCTCCGAACTCGGTGACGAATCCATCCTCCTGCGAGTCGCCTTTACCGATACCCCCGCGCCAAAGCCTGCCGATTCCCCGCCAAACGCCGACGCGCCTACCTTCTCTCCTAACGTTTTGCGCACCATTATCCAGCGCTACTTTGCCTATCTAGAAGGCGTTCGTCGCCAAAACTTGCAAAAGCTAGCTTGGGACGCGGCCCTGCTGGGCCTGTGCGGAGCCGGAGCCCTGGTGCTATCCGTCATTCTCGATAGCCGCACCGCTAACGTCGAAGCAGGTATTGGCCTGCTGCTGCTGACTCAGGGCGTCACTGTCTTTGGCTGGCTGACGTTCTGGGAAGCCCTAGCCAACGTCCTATGGCACTGGCGACCCCTCTACGATCAGCTAAAAATGTGCCAGCGCCTCCAGGTCGCCAAGCTAGAAATCGTCTCCGCTAACGGCTAATAGTCGCTACTATAGCTTTTGTCACTTGACTGATCGGTACAGGCTATATATCGTCAGTGCCGTTTGCCGTTTACCACGCTAACACCTACATGCCTGCCGCCAACGAACTCGCTCTACCGATTCCTACCGCGCAAACGCCTATTCCTACCGTCGCGCCCGACTGGAAAAACAAAGACGCTATTGTTGTGCGCGCCGCTATTTTAGGAGAACGCCTCGTTCTCAAAAATATCAAGGAAATAGATCCAGAAATCGAGACTTTGGCCACCAATCCATTGACCATCAGAGTTGGGGAGACAGGCTGCGCCGTGCTGCTGCGCTATGGCGTAATTGTCACCTTCGATCTAAGCAGCGAAGAAGAAAGTGATTTGCTAAGAAAGCTGGATTCGCGGATTCGCGATCGCTTCACCACTACCATCTCAGAAGAGCTCTCGATTGCCTTTCTCTCCCAGACTTCAGAACAGCCGTCAGAACAGATTGCCAAGCCCAAAGAGCGCCTAGAAAACAACGTGCTTTGGCTACAGCAGTGCAGCGCCGAGCGCCTACAGATTGTCGCCGAAGCCCTCGCCAAAACTGTTGTACTCGACTATTACGAAGGCGAAGTCTCGCGTTTGTTTAAGCAGATCAAGCCCTTCACCACCGCCATCCAAGGCACCAACCTTCGCCCACCCAAAGAAAAAGAGCTGCTGAGCTATGTCGGCGGCACGCTGCTGATCCAGCAGAAAATGCTTGGCATTGTAGAAGTCGGAGAAAAGCCCGATCCCGTCTGGGACTATCCAGAACTCGATCGGCTCTATCTGCGCCTAGAAGACGAATACGAGCTCAAAGAAAGACTCGTCGCCCTAGAGCAAAAGCTAGCGCTGATCGCAAGAACCGTAGAAACCGCCCTCGGCATTTTGCAGCGAGACAGCAGCCACCGGGTCGAATGGTATATCACGATTCTAATTGTGGTAGAAATCGCGATCGCCATCTACGACATCTTGACCCGGTAGCCCACGGCTATCAGGAATGCGCACCCCAAGAAACCCATTGCTGTGATGTCATCTCTGCGTAGCCTAGTGCGGCACTAGAGTCATCTACCATCTCCAAATTATCTAGAATCGAAGTATCGCAGTCTGCCGTTTCTAGCTCTCCAGGATCTATTTGAGCCCCATCGAGATCCGCATCCCACAGAATCGCTCCGCTCAGCCTTGCGCCTCGCAGATCCGCCCCGCGCAGGCAGGCTCCACTCAGATCGGCTCCGCGCAGATCGCTGCCCAACAGGTTGGCACCTATTAGGCAGCTGTCTGTAGGTTTGCTCCGATTAGGTTAGTAGCCTGAAGGTTGGCACCACACAGGTTGGTATCCACTAGTTCAGCATCAGTCAGGTTGGCTCTGGCCATGTTGGCGCGACTCAGATCGCTACGACTGAAGTCGGCACTGCTCAGATCGCAGCAGCTCATGTCGATACCGACTAGATATTTTCCGATTAGAGAAGCCCCACGTAGAGACGATGCAGAGAAAGTCGCGATCGCCTTGATCATATTCGCGCAGTAGCTGTTGAACGGTGATGGTTTGAAGTTTCATGATGGCCTCTCTAATTTCTGTTTGTTCAGCTTCGAGCTATATCTACAAGCGTAGATTGAGAGTATGAAGAAAATATGTGAAAGAGCATCTCATTTGGGAAAAACAAGAAGTCAGCAGTATGCAACAACCGCCACAGAATCATCCGCCTACTGCGCCGTAAAATCAAAGCTCACCCTCTATCAAAAAGACCAATTCACTTAGAAGAAGGACACAGCCATGAGCGGACTCGGCGGACTAAACAAATCTCCTAACGGTGTCGTGCTGGGCATGGTGCAAGCCCAGCTTCCTAACGTCGTCACCCCAGACAATCTGGCCGCCCAGACTCAGGTGATCTGCGATATGGTCGCAAAGGCCAGACGCAACATGCCCACTATGGACCTGGTCGTCTTCCCAGAGTATTCGCTCCACGGCCTGTCGATGGACACCAACCCCGAGATTATGTGCAAGCTCGACGGGCCAGAAGTCGCCGCCTTCAGCCAAGCCTGCATCGACAACAGCATCTGGGGCTGCTTTTCCATTATGGAATTCAACCCCAACGGCAACCCCTACAACAGCGGCATCATCATCGACGACAAAGGAAACTTGCAGCTCTACTACCGCAAGCTGCATCCCTGGGTACCCGTCGAGCCCTGGGAACCGGGCAACATCGGCATCCCCGTCTGCGACGGTCCCAACGGCAGCAAAATCGCCCTGATTATCTGTCACGACGGCATGTTCCCCGAAATGGCCCGCGAGTGCGCCTACAAAGGAGCCGACATCATGCTGCGCACCGCAGGCTACACCGCCCCCATCCGGCATAGCTGGCAGATCACCAACCAGTCCAATGCCTTCTGCAATCTGATTGTCACCGCTTCGGTTTGCATGTGCGGCACCGACGGCACCTTCGACTCGATGGGCGAAGGTATGATCGTCAACTTCGACGGTCAGCCCCTGGTCACCGGCAGCCACCGCCCCAACGAAATTATCACCGCCGAAGTCCGCCCCGATCTAGTCCGTGAAGCTCGCCAGCACTGGAGCGTGGAGAACAATATTTACCAGTTTGGCCACCGGGGCTATACCGCTGTCAAAGGCGGCGCACAAGACTGCCCCTACACCTACATGAAAGATATGGTAGACGGCAACTATCGCCTGCCCTGGGAAGATGACGTGGTGTATACAGACGGCACCTCTTGCGGATTCGAGCCGCCGACTAGAGAATATCAGGGTGAGGAACTTCCCTCCGCTGTTGTAGAAAAGGCGCTCAGCTAAACTGGGAACTGTTGCCAGACCAGAATCTAGATTTTACTATTACTCCTACGCCCATTCCTAAAGACGGACTAAAAGTGAGATTCTTCTAGACCAAGATGTTCCAAGCCAAGCGCGCAATTTAGCGTTCCAGCTTCTCCGCCAGGAAGTCCTTCATCACCTGCCAGCCTCTATCTGCCGCCTTTGGCACAAAGTACATCCCGTCTGCTTTCGCCTGCGCCTTCGGATTCGTAAACGCATGTGCCGTGTGCCCATACATATGAATCTGCCAGTCTGCGCCCTTTTGCGTCAGCTCATCTGCTAGCGCCACCGCTTGCTCACGCGGCGAGAGCGGATCTTCCCAGCCGTGCAAAACTAGCACCGCCGCTGTCACACCCGGACGAGGACCGCTAATTGCATCGTCCCAGCTCAGCGTCCTCTCAAAGGGATTGCCCTGCTCATCCTCGTACACTAAAGGCTCAGTTACAATCACAGCGTCTGCTCAGCTATAAAATCAACAACAGTCCAGAGTAGCCCATCGCCCCTAGGGCAAACGTCCAAAATCGGCTTTCTCTTTCCTGCGGCAGCTCTTCTTTTAGAATATTCAAGACAATGCCGCCTGCTAGGAACGCAAACAGCATGGCAGTAAAAGCCTCGCCGATCTCGGTTTGGGTACCGATTGTCCAACCGCAAATCACAGCCGCCGATAGAATCCACCTGCCTAAGCGCGAATAAGCCTGCTTGTGGTCTTCCCATAGACTGTAGTCGTTAACTAAAAAGTGAAGCGCCATCGCAATTACATACAGCAGCAGACCCAACAGTCCCGGCTCTTCTCTATGCACCAGCAAATAGCCAATTAGTGCGTTGTATAGTGCAAAAGACACCATGTGTAGCCAAAACACACCGGGCTGAGTTTCATCCCCCTCCCCTTCTTCCATACTGCGCTGCCTAGAGACCTTAGCGGCTTTTTCTAAGCCATAGAACGCAACCATTCCTAGCAGCGCCACTACGTATACATGGTGTTCAACTGCTGAAAGTAGATCCACACTCTCTTGAAACTCTGATTGCGCCTCGCTCAAATCGGGCAGTACGTGAACAAACACATAGGCAACTGAGACCCCACTTCCTAGAGAAAGCCAGCGGCTGCGTGGCGTCCGCTTCAAGAATTTGAATCGGCCTGCCTCGACATGAACGAGTGCGAGAAAGAGCGCTGATAATCCAGCTAGAAAGATATCAGAGCTATGCATAAGCGCACTAGTTTGTCCGTTAGAAAGCGTTACTGAATAGAGGTCGCATCACTGCGGCGAGCCTGAGATGGCCCTTGCTGTGATAGTACATCCTCATCTACCGCTTCATCACTCAAATTAGTCTGCGCTCTTTGCACATCTGCTGGCGTTGCCTCTGGTACCTCCATCTGAGTTGCCGTTGTATCGGTAGGCGTACAGGCTGTAGTCATCACCATCACCGATAGACTCACTACCAGCACAGCCACCAGCCGCCGTAGCCGACCGAATGGAATTAGCTGACCTACGCGCAAAAGACTATTCATAACCAGTTCTCACCGTTTGTTGTTAACAGAGCTATCAAAAACTCACGAGCAGTAGACTAAATCATTAGCCAAAACTTGTCTTCTGACTGAGGGCAGACTTTTGATTTGCGAATAGGCTAGTCCCAGCGCGTTTTAATCTAGAGGTAGAAACAGCCCATGAATAGCGACTTTGGCCGACTGGTAATTATCCTATCGATTCTTCTACTGCTCGTTTTTCCATTCGCGGGATTAGCGCCTTTGACTTTGCTGGTCTTCGTTGGGGTCTGCGGTTGGGGCGTTCGGCTATTTAGCACTGTAATTGGTGCTACCGAATCGACAGATTCGGAATGAGAGCGACAACCTCACTTTAGATATAGACCTGCTGATATAGATAAACCTGTATCAGCAGGTCCTAAAGTCTACTTTTAGGAGGTCAAAAATCATCTTCAAAACCGCTTTCCTAATTGAGTAACTTACGAAAGACTTAGAAATTATGACTATTCCCGCTGATCAGATTCCAGCTCAGGCACAGGATAAGCAGCCTGCTCATGAGTCTGAAATGACCCCCTCACCAATTTTTGATCGCGATAGCTACAAGGGTAGCGATAAGCTCAAAGGAAAGGTCGCTCTGATCACAGGAGGAGATAGCGGTATTGGCCGCTCGATCGCGGTGCTCTATGCCAAAGAAGGCGCTGATGTGGCGATCTCTTATCTAGATGAGCAAGAAGATGCTGAAAAGACAAAGTCTCTAGTCGAAGCACAGGGACAAAAGTGTTTATTACTCCCTGGCGACATCAGCAGCGAGACTTTCTGCCAGGAGGTCGTACAGAAAACAGTCGATGAGCTAGGAAAGCTAGACATATTAATTAGCAATGCGGCTGAGCAGTATTTAGAAGAAGATTGGGAGGAGATTGACGCAGCCAGACTAGGCAGCATCTTTAGCACGAATGTTTTCCCCATGTTCTATTTCACCAAAGCGGCGCTGCCTCACCTAAAAGAAGGGAGTTCAATTATTATTACAACTTCTATCAACGCCTACAAAGGCAACGGGCCGCTGCTGAGCTATTCGACCACTAAGGGTGCGAATTTAGCCTTCTTGCGATCGCTCTCTCAGCGCGTTCTAGAAAAAGGCATCCGCGTCAACGGCGTTGCCCCTGGTCCGATCTGGACGCCCTTCATTCCCGATGCTTTCTCGGCAGATATGGTGGAAGGATTTGGCAAGCAGGTGCCGATGAAGCGCCCCGGCCAGCCAGTAGAAGTGGGTACCTGCTTTGTATTTCTAGCCTCTGAAGATTCTTCCTATCTGACGGGCCAGGTACTGCATCCAAATGGTGGTGTGGTTGTCGGCGCGTAAGTGTCGTGTAGGTAAGTCTGAAATCGCACCGTAGGGTAATAGCATGCTATTACCCTACGGTGCGATTTCAGTAAGCGTGCCAAACTTAGGGGACCAATAGCCGCCATCACGACTTTGAAAGTAGGCAACGTCCTTACAGTTGGCCTTGCGATTTGCCGGAATTGAGCAGCGCAGCATTGTCTTGGGTTTGCCTTCTTTCTGGTAGCTGTGTTTGATTAGCAGTGCGCCGCAGCTAGGGCATGGGTAGTTGGTAAAGGCTGTTGGATCTGCCGCTTGTTTGGCATAGGGAAGCTCGTAGCTTTTGCGCTTTGGATTCCAGAATAGAACAGTATCGCAAAGCGGATCTGCGCATTTTAGAAAGTGGTTGGCTTTGAGTTTTTTTGAACGTGAAGGAATTTTGCTCATTGCCTGTTGGCACTTAGGACAGCTAGGCAAACGGTTTGTTTTACCTTTTTGGGGTGTTGCTTGAGGGCGAGCTTTCCTTGAACGCGCTTGCTTGGCGACGCTAGGAAGGTTATCTGTAGAGGAATCGTTTGTAGAGGAGCTGTCTGAAGGCAGACTGGCTTTAGCGGCAGCAAATGTCGAGCCAGCTCGAAGAGCTTTCATTTGCTCGGCGGCTAGTCTGGTTTTGGCAGTCTGTATCGCTTGGCTAAAGTACTCTTTGTTCCAAGTTGTGAGGTAGGTTTCCCAGTTTTGCTTACCAGCGGCGATCGCATCCAAATCTGCTTCCATTTTGGCGGTAAATTCCGGCTGAATCAGGTCCGGCAGCAGTAGCTCTAGTGCGGCATCAAGCGCTAAGCCTAGCTCTGTGGGCTGGAGCTTGCCTTTTAGCAGGTGGGCGTAGGTACGCGATCGCAATGTTTTGATTGTGGGGGCGTAGGTGCTAGGCCGACCGATGCCTTTCTTCTCCATTAGCTGGACGAGCTTGGGTTCTGTATAGCGCGGCGGTGGCTGGGTTTGCTTTTGTTCTGCTTCGGCCTGCTGTAGTATGACCGCTTGATTTGGCTGTAGCGTTGGCAGTTGAGAGTCCGCGCTGAGATTGTTCCAATATTTTGTATAGCCGACAAACTCTACAACCTGGCCTCTCGCTTCCCAATAAGCCTCGCCAGACTGAGTGACAATTCTAGTCTTGCGCAGACGAGCTGGGCAGCACTGGGAAGCGACAGTTCTGTTCCAAATTAGTTCGTATAGGCTAGCGGCGTCTGTAGAAAGAGAATTCTCTAGCTGCTGAGGTGTAACGCCGACATCAGTAGGGCGAATGGCCTCGTGAGCTGCTTGCGCACCTTTGACGGCGCGATGCTTGGTGGTTTGTCTGGGTACATTTGTTGGATCGCGCTGAGTAAGGTAAGTGCGAACCGCATTGCAAAAAGGAGCCGACAGTACAACAGAGTCGGTGCGCATGTAGGTGATATGGCCTGCTTCGTACAGCGACTGGGCGACTTTCATCGTCTGGTCGGGGTTGAAGCGGAGCTTCGCGCCAGCGGCCTGCTGTAGTGTGGAGGTGATAAAGGGCGCGGGCGGCGACTGGCGTTTAATTTTGCCTTCGACGGTGAGGACTTGGTGCGGGTTAGTGCGGGCGATCGCCACTAACCGATCGGCTTCTGCCTGCGAGCTGACTCGCTCTGACTCTCTAGACTCTGTCTTACTGTTCTTCTCTCTCTTTCCTACTGCATCGTCTTCACTTTGGCCTACTGTCCGTCCCGCCTTCGGACTACGCTTATAGAACGCTTTGAACCCTTCTTCGTAGGTGACCGAGACGCTCCAATAGTCCTCTGGCCGAAACTTTTGAATCTCTCTTTCTCTTTTGCACAGCAGGTGCAGCGCCGCGCTTTGCACTCGGCCCATCGACTTTGCCCCGTTGTTCAAGGGCCAAACGACGTGGCGACTGCCCCGGTAGCCGACTAGCTTGTCTAGACAGTCACGGGCGCGGCCTGCGGCAATCAGTGACTGGTCGAGGCTGCGTGGCTGAGCGATCGCACTACGCACGGCAGCAGGCGTGATTTCGCTGTAGACCACGCGGCGCGGTGACTTTAGCCGCAGCGCCTGTTGCAAATGCCAGCCGATAGTTTCCCCTTCTCTATCCGGGTCAGTGGCGATGTATACCGTGTCAGCTTGTTTGACTGCTTGGCGCAGGCTGGCGATAGTCTTTTTAGCGCGGTCGTCTCTAGGAGCGTAGCTGCACTCAATGCGATCGCCCGTCAGCGCAAACCCCAGCGCGTCTTCTCCATCGTTGGTCAGCTCACGAATATGCCCCATACTGGCTTTGACAATCCAGCCAGGGCCCAGAATCTGACTCAGCTTCCTAAGTTTCCCCGGACTTTCGATCAGCAGTAGGTTAGCCATCAGAGACGCAGCGTTCTCGTACTACATCAGTGTATAGTACCAATGACCTACTTGCTGGTCGTAGGGCGACGTCTGGCTATCTTTTTTATTCTGTAACGTTCTCAAGCCAGCATCATTTGTTTATAGCTTCGATTGTGTAAACCGCCTGTAACCGATAAGCACTATTCGGCGCAATCTCCACCACATCATCAGCCGCATTGGCCGTTTCTACGCAGACAAATCTCGAATAGTCTTGTTCTTCTAAATCGGCCATTTTAACGGATATCTCTTTCCACGGGTTCCAAACAATGGCTGTTTTGCTACCCGTTGATGAGATGCGGATACGGCGACCCAATGCACCATCTTCTATCACTAGCTCAGGCTTTACGTCGGTATAAATGCGGTCGGTTTCTGATGAGAATGCGATCGCACCCACCTGCATCTTCTCTTTCCCCTCATCCACCTTGTCTAGATAGCTCGTATCTTCTAGCCCCAGCACCTTCACTTGATTAATATCGCCCACGGTAAAGTAGCTGTGAAACGCCTGCGTAATTGAGAAAGTACTTTCCCCGGTATTGTCAGTAATCAAAGCCACTGTCAGCGTCCGCCCCACCACAATTTCCATCACCAGCTCAAAGCTGTGTGGCCAAACCTTTTTAGTCTCCTCATCCGCACTCACGCCTAGCCGAACTTTCGTCCCTTCAGCGACTGCTTCAGTACTTAGCAGCGTCCACATCCGATTGCGCACAAACCCATGACTAGCGCGGCCCTGCCCTTCTAGATCGGGGCCAAACCAGGGCCAGCAGATTGGAATACCTCCCTTTGTCGCCTTACCCGGCTGGTAATAAGCATTCTCGCTGACGAACATCAGATCGGCCTCTGCGCCCGCAGGCTGAAAGGACAGCACCTGCGCCGCATAGACAGAAACCTTCGCCTTGGCATACTCATTTTCGATGGTAATCACTGGAAATTGGCCCTTACCCTCAACGATGCTGAGCTGATTAGCAATGCCAAATTCTTGATTGAGCTGCTCAATAGTCTGCGTAGTACTCATGGGGTTTGCCTGTAAGATCTCACCCTATCAATTTACGCCTGATTGGCTAACCTCGTCTGTCGTCTTCTTAACTCACCTCATTCGTTAGAATCGAAGTGTTCTCTAGAGCTGTCTTTGTTCACAGCTTGCGGTTGTGCCTAAGAAGGTCTTAGTTTGCCAGAATACAACTTGCAAACAGCAGGGTTCAGAGGAAGTGCTGACCATGTTCGAGCGGTGTATGCGCTCTGAGAAAACCGACGGTATCACCGTCGAGTCATCCGGCTGTCTGGGTCAGTGTGGCAATGGACCGATGGTGCTAGTTACCGCCGATAAAACCTGGTACAGCCAGGTGCGCGTACGCGATGTGCCCGTAATTGTAAAGCAGCATCTGATAGGCGATCGCCCGGTCACCTATCGACTATATCCGCAGGTGCATGGCAAGCAGCAAAACTCTATCTGGATTTGGCTAGTAGGCGCTGCTTTGTTTCTAGCCTTTTGTGTAGTGATCGCAGTGGCAGTCGGCGGACGATACGTCTCGGTCTAGACAAGACACACCGCCTACAAGAAAGGAAACGCAGGCTAATCGGGTTCGCAAAATCATTCATCTCGACATGGATGCTTTCTATGCGTCTGTGGAACAAAGAGACAATCCTGAGCTGCGCGGTAAGCCCGTTGTAGTGGGCGGTCTTCCTTCACAGCGCGGAGCTGTGTGCGCTGCTATACTCTCGGCGGTAAGAGTTGAACAAATTCATATGGATGTGGTGAAATAAGAATCAGTTCATCTAGGGCTGACAGTGCGCATGATTAGTCTTGAGTTTAGCGAAAAATGGAAGCGCTGTATCTGAGGAGCCAGGGGCTGTCCCATCAGCAGATTCAGCAGTGCCGCGTCCGTAGCAGAACAACCTTAGCGAACTACCTACGACAGTACAAAGCAGGCGGCATCGAAGCGCTCAAACAACTGCACTATAAAGGGCAAGCGAGTCAGTTAAATGCGCATATACCCAGCCTCAAAGCCCACTTTGAAGCGCAGGCGCCTCGGACCTCAGCGGAAGCAGGCTCAGAGATTGAGCGCATCACAGGAATCAAGCGAAGTCCGACCCAAATCAAAGCCTTTTTCAAGCGCATCGGCATGGCGCATAGAAAGACGGGCTACTTACCGGGCAAAGCGGCTAGTCCAGAAAAGATAGAGGAGCAGAAGCAGTTTCGCGTCAACGAGCTAGAACCGCACTTGGAGGCTGCTAGAGCCGGGGAACGCAATGTCTTAGGCGCAGTCGATGCGGTGAGCAAAACGGTGGTGACGGTGGCTAACGATAGCTACATCAACGCCAAGAGCGTCTGTGAACTGCTCTTAAAGCTAGCAGCGCTTAATCAAGGTATGCCGATCACGCTCGTGCTTGATAACGCTCGATACCAAAAGTGTCAGATAGTGTTCGACTTGGCCAAAGGGCTCGATATTGAGTTGTTGTATCTACCAGCTTATTCGCCGCAGCTCAATTTGATTGAGCGGTTGTGGAAGTCTGTCAGAAACGACTGCCTCTATTCCAAGGATTATGACGAATTCGATGACTTCAAGCACGCTATAGAGAGCTGCCTCGAAAAAGCCAATACTACGCACAAACAGGCTTTGGAAAGCTGACTATCTCGGAACTTTCAATCGTTTGAAAATGTCCATATCTTAGACGTCTAGAGTATACATAGGGCGCTCTCTTCACTTAGACAGACCAACAATCTGCGTAGAACAGATGCACTATTAAATTATATTCACGATCTCAAATTTGAGAAGCCAGCCCATTACCCCAATCTTTACCCCAATTTGCCTTCCAAACCCGCCCAAAAGCGTCTAAGGTGCCCAACGCGGTTTTCCAATGCCGCTCCAAAAGCTAATCCCTATAAGGGCTGTAAACCTTACAGGGACTGTGAAAGGGTCGATTTAACTAGGAAGCTGGTGATCCGACTCGAACGGACGGCCGGCTGATTACAAATCAGCTGCTCTACCAACTGAGCTACACCAGCGAAGGAATTTAATCATATCAAATTCTGAGACAATTTTGAAGGCTAGATCAAAGTTTATCTATGAAAAGCCAACCTAGAAAGAAGGTCAACAGGGATATCTTTTGAGCCAGCCTGCTCTATTGCTTTGGCATAATACCATCAAAATTCACCCAAAACGAACGGGCCAGAACAAATAGATTCCCAGCACAAGCCTACACAGAGAATCTATCTCATGCTTTGTTGTTTTCTACCGCCCAGCGAGCCAGCTCAGTCCGGTTATGTAGACCTGTCTTTCCCAGCATGTTACTAACATGGCTTTCAATCGTTCGCTGACTCACCTTAAGCTCGTCTGCAATCTGGCGGTTGGCCATGCCTCTAGCGACAAACTGCACGACCTTTAATTCGGTAGGCGTTAGCTCTACGTCAAAAGGCACTTGAATCGTCGGGATCGAGTTTGGCCCTTTGTTCTGATGGTGAATCAGACGGGTTGCCTGCTTCAAAGAAGACTCTACTTGCGCAACGAGTTCTTCTGGCTCGAAAGGCTTGACCATGTATACATCGGCTCCTGTAGTCAGCCCTTTGACGCGGTCCTGGCTCTGCCCTTTAGCCGAGAGGAACAAGATAGGAATCCAGCTCTTGCTAGCATCTTGACGCACTTGCTCTACAAATGAGTAGCCATCCATCTCTGGCATCATTACGTCGCAAATAATCATATCTGGTGATAGTTCAGAAAGCGTGGAAAGCGCCTCTCTACCGTTACCAGCGGTCACTACCTGGTAGCCACGAAATTCTAGGTAGTCTTTCACTAGCAAGATGAGATTAGGATCGTCATCAATGAGCAAAAGCTTTTTCTGTTCCCCTGTACTGGATTCTTTCATGCCGTGTGTCCGTAGTCTGCTTTGTAGTGAGGTTTGCACTGATGTTTGCACTGGTATACGAGGGTAGCTGTGAACAATATTAGTCTTGACTGGCCGATAGAACTGCTGTATTGGCCCCTATCAGTTAGCACATGGAAGCGTAATTAGGCAAGCGTTAGCCTATCAATTTCCTAAATCAACTATTCCCAAATCTTTGGATGAAATCACCCAGACTAACCGTATCTACCGGGAGTGAATTAGTCGACGTTTTTAGATAGGGGATGCTGCGCAAACGCATAGTCCGACACAATCTTTCCCCCGATCAGATGCTCTTGAATAATTCGCTCGATTACTTCAGGGCTGGCGCTGTGGTACCAAACACCTTCAGGGTAAACCAGTAGAATCGGACCGTTTTGACAAACTCTTAGGCAATTCGCCTTTGTTCTAAATACGTAGTTGGAGGGCCAGTCGGTAGAAATATCCAATTTCAACGCTTTAAGGCGTTGCTTCAAATATTTCCAAGCGGTGATGCTCTCTGCTTTGTCACAGCACTTAGGAACTGTTTGATCCGCACATATAAAGACATGCCTCGTAATGTTGCTTAAATCAAGAGCCGCTACACTCTTTTCAAACGCATTGGCATCTGGCATGGGCTAATCTACCGACTAATCAATGACGCCAATCACATTAAAGGCAAGTCGCTGCGTAATATCAATGATCGTAGTCACAGACGAAAGGTGCTGTCCTATACCTGGCAATTGCGTGTATTTACAGGTATAGAGCAGGTTTGACTTTTTTGTAAGCGCGTTTGGCGAGTGGCAGTGAGCGTAATGAACAAACAAAACTACCGTAGTTTTACGCATGTGTGGTTATCCGGACGGACACGTTGGCTACGGAATATCTCAATAAAGAGAAGTCCTTTCATGCTGCCCCAGGCTAGTAGATATCTATGGTCAAACTTACCGGGATAGGAGCGTTCGAAGCCTGCTGGCAATCGCTCAAAGCAATGTATTCTATTGACCCTGGCGAGAGTCAACTGCTAATGCAGTCGATGAGCCGACTCGTCGACAACTATGCTAGTCAGTCTGAGATCGCTTCAGAGCTTTCCTTGCCGCTACAAAAGCTGTTCAATTTGTTGGTGCAGTCATATTTAGAAGGCTACTGGATAGAAGATGAGACGTCTTCGTTAGAAGATTGCGCTGAATCGAATGCTTCAGAGTCTGTTCCCTATTATACTCATCGCTCTAGTCGCCACCCTTCTAGTTCAGGGCCTGCCTGTTATCTCTCGCCAGCGATGGCGGCTGCCGATCAGCACCGACAGCGTCAGAGAATTGAACCAACAGTGAATAGCGAGGCCGATACTTACTTCGTCATTTAGCCAATCCTCTCGTCAAGGCGATATCTTAGTAGCTATAGCCCTACTTAGGTTAGCAGCGCTTGTACGAACCTCTCCACCACAAGTATCGACCCCAGACTTTTGCTCAGCTAGTCGGTCAAGGTGCGATCGCCGACACGCTTACCCACGCGCTAGAGCAAAATCGGATTGCCCCGGCTTATCTATTCTGTGGGCCTAGAGGTACGGGCAAAACCTCCAGCGCCCGTATCTTGGCAAAATCGCTTAACTGTTTAAGTACAGAAGCGCCAACGCCCGAGCCCTGCGGTCAGTGCGATGTCTGCAAAGCCGTTATTCAGGGTATTGCTCTAGATGTGGTGGAAATCGATGCAGCTAGCAATACAGGAGTGGACAATATTCGCGAGCTGATTGAACGGGCCCAGTTCGCCCCGGTACAGTGTCGGTACAAGCTATATGTGCTCGACGAAGTCCATATGCTGAGTACCGCAGCATTCAACGCGCTGCTCAAAACGTTAGAGGAGCCGCCAAACCGGGTGGTGTTTGTTTTAGCGACAACTGACCCGCAAAGAGTGCTGCCCACGATTATCTCTCGCTGTCAGCGGTTCGATTTTCGGCGAATTCCGCTGCCGTCTATGGTCAAGCATCTC
The DNA here is from genome assembly GCA_963838725.1 of uncultured cyanobacterium. GTDB lineage: Bacteria > Cyanobacteriota > Cyanobacteriia > Phormidesmidales > Phormidesmidaceae > Phormidesmis. Next base: position 206,406 of record CAWISM010000012.1, on the reverse strand, counting down.
AGCTATATTTCGGCGGAAGAGTCGATTCAAATTGAACCCGCTGCCATTCAGCTAGTCGCTCAAATCTCTCAGGGTGGACTGCGCGATGCGGAGAGTCTATTAGATCAGCTCAGCTTGCAGGCTGATACGATTACGGTCGAAACGGTTTGGGATTTGGTGGGCGCTGTTCCCGAGCGAGATCTCTTGAATCTGGTACGGGCGATCGCAGCCGATGACAGCACCGCTCTATTAGAACGCGTCCGTCATCTGATGGACAAAGGCCGAGAGCCGCTAATCGTGCTTCAAAGTCTAGTCGGCTTCTACCGTGATTTACTCATTGCGAAACGTGCTCCTAGTCGTAAGGATCTAGTGGCGATCACCGCGCCGACTTGGGCTGAAATGACTGACTTTGCCCAGCGCCTGTCTGCTGCCATGCTTTTATCTAGTCAGCAAAAGCTACAGAGCGCAGAAGTTCAGGTGAAAAACACCACGCAGCCGCGTCTATGGTTAGAAATTACGCTGACTGGATTACTCCCAAGCGCACTTAGCGCTGCTACTGATAGTGAAGTTACTGCTGCTAAGCCAATATCGCGGCCTATCAACATTACGCCGCCGCCGATTGTGACGCCAGCAGTGGTAACGCCGACCGCGCCAGTTCCCCAGACCAAAGCTGCTGAGTCCAAAGCGCCAGTTGCTTCGACTCCTCAATCATCTCAGCCACCCCAGTCGGTATCTGCGGATGCACTGAACGCAACTGTTGAACCCAGCGTATCGCTTCCAGTCATTCCAACTGAACCCACGAAACACAGCGCAGAGAAGCGAGCTGCTGAGTCTAAACCTGCACAAGCCAACTCCAACACGCCTGCTAATTCAGAAAATCTCACCTCCCCAGCGAAATCTGCTTCTTCTACAAACTCCTCAGAACCACCCGCCGTAGCTTTTGGAAATCTAGCCGATCTATGGAAAAAGATTCTAGCCGTATTGCAGCCTCGGGGAACTCAAATGCTGATGACCCAGCAGGGAGTTTTGCTAGGCTTCGACGGCATCGGGGCAAAAGTTGGCTTTCGCTCAGCCCCGCTTCAAAAGGCCGCTAGAGAACGCGTTCCTAATTTAGAAGCAGCCTTCCAAGAAATCTTTCAGCGCCCTATAAAAATTTCTCTAGAAGTCGTTAGCGCGCCAGAAACAACAGAGTCTGAACCTGCTGCTAGTCCAAGTGAGCCCAAACCTGCTCGGACTCAATCGCCTGTGCCTCGTCAAATTGATATCCCTGACAATACATCTAGCGATGTATCTAATGGCGAATCCAACAGCACCTTTTCGCCAGAAAGCAAAACAGAGCGTGAATCACTAAACAATAGCCAGACAGCGCCAGAGCGACATAAACCAACTTCCTCTCTACCCTCAGACAATGCACCAAATCCACGATTAGACGCACCAGCTAACATGCAATTTCCTGATCAGGACCAAGAGAAGATCAAACGATTCGCTAACTTCTTCAACGGTCAGATTGTCGATTTAGATGGTGATACAGACAGCCCAGTGTCCGGACCTTCTATTCCTGAGGACAGCAATCAAACAGGTCGCAAGTCCTCTGATCCGGGCCCAGATGTTCCTTTCTAAGAAGCTATCTAGCTACGCAGACTAACTTTATAGGTCTTCTCTAGAGCGGCTCGGACTTTTTGGTGAACAGGGTCAATGTCTTTGTCCGTTAGGGTGCGATCGCCCGCCCGGTACACCAGTCGAAACGCCAGCGATCGCTCACCATCCGGTACGCCTTTCCCCCTATACTCATCGAACAAAATCACCGACTCTAACAGCTTGCCGCCAGACTTACTAATCGATTTTGTTAAGTCAGCGACTGCTACATCTGTCGAAGCAAAGAACGCTAAATCTCGATCGGAAGCAGGATAAGTTGAATAGGTCTCAAACTTTACAGCCTTGCTGCTTTGTCCCTCACCACTCTTACCCGTTAGACACATCTCTAACACCGACCAGTCAAGCTCAAAAACGTACACAGCCTCTGGCAAATCTCTCTCACGACGCAGCTCAGGATGAAGCTGCGCAAAAGTCCCTAGTCTCGTGCGCCCTCGTACGAACAGCCCAGCCGTACGTCCAGGATGAAATCTCGCATCGCCAGAATCAGTCCGGTAGTCAACCGCAAGTCCTAGATTGTCGAACACACACTCCAAGACACCTTTGGCCTCATACCAAGTCATCGGTGTCTCTTTGTTACTAGTCACCCAGCGGCCTTTACGCGCATCTCCACCAACAATTCCTGAGACCTTAATCGATTCGATTGGGTCACCCTCTGGATTGCCTTCTGGTTTGTTGAAGACTGTTCCAATCTCAAATGCATTTAGCGGACCGTTGCCTTGATTGATATTTAGCTCAAAAGCATCGATCAGCCCATCTATAAGATCAATCCTTAGCGCCGAGTATTCAGTAAATAGCGGATTCGCAATCACTACCTGACTGTCGGATTCGGGGCTAGTAAGAGAATAGTGAATCGCCTCTGTTAACCCTGCGCCTCGAAAAGAGGCTCGCAGTCGTCTAGATAGCGCTGCGCCTGAAGAAAGATAGCCGCGAGAAGTCTGACTAGGCAGCGTATTCGCGAAGCGATCGTAGCCATAGAGCCTAGCGACTTCTTCGATTAAATCAATCTCTCGTTCTAGGTCACGATAGCGATAGGGCGGAACTTCTACAGTCCAGCTATCTTCGTCGGTCGCAGTCGCTTTGCAGCCTAGCTTGTCCAGCAAAGATTCGACTGTTGTTTTATCTAGCGATTTGTTAGTTCCATTTTCAACAACCTGACCGAGAATTTGGTTAATCCGGCTCAGGCGCAGCGAGACTTCTCTAGTAGGAGAAATGTTGCCAATCTCCGTGCGATCTTCTCCTTGTGCAGATAGCGTCGCGTTGGCGGTGCTAATGAAAAGCTGTACGGCGCGATCGCGTGCCAGCTTCAGCTCAGCCGGATTCACCCCGCGCTCATACCGAGCCGACGCCTCCGTCCGTAGTCCCTGCGATCTAGCCGACTTACGAATCGCTGCCGCATCGAAATAAGCCGCTTCTAGAAATACTCTTTTAGTGGTGTCTACTACTTCTGTTTCAGCGCCGCCCATCACGCCCGCCAAAGCAACTGGCACATCGTTCGCTGTGATCAGCAGTGTCTGCGCCGCTAGCTGCCGCTCCTGATCGTCTAGCGTTACCAGCGACTCAGTATCCGCCGCGTAGCGAACGCTTACCGTCAGCGAGTCCTGCTTGCCAGCCGTCTTTAGCCGATCGAGATCAAAAGCGTGCAGCGGCTGACCCCACTCCAACAAGACGTAGTTAGTCACATCCACTACGTTATTGATTGCCCGAGTACCTGCTGCAATCAATCGTTGCTGTAGCCAGCTCGGTGAAGGTCCAATCTCAATTCCTTCTAAAACGCTGCCCATATATATAGGACAGGCTTTTGGATCGCTCAGCGCGATACTCACGTCGTCTAGCGCTGTTTCACTTCCTGCTACATCCTCTGACACTGGTAGTTTCAGAGGATTTCCGGTGATTGCCGAAATCTCTCTAGCAATTCCCACCATACTCAGCGCATCGGCGCGGTTGGCTGTCGAAGTCACGTCTAGAACAAAGTCGTCTAGTCCCAGCAGTGACCGTACGTCTTGGCCAGCAGCAATTTCTCCTCGCTCGAACTGCTGCTCATCAAAGATGTAAATACCTTCTGACTCTCTTGCTAGGCCCAGCTCCGACAAAGAGCAAATCATTCCTGCTGATGCTACGCCTCTTAGCTCTCGCGGCTTAATCTTCAAATCCACTTTAGGCAAATAGCTGCCGACCGTCGCCACGGGCACGCACATATCTGCGCCCACGTTTGCCGCTCCGCAGACGATGGTCGAATTTTCTGCTGCGCCAATATCAACCGTACACACGCTGAGCTTTTCAGCATCTGGATGAGGCGATCTAGCCATCACCCGGCCTACCACCACGCCATCAGCCCAGCTACGTCGGTCCTCAATATCTTCTACCTCAAAGCCTGCCATCGTCAGCGCCTCAGCCAGCTCCTCCGGTGAAAAGTCAAACTCGACAAGCTCTTTAAGCCAGCTAACAGAAACACGCATTATCAAATCGACGCCTAGGCGCTTTCTAGAAAAATGATCAGGCCATCAGCATTCTTTGGCGAACGCCATATCCGGCCCCGTTTTATCCTACTACGCTTATCTCCCTCTGCGCCCCGCTCTCTACTGCCACCCCTTACTCTCTAAGCGCAGCCGAAGTCCCGGTGACTGAGCGTAGCCGAAGTCCCGACTTACAGAACGGGCATACTCAGAACACGCTCAGACGCAATCTTTCAATGACCTACTGCATCACGACCGGCTGCCCTCATCCCAAGAACGCTAACGCCGCTCAATTTTGCAAAAGCTGCGGTGGCAAGCTGTGGATACGCGATCGCTATCGAGTCCTGGGAGCGCTCGGGCGCGGCGGCTTTGGTGCGACCTTCCTAGCTCGCGACCAGCTGCTGCCCGGCTGTCCCCCCTGCGTGATCAAACAGCTGCGGCCCACGACAGATGTCCCTAGTCTGCTAGACATGGCCCGCGATCTCTTTCAAAGAGAGGCCAATATTCTTGGCAAGATTGGCAACCATCCCCAGCTGCCCAGACTGCTCGACTATTTCGAGATGACCAAAGAGTTCTATCTCGTACAGGAATATGTCAGCGGCTCTACCCTGCAAAAGGAAGTGAAAAAGTATGGTCCTTTTACAGAAGTCAGCGTTAAACAATTCCTCAACGAAATTCTGCCTGTCATCCAGTACATCCACAGCCATCAGATCATTCATCGAGACATCAAACCTGCCAACTTGATTCGCCGCGAACAAGATCAGCAGCTCGTCATGATCGACTTTGGTGCGGTCAAAGACAAAGTCAGCCAGCCCAAAGTCGACCCGAGCGATCAAACTGCACTCACTGCCTACGCGATTGGGACTCCTGGCTACGCGCCACCAGAGCAAATGGCAATGCGCCCCGTCTATGCGAGCGATCTATACGCGATTGGCGTCACCTGCGTCTACCTGCTCACAGGCGTCTCGCCAAAAGATCTGCCCTACAACCCCCAAAGCGGCGAACTGCGCTGGCAAGAACGAGTTTCAGTCAGCAGCCACTTTGCCAAAGTACTAACCAAACTGCTCGATATCTCAGTGCATAATCGCTATCAAATGGCAGAAGATGTCATGAAAGATCTAGATATCGAGCCCTACCTGGAAAGCCTGTCGCAAAACCTATCTTTTGCTACAGCTGGGCAAGTAACCGCCAACGAAGAGAAGGCCCAAGCGTCTGAAAATCGCATATCGCCCTCCTCTCGGATGGCAGCAGCTATTCGAGCTAGAAAAGAACGCCGCGTCAAAACCGATCCTAACTATAAAGGTGCGGATCGACGACGCAGCAGTAAAAAGCACACTGCACAATCCCTGAAGGATGCATATGTAAAAGGCCAGCGCGACTTTTCTGATCAGGTTCTTACCCAGCTCGATCTCCACAAACAGGTCCTCGCAGAAGCTCGGTTTGCAAAAGCCAACCTACGCAAGGTCAACCTGACTGGCGCTGACCTATCTAGTACAAACTTAGGTCAGGCTAATTTAACTGGGGCTATCCTCAAAAATGCTAAGCTAGTCGGAGCCTATTTAGCGAACGCAAACCTGTCAGGCGCTGATATGCGAGGGGCTAATCTCAACAGAGCTAATTTAGAGTCTGCTAATTTGAAGGGTACCAATCTCTGTGGGGCGGATCTGACAGGAGCCACCGTAAATGAAACCCAGCTGGCCGCTGCTCGTACGAACTGGTCTACAATTCACGTCAACGGACGGCGAAGCATAATGCAGTAAAGATCTCGCCAAACTCTCTGACAAAATTACTGGCTAGACCGCTACACTAGCTCTAGTAGCCTATTGAGGAAAATCTGGACATGTTTGTTGATGAACTTAGCCCGTTTATAAGAGAACTTGCCCGCCAGCCAGTTGCTTTTTGTGGTGGCTTTTTCTCTGGTTTATTTCGGCTAGATCTAACCGAAGACCCAGTAAAAAGCTGGCTGAATAAGCAAGGGGCTACCCCGACAGCCGCCAATACTGCCGGAGGCCCCAACTCTTCTAATCCGCCGGGACCGCAGTCGATTGACATTGACTAGATTCAACTAGATTGAAACCAAGCTATTCATCCAGCCTAAGACTTTACGGATTACCCTAGCTGGACTGCTGATATCTTTGAGGCTGCTATCTTCTGCTAGACCGCGAGCAATTGTATAGTCGGCAATCGCCTGGTTCCAGTGACCTCGAAGGTGATAGGTACGTCCTCTTTCGGAGTAGAGGGTGGCACTTTGGGGCCTGAAGAATATAGCGATGTCTAGACACAGAAGCGCTTCTTCGTAGTCGTTGATTTCTCTGAAGGTAATCGCTTGGTTCAAACGAGCCCGAATGTTCAAAGGATTAAGATCGATGGCCTGATCATAGTCGGCGATCGCATCTACCCAGTTTTGCCGCTTCGCATGCAGGTTAGCGCGATTGCTATAGGCTTGATCTAGTTTGGGGTTTAGCTGTATAGCCTTGTTGTAATCGGCCATCGCCTCGTCATAGCGCTGTAGATGGCTGTGCATCAGCCCTCGATTCATAAAGTTGCTTGCATTGTTAGGCTCGTAGGCTATCAGCTGATCAAGAATCTCAACAGCAGTAACATAGTTGCCTTGCCTTACCTCATACTGAGCTCGCTTGCGTAGCAGTAAGTTAGCATCCGATCGCGACAGCCAGCTATCGACATTAAAGCGATGAGCAGATTGCGCGGAGCACTTTTTTGAGCCTTTACTGTGAGCTACTGCTACAACTGCTTTTAGCTTTGATGAGTACCTCGCTAGATAGTCAGACTTACCTTGGAATGGTTCTTTGTGTTGCATGACCTGAATCTCCCAGGAGGTTAGGCATCGACCTTGGTGTAATAGTCCCATGAGCCCACTGAGATCTAAACCGGGAAAAGACGTAGAGACAGGCTTACTACCCTCTCAGTAAAGTTGATATGTACGTACAAGTACTGAAGAAGAAGGCTATTTGTTCGGTGCTAATGACTGTTTCGACTAAGCGCTGACTAAACCACTGTCGGATTCTACGGATGTCTTATCTCCGCATAGCAAAAGAGACAGCCCTCTGTTGATAAGGACTGTCTCTTTTCAATTGATTTTGCTGCGACCGGGTTGGTTACGACTTTTCTTTTAGCGATGAGGATAGCTAAAACCTGATCAATTGGCCGAAGTTATTCCAATCAGCTACAACCTTCTATCAAAAAACTATCTGAAGCCGACAGATGCCTGCCATACAAACGCTAACAGTAAGAAGAAAACAGGCAGAACAGGCAGAACGTCAATCAAAGGACCAAAGGCGCGGTAGGCTTCGGGTAGCTCTGCAACCAGCAATGCAACATCCATATACCGGGTATCTCCAAATACTTATGTGTAGTTACCAGTATTTTATCACGATATAGCAAACGCTCTCTTAGTTCAGCCACGGTTCCACGGTTCGGCCACGGTTCAGCTATGGTTCAGCCACGGTGCGAACTCGTCGGCAAAAGTATCTCGTAAAATAGCGCCGCGAATAGCGGTGGTAAACCTAATCAGTTCAGTAATATTGTGGATGGAAAGCAGCGTGTAGGCTAGCATCTCTTTGGCGTGAATGAGATGGCAAAGATAGGCCCTAGTAAAGTTTTGGCAGGTATAGCAAGGGCAGTGCGCATCCATTGGACTAAGATCCCGGCGAAACTGAGCGTTTTTTAGATTCCACCGCTCACCTTTGACTAGTGCCGCGCCATGACGAGCCAGCCTAGTAGGGATTACACAGTCAAATAGATCGATGCCTGCTGCGATCGCCTGTGCCATCTCTCTATATGTACCCACACCCATTAGGTAGCGCGGCTTATCTTCTGGCAGTAGCGGTGTCGTCGCCTGCACAATCTTTTCAATTAGCTCAGGCGGCTCACCAACGCTCACCCCCCCAATTGCATAGCCCGGCAAATCTAGCGCCGCTAAGTCTTTGGCAGCCGCCGAACGCAAATCTAGATACGTCCCTCCCTGTACAATGCCAAATAGCGCCTGGTCTGACCTTTGATGGGCGCTGATACAGCGCTTTAGCCAGCGATAGGTCCGATCCGTTGCGCTCACGACAGCTTCTCTTGTCGCAGGATAAGGCGGACATTCATCAAACGCCATGATCACATCAGCGCCTAGCGCGTTCTGAATCTCGATTGATCGCTCCGGTGGCATCTCGATAATTCGACCGTCGCGAGGCGAGCGAAACGTAGCGCCTTCGTCGGTGACTGTTCTCATCTCACTCAAGCTAAAGACCTGAAAGCCACCAGAATCAGTAAGCATGGGTCCATGCCAGTTCATAAACTGATGAACCCCCCCTGCTTCAGCAACCAAATCTTCGCCTGGCTGTAGATGCAGGTGGTAGGTATTCGCTAGGACCATCTCCGCCTGACAATCCTTGAGCTGCGCTGGGGTTACCGTTTTGACGTTAGCCAGGGTACCAACTGGCATAAACCTAGGCGTATGAACCAGTCCGTGCGGCGTATAGAACAGTCCTGCTCTAGCCTTGGTGCAACTGCACTTAGCCTGAAGCTGATAGGTAAAACTGCCCAAGCTAGGAGAGTTTGAATCAGAAGCTGTTCTAGGGGCTGCTTGAGGCGTTGCTTTTGGCGTTATCCCAGATTTGAACGAGCTAGAATCGCCAGCTGATGGAGTTGTCAATGGAAGTTGTTCCGTTCGTCGTCTATGGAGGCATCCCAGCTAGCTGAGAGCGCCTCGGTAACAATAGCTTCTAGAGCCGCCACGTCAATCTCTTGATCGGTGCGATCGCCATAAACCTGAGAGATAGGGGTCAGGCACAAGCAGCGGTTGTCTTGGACTAGCGCGAAGCTAGTGTCCTTTCCGGAGGTGACTATCTCTATGTAGTCAAAGCTATCAACATTGATATAGAGGCTGCGATTAGCGACCAGCGTAGCCTGGTGAGGGTCGGCAAAGGTCTCTATGATGCAGCCCTCGCCGATGCTAGTAATTTCGCTATCTTGGCGGTGAATGTAGCGAACGTGCCGAAGGTCTTTCAGCAGCCTTAGCATGTCTGCTTTGTGAACGACGATGCCATTATCGATAATGCACGGTGCGGGAAAATCGTTAGAGGAATTGTGGTTCATTAGAAAGGCTTCACTGGTGCCGATAATCGACTCGATTAAGCGGAAAAATTGTGAAGATAATCCTCACAATCCAACAATACTTCCTAACAATAGTCGAATTTTTAAAGTTTGCAATACTAGATATGCAGGATCTGAAATTGCTTTATCCAAAGGATGAAATCTTTATCTTTTAGTCATTAATTTACTATTGTCAAAACATGCATCAGATCACTGATCTATAAAGCAGTTAGATGGTAAGGGGGTTGCTATAAAAACCGTTCTTGAAGACAGACCAATCAGAAAGACAAACCTCATTAAAAGGGTGAGTCACTATCTAGATAGGTAATACTTTGGCGGATAATTCGGATTGATCACTTGGTTTAATCGGTGGCTGGAGCTGTATGGGGAAGTTCCTTAAGAGAAAATTATCCAAAAACAAAAATCAGACAATGAAGGGAGCTAACTCTGCAAGACGCCGCCTTTATCAACTGCTATCGAGCTGGCATGCTGCGCTGATGTTTTATACGTGTTTACCCATTCCCCTGAGCTGGCCGTTGGAATTTCGCCAGATTGCTTGCTGGGTGCCGTGGGTAGGGGGTGTGATTGGCGGCATTCTAGCTGGGATGGACTGGTTGCTGGCGATCGCACATTTTCCATCTACAGTTGCCAGCGCGCTGGTCGTTATTCTCGGTATCGGTTTAACGGGCGGTCTACATATAGATGGCGTAATGGACACTGCCGACGGCCTAGCTGTTCTAGATAAAGATCGCCGACTAGCGGTTATGGCAGATAGCCGAACGGGCGCGTTTGGCGGGATGGCTGTAGTCGCGCTTTTACTCCTCAAGGTGCTAGCGCTATCCGCGATTACTCAGCATCGAGGATTTATTCTAATCGCGATATCTGTGTGGGGACGGTGGGCACAGCAGTGGGCGATCGCTGCCTATCCCTATCTCAAAAAAGAAGGCAAAGGTGCATTTCACAAGTTAGCTCTACCGACTTGGCACTCTGCCTTACCAAACTTGCTATCAGTTATGCTGCTAAGTCTTAGCGTAGGGCTGATAGGATGGTTGCCTATGACGCTACTGATCAAAACCACAGCAGGGGGATTGATTCTAGCAGGGCTAGCTAGTCACTACTTCTACAGACAGCTAGGTGGTCATACAGGCGATACCTATGGTGCAGTCGTAGAATGGACCGAAGCTTTGCTGCTGTGCGGTTTGTCAGCAGGCCAGATATCTTGATGGATTTGCACGCACCATGCCATCTGCCAGATTTTGCGTAACTCAACAAAATTCTAATCTCACAGGCAAAACTTATGGACAATGCTTCACGGGTCGAAAAGGTCACAGGCCAAGCTATGCCGCTCGTTGGCAATGATATCGATACCGATCGCATCATTCCCGCTCGGTTCTTGCGAGCGGTTACCTTTGACGGGCTTGGCGAACAGGTTTTTTCAGACGACCGTCAGCAGCAGTTGGATCATCCATTCAACCAGGCGCAGTATCAGAATGCGAAGCTGCTAGTTGTCAATCGCAATTTCGGCTGCGGCTCTTCGCGTGAGCATGCACCTCAGGCGATCGCCCGCTGGGGAATTCAAGCTCTAATTGGTGAAAGTTTTGCTGAGATCTTCTTTGGGAACTGCGTTGCTATGGGCATCCCTTGCGTCACTACCACCGCTGATAATATCAACGCTCTGCAAGCGACAATTACCAGCAATCCGGCTGTCGAAGTCACTTTAGATCTAGATAGACTAAGCGTAATGGCAAAAGATCTGACGATCCCGGTCGAGATTGGGACAGGTCCAAGGCAGATGTTCTTGAATGGAACCTGGGATGCCTGCGGACAGTTAGTAGCACAGGCGACTGCTATCGTTGAGACATCTAAGCGTTTGCCCTATGTGAGCTGGGCGAGTTAAGTACGACCACTGCACCACCAACTGCTTCACCAGTTTCTCACCACTGTGAGTAGGGGTTCTTCACTAGGCTAGCGTTGTAGTATTTAGCCTGGCCCGAGACTTCTGCGCCTATCCACTCTGGCAGGTCGACTGGCTGAGATTCACTGGCTAACTCTACCTCAGCAATGACTAGTCCTACGTTTTCTCCTTCAAACTCGTCTATTTCCCAGACTAGCTCGCCAATGGGCAATCGATAGCGAACTTTCTTAATAAGTGGCTGTATGCAAAGCGTTTCTAATATTTCCCTAGCGTCAGATACCGGGATGGGATACTCAAACTCAGCGCGGCTAAATCCATTCACTGGCCCTTTAATGGTCAAGTAGCCCTGATCACCTGCAATGCGAACGCGAACGCTCTGAGCTCTCTTCGCAGTGGCGATATATCCCTGACAGTAAAGTTTTCCGACAGTACCAGAGCGCCATCCATCGGAGCTAACTAGAAATTTTCGCTCTATTTCTTTAGTCATCTGTCTTCTATTTCAGTCGTCTTAGCACATACTCTGAAATGTCCTCTAGAGCTTGACGCGACGCAGAGGGCGGTAGCGTACTAAGGCACTCAATCGCGTGGTGAACATGGGTCTTAGCCAGCACTCTAGAACGTTCAATCCCCTGACTGTTATTGACTAGATCAACTGCCTGCTCAAAATCTTCTGGCTCAGAAAACTCTCGCTCAATCAGTGTCTTGAGATAAGGCACTTCTTCTATGGCATAGAGCACAGGCGCAGTCAGGTTTCCACTGAGCAAGTCAGACCCAGCTGGCTTGCCTAGTACCTCATCAGAGCCCGTAAAGTCTAGAATGTCGTCTCTGACTTGGTAGGCTAGACCCAAACTACGGCCAAACTGATAAAGGCTTTCCGCCGTTTCGTCCGAAACTTCGCTCAAGACGCCCACAGCCTTAGCGCTGTTAGCAATTAGCGTCGCTGTTTTGTAGTAGCTCTTCTCTAGGTAAGCTTCTATCGTTAGCGTCGTATCAAAATGCTTTAGCCCTTGACGGATCTCTCCTTCAGCCAGGTCCATAATCACTCTAGAGAGCAGCTTCACAACCTCTAGATTGTCTAGATTCGCTAAATACCAAGAGGACTGAGCAAAGAGAAAATCGCCCGCCAGTATAGCGACCTTGTTCCCGAAGCGGCTATGGACAGTAGCTACACCCCGCCTGGTTGCCGATTCGTCGACTACATCATCGTGAACAAGGCTAGCCGTGTGAATCATCTCTGTGATTTCAGCAAGGCGGCGATGGCGATTGGTGATGCCCTGATCAGGTTGAGTAGCTCTCGCTAGCAATAGCACGATGGCGGGGCGTATCCGCTTTCCACCCGCACCAAAAAGGTGCTCGGCGGCGGCGTAAAGGATTTTGTGGCGAGCTCCTACAAGATTCTTAAGATTGTCAGTAAGGAGCGCCAGATCGGCTTCTACAGGAAGAAAGAGGGAGGTGACTGAGGTCATGGAAGGCGCGACTCAGGCGGATTAAGTTACGAAGTTTTAAGCTGTCTGTTTTTATTCTAAGCTATTGTGCTGGGAAAGGCGCGAGTCCTATCGCGGGAAACTGGACTATATCCCTACCGCAACAACTTAATTCTCTGCTATTGGCGCAGCTTCTAGCTTGTCCTGGGCACCTAAAAACATCTACGTGAAGAGTCCTAAAGTCTGAAACATCTGTCCTCAGAAAACCTACCAATTTCTGAAATCTTATGCTAATCTAAAGATAACAAGATTTTCCGTCAAAAAGCCTGGCAACACTCGCAGGTCATTCTTGACAAGGTGCCAGCTACGAAGCTGAACCTACTGTCGCGATAGATTTTCCTTGAAAGTTGGCTTCAGTCTTATCTGGGTCTGCACGATTGATTTTTGACAGACATAACCTTTTAACTTGAGGATAATTCTCACCGAGTTTAAGGGGCTAATGTTTTTAGTCTTTAAGCTGTAAATCAGTTTTTAGACTAAGAGGTAGATCTAAGCCCTCTGTCGAAATCTCCTTAGAAGAGATTGGTGTAGAGCAGGGCTATGCTTTAAGTTTGCCAAGGCACCACTCTTTATATCGGCCAAACCCAAAAGAAAATTTGGCCGATACGAAGATTCCTATTCGGTTATCTTCGATGCGATCTTCACTAAGAGCAGTTCTTGCCGAAGGCTGCTGCTTTGAAAGATTGTGCATTTTTCTGATGTTTCAATGTTCATTTCACTGTGCTTGCCATGCTGCACTTCTCTAGCGCTAACCCAATTTCGATTGTTCTGCCTGCCTTAGTTTATTTGTTTGTCGTTTACTTGTTCATGATGTTTATGAGTACGGGTGCATCGGATACTTAGTAGTCCTTAACCATCTAGTGATTGTCTTTTCTAGGCATATACTCAGATGTACCTGACTGCAGGTATGCACAAATGTATGCCTAGGGATAGATGTCATAGAATACGCTTTTTTATGTGCGCTTGCTGCCCAATGGGCAACAAGCGCATTTTTCATCAGCCTTATCTGTACATCCTTAGAAAACCGTATGGGTTGCCTCCAATACTGCTATCTCTAGGGTCTCTACAGATATCTGTTCAACTTGGGGCTGATAGCCTAACCACTGCCGCGAAACTTGAGCAAACTTTAGCGGATCGCCACTCACGTAAAATTCGGTAGGTGCTGCACCTGTTTTTATCGTTTCTAAATTGTTCAGTCCTAAAATTTCGAGCTCCTGCGCTGCCGCTGCGCTCAAATGTTTTGCTGGATCAACTAGCCTGATAGTGTCAGGCAGAATTTGTCTAAAGATGGATGCGAGGTGAGGATAGTGAGTACAGCCGTAGACTAGGGTATCTATACCTGCTGCGATTAAAGGCTCTAGGTAGCGTTTGGCGACTGCTAGCGTGTAGGGATCTTGAATGCGATCGCCCTCGATCAGCGGCACAAATTCCTGACAGCCTACCTGCCAAACTTGAATTGCTGCATCGATTTCTTGAATAGCCTGCTTATAGGCATTACTCTTAGCCGTTGCCTCAGTCGAAATGACGCCAATGCGCTTACCCGCTTTGACTGCGCCTCGTGCCCCTGGCAGAATAATGCCTAATATCGGGATAGGAAATTCTGAGCGGACCTCTTCTAAAACCAGAGCGGAACTCGTATTGCAGGCCATGATGATCATTTTCACATCTAGGCTGATCATCCAGGCGATAATCTCGCGAACGAACCTCAATATTTCGCTCTTAGAACGGTTGCCATAAGGCACCCTAGCAGTATCTCCAAAATAGACAATTGATTCTGCCGGTAAACAGGTACGTAGCTCGCGAAGTACCGTTAGCCCACCCACACCACTATCAAAAACGCCAATTTTAGAATTAGAGCGCGGCTTGATCGAGAGGGCTGGGATGCTCATAAGTAAAAATACTCGATTCGTTAAGTGAACAAATGTTCTCTAGAGTTTAGTAGGATTTGGAAACTTTACCAGCACTATTTGTAGTTCTGAAGGAAACATTTGAGACAGAGCAACCTTTTATACCGTCCTAAAGACCGCTTGCGGGCTATTCGCTAATCTTCAGTTGCTGCTGCTAGTTGATAGCACGGGCTTAAGAGTGCTGAAAATGTTTTCACCGTCAAAGATTCCATCAAGATTATGCACAAATTGCTGTAATTTCCCAATACACTTCATAGAGAGATCACCTATAAAATCACCTCTGTGTATATACGGAATACAAAGAGAGAAGTTTGCAAGAAAAATCACATAGGTGCTGTGTCAACTCACTGTTGGACTTGAAGCATAGGTTTGAGGAAGACAGAAGACAACTCACCTATATAAACAAACCCAAACGCTAGCTTTCCGAACAAAAACAGAAGTTAAGCAAAATTAGATTCGTATCGGACCGAGTCTGCCTGGAAATTCTCAGAGGTAGGCATTCTTCGTCCGTTAGACTATTTGTTTTCATAAACGGCCACTAGTAAACAAAATAGCGCCCTGAGCTCAGAGCGCTGTTGTTTACTGGCGTTCTGTGCTCGGGTCAAAGGATGTTAAGACTCGGCCATATCGATAGACGTTACGGCTGCAGAGGTATCTGCTGGAGAGACTTCTGTGCCCGCCGGAGCCGACTCTAGCAAGCTGCTACCATCATCATCGCTACTATCAAAGACCAGTCTTAGCAGCGGCGGCGCGATGAAGGTCGTCACAATCACCATGACAATGATGGCGGCGTCTAGCGACTCAGATAAAACGCCACTAGCTGCACCGACACCTGCAAATACTAGGCCAACTTCTCCCCTTGGAATCATGCCGAATCCAATCGCTAAGCGATTAACTCCAGGCTGGCCGAACACAGCGAACCCGGTGACTGTCTTGCCCAAGATAGCGATTACTACCAAGAAAGATGCAATAATTAGGCCCTCCCGATTAGCAGGCTCTAGCGGGTTCAAGACACTGATGTCTGTCTGCGCACCGACTGTCACAAAGAAGACCGGAACTAGCATGTCGGCAATAGGCGTAATCTGCTCTTCTAGCTCACGCCTTTTGGAGGTCTCTGCCAGAATCAATCCAGCCGCGAACGCACCCAGAATAGTTTCTAGCTGGATTGCCGCTGCAATGTATGAAAGTACAAATGCGAAGATCAAAGAGCTGATAATTAACTGACCTCTAGTCTGTAGCTGATCTACCAAAGAGACAAACAGCGGGCTAAGCAGTCGTCCGATAAAAATAGACCCGACCAGAAAAGCAGCCGCGCCCAAGACTAGGTAGACCACGTTCAAGATTTCAATTTCTCCAGTCTTAGCCAAACTTGCTACCACCGCGAGAACAATGATGCCAAGCACGTCGTCTAGTACTGCTGCTCCGATAATAATTTGTCCTTCTTTGGAACTGAGCTGCTGCATCTCGGCTAAGACCTTGGCAGTAATGCCGATGCTCGTTGCTGTCAGCGCCGCCCCTGCAAACACCGCCGGAATCGTTTCGACGCCGAAGAACAGTACTAGACCTACTGTTCCTGCTACAAAGGGCACGACTACACCCACAACGGCCACGACAGCGGCCTGCGGCCCCACTCGGATCAGTTCTTTTAAATCTGACTCTAAGCCAATCTCGAATAGCAGAATAATCACGCCTAGCTCAGCTAATACTGAGAGCGCTTCACTCTCACCGCTGAACACCAGTCTTAAGCTTTCTGGATCTAGATCCGCTGTCATCTGAATAATATTCATCAGCGCGGAGGTCGGCATTTCTCCGCCTTCGGGAAAAACGATCAGATGCAGAGCCGAAACGCCAACGACTACTCCTCCAACTAGTTCACCTAGTACCGAAGGTAGATTGAGCCGGGCACAGAGCTCACCACCAACCTTTGCCGCAATAAAAACGGTGATCAAACTTAGTAGTACGCCTGCTATCACAAATGAGCCAATTTCTGCCTCATCGACTTCTGCTAGAAGAGGGATTGCATCTGTCCATGGCCCATGCCATAGCAAATTGTGGAATGAGATAGGCCATCCAATAGGATCAATCATGCTGTATTGCGGCAACTCGTCGTAGTCTAATTTACAGGAGTGCCATACCTATATTTTGTTCATTTGGTCATATGCTGCATTTCCAATTGACATAGGGTTGCCAGTAACGGATGTAGATAAGTAAATGCTTCAGCCGAATACTCTATGCTTTAGCGATGGCATTTGACGACGAACCTGCTCTAGGCGAGAGGGATTAATTTCTGCGATCGCCATCCCCACAGTGTCCCCTGCATCTGCAAGCGTAATTCCCCAAGGATCGATAATCATCGCATGACCGTGCGACTGTCGACGGGCATTGTGAAAGCCAGTCTGAGCAGGTGCGATTACATAACAAGTATTCTCAATCGCACGAGCTTGCAAAAGCACCTGCCAGTGGTCCTTGCCGGTGAAGGCCGTAAACGCGGCAGGCACAATCAATACCTCAGCACCTGCTTTAGATAGCTGACGATACAGTTCAGGAAAGCGAACGTCGTAGCACACAGAGATACCTAGCTGTCCAAGCCGATCAGAGCGATAGACTTCTGGCATAGCCTCACCAGAGGTCACGCGAGCAGATTCTCGATAGGTGTTGCCATCTGGCAGGTTAACGTCGAATAGATGAACCTTTTCGTAGCGTAAAAGCTCTTCGCCATTGGCATTGACAAGAGTAGCGGTGTTGTAAGTCCGGCTGTCTGGAGAAGGGACTGGATAGCCGCCCCCCAATAAGGTGATGCGATAGCGCTGAGCCATCGTCTTGATAAATTTTTCGCTCTTAGCTCGGATATCTTCTGATTGAGCAAACTTAGCCTCCTCATCACCTAAGAAGGAAAAGTTCTCGGGCAGCGTGACTAGTTCGGCCCCTCGGCGAGCCGCCAGATCAATGAGCTCTTCTGCCTGCGCCAGATTTTTACTCAGGTCGGGCACGCTGGTCATCTGTAGTGCAGCTGCCAAGTAGGGCTTCATAAACTTCTATAGCGAATAGAACAGGTCTACAATTGTAGAGGCTAGGTTGCACATCGTTCGAGCCCTCTGTTATTGCCGGGCCATAGTCACAAACGACTGCTCGGACTGCTTTCGATTAGCGCTTGACAGAAGGCGACTTTTTCAGCGAGTATGGTTATTCGTGAAAATGCTCGAACAAGGTAATAAAGGTTTAATTCTAGTCAAGCAGAATTGGCTAGTGAAAACCTACCTCTACGGCGATTAAGAGTGAGAAAAAGACTATGACGTATGCAATTATCGCAGCAGGCGGTACTCAGCTCAGGGTTGAGCCGGGTCGGTTTTATGACATCAACCGTCTTCCAATGGACGCAGATGAGCAGATAACAATTGATCAGGTCTTGATGGTTGAAGATGGTGGTGAAGTCAGCGTAGGTCGTCCGCTAGTAGAAGGCGCTTCGGTCAGCGGAACGATTGTCAGTCATCTACGTGGCAAGAAAGTCATCGTTTACAAGATGCAGCCAAAGAAGAAGACGCGCAAAAAACAGGGACACCGCCAAGACCTCACTAGAGTGATGATTGATTCGATCACAGTGGGTGGTAAAACTATCTCGTCAAGCAGCGATGAGTCGGCAGCCAAGGTGTCAGATAGCGTTGAGGAATTGAACAGCAACGATTCAGAAGAGTAGTACTTAGACTTCTCTGTATCAGTTTATTGCTAGTGAGTTTGTTCTAGAATAAGTGAATTCATCCTAGAATCAGCTCAACGGTTAGTTTAGAGATGCCAGTTTAGGAATAAGTTTAGGAATATCAGGAGTTCTAAGAACGATGGCTCATAAGAAAGGTACCGGTAGTACTAGAAACGGTCGCGACTCTAACGCTCAGCGACTGGGTGTGAAAAAGTACGGCGGCGAAGCTGTAATTGCAGGTAATATCCTAGTCCGCCAAAGAGGGACTAAGTATCATGTGGGTGAGAACGTGGGTATTGGCGGCGACGATACTTTGTTTGCACTAGTTGATGGCGTAGTGAAGTTTGAGCGCAAGGGTAAGAGTCGCAAGAAGGTCAGCGTCTATCCAGTAGCTGTCTAGACTGCTGCTCAACTAATCACAGCGTGAAAGTAAGTACTAGAGCTGTGAAGTAGAAGTTTACTAAAGCTCGTTGCCTAATCGAAGGTAGCGAGCTTTGTATTGTATTTTTGTTGGTTTGCTGTGCTTCTTATCTAGACGTAGAGCGATGTATCTAAAGAAGATCATGATCAAACACAAATCATGCTAGAGCGCGTTCTAATCACTGGTGGCGCAGGATTTGTGGGATCTAACTTTGTTCGCTATTGGTGTACGAAGACCAAAGCGCCCATACTAGTATTAGATAAACTGGGCTATGCCGGTAATAGCAGCAGTTTGATTGGACCGATTGAGTCTGGTCAGGTGAGTTTGGTGAAGGGCGATATTTGCGATCGCGCCCTAGTCTCGCAATTACTCAACGAAAACAGCATTGATACCATCATTCATTTCGCAGCTGAATCGCACGTAGACCGCTCAATTGCAGGTCCAGCAGCTTTTATCCAGACTAACGTAGTAGGCACATTCACTCTACTAGAAGCTTTTCGCGATCGTTGGCAAGCCTGCAACCAGCCCGAAGACTACCGCTTTTTACATGTCTCGACTGACGAAGTCTATGGCAACCTAGCCGACGACGCGCCCGCTTTTACTGAGACTACTGCCTATGCGCCTAACAGTCCATATTCGGCCTCAAAAGCAGGTAGCAATCATCTAGTTAGAGCCTACTTTCATACCTATGGTCTACCCGTTTTAATCACTAACTGCGCCAACAACTACGGTCCTTACCAGTTTCCCGAAAAGCTGATTCCACTGATGTGCGTGAATATCTTACAAGGGAAATTGCTGCCTGTGTATGGAGACGGCCAAAACGTACGCGACTGGCTGCACGTACTGGATCACTGCGCGGCTTTAGAAAAAGTATTGCGGATGGCTAAACCCGGATCTATCTACAATATCGGCGGCAACAGCCAGATAAAAAACATCGATATTGTCTACTGGCTGTGCGATTTGCTAGAGGAGCTTGCCGAAGACTTACCCTGTGCACCTCGTGATCTGGTTGTATTTGTCGCCGATCGACCGGGGCACGATCGCCGTTACGCTGTGGATATCTCTAAAATTCAGCGCGAACTTGGTTGGTCGCCAACTTATCGCTTTGAAGCAGGACTTCGTCAGACAGTTGAGTGGTATTTACGCAATCGAGAATGGTGGCAACCACTGCTTTCGAAAGTTTGATTTCTGGAGTCAAGCAGCGATTACCTGATTTATCTTGTTGCGAAGGTATTCTAGCTGGGCGTTAAGATCTTGAATTTGAGTGTTAATTCCTTCTAGCTCATCTACAGCGCTGCTTTTATCTTGGGTTGATTCAGTATCTGCCTGCATCAATTGAGATCCCTTTGCAGCTGCCTTGCTGCGATTATCCAATCCGCTGAGCTGAAAGCTATCACTTTCTAAAATGGTGTGATATTTCGGTGGGTCAGACCGATTGATTACGGTAGGATCAGCATTATTAGGAAACCCATTCTGCAGTTGAGCTATTGTAAAAGCTGATACCTGCTGACTGAGGTAGGCCAGGATATAGATCGGGCTATCTTCGATCTGCTCTACGTAGGGATCAGCTGGAGAAATTTCTCCATGAGCACCGCCAAACAGCAACGTATCGTCGATATCAAGTAAGCCAACAGAAGCCGCAGATGCTCTAGAAGCTTTGCCATCATTTACCAAGCGTGTAGTCTTGCTTGATGGCAAAGCTGATGGCGCAGGCGGCTGTGAAAGATATGAAACCTGCGTTGATTGAGTCTTTATCGTTGTCTTAGTGATTGCTTCAGTAGCGACTTCCACTTCGCTCTTTACACCACTACTCAGTTCGCGGTTTTGTCTCGTCGGCTGGCCTTCGGTGCGGGTCACCGATTTACCTACTCGCTGAGGCGCAGAGGCTTCCTTTGATGTATTGACTTTTATCAGGTCTAGGTTTCGCAGCGCAGCAGTTTCGTGAGTATGCCTTTTGGCTAAAGAATCTAGTAAAAAGCTACCTGTAGAGCTATCTTGCGCTGACTCGTCAGGCATAAGCAAGCACAAACTGACTGAATCGGAGCGCATGCTGCGTAACGGCTCACTGTGTGAATTGGTTTGATCTACGGCATTGATGCGGCGAGCCGAACGTGATTCTACCGAATGCGACTTGGTAACTCGTGGTTGGCTAGAGCGTGGTTGGGGCACGGGTGACCTTTTGGAGCGCGCTTTTTTCTGAATACCCCTTAATAGAACCATTTCGTTTCTAGCGCCTAGCTTCAAAGTTTGGGTTTGACTGAATCTGTCATACGAGTGACCTTTTATACGGAGAAGTCTCAGGTTTCCAAACGGACAAGGTTCGAAGATCTCGTCGGATTCGAAAGTGCTGAAGCTTCTGGTATATCTGATTTGATCAGGGGAACAAAGCTGTTGTGATCACGGTTAGATAGATGTAGCTAACTACAGTAAGTACGAAGAACTACGTAAACTGGTTGCATTAGATCGTAGACTAGCACCCGCATAGAAAGTTCCCAAATATGCATACTGCTATTGCTTCCTAGCTGTTTACTCTGGAAAGAGAGCTAAGCATCTGCTCCGAATCGATAGCCTTTACCGTAGACCGTATGAATCAAAGTGGGTTGATGGGGCTGCTCTATCTTTTTGCGTAGCAGTCGCATCTGAGCTGCCAGTGCGTTGCTACTTGGCGCTGACCCCTGCCCCCAGACAGCGTCGTAGATCTGAGCATGGGTAAGGAGCTGGTTGGGCGATCGCATTAGATAAGCCAGCAGCTGCACTTCTTTATCCGATAGCTCAATCGATTGCCCATTGCGACTTACTCGCTGATTCTCGATTTCGAGGGTAAGATCGCCTAGCTGCAAGACAGTCGGCAAGGCAATAGCACTAGGAGAGCGGCTAGGAGAAGTGGGCCGTCTCAGCAGAGCGCGAATGCGTGCTAGCAGCTCTCGTAGCTCGAAGGGTTTAACGAGGTAATCATCCGCGCCTGCATCTAGGCCGTCTACGCGATCATCAAGGGTGTCTTTTGCAGTGAGGAATAGAACAGGCGTTGAGAGGGTGCGCGATCGCACCCGTTGACAGATCTCCAAGCCGCTGACCTTCGGCAGCATCCAGTCCAAGATTAGCAGATCGTATTGCCCCTGTACTGCCATCTGCACCCCCGTTTGTCCATCGCTGGCAACATCTACCGTATAGCCCTGGCGCTGAAGCAGACGAGTCAGGGGATCGGTAAGTTCTACTTCGTCATCTACGAGCAGGATGCGCATTGAATAAAAGAAGCGGGAGTAAAAGAAGCAGGAGTAAGGGAAGTAGAAAGTGATGAAGTTACGCTGTGGTTTTAGCGCGAAGTGGCTCGACGGGTTGAGCAGCTGGCGCTTTTGTAACTTCGTCTAGCAGGGTGACGAGTTCTTTTTCAAAGGAGACTTGAGCCCGGTTGGTGCGGCCACCGATGAAAAGTTTATCCGCTGTTTTGAGTGCCCATATCTGAGAATGAGAGATGTAGCTCATGACGACACCAATCATTAGCAGGCCAAAGCCTAGATAGACAACGGGAATGCCTGGATCGGCTTTGATCTGGAGGCCAGTGCTGCCGATGATCTCGTCTAGGTAGAGAGTGACACCATTGATTTTGACACTGCTGCCCTGGCGAACGGTAGAAACTAGCTGACCGCTCATGTCATACAGCAGCAGGGTGCCTTGCAAATCTTGCGCAATCAGCGAGACGCCCGCACTCATGTCTGGCTTGGTGGGCACCCAAGTTCCCCAGAGTTTTGCGCCTTCTATGTCTAGAGGTGCCATCGCCAGCTCAAAAGTCGGACTATTATTGATACGAACTTTGACAGCACCAACGGCCCAATCTGCTTGATACAAGGTGACGTTCTTGTAGCGCAGCGGCTGATTCACCCAGATAGTTTTGCGTTTTACTTCTTCGCCCGACTTGTCTAGCACAGAAAGGTCAGAGTAGAACTGATCGACGCGGCCTTCAGGTGAGTAGTCGATCCAAAAGCGGTTGACATGGACTGACCAGTCTTTTGGGATCTGCGGCTCTGACCAGGGACCTGCGTCAAAGATATTCTGCACCTTGAAGGTCTGACCGCTAGGGACTATCTCCTGAGCAAAGAAGCCAGTCATAGACCCGAGAATAGCACCAGCAAGAATCAACAGCATACTGGCATGGACCACAATAGGACCGATCCGACCAGAGAGCCCTTTGTGCGCGTAAAGCATTTTGTGGGCGGAAGGCACTGTATCTTCGATTTTTTCGTATACTTTGTATCGATGCTGTCCGAGCTGCGATCGCAATACCTCCCAATCTTCTGCGTCTAGCCCGGTCGTATCTAGCTCTGTACTCAGCGCCATCTTTTCAAACTGTCTAGGCTTACTGTAGAAATTCCAAGTCCGAGAAAACCAACGTAGAGCAGTGATCTGACGGGTGAAAGTACAGGCAGTCAGGCTAGCGCCAAAGAGAATCAAGATAGATAGGAACCACCAGGTGCGGTAGACGTGGTCCAAGCCCAAAATCAGAATGAATTTCCAGGTGAGAAATCCAAAGAGTGCAGGTGATTCAGGATAGTTCTCCTGGTAGAAGGCCAGTCCTTGACCCTGCTCGATAACGGTACCGCTGATGCTGAAAACGGCGATCGCCAGCAGGAGTGCGATCGCCAGCTTGAGATTGGCTAGTAACGGCAGAAGGTCTTTGCGGAAGTAGCGCTTTACGGCAGTGAGCATCAGGGTAAGAAAGGAAAAGGGGCGGTAGGTCTAGCGGGAAGAATGGCAGAAATAGACGTGAGCTAAACGACTGGCAAAAACCGCGTAACTAGCGAGAACAGTCCGAAGCCGACGAGTAGCACACCGCTTGCAGGAGTAATCCAGCCAGACCAGCGCCTTATCTCTAGAATACGCTTGATTGAAGCTGTAAAAATTCCGGCTAGCATTAGCGGCGCAACGTAGCCGATGGTATAGGCCAGCAGTAGGGACGCGCCTAGAACCGGATCGCCTTTCTCCCCAACCCAGGCGAGTAGCGTGGCGAGTACGGGCGTGCTGCATGGCGAGGCAACTAGGCCAAAGGTAAGACCGAGTAGGTATGACTTGGCAGAGCGAGGAATATTGTTCTGAAGAAAGTCGGTGCCACTAAAGGAGGGAAGGGGCGGAAGCGGAAGCGCTTCTAGCAGGTTTAGACCCATCAGGATGGCGATCGCGCTCACCACAATCGGCAAACCAACGCCGACTTGCCCATACACCCAGCCCAAGCTACTAGCTACTAGACCTAATCCCGCTAACGTTGTCGCTAGCCCTAGTGCAAACCAGGTAGACTGACCGACCGCCTGCCATCGGTTTTCTAGCTCGTAGCTGCCCATATAGCCAACGGTAATCGGCAGCATCGAGAGCATGCAAGGCGTCAGGCTAGTCAACAGTCCAGCCATCGCGATAATACCGATACTAGCGATGCCTAAATGACCAAGCTGGCCCTCTACCCAACCGTTGGCAGACTGGCTGAGGTGATAGAGAAAGAGCTGTAGGCGTTCGTACAGCGTCTCACTAAGAGAATCGCCCATGAAATCTGTTCGCAGTGTAGTGTAATCAGTTTAATTGTATCGAAACTGACTAGCTACTTTGTCTTTGAGTAATTCTGTTACTCAAAGACAACACATTAGTATCGTGTGACTCGCGCGCTACTCTGATTAACAGGCCTGAGGTGATTAGACTAGCAATCACTGAGCTACCGCCATAGCTAAAAAGAGGCAGAGGTAGTCCTGTGGTAGGAATAGAGCCAGTGGCAACACCAATATTAATCAGTGACTGTCCGACTAGTAGAACCATGCAACCAATGGCGATCAGACGATGCACTGTCTTTTTAGACTGAATCGCGACGACTAAGGCGACTGTACTGTAAACAGCTAGAAAGAGCAGTAGAACCATCCCACCGATAAAACCAAACTCTTCGGCAAAGACAGAGAAAATAAAATCGGTGTATTGGATCGGCAGAAAGAACTCTTTTTGGCCAGAGAAGCCATAGCCAGTGCCGCCTAGTCCGCCGGAGCCGATGGCTAGCAGGCTTTGGATCAGCTGGTAGCCGTTTTCAGCTGGGTCGGCCCAGGGATTGAGAAAGGATGTAATGCGATCGCGCTGATAAGATTTCAGGCTGATGCTAATCACCGCTGCCATCAGTCCGGTCGAAGCGGTCAACATCAGCTGTCGGTACGGTAAGCCAGCCGCCAGCGCAATCAACCAAATCGTGATTCCGCAAACAGCCGTTGTACTGAGGTTAGGCTGCGACAAGATTGCCAGCAGTCCCAACGTGAAGATGCCCAGCCAAACCAGCCGCGTTTGGTTCGTTAGCTTGTGCCATTTCCCAAATAGCTGCGCGCTGTGCAGTACCAAGAACGGCTTCATCAGCTCTGAAGGCTGAATCAAAAAAGGACCCAAAGGCAGCCAGCGAGTCGCCCCGTTGACCGAGACTCCTAGTCCTGGAATATGAGTTGCCATCACCAGTAGCATACATATCAACAGCAAAAAGCCAGAAAGCCGCATAATCTGCCGCAGCGGATGCCGAGTGATATATCTAGAAACCGCTAGTCCAATTGAAGCCCAAACAAGCTGCACTAAGAAATAGTGACTACCCCGCCCGTAGTCGTCTTCAGCCGCGTGATAGGAGGCAGAGTAGAGTACTACCAAGCCTACAGATAGCCACAGCAGCGTCATCCAGCGCAGCAGCCGAGCTTCGAGCGCCCAGCCCTGCACCGAGAAAAACTGAATTACACCAGTTCTAAAGCTAGCCGGAGGAGATAAGTTCAAAAATCTTTTGCGTGGACAACTGCCCAACGGATGCACAAAGGTTGTTAGAGCTATAGAAGATAGCGGTTCATGCTGTCAAGTGCTGAGCAAACAAAAATCCCCACAAGTCAGCTTGCGGGGATTGTGAACTCTAAGCCAACTCTATGGCTGTTTACCCAAATCGGGTGCGCCTAGCAACGGAGCGTTTAGCAGCGGGGTAGCCGCAATGGGTAGCGGCGGATTCTTGTCCTGTGCGATCGCAAACATCTCCGTCCGAATTCTCTCTGTGATCTGAACCGTCTTCGCATCGTAGAGCTGGGTTAGACCCTTCGGATACAGACCAAATCCGATAATTGGAATTAGCAAACAGGTAATCACAAACACCTCACGCGGCTCAGCGTCAACTAAAACTTCGTGTTCGATTAGCTCTTTGTTCTCAGGTCCGTAGAAGATGTCCCGCAGCATCGAGAGCAAGTATAGCGGTGTCAAAATTACGCCCACTGCCATTAGCATCACCACAATCAGCTTGAAATTAAAGCCGTAAGCATCGCTATTAGCAAAGCCGACAAACACCATCAGCTCAGCTACGAATCCGCTCATGCCCGGTAGTGCTAAAGACGCCATCGAACAAGTCGTGAACATCGCAAAGATCTTAGGCATTTTGCGACCGACTCCGCCCATCTCGTCAAGGATTAGCGTGTGCGTCCGGTCATAAGTAGCACCGACTAGGAAGAACAAGCTCGCGCCAATCAGGCCGTGAGAGACCATTTGTAGCACCGCGCCGCTCAGTCCCAGGTTGGTAAATGAGCCAATTCCAATCATCACGAATCCCATGTGGGAGATAGATGAATAGGCAATCTTTCGCTTCAGGTTGTTCTGCGCAAACGAGGTCAGCGCCGCGTAGATAATATTCACCACACCAAAGATGACTAGCCCTGGTGCAATCACCGCGTGAGCATCTGGCAGCATCTCCACATTCATGCGGATAATCGCATAGCCGCCCATCTTCAGCAGGATGCCAGCCAGCAACATGTGTACAGGTGCTGTTGCCTCGCCGTGCGCATCTGGTAGCCAAGTGTGAAATGGAATAATCGGCAGCTTGACCGCATAGGCAATCAGGAAACCGGAATACAGAAATAGCTGTAGTCTCAGCGGAAACTCCTTTGCTGCCAGCGTCTGCATATCGAAGCTGATCGTATCGCCATAGAAGGCCATCCCTAGCGCTGCTAGCAAAATGAACAGCGAGCCACCAGCGGTGTAGAGAATGAACTTGGTCGCTGCATATAGCCGTTTCTTACCACCCCATATAGAAAGCAGTAGGTAGACCGGCAGCAGTTCCAGCTCCCACATCAGGAAAAACAGCAGCATATCTTGCACCGCAAATACGCCAATCTGGCCAGCGTACATAGAGAGCAGCAAGAAATAAAACAGCTTGGGCTTGAAGGTGACTGGCCAAGAGGCCAAGATGGCTAGCGTAGTGATAAAGCCAGTCAGCAGTACCAGTGGCATTGATAGGCCATCGACCCCGACCGACCAGCGCAGATCGAGCTGAGGCACCCAGGAATAGCTTTCGTACAGCTGCATGTCCGAGCTATTGATGTCGTAGTTGTTTACAAAGGCGTAAACGATGACAGCAAAGTCAATCAGGCCGACAATCAAGGCGTACCAGCGCACGGTACGTCCTTTTTCATCAGGGATGAAAGGGATGAGCAGTGCTGCCAAAAACGGAAAGAAGATAATAAACGACAGCCAGGGAAATTGGTCCATAACAAACTGATATGCGGCGGCGTGATGTGCTTACAAATGAGCTACTGATGAAATATAAGAGCAAATGCCCAATTTCTTTTCACACTGTAGAGAGAAAAATCAAGACTATAAATTAAGTAGTTCTTTTTTCTTAAGGAAAGAAGAAGGCTAGTGTTCCAAACGAAGTTGAGAATACTTGCCAACTATGAACGATAAGACATCTCAGCAACAATGGCTTGCAACTTAGCATCAGCTTAAGAATTGTCAAACGAAGGTGCTGAAGCCAAAGTGCTATGCATTTTATAGCGATGCTTTATGTCGCACGGATAGCCGCAGAACCTCGAAAGAATTTAATTCTCTATGCACGCGTACACTACGAACTACTTCATATCGGCACCATCCTGTAAGTTCTCAAGCAGAGCCGCTACTGGTACTCGCGTATTTTGGAAGAATCAAGCCCTGCTGACGAATTGTAGGTTTTGTCAGCAGGGCTTCACGTAATAGACCAGCCAATTATCTGCTTGTTCTATCTGCGTAGTTCCTTACCTAGCAACCATTAAGCTTTCCATCCATGCCGGACGCCCGTAGATACCAGCTATGAGCTCTTCGACTAGGAAAATCTGTCCAATCGATTCCCAGTAGACTGAAGCGCCACCGCCCCAAACCTTAACATCGGATAGCTGATGCTTGCTAGGTTTCCTGATGGGGACGAAGGCATTGGGTGTCTCTTCAACCATTTCCAACCGAGAAACTGGTATCAGGTGACGTGAACTATCTTCTAATACAATCTCAAGTTCTTCACTTTCTGCGATGTAGCGAACCGCGATCGCCCGTCTGCAATCTTCAGAAGTCGCCATGATATTTCTTCCAAGTCTGTACCCACTTTATCAGTCGCCTATTGACCAAGTCTAAGGCCAACCTATCGAAGGACGAAGAGCTTTTGTCTCTAGTCTTTTTACTGTAGGGCATAATGCTAGGCTCCTGTTCGTCAATCCTTACTCTTACACTATGGTCAGCCGATTCGACATGCACATGAGGAGGTTGGTGGTCGCGAGTTTGAATAAGCACGACTACACCGTCTTCTCTGAATACTTCTGCCATCTTTTAGATGCGTGGTTTCGTTAAACAACAAAGGCACCGAAATTAAATTCAGTGCCCCTGCCGCTAATTTTGACTGTTCAAATTTGTCTAGGTGAGCCCTGAGACAAATACCAGACCTAGCACTGCGCCAAAGACGATGAGCGCATAGAATTGGGCGCGGCCATTCTCAAAGTATTTTAAGCCTTCGCCAGTGACGAGGGTAACGAAACCTGTGAGGTTGACGATGCCATCAACGATTTTGATATCTACATTCAAGACGCCTTTAGCTAGGTTGCGGGTGCCTTTAATAAAGACTTCGCGATAGATGTCATCGATGTACCACTTGTTAAGAGAGAGGTTGTAGAGAGGTTTGATTTTGTTGGCGATCGCACTCGCATCAATCTTGTTCGTGCGATACATCAATACCGCCAAAATAATCCCAGCGACTGAGATCGCCACAGACAGCCCAGCCATCCGAACAAACTCACTCATGTCAACTTCTTCAGCTATCTCAGCGACCGTTAGCGCTTCACCGGGCGGATGGATAAACGCCTCAAAGTAGTTAGCAAACGGGGTACCCACTAGGCCAATTAGCACAGAAGGAATCGCTAGCATCATCAGCGGGAACGTCATGCTCAGTGCTGACTCGTGTGGCTCTTCAGCGTGGTGGTGGTCGTGCTCAGAAGTCTCAACTTCTAGTTCCTTAGTGCTCATCGCGCCAGGACCGAGCGACGCGCCTGCCATCTGCAAAGACTGTAGCTTTACCTGCTTGCGAATAGCCGTATCATTTCCTTTAAATTCGCCTTCAAAAGTAGAGAAGTACATGCGGAACATGTAGAAGGCGGTGATACCTGCGGTGATCCAACCGACTGCCCACATGACTGGGTTGACTTCAAAAACGGAGCCTAGAATCTCATCTTTTGACCAGAAGCCTGCAAACGGGGGCAGGCCAGAGATTGCCAGGGTGCCGATCAAGAAAGTAATTGCTGTGATTGGCATATACTTGCGCAAGCCACCCATCAGGCGCATGTCTTGCGCCAGCGCGGGATCGTGCCCGACGACTTCTTCCATACCGTGAATGACAGAACCTGAACCCAGGAACAGCATCGCTTTGAAATACGCGTGAGTCATCAGGTGGAAAAGACCAGCGGTGTAAGCGCCAACGCCCATTGCCATCACCATGTACCCGAGCTGAGACATAGTGGAGAAGGCTAGCCCTTTCTTGATGTCGTTTTGAGTGATTGCAATCGAAGCGCCTAGGAAGGCTGTGATCGTACCAGTCCAGGCAATCACGCTCATGACTGTCGGAATATTCTCGAAGACGGGATACATGCGGGCAATTAAGAACACACCCGCTGCCACCATTGTCGCTGCGTGAATCAGCGCCGAAATAGGCGTTGGGCCTTCCATCGCGTCGGGTAGCCAGACGTGTAGCGGGAACTGCGCTGACTTTGCCATCGGTCCCATAAAGACCAATATGGCAAAGAGCGCGGCTAGACCGCCGGAGATAGTACCGACGTTGACCAGCTCTGTAAGGCGATCGCCCATCAGCTCGAATTCAAACGTCCCCGTTGCCCAGAACAAGCCCAGAATGCCAAGCAGCAGGCCAAAGTCACCGACGCGGTTCGTCACAAACGCCTTTTGACACGCATCGGCTGCGCCATCGCGGTCATACCAGTAGCCAATTAGCAGGTATGAGCACATCCCTACCAGCTCCCAAAACACGTAGACCTGTAGCAGGTTTGGGCTAATGACTAGACCCAGCATAGATGAGCTAAATAGGCTCAAGTAGGCATAAAAGCGCACGTAGCTCGGGTCGTGAGCCATGTAGCCATCGGTATAGATCATCACCAGGAAGGCGACAGTCGTGACGATCACCAGCATTACTGAGGTGATGTGGTCGATGGTGAAGCCCATATTGATCTGGAAGTCTCCAGCAGAGGCCCACTCGATCAGGTATGTGTAGGGCGCATGCCCCTGTAGCTGGCTGACTAGCAACATGATAGAAAGCGTCATCGCGGCCCCAATCAGGCTGACGATGAAAGCAGCGACCGGCTTTCTAAGCTTATTGGTCGCTTCGTTGTAGCTGATTAATCCGGTGCCGACGATAGCCGCGCCTAACAGTGGTAGGACGGGTATCAGCCAGACGTATTGATAAATGGCCTCGACAGATTCCATTGATAACTCCATTTCTCGCCAACCCAACTGCGAACCGTAGCTTTTTGCACTTTGCTTACTACGCCACGAAAGGCTACACCTCTTGTTCTGTAATGCAAAGTGCCATAGCAAAGTACGGATGCATCCGCGCTTTGCTACAGTTGGCCCATGAACCAGTTGGCAAACAGCCTATATATTGCCACACCCCGTCCGTCTAGTTCTGATGCTTTCGGAGGAAGATGCTACAAAATATCAACTTTTCATCAAATGAAAGTATCTTGTGAGATAGGGGTTGGCTGTTTGGTTGTGTTATTGGTGTCAGACTGTATATCGCTAGACTGCCTATCATCAGAGGCTATTGAGCGTTTGTCTCACTGACGGTGGCGAGTCGCGGAGAAATCTCGGCGGGTAGCTCACTGAGCTTAGCGGTAGTGGACGCGATCAAAGTCTGTGCCTGATCATGAGCCATTGTGCCTAGCGGGATTGTTCGTAAGCGTTCGATGATGGCGACTAGCTGGGCTCGCTTGTTTGTGGTGGCTATTGAGCTGGCGTACTCTATTTCACGGAGTGTGGCCTGTAGCGATCGCAAGGTCTGATCGGTACTTTGCTCTGTCTGATAGCGTTTACGAATGGCGGCTAGGTTTTCCTGGTACTGCGCTTTGATAGCGGTAGCCTCAGCATATTCAGGTGACTGCGGCTCAACGTTTTCTAGTGTCTGGAGAGCAGCTTGCCATAGACGTGAAACTTCTGCCCACTTTTCAGTAGGGTGCGGTGCATTTTGCCCCGCTAAGGCTGCTTGCCAACCCTGTTGTCTGGCGATCGCAGTCCAATCTTTCTCTACAGCGATTGGTGCTATTGGGTCCGTATCGGCTTGTGCAGTCGGAGTTTCCTGAGCCGTAGCGACTCGCTCAGATTCCATCTGGGCAGTTAGTGTCTCGGCAGTCAATGCAGCTAGCTGCCGAGTCATGATCTGCTGTAGGTTGGCCTCGTAAACAGCTTGTTTTGCCCGAGCCGCTGAGTAGTCTGCGTCCGATGAGGGCACCTGTTCTAAGAAATATACCGCCTGCTGCCAGAGTAGAGCTGCTTCGCCCCACTGGCTAGCCGTGATTTGTGAGTTTTGCTTTTTGCTTTGACCTTTCAAAGCCGCTTGCCAACCGAAAGCACGCGCTTTTTCAAAGGCGCTTTTCTGACTTAGCAGTGGTAGAACCGGAATGATGTCATCGGGGATAGGCGCTATCTGAGCCGCTGAAGCTGCACTAGTGTCTACAGCGGCTCGAGCAGGCAGAGGAACTTGAGCTGTAAGAGCATCGCTACTACGCACGGGTTCAGCGGTATGACGCTGGGCAACGTGAATTGCTGTTGTGGCTAGGGCCGTAGCAGTCCCGACGCCAACGGAAACGCTGACTAGTAAGAAATCAGATTGAATGTATCGACGTGGGGTGTGTCGGGGTGGGGTGCGATCGCGTGAGCTAGACATAGACAAAGATCATCTGATGTCTACTTCTACAAAGGACTCATTTCTGTACCCGGTCAATTTCGTACAGACGACGTATGCACGGACATTCATCCTCTAAACCAATGTTTTAACCCAATTAAAGCTGCCTACATCAACCTAGTGAGCTGCACCCGGTACCGCTGCTTCTTCGTCACCGACATTTCCCCAATCTCTAATCGCCCCTTCCCACGAATAGCGATCAGATCTCCCGGCTGAACCGTCCGGCTCGCCTGTGTGACTGGCTTCCAGTTCACCCGCACATCACCGCCAGTAATCATGTCCGCCATTTTGCTACGCGACATGCCAAACCCAGCCGAGGCTAGCGCATCTAGACGCATTGAAGCCTCTACCGTGGTCATCTCTTTTTTCTTCGGTTCGCGGACCCGCAGCTCACTAAGCTCCATAGGCTGAGTCTTCACTGGCACCGACCGCACCTGAGTCAAGCTCGTCGTTAGAAACTCCACCAGCTCAGGGACGACAATCGCCTGCGCTCCTCTTTCGCCCAGCACGATAATATCGCCGACCTTTGCTCGGACTAGCCCAGTACCCAGCAAAGAACCTAGAAAATCTCGATGAGTTGCAGTGTCGAATAGAAAATTGCCCGCGATGTTAACAGCCGCCAAAGGAACTGGTGTCTCTTCTAGCGGCAGTTCAGCGCGCGCAATCATTAGCCGCTGACGTTCTGCCTGGGGGTAGCCGCCACTGGCAACTGTATGAATATCGCTCAGCCGACCAAAAGCGGTCTGCGCTTCAAACAGTTCTGGCGGAGATAGAAAATCTGTGGCCACAGGCTCCCAAGTGCGAATCGCCTGCTCTGCTCTGTCAATAACTCGAGAAAGCGTCTCTTTATTTTCAGAATGCTTGAGGATGTCTTCTTTTGGGAGCATAGATTTGAATCAGATCAAGTTGTCGCGTTAGGCCCAAGTGAAGATTAGACCGCAGCGACTTCCTTTTTCTCAGCAACGCCGTTGACAACTTCAGCAGGAATATCAAAATTGTCTGCAATCACGCGGGCAGTCATCTTGGCACACATCATTACAGAAGGAGTCCCGCCACCAGGCTGTGCGTTTGCCCCTACTAGATAGAGGTTGTGAATGTCCTCACTCTGGTTGTGTGGGCGGAAGAATGCGCTTTGGACTAGCACTGGCTCCACGCCAAAGGCGTTACCTAGATAGCTGTTGAGCGTGCCTTCAAAGTAGTCAGGCGTGATGTGGCTTTCGTAGACCAATCGTTCTTTGAGGTTAGGAATGTAGCCGCGCTCTTCCAAGAAAGTCAGGACTCTATCAGTCAGCTTTGGTCCCTCGACATCCCAGTCGATATCGCCGCCGTTGTTGGGAACAGGCACAAGCGTATAAGCCGCATGATGTCCGGGAGGAGCCATGCTGGGATCGGTAAGCGATGGAATGTGCAGATACTGAGAGAAGTCAGGGCTGAGGACTTTCTGGTCGAAAATTTCTTTTAGCAGTTCCTCGTAGCGAGGCCCAAGAATGATGTTGTGGTGCCGTAGATCCAGCTCGTCCGTCTCATCAGCCCTAAAGCCAAAGTAAATTACCAGTACAGACATCGACTGACGGGTAAGCTTGACCTTCAGATCCTGGTTGATAAAGCGATACTTTGGGTCGATCAGCTTCATGTACGTGTTTGCATAGTCACCGTTAGAAGCCACTAGATCAGCCGCATGGTAGCTACCATCTGCAAGCTCGATGCCTTTCGCTGTCTTCTTACCGAAGAGAAGCGAGCCTTCAACATCGATCTTTTTGACTTCGCTGTTGTAGTGAATAGTGCCGCCTAGCTCTTCGAACTTGCGCACGAATCCTTGAACTAGCGCACCTGTGCCACCCATCGCAAAGTGAATGCCCCAAGTCTTTTCGACGAAGTGAATCATCGCATAGATGGCAGGCACCGTGAGGGGACTGCCGCCAACTAATAGAGGCTCAAAGCTAAAGACCTGTCGGAGCTTATCGCTTTTGAAGTAATCCTTTACGAACGAGAAAAGCGGACGAATTGCATCCAGCTTTATCAGGTCAGGTGCGACCTTTAGCATGTCTACAACGTTGCCAAAATAGGTATAGCCCAGCTCAATAAAGCCTCGGTCAAAAATAGCCTTGGCCGCATCGTGAAAGCGGGCGTAGCCTTCCAAGTCATCAGGCTCAATCGCCTCGATCTGACGAAGCGTGTTTTCAGGAT
The DNA here is from genome assembly GCA_963838725.1 of uncultured cyanobacterium. Taxonomy (GTDB): domain Bacteria; phylum Cyanobacteriota; class Cyanobacteriia; order Phormidesmidales; family Phormidesmidaceae; genus Phormidesmis. The sequence goes on along the minus strand of CAWISM010000012.1, from coordinate 172,382 downwards.
CGCCGTCGTAATCAAAATAGGTACCGTCGTCAAAATAGATGCGATAGAACGGCAGCACCGGAACAATCTTGACGTACTTAGAAGTGTTGGGTCCGCCACTGATGCCAGAGCGAATGCGATCATTCGGGTCCATGACTTCAGCGGGAAAATCAGGTTCGCCTAGAGCTGCCGCCCCTTTTTCTAGAGAAAACAGCTCTTCGATAAAGTGAGGCACGGTGAGTACAGTCGGCCCCATATCAAAGGTGAAGCCCTGCGCTCTACGGACGTATGCTCTACCGCCGGGTGCATCTAGCTTTTCAAAGATAGTAGTTTCAAACCCCAAGCTCTGTAGACGGATGCCCAAGGATAGTCCACCGATCCCGGAACCAATAATGATGGCTTTGCGACTCATACAATCTCTAATGCTGGCTATACATTTCTTATTATAGACCCGTATAAACGCTAAATGCTATGCATCAAATCAACATACTCAGAGGGATGGTCTTTTAGTTCTAATCGTCATCATCACCGGGTGCCCACCCATAGTCGGGAAAATCTTCAAGTCCGGTCATGTCTAGATAGTCTCTAGTCGTGATATTGAAATCTTCGTCTAGATCTGGCTCTTCTTCATAGGACGCAATCGCTTTTTGGATGAAGCGATCACATAGCCATTCATACACCTTCTTAAAGTTACGATCGCTATCTAAATAAATAACGGCGACTAAAGCCTCAAACATTTCCCCGTAGACAGCAGGTTCTTGTTCAGGCGGTCTTCGGTCTTTTCTATGCCAAGATGAACAAATGTCCGGAATGCCTAGCCCAATAGCAAATTCGCTTAGAGATTCTCGGCAGGTAATTTCCTGTCTCCAGTCGTCTAGGTCTTGGTTAGTTAGCTCTGGATAGGTAGCGAAAAGATAGTCTGCTAGAACGGCGTCGAGTAAGCGATCGCCCAAAAAAGCAAGGCGTCTATGCTTACGTTCAATCAGCCGTCGTTCATCGTCTGAAACGAGAGGTAGTTGGAGCGTAGAAAGTGCGGTAAGAGCAATCTTAAGGAGATCGTCTTGCTGGAAATTAGGAATAGCAATAATCTGTTTTGCTTTATCCAGTTTGATTGAAAGCTGATCAATACTCATCTTAGTGAAGAAGCAGGCTACTACCTAAGTACAGTTCCCTGATGCTGAGAGTAAACTCTTAATAGCGGTACCGGGATCGGGCTGTCTTATCAGGGATTCGCCAACGAGGATTGCTTTCGCACCAGCAGTGGTGACTGTGTGAACATCCTCACGGGTATGGATACCGGATTCGCTGACGAGGAGGATTTGCTTTTGGGCGATCGCACTCCCAAACCTCTCTACAACCTTCTGCGTCGTCTCCAAGCTCACCGTAAAATCTTCTAGATTCCGGTTGTTGATCCCAATTAGCTCAACGCCGTTGATCGCGATCACGCGCTCAAACTCTTCAACCGTATGCGTTTCAACCAGCGCATCTAGTCCTAGCGCCTTCGCTATCTTCACGAAATAGCCAATATCTTTGTCGGTCAAGATAGCGGCAATTAGCAGGATAGCGTCTGCTCCAGCGAGCCTAGCTTGATAGATCTGATAGGGGTAGATAATGAACTCTTTGCACAAGAGCGGCAGCTCCACGGCCTGACGAATCTGGCTGAGGTAGGTAAAGCTACCCTGAAAAAACTCGCTATCAGTTAGCACAGACAGACAGGTAGCCCCTCCAACCTGGTAGCTTTTGGCGATCTCGACCGGATCGAAGTCCTCTCTGATAATGCCTTTACTAGGCGATGCCTTTTTCACTTCTGCGATCAAAGCCGGACTTTGTATAGCTGCCTGCTGTCGCAAAGCGCTAATAAAGCCTCTGGTTGCCGGTAGTCCCTGAATCTGCCGCTGTAACCCGGACAAAGGTACCTTTTCACGCAGCCGAGCTACTTCGGACTCTTTGTGCCACACAATCTTCTCAAGAATATTGCGCGGCTCAGCATCAGGCACATTGATCTGGTATTCAAGATGCCTGACAGAGATAGGCGTAGCTGGCGGACGGCGGCGAATCTTCATACTTTCTCTCCTACGCGGTTACCTTGGCTCGCTTGTACGCTTCGTCTAGCACTTCAGAGAGCGTAGGATGCGTGTGGACGAATTTGGATAGGTCGGTGACGGACTGCTTTTGGGCGATCGCATTCGCCGCCTCCTGAATCAGATCCGCCGCGTGCAAGCCAATGATATGCGCGCCCATCACCTCACCCGTGTCTTTGCGATAGATCACCTTAGCAAGCCCTTCAGTTTCACCTTCAGCTAACGCCTTGGAGTTCGCTTTGAAATAGCTGCGAACCGAAGCGACCTCGTAGCCTTCTTCTTTCGCTCGAGCCCTAGCCGCAGGCTCTGTCATACCCACGAAACTGACTTCAGGGTGAGTGAAAGCAGCGGCTGGGATGGCGTTGTAGTCGACGCTGCGAGAATCACCACAGATATTGTCAACCGCCACGATCCCCTGAGCAGAAGCCGAGTGAGCCAGCATCATTTTGCCGTTGGCATCGCCAATCGCATATAGGTGAGGTACTGGTTTGCCATCACGCAAGACAGCTAGATTCTCATCGACCGGAATAAACCCGCGTTTATCCGTCTCTACCGCCACCATGTTTAGATCCAGATTCTTCGTTGCTGGAATTCGACCAGTCGCTACTAGGCAGGCGTCGACTTCTAAAGTGTCAACCGTTTCCATCGTCTTCGGATCGGCTAGCTCGATTACAACAGGTGAGCCGGGTGTGACTTTCTTAGCTATCAGCCCCACGCGAGTTTCGATATCGCGAGGTTTAATCAGCATTCGCTCTGCCTGCTTAGCGATGTCGGGATCGAATGTCGGCATTAGCTGATTCATCGCCTCGATCATCGTGACTTCAGAGCCAAGCGCGGTGTAGACATCGGAAAATTCTAGACCGATATAGCCACTGCCAATGATCGCCACCCAGTCAGGCAGCCAGTCTAATCGAACCGCTTCGTCACTGGTGTAAACCGTCTCCCCATCCGTCTCGATGCCTCTAGGCACAAACGGAATCGATCCAGGTGAGAGGATAATGTCTTTCGCGGTGATGGTGCGCTTGCCGCTCTCATCTTCAATAGAAACTTTTTGACTGCTGGCAATCTTGCCCCAGCCTCGAATGATCTCTACGCCTAGCCGGGTCAGGCTACTAGTCAAGTCACCTTGAATTTTGCCTACTAGGTTTTTCGCGTGGTTGGAAATCTGCTCGCGATCAAAGCCGACGCCTGACAAGCTGATTCCCATCGCTTTTAGATGCTGCTCGTCTCGCATTTCGCGTACTTTCCCAGACGCAGCTAGCAGTGCCTTGGAAGGAATACAGCCTCGGTTTACGCAGGTTCCGCCCATATCGCCCGCTTCAACAATGGCCGTCTTTAGCCCGCGCTGCACCGCGTGCAAGGCTGCTCCATGACCGCCTACCCCGGCACCAATAATCACTAGGTCGTAATCGAATGCTGAATCCACTGCGCTCTCCTTATATTCCCTCTTATTTTCAACCGAGAAGGGCATTTTGAACAACTTCGATTTTCCGTTGTCGCTTCGCTTCGTACAGCAGCAGCGCTGTCGAGATGGCTACGTTCAGCGACTCGACTGCCGGAGCGACTGGAATTTTCACGGTTGCTGACGCGCAACTCATCAGCGCGTCCGAAAGCCCTGCGCCTTCATTTCCCATCAGAAATACGGTGGGCTGGCGTAGGTCTAGCTGCCAATAGTCCAGCTCAGCAGCGGCTGTCGTGGCGACGACCTGCACATTGTTTTGCCTGAGCTTCTTAGCCTGCTCTACAACATCTGCTGCCGCCATTGGCATTCGAAACCACTGTCCGACTGAGGCTCTTAGCACCTTTGGATGATCTAAGTCTACGCTGTCGTCGCTAAGCCAAAGTCCGTCGCTGCCTGCGCCTGCTGCGGTGCGGATGATCGTACCGAGATTACCGGGGTCTTGAAGCGTTTCTAAAATTATGCCGAGGCTGACGGTGTCTTTTGGCTGGCCTAATTCTGATCCCCAGACATTGCGGTGGGGGGCAACCGCAATCACACCATCGGGTGTAACGGTACTGGCAATGGACTTGAGGACTTCTGGAGAGACGAGCTCGGTTTGGGCTGAGAGTGCGATCGCCCGCTCACAGATCTGCTCATGCCTCGTCTGCCAGATCTCCGTAAAACAGAGCGTTTGCAGCGGATAGTGGACCTCACAAGCCGCCTCTATCAAGTTTGTTCCTTCTAGCAGTAGCACAGCCTGCTTCTTACGCTCTTTGGGCTGCTGTAGCTTGCGCAGCTGTTTAACCGTCTGATTTTGCAGGCTAGTGAGCATAAAAGAAGAATTGATGCGGAACCCGGGACTTGAACCCGGAAGTCCTTGCGAACACTAGAATCTGAATCTAGCGCGTCTACCAATTTCGCCAGTCCCGCATAAGATACAGCCAACCACTTTAGTAGCAGATACTTCAGTAGAAAGTAGCAATGATCGATCATTGCGCAGCTGCGATTAACCATAATCTAGCAGCATGACCCATCCGTCAACAGCTACTCAGCTTTCTCTGCTGGTTTAGTTCGTCTTCCTGCCTAAAAAAAACACGTCTCGTTACTGACGTCCTCTGGCGAAAGTACGATTTTCTAATTGCGATCGCAGAGATTTTAAATTAATCCGAAGAAACTACGGAGTTTCGGGTAGAATCCTTACCAAATTCTCATAATCAAATTTTGTTAACTATCGCGGAGGGCAATCCCATCGTCACTGCTAACCCACAGACTACGAGCCTATCGACCGAGTCTCAGCCAGAATCCGTGATCGAGATCTGGGGCAATACCAAGCTAAGTGGCCATATTCCCGTCAGCGGCGCAAAGAATTCCGCCTTGGTTGTGCTAGGAGGGGCGCTCTTGTGCTCGCAGACCTGCCGCATCCGCAACATTCCCGACTTGATGGACATCGGCCGCATGGCCAGCGTCTTGAAGGCACTGGGCCTAGAAGTTGATCGAAACGGCGACACTCTAGACATAGATGGTAGCCACATCAGCCATTCCAAAGCGCCCTACGACATTGTTAGCAAACTTCGCGCCAGTTTCTTTGTCATCGGTCCATTGCTAGCTCGCTTAGGGGTTGCTCGTGTACCTCTACCCGGCGGCTGTGCGATTGGTGCTCGCCCGGTGGCGCTTCACATTCGTGGGTTGCAGGCACTTGGGGCTCATGTACATATGGACCACGGCGTGGTGCATGCCTACGTCCCTGGTGCAAACGGTAAGCTCAAGGGTGCCAAAATCTATTTGGACTATCCCAGCGTAGGTGCGACCGAAACCCTGATGATGGCCGCTACGCTAGCGGAAGGCCAAACCACGATTGAGAACGCGGCCCAAGAGCCAGAAGTCGTCGACCTTGCTAACTTCTGCCGTTCTATGGGCGCTGATATTCAGGGCGCAGGCACTAATACCATCACTATTAATGGTGTTTCTAGCCTGCATGCAACTGACTACAGCATTATTCCAGACCGGATTGAAGCGGGTACTTTTTTAGTGGCTGGTGCGATCACCCGTTCAGAGATTACGGTAGGCCCTGTCGATCCGAATCATCTTTCGCCGCTGCTCTCGAAGCTGCGCGAAACTGGCTCTAGAATCGAAATTGAAGCTGGTAATGTGATTCGGATTGCGCCTGGAGAGAAGATTGTGCCTGCGGATATTCAGACGCTTCCCTATCCGGGCTTTCCCACGGATATGCAGGCTCAGTTCATGGCCCTGCTCACTTTGGCCGATGGCAACAGCATGGTGACAGAAACCGTGTTTGAGAATCGGCTACAGCATGTCGCTGAATTTAACCGGATGGGTGCGAATATCAAGGTTAAAGGCGACTGTGCCATTGTTCGAGGCGTCTCACACCTATCGGGAGCGCCAGTGACAGGAAGTGATTTGCGTGCGTCTGCGGCGTTGGCGATCGCAGGTTTAGCCGCCGAAGGTAAAACCACACTCTATGGTCTGCACCACCTAGATCGCGGCTACGAAAGATTCGAGGAAAAACTGCGCAACGTCGGCGCTCGTCTACAGCGAATCCCGCTTTCTGAAGCTGACAGCGCTGCGCAGCCTACAGAAGCCACATCAGTTGCAAAATCTCCAGCAGTATCTCCGGCAGTATCTCCGGCAGTAGTTGCTGCGAAGTAGGTGGCGATTAGAGGCTAGGGAGAGGTAGATACAGCAGTATATGCCAGGCTAACGCGCAGATCGCTGTGTCTAACCCTCTTCAGAGTTCGTATTTTCCTGTGCCAATTCCTCAGCTTCGATCTTTTCGCGCGAGTCGCCCCAGTAGGCGCTGTATACCCATTCTTCTCGGTTGCCTTTGTCAATCGTTTTCCAGCGGTAGATGACGCCCTTGTTCGGATTGACGCCGACTTCTAGCAGCTTGGCACCCATATAGTATTCAGTTTGTTTGAGGGTGCGAGTGCGAAAAAACTCACTTTCGCGCTTAGAAATCATCTTGGAGATGTGGGCTTGGGTCGGCTTAGCCATAGTCCGATGTCTGGTATTCTGCTGAGCAATTCAAATTGCTCTCTATATTATTATGCTGCTATGCCATATGGCTTTTGATTGAAACTAATACTTTCACTAAACGATGCGTTTGGTAAACATTGATGGCTGATTGTAAATAAAGCCTGCTGTGTGCGTAGACCCAATCGGTCAGGTCTCTATACTGAGTTCCTCAGCCCATTTTGCTGCTCTAGATTTTCTTGTTTGACTTTTTTGATTCGCTCAAAGAAAAACAAGATCAAACAGAAGCTCAAAGCGGCCCGCTGAAACTTGTCAATATAACTGATACCAGAGCGAAGAACCCAGTATGGCGCTACAGGCTTGCACAGATAATCCGACAGCCAATTCTACGCAGACAGATCTTACGAATACGGCAAATGCCGACCTGCCAGTTCTAAAAGAACGAGGTCAGCGAGAGGTCTTCTGTGGGTTAACGGGTATCGTTTGGCTGCATAGAAAGATGCAGGATGCCTTCTTCTTGGTTGTAGGCTCCAGGACTTGTGCCCATCTGATTCAGTCGGCGGCAGGGGTGATGATTTTTGCGGAGCCTCGATTTGGCACGGCAATATTAGGTGAACGTGACCTAGCGGGTCTAGCAGATGCCAACGATGAGCTAGAGCGCGTAGTGGGAGAGCTGCTAGCGCGACGGCCTGATATCAGCACTTTGTTTCTAGTCGGCTCTTGCCCCTCGGAAGTTATCAAACTCGATCTGGCGAAGGCCGCAGAGAAGCTAAACCATCGCTATTTTCCTGAGACTAGAGTGCTCAACTATTCTGGCAGCGGGATTGAGACGACTTTCACGCAGGGGGAAGATGCCTGTCTCGGTTCGATGGTGCCAGTTCTGCCGAGTAAACAGACTGACGAGCCTGCTTTGATGGTGGTGGGTAGCTTGGCTGATGTGGTGGAAGACCAGTTTAAGCGGCTGTTCAATCAGATGGGCATTGGTCCGGTGTCTTTTTTCCCGCCGCGTCGGGCTGCGGATCTGCCTAGCGTGGGTAAGGGGACAAAGCTGCTGGTCGCTCAGCCCTTTTTAAGCGAAACGGTGCGGCTGCTAATGGCTCGCGGCGCAGAGCTGCTGCCTTCACCCTATCCGTTTGGTATCGAGGGGACGACGGCCTGGCTGAAGACTGCGGCTGAGGCTTGGGGTGTGGACAATGAAAAATTTGAAGCGGCGATCGCACCTGCTGTAGCCAGAGCGAACACCGGACTAGCGCACTATCGCCAAGAACTCAGCGGTCGCAAAGCCTTCCTTTTCCCTGACTCGCAGCTAGAGATTCCGCTGGCTCGCTTTCTATCGCGTGAGTGTGGCATGGAGCTAGTCGAAGTTGGCACCCCCTACATCGATCGCCTGCTGATGAGTCAAGAAATTGCACTGCTACCCGCAGGCACCGCGCTTTCTGAAGGCCAAGACGTTGAAAAGCAGCTCGATCGCTGCCGAGAGGCGCGCCCAGATATTACAGTTTGCGGTCTGGGTCTGGCAAATCCACTAGAGGCTGAAGGCATGGCAACTAAGTGGTCGATTGAGCTGGTGTTCTCACCGCTGCACGGCTATGACCAGGCGGCTGATTTGGCGGAATTGTTTACGCGATCGCTAGAAAGACGCAAGCGACTGACCGTCTGATACTGTCGGACTACTCTGCGAAAAGAGTAAAAATCTACGACTCCGCTCAGCCCAATCAACCCTATTCTCTATTCTCCTAACCTATGGAATTGACTCTGTGGACTTATGAAGGCCCTCCCCACGTTGGGGCCATGCGCGTAGCCACCTCAATGGAAGGAGTGCATTATGTGCTCCATGCGCCACAAGGCGATACCTACGCCGATCTGTTGTTCACCATGATTGAGCGCCGCGACCAGCGTCCGCCAGTCACCTACACTACTTTTCAAGCAAGAGATTTGGGTGGAGACACCGCTGAGATGGTGAAAACCTCCGTGCGCGATGCGTATGAGCGGTTTAAGCCTCAGGTAATGCTAGTAGGCGAAAGCTGTACGGCTGAACTGATTCAAGATCAGCCGGGATCGCTGGCCGAGAGTATGGGTCTGCCAATTCCGGTGGTAAGCTTAGAGCTGCCCGCTTACTCTAAAAAAGAAAACTGGGGTGGGAGCGAAACGCTCTATCACCTAGTGAGAAAGCTGCTGCTCTCTAAAGCGCTGCCACCGGGTACGAATCGCCCAGAAAGAGATCCGGCGATTCGACCTAAGGCCAATATTATTGGTCCAACGGCGCTGGGTTTTCGCTGCCGCGATGACATTCAAGAAGTGCTGAAGCTCTTGGGTGAGATTGGCGTAGATGCCAACGTGATTGCGCCATTAGGGGCAACGCCAGCAGACATCATGCGGATTCCCAATGCGGATTTTAATATCTGCCTATATCCAGAGATTGCTCAGACTACCTGCGACTGGCTGAAGCGCAACTTTGCTCAGCCAATTGTAAAGACCGTGCCAATCGGCGTAGGGGCGACTCGCGACTTTATTGCTGAGATTGGTGAAGTGGCTGGTCTCGACGTAAGCCGGGTGCTGAATCGCTCTAGAGCAGAGACGCTGGGCAACTGGAATGTTTCCAGGGTGGCTTCTTCTGCAATCCCTGGTGCGTCTCGGATGCCCTGGTACTCCCGCTCTGTGGACTCGACTTATTTGACCGGGAAGCGCGTGTTTATCTTTGGCGATGCGACTCATGCGATCGCCGCTGCTAGAATCGCCACCGAGGAACTGGGCTTCACGCTGGTTGGCATCGGCACCTACAGCCGTAAATTTGCTCGTCAGGTGCGCGAAGTCGCCAAACAGCACGGCGTCGAAGCGGTGATCAGCGATGACTATTTAGCCGTCGAAACTGCCGTCGCCGAAGCGGCCCCTGAGCTAGTGCTAGGTACCCAGATGGAGCGCCATATTGCGAAGCGATTGGGCATTCCCTGCGCGGTAATTTCCACCCCGATTCATGTCCAAGATGTGCCCGCTCGCTACTCACCGCAGATGGGTTGGGAAGGGGCAAACGTCATATTTGACGACTGGGTTCACCCGCTGATGATGGGCCTAGAAGAACATCTAATCGGCATGTTCCGTGAGGACTTTGAATTTGCTGAAGGCCATATGAGCCATTTGCACACCGCGCCGCACCAGGAAGGCAGCACAGGTCAGTCTGAAGTGCCTGCAACTGAGAATCTCGATAGCAACGCTGAACCAAAATCAATGGGGTCCGCTCCAGATGATTCATCTAATTCATCAATGGAGACTAGCTGGAGTTCGGACGGCCTAGCAGAGTTGAAGAAGATTCCATTCTTTGTAAGAGGCAAGGTAAAGCGCAATACAGAGAAGTTTGCGAGCGATCGCGGCATTACCTCCATTACCGTAGACACCCTCTACGAAGCCAAAGCCACCATTGGCAAGTGATCGCCTGAACACTCGCCGAATCTCAAACTCCAAACCAATTTCCAAATAGTCAAGCAAAAATAGGAGACCTACTGTGGTAGTTTCAAACGACCTTCGCCCCAATGCCAATAAAGTTGTCGTCAACAAAGGCGCAGACGGCGAAGGCAGCGTCCAGGTTCATCAGGACGACTCGATGAAAATTGAGTCCGGGGCTCTGGTAATTGCCGTGTACGGCAAAGGCGGTATCGGCAAATCGACCACCTCTTCTAACCTCTCTGCGGCCTTTTCTCGGCTAGGTAAAAGAGTCTTGCAAATTGGCTGCGATCCAAAGCACGACAGCACTTTTACACTGACTAAAAAGATGGTGCCAACCGTAATCGACGTGTTAGAATCAGTTGATTTTCACTCAGAAGAGCTGCAAACAGAAGACTTTATGTTTGAGGGCTACAACGGCGTAATGTGCATCGAATCCGGTGGCCCACCGGCAGGCACTGGCTGTGGTGGCTACGTGACAGGTCAAACTGTCAAGCTCTTAAAAGAGCATCATCTGTTTGAAGATACCGATGTAGTAATCTTTGATGTGCTTGGAGATGTCGTATGCGGTGGCTTTGCAGCGCCTTTGCAGCATGCTCACTACTGTCTGATTGTGACGGCTAACGACTTCGATTCTATTTTCGCCATGAACCGGATTGTGGCGGCAATCAAATCAAAGGCAAAGAACTATAAGGTGAGACTCGGCGGTATCATTGCCAATCGTAGTGAAGGCACCGATCAGATTGACAAGTTCAATGAGCGAGTTGGGCTAAAAACCTTGGCGCATTTCAAGACAGTGGATGCGATTCGCCGCAGCCGTCTGAAGAAGTGTACTGTATTTGAAATGGACGAAGAGCCGGAAGTACTAGAGGTGCAGCAGGAGTATCTGAAGCTAGCTAAGGGCATGATTGAAGATGCCAAGCCGCTAGAAGTGAACCCGCTAAAAGATAGAGATATCTTTGACCTGTTGGGATTTGAGTAGATTGAGCGGGTGGGGTGCGATCGCTCCTAACTAATCATCACTAGTCACTACGCATAAAGCAGCAGGGGTTTGTTGGCACAGCTAACAGACCCTTTACTATGAAAAATATGAATATCACTAGTCTAGTCTCTCTCTTCTTTGCTATTCAGAGCGCTAATGAGGCTTTTTCTACCCAATACAGGAAGTCTTCTGCCTTAGACGGCTGGTCTTTAGAAGATAGAGATTCGGATGTTTTAGAGCTGCAACTGCCTGTTATGCAGTGGTTCTATGACCACTACTTCCGCGTGACAACAGACGGCTGGGAACAGATACCGACAGATGAAACGGTGATGTTTGTCGGTTCTCATAATGGAGGACTGCCTGCGCCGGATATGCACATGATGCTGTATGACTGGTGTCGTAAGTTTGGCACCGAGCGGCCACTGTATGGTCTGATGAGTCCGAAGGTGTGGAGAGCGTTTCCGTCGGTGGCGAAATCGGCAGTGCAGATGGGCGCGGTGCAGGCGCATCCGAAAATGGCGATCGCAGCGCTCAATCGGGGTGCAAACATTGTTGTCTATCCGGGCGGTATACGAGACGTATTTCGACCCTACTCAGAACGTCATAGCGTTTGCTTTCACCAGCAGAAAGGATTTATTAAGCTAGCCATTAAAAAAGGCGTTCCTATCGTGCCAATGATATCCTGCGGCGCACATTCTACCTTTGTTGTATTGGCTGATATCTACCCTCAGATGAAAGTACTACATGAATGGGGCATACCGTGGGCGCTAGGAATTGACCCAGAAGCTTTTCCTGTCTATCTAGGTCTACCGTGGGGGCTTGGCTTTGGTCCGCTGCCGCACATTCCGCTACCAGTACAGATCCATACGCGCATCTGTCAGCCCATTCGGTTTGAGCGCTACGGCAGTGAGGCTCTGCATGATAGTCGCTACATAGATGAGTGCTACGACAAAGTTTATGCTCAGATGCAAAATGCGCTTGATAGACTGGTGCTTGATTCATCGCGTGCGGCTATATGAGCCAGCTCTAAAAGAGAAGAAATCCCTAACAAAGTGCGCAGACAGTTGAGATCCCTTCTCTTGTTTCTCTAGAGTCTTCCGTCAACTGGAACAGGATCAAGCACTGGACTTGCTGCCCCGCCCAAGTCGGACTCTGGAGCTGTGTTCCACACTGGGAACTTCTCTAGTTTGCTCAGCGTATTGATTGACAGTAGGCCAAATCCGACTTTGGCAGCAATGTCCAAAATTGAGTAGCACATAGACTCAACCCCATCACTGATTAGATTCACGCCTGTGTCGGCTAGTATCCAAACAATCGGGTACAGGCTCCAGAGCACTATATGAACAGTTAGTAGCTTTTGAAATGACTGTTGGCCAACCTTGCCAGGATGCTTGCGCTCAGCCTCACTCCGATAGGGAACAAGCAGCAGGTAGACCGTGCCCAAAAAAGCGCCACAGCTGACAATGTACCAGGTAATGTTGTGAGGCTGGGGATACACATCGGCCAAAAAACCAGTTGCCAGCATCAGGGCGTTGCCACCCAAAAGCCCTCCTATTGTGGACCGACTGGTCCGGCCTAAATATGTCAGTACTAAGAGCAACAGAGGTGTAGAGAGTAACCAAGTCACATAGCGTACCCAGTAGGAGTTATGGTCGTTGTAGACGCCTTCTCCCTGACCAGTCAGCATGACTAAGTACAGAGTTGCTGCAATGGTCGCGATAAAGAAATTGAGAATTAGTAGAATACGCCATCTTTCGCTGCGAGCACTAGCCGCTTTTGTCCCAAAGAAGATAGCTCCTGCAGTCATTGAAAGAAACCCTATCCAAATCCAAATCTGAGCCATGATAGCTATGCCTTAATAGAGACTACTCACAGTTATGAGTAAGTTTATGGTTCAAGCGGTTCAATCAATAATTGAAACGGAGAATTGTTCTATTCAAATCTAGTGTGGAGTCCGTGACCGCTGTCTAAAGATAGACAGCGAGAAAATCTTTTTGTGGATGTTGTTTAACCGTTATGTCCGTACGCTGGCTATACGAAGTCTGGATCGATCGGTTTTTTGGAGAGACAATTTTGAGTAAGCTATGGGATTCTTTGCGGTCTGGCTTTTGGTTTGTTCCGGTAGTGATGATTGCGGCAGCGCTGCTTTTGGCTAGTGGACTGATAGCAGTCGATCGCAATGTGCAAGTGGAAGGGGTTAGCATACTAGGTGCGCTGTTCCCGAAAGGAACGCAAAGTGCAGGTACTTTGCTCTCTGCGATCGCAACTTCACTGCTAACGGTAACAGGATCTGTTTTTTCGATTGCTATTGTGGCGATTCAGCTGGCCTCAGGACAGTTTGGCCCTAGGATGCTGCGTGACTTCATGCAGGATCGGAGTAATCAAATCACCTTTGGTATCTGTAGCGCTACGTTTATCTACGCTATTGCTGTGCTGTGGGCGATAGAAGACTCGAAGGAGATTAGCTTTACACCTCAGATTTCTGTTTTTGTGGGTCTTTTGCTGACGGTTACGAGCGTTTGCGTTCTTGTTTTTTTTGTGCACAACATTGCTAATGCGGTGCACGCTGACAATCTGATTGCCAGAATTGGTAGGGATCTAGAAGAGACCATCAGCCGACTCTTTCCCGATCGCGAGCTAGATGTCAACAGGCTAGTGTGGGAAATCTCTAACGATTTTGAAGACAAGGCAACCGCTATACCAGCCACCCACAGCGGATACATTCAGCGGATTGATATTGAACGACTAAAGGCGATCGCAGCCCAGCACAACCTTGTGATCAAAGTGCTCTACCGACCGGGACAGTTTGTCGTTAACAGCAGTGTTCTTTTCTATATCCAGCGTAAGACAGATCTAAAACTGCTCGATCTTAGCGCTCTAAACCAGCAGCTCGACCAAGCTGTTCCTCGCGGCAATCAGCGCAAATCTAAATATGACGTGGAGTTTCCGGTCAAACAGCTAGTAGAAATTGCCATTCGCGCTATCTCACCAGCAGTTAACGATCCTTTCACTGCTGTTCGCTGTATTGATCGCCTTAGCGTCTCGCTTTGCTGCGTTCTACAAAAGGCTCCTCAAAAGATCTATCACTTTGATAGGTCAAAAGCAATGCGATTAATCATAGAGCCCACCACCTTTGACATTTTGGTAAATGCGGCCTTTGACCAAATTCGTCAATACGGACAAACGGACGTTGCCATCACTATCCGCCTACTAGAAGCCCTTAAAATAATTGGCGAGCAAACGCATACCGAATCTCAAAAAAGAGTGCTGCATCGTCAGCTTGAAATGATCAATAGAAGCGGCCAAAACTCTGACAACATACCCGAAGAAAATGACCGCGAAGATATCTTTCATCACTACCAAGCGGCAGCTCAGACGCTCTGTTAGCTAAAGTGACTTAGCACTTACGGCTTATGCCCGCATGATTTTAGTACTATAGCCTTCCGCACTTTGCTTGCTACACATAGCAAGGCTACACCCCTTGTTCTATAGCGCAAAGTGCCATAGCAAAGTGCGAATGCATCCGCGCTTTGCTATAAGTCATTTTTTCTATCACCAAAACCGAGGCGGCATCAGCAAGCTAGCCACAAAAGGTCTTACTTCTCTCTACGGCAACACCCAGGTGTCCTTGGCTCCGCCGCCTTGCGATGAGTTTACGACTAGCTTTCCTTTTTCTAGCGCTACTCGCGTTAGCCCACCGGGATGAACATAGATTTCATCTCCTTTGTGGAGTACGTAGGGCCGCAGGTCTGTGTGCCGCCCTTCAATGCCGCCCTCTACTACCGTAGGAATTTGGGACAGGTAGACAGTCGGCTGAGCCATATATTCCCTCGGATTTTCACGAATCTTTTGGACGAAGGCTTCTCGCTCTTCGGCAGTGGAATTGATGCCTATGAGCATGTCGTCTCCACCCTCGGCGCTGGCTGCTTTGACGACTAGCTCTTCTAGGTGATCTAGCACGTATTCGCGATCGCTATCTCTCCAGCATAAATAAGTCGGCACATTAGGCAGCAATGGCTCCTCGTCTAGATAGAAGCGAATCATATCCGGCACATAGGCATAGATCACCTTGTCATCACCAATGCCCGCGCCAATTGCATTCACCAACGCTAGCTTCCCTTGTTGGCATAGCTCGATTAGAGTAGCGATGCTATCGGGATAGTCTTCTCCTAAGTCCAGATTGCCAAACATCTCTGTATCGCCCCGCCGATAGATCACGTTTAGCCGTTGAGGGCCACTATCAGTGCGATAGCAGAGATAGCCGTCCGACATCGTGACATCCTTTGGACTAATCAGAGCGATGTCCATCTGCTCCGCTAGAAGCTGATGCTCAAAATAGGCAGAGCTATGCTCACCAGGTGTTAGCAAAGCCATGCTGCTGTTAGCCCCAGAAGCCGCTAAACCAGCCGCTACCGAGTCCATCACAGATCTAAGCTGCTGAGCGTAATCACTGACTGGTCTAGGTGCGAACTTCTCTATTAGCTCCGGCAGTACCTTCTCCATTGCTAGTCGATTTTTTAGCACGTAGGCAATCCCAGACGGAACCCGCAGGTTATCTTCTAGAACGCACCAGTTTCCGTCACCGTTGCGCACCAGATCAATGCCACCGATATGACACCAGATGCCGCCTGGTGGCTCCATCCCCATACACTCTGGTCGAAACCGCAGCGCCGACTCGATCACATCACGGGGAACAATTCCTTCAGCAATAACCCGCTGCTCACTATAAATGTCTGCGCAGAAAATGTTTAATGCCTTTACCCGCTGAGCTAGACCAGCAGTCAGCGACTGCCACTCCTCAGCAGCGATCACCCGAGGCACAGGATCAAAAGGCAAAACTCGTTCCTCACCCTCAAAGCTAAAAGTTGCGCCTAGATCTTCTAAAACGGCTTCTAGCTTAGCTTTGATCTGAGCCATGTCTTGAGACGGCAGTGCTTGAAACCATTCCAAAATAGGCGCTAGCTCAGTGCGTAGGTCTCCTGCCGCCGCAAAATACTCATCGTAAAAGCTTCCAGGGTCGTAGGCGTCGAAGTTCATTGTCAAACGATCGAGAGTGAACAGGATGAGTATAAGCTGCGTTGCCTGGTCATGCAGTAACGCTTGCTGCTCCTAGTGCCGCTTTCAGACTATCCTCGTCTGACTTTGAAAGAGAGGTCTTAAGAATCTTGCCATCGAAAGGCTCTAGCTCTGCTATTACTTTGTCCGGCGTAGCTTCGCGGACCAAGATAAACAGTGCCGAAGCTCCAGGCTCTAAAGATTTGCCTAAATCTTTGATAAAGTCGTCGTTGATTCCGATATCAGTCAGCGCACCGCTAAGTGCGCCACTCGCAGCGCCTGCTGCTAGACCTAACAATGGATGTAGGAAGAGCAGTCCTAGCAACGCTCCCCAAAAACCGCCGGACGAAGCGCCTGCTGCCACCAAATTGATAGCCTGCTTGATACGGACTTTTCCTTTTTCATCTTTGATGACAACAGCGGCATCTTCGAGGTCAATCAAATGCGACTTTTGCAACTTTCCTAGCTTTTGTAAAACCTCATCTGCCTCCATCTCATTTTTAAATCCGACGGCGATTAAGTCACTCATAAATCTGTCCTTCCAAAAAGTGTACTTTGAACTTTTCTAGTCTGTAGGGTATGCGATTAGCGTCGAGATCTCGTCAAGATTTCGATAGATTTTAGTCTCGTTCAAGAGTATCTTAAAGGGGATTGACGTCCTCTATGCGTTCTAGTAAGTAAAGGCATGTACTGACTACGAATAGCTGACTTTGTTCATATATGTCTGCTAGAGGTGCAATAGTAGGGACAGAGTGCTGGCCGAGTCCGCACTCTATTTCTATCGGAACCGAGAGCGGTTCAGTGGTTGGCAAGCGGATTTATATATCCGTCTCGTAGTGGGCAGAGCTAATATAATTATTCGTTTGCTCTAGAAACGTTTTGGGGAGGTCTCTGACAGTCTACAGGCTGGGATTTTGGGCTTACTATTACCATCATTAGAAGAACTAGGTGAGCGCCTGCTGGATTTCGAGAGCTTGTCTGAAGTAGAAATCTGAATGGAAGAACGTAGTTAATTCACCGATAGCGGCATACGTCACCAAATGGGAAGATGATGGTCTTCTTCAGTAGCTGATAGGTATTTCTATGCGATCGCAACTCGCACAATACAACCCAGGCGACTACACTCCGGGTGTCTCACTGATCAAACAGCTACTTTGGTATTACGTCGGCTCTCCCCTATTCATGAGCTATCTGGTTCCCGTTTCCGAACCGAAAGCGAAGCTGCTGCGGCTGTTTGGCGCTTCTGTTGGAACGGGGGTACGGATCAAGCAGGGCGTACGGATAAAATTTCCGTGGCGATTGACCGTTGGCGATGACTGCTGGCTGGGCGAAGGCGCATGGATAGATAATCTTGCTCCGGTCACGCTAGGCGATAACGTTTGTCTTTCGCAAGAAGTATACCTATGCACGGGTAACCACAACTGGAGTAAACCATCGTTTGATCTGATTCTGGGCGAGATTAAGATCGAACAAAGTGCCTGGATTGGCGCACGTGGGGTGGTGGGTCCGGGTGTGACGGTAGGAGAAGGCGCGGTGCTAACCCTTAACAGCGTGGCGAATAAACCGCTACAGGCATGGACTGTCTGCGCGGGCAATCCGGCAGTTGCTGTCAAACAAAGAAAGATAAAAGAGCAGCTAGAACAAAACAGCTAGAAAGGTATATGACGCAGCAGATTCTAACGCTAGGTGACAACATCAACACGGACGATATCATTCCTGCCAAGCGAGGAACCAACGATAGCCTAGAGCATCTTGCTTACTACGCGCTAGAGCATTTGATTGGACCCGGAAATTTGTTGAAATACAACGTTATTGAAGCTGGAGAGAACTTTGGCTGTGGCTCTAGTCGAGAGTTTGCGCCGATTGCCATCAAGGCTGCGGGTATTCAAAAGGTCCGGGCCAGATCTTTTGCTGAGATTTTCTATCGCAACAGCATCAATATTGGTCTGCCGTTAGAGATTGTTGAGCAGCCTCTACGCAATCCGGCGGTAGAAGCGATTGTGGCAGCGGGTGGCCTAGCGGCTTTCAATCAGCAGCGGCGAATAGGCAAAGTAACTGTTCCCAAAAGTGAGACTTTGGCGCGACCGATGACGGTGGCCGAGAAGCTGCTGGCACAGGCGTCAGGGAATGACTATGTGCAGCCAGGAGAGGTGGTGTTTGCCAAAGTGGATTTGGCAATGTCCCATGATGCGATCGCAGGCCCAGTCGGCAAACTTTTCCAGCAGCACTTCGGTCCTGACGCTACCGTTTGGGATCCAGACAAGATTGTTTTAGTCGCCGATCATTTTATTCAGATCAACGACATTCGCGCTGATACGGGCGCGATCGCGATGCATCAGCAAATGGTGGACTTTGCTAAACAGCAGGGCACTCATCTATTCGATGTGGTCTCGCCAGGAGAGGCCGCTGGCATTTGCCACGTGCTCTTACCCGAAAAAGGGTTTGTCCGTCCCGGTATGGTCATTGCTGGTACAGATTCTCATAGCTGTACCTACGGCGCGTTTGGCTGCTTTTCTACGGGTGTTGGCACAACAGATATGGCCAACATCTTTGCAATGGGCGATCTGTGGGTTCGAGTACCCGCGACGCTACGGATTGAGCTATCCGGAGTACTGCCGCAGCATCTGAGTGCCAAAGATATCATGCTGTTCATTTTGGGTCAGCTTGGCTGTGGTGGCGCGACTGGAAAAGTGTTGGAATTTGCTGGCAGCATTATTGAACAGCTTCCTGTTGATGAGCGCATGACCTTAGCGAATATGGCGGTAGAATGCGGAGCAATGTGCGGTCTGATGTCTGTAGATGAAACAACCCGCCAGTATGTCAGAGAACGGACCAACAAGCCTTTTCACGAAGTGAGCGCCGATCTAGATGCGCAGTATGAACAGATATATCAGTTCGATCTAAGTCAGCTAGAACCGCAGGTAGCAGCGCCGCCTAGTCCCGATCGGGTGATCTCCATCCGTGAGATTGATCAAGTTTTGATTACCAGAGCCTTCATTGGCTCTTGTACAGGAGGAAAGCTGCACGATTTGGCAGCGGCAGCAGCGGCAATCAAAGGTCAGCGCATCGCGCCGTCTGTGAGCTTGTTCGTAGTGCCTGCTTCACAGGACGTACGAGCGCAGGCCGAAGCGCTAGGCTACCTAGAAATTTTGGAACAGGCGGGTGCAACGATTCTAAAGTCGGGGTGTGGTGCCTGCATTAATGCAGGACAAGGCACTTTGGGCGTGCAGGAAACAGGCATCTATGCGACTAATCGAAACTTTAAGGGGCGCAGCGGTGATCCTACCGGGCGGAACTATCTGGCTTCACCTAGGACAGTTGCCATATCAGCAGTGAGAGGAAAAATTAGCGATCGCCTGCCGTAATGCTCAGTAAAACCGTTCTAAGCAACCTGGCAGAGACTATGAGGAAGCAGATGTCTTGATTGAAGCAGGCTCAGTATCTCTTCAGCTGAGAAGGATCGTTTTTCTTCGATGGCGATCGCCTTGACAACTGATCTCAACCGTTCGTACTCATACTGCGGTAGCGGCTGATGCAAATACTGTTCAAACAGGTATCGAAAATTGCTAGCGCCGCTGCCTTTGCCAAACCAGATTTCTGGTCGCTGGTGAGGAAAGCTGCTGTAGCTCTTGGGATCGCGTAGCAGCGCGCTGACGTGAATTCCTGACTCGTGGCGCTGAGCCTGAAGCGAATAAGGAGCATGAGGGCGATGGCCGTGAGCGTGTAAGTAGGCAACGACCCGGTCTAGAGCGTCATAGTCGACGCCTACCACTTCCCAACCGAAACGCGATCGCAATCCTTTTAGCACCTGCTCAAGCGGCGCATTGCCCGCCCGCTCACCTACTCCGCCAAACGTACCGGAAACGCCTATCGCGCCTGCTCTCACCGCCTGAATCGTATTTTCTAACGCCAGCCCCATATCGTTATGAAAATGGACAGACAAGGGCACACCATTAGTACGCTTCAGCAGGTCTTGAATCCAGCTAACCGTACTATCAGGAGTGAGCACGCCCACCGTATCGCATAGTAAAAACTGTTCAATATAGGGCGACAGCGTATTGATACAGTCCACTAAAAAGTCGCCATCCGCTCGGCTCGCATCCTCAGCGGCAAAGCATATGCTGAGTCCTTGTTCAGTCGCGTAGCGCACATGCTCTAGTGCGCGGGCTAACATACGCGCTCGGCTAGCGTGAATCAGCGAAGGAGAAATGTCGTCATCAACTGTCTTGTTCCTAAGTGCTGGGCTGCGAGCAACCTCCGGATCTCTTAAAAATAAAAGACGATCAGATACCGCATGGAAAAGGATCACCTGCCGCGCGCCGCAGGCTTTGGACTGGTCGATTGATGAACGCCGCATCATCGTAGAAGCAATCACCTGCTGCTTCCAGCCTCCGTCTACTAGATCGCCGACTAACTCAGCCTCGCTGGTATGAATGGCAGGCATCAGCGCGAGCTGTTGAACGCCTGTCTGAAGAATCAGCTCAGCGAGACCCTTTTTATCGTTAAAAAAAAGGCCGACCTGCTGTTCTCCATCGCGCAGCGTCTCGTCTGAAATCAGTAAGTTGAGTGTCTCCATCTATTCAAACAAGCCAAAGATCGAATAAGTATAAACCGCGAGATAAACCTAAGAATATATACGGAGGCAGTCATTATCATGCCATATGTCACGGCAGATGAGGCTTTACAGTCAGGCTCAAAACCCGCTATGGTACTGCTTCAAAGCGTCTACTGGCGTAAAACTACTTGTTCATTTCTAAGTACGTACAGGCATGACCGTGACATCTTCAAGAGCAAACCGACCGCTAGCGATTGTTCACGGTAGTCCCTTTCCTAATTCGGCTGATGTGCCTTCTAGTTTGACTACGGCCCTACTTCGTGCTGCAAAGGCCAAGGCTGGCATTCGCTATCTAGAAGCAGGCAGTGAAGCAGACGGTAGTGAGACCGTACAGTCCTACGCTGAGCTGCTGTCTTCGGCTACGCGGGTGGCGATCGCTCTACATGCACGAGGTCTAGGAAAGAGTCTTAACAGAGACGCCGCCGAGCGAAACGAGGGAAAAGACTTTGTTATCCTACAGTTCTCTAGAAGTGTTGATCTGGTTACCGCGCTTTGGGGATGCTTTTTGAGCGGCTGCGTTCCGGTGCCGATTGCCGCGCAGGCTAGTAGCGCTAGTGGGCAGACGCCGTTAGAGGGTGCGATCGCCCTGCTAGAAGACCCGATCCTACTAACAGACTCACCACTACCAGACTCACCAAAGTCTGCGGATTCACATTCAATTACTGTTCTAACGCTAAGCGATCTACAAGCGGCTGACTCATTGGAAAGTCTCTCATTTGACTTTGACGAACTGCCTTTAGTAGAACCCCAGTCAGAAGAGATAGCGCTCTTGCTTTTAACCTCGGGGAGTACCAGCAGGCCCAAAGGTGTACAGCTTACCCATCAAAACATTCGAGTCAGCGCCTACGGCATGGCGACAGTCAACCAGCTTTCTATCGAAGACATTACGTTGAACTGGATGCCGCTAGAGCATGTGGCCAGCTTGGTGATGTTCCATTTAACAGAAGTATATTTGGGCTGCGAACAGATTCACGTTTCGCGAGAGATTGTGTTGAAAGATCCGCTGATTTGGCTAGACCTGTTGGCGCAGTACCGAGTAAGCGCGAGCTGGGCACCTAATTTTGCCTATGGGCTAGTCAACGATCAGCTAGAGAGAACGATAGAAGGCTTCCCAAAACTCAGTTGGGATCTGTCTTCTATTCGCTGGATGGGTAACGGAGCAGAAGCGGTGGTCGGCAAGACAGCGCGGCAGTTCTTGCAACTGCTGACGCCCTATGGACTATCACCCACGGCGCTGAGTCCGGGCTACGGAATGACAGAAACCTGTTCTGGGATTGTTCATTCCTGTCAGTTTTCGCTGGCGTCTACGACTGAAGAGGACGCTTTTGTCACTTTGGGGCAGCCGATTCCAGGTGTTTCTATTCGAGTTGTGGACGATGCTGACCAGGTAGTCGCAGAAGGCGAGACTGGTCGTTTACAGGTGAAAGGTCTGACGGTCATGGCGGGCTACCTGGCTAGTCACGATGAAGATGTTGAACAGGATGTGACCTTTACGCCAGACGGCTGGTTTAATACGGGCGATCTAGCGTTTATCCAAGCGGGTGCGCTGACGATTACGGGTCGACAAAAAGATGTGATTATTCTCAATGGGGTGAACTACTACAGCCATGAGATAGAGTCTGCTGTAGAAGCGCTAGCGGATGTAGAAGTATCCTTTACAGCAGCCTGTGGTGTGCGCAGTGCGGAAGATACAACAGAACAGCTCGCTGTCTTTTTTCATCCAAAGCAAGGTGTCAGTATTGAAGCGGATGCCTTGAGCGCTGTGGTTTCGCTAATTAAACAGATTCGGACTCGGGTTGTTGACCAGATTGGCATATCTCCGGCCTACGTCATTCCAGTAGAAAAGGCAGATATTCCAAAAACGTCTATTGGGAAGATGCAGCGCAGCCAGCTTAGCCGTCAGTTCTCTTTAGGTGAATTTGACCAGCAGATAGAGCGATTCATCAAAGCGGCTGAGCAGAATGCGGTAGCGGCGAACCTCAGCCAAAGTGAGCTAGAGCAGCGTATCGCTTGCATTTGGCAGTCTGTTCTTGGTGTGGATACCGTTGATAAGAATGATAATTTCTTTGAGCTAGGTGGAACGTCTTTTCGGTTGATGCAGGTGCTTAGCCAAATCCAAAATCAGCTCTCACCTACGTTAAAAGCTGTTTCGCTTTTTCAGTATCCTACAGTTACTGCGCTAGCGGCTTATCTCAAACAAACGGGTTCGAGCACATCTTCAACAGAGCTGCGTGGTTCTTTGAGAATGAGATTGCGTCGGGGCGATCGCGCGCAACGCTCAGACATTGCTATCATCGGTATGGCTGGCAGGTTCCCTGGTGCCCCCGATTTAACCGCCTTTTGGCAGAATCTGACAGCAGGTGTGGAATCAATCACCTTCTTCACAGATGAAGAAATGCTGGCCGCAGGCGTTGACCAGACGCTGATACAGAACCCTAACTACGTGAATGCTAGCCCAACACTAGAACAGATTGACTGCTTCGATGCGGATTTTTTTGGCTATAGTCCCAAGGAAGCTAGGCTGATGGACCCGCAGCAGCGACTGCTGTTGGAATGTGCGTGGGAGAGCTTAGAGACGGCTGGATATGACCCGCTGACCTACGAAGGCGCAATTGGTCTATTTGCAGGCGCGACGATGAACACTTATTTGCTCAACAATGTTTATCCAAATCGTCATACGCTCGATCCAAATGATTCGCTAGACACCTTCACACTGAGTTCTTTTGGCGGCTTTCAAGCAACCGTTGCTAACGATAAAGACTATCTGACGACTCGGGTTTCTTACAAGCTGAATCTGCGCGGTCCTAGCTTGAATGTGCAGACGGCCTGTTCTACTTCTCTTGTTTCGATTCATCTAGCCGCCCAAAGCTTGATACAAGGAGAATGTGACATGGCGCTAGCGGGCGGTGTTTCCGTGGAAACGCCGCAGCAGTCGGGGTATCTGTATCAAGAGGGGATGATCCTGTCTGAAGATGGGCACTGTCGGGCGTTTGATGCGGACTCGAAAGGGACGCTGTTTGGCAGTGGAGTGGGGCTGGTGGTGCTGAAGCGGTTGGATGAGGCAGTTGCCGACAAAGACTTTATCTACGCAGTCATCAAAGGCTCGGCAATGGGTAACGATGGTGGGCAAAAGGTCGGCTATCTAGCCCCGTTGAGTGAGGGACAGACGAGAGTAGCCGCTGAGGCATTGGCGATCGCAAATATTCCAGCCGAAACCATCGGCTATGTAGAAGCGCATGGAACTGGCACACAATTAGGCGATCCAATCGAAATTGCGGCGCTCACACAAGCTTTTAGGCGCTGCCCTGAGCCTTTAAGCACTGACAAAAAACAGTTTTGTCCAATAGGTTCTGTCAAGACAAATGTAGGGCATTTGAATATCGCCTCTGGCGTAGTTGGCTTTATCAAAACTGCGCTGGCCGTACATCATGCTCAGATTCCTGCTAGCCTACATTTTCACAAACCCAACCCGCAGATTGATTTCGCCAATAGCCCTTTCTATGTGAATACGGCGCTAGCTGACTGGCCGATCACCGACGCTCCTCGACGAGCCAGCGTTAATTCTCTGGGGATTGGCGGCACTAATGTGCATATGGTGATAGAGGAAGCGCCTATTGGGAATCACGATTTGGTAGGTACAGGAGAAAACACAGCGCCTCAAGAAGAGATATTTGTACTGTCTGCAAAGAGTGAGAAAGCGCTAACGGCACTCGCTGGGAAGTATGTGGACTTCCTTGCAGATCATCCGGATATTGCGATCGCAAACGTTTGTTTTACTTTGGGAGTAGGGCGATCGCACTTTCGCCACCGTCTATCTCTAGTCACCAATTCCGCAGCAGATCTACGCGCTCAGCTCCAGAACTGGCTATCGAGCGATCACACCGCTGTTCCTGTTGAGAAAATTGCGTTTTTGTTCACTGGACAGGGCGCTCAGTTTGCAGGCATGGGTAAGGCTCTATACGAAACGCAGCCTGTTTTTCGCCATCAGCTAGATCGCTGCGCCAAGATCCTACAGCAGTACGATTTTGATCTGTTGGGCGTGCTGTTTGAGGAAGGACCGACGGAGGCAGCGCTGATCAACCAGACGGAATACACTCAGCCAGCTTTGTTTGCTTTTGAGTATGCGATCGCCCAGCTCTGGATAAGCTGGAATGTTCGACCAGATGTGATGCTAGGTCATAGTTTGGGGGAGTATGTAGTGGCCTGCGTGGCGGGCGTTTTCAGCCTAGAAGATGCGCTGAAATTAGTTGTAGAAAGAGGCAGATTAATTCAAGCATTACCGACTAGCGGCGCAATGCTATCGGTGATGGCGGCTGTAGAAACATGCGAACAATATCTGATAGAAGATGTTTCAGTTGCAGCAATTAATTCTCCGACTAATACGGTGCTATCTGGCCCAGCGACAGCAATTGATAGGATCGCACAGAAGCTAACGAAACAAGGGATTAGATGCAAACGACTAAAGGTTTCACATGCTTTTCATTCTTCTTTAATGGAGCCGATGCTCGCAGACTTTCGAGCCGTCGCAGAGTCAATTACCTATCAAACGCCTGAGATAGAAGTCATTTCAAACATCAGCGGACGCGCGATAGATCACTTTGATGCCGACTACTGGACGCAGCATATTCAGCAGCCAGTTCGATTTGCCCAGAGTATTGAAACGCTGCAAGAGGTGACTACGTTCATAGAGTGCGGACCTCGTCCGGTTTTGTTGACCTTGGCGCAGGCGACTATCGCTGCGAATTCAACAGACTCACGTAGCTATCTGGCAAGCCTACAGCCAAAGCAGGCAGACAGCAGACAGATGTTCTCTAGTCTGGCAGTGCTTTATCAAAGCGGCTATGAGATTAATTGGAGTGCATTCTACAGTCACCACACAGGGCGAAGAGTTCCTTTGCCTACGTACGCTTTTCAAAGGCAGCGGTATTGGATGGATAGACCCGCTAAGCCTGCTAAACCGCTTGTTTTCTCTGATAAAAATATTCATCCTCTAGCGGGTCAAAGAATTTCTACGCCACTTCGTCAGATTCTCTTTGAGCAGGTGGTGAGTTCGGCCCAGCCTGGTTTTCTACAGCATCATCAGATTCAAGGTCAAATCTTGTTTCCTGGATCTGCTTTCTTTGAAATCTTGCTGGCGGCAGGCTCTGAAGTTTTACAAGTTCCTTTAGTTCAACTCGAACAAGTTTCTTTAGTTCAACCGTTGCGACTGTCAGAGCTGCCTGTGAAGATTCAGACGGTCCTGACTGAACAGTCAGATGGCTATCGAGCGGAAGTCTACAGTCAATCTGAAAAGTCTTCGGATTGGATAATGCACTGTGAGGGCACGGTACGCGCAGCCGAGACGCTGAGGGCTGACTTTGCCGGAATTGAACAAATTAAAGAGAGATTAGGGGAGGTGCGATCGCGCCATACTCACTACGAAGAGTGCGATCGCCTGGGTCTCTCCTACAGCGATATTTTCCGCAGCGTTCAGAAGGTCTGGCATGCTGGAGGCGAAGCGTTAGGACAGATTGAAATTCCGGTAGAAGCCAGAAATAAGTCTGCCTACCAAATTCATCCAGCTGTTCTAGATGCCTGTTTCCAATGTGTAATAGCAGCACTACCCATTTCTAGCCGCAATGCGTACGTTCCGATCGGCGCTGAAAGCATTTGCCTCTATCGTCCGTTTCCAACAGAGAGCAAATTCGTTTGGAGCCATGTACAGCTTCGGCCTGTTAAAGGCGATGCGGTGACGGTGACAGCAGACATACAGATATTGGCCGAGGGCGGTGAGGCGATCGCCGCTGTCACTGGTCTAGCTGCAAAGCGAATCTCATCTACAGGCTCAGATCGCCAGCTTCGGCAATGGAAGGATTGGCTGTATGAGGTTGAATGGCAGGCAGCACCAGCAATTGACCAGCCGAAGTTCGCAGAGAGCGGAAACTGGCTAATTGTTTCAGATAATGTAGAAAAGCTAGAGGCGATCGCCCTTCAGCTAGCCGCTCACGAGCAAAACTGCACGGAAATACTTTTAGGTGAAGCCCAAGATTTTTGCGCTTGCTTGAGTAAAGCTGATTGCTGGAAAGGCGTTCTGTACTTTGCAGGTGGTCAGGTAGAACAGAACTGCAAAAGTGCGCTTTCTCTGGTTCAGGCGCTAGCCAGTAGCGGTCTATCTACTCATCTCTGGTTCATTACCGACAGCGTTCAAGTTATATCAGGTAGTGAATCAGTCAATCTCTCACAGTCGCCGCTCTGGGGCCTGGGAAAGACAGTCGCCCTCGAACATCCGGAGCTGAACTGCGTTTGTATAGATTTTGACTTTGCTAATGAACAGCAAAGCCTGTCTGGACTGCTGGCTAATCTGATGACCGAAATTAGTCGCTCAGACGCTACAAAAGAGGAACAGATTGCCTACCGAAACGGTAGCCGCTATGTGGCTAGATTAGTCCCACACGCGCACAAACAACCTCAACCAATCTCTAGCGCGACTAACCTACAGCTACAGATTGCTAAGAAAGGAACTTTAGAACAGCTCGAATGGAAAGAAGCAGCCCGTCAATTGCCAGGACCAGATGAAATCGAACTGCGAGTACAGGCTACCGGACTGAACTTTCGAGATGTGTTGAATGCTTTGGATCTATATCCTGGTGAAGCCGGACCTCTGGGCCTAGAATGTGTGGGAGAAGTTGTTGCAGTCGGCGCGGCTGTAGAGACGGTAAGCGTCGGAGATGTGGTGATGGCGATCGCACCCGCTAGCTTCAGCCAATTCGTAACAGTCCACGCAGCGCTAGCCGTACCCAAACCTGCACATCTAAGTGCGCTTGAGGCCGCGACTATTCCCACTGCCTTCCTTACGGCTTACTACACGCTAGTCTATTTAGCCAAGCTAAAAGCAGGTGAGCGAGTTCTGATCCATGCCGCTGCCGGGGGCGTAGGCCAGGCGGCTACACAAATTGCTCGAATGATCGGTGCGGAAGTCTTTGTAACAGCCTCAATGGCTAAATGGGAATTTCTGAAGCAGCAGGGAGTACAGCATGTCTTCAACTCTCGCACTTTAGCGTTTGCTGAACAAATTATGCAGCAGACTAACGGGAAAGGGGTGGATGTTGTATTGAATTCGCTCTCTGGAGATGCGATCGCCAATAGTCTCTCCGTACTCTCTACTGGCGGACGATTCCTAGAGATTGGCAAAGCAGACATCTGGCCAACTGCAAGAATGAGCCAGCAGCGTCTCGACGTTGACTATAAAGTTGCAGATTTGGTAGAGGTAACCAAAAAACAGCCTCAGCTCATTCAGTCGATGTTGACTAGGCTTGTAGCCCATCTTGAGGACAACCAGCTATTTCCTCTACCAGTCAAAACTTACGCAGCATCACAGGCCGTTGGTGGCTTCCGCTTTATGCAACAGGCAAAGCATATCGGAAAAGTGGTCATCACTCCGCCTGTCTCTACAGATGCGCCACTAACTGACTCATCGAAGAAAATTCGTGCAGATGCTACCTACCTTATTACCGGGGGCACAGGCTCACTAGGGCTACAGCTCGCTCAGTGGCTAGTGGATCAGGGCGCAAGTTCTCTCATACTTCTAGGTCGTAGCCTGCCATCTCAGGCGGCTCAGCAGGTGATAGATCAACTAAGCCAGTCTGGTGTCACTATCAAAACACTACAGCTAGATTTGACAGACGAACAGCAGCTTCGAGCGAGCCTTTCACGCGCGATCGCATCCACTGACCCTACCGCTCAAAGGCATCTTCCACCTAGCAGGCGAAATCGACGATAGCCTACTGCCAAACCAGAGCTGGCAATCATTCGCCAAAGTCCTATCAGCCAAAGTGAGCGGCACGTGGAACCTGCACCAGATCACACAAAATGTCGAGCTTGATCACTTCGTGATGTTCTCGTCGGTTGCTTCGCTTTTAGGCTCAACCGGGCAGGCCAACTACGCGGCTGCGAATAGCTTTTTGGATGCGATCGCCCATCTACGCCATCAGCAAGGACTGCCCGCGCTTAGCCTCAACTGGTCAGCCTGGTCTGGCTCTGGACTCGCCAACAGCCTCGAAGTAGAACAGCGCCTCAGCCGCGTGGGTATCCCTCTACTCGACCCAGAAACTAGTCTTGAGATTCTAGGACAGCTGATGGAGTTAACCGAAAGCGTTCAAGTCGGCATCTTACCCGGCAGTATTGCCAACTGGCGCAGAGTAGGCGCTCAAAGTCTGTTCTCTACCAGTTCGCAACAGTCACTAAACGAGACCAAATCCACCATTCAAGCGGCCTTAGAGGTAAATGACACGGTCGCTTTATCAGACCATCTGCGAGCACAGCTTGCGATTGTCCTAGGCAAAGAGGCTGCTCTAATTACTGACGATAATGCTGACTTTGCCGATTTAGGACTGGACTCTTTGACCGCTGTAGAATTTCGTAATCGATTGCAGACCAGCTTAGCCTGCGTATTGCCTGTCACTTTAGTATACGAATATCCTACGCTGTCGGAACTAAGAGACTATATAGTAGGCTTACTTTCATTATCCCAGCCTATATCTGCTAGCTCCAACGCTGCCAAAAACTATATCAAACATCCTATAGAAGACTCCTTACAAAACGACCTAGAAGATATTTCTGACGATGAGGCACAGGCGCTATTGCTACAGGAATTGAGTAAGCTGGACCAAGCCTGATATATGGAAAATTCTCAAGCTGTACTCTCTCCTACTAAAAGGGCGCTTCTAGCGATTAAGACCCTTCGAGCGAAACTTGATGCTATTGAAAAAGCTCAGCATGAGCCCATTGCTATCATTGGAATGAGCTGTCGCTTTCCGGGTGGGGCAGATTCTCCTACTGCTTTCTGGAAGCTATTACAAAAGAAGACTGACGCGATTTCTGAGGTGCCTGCCGACCGCTGGCATATCGATAAATACCACAGCGACCAGCCTGACGTGCCTGGCAAAATGATTTCTCGCAGCGGCGGCTTCATTCCTTATGTGTATGACTTTGATGCCTCTTTCTTTCGTGTTTCTCCTAGAGAAGCGCTCACCCTCGATCCCCAGCAGCGCCTAGCGTTAGAACTAGGCTGGGAATCGCTAGAAAATGCTGGAATTGTGCCCGGTACTGTTAAAGGAGACAAAGAAACAGGCGATCAGCGCTCTGTCGGTGTATTCCTAGGGATCAGCAGTATTGACCACTGGCAGCGGATGCTAGCGCAGTCTCCTGAAAAGATCGATGCCTATCTAGCAACGGGTAATTCTCATAGCGTAGCGGCAGGGCGACTGTCTTTTTTACTAGGCGTAAATGGTCCCAGCTTGGCGGTAGATACGGCCTGTTCTTCATCGCTAGTAGCGCTACATTTGGCCTGTCAAAGTCTGCGACAGCAAGAGTGTGCCTTAGCACTAGCAGGCGGTGTGAATCGGATTTTGACCCCGGCAGCTAGTATCAATTTTTCTAAAGCGCGAATGCTGTCGGTAGACGGGCGGTGTCGGACGTTTGATCAGGCGGCAAGTGGATTTGGCCGGGCAGAAGGCGGGGGGATGGTGGTGCTAAAGCGGCTAAGTGACGCGCAGGCGGCGGGCGATCGCATCCAAGCAGTCATTCTCGGTTCGGCGACTAATCACAACGGGCGCACAAATGGGTTGACCGCACCTAGCAAAGCTGCTCAGGTCGCCGTTATTCAGCAGGCACTAAACGCTAGTCGACTATCGCCCGCCGATGTGGACTATGTAGAAACACACGGCACTGGCACCGCGCTAGGTGACCCAATTGAAGTCAACGCGCTAGGCCAGGTCTTTGCAGACGACAAGCGGATAGAGCCCATCCGGCTCGGCGCACTTAAAACCAACATTGGGCACATGGAAGCCGCTGCTGGCATAGCGGGTCTCATCAAAGCCGTTCTAGCCATCGAACACCAGCAAATTCCAGCGAATCTGCACCTAGAAAATCCCAATCCTTTGATCGAGTGGGACGCTCTGCCGTTCCATCTACCTGATCAGACCACGCCCTGGCCAGCGAAGGCTAGTCTACGGACCGCAGGCGTTAGCGCTTTTGGATTCAGTGGTACGAATGCACATGTAATTGTACAATCACCACCATCGTCTGCCGTCACCTCTGCGCAGTCAGAAAGCAGTCTTAAACAAAGCGACCCTAAACAGGGTATGCCCACTTCCTACCTGCTGCCGCTATCAGCTAGAACGCCTACTGCGCTCTATCAGCTAGTCGCTCTCTATGCTCAATATTTGGCGTCTCATCCCGATATCGAACTGGCAGATATATGCTTTACCGCTAGCGTGGGGCGATCACACTTCTCCTGCCGCCTAGCGATTGTTTCTACGTCGCTTTCGGTACTACGTCAAACCTTGATCGCTACGCTTTCTGGCCGTCCTCAGCTAGATTGCTACTACAGCGACAATTACAAAAGCAGCAGTCCAGCGCTAGCTTCAGCGTCAGATTCACCCGTGGTTTCTCCATCGGCAATTTCCCTTTCGGCAATTTCCCTCGCGGCCATAGCCAAACGATACGCCAAGGGCGAAACCATCGACTGGAACACGCTTTATCAGAGACAAGATCGCAAGAAGCTGGCTTTGCCAACTTATCCATTTCAGCGAGAGTATTACGGGCCAGAGCGCGTATAGCGCATACACACAGTGCCGAACACAATCTTCTGAGCGCAATAAAGTGCCGCGCAGCACAGCTTATGGTGTAACTTATACTGAAGAAAATGTGAGGTCTGCTGCGATTATGTCTTTTCGTCACGTACCCAAACGCGCTCAATCTCCTACCCGGCCTTCTAGTCAATTAGCTTTTGGCAAATTAGCCGCGATCGCACTAACACTTATCACCCCCTTAGCAACAACCGCCTCGGCTCAGACGCCCCTAGCAGAGCTAACCGGACAAGATATGCTCGATGCCCTCTCCGTTCGAGAGCGAGCAGCATTAGAAGACGGACAGGTGATGGTCAGTGCTTCTAGAGATGGTGATAGAGGTCAATTTACAGCGCGGGTGCTGATCGATGCACCCGTCGAAAAAGCTTGGGAAGTGCTGACAGACTACGATAACTTTGAGAAGTTTCTACCCAACATAGAGAGTAGCGAGGAGCTGACAGACGGCTCAGAAGACAATCGCCACGTATTTAGGCAGACGAACGTTATCTCTGTGATTCCTGCTGTGATGGAGATTCGCAGTGAAGTAGAAATTGAGTCGATAGAGAGCTATCCAACAAAAGTGGATTTTTCTCTGGTCAAAGGCGATCTAGAAGCTCTACAGGGAATCTGGCAGCTAGACCCAGTAAGCCTAGATAGTGAGGCAGAATCAGAACAGGTGCTAGTCACGCATCAGGTGGATATTGATCCTGGCAGTGGCTCTCCAAGGGGGCTGTTCTTTAGCACTTATCGATTGGTGTTAGAAGATTCTTTGACAGCAGCAAAAGCTGAAACCGAAAAAAGAGCGCAGCAATAGGATCACCCCGGTAGGGGTTTAGCCTGCTAAACCCCTACCGAGTAATTCTGGTAGGTAGATCGCATGGAAAACGCTCAGCACGCGATTATCACAGGGGGATCGAGTGGAATCGGTAAGGCGATCGCCCTACGGCTTGCGCAGCAAGGCGTGAACGTTTCTATCATCAGCCGCGATCACACTCGGCTGCAGTTGGCGAAAACGGAGATAGAAGCAGCCAGAAAGACCGATACTCAAAAGGTAGCGGCAGTGGTGGGAGATGTGAGCGATCGCATTCAAGCCGAACAGGCGATTCAAACCGCCATCCAACAGCTCGGCCCGCCAAACCTGCTAATTACCAGCGCAGGCATTGCTCGTCCTGGCCACTTTCAGGAACTGCCGATAGCAGCCTTTGAACAGGCCATCGCGACCAACTATTTTGGCACGCTCTACTGCATCCGCGCTGCCTTACCCGCGATGGAACAACAAAAATCAGCTCATATCTGCCTGATTTCCTCCGGTGCGGCCCTGGTCGGGCTCTATGGCTACAGTACCTACGGTCCTAGCAAATTTGCCGTCAGAGGACTCGCCGAATCGCTTCGCGCCGAACTAAAACCTCTAGGCATTGGCGTTTCTATCGCCTACCCGCCAGATACAGACACCCCTCTGCTAATAGAAGAAAACAAAACGAAACCAGCCGCCACCAAGCAAATCACTGCAACAGCCAAAACGTGGAAAGCCGACGACGTTGCCCAAGTCATATTAAAAGGCATACGGCAAAACCAGTTCGAAATTTCTCCAGGTATAGAGATCAAAGTTCTAACCCGGCTGCATAGCCTGATAGCGCCCCTATTGAATAGATACTTCGACAAGATTATTCAAAAGCATTCTCACAAACAAAAATGACTGACTCCTGGGTAATCGTTATCACCACACTCAGCAGCTTTAACAACTAGTTACACTATAGCGATATGGCTAACCAGGTCCTAATCTATTGACGCTCTCCCCCTAACCCTACGGGTATAGTCGGAGATTCTTGTTTCACAAACTCTTAACTAGATACCTAAGCAAGCTTAAGCACCCCCGTCAGACCGTCTCTACAAGCATTTTATTTAACGTCCACCATGCGCCCCACGGCAGACAATATGAAAGCACGAATGCCTTTGCTTACACCAACTTGCTATGGTTCTGAGGTTTCCACCACCTCGGGTTTTTCGGGTGTGCCGAACCGTACCACTAGGACAATTGTGGCTCGGTGGCCACTGGGTTATGTACTCATTGTATCAAGATTGTTCGCCTCGTCGTCATCTTTGCGCTCGATTTCATCATGGCTTAAAGATATTCCTCATCTCACCTGCCTTTCACCACCCCCTAAGCTTCGCTATAGGCGGAGTACTAGCCGACTTCTGGTAGGCTTCGATCGAAACCTTTGTGCGTTTGGACGCTGCTGAAGGAACGCGAAAATGTGCAAAGATCTAGGCAGTCCTGCTCTGTATCTCTATGGCTCAAGATCGCGAACCTTTTATCAGTCTGGCGCTGTATCACCTGTTCAAGTGGACGGTGGTAAGCCCAGTGCTGCATGGCTATTTGCGTGGACGCATCTATGGGACGAAAAAGGTGCCAGCGCAGGGGCCGCTGATTATTGTGGCGAATCACGCTAGCAATTTTGATCCGCCGCTGCTGTCGAACTGTGTGCAGCGACCTGTGTCTTTTATGGCGAAGGAGTCGCTGTTTCAGGTGCCGGTGCTGGCTTCGGCGATCAAAGCGTATGGAGCGTATCCGGTGAAGCGAGGCTCAGCCGATCGCAGTGCAATTCGATCAGCGCTAAAGCAGCTAGAAAACGGCTGGGCGGTAGGCATTTTTTTGCAGGGGGTGCGTACGCCTGATGGGCGAATCTCTGAACCGAAGCTAGGGGCGGCGTTGATTGCGGCTAAGGCGCAGGTGCCGCTGCTGCCAGTGAGCCTGTGGGGAACGGAGAAGATCTTGCGCAAAGGGTCACCGCTGCCTAGACCAGCAGCGGTGACCGTGAGAATTGGTGAGGCGATCGCACCCCCTGCCACCAAAGACAAAGCCGAACTGCTTGCAGTCACCCAGCGCTGTACTGACGAGATTCATGCACTGCATGCGCTGGGTCGATAGCGCTAAGACTAAGGGAATAGAGCAAAGGGATAGGTCCGTGATCGCGGTAAACTGTAGCAGCTAGTACATTGTTCAGACGTCGAAGGGCCGCTATGTCAGAAGATTCTGTGTCAAAGAATCGGGTGTCAAAAGATCGGGTGTCAAAAGACCAGGCGGCAGACCTGCGCGCAGAACTCACCAGTATGATGGGGCCAGTTCCGTGGGAATTGCTAAAGCCTCATGTGCAGCGAGATGCGGTTGTAGTGGTCCACGATCAGCTAGATCTAGTTGAAGTGGGAGTGGCGATCGCATCTAACAATACTCAAACCGTAGAGCGTTGGATCAACGAGCAGCTCATCCGCAAACCTACTGCCGAACAGCTTGCCTTCTGGAATGACGAGAACAACAGCTTTATATCTTTGATAGTACAGCCCTACGTTCTAATTCAAAATCAACCGATCAACGCTGATTCACCTTTTGATTGACTAGCATTCTAACTATTCGCCCTCTATGGAAGATCGCTCGCTCTGGCAATACCTGACAACAGCCTCACTAGTACGATATCTGCTGCTGTTTGTCTGCGCCTGGGCGACTGTAGAGCTATTGGAATATTTCGAGATTGTTGTTGTAATTTTCACGCTGTCGACTATTCTCGCTTTTTTACTCAATCATCCAGTGCGATGGCTAGAGCGATTCTTGCCGCATGGCATTGCCGTTTTGGTTGTTTTTTCTATCGCACTGACCGTGATTGGCGCACTAGTGACCACGATTGCGATCGCCGTTCTTTCCCAAAGTCAGTCATTAATTGACAACCTCTCAGAATTTTTACTGTCGCTGTCTCCTCGAATCGAGGCGCTAGAACGATCTCTTCAGCAGTGGGATCTACAGATTGACCTACAGTCTTTGGGCGCTCAGCTGCGCGATCAGGTAGTTGGACTGTTGGGTGTAGGCTTCGGTTTGCTACAGGGACTAGTCAACAACTTTTTGCACTCTGTTCTAGTAGCTGTTGTAACTTTGTTTATGCTGCTTGATGGGACGCGGCTATGGAAGTTTTTGATCAAGCGACTGCCGTTGGATCGACAGGCGCGCATCACGCAGGTGATTCAGGATAGCCTATTGGGTTTCTTTTGGGGTCGGCTGCTGCTTTCTATATTTTTCGGCGCATCTACATTTGTCGTTTTTTTATTGCTAAAGGTGCCGTATGCGCTGACGCTAGCTGTGATTGCCGGACTATTCGATTTAGTTCCCGGTATTGGGGCAACTATAGGAGTCGTATTAATTTCCCTGTTTCTACTGTCGCAAAGTATTGGACTAGCCATGCAGTCGGTGGTGATTTGCGTGACGCTTCAGCAAGTAGAAGAAAATTTGCTGCTGCCGCGCATTATGAAAGACTCTTTGAACATCAATCCGGTGGTAATGTTTTTTGCGTTGATTGTTGGCGCAAGAATTGCGGGCGTGTTTGGGATTTTTCTATCGATTCCAATTGCTAGCACCATCATCAACCTCTTGGAGATCGATGAAATGAGAGGTAGCCCGTAGGGACATAGCATGCTACGCCCCTACAGCCGATCGCGCACTGAGGACATAATCTCGATTAGCTTATTCTGCATTGTTTCTGTCGCTGAAACGATAATCTCTGACATGCGATAGTTCTCGCATTCTGAAGGGTGAGGCAGCGGCTTACCCTCGTACGTGGTTAGGCAATAGCCCATCTCCTGTGCCATCCAGGCGAGCGCGGCAGTGTCGATAAACTGAGCACTCGCTAGAATCACACCCGCCACTTCTCCGGTCAGCAGTCCGTTAATGGGCGGAACGGCGACCTCTGCGGAATAGTCATTTTTAAGATCGATGACGGGATAGTGCGATCGCACCGCATCCGCAATCGGACTCAGCGCCGTCCCCAGCACAACCTTCTCTCCAGGATTCTCGATCTTCAGCGGCTTACACTGGTCTAGATCGTCGTCCATCGTACCGACAAAAGTGCCCTGACCGCGCAGGCTGTAATAGTAGCGATCGTTTGCGGGGCTAAGCGCTATCGCCGCCTCAAATCCATCCGCATTGATCACCGTCATGATCACCAAATAATTCGGATGGCCGTCCATGTAATAGCGGGTCCCGTCGATGGGGTCTAGCGTCACCAGGTAATCATCCTGCGGGCCTAGATCAATCGCTCTAAAGTATTTGGTGTTGTAGCTAGATTCATACTCTTCGCCATAGAAGCGCACGTTTGGAAACTTCGCGAGCAGCGTCACTTCTATAAACGTTTGCACCGAAAGATCGGCATCGGTCAGCGCGTTGGCAAAGACATGATCCCCCTCGTATTTATCAGGATGGATAGCAATTCGCTTTTGGATCTGCTGAGCGTAGGCACCTGCCGTTTTGAGAGAAGATAACAGCTCAGATAAAATGTCTTTTGGAGAAGGGGACACAGACATAATGTTTAAATAGGTAGAGACAACGACGGATGAATCTTGTGCGTTTGATTAGTCTTTGCTTATTTCTTCTGGCTGACTTTTTCTTTGACCCAAGCGCGAAACTTAACTTCAGCGGCGACTTCGTCCTGTTTACACTCATCTATGAACTGATATAGATCTTCTTTTGTCACAAGCAAGAAAGCTGAACTATTATCCACTTCGGTATAGTCATCTTCTTGCAGCCGATAGATTCGTAATAATCGACCATCAAAACGCCAGAATTCAGGAACGCCCATTGCTGCGTAGAAGCGATTTTTATCTATATCCGTATGCGTAATATCGACTTCTACAACCAAATCTGGTGGTGGATCGCGTTGTAAATCAACTATTCGTCCGGCGACTACAGACTGATTCTGAATGTAGAAAGCTTTGTCAGGTTCTGCCCCCCGGTCCAAATCTTCTCTATTTAGCGTGGTCGAGCCCATAGATTTGAGTCGAAAGCCGAGCTCTACAGCCAAAATTCTAATGAACAAGCTAATAATCTCGCCTGCCTGCTCATGGTCTTCTAACGGCATTGATATTTCTAAAATCCCTAGAGAGTAGGTCAACCTAGCCGCACGAGTCTGTGGCAAAGCCTGAAGAATTTGCTGATACCTATTCCAGTTCAGTCCATGTAGAGCAACCCTATTCTCTCCATTAATTCGCTTGGGCTGAGGAGTTGGGTTTGGCGCGGTCGATTCTATTTGAGATTTTGGTTGAGTAGATGTGCTAACCATGGTTTTGAGCAGAGAGCGGCTGTGAGGTGCATAGGACGGATTGGGCGGATAAAACCATAGTAAACTCAGGCTCTAATTACTTAGACTGGAACTAATGTAGTCCGTTACTGCTTTTTATGAAACATATTGCGATCGCAGGAGCCGGACCCGCTGGCGTGGCGACTGCTCTACTGCTCGCACAACAGGGATTAAAAGTTACTTTAATCGAGCAGGAACTGACGTTTGATCGGGCCTTTAGAGGAGAGGGGCTGATGCCTTCTGGCCTAGAAGCCCTGTATCAGATGGGGCTAAAAGAGACCTTTGCCCAGATTCCGTCGCGGCGACTAGATGCGTGGGATTTCTATGTCGGCGGTCGGCGGCGAATGCGGGTAAAAGAGCCAGTCGAAGAAGGCATTTCGACCTACATTATCAATCAGACGGCGCTGCTAAAGGCGATGGTGGAAAAGGCGAAGGCGCTGCCGAATTTTGAGTTTTGTCCGGGGTGGCAGGTGGTGGAGTTTTTGCGCGATCGCGTCAAAGATACCGTAATTGGCGTTCGGGCAAAGAAGACGGGACAAAGCCGCGATATCTTCGCCGACGGCGTAATTGGCGCAGACGGTCGCTACTCTCGGGTGCGAAAGCTCGCAGGGCTCACCTTGAACGAATTGCCCACAAAATTCGATGTGCTCTGGTTCAAGCTGCCAGCGCCATCATTCTTGAAAAGAGAAACGCCCTTTATCGCCTGCCTACAGCCAGATAGTCAATTTGCCTTCTATCCTTCCTGGGACAATCGCTTGCAGATTGGCTGGATTGTAGAGAGCTTCGACTCCGCTCAGCCTTCAGGCCAGTCTCTAGCTCAGCTCAAAAATCGTGACTGGATTGAGACGTTTGCAGCCGCATTGCCATCCAAACTAGCTGAGCATTTCCGCGACTATAGAGACGAGCTAGAAGGCCCTATCTTTTTAGATGTACAGGTTGGCTGCGCGCCGCAGTGGAGCATTCCAGGGCTGCTGCTAATTGGGGATGCAGCTCATCCGATGGCCCCAAACCGGGCGCAGGGGATCAACATGGGATTGCGGGATGCGATTGTAGTGGCAAACCATCTCGCCAAAGGAGACAACCGTAATGGCAAGGTGCCTGACGAAGTCTTTCAGTCGATTCAAGCGGAAAGACAGCCGGAAGTAGAGGCCGTGCAGAAGATGCAGCTAGCCGAGTGGCGAAAGGTCGCATTTATCTCACGGCCAGGGCTACCCTATCAGGGGTTTAAGGCGATCGCCTCCACATTCGGTCGCTTCCCGTTTGCCCAGAATCTATGGCTGCACGACCAGCAGGGACTACGAGAAGGGACTGTGCCAGTCACGCTAACCCCTCAATAGTTCTTTAGCTAGATCTACGCAGCCGAGCTAATGGGCTAAGATTGGCGGCATAACTAAACCAGTCAGTTTAGTTGATGATATATAATTATGCCTGCTTATGATTTCTTCTTTACTATGCCGCTGCCGCTCTGCTCTGATGCGCACCCTGACTGCTCCTAAGCTCAAAGCCCGTTCTCTAGGTTTTGTCAGCGGATTGTGCCTTGGCGGGCTACTTCCTTTGGCAGTGGCTCGTCCGGCTACAGCCGCCGAAGAAGTCATTTTGGCATACGGCTATATTGAGATTTCCACCTCGGTTGATACGCTTAGAACCTACGCCGAGACAGGGCGAGCTAGTAAAGAGATTGCCTCGTACATTCGACTGCTCAGCCCTAGCCAGCGGGTCCAGTTTCGTCAGGCATTGCAGGCTACGCAGGATGCCAACCCAGTCAATATCTCTCAGTTTTTGTACTCTGGAATTGGTGAGAATATCCTGCGCTCGGTCGGCAACATTATTCAGACTAAAGGTCGGCAGAATGGTGCCAAAGGGCTACGCGGGGCGCTTGTCCTCGCTGCGGCTGACACAGATGGGCTGTCTCTATTGGGCGTGCTAGATCATTTTCCGACACGAGCGGTGCGAATTGACTCTAGACAGGCTTTTCGCGGACTGAACTCTTTTACCGGGCTAATTAGAGATACGCAAAATGCGATCGCCGCGATCGCCAGCCGCAGCGCCCCTCCCTCTATTTTTCAGACGGCTGTTCCCACGGTAGAGGTGCTCTCAGAACCAGGACCGTATCAAGTGACGCAGCAGGTGCTGACGCTGGTTGACTCTGAGCGCGATCGCACCCTGCCAACCGATCTCTATTTGCCAGTCGATGCGCCGCCAGCAGCGGTGATCGTTTTTTCACATGGGCTAGCGGGTGATCGCAAAGGTTTTATGAATGTCTCTCGTCATTTGGCGAGTCATGGCTATGCGATCGCCGCGCTCGATCATCCCGGCAGCAATCGAGAACAGCTAAACGCAGTGCTCAGCGGCAATGCGAGTGAAATTGCTACGCCAGGTGAATTTCGCGATCGCCCCCTAGACGTTTCCTTTTTGCTCGACGAACTCACCCGTTTTAATGCAGGTAGCCGCACCACCAGCATCAACATTACAGATGCTAGCAACGCAGACTCTAGCGATATAGATCCTGATGATGCAAATGTCATCGACGCAGATGCTAGCAACACAGACATTGGTGATGCGGATATCAGCGACACAGGCACCGACAGTGTAGGCATTAGCAATACAATCTTGAACCTGACTGGACAGCTAGATCTAGACCAAGTCGGCATTATTGGCCATTCCTTCGGTGGCTATACCGCGCTCGCTCTAGCAGGGGCGCAGCTTAATCTCAACACCTTAGAAGCTAACTGCGCCTCGGATGACTTCATCTTCAACGCGGCTAATCCGTCCATGCTGCTACAGTGCACCGCTCTGCTGGACCCCACTCAATTCACCGCCGATCTAAAAGATGACAGGATCGACGCTGTGATCGCGCTTAATCCGATCACTAGCAGCCTATTTGGCCGTTCAGGTCTCTCTGAAATTGATATTCCTAGCCTAATTATCTCTGGCACCAATGACCCAGTAGCACCAGCCTTACTAGAGCAAATTCGGCCTTTCACCTGGCTTGACCAATCATCCGACGCGCCTACTCATCTGTTAGCACTAATTCAAGGCGGCTCGCATCTCTACGAACTCCCGGATGTAGACGGCGCTGACCCTGCCCTTTCCAGCGGCCTAATCAACAGTGACATCCCGCTGGTTGATAGCTATCTAGAAGCGCTGACGCTCGGTTTCTTTCAGGCTGAGATCGAACAAGATTCTGTCTATCGTGATGCTCTAGACGATGCCACGATTATTCAAATCGGCAGTCAGCCGATCCCGCTTTATCTAGTCAACAGTCTAAATGCAGCCCAACTGCGCCCCTCTGGTAGGTCCATAACATCGACGGTGCCGCCTGTACCCACTGCCGTCTCACCGCTCTAGTTCTCTACCATTGTGATTGCCTATCCGGCTGAGCTGATAATCTAAAGTGATAACGATGCTCATTCGTAGGTTTGCCGCCTGCGCCGACTAAATCTATGACTTTAAAAGTTTACGGTATTCCCAACTGTGGCACCTGCAAGAAGGCGATCGCCTGGTTAGAGGACCAAAGCATCGCCTATGAATTCATCAACACCAAAGAGCAGCCACCGACAAAGCCCATGCTCGAAAAATGGGTCGAAGATTTAACAGCTAGGCCCATGCGCAATACATCGGGGCTGTCATACCGGGCGCTCGGAGAAGAAAAGAAAGAATGGAGCGATCAGCAGTGGATAGATGCTTTTTCAGAAGATGCCATGCTGTTAAAGCGGCCATTGTTCGAGAAAGATGGTACGGCTGTCATGGTCGGCTTTAGAGCAAAAGAAGAAGAGAAAATAGCCAAACTCTCCTCCTAGAAATCTGTCACATATTTCGATCAAACCTATGGCCTTAGAAACAGATGTCGTTGTCATTGGTAGCGGTATCGGCGGCCTGTGCTGCGCTGCGCTACTAGCCCACTACGGCAAGAAAGTCGCCGTTTGCGAAAGTCACACCTTGCTTGGCGGTGCGGCTCATGGATTCGAGCGTGACGGTCACCGTTTCGACTCCGGTCCCTCCTTGTATTCGGGACTTTCTGAGAGTCCTTCTCCTAATCCGCTGCGCCAGGTGCTCGATATTATCGACGAAGATATCGCCTGGGCGAACTACGACACCTGGGGCGTTCGCCTGCCCGAAGGGGAGTTTGATACGTCCGTTGGGGCTGATCAGTTCTGCGAAGTGCTGCAAAAGCTGCGCGGACCCCAGGCGGTCGCCGAGTGGCGATCGCTTCAGCGAGTGATGCAGCCGCTGGCGAGCGCGGCAGTAGCGCTACCGACTGCGGCGGTTCGATTTGACTGGGGTGCGCTTAGAACCGCTGGCTCCTTTCGTTGCCGAGACTGCTAAAGCACAGCCTCACGACCCTCAAGCTGACCGGACCGTTTAGCCACGTAATGGACGAGGTAATCACCGATCCATTCGCGCGTAACTGGCTAGACATGCTGTGCTTTTTGCTCTCTGGTCTGCCTGCTAGCGGCACTAGTACCGCCGAAGTCGCTTTCATGTTTGCCGACTGGTATCGGCCCAACGTACAGCTTGACTATCCGATGGGCGGTTCCGCAGCGCTAGTAGACGCCCTGGCTAGAGGCGTAACCAAGCACGGGGGTGAAATTAGAACAGGTGCGCATGTGGATTCGATTACAACAGAATCGGGTGGCGTAACGGGTGTGATGCTACGCAATGGAGAGCAAATAGCAGCGCAAACTGTGGTTTCCAATGCCTCTGTTTGGGACACGCTGAAGCTAGTGCCCGCTGGCGTGCTGTCGCAGAAGTTTGCGGAGAAGCGATCGCACATCCCTCCGTGCGCTAGCTTCATGCATCTGCATCTAGGTATCGACGCGCAGGACCTACCCGCAGATCTAGCCTGTCACTACATCGTGGTCAACGACTGGGACAAAGGCGTAGACGCGCCTCAGAATCTAGTCCTCATTTCGATTCCCTCCGTACTTGACCCTTCACTCGCGCCACCGGGCAAACACACGCTACACATCTACACCCCCGGCAACGAGCCGTATGAGCCCTGGGCAGGCATGACTAGAGGCAGCGCCGCCTACACCGCCCAAAAGCAAGAGCGCTCTGAAGTCATGTGGCAAGCGCTAGAGCGAGTAATTCCTGACATTCGGCAGCGGACGACGCTAAATCTGACCGGAACACCGCTTACCCACGAGCGCTATCTGCGCCGTCACCAAGGGTCTTACGGTCCAGCAATCCAGGCTGGAAAAGCGCTTTTCCCAGGACCATTAACGCCGCTCAAAGGACTGCTGTGCTGTGGAGACTCCACTTTTCCAGGTATTGGT
This sequence comes from uncultured cyanobacterium, assembly GCA_963838725.1. Taxonomy (GTDB): domain Bacteria; phylum Cyanobacteriota; class Cyanobacteriia; order Phormidesmidales; family Phormidesmidaceae; genus Phormidesmis. The sequence goes on along the minus strand of CAWISM010000012.1, from coordinate 129,801 downwards.
CTACCCGCAGTCGCGGCCAGCGGTATGATTGCCGCCCATTCACTGATTCCGGTTAGCCAGCACCAGCAGTCGCTAGCTTCTCTTGCTAACTAAGCGGTAGTTGCGATCGCCGCTGGGCTAGATGGCGATGCCAGTAGAGCAGGACTCAAGAGCGCACCAGATGACAATAACTTCAGCGTAGATAGCGCGACTGGCCCAATTGTCTTTCTGCCGTCAGGCGATTGCCGTCAGGTTGACCGACTCGTCACCGTAGAACCCGGCGTCCAGCCCTCGGTCGCTGACAATGAACGTAAAGCTATCGTCTACAGCATGGATGCTCTAATTCCGGGTCTGTATATCTGGCTTGGTGGCTGGACACTGCGTGTAGGTGGCAGTCTGGCCGAAAATACGTATTCAGGCACGCTTCATGATGCTGTAGGAATCGCTATTGTTAGTATCAATATATCTATAGGGCCGTTTTTCGGCTATGAATTTCTAGTTGTTCACCTGTAGCCTTTTCTCAGGGAGATGCCGGACTTATCATAATTCTCTGAGTGCAGGAAAAACCTTTGCAATTCGGTCTTTTGAAGGATCCAAAGCCGTTTAAGTTTGTTATACTTGTTTACATAACGTTTCATAAAACTTAACGCTCTCCTCCTCATATATGAATATCTCCTCCCTAGCCAACCTCGTCTTCAAGCCCAACGTCAACGCTAACACTGCTTCTCAGGCAACACTTGCGATCGCGCGCCTCGTCCTCGGTCTGATGATGATCCACAACGGTCAAGACAAGCTGGCAGATATCGAAAGCTTTGCTCAGGCATACGTTGCCTACCTTGGCCTGCCTTTCCCCATCTTCCTTAGCTACGTCGCCGCTTACACTGAGCTAATCGCCGCGCCTTTGGTCATGGTGGGTCTCTTCACTCGCCCCGCCGCCTTTGGCCTATTTAGCACCATGTGCGTGGCTATGTACCATCACATCAAGGTGGCCGGTCTTAGCCTTCCTTACCTAGAGCTTTCTGCAATCTACGCCGCTTGCTTCTTGTACTTCACTGTCAACGGCCCTGGTCTGTTCTCCTTTGACGCGCTAATTACTAACCGCATCGACACTAGTGCTCTATCCGCTAGAGCTAAGCGTGTCATGCGTCTAGAGAAAGCGTTCCAGGCTGACAGCGTTCAGAAGTCTGAAGTGACTGCCCAGTAGTTTCCTAGCGGTAGTTTCCTAGCGATAATTTTCTAGCAGCAACCTTCTACGTGTGAAGGTTTGGACTTTAGGTCCAGACATCAAAAATCTTCAAGCCGAAAGCGGTCTTTGCTATTAGCAAAGACCTTTTTTTGATCTGTTTTTTGCATCTGAAATGACGCAAAGGTATAAAGTTGAAGCAATCATTTGGAGCCTCACTTTTGACACGCACTATCCCACTACATTTTGTCGATGAAGAACAGGTCAAACGCGACTACGTCAATCAGTCAGTGTGGCTAGAAATGTCTGGGTTTACGGCTAGGCCAGGTACTCACTGCCTAATTCCTTCAGCGGACGGCGAGCTAGACCAGGTTCTAGTTGGCAAGCCTACAACCTTTGATACTTGGACGCTAGGTGCTTTGGCTCAGGCGCTACCTGCTCAAAAGTATGTGCTCGCAGACGAGTTTTCTGCTGATATTGCTGACAAGCTCTGTCTCGGCTGGGTGCTCGGGCAGTATCGCTTTACCCGCTATAAGCAGCTAGCAGATGCGCTTGCCCGAGCTTGAGTTTCCTGACAGCGTAGACGATAGATACATCACAGCCGCTGCCGAAGCGACCTACCTAGTCCGCGATCTAGTCAATACCCCGACTTCGGATATGGGTCCGCAGCACCTGGCCGAAGCAGCGCAGAAACTCGCCGACCAGTTTGAAGCGAATTGCGAGATTCTAGTTGGTGACGATCTGCTAGCAAAGAACTATCCCATGATCTACGCAGTGGGTCAGGCCAACGGTGCCCCTGGTAGTGTGCCTACTGCGCAGACGCCGCGTCTGATTGATCTGCGCTGGGGCGAAACGGGCAACCCGGCGCTGACGCTGGTGGGTAAAGGCGTTTGCTTTGATACGGGTGGCCTCAATATCAAGGCGGCTACCAGTATGAAGCTGATGAAAAAAGACATGGGCGGCGCGGCGCAGGTACTGGGTTTGGCCAAAATGATTATGCAGCTAAAAGTGCCGGTAAGGCTGCGGGTGCTAGTTCCAGCAGTTGAAAATAGCATTTCTAGCACGTCTAATCGGCCTTCAGACGTGCTGATGTCCCGCCAGGGAAAGACCGTAGAAATTGGCAATACGGATGCAGAAGGCAGGCTGGTACTGGCAGATGCGCTGACTGAAGCCAGTAGTGAAGCGCCCGATCTACTCATAGACTGTGCTACGCTGACTGGCGCAGCGCGGATTGCAGTTGGCGCAGAGATTGCAGCGCTATTTTGTAATGACGACGAAACGGCGGATGCTCTGCTAGAAGCAGGCTTAGCTGTAGACGATCCGCTGTGGAGACTGCCGCTGCACGATCCTTATCGGGCCATGCTAGAGAGTAAAGTAGCCGATCTTAACAACATTGCCAGTACGCCCTATGGAGGCTCGATTACAGCGGCGCTGTTCCTACGTGAGTTTACGCAGGGGCAGATGCCGTGGATACATATTGACTTTATGGCCTTTAATCTTCGCGCTCAGCCGGGGCGTCCAGAAGGGGGCGAAGCGATGGGCATGCGGGCGCTGTTTGAACTGATTCAGACGCGGTTTGGGCGATAGCTCAGGCTAGTCGGGCCAACCGATTCTACAGTAATTACTTTGGGAAGCCGTAGTTCAGTGATTGCTCGGGTAGGAACTGTAGAACGGCTGTGGTATATCAAGTGTTCTTGATGCCTTCGAATGACTTATCCTTTGTTTGCACCTACCTCTATTTAGCTGCGATCGCCGCTGGGTTCTGCTGTCATGACCTCTACTCCGCCTGCCTCTACTGTGACGAATGCTGTGTCTAATGCTGACGCGGTTCCTGCGATTTCACGCTCCCAAACAGGGCGATACGGACTGCCTAGAGGCTGGGTCTGGCCGCTGGTCTGGACGGCGATTCTAGCAGTGGCCGGAACGGTTAGCTTTCGGGCAGTATCGGTGATGACGCGCAATCCGCCTCTGCCGGACTGTAGCCAGATTCTGAGCAATGGTCTAAGTAGTGGGACGGACGGCGAGCGACTGCTGTGTGCGCAGGCGAGCGTGCAATCAGGCTCAGCGCAGGCGCTGATTGCTGCGATTGAAATGGTGGAGTCCTGGCAGCCGTCGAATCCTGAGTATGGAGAGGCGAATCGGCTGATGGACCAGTGGGCTATGGCGCTGCTGCCTGAGCTAGAGCAGATGGTGCAGGCGGGTCAGGTGACGCAGGCGATCGCACTCGCCAAACGAATTCCTGAGCGAGTCGCGGTCTATCCCCGGTTTAAAGGTGCGATCGCCACTTGGGAAAAAGAATGGAGCGCCGGTAAAGAAATCGAATCGCTGGTTCAGCAAAGGATTGTGGCGCAGAACTGGTCCGGCGCTCGGCGCAGCCTACAGCAGCTAAAGGTGCTCAACAGCAACTACTGGGTGCTGACTCGCCACGCTCAGCTAGAAGAGAAAATCGAGAGAGAAGAAGAGGGACGCCGCCTGCTAGAAGAAGCCCGATCGCTAGTGGCTACTAGCAACCGGACGGGTGATTTAGACAAGCTGGGCGAAGCGCTCTCAATTATTGAAGGCATCAACCTAGAAACTGCTGCCTGGAGAGATTCTAAGGCCGATATCGACCAGTGGGCCGAGCGAGTATTGCAGTACAGCTTTCAGAAGTGGGAAGAAGAAGATATCGAAGCGGCTATCGAGATCGTACAGCTAGTGCCGCCCGATCTGGCCGTCACCAAAGAAGCCAAAGATCTGCTGCACTTTGGCCATGCGCAGCGCCTGGCGAACCACAAATACGATCAGTGGGCCCCGTCCTACGGCCAGATCTACAAACTGCTAGAAGCGATCCAGGCGGTACAGCGAATCTCGCCGGACAGTCCTTTTTATCTAGAAGCGCAAGAGAGCGCCGCTAGCTGGCAGCAAAAGCTAGACGATATGGTCCAGCTCCAGTCCGCTAACGCCCTAGCCGAGATTGGGCAAAAAGCAACCTATCGAATGGCGATCGCCAAGGCCGAAGAAATTACCCAGGAGCGTCCGCAAAGAGTCCAGGCTCAAACGCTGGTCTCTCACTGGAAGAAAGAAATTCAGCGCATCGAAGACAGGCCGATATTAGACGAAGCGGTGCAGATAGCAACCAAAGGCGGCAAAGCCAATCTACGACAGGCGATCGCCCAGGCTAGGAAAGTAGAACAGGGCCGAGCGCTGCGAATTGAAGGTCAAACCTACATTGCTGAGTGGGAAGATCGAATCGAGATCATCGAAGATCAGCCGATCATGACTCAGGCTGAAAAGCTAGCCACCAGAGGAAAGCTAAGAGAGGCGATCGCCCAGGCCGAAAAAGTCAAAAAAGGCCGTGCGCTCTACAAAACCGCTCAAGAATCCATTTCGACATGGACCGCAGAGGCCGAGACCATTGAAGATAGGCCAATCCTGATTAGAGCCCAAAACCTAGCCGCGATCGGTCACTACTCAGCCGCTATCGACGTTGCCTACCAGATCGGACCAGGCCGTGCCCTCTACGGCGAAGCCCGCACCAGCATCGCCATTTGGGAAAAGGAGCGCGCCTACATCTGGTCTCTAGACCAGCCTGCCTCATCTGAGAACAGCTATGACGACAGCTATGACGACAGCTATGACGACAGCTACGATGACGGCTACAGTGAAGATAGCGACTACAGTGAGGACAGCTACAGCGACGATTTTTAGATGAGTGATACGCCTGTCCCCAATCCTGCCCCGCGTTCTGGTCCGAAATCCGATCTAGAGTCGTCCCAGAACCCAATTCAGATCATGCTGGTCGATGCCGACCCAGTCTTTCGCTTGGGCCTAAAGGTGTGGCTAGACCAGCAGAGTGATTTTACTGTCGTCGCCGAAGCAGACAGCTCTGACGAAGCCTTAGCAGGGGTGCGATCGCGTTTCTCCACCTATCAGCAGTCCCTCGACGATCCCGCCCTGCGCAAACAAAAGCAGCCCCCCATTCCCCCCATCGATCTCGTCCTCCTCGATCTGGGCATCGGCGCGTCAGACCCTAGCACCGCCCCAGGGCTCACCCTCTGCCAGCAGCTCAAAACCGACTTTCCAGCTCTGCCAATTCTCGTTCTAGGCGCACAGGCCGAACCCGTTCTCCAGTCTGCCGCCGAACGCATGGGCGCAAACGCCTACGGCACCCGCAGCATGTCCGTCCGCCGACTTGCCCAGCTCATCCGCCAAACCGCCAGCCCAAACCCCTCCCTTCCACAAGATCCAACCCGCTCCCCCGCTCCCCCATCCCCAACAGCGACTGAACCAGGTCGCAACACCCAGGCCAGCAACTCAACGAGTAGCCTACGCCCCCCCAGAATCCCCGGCCCGCTCACTGCCATGCGCATCAGCATGCGTCTCTCTGGCCTTAGGCAAATTGACCAAAATCTGTTTGACGTAAACATTGCCCGTCAGCAGACCGCTTCCTGGCTGAAGCAGGCCATTTTAGACGGCAAGCAGCGTGAGCTGGTTGCCGCGCGGTGGCTAATGTCGGCGCTGTGGCGAACACCGGGCTTTGACTCTGCTCCGCCCTCGTCGTCTGGTAAAGGGACTGAGCGAGGCCGGGGAGCGGATACGGATTGGATTCGGCTGTCTCAATCGGGCTTGACTAGCAGCTACGCCGATAGAACGGCGGCGCGGTATTTAGACCGGGAGGCTCTGGTTCCGGGAGCGGCGGCGGCGCTGGCCGATATCGAATCTAGGCTGGGTGGTGCCCTGCGAGGGCGACCGGGCGAATTGCAAAATGCGGTGTTTGAAGGGGTGTTTGCTAAGTTGCAGCGACCGCTGAAGAATGTGGGACCGCAGCCTTTGGAGATAGATATCCTGCGGCCTGATAAAAAGTTAGAGCTGCTGTATCTGGTGCTAAGACAGTTAGAAGAACTGCTAGAAGATCTGCGAGCTTCGCAGGTGAAGCCGGGTCAGCTACCGGCAAGGTCCGCGCAGGTGCTACAAGACTTGTGGGATACGGTAAATACCGAGTTCTTTGGCAAATACTACACCGTGCGCGTGAGCAATGTAGAAGAGGAAGTCGTCACCCTGTTACAACAGGAAAAACCGGTTGTAGAAGCGCAAATCTTAAACAATATTCCGCTGGTGCCTGAGCTGTTTGGCCACTGGCTGTTTCAGGAGTCGATGATGATCGAAAGCGAGCTATACGCGGCGACGACACCACAGGCGATCGCCTACAGTGAGCGTCTACTAGAGAACTTGGTGATTCAAGTCGCCAACGCCGTGGTTCAGCCTTTGCTCAATCGCCTTGCCGATACGGAACCTATTAAAAAGAGCCTATATTCTACGCGGATGATGTCGTCTAGAGAGATTGAGCGGTTTCGCAATGATCTCTCCTGGCGGTATCGCCTTGATCGACTGGTAAATGAGCCCAAAGCAATCTTTGAAAGTCGCTATAACCTGTTTGTACTGACTGCTAGGGGCATTGATACTACGTCGATTTACTCACCTCGCAGGACCGAGCTGGACAGACTAAAAGGAATTCCGCTGGTAGTGACTTTGGCGATGGAGACTAGAGATGCGATCGCTCCACGTCTGCGCACCGCCATTTCCCTCATTGGTAACGGTGTCGTCTATGTTCTGACCGAAGTGCTTGGACGCGGCCTTGGCCTAGTCGGACGCGGCATCTTCCAAGGTATGGGCTCCGCCTGGAAAGACACTAAAGTCAGAGCGCGCCGCACTCAGACACCATACGTCGACCCTACCGCCACCGCAGAGCGTCCGTACCGTACCCCCTACGTTGAAAATTCCTACTCGCAAGATATCAACGAGTGGGAGTAGCAAGCAGAGACTGATTCAAGGCTGGTGGGTCTAGGCATTCTGAAAAATAGAACAGACTTCCCCAGCTTCGTATGCGAAATGAGAGCGCAAAAATAACTGCTAGAACATAGGCCAGTACTGCATTTGCTCCTAATAACGGCGGCGAAAATAGCGGCGCTAGCAATAAAAACAGACCCAGCCTAGAGACGAACCGGGATAGATAGAGAAAAAGCGGAACGTACCAGATTAAGCCCATAATCCAAGAAACCGGATTGAACAGATTAACCACATTCAGAAAGGCGTAGAACTGAAAATCAGCTGGAGTTCGGTGCATAGCGATAAACAACAGTCCGCTGAGTACCAGTCCACAGATAACAGCGCCTAAAGTATTGTCCATCATCCACGGATTCATGCCGCCGCTGCTGAGGCTATGAGTCGCTAGCAGATTTATCGAATCAACAGAATGAACCATTCGATCCACGACGCCTTGCCCCTGTAAATCCGTTGGCAAGCCCGTATTTATTGGACCGAAGTGTTCGGGTAGCGATCGCCTAAAGAAATTTCCATAGCTAGACTCTGCCAAGAAGGGATATGGCAGCGCGAACAGCACAGCCGCGTAAGCCAGCGTAGCGCCGACAAATCGCCACTGTCTGCGAATACCATAGAAGATCAACAGAAAAAAGGGAAATAGCTTCAGCATTCCAGCTATCGCTAAAAAAAAGGCTGCTCTAGAAGAGTATCTAGAAGAGGTCTGTCGGACTGTAAGGCTGTAGGAAAAAACGCTCAAGCCAACAATCAGAGCATCCACCTGTCCTCGCTCCACCGTAGCAATGATTGGAAAGCTGAACATGATAAATAGAACAGCACTCTCTGGCACCGTAAACCTGCTAGCTTTCACAAAGTGAAAGATTAGCAGTACAACCGCTAGTAGCATCGCTACTGTAAACCAAAGCTTTGCGCTCTCGTAAGGTAGTGCCCCAAAAGGCACAAATGCGATCGCGGCTAGAGGCGGATAGCGAAACCCGGAATAAGCATGACTTTCTGAGTTGATCGGACCGTAGAAGTCAGCCCGCACACCCACATAGTTAACATACGGATCTAGTCCAAATACAACAGACTTCCCCGCTAGATACATAGAACGAAAGTCAATCTGGTAGCTTTCAAGCGTAATGTAGCCCAGGAGAATAATCGGCAAGAAACAAACCCCATAGTCCCGAACAAATCGCCAAACGTCAGACCGCCAAGCGCTGCTGTGACATAGCCACAAAACAGCCCGGCGCCAGATTGAACGGACCATTAATAATTCCAAATAGGGCCCAGTCTTTCACAGTTCGACCGAGAAGACAATTAGTACTCTTGGCTTCTCTTGGCTTCATAGCGAAAGCTAGCGACAATAGCACTTCTAAATTTCGTCTGGATCTATTCCTAGCTCTCGCAATTTCGCAGCTAGCCGCTCTGCTTTTTGCCGCTCCTGCTCTGCCTGCTGCTGTGAGTGGACAGCTTGCTGCTGCGCTGTCAAAATCCAATTCCCTTCTGCGTCCTGCCAGCGCAGCCATTTCCCTTCTACGCCTTCATACTCGCCTTGCCACACGCCTAAGCTTAGGCCCAACTCTTCAAACCAGTGCTGCTGTCCGTCTAGCGCTATTGGTTCGTACCGAGTGCCTACTAGCTGATATAGCTTGAAATCGTTCTCGTAGCGATCAAACACGGCATAGTACGGCACCCGTAGTATCTGCTCATAAACCTGCCATTTCGTTGGCGGCTGATTCACTTCTCGCAGCGTTTGCCCTAGATCTTCTGCTTCTGTTCCTGGCGACAGCAGCTCTACGGTCAGTAAAGGCGTTTTGCCCTCTTGCCAGATGACGTAGCTCCATCGCAGATCGTTTTGCTGACTGGCTCGTTCTACGCCCAAGACAACAAACCAGTCTGGGTGCTTGTGCCAAAGCGGATGACGAATGTCGTAGTAGATATTTAGATCGGTTCCTACAAAAAACTGCTCCCTAGAGATGGTTGTCGGCTGGCAGGTTTCTCTCAGTAGCTGCGGCTGAAACTCGTGAAACTCGTCTGGCAAACCTAGCTCCTCTGGAAATTCGCTAGGAAGATCGTGCATGGTTGGCAGCGTTTCGCTAGGGGGCCTAGGCGGGTGCGGCCCCGGTTGTAGTTCTAGCTGCGACTCTAGCTGCGACTTCAACTGTGGCTCTGATGCCGATAACTGTAGATTCAGCGGCTGAGAAGGGGACATACCAAAGCACTCCGTGCGGCACTTACTACAGCTTACTCGCTGCTTTGACCATAGTAGCGGTAGCATAGATACCGACACCAACACTGCATGTGATTCCCGGCGGCTATGACCAATTCCACAATTGATAATAAGGCGATAGATGACAAGGCGGTCGTCCGTGAGTATTTCAACGCGACGGGCTTTGATCGCTGGCAGCGAATCTATGGCGATGGTGAAGTCAATAAGGTACAGGCCAACATTCGCACGGGCCATCAGAAGACGATTGATAATGCGCTGGAGTGGTTTGCCGAAGATGAGAATCTATCGCAGATTACTGTGTGTGATGCGGGCTGTGGGGTTGGCAGCTTGAGCATTCCGCTGGCGAAGCTGGGCGCAAAGGTGTTTGCTAGTGACATTTCTGAGAAGATGGTAGCCGAAGCAGAAGTGAGGGCCAAGGCGGCGCTAGAAGATGAGCTGAGCGCAGAGCAAATGCCCGAGTTTGAGGCGCAAGATTTGGAGGCGATCGCAGGCACCTATCATACCGTCGTCTGCCTAGATGTACTGATCCACTATCCGCAAGAGAAAGCGGACGCCATGATCCAGCATCTCAGCTCGCTGGCGACTGACCGCATCTTGATCAGCTTCGCGCCTAAGACCTGTTTCTATGCGACGCTCAAGAAAGTTGGCGATTTCTTTCCTGGACCGAGCAAGGCGACGCGGGCCTATCTACACCGCGAGTCAGATGTAGTCAAAGCGCTAGAGGAAAATGGCTGGACAGTAGGACGGCGATCGCTTAACAAAGCGCCGTTTTACTTCTCTAGGCTGCTAGAGGCCACTCGCATAGATACCCGTTCGGATGAACAAAGCTAGACGAATCACAGGCATTGGTCTTTCTGCGGTAGGGCTGCTGCTGAGCTTTCTATGTTTGGGCCGAGCCATGGAGACGGCGCTAGATCGCAATCCTAATCGGCAGGGAAAGCGAGAAACGGTGCTAGCGGGGCTATTAATTGGTTTGCCAGCGGGAGCCGGAGCGCTGTGGATGCTGCGAGATTTGGAACGCGATCGCACGCTAACCCATTCCCAAAAGCTTCAGTCCCTATTCTACAAAGCAGTCAGGGCCAATGACGGCCGCATTAGCGCAGCGCAGTTCGCGATGCTGTCCCAGATTTCACTGGACGAAGCTAAAGCATTTCTAGATAGCTGGGCCGGAGCGATGGATGCACACTTTGATGTAGACGATACCGGGCTGGTCGTTTACTGTTTTCGTCTACCGCCCCCGTAGGGGATGACACACAGCGGCCAATATTTCTACTAAGCTGTACTGGTTGCTGATTCGTCTGAGTTCTATGGCTGGTTTGTTTGTTGCGATCGCCTCTATTTTAGGAGCCCTTTCGGTCGCGGGCGGTGCCTTCGGAGCCCATGCGCTCAAAGGAAAATTGACCGACACAGCCCTAGGTAGCTTTGAAACGGGCGTGCGCTACCAGATGTATCATGCGATCGCGCTATTGATCATCGCCCTGCTCATCAGGCAAAATCCGGACAGCAGAGAACTCGTCACCGCTGGCTGGTGCTTTGTCGCTGGCGTTGTTCTGTTTTCAGGTAGCCTCTACGGATTGAGCTTACTAGGAATCAAAGCGTTGGGTCCGGTGACTCCGCTCGGAGGCTTGGCCTTTATTATCGGCTGGGTTAGCTTGGCATTCGCCAGCGGCAAGCTCGCTTAGTAGGATCAACAACTCTCACTCTGTATGCTTTCAAAATTCAGTCAGGACTCTTTATGTGTCGAATTCTAGGCTATCTGGGTCCACAAGTTTCCCTCGATCAGCTAGTGCTAAAACCCGAGCACTCCATGCTCGTCCAAAGCTACAAGCCAAAAGAGCTAAATAACGCTGTGCTCAACGGCGATGGCTTTGGGCTAGGCTGGCACGCAAAGGACAAAAGTGAACCTTTCATCTATCGCAATATCTTGCCGATGTGGAACGATCGCAGTTTAGACGATCTGTGCCGCTATATTCAGGCGAGCAGCTTTGTTGTTAATCTGCGTAGTGCCACCAACAAAATGCCTGTCGATCTGAGTAACTGTCAGCCTTTGAAATATGGACAAATGCTGTTCGTCCACAATGGCCTGATAGAAAACTTTTTCGAGGCGTTGCAGCGCCCAATTAGAGAAAAGCTATGCGACCGGGCGTACCGCTCTATTCAAGGGCTAACCGATTCAGAACATATCTTCGCGTTGCTAGTGCATCACCTAGAAACACAGCCCGGTATTGATCTAGCCGAAGCTCTACATCAAACGATCAAACTACTGGCAAGTATGGCCAGTGCTGCTGGTGTGAGAATCGCCGCCAACATTATCCTATCAATGCCCGATCGTCTAATCGCACTTAGGTACGACAATCAGCAGCCAGCTCCCTCTCTGTATCTGCTAAAAAACTCAAGCCAATTTCCTGACTCGGTTATCCTCAGCTCGGAAGGACTCTTCGAGGATGACTGGCAGACGTGCAGTCAGGATGAGCTGATTAGTATAGAAAGCGATCGCACTATCAAAAGCTATGCGACTATCGACTGACGTGGTGGTTGCTTTGCCTGTTGTCTCATCTTTGTCATACCGTTGCACCACTCATCCGTCTGCTCAGATCCAAAGTCGCTTGTCGGCACTTTTCAAAAGTATCTTCTAGACTGCCGCCGTCAAACGCTAGCGTTGGTTGAAGGCATCACACCCGAGCGGTTGCGCATGCAGTCCCATCCAGAGTTCAGTCCGGTCGGCTGGCATCTGGGTCATATTGCCTACACAGAATCTCTGTGGATATCAGAACAGCTTGCTAAGTCGCCCCAGCAGTTTGCGCAGTATGAACGGCTGTTTGCGGCAGACGGACTGCCGAAGTCGGAGCGTCAGAATCTACCGGAAATTGAGGAGCTGTTGACCTATCTGCAAGTGGTGCGATCGCAAACCCTCTCAGTTCTTAAGCATGACAACGATCCTGAGAGTATCCATCTCTGGCACTGGCTGATCCAGCACGAAAGTCAACATGCCGAAATAATTGCAATGGTGCTAGCCATGCATCAGGTGAACGAGGGTAGCGATCTGTCTTCGATGGCTCATCCTGTCACGGCGGTAGATGATGACATGGTTTATATCGAGTCAGGTAGCGCCACCGTAGGATCTGACGCACCCAACGCAATTGATAACGAGCGTCCAGCGCATCTAGTCTTTACAGAAAGCTATTGGATTGACTGTGCTCCTGTGACAAGCAGGCAGTATCAGGCGTTTATAGAATCAGGTGGATATCAAGAGGCAAAGTGGTGGAGCAAAGCAGGCTGGCAGTGGCTCCAGTCGGTTCAGGTAGAAGCTCCGTTCTATTGGCCGAATGAAACATCTACAGATGATGCGCACTGGGACAACTGCCCAGTTTGTGGCGTGAGCTGGTACGAGGCTCAAGCTTATGCCAGATTTGTTGGCAAGCGACTACCGACAGAAGCCGAATGGGAGAAGGCAGTGACTCTGAGTAATGGGGCTTTGGACAGTGGGTGCGATCGCACATCCGGCAGCGTTTGGGAATGGACAGATACCTGGTTCTCGCCCTATCCAGGATTTGAACCTTTTCCATACGAAGGCTATTCACAGATTTATTTTGATGGTGAACACAGAGTGCTCAAAGGCGGCAGCTTTGCAACCTCAGGATGGGTGAGGCGACCTAGCTTTCGCAACTGGTATCATCCACATCGACGGGAAGTCTTCGCTGGATTTCGCTGCGCTATGTCATAGCCTTGCAAAGCATCTCAAACTACAACAAATCAATGCTAAAAGATCAACAGAAGCTGACCATCACTAATCTAACGGACGTTGATTCGGCAGAGATACCCGGACAGGACGTGGTCACCGGACTCTTTTCTAATCCTAGATATCTATCACCTAAATATTTCTACGATGAGAAAGGATCTCAGCTATTTGAACAGATTTGTCAGCAGCCAGAATATTATCCGACGCGGACTGAGGCAGCTATATTGAGGACGTTTGGGGGCGCGATCGCCCAAACCACTGGTCCCTGTGAAATTGTCGAACTCGGTAGCGGCAGCTCTACCAAAACCCGCATTTTGCTAGATGCCTACCAGCTTGCTAGCCATCCGCTACGCTATCTGCCAATTGACGTCAGCGATACCATGCTGAGCGAAACTGCTGAAAAGCTGCTGAAAGAATACCCTCAGATGTCAATTCATGCTCTAGCGGGCACGTATGAATCTGCGCTTCAAGTCTTACCTAAAAAGCAGCTACCTGCTCGAATGATTGTCTTTCTTGGCAGTACGATTGGTAACCTGCCCCCGAAGGAGTGCAACGAATTTCTAGCTTACGTCAGCGAAATACTAGAGATTGGCGACTACTTTCTTTTGGGCTTGGATTTGCAAAAAGAGATTGCTGTCTTAGAGGATGCTTACAACGATACGCAGGGAGTGACTGCGGACTTTAACCTCAACATGCTGCGACATCTAAACCAGCGATTTGATGGAGATTTTAATATAGAAAAGTTCTCTCACACTGCGCAATATAACAAACAAAAGAATCAAATTGAGATGTATTTAGAGAGTGCAGCAGCCCAAAGCGTGAGGCTAGAGGCGCTGGATTTGACCGTTGAGTTTGAGGCAGGCGATCGCATCCTCAGCGAAATCTCTCGCAAGTTCAATATCGAAGAAATGACGCGCACCTTAGCGAATCATCAGCTAGATGTCACAAAAGCCTTCACAGACGAACGACAGTGGTTTGGGCTCTTACTCTGTCAGCGTCTGTAGTCGCCGCCGTGGCTGTTAGTTGGGGTCTGATTACGGTATAAGTGTTAAGTAAAAAAGAGTACGTTGCATCAGTAGGAAGTTCTCATGGCGGAAAAGCCAGTTATTTTGACCGTTGATGACGATCCGGCGGTACTTCAGTCGATTTCACGAGATCTCAGAAAGCAATATGGCGATCGCTTTCGGATTGTCCGAGCTGACTCAGGTGCAGTGGCGCTAGAAACCACAGAAAAGCTCAAGCTACGCGGTGATACTGTAGCGCTGTTCCTTGCTGACCAGCGAATGCCTGGTATGAGCGGCGTCGAATTTCTAGAGCAGGGGAGCGAGATCTTTCCAGCGGCAAAGCGGGCTCTACTTACCGCCTACGCCGATACCAACGCGGCTATCTCCGCCATCAACGACGCCAGACTAGACTACTACTTGCTCAAGCCCTGGGACCCTCCAGAAGAGAAGCTCTATCCTGTTCTAGACGATCTGATCCAAGACTGGAAAGCAGGATTTAAACCAGAGTTCAAGGGTGTGAAAGTAATTAGCGATCGCTGGTCTCCGCATTCTCATAGCCTGCGCGACTTTCTCTCACGCAATCAAATCCCCTACCGCTGGCTCGACATTGAAACTAGCGAAGAAGCGCAAAAGCTAGTCACTTATGCTGACTTAGAACCCAACAGCGCCTGTCTACCACTGGTCATCACTGCTGAAGGCGAGAAGCTAGTCAAACCCAGTGTCACAGCGCTAGCTCAACAGGTTGGGTTGCAAACCGAAGCCGCCAAGCCGTTCTACGATCTGGTGATTGTAGGCGGTGGCCCCGCTGGACTCGCCGCCGCTGTCTATGGCGCATCCGAAGGACTCAAAACGGTGATGATCGAACGAGAAGCCCCCGGCGGTCAGGCAGGCACCAGCTCTCGAATCGAGAACTATCTAGGTTTTCCGGTGGGGCTTAGCGGCGACGATTTAGCCAGACGCGCAGTCACCCAGGCCAAGCGCTTCGGGGTAGAGATTCTAACCCCTCAATCTGCAACAGAACTACGAATAGAAGACGACTATCGAATCATCAAGCTAGCAGACGGTAGTGAAATTAGCTGCCACGCTCTGATTTTGGCGCTGGGCGTTTCCTGGCGGCTGTTGAAAGTGCCTGGTGTCGATAAGTTTACTGGCGCGGGCGTTTACTATGGCGCGGCCAAGACAGAAGCGCCCGCGTGTAAAGGAGAAGAAATCTACGTAGTGGGTGGGGCAAATTCTGCTGGACAGGCGGCAATGTATTTCTCTCAGTTTGCTCGAAAGGTGAATATGCTGGTGCGCGGTGAATCGCTAGTGAAAAGCATGTCGCAGTATCTGATTGACCAGATTGATAGTACTGAGAACATCACTGTGATGCCGTTTCACAGCGTTGTGGAAGCGCAGGGCGACGAGCGATTGAACAGTATTTTGGTAGAGGATTCTCAATCTGGTGAAACCAAAACACTTCCAACGAACTATCTGTTCATCTTTATTGGAGCTACGCCAAGCACGGACTGGTTAGGCGATCAGATACAGCGCGACGAAAGGGGATTTATCTGTACTGGACCGGATGTAAGCGTAGAGAGAGGGTGGCTATTGGAGCGCGATCGCTTCCTACTAGAAACAGACGTTCCCGGCATATTTGCCGTTGGTGATGTCCGCCATAACTCAGTCAAACGGGTCGCCTCCGGCGTAGGGGAAGGGTCAATCTGTGTGCAGTTTGTGCACAGACATCTTGCAAACGTCTAATATCTACCACCTCATGCAGCAACTTTTCAACCATTTAGCTCATCTCTGGATGCAGAAAATATATCCTAAGGTTGCTTCATTTGTAGCTTTCTTGGGCATTGCCTGGTTAGCTGTTTGTACGTTGACTTTGTACCTGCTGGCGAATCTTTCTGAAGAAATCTTAGAGAGAGAATCATTCGCCTTCGATAAATACATTCTTCTGTATATCCATCAATTTGCAAATCCAGTCCTAGATACCCTAATGCTAAGTATTACTCGGATTGGCGATCCCAGGACAGTTGTCCCTCTTACAGTAGTTATCTTCTGCTTTTTATGGTGGCAACGCTACCGACTAGAGGCAAAATTCTTTTTGCTCAACGCGCTTGGTGGTGCAGTTCTGAGCTATGTGCTGAAGATCGTTTTCAACAGGCCGCGCCCCGATCTATGGCCTCAGCTAATCTCAGAGACAACCTTTAGCTATCCTAGCGGTCACGCATTAGGCTCTATGGTGTTATACGGCTCTTTGTCGTATCTGCTAATTAGGCTGTACCCTCGCTGTAGCTTAGTCTGGCGTTTAGCAGGCATTTTTTTGATTGTCGCCATCGGCTTTAGTCGGCTGTATCTAGGTGTTCACTGGCCTACCGATATTATTGCTGGCTACGGCATTGGTTTTTTGTGGATTACGGTTTGCATTGTACTAATGCGGCTCCAGGCAAACCGATCTATAGCCTTCCGCCCTTAGCTCAAACCATTGTCTAGAGCGGCAACCCTTGTTTCGTAGAGAGCTGAGAGCATAGCAGCGGTGAGACCCCGCGTCGCTTTGCGGCGCTAGGGAATGCTCACCAAGACAAGCCACTAATACATCAGCGGCTTGCTATATCTCCGCTTAAAGACAGATGCAGAATTGATCAGCTAGTTCTGTTAGAGGCGATCGCGCGAAAAAGAAAGCAATTACTTCTATGCGTGTCTACGTATAAAGAAAGGTAACGCTTACGATACGTAAAAAAATAACGCTTTCGGCTTACAGTCCCTGTCATCTCCCTTATAATTGGTATCGTAATATACAGAAAATATTCACCAAAGGAGAAACAGAATGATAAACAAAATATTGGTTGCTATTGATGAATCAGCTTCTAGCGACTGGGCTTTTGCTACAGCGCTAGCAATGGCTAAGCCGCTCGATGCCGAACTGCTCTTAGTCCATGTGCTAGATGCGTTTGCATACGATAGCCCTAAGCAGCCGCTGGCCTCTACTGATAGCTTTTTGCAGGTCACAAGCGGCACAGCGCAGCAAGAGTATGAGCAGCGCTGGCAGCAGTTTGAAGATCGCTACAGCAGCTTGCTTGCGCAAAAGCAGGAGGAAGCTAAGGCCGTAGGCGTCGTAGCGACCTGTTTGAAAGTCAAAGGAACGCCTGAGACAAAGCTATGTGAGGCGGCTAAAACGAACGATGTTGACCTGATAGTTGTTGGCAATCGCGATCGCACCAATCCCAGCAATATCAGCGACTATCTCGTTCATCACGCGCCCTGTTCCGTGACGGTTGTGCATCCTAAAGCAGCCCAGCCATCAGTCTTTGGCACAAAGCGCCTAGAAGCTGTTGCTGTATAGAAATATCAGTAGGGGCATAGCATATGCGCGCTTAGCGTATGGCTAAGCGACTTGGTTTTGCAGCATCATCGCTTAGGCGACTTGTTCAGTGGACGAGTCGCCTTGCAGTTGGCAAGTAGCGGTAAGCGAAGCGAGGGTAGCCCTTGTATAAACGGTAGCGCACCTTCTTGCTGCCCCTAGTCATCGGTCGGTCTTGGCATGATTAAAAGACACAAGTGGATAGAAGAAAGTAATAGCTTTGTTGATACGATAGAGCCAAATCAAGTTGTCGAAATTGAAAAGGTGTAGATACTACTACTCGTTCTATTCCAAAGTGTACGGTCGGCGATAGACTTGCCTTACTCTTATGAAATAAGAGCATGGATATCCTAGATATAGGAGATATACGCGATCGCTTGAGGTTCAAGAGGTTTTAAAGAAGCGGGTAATGGGATTCGAACCCACGACATTTTGCTTGGGAAGCAAACGCTCTACCACTGAGCTATACCCGCATAGAAGTACATTATGCCTATCTTAGTAAGCGGTGTCTATCTAGCGCTATGAAGCTTTACATCTTCAGCGGCCCTATTCGTCTTCTGACTCACTGGCGTCTTTGATTATGAAAGAACGAGCCATCGTCTCACCATTTTTTTTGACGACAGCGTCTTCGCCTGGAAATTCGTAGGTTCCTCTTTCACCGCTATCAATATGCAAAAGCACCCACAGTTTCTCTTCTAGGTAGGGTGCTTCCCATAGATCAACAATGACGTTCTTACTCTCTCCAGAATCTACGCGCGCTTCGCCAATGCTATCAGGAAGTACGATGCCACCATCCTCGTTGCTTTTGTGAATAGAGACCCAGCCGTCTCTAGCAGTCGCAACTTCTTCGACAACAATCTGGCCTGCTGTTGCCTGGTCTTGAATCACAAGTCTGACGTTCTCTTGATTGACACCTTCTTCGGTTTCGGTATCAGCGCTTTCGCCTTCTGAAATTTCTTCGAACTCGCTGGCTTCAGTCGATGAGGGTTCGGTGTCAGCGGTTTCCGTACCGCCGAGTTCGCTGCTGAGTTCGCTGATGGCTGAACACCCTGTGAACAGAAGTAGGACAGTGAGGGTGCTAAGCAAGTGCTTCATGAATGATCGGGACCTTTAGCAAGATCTGGAGGGCGATGGCTTCTATAGGGTTTATTTTATGCGATCGCCCTCCGCTCAGGATCATCTGGCCTTTGCATACACCCAAAAGAATTACGATTTATCAGCGAGCTGACCTAGCAAACGCATGGCTGTCTATGCTTGTTTTCGGGCGGATGAAGGCAGAGGAGGAGCGGGTGAGTAAGCGTATAGGAAAGGTTGTTCAGTTAGTTGCGATCGCGCTGCTGTTTGCTGTAGCCGTAGTGCTGATCAACAAGTACGGAATTACGGCGCTGCGATCGCAAGTGGATCGCATGGGTGTGTGGGCACCTGTAGGCTTGTTTGCGCTGCGATTTAGTAGCGTTGTGATTCCAGCCCTACCAGGGACTGCCTACTCAATATTGGCGGGTGGACTGCTGGGCTTTGGCCAGGGGCTAGCGGTCGTATGTCTGTCTGATTTTTTCTCTTGCACGCTGAGCTGTTGGCTGTCCCATCGGTATGGGCGATCGCTAGTCAAGCGACTAGTAGGTGAACGGTTCATGGAGCGAGTTGACCGCCTCAGTCAGCGCCACCTAGAGCGAAACTTTTTTCTGATGACCGCTTTTTTAATGACAGGGTTCTTTGACTTTGTTGCTTACGGGGTCGGGCTAGCCCGCGTACCCTGGCGAAAGTTCCTACCGGCGCTGGTGTTGAGTATTGCTATCTCTAACCCCCCTATCGTGGCGATCGGCGCAAGCCTTCTAGAAGGCGGCAAGATTCTGTTGTTTGTGGCTTTGTTTGGCGTATTTGGTCTGGCACTGTTGACTGGATGGCTGAGGCGAAATGAGGAGCCCGTAGAGATGGAACAGCGCTAGCCTTCTTTGTAGGACGTAATAGCATCTACCTAACGGAAGCATGACACTACACGTGGTGCTATAGTAGTGCCATGACTGCTGATTTATCTTTTCGAGTTGTGATTGATACAAACGTTGTATTCGAGGGCTTGACCAGGCGGGGCGGGGCTGCTGGGTTAGTGATAGAGGCATGGCTAGCTGGCCCATTAACTGTTTATGTCTCTACCGCACTTGCCTATGAGTACGTTGATGTTCTATCTCGCAAGCTTGCTGAGAAACGTTGGCAAACTCTTCAACCTGTTTTAGGCAAATTGCTAGATCTTTGTCAATTTGCCACCATTCACTATTCGTGGCGGCCCACCTCACCAGATCCAGGTGATGATTTGGTCGTGGACTGTGCCATGAATGCAGGCGCGGTGGTGATTACTTCCAACCTTCGCGATTTTCGAAAGGCTAAAGCATCGCTAGGTTTGCAAGTAATGACTCCAGTAGAGTTAGTTACCGAATTAGCAAACAACGGAGATGAAGCATGAGTCGATTCACTCTTCGATTACCGGAAACACTACATCAGCAACTAGCTAACTTGGCAGATGGTGAAGGTGTTTCTTTGAATCAATATATTGTCTATGCTCTGACGCGACAGGTAACACTTGCCTATTCGGTTAGTGCAGTTTCTAAAGAAGACATTCAGCAACAGAAACTATTGTTTAATGCTTTGATGCAAGATCTGGGGAGAGCGTCTTCTTCTGAGGTTTCAACAGCACTAGCTGAACGAGAAAAGGTTCTACCGGAGAAGGATTTAGATCCTCATACTGTTGCGCTTCTACAAGAGAAGATACAAGATGCAGCGAAAGTAGGCTTAAAGGCAGACGGAATTGACTGACGCTGCGTTGGTGCAGATGAGAGACATATGGGATGAGCTAGGTTGAAAGTGCAGGACGAGTACACATCAGTTTGTTGTTGTTGCTAAAGCGTGATCGCTTTTTCCCATGTGATAAAGCTTACGCTAAAAACTGAGCACGTGTAGGCCAGGAATATTAGTCAATAAGAATAGTTATTCTTTCAAAGATCAAACAACCCGCAGCTATCTTTACTGAGAATTTACTAATAGCTAGATTTAAATGACTAGAGTTGTAGTAAATACACACTCCAAGCCATGACGTTAGAAGTTATTGAGCCTACTACGAAAGAGATCATAGCTCCAGCATTGCAAGTAGCACTGGGTGAACTGAGCTGGGAACAGGCAAATACTCAATACGTAGGTTTGAACTTACCCTGCATTCACTGTTGGCAAGAACTTCAAAGACGTGCCACTGAGGGACGCAGAGATATTAGAAGCGTGTTTAGGAAAGCAAATGGTACAGAGCCAGTTATCGAAGGTTTTAACGGGCCAGAAGGATCAGTTACTTTCGACCAATCAGATTCATTGATCAATGCAAAATTCAAGAAAGGACACAAGCGCGAAGGCCATCGGAGATGGATGCACTTTGCGCACAAGAAAGGTCTTGCTGAACAGTTTGGAGAACTGCCTTGTCACGATCCAAGAAAGCAAGATCACGCATTAGCAGTAGCCGTTTTTCGCAGATACTTAGACAAGCAGTATTGTCGGGAACATCCTAAGACGATGGTGAAAGTACAGGAAGAAAAGCGCATAATTATCGAGCCAGGTGCGCCCCCTATTACACGTCGGCCTGACCTGATAGTAGAGATTAATGGTGTGCTAGTCGAGTGCGTAGAAGTACAACGGTCTTCAATCTCTTTAGAGAACTTGACTGCTAGGACACAGCATTTACAGTCCGTCTGTTCTAAAGTCACATGGTATGTGCACAAAGGCATTTATCACTCTGGCTCCTTTGCTGCAAATAGAGACTGGCTACACGAGCAAGGTATTCCTTACTTCTACTACTGGATAGACGATGATCTAAGGATTCGTTTCTCAGAAGGTAAGCCAAAGAAAGCTATCAGGCGCAGAGTGACTACAGCGTCTTCTGACTTACCTGAACGCCCGGGGAGAGGCACTTGTAGAGCTATTTATTCTAGTGAGTCACCTGCGATTACTGTTGAGGAAAAGTCAGTCCATCCATCACAGGAAGACCCTATTTTCGTAGAGCACAAAGAAGATAGGAACTTAGTTACAAGTGGATATATAACTACTCCTCTCAGCAGTCAGAGGGGGAAACCTATAATTAGGGAACCAACCTACAGCGTATCTTCAAGCACTAGGCTAGACGACATCACTATGCCGCAAGGAGCCTACTCTAAATTCTCTATTGGAGATGAAGTAGAGCTGCTTATAGAAGGTGACGAAAAGGTAGAAGGTGCTATAAGAAGTTTCCACCAAGGTGTGCCAATGGTGTGGTTCACTGATAAAAAACGTGAACGCACGCGTCTTCCTACGCATCCTTCACGGATTAACAAGTTAGTAAAGAATGAACCAGAGTCTCCACAACAGATGTCGCTATTTATCTAGCGGCAAACAACGAATCCTCTTCGAAAGGGCTTCGCTAGCACGCAAATCGCCACCCAACGTCCACCGCAATTCTAATCCAGCTGCGCTCGCACATTCCCCCTCGGCAACGTCACCCAGCGTGTCGCCAGTTTCTTCGTGACGGCATAAAACAACCGTCTTCTCTCGAAGATGCATAGCGGGCGCGATAGTATATCCATAATTGCTTCTATGAGAGATTGTGGTCGTCACACTTCCTCTCTTGAAACCAAGTCTACCTCCCAAAATAGAGTGCTAGCCTAGTCTCATATCCAAGATTACTCACTCGCATTCACTCTTTAGTATCACTATCGAATCACTTAGCGTTTGATATCCTTGCCGCTGTGCGTAGAATCTGTCCGGCTAAGATGGCCGCGCCAAATCCATTGTCAATGTTGACTACGCCGATTCCGGTCGCGCAAGAATTTAGCATGGTGAGCAGAGGAGCGAGTCCCTGAAAGCTTGCACCATAGCCGATGCTAGTTGGCACGGCAACTATTGGACAGTCGGCTAAGCCTGCAACTACGCTGGGCAGTGCGCCTTCCATTCCAGCGGCGACAATCAGCACGTCGGACTGATCGATCACGTGCTGATTGCTGAGCAGTCGGTGAATTCCGGCGACGCCTACATCCCATAGTCTGGTGACGGCGAACCCGCATAGCTCAGCGGTCACTGCTGCTTCTTCGGCTACTGGCAAATCGGCTGTTCCTGCGGTTAAGATGCCCAGCCTTCCGGGCTTTTTGGGGATGGGTTCTGATGGCAAAATGGCGCAGATTCTAGCCATCTCAAAATAGGTGGTTTGGGGTAGCTTCGTTTGAATAGTTTGATACTTTTCTACGCTTACCCGCGTGGCCATCACGGTGGGGTGCTGGCCTTCCATGACGCGCATAATTTCGGCGATCTGTTCGGCTGTTTTATCCTCGCCCCAGATCACCTCGGGAAAGCCAGTGCGCTGGGTGCGTTCGTGGTCGATTTTGGCAAAATTGCCGACGCTCTCGTAAGACTGTTTCATGCATCAAAGAAACACAACTGTAATAGGCTAACGTAGCAAAGTGGTTTAATTTTTGCTTTCTGGCATCATGCCTACTGCCTCTAACGCTATCAACGCTGATCAAGCTGTTCAATCGACTGAGCTTGTCGATGTGGTTATTCTTTCGAATGGCCCTGGGGAGGTGGCGACTTGGGTGAAGCCTGTGGTGCGATCGCTCCACAAAAAAGCGCCCAGCTACCGCATTTCCGTCATTCTCTCCCCCTGCCCCCACGCATCTGGCAAAGAGCCCACTATTCTCTCGAACTACCCAGAAGTAGACCGCATCCAGAGTGCGCCTCACTTCTTTAGATTTTTACTAACTGGTAAGACCGCTGACGATTGGGACTGGGCTCCCGAGCGGCATTGTCGTATTCCTCGGTGGCGATCAGCTATATACGGTGATGGTAGCTAGACGGCTGGGCTATCGCACGCTGACCTACGCGGAATGGGATGCTCGCTGGACCGGAATGGTCGATCGATTTGGGGTGATGCAGGCCAAAATCCTCGACAAAGTGCCCAAGGCTAGGCAGCACAAGTTCGCTGTTGTGGGCGATCTGATGGGAGATGTGCAGGCGATCGCCAACCGCACCGAAATTACCAACAGTCTAGGCTGTAGCACAGAGGCCACCATCATCGGCTTTCTACCCGGCTCCAAAGCGATCAAGCTAGAGATGGGCGTACCGATGATGCTGGGAATCGTTCAACTTCTGCACCAGCAGCAACCGTTCGATGAGGATCTAGAATACGTCGTCGGCGTTGCGCCCACCCAGACCATTGCCGATCTGACAGCCTACGCAGACCCAGCGCTCAATGACGCCATGACGCTGCTAAACGCGCCAACCATCACCCTACACACACCTGAAACAGGACTGCCCTACTGGCAGATTCCAGACGGTCCCAAAATCTATCTATGGCAGCGCTTCCCCGCCCTAGATCTGTTTTCACAGTGCCAGATGTGCTTCACTACTGTCGGCGCAAACACCGCCCAGCTGGCCGCACTCGCCATCCCGATGATCGTCCTGCTGCCTACCCAAAAGCTAGACGCCATGAAAATTGCTGAGGGCTGGCCTAGACTGGTTTCTCAGCTTCCTGGACTGCGCGCGATCGCCCGCACCCTGATCGGCCCGCTCCTGCTAAAAGGACTCCAAAAATCCCACAAATACTTCTCTTGGCCCAACATCGCCGCCAAGGCTCAAATTGTCCCCGAACTCTTCGGCACCGTTACCCCTCAACAGGCCGCAGATGTTGCCCTAGACTACCTAAACCATCCCGAAAAACTAGACCAGGTTCGCCAAGCGCTTAGAAACCTGCGCGGTCCTGCCGGAGCCGCCGACAAAATGGCCGAGCTGATAGTAGAGACTGTCAACTATCCTAAATGAAGCCTTCCTACTTCATCCTTCTCCGCCATGCTTTCCTACCCACAGACGCGCCGAGTCTCTCAAACCGACACCTACCACGGCGTCACCATCGCCGATCCATACCGATGGCTAGAAGATCCGAATACTGAGGAGACCGCGCAGTGGGTTGAGGCTCAAAACAAAGTTACTTTTGACTATCTCAATCAGCTACCGGGGCGCGATCACATCAATGCCCGCCTGACTGAGCTATGGAACTACGAACGCTACGGCATCCCGTTCAAGCGAGGTACCGACAGCGCTGAGCAACCGACCCGCTACTTTTACTACAAGAATGACGGCCTGCAAAATCAGTCCGTGCTCTACACACTGCCAACGCTCGACGCTGAACCTACTGTCCTGCTAGATCCCAATACCCTGTCTGAAGACGGCACGGTGGCGCTTTCTGGTATTTCTATTAGCGAGAATGCTCAGTATATTGCCTATGGACTGTCTACTGCGGGCTCTGACTGGATGGAATGGCGTGTGCGCGCGATCGCCTCGGGCAAAGACACAGACGATCTGATCAAATGGGTAAAATTTTCGGGCGCATCTTGGACACATGACAATAAAGGTTTCTTCTACAGTCGCTATGACGAACCCAAAGAAGAAACCAAGCTAGAAGATGTCAACCGCTTTCAAAAGCTCTACTATCATCGGCTCGGTACGCCCCAGTCCGAAGACACGCTAGTCTACGAGCGCCCTGATCAGCCGGAATGGGGATTTAGCGGCCAGGTTACAGAAGACGGACGCTACCTAATCATCTCCGTTTGGCTCGGCACGGATCCGAAGAATCTACTCTTCTACAAGGACTTGCAAGATTCGGAGGCGGAAGTTGTTGAACTGGTTTCAAACTTCGAGGCGCAGTATAGCCTGATCGATAATGAAGGCAGCACTTTTTGGTTTCGCACTGATTTAGATGCGCCTAAGGGAAAAGTTATCGCCGTCGATATCGCTAATCCTGAAAAGTCTAGTTGGCAAACGCTGATCCCTGAAGCGGAAGAAA
The DNA here is from genome assembly GCA_963838725.1 of uncultured cyanobacterium. GTDB lineage: Bacteria > Cyanobacteriota > Cyanobacteriia > Phormidesmidales > Phormidesmidaceae > Phormidesmis. The sequence goes on along the minus strand of CAWISM010000012.1, from coordinate 104,678 downwards.
CGCTAGAAGCGGTCGGCGTTCTCAACAATCAGTTTGTTGCTGACTATCTTAAAGACGCCTACACCCAAATTAAACTCTTCGACCTGAGTGGGACGTTAGTACGTGAGGTCGCGCTTCCTGGCATTGGCTCTGCGGGCGGCTTCAGCGGCAAACGCACGGATACCGAAACTTTCTACAGCTTTACTAGCTACACGGTACCTAGCCGCATCTATCACTACGATTTTGCCACTGATAAAAGCACGCTCTTTCGTGAACCTACCATTCCTTTTGACCCGGATCAGTACGAGACTCGCCAAGTCTTCTATCCCAGCAAAGACGGCACCGAAATTCCGATGTTTATCACTGCCAAAAAAAGACTGGTGCTAAATGGAGAAAACCCAACGCTGCTCTATGGCTATGGTGGATTTAGTATCTCTCTTTCTCCTAGTTTCTCGGTTAGTAATTTGATCTGGCTGGAAATGGGTGGGGTGTATGCAGTTGCCAACCTGCGCGGTGGCGGTGAATATGGCGAAGCTTGGCACCAGCAGGGGATCAAGACCAACAAGCAAAACGTTTTTGATGACTTTATTAGCGCGGGTGAGTGGCTAATAGAACAGAAGTATACGAAGAGTGAAAAGCTGGCGATCGCAGGTGGCAGCAATGGCGGTCTACTTGTCGGTGCCTGCATCACTCAGCGCCCCGACCTGTTCGGTGCAGCCCTACCCGCAGTCGGCGTTCTAGACATGCTGCGCTTCAACCAGTTCACCATTGGCTGGGCCTGGGAGTCCGACTATGGCTCGCCCCAAAACGAAGCTGAGTTTCAGGCGCTCTATGCCTACTCTCCTCTGCACAATCTCAAGCCAGATACCGCTTACCCTGCGACCATGATCACCACTGCCGACCATGATGATCGCGTGGTCCCTGCGCATAGCTTTAAGTTTGCCGCTGCCCTCCAGGCCGCCCATGCTGGAGAAAGTCCTGTACTTATCCGCATCGAGACCAAAGCCGGACACGGTGCAGGCAAGCCCACTGCTAAACAAATCGAGGAAGCGACGGACAAGTGGGCCTTTCTAGCGCACGAGCTAGGTGCTAGACCTGCGTGAGGGGGCAAGGCGACTCTCCAAAACGACCAGGCTCCGCGCTGCTACAGCAATCCGGTCGTTTTTCTTGTATGTTTTCTTACGCTTGACAAAGCCTTCCGACTTGGTGTCTATCAGCAGCTTCCACTTGCGGGTTGCCCAGTCGTCATTGTCCGGAGCGCGGAGCTTTTCGGGGATGGAAAACTCTAGCATTTCATAGTGAGCGTTGAACATTAGGAGAAAGCTGTCGTCGATCACCTGCTCGCCTCGGTGGTCGGGCGTGGCAATCTCTTCTCCGTTGAGAAAAACGGTTAGGGTTTTGACATAGCCAGCGGTCCATTCATCGCTCATCTCAATGCCGTCTACGTTGAACCAGCCAATGTCGCGAATGCCTGATCCGTAAATCTGGCGACCATAGAACCAGGTTCTGCGGCGAAAAATCGGATGTTCCTTCACCAGCTTGATCAGCTTTTGGCTGTAGCGCAAGAGTTCCTTTTCTTCTGGAGAAAGCTCCCAAGTTAGCCAGGAAAGCTCGTTGTCATGGCAGTAGGTGTTGTTGTTGCCCTGCTGCGATCGCCCCATTTCATCGCCTGCTAGCAGCATCGGCACCCCTTGAGAGAGCATCAGCGTCGCTAGAAAATTGCGCTGCTGCTGCAATCGTAGGCTCAAAATAGCAGGATCTTCGGTCTCGCCCTCAGCGCCGCAGTTCCAGGAGCTGTTGTGCTCTTCCCCATCCCGGTTGTCCTCGCCGTTCGCCTCGTTATGCTTGTCGTTGTAGCTGACTAGATCGCGCAGCGTAAAGCCATCGTGCGCGGTGACAAAATTGATACTGGCGTGCGGTCTACGGCCCGTGTGCTCATACAGATCAGAGCTACCGGTCAGGCGCGCTGCAAATTCGCCCAGCGCACTGTCCTCCCCGCGCCAAAAATCTCGCACCGTATCGCGATACTTGCCGTTCCACTCCGACCACAGCAGCGGAAACTTGCCGACCTGGTAGCCGCCATCGCCCACATCCCAAGGTTCAGCAATTAGCTTCACCTTTGAGATCACCGGATCTTGGTGAATGATGTCAAAGAAGGTTGCAAGCGTTCCTACCTCAAACAGCTCACGCGCGAGCGCAGAGGCTAGGTCAAATCGAAATCCGTCAACATGCATTTCCTGCACCCAGTAGCGCAGGCTGTCCATAATCAGCTTCAGGACCTGTGGATGGCTCATGCGCAGGGAATTGCCGCAGCCCGTATAGTCCATGTAGTAGCGCTCGTTGCCTTCTACCAGGCGATAGTAGGCCGCATTGTCAATACCTCTAAAGCTAAGCGTCGGCCCCATGTGGTTCCCCTCGCCCGTGTGGTTGTAGACCACGTCTAGGATCACCTCAATGCCTGCTGCGTGCAGGGAGCGAACCATCGTCTTGAATTCTTTGACCTGCTCACCGTTGGCACCCGCCGAGCTGTAGTCAGAATGAGGCGCGAAGTAGTTGAGCGAATCGTAGCCCCAGTAGTTGGTTAGTCCCTTGCTAACTAAATAGCCCGGTGTAGCGTGAAAGTGATGGATCGGCATCAGCTCTACTGCCGTGATCCCGATGGACTTGAGGTGCTTGATCGCCGCCGGATGGCCGAGCCCAGCATAGGTGCCTCTTAATGCTTTCGGCACTTTAGGATGCTGCTGAGTAAACCCTTTAACGTGCGCTTCGTAGATGATGGTCTGGTTCCAAGGCGTTTTGGGATAGTCATCCCCTTGCCAGTCAAAGGTTGTATCGACCACCACGCATTTGGGCATTGACTCAGCGCTGTCTTCTACATTGCAGCTGAGATCTTCAGCAATATCGCCCCAGTCGTAGCCAAAGATCGGCTGACCTGAGGTAACGTTACCCGCGATCGCCAACGCATAGGGATCGATCAGCAGCTTGTTCGGATTGAATCGGTGTCCCTGTTCGGGCTCAAACGGGCCATGCACCCGAAATCCATAGTGCTGCCCCGGCTTGACCTTCGGAAAGTATCCATGCCAGACAAAGTTATAGACCTCAGTAAGCTCGTAACGGCTCTCTTTTCCTTTTTGATCAAAGAGACAGAGCTCTACCTTGGTCGCATTTTCAGAAAAGAGTGCAAAATTCGTACCGCTGCCGTCCCAGGTAGCCCCTAAGTGATTCGCTGTTCCGGGCAACTGTTGAATAGTCATATAGAGATAGTTTGAGAAGATACACTGATGGGTTCCTAACTAGATACAAACACCTTCTAAAACGCTTTGAGGTATGTTGGGCTACGATTTTTGCATAAGCATATCGTGAGTAGCCAACTCTAGCCACTTTCTTTGTATGGACGCTGCCCCTATACCCAAAGCTTTAGTCACTCTCTAGGCCGGGCGTTAAAAACGCAATTAGTTTCGCCAGTGCCTGCTCAAAACCGCCGGGCGTGCTGGCCGATAGCAGAGCGCCGGGCTGTCCAGCCTTAAAAAGGGAGCGAATCAGACAGGCCACTACGAGATCGAGTTTCCAGGTGAGCTGCGATCGCGACTGATCTGGCAGCGCCCGCTGCAAGGCGTCCAAAAATTTCTCGGTGCTCGGCCGAAACTGTTCAGCGGCAATGCTCTGCATGGGCTCTGGTTCGGTGCGCGATCGCCCAATAAACTGTCCCCTTAGCGGATGCGCATCTCGGCAGCTCGTAGCGCAGATCAGCGCAGGCTCTAAATAAGCCCTCAAAATTGCCTCTACGCTCAAGCGTTTGCCTGTACATAGAGCGCCGTCTGTAGACTCGTTCGCCATCAAAGCCTCTAGCGCTGCTAGCTGACCAGACACCACCGGGCCAGAAATGCGAGCTAGCACCGCCTTTAGCAGATCTTCCTTGGAGCCAAAGTGGTAGTGAACAGCCGCTAGGTTCACGTTGGCTCTGCTAACTACATTGCGCAGCGTAGTCCCCGCATAGCCATTCTCTGCTAGCAGGCACTCTGCTACATCCAGAATTTGCTCTTGGGTGTCAATTGATGAGGCGTGAGGCATAGTCCAAAATTGTCTTGATCTTTTTTCAAACGTACGTTTTAATAAATGTCAAACGCCCATTTGATTGTTTGCCTTAATATATTAAGCGAAAAGCGCTAGGCAGCGGTAGCCAGAGCTGATAAGTCGTAGGTCTGGTGACTCTTCTGATTATCTTCCATTCATACGTTTGTATGATTTTTGCTGCTATTTCATTATCTGTGCACTTCCTATGAGTCCTCCCCCTTCGTCCCCTATGCTGTCATCATCTATCAGCCAGCGGTTCAGGCAGATTTCTCCCCGGTGGCTGATTGGGCTAGGGCTGCTGGGGCTGCTGGCGATTGTAGTGCCCATCACCGGGATGCTTTCTTCTAGAACCGCCGAAAGCGAGACAGTCTCGGACCAGGGTGCGCTGCCAGTCGAAACGATTTCGGCAACGCGGGTGAGCAGCTATGAAGTTTCTCGATCTTTCACCGGAGAAGTGGCCGCGCTGCGGGCCAGTGAGCTGGGTTTTGAGCGTGGTGGAAAGCTGGTGTCGCTACTGGTGGCAGAAGGATCACAGGTATCGGCGGGGACGCCACTTGCTCGGCTAGATGTACAAAACTTGCAGGCGCAGCGGGCGCAGATAGAGGCGGAGAAGGCGAGAGCGATCGCGCAGCTTACAGAGCTAGAGGTGGGCGCTAGAAGTGAGGATATTGCCGTAGCCCGTGCGGCGGTACAAGATTTGGAGCAGCAGATTGGATTGCAGCAATCGCAGCTAGCGCGGCGGGAATTTTTGTATGAGCAGGGTGCGATCGCCCGCGAAGCCCTAGACGAATTTAGCTTTGGGGAAGGGTCATTGCAGGCACGGCTGAGTCAGGCCCGCAGTCAGTTAGAGGAGCTACAAAACGGAACTCGCCCAGAGCAGATCGACGCGCAAAGTGCCCTGATTCAGCAGTTGAACGCTCGCCTAGCAGATATTGACGTGACGATTGCGAAGAGTACCCTAAACGCGCCTTTTAGCGGACGCGTCGCCGAGCACAAAGCTGATGTTGGCACAGTGATGGGTGCTGGGCAGTCGGTGATTCGCCTAGTAGAAAGCAGCGCACCAGAAGCGAGAGTTGGCGTACCTGCCGAAGAAGCCAATCAGCTACAGCTAGGAGAAGAAAGAACTGTTGAAACCAATGGAGAACAATACACCGGAACCATTGCCTCTATCTTGCCGGAAGTAGACGCGCAGACGCGAACACGAACTGTTGTATTAGCGCTAGAACCTAGAGCCGCAGCGCAGATCAGCCCAGGACAGACCGTGCGACTAACCCTAACAGAACGCATTTCTCAGCCAGGAATTTGGCTACCGGCAGAAGCGCTCACAGAGAGTCTTCGCGGCCTGTGGACGGCCTATGTAGTCGTGCCTATCGCCTCTGAGGAGTTGGAAGAGACAGGTGAAGAGGCGACTAGCTATGTGGTCAGACCGCAGACGGTAGAAGTGTTGCATCAGGAGGGCGATCGCGTCTTGGTCACAGGCACGCTCCAGCCTGACGATCGGGTCGTCGCTAGCGGTGCGCATCGGCTAGTGCCCGAGCAGCAGGTCCGTCCGTCCGCAGATATTTCTAGCCAGTTTATCTCTGATTGATGACGGATGTTAAGCACTGATTTTGTACCTGTTTAGCGTGATACGTCGAGACCCAAGCAACTAGCCAACAACCACCAAACGCGCACCTTATCTTCTACTCGTAATGGTCAAACACTTTTACACAAATACTCGCCTTCTCGTCCTTACGATTATTCTAATTCTAGCGTGGGGACTACTCTCCTTCCAGGCTCTGCCTCGCCAGGAAGATCCTGAGCTAGTTAGCCGCGTAGCCGTGGTGCAAACGGCCTATCCGGGCGCGGATGCAGAGCGGGTAGAGGCGCTAGTCACCGAAGTGATCGAAGCTGAGCTGAGCGAACTAGAAGAGATCGCCCTGCTTTCTTCTACCTCTCGGGTGGGGTTTTCTTCTATCTCTATTGAGCTAGAAGACACGATCGATAATGCCGAGCCAGTGTGGGCAAAGGTGCGCAATGAGCTAGATGCGGCCCAGTCTCGTTTGCCCGTAGGGACTAGCGAGCCCGATCTAGAAGAACAGAAAATTGCGGCCTACAGCATTATCACGTCGCTTAGCTGGGACTTGCCGGGTGAGCCGAATTATGCCGTTCTAGGCCGATTTACTGAAGAGCTAGCCTTGCAACTGCGCAGCGTGGCGGGAACAGAAGAAGTCGAGCTGTTTGGCAATCCAACAGAAGAGATTGTTGTAGAAGTAGATGCGCCAGATTTAGCGGCTTTGGGCCTATCAGCGCAGTCGCTAGCTAGCCGCATTCAGACGAGCGATGCCAAAGTAACCGCCGGACAGCTACGCAGCGATCAGCAGGATTTGGCCATCGAGATTCAAAGTGAGCTAGAGACGTTAGAACAAATTCGTCAGATTCCGATTCAAACCGGGGCAGGTCAGTTCGCTCGTCTGAGCGATATTGCTGAGGTGCGCCGAGGATTGCAGCGGCCGATGGCCGATATGGCGATGGTCAGCGGTCAGCCTGCGATCGCACTGGGCGTATTAATGGAGTCTGGGCGCAGGATCGACCAGTGGGCAGTTGAGGTGCGTCAGGTGATCTCTGAGTTCGGCCAGCAGTTGCCAGAAGGCGTCCGGCTAGAAATTTTGTTCGACCAGAGCGGCTATGTAGAAAGTCGGATGGATACGCTAATTTCTAACTTGGTCGTGGGTGCGCTGCTGGTAGTGGCCGTGACGATGGTGACAATGGGATGGCGCGCAGCCTGTGTCGTAGGCGCGGCGCTGCCGATTACAGCGCTGAGCGTGTTTGGCTGGATGAGCGTACTAGGCGTACCGATTCACCAGATGTCGGTGACGGGTCTGATTATTGCGCTAGGACTGCTGATTGATAATGCCATTATCGCAGTTGATGAAATTCAGCTAGAGCTAGCGCACGGCGATCGCCCACTCGCGGCGGTGATAAAAACGGTCAACTACATCAAAGTGCCGCTGCTGGCGTCTACCGTTACAACAGTTATGGCATTTGCGCCTATTTATCTAATGCCGGGGCCTGCTGGGGAGTTTGTTGGATCGATTGCGCTGAATGTGATTATGTCGCTGATTTCATCGCTGGTGCTATCGCTGACGGTGATTGCGGCCCTGGCCGGACGACTATTGGGTCAGACTGAGGAAAAGGCGCAGACGCTGGCGAACAAGCGAGGGCCGCTGGCGGCAGTGCAGCGGTTTTTGCTGCGGCCCGGTAGCTGGTGGGCAGACGGGATTGCTTTGCCTCGGCTGGCGCGGCCCTATCAGTGGACGCTGCGGCAAACAATGTCACATCCGCTGCTGGCGATCGCTCTTTCTCTCACTATTCCCCTGATTGGCTTCATCGCCGCTGGCAGTCTAGAACAGCAGTTTTTCCCGTCTGTCTCACGCGATCAGGTGCAGATAGAGGTAGAGTTTGCGCCGCAAAGTGCGATCGCCCGCACCCGCGAACAAATCGCTCAGGCCAGAGACCTGATCCTCAGCAATCCAAAGGTGGAAGATGTTCACTGGTTTATTGGTGAAAGCGCACCCAAGTTTTACTACAACCTCAAGAGTGAGCGCCGCAATCAGTCGCAATATGCGCAGGCGTTAGTGCAGCTAAATACGGATAGTAACCTAGCAGAGATCGTGCGATCGCTCCAAACCGATCTCAGTGAAGCCTTCCCAGCCGCCCGCATTTTAGTTCGTCAGCTAGAGCAGGGCCCGCCGTTTGACGCGCCGATTGAGCTGCGAATTTTTGGCCCGAACTTAGATGAACTCAGACGGCTAGGGCTAGAAGCTCGCCGGGTGCTAGACGGCATTCCCGACGTGACCGTAACCCGTGATGATTTAGGCGAGTCTCTAGCCAAGCTGGGACTGAGCGTGGATGAAGAGCAGGCGCGGCAGAGCGGGCTGAGTAATAGTGCGATCGCCCAGCAGCTTGCAGCCTATCTAGAAGGCAGCGTCGGCGGATCTGTGCTAGAAGGCACCGAGAATCTGCCCGTTCGCGTGCGGCTCTCAGATGCGGAACGCGCCGACCTTAGCAGCATCGCCTCTTTGGACCTGCGCTCGGAGAATGGCGGCAACTCTCGTTCTACCAGTGTATTTGGCGACTTTGAGCTAATTCCAGAACTCTCGAAGATCGCTCGTCGCAATGAACAGCGAGTAAACATAGTGCAGGCATACATCACCGCCGGGGTGCTGCCTTCAGCCGTTCAGCAGGTATTTGAAGAACGACTGGCCGAAGATGAGGGGTTCCAACTGCCACCCGGCTATCGAACAGAATACGGCGGTGAAGCCGCTCAGCAAGATCAGGCAGTCGGCAATCTGTTGATCTATGTGCCACTGCTAGGAATTATTATGGTCGCGGCGCTGGTGCTGTCGCTAGGCTCTTTTCGACAGGCGCTAGTCGTTGCGGTGGTAGGGATTGCCTCGGTTGGAATGGCGCTGTTTTCGCTGAAGGTATTTGGCGCGGTGTTTGGCTTTATGGCAATTATCGGCTCTCTGGGCCTAGTCGGAATTGCGATCAATGATACGGTGATGGTGCTCTCAGGATTAAATGAGAATGCAGAAGCGAAGGCGGGCGATCGCAAAGCAATCGCCTATGTAGTAAACAAATCCACTCGGCACGTGATAACAACAACGATTACAACAATTGCGGGCTTTGTTCCTTTGCTGATTAGCGGCGGACCGTTTTGGCGACCGCTAGCGATCGCGATCGCTGGTGGTATCAGCGGCTCCACCTTACTGGCTCTCTATTTTGTCCCTGCTGCCTATGCGCTAATCTATAGCACCAAGCGCAAGCCTACTAGCGCCAAGCAGCTCCTTCTAAACTAGCCCTTTCACCATGTCTGAGCATCTAGACCCTTTGGCTAAACCGCTTGTTATCCTCGCGTCTGAACGAACCGGCACCAACTACCTATGTGAGCTGCTCAGTCACCACCCTCAGATTGCCGCTTATTACGAGATCTTCTCCAACGTCGCTGTCATGATGACAGACGAAGAAGTGAAGGCGCTGTGTGAACTACAGAAATGGCCCTTTACCTACAGGAGCGATCCTCAGCTAGTCAAGCGATTCAAAGGCAACTCGCATCAAATTATCAAACTCATTGGCAGTGAGCTATCGGGCAGCAAAGAGACAGGAAAAGAAGAGACAGGAAAAAGAAAGATTCTCTCGTTCAAGGTTTTTCAGGATCATCTACCCCATACAGCGCTAGCTCAAATGATTGATGACTATAGTGCGATCGCCATTACGCGTAGAGTGATTGACAGCTACGTTTCTTTCATCAAAGCAACAGAAACAAGCGCATGGCTAAACCTAGACACAACCCAAGTGAAACCAACTCTCGACATTGAGGACTTTGTAGACTGGTATGAGCGGCGTCATATTTACTACAAGCAGTGCGCAGATAGATATCTAAAAACCCATCACAGCAAGATCGAAGTGCTGCGATACGAGGAATTTACTTGCGGGTCAAACGTAGAGAACCTTGCCTTTGCCTGCGAGAAGATCAGCGCTGCAACAGGTGTTGTGCTTAACCGCTTCAGTGCAGAGTTTGACTTGAAATTCTGGAAACAGGACAAAAACCAGTCAGTCACCGAAAAGGTCGCCAACTGGTCAGAGTTTGAAGAGCAGCTACAGCAAAAAGGTCTGCTAAAAGCTGCTTTTGCTAGCTTTCTAGAGTAGGGTTCAACAAACCTAGAAAAACCTATCAAGAGCGATGAGCAAGTCCTACAGCGGCTGAGATGTGTTCGAGTCCGTGGGTGTCTAGTTTGTCTTTTAGTCCTTGGGCGATCGCCCGCACCATACTCGGCCCCTCATACACCCAGCCCGTGTAGGTCTGCAATAGCGTTGCTCCGGCTGTGATCTTGGCCCAGGCGTCATTGGCATCAAAGATACCGCCTACGCCAATAATCGGGAGCGTACCATTAGTCTGTGCGTAGATTTGGCGGATGACTTCTGTCGAACGGCTATTGACCGGTGCGCCGCTAATGCCGCCTGATTCGTCGGTAACAGACTTACCAGTCAGCGCAATAGTGCGCGTAGTCAGCGCGCTTCGATCAATGGTTGTATTCGTTGCGATAATTCCGGCTAGGTTACAGTCTTGAGCGAGCTGGACAATTTCTGTGATGTCTTCAGTCGCAAGATCGGGGGAAATTTTCACCAGCAGCGGTTTGTTCTGTGTATTGGCGCTTTGGAGAGTTTCGAGGATTGGAGCGAGCTGTTCTTTGGCCTGAAGCGATCGCAGTCCCGGCGTATTTGGCGATGACACATTCACCACAAAATAGCTGCCCTGCGTCTTCAGCAGATCAAAGCTCTGTCGATAGTCCTCTGCCGCTTTCTCCAAAGGCGTGATTTTTGACTTTCCCAGATTAATGCCGATAGGAATTGGATAGTCGTCCTCTGGCCAAAGCGCTCGCAGTTTACTAGATAAAGCCGCCGCACCTTGATTGTTGAATCCCATTCGGTTTAGAGCCGCTCTATCTGCTGGCAGTCGAAACATTCTAGGTTTGGGATTACCTGGCTGTGGATGATACGTGACTGTGCCTAGCTCTGCAAAGCCAAAGCCCAGCAGTGCCCAAGCCCTTGCTGCTGTTCCATCCTTATCAAATCCTGCTGCTAGCCCTAGCGGGTTGAAAAAGTCGATGCCCCAAAGTGATTGATAGAGCGCCCTAGAAAAAGCGGGCCGACTACCAAAAGAGCCTGATAGAGCAACCTGCGCAGCACGGCGAGTCGGCTGGTGAACTACCGCGCTGCTGTTGGGGTCGGTAGCTAGCCATGCTAGCAGCGCAATCGTTTGATGGTGGACAGTCTCGGGATCTGCTTTGAGGGCTTTGAACAATAGCGATCGCACCCCAAACCGATAAAGCTGCTGCAAAAGAAAATACCTACTGCTGGCGGTCACTCTCCACTGTAAATGAAGCTGACGTGAAGGGAACCATACGCACAACCCTACCAATAAACGCTGCATCGCCACCCCGCAATCTCACCGACGTCCTTCCACATGGCTAAACCTAAGACCAAACCCGCCCGCATCCCCCAACCCATTCCCGATCGGCGAGTAGCGCAAGCGCAGCAGCAAGATCCCGGTTGGGTTTTGCCAAGCATTCTAGGCTCGAAAACGCCAGACCAAGCCGTTAAATTAGCGCTTGAAACGATTCAAGCCGAGTTTGGCTATTCGCTGCTGTGGGTAGGTCTCTACGATTCTGCCGCCCACAAGCTCAATACCTGTGGTGTCCTTACCCAAGGATCTAGACGGTTTACCCATACCACTTTGGAGCTACAGCCGGGAGACTTTCTAGAACAGGTGGTGGTTCAGCAGCAGCCAGCAGTGGTTGCAGACATTCGCGAAGAGTCGCGAGCAGGCAGTTGGACACAGATTGCTCAAACCTTCGAGCTACAGGGCATGGTAGTGCTGCCAATTGTGCGACAGCAGGTCTGCTTTGGACTGATTGTCTTAGGCTCTAGGCGCTGGGGAATGACACCTGGCATTTTGGATAATGCAACGCTGCGAACAATCACCGCTGCCCTAGCAGAAGTCATTTACCAGGACACACTAGAAACGCAAAGGCAACAGACCAAGCAGCCTGCCCAACCGCTGCTGAAGCTATTGCAAACGCTAGGTGAACTCTCGGGTCTAGACAGCAGACTAGAAGCGGTAGCAAAAGAAACAGAAGCCTTTGTCGGTGCTGCGACCAGCGTGTACTGGCTGGAGCCTAGAGGGCGGCATTTTTGGCACCGAGCCGTTAGGAAGAAAGGGAAAAGAGAAAGAGATTTTGCCAGTCAGTGAAGTTCAAAGTCTCTATCTAATGCTCTGTAGCGACGAGCAGTTGGTAGTCAATGAGCTGGAATCTTCAGTAAAAGCCAGCGTAGCCAATCGGCTGATGGTGCACTTGCAGGCGCAGGCGCTGATGGTCGCGCCGATTCTATATCGAGATGAGCTACAGGGATTTCTAACGGTAGCGGTCGACAAGTCCCGAGTCTGGAGCGAGGCGGAGCAAGCCTACCTGCGCGGCGCGGCGCAGATGGTGGGTCTAGCGATGCCCACAGCAGAAATGGATGAGGCGGTCAGCCAGCTACGATCTGATCATTTGCTGAGTGCGGGTGTGACTCGCAGCATTCATGGCGATCGCGACTGGCTGCATGTCTTGGGTCTATGCGTTGAGCAGCTCGCGGCTCGCGTTGGCACCGACCAGCTACTGGTCCTCAGCGCTGATACCGATAGGGGTGGCTACAACCTTTGCTATCGAACCGGCCAGGGAACGCCGCAGCCCAGAAGACAATCAGGCGGGCAAACAGAACACTGGAATCCGCTTGATGAGGTGGACGATCAGATGCTGCGCCGGGCCCATTCACCCGCTAGCGTTGAGGATTTTGAGCATGATCTAAAATTTGCGGCTTGGCGATCGCACCTACAGCCAATGGGGGCAAAGTCTCTTCTCGTTAGCAATACATCGCCCGGCCATGCCCCTGAAGGCATCGTCATCGTCATCGACAAAACCGCCAGACGCTGGAGCCATACCGAACGAGAACTCCTGCAAACCCTAAGCAATCAGATTGGACTCATCCTGCATCAGTGGTGGCTACAAAGACAGAGAGATCAGCAGGCACAGCTACACGAAGCCTTTCAGTGGGGGATGCGTAGCTTGCAGCGGCTCTCCACAATAGAATCGCTAGACCAGTCTGCCACTCATCGATTAGCCCAGCTAATGCACGTACCCCTAGTAGGAATTGTTGCCTGGGAAAACGGAGCCGCCACTGCGAAAGCCGCCGACGTACTGGCGCAGAGCAACCAGTTTCACATAGACGATACGACACTCATCTCAACTAAAACAGACGCCCTACTGCACTGGGCAGTTTCAACAGAAGGACTCCTAACGCTGAAGCTAGAAGATCTGCCGGTCGAAGACCGATGGATCAGCGGACCAGAAGGCGCACAGCTACTGGCAATGGCTTTGAGAACGGCCCCAGAACATGAGCCCAATGCAGTGCTGATCATGGCCGATCAGGCTGAGCGTGAATGGTCAGATGAGCAGACCACTTTGCTAGCGATCATCGTCAACCAGCTGGCCTGGTGTCGCCGTCATCTCAAGCTAACCCAGCTAATGCTGAGTCACCAGCAGCAGCTAACTCAGCTCAACTGGTACAAGCAGCATCAGATTGAAGATCTCAATCGCGGGTTCAAAGAGTGTTTGCAGCAAATGCCACCCCTAGACGTACAGGATCCTCGTCAAAAAATGCTGATGCAGAAAATGGAGACACTGGGCAGTCGGCTGAGTCACGTTATCAAAGCTGAAAAGTGGACAATGGCAATCCAGACTAGAGAAACGCCGCTGGTCAGTCTGCTAAAGCGAGCGACGGCTAGGGCAAATCCACTAATCCAATCGCGTCAGCTATGGTCGAAGGTGCACTGCGAGAGTAATCTGATGATTTCGGGCGATGCGACCAAGATTGAGTTTGTGCTGTGTGAGCTACTAGTAGCCGCTTGTGAGCGATCTCCGGTGGGCGATCGCATCGATATCTGGTGTCGCCCTATCGACTCAAAGTGGCTAGAAGTCTCGATCACAGACGAAGGCAGCGTCGATCCGATTCTCTTACAAGCCTTAGCTGAGGGCCGTCCCGCAGATCTGCTTTCCCCCACTGCAATCATGCTGCCGCAAAACAGCCATCTGTGGGTTTGTCAATCGCTGATGCAGGCATTAGGCGGGGAATGTACCCTGAGTCAAATGGAAGATGGCCGCATGCTTAGCCGAGTGATTGTTCCACTGGTGTAGTCTGAATCATGTAGTCCAGAAAGATCCGACTCAGAGATCTACTGAGCATGACTGACGCCTACCGCTGGATTGGTAAATCTTTGCGAACGCTGCATCAGGCGCACTGGTATCGCAGCGTTCAATCGATTGAAGGCCGTAGTGGTCCGATTGTGACAATTGACGGTCGACCTTCGATTAACCTTGCGAGCAATGACTATCTAGGACTAGCCGCTGACCCCCGGTTGATAGCGCAGGTCAAAGAAGCGGTCGAAATCTATGGGACAGGGACGACGGGCTCGCGGCTGCTTAGCGGGCACCGATCGCTACACAGAGAACTAGAAGAGGCGATCGCACACCTCAAAAGCACAGAAGACGCAATCGTTTTTAGCAGCGGCTATCTGGCCAATCTGGGGACTATCGCAGCGCTAGTCAACAGTCGCGATTTGATTTTAAGCGACGAATTCAATCACTCTAGTCTCAAGAATGGAACAATACTCAGCGGAGCGAAAGTTATTACCTATGCTCATAGCGACACCGTCGATCTAGAAGCAAAGCTAGCCGAATCGCGATCGCTCTACCGCCGCTGTCTGATTCTGACAGATGGCGTATTTGGAATGGATGGCGATGTCTGTGCCTTGCCAGAAATTTTGGATTTAGGCGATCGCTTTGAAGCAATGGTAATGGTCGATGAGGCGCATAGTGCGGGCGTGCTGGGTAAGACAGGGGCAGGCTGCGCTGAGTATTTTGGCTGTAGCCATCGGCCGATGGTGCAAATGGGGACGCTGAGCAAGGCGTTTGCTAGCTTGGGCGGCTATGTCGCCGGGAGTTCAGAGCTAATTGACTTTCTACGCAATCGCGCCCCGACCTGGATCTACACCACTGGGCTGTCAGCGGCAGATACGGCGGCGGCGCTAGGGGCCATTTCGCTACTGGCCCAAGAACCTTACCGCTTGTACTCGATTCACCAAAACGCTCAGTACCTGAGTGAGCAGTTAGATCAGGTACTTTCTGCGCGATCGCTCCACGCTCAAGCACGCGCACTTCATCTCAAAAGGCTTTCTTCGGAGTCTGCGATCATTTGCTTGCAGGTAAAAGACGCTGCTACCGTCTTGGCAATGGGCCAATATCTCAAGGCGAACGGAATCTATGCTTCAGTCGTTCGCCCGCCTACCGTGCCGATTAGCCGCTTACGCCTTAGCCTAATGGCTACCCACGCCTCAGCTCATATCGATCGGTTCATAGAAGTGTTTAGCCATGGGCTAGCAGATAATTTTCAAGCTGTTTGAAAACTGCTTGCAGACTGCTTGAAGACTGGGGGAAGGTTACGCGGTAAAGTATGTCGCATGGACAGTGCTGAAAACAACAGACCAATTGCAATCGACCTATTTGCCGGGGCCGGAGGACTTTGTCTTGGTTTCGAGCAGGCTGGATTCGATGTGCCAGTAGCCGTTGAAATTGATCCGGTTCACGCGGCGGTCCATCGGTTTAATTTTCCGCTGTGCGAAGTAATTCCTCGATCGGTTACTGCCGTTACTGGACAAGAGATTCGCTCTGTAGCCAAGCTATCGCCGACAAGTACAATTACCGCCGTGGTTGGCGGCGCACCGTGTCAGGGGTTTTCAGCAATGGGACCGCGTTCTGCTAGCGATCCACGCAATGCCCTAGTCAAAGAGTTTTTTCGGCTAGTCAATGAGCTTCAGCCCAGCTACTTTGTGTTCGAGAATGTGAGGGGATTGACGTGCGATCGCAATCGACACATCCTAGAGGGCATTATCAGTCAAATTGCCGCTATCCACTACCGCCTGATCGATCCTTGGCAAATCCTCAACGCCTGCGACTACGGCATTCCTCAAAACAGAGAGAGATTGTTCTTAATCGGTGCAAGAAAGAACAAACCGCTACCTAGCTACCCTCCACCGTCAGATAACTCGCCTACTTGCGCTGATGCTCTTCATGACTTGCCGGATGCAGAACAGTTTCAGCAGTTGATTCAGAAGGGTGAAGTCGTTGTCTCATTTTCGAAACCCAAAAGTTCTTATGCCTCCCTGATGCGCTGTCAATCGGAAAATGACTGGCACTACGGCTATCGTCGTCAGTGGAATCGGTCGCTACTGACCAACAGTATTCGTACCAATCACTCACAGCAGTCGCGCGATCGCTTCTCCCAAACCCGACCCGGCACTCGCGAACCGATCTCTCGCTTTTTCCGCCTACCGCCAGACGGTATCTGCAACACGCTCAGGGCTGGCACCGACTCGGCTAGAGGCTCCTTTACCAGTCCTAGACCGATTCACTATCAATATCCTCGCTGCATTACCGTACGAGAAATGGCTAGGCTGCATGGTTTCCCAGACTGGTTTCGTTTTCACAGCACCAAATGGCACGGCGCTAGGCAGGTCGGTAATTCAGTTCCGCCGCCGCTGGCACGTGCGATCGCCACCGAAATTCTCAGAGCCCTTTCGCACACACCTACCCTACCCACCCAGCTTCTGCCAACTGGGAACGAGCAACTCCTAACGATGGTTGCTTCAGAAGCCGCTAGCTATTGGGGGATCAAAAGTCCTATTCAGCAACGTAATCGACAGAAAATGCTAATTGAGTCTAGGGAAAATAGCGATAAATTTCACGCCGATGAAGACAGCGAACAAATATAAGAACATTATTTTTCAGTTCAGCACCTATTCGATAATCGCCGACTCGAAAGCGGTAGTAATCACCTTCTCCACCAGATAACCTCTTCAACTTCGTCACCGATTGTAGATCATCTGTGGCTTCAACCGCTTCAATGATCGAGCGTATGCGGCCTAACAACCGCTTATCCTTGGCTAACTTTTGAAGATCGCGTTCAAAAGTTATGAGAAACTCCGT
The DNA here is from genome assembly GCA_963838725.1 of uncultured cyanobacterium. GTDB lineage: Bacteria > Cyanobacteriota > Cyanobacteriia > Phormidesmidales > Phormidesmidaceae > Phormidesmis. The sequence continues at coordinate 87,999 of CAWISM010000012.1, read as the reverse complement.
CCTCATTCATCACACTCTAGAATTGAAAAGATTCTCGAGCGTTCTACTCTTTCAGTGCCGCGTCCTGCTTCTATTGCCTCAATTAAGGCAAAATCCTCCAGTACCTCAACAAGCACTTCTCGAAATAGCTCCCGCTGTTCATTCAATGTTTCAGCAAGTGCTTCTTTCAGCGCTTGCTTGAGTGTCTCACGCGAAATGACGGCTTCACTCAATTTATATACCTCGGTCGAGCTAGTGAGCGCAATGCTCGTAGCTGTATGCTTACGGTTGCTCTGCTATCGCTCAGTATAAACCATAGATACTCCTGCATGACGTTTTCAGCCCTGAAAACGTCATGCAGAGATAGCCGCCAACTCAAATATTCTCCGCCGTAGAGCTGTACCGGGCTGAACCGTTCCCCATTAGGATAAAGGGGTTGAATGGCAAAGCACACGCGCATGGATATTAAATCAGGTTTTGTAGGCACGGTTGGGAATACGCCCCTGATTCGGCTCAATAGCTTTAGTGAGGAAACTGGCTGCGAGATTTTGGGCAAGGCGGAGTTTCTAAATCCTGGCGGGTCGGTCAAAGATCGGGCGGCGCTGTACATCATCGAACAGGCCGAGAAAGCAGGCACGCTGCAACCCGGCGGTACAGTTGTAGAAGGAACTGCGGGTAATACCGGCATTGGCCTAGCTCATATTTGCAATGCCAAGGGCTATAAGTGCGTCATCATTATTCCTGAAACGCAGTCAGAAGAGAAAATTAGCCTGCTAAGAACGTTAGGTGCGGATGTGCGGACAGTGCCTGCTGTGCCCTACAAAGATGAGAATAACTATGTTAAGCTCTCGGGTCGTTTGGCAGCAGAAACTGAGAATGCCATTTGGGCCAACCAGTTTGAAAATTTGGCAAACCGTCAGGCACACTATGAGACAACTGGCCCGGAGCTGTGGGCGCAAACCGACGGCAAGATAGACGGCTGGACGGCGGCGACTGGCACAGGTGGCACCTATGCAGGCGTTGCGATGTTTCTAAAAGAGAAAAATCCTGAGGCTCGCTGTGTGGTGGCAGATCCGATGGGGAGTGGTCTATACAGCTACGTGAAAACAGGTGAGATTAAGCCTGAGGGCAATTCAATTACAGAAGGCATTGGCAATAGCCGCGTGACCGGAAATATGGAGGGCGCACCGATCGATGATGCAATTCAGATCGACGATCGCGAAGCGCTAAAGGTGATCTATCAGCTCCTATATAAGGAGGGGCTGTTCATGGGCGGATCTGTCGGGATCAACGTGGCAGCAGCAGTCGCACTAGCTAAGGAAATGGGACCAGGTCACACGATTGTGACGATCTTGTGCGATGGCGGTGCTCGCTATCAGTCAAAGGTGTTTAACCAAGAGTGGCTGGTGTCAAAAGGGCTATGGTCTGACGAGTTTCTGCCTGAAGCACACTCATGATGAGTATGGTAAGAGAGCAGAGAAGGTGTAGCCCCCCGTCGAAGCTGGGTGAAAAAGGTTAGCTTGTGAATAGCGTGCTGATGGGATTTTTGGCAAGCTTGGGGGCTGGGCTGGCAACTGGGATTGGCGCACTGCCGGTGATGCTGCCGTTTGGCCTATCGGAAAAAGCGCAGGGTATTTTGCTAAGTGTAGGCGGTGGGGTGATGCTAGCGGCGACATCGTTTTCGCTACTGAATTTCTTAGTAGTTTCGACCTTAACTGGCTTAGTCGAACCGATTGGCGGACTGCTTGGCGCAAGTCTTGTTAGCTTTTCGGAGGCACTGCTCCCGTGGGGAATGGCTTTTGCCGCCGGAGCGATGCTGTTTTTCATCGTCGATGAGATTATTCCAGATATCGACCAGAAGGCCATCGGACAGGTAGGCACAGTCGGAGTGATGATTGGTTTTGTCTTGATGATGTTTCTCGATGTGACATTGGGATAGCTGCCGAGAAGCTCTACCTGTTCTAATTCCTAACATCCTTCTTGTGAGCAAAGATATTTGCTTGTAACTCATTTAGGATCAAAGAACTTCTTCATTACGTTTAGACTATGACCTACGATTTTGATCTCTTTGTAATTGGCGGCGGCTCCGGCGGCATCGCCGCTTCCCGGCGGGCGGCCTCTCACGGAGCAAAAGTAGCCGTCGCTGAAGCTAACCATCTAGGCGGCACTTGCGTAAATCGCGGCTGCGTCCCCAAAAAGCTGATGGTATATGCCTCTCGCTTTCCTAAATCTGTAGAAGAATCGGCTGGCTATGGCTGGCAGATGGAACCCGGTGAATTTAGCTGGGAAAAGATGATCGCGGCTGTTCACAGTGAGGTTGAACGGTTGAATGCTATCTATCAGCGCATGATCGATAGCGCCGAAGTCACGCTATACAGACAGCGGGCTAAGCTTTTGGATGCGCATACGATAGAAGTGGGCGATGAAAAGGTCACTGCTGAGAGGATTCTGATTGCGGTAGGCGGAGAACCGGTGAAACCAGATATTCCTGGCATTGAGCATACGATTAGTTCTGACGGGATGTTCGAGCTGACCGAGCAGCCTAAGCGAATGGTGATTCTAGGCGGTGGCTATATTGGCTGCGAATTTGCCGGCATCATGAATGGACTGGGCACAGAGGTGACGATGGTGATCCGTAAGGAGCAGATCCTCAATGGCTTTGATGAGGATCTGCGCGATGAGCTACACGAAGCGTTGCAGAAAGAAGGCATCAAAATCTTCAACAGCTCTGAGATTGTCGGAGTCGAGCAAAGCTCAGACGGCGTAATTGCAAAGATCGTTGATGGGAATGCCGAGGGAGATGACAAGGGCGAAGCTTATACTATCGTCGCTGATGCGGTCTGTTTATCGGCAACAGGCAGAAAGCCCAGTCTAGATGGACTAGGGCTAGAGAATACGGCAGTAGAGACGCATAAGGGCGCGATCGCCATCGACAAACACTGCCAAACCGCCGAGCCCAGCATTTATGCAATCGGCGACTGCACCGATCGGATCAACCTCACGCCTGTGGCCATAGACGAAGGTCGCGTCTTTGCCGATACGCTCTATGGCGGAAAGGAAAGGCTGATGAGCTACGACTACGTACCCTCTGCTATTTTCACAACGCCTGAAGCGGCTGCGGTAGGCATCACTGAAGCCGATGCTATCGAGAAATACGGCGAAGAGAACATTCATGTCTATCGCTCTCGCTTTCGCTCAATGTATTACACGCTGCCAAACAAGGATCAAAAGACGCTGATGAAGCTGGTTGTACATACCGAGAGCGACCGGATATTAGGGGCGCATATGGTCGGCGATCATGCGGCGGAGATTATTCAGGGGATTGCGATCGCTCTAAAGATGGGCGCCACCAAAGCCAACTTCGATGCGACTGTCGGAATTCATCCCAGCTCGGCAGAAGAATTTGTCACTATGAGATAATTGGTAAAAACACTTGTGTGATAAGTAGAAGTACTTACGAGAGAATTTTCGCAAGAGAATTTGCTTTCAAAAAAGAGATAAGTACTTCTACTTACGAGGGAAACTGGTCTAATTTACAGCTTCCTCATAATGTATTTCTGAGGACGTTTTTTCATAACCCTTAATCTGTATAATCTTTGAATGCCTTATGGGTCAATGGTTTTAGCGCGTTGGCGGTATGGGGATCGCTGTTGTAAATTGGCGGGATCATAGCTCGCTCCAATTACCTGCATTAGAGCCATGTGAACTTTGCATAATTTATCGCCAAAATGTTCTCTAAGTACTTGTCATTCCATTTCAGCGCACTAGGATAGTTAACGAAAGCAAAAAGACATAGACATATCAAACAGATAAGAACGGTATTTGCAAAAGCGGCAGATGAAACAGCACCTCCGCAGAAAGTCAGAAACTTTCTCTGATAAATCTAATAATTCTTCGGGCATCTTCGTTGTATCCAACGCAGCTATGCCTCCTCAAAACTACTGAGTCATTAAGCGACTCTTCTTGTTGTCATGGTTCAATTTTCACCAAAGATGAAAAATACTCTGAACATCCTAACTCCCCTACGTAATTGGATTGAAGGCATCCCGGTCGAGAACGAAAAAACCGCCCACCGTATCGTCTCTCTTATTCCAGCCGACTGCCCTTTCGAACGAGATATTAAACTCTTTGAGCGCACCATCGCTCACATTCCGCCAATGTGTAAGCTCAATCCCCTCTACGACCCATTAGTCATGCTACGGTTCAAGGCCATGTGCTACCTAGTAGACGAGTGCGGTGTAGATGCAGCAGCGCTTTCATAGGATTTGATTTTCTCTATCTATTCTGTTTTTCCAATAGACTAAAGAAAAGGGCGTACAGATTTGTACGCCCTTCTTTGTGGATGACTAGATGTGAATGGCCTCTGACCTAGATTCCAGACCCGTCGAAAAACTCCTGTAGTGCCCGGTCGTCCAGATTGCAGCATTTACTGCCATCGCAATTCTCTCCTACTGCGCCTACAGACATTAAGTCCTCAAGATCAGCGATCTTAGCGGCGATCTCTTCTTTGGTCTCCAGCTTTTTGGCTTCTCGCAGCTCGGATACTTCGTTCTCTAGCGCGATCATTCGATCCATTAGTGCGCGGATCGCTCTTGCTTCAGAATCAGGTAGCTTAGCATGATCTAACGTGCCTACTCTCTCACCCGAACGATACACCACTCGGCCAGGTACACCAACAACAGTGCAGTCCGAGGGTACTTCTCTAAGCACCACAGAACCAGCCCCAATCCGGACATCATTGCCGATTTGAATATTGCCCAGCACTTTTGCGCCCGCACCGACAATTACGCCTGTTCCTAGCGTGGGATGGCGCTTGCCTGACTCTTTACCCGTACCGCCTAGTGTCACACCTTGATAGATCAGCGATAGGTCACCGATGATCGCAGTCTCCCCGACGACTACCCCCATACCGTGGTCAATAAATACGCCAGAGCCAATCTGTGCGCCAGGATGAATTTCTACGCCTGTGAAGGCCCGAGCAACATGTGAAAGAAAGCGCGGCACAAAAGGGATTCCAATATTCCACAGCCAGTGAGCCAGTCGATGTATAACTAAGGCTTGGAAGCCAGGATAGAGCAGAATGACTTCTAACCAATTGCGAGCGGCTGGATCTCGCTCAAAGATGATGCGAAAATCACGGATGATAGCCTTGAGCACAGTGGGATTTCCCTTATGGTAACGGCGGAGTGGTAACGGCGGAGTAGTAACGGTAAGGACCGATAGCTGTAGCGCTTACTTAATTCAAATATCAGCAAGCCAGATTTATCTTAACGTTTGATTAATTTATCTCCAACCTCCAAAAAGTTCGGTTCGCCGCTGTGTCTTTTGAGAGAAAGCGTACGGCTAAGGTGAATAGAAAGTCGATTCAAAGGTCGGCCTAAAAGTTGACCCAGAGGCTACTTTGAGTTTTCAGCTAGCAGATCTGCGCTGTCGTTACGAGCGTTGTTGACAGCGCGGCTAACGGGTCTAGCCGCAATTGACTGCATGTAAGATAAGGAGTGCTCTGTGATGTTTGGTTCTCCGGCTAGCCATTCTTCGTATGTATCTGGTGGCAGGATAACCGGCATCCGGTGATGAATTTCCGCCACGGGTCCATTTGCCGCCTGAGTAAGAATCGTGAAGGTGACATCTTCACTAGCGGCTTTTTCCCACAGTCCGGCGAAGGCAAACACCTGACCGGGATAGTTGAAGTAGATAGGCTGCTTACCTGTTTCTGTGTTCTGCCACTCGTAGAAACCAGTCGCGGGGACTAGGCAGCGGCGCTTGGCCCAGGCACTTCTAAAATATGGCTTGGTTGCAGCTGTTTCAATACGAGCGTTGTGCGGTGCGCTCATGTTTGGCTTAGCCCAGCTTGGCTTTAGTCCCCATTTAGCCAGTCCAATTCGATCCTTGACCACAATTGGCGACATCGCACCAGGGGCTCGGTTCCAGGTCGGGACGATTTCAACGCGGTTAGTCAGTGCGAAGGCATCCTCTAGCTGTGATATCTCGGCGTCAAGTGTAAAGCGAGCACACATATTTTCTACCCTTAGCTAATTTTCTAACTATCTGCTAACCAATTCCTAACTTTCCGGCTAGGGTCGGCGTTAGCGGCAGCAGCACTAGCAAAACCATCAGTATAGAGACCAAGGCTAGGACGGCGCGAGTATCGTTTGGCTCGGTTAGATCGTCGGTGCAGGGGCGTTCGGGCTGACGCTGCAAAAAGACGATCAGAACGGCCCAATAGAGTGCTAGCGGATTGAAAAGGCCGACTATAGCCAGTAGCACGAGGGTGATAGCTGTGCTGGTGACCACAGTCTTGCGGCCATAGATAGACTGAATGACTCTGCCGCCGTCGAGCGAGCCAGCGGGCATCAGGTTGATAGCGGTAATGATTAGGCCAATCCAGCCCACGATAAACAAAGGATGAACATCGACAAGGTCTGACTGTAGAGCATCGCCTAAGACTAAGCGCGACAGGCTACCGACGAAGATAGAGCCTCGAAAGAATTCAGCCGGAAGCTGGAAGGGGCTGCCAGCTTGGGAAAGAACTAGGCCCCAGAATAGGAGAACAAAAGATAGGAGACCGCCAGCAGCCGGACCCGCAAAGGCAATATCAAAAAGCACGGTACGGTTGGGGACGACAGACTCGAAGCGGGTGATAGAGCCGAATGCACCTAGCTGCAGAGCTGGCAGGAAGAAAGGCGGACTGAGCTGGATATCGTATTTGCCTGCGTAGAAACGGTGACCAACTTCATGGACAGCCAGCGTAGCGAGAATGCCGAGCCCGATAGGAATGGCGTCTGACCAACGCTCGGGAGATTGGAAGACATCGAAGCTCTGAAGCACGGCGGCGGTTTCTACACAGGTGACTACGGCTGCGATCGCCAGTGCAACTGCCAGAATCCGCTGCGGCAGAGTCGTCGATTTGGGTCCATTCTTGCTTGGGAAAACCACCACAACTGGCTTATCTTCTGGGTCTAGCAGCAAGAAAGACTGGTAGCGATCGCCAAACTTATCCGCTAGCTTTTGACTGATTCCCAAGGCAGTCTTGTCCGCGTCCCCTCTGAGATTGCCTTTAAAGACAGCGCCTTCTCTAAAGGGCACCGTCTTCGTTCTAAAGAAAGTATCAATGCCAAAAAAGCCTTCCATGATGGCGATATCTTCTGGCGGAATTGGCGGTTTTTCCTCTGGCTTGTCCTCTTTTGCTGGCTCGCTGCTGTTTTGGGTAGCGCGATCGCCCACATTATCCACCGCATCTGTATTAACGGTATCTCCGACTGTAGACACGCTCTCTGTCTCTGCGCCAACCGCAACTGGATCGGCAGATTGCCTAGCCAGCTCGGTCGCTCTCTCAGCGGCTTCAGTTGCCAGCGCTTCTTGCCCAGCCGCTCTTAGCTGGCGACCAAAGTAGATATACAGCCCTGCTGAAGACACCACTAGCAGCAGAATCCCTGCTAAGTTCAGGTAAATACCTGCTGCCGAAAAGCCAAAAAACAGCAGCCAGGGAACCATCAGCACTACAGTCTGTAGCCAAGCCAAGATCCCCGGTCGACCCAGGGGCTTAGCTTTTAAAAAGCCCCAAATCAAGATGCCAATGGCGACGGCTAAAAGTAAGACTGTAATCATAGGAAAGGATGCGAGTGGTCGCTCATGAGCATAGCTATGAGACCAGATCACACAGAGAAGTAAAGGGGCAAAGATTAAGAAAGGGGTTATCAATTCTTAATTTTATTTTAGTGGAGGATGGTGGCGGCATCTCAAAAGCTTTCAGCTACACTAACTGCTAGCAATGCGCGCATTTAATGACTCCACTCCCTTCTGATCCTAGCGCTTCACCCGGAGCTAGCTCCGGTTCTGACGAGTTCGATCCTCAGCAATTTGATTCCCAAAGAGCACCTACTCAACAGACAAGTGCTGTCGGCAATGGCTATCACCAGCCGTTCACAGTAGACTACAACCCCGATCCCGATCTACAAACAGATAACGAAGATCTGAACGATGCGGCTCCGCTCAGACGAAGACAAAAGCAGGCGGAAAACTTATCTCAGACTGGTACTCAGCCAGTAGAACGATATCGGCGTCAGCCTGCAATCGATCCGGTGAAGGTTGCTCAAGCCCCTATTAGCGTCATTGCGATCGCAGGTGTAATCGTCGTTGTCGTCGGCCTTACCCTCAACAGCTTCTGGCTCACCCTAGCCGGATCTCTAGTTGCCTTCATAGTTTCCCTACGACTGCTCAACCCCACGCTACAAGAAGCGCTTAGCGATCTCAGTCAGCAGCAAAAGGCACTGCTAGTTGCGATTCCAGGTCTGTTTATCGGGGTAATCGGCCTAGTCTACACCAGCGGCATCAGTCGCCCGATTGCCCGGTGGGGCAGCGGCTTACGTTGGGATATCATCAGCGCTCTAGGCGATTTTCTTGGTGCGATTGGTCAGATCTTTATTGCGGTACTTGCCGTCTACGTCGCTTGGCGTCAGTACATTATCTCCCGCGATCTGACCGTTCAGCAGAACCTGATCACCCAGCAGCAAACCATCGACTCATACTTTCAGGGCATCTCGGAACTCGTCTTGGACGACGAAGGCTTGCTAGAAGATTGGCCTCAGGAGCGGATTATTGCCGAGGCCCGCACCGCTGCCATCCTCAGCAGCGTCGATGCAGGCGGTAGAGCGAAAGTGCTGCGTTTCCTTTCTCGCTCAAAGCTGTTGACGCCGCTAGCGCGTGACCAAAGACTGGGCCGCCCAATTCTAGATGGTATGGGCGGCTACGCAGAAGATCGGCTCAACGGCACTCGGGTGATCGATTTAGGTGTAATGCTTGCTGCCACCGAACTGGCCGCTACCGATCTGCGCTGGTTAGATCTTAGCGGTGCCAATTTGATCCGCGCCAATCTGTCCGACTGCGATCTAGTCCGCACTAATTTTTCTCGCGCCATCCTATGCGACGCTGATCTTTCGAATACCGATATTATGGGCGCTCGCTTTTTCTACGGCAGTATCGAAACGGCGACCCCGCGCACCCGGCAAGACAAACCCGACTATGCAACTGGCGAATTCACTGGCGCAGTCATCGAAGGCGCGGATTTTACCAATACCCAGCGGCTCTCTGAAGCGCAGCGCTGCTACTGCTGCGAGTGGGGCGGTAGCAAAACTAGAGGGACTATTCCCGGTGGCTGCGATGATATTCCCAATCGGTTAGGTCGCTGAAATATTGGGCAAATTTGATTAGGCGAAAGCCTACTTGCCCCTTCTTTTCACCTTTCGGTGGCCCCTGGTCCGATCATGGTTTCACGCACCTCCGGAAAGCGCTCTCGCAAACAATCTTCCTCAAAAACAAAACAGCGTCATCCATTGGCAAAAGGAAAGAAAGGAAGAGAAGCTAAAAAGAGTGGGAAAGTAGCGAAACGTCGCAGTCAGAACGGTGAGGAAGAAGACATTGAGGAGCCGCTGCTGACGCCTAGACAGCTGTTGGTGCTAGAGCGTGCCGCCGCTGCCAAGCGCAAAGAGATTACCTCCTTTATTTCTTCCGTTTTTTTTGGCTGTACGTTTGCAGGTCTGCTGATTTCGCTACTGCTCGACCCTAAGCTGGGCGTTGCCGCAGGGGGTGCCCTGATGTGTCTGATCTTGTCATTCAAGTATCAGCGACTGGCGCTGTATGCCTTCATTATCTACATGCCCTTTGCCGGAACGGTGACTTACGCACTGGGCGGCAATAGTCTGTTGCAAATTGCTAAAGATGTGTTCTACGTTCCTGCTTTGATTGGAGTCTATCGATTCTGTAAGAAAAACAGACTGCCAATTATTCTGCCAAAGGCAGTGAAGCCGCCGCTGCTAGCGCTAGTTGCGATAGTTTGTATCACTGCGCTATTCGTCAATCTACCCGATCAAATTGGCCAGGTGAGGGGAAAACTTCCTTTTGTGATGGCAATTTGGGGCGCTAAAGTTCTACTGGGATACGTGCCTTTAGTGGCCTGTATCTACTACCTGATTCGAACTCGAGAAGACCTGGAGAAGCTGCTGCGGCTACAGGCTGTGCTCGTGCTGGTGGCCTGTAGCCTGGGGTTGATTCAGTACGGCATGCTAAAAACTGGCATCTGTCCAGGCACGATTGGCGAAGGTGAGGACTTATTTCGGGCTTCATTGCAGGCTCGCTGTTTTGTAGGAGGGTCTCTGCTATACGCACCTTCTATGGGACAGATTCGTCTACCGGGAACATTCGTTGCGCCTTGGCAGTGGGGCTGGTTCTTGATAGCAGGAACGTTTTTTAGCTTTGGCACATCATTTAGCGATAAGTCTTTTGTCTGGCGGATTGTAGGACTCGTCTCACTAGTGGCGGTGATTATGATGGCGTTTCTCTCTGGGCAGCGAATTGCGCTGGTGCTAGTGCCATTTTCAATTGCGCTGCTGGTCGTGATGACCGGGCAGCTAGCGAACTTCAAGCGGTTTGTGCCGATGGTAGTGCCGCTGGGTTTGATTGTGTTCTACTTAATTGCCAACAACCCGGAGGTAGTCAATGAGCGGGTAGAGAGTTTGATGTCGCGATGGAAGGCATCACCCCCTCAGCAGTTTATCGTCGAACAGTTTAGCCAAGTATCAAAGGAGCAAGAGGGAATTTTTGGGACAGGCGTAGGCCGAGCCACTAATTCGGCCCGGACCTTTGCTAAGACCACCCTAATTGAGACCTATCATCCAAAGCTGGTGTATGAATTGGGTCCATTGGGACTGCTAGCGGCGCTGGCGGTGTACACAACCATGACGATAGTGACGTTTCGGGTATATCGCCAAACCAAAGATAAAAACCTGCGCAGCTATGCCGCGTCGATGTGGGTGTTCATTCTCTTTATCAGCTACTCACCGTATTACTATCCTCTAGATGTCGATCCCGTGGCGGTTTATTACTGGCTAGCGGCAGGGATTGTGATGAAGATTCCGGCGCTAGAGAAACAAGAGAAAGAAAGAAAGGCAGCGCTGCTAAGACCGCTGGGAGAAGAGGATAAAAAATTGAAGAAACGGAAGAAGAAAGAGGAGGCAACCTTTGTGTGAGCTTTTACCTATTGTTTTACCTTCTGTCTTTGCCGCGTGAAATCCTTGCTCTATCTTTTGTCCTATGACCCAGACGACGAGTTCAACAGATTGGCCTTTAATCTCAGTGATTATCCCAACCTACGGCAGAGAGTCTGTCTTGTGCGACACGCTCAATAGCGTGCTGGCCCAGACCTATCCAGCGTTTGAAGTGATTGTAGTCGACCAAACTCAGCAGCACGAGGCTGCGACTCAATCCTTTTTAGAATGGCTTAGTCGTGAAAACAAAATTCAGCTGCATACCGTGCAGTGGGCGAGTTTACCAGCGGCGCGTAACTATGCGATCGCCCGCTCTAATGGCAGTATCTTTCTATTCCTAGATGACGACGTAGAACTGCCAGACGGCTGTCTGATGGCCCACGCAAGGGGTTTGAAGGGCGGCCGGAGGTGGGGGCGATCGCGGGCCGAGTCTTTGATCGAATGAAGCTCTCAGAATCTAAAAAGCCAGAAATTGAAACGCTACCGCCCGAAGCAATGGACCCTGGCATCGCCTGGTACCATATTGATTTGGTTCATACAACTAAGCCGCAAAGGGTGCTGACGGCTAGGGGCTGTAATATGTCTTTTCGGCGGTCGGTGTTCTATCAGCACGGTCTTCGATTCGACGAGCGCTTTCAAGGCAGCGCGGTCCGCGAAGAATCTGACTTTTGCCTGCGCGTTCGCAAAACCGGACTGATCATCTGGTACGAGCCCGAAGCCCATCTGGTACACCTAGGCGAAGAAACTGGGGGGTGCCACGATATCAGCACGCGATCGCTCCGGTATCAGACGACTTTCTATCACAATCACTTTTTGATGGCGCTCAAGAACTTGACACCAGGGCAACTGCTAAGACTTTCGGTTAGTTTGTTTGACTGTCACGTGCTAGGCAATCCACCTTGCAATAAAAGCGGGTCGCCGATCAAAATTGTTACCCGATTAGGGTTCTATTTGTTGGGCTTTGCTCAAGCTTGTCTAACGCTAATAAATCCGGCGAATCGTGACGGGCGGCTGTATACATCGGAGGTCAGTTAGTGAAGATACTTGTTGTCAGTCATACCTATACGGTCGATCTGAACTGCGAGAAGCTGCGATCGCTCGTCCAAATAGACCCGACCGTAGAAGTTACCGTTGTCGTCCCTAAGCGCTGGTACCCTGGCGGCGTTCAGAACAAAATCGTAGAATCTCAGGCTAAACACGAAGGCCGATTTCGCGTCCTGCCGCTATCGAACTTAAGCAGCAACAATCAGAGCCTGCTGAGCTTTGGACTTGATTTTCCGACGCTACTAAAAGAATTTCAGCCTGACATCATTCAAGTAGAACAAGGCTCAAAGTCTCTAGGCTACGCCGAAGCGATCTTCTTGAACAAAGCGCTCAAGCTCAATGCTAAGAACGTCTTTTTCACCTGGTGGAACTTGCCTTATGACGTTAAGTTTCCAATTTCCTGGCTAGAGCGCTACAACCTCAAAAATACGCATGGCCTAATCGCTGGCAATCAAGACGGCGTCGATATCTTGAGAGATCATGACTACGAAGGTCCAGCCTGCGTAATGCCACAGCTCGGCGTTGACGAGACATTGTTTAAGCCTACCGCTCAGCCTCAGCTAGCTGCTAGCCACGCCATTACGCCAGATGACTTTGTCATTGGATTTGTGGGCCGATTTGTTCCCGAAAAAGGATTGGCGGTTCTATTCGAGGCGCTAGCCCATCTGACAACAGAATTAGAGACTCGAAAAGCGTGGAAGCTGCTAATGCTAGGCCGGGGGCCGTATAAGCCTAGCCTGCAAGCAATGGCCGCAGATCTAAACATCGATCAGCACATCTTGTGGATAGAAAGCGTTTCTCATAAGCAAGTGCCCGACTACATCAACCTGATGGATACGCTGGTGCTGCCCTCTCTAACAACCTACGAGGTTTCGACCATGACCGCTGTCGGCTGGAAAGAACAGTTTGGGCATGTCTTAATCGAGGCGATGGCCTGCCAGGTGCCAGTGATTGGCTCTGATTCTGGAGAGATTCCAAACGTGATTAAACAAGACGGGCTGATCGTGCCAGAAAGTGATCCTGTAGCGCTGGCCCAAAGCATTCACCTGCTGATGAACGACCCGCAGCAGCGGCAGACATTAGCCGAAAGTGGCCGCATTCGCGCGATGACAGAGTATACCAACCGAGCGCTGGCCAAACGACAGCTCGAATTTTATCAGACGCTATTCTAAATCCTCTTCAGCTATGCCTTTAAAAGTCTTGCAGATAGTGCCGTCTCTTTCTTTGGTCTACGGCGGGCCGAGTCAGATGGTGCGTGGTCTATCGGCAGCGCTGGCTCAGCAAGAGGCGATCGCACAGACCACAGTCATCACCACAGACGCCAACGGAGACATCGATGAAGCTCCACTAGATGTCCCGCTAGGCCAGCCAATCTCACAAGACGGCTATGAAGTCATCTACTTCCGTTGCGCGCCTTTTCGCCGCTATAAATTTTCAGCAGAATTACTCCGCTGGCTGTGGGACAGCGCCCATCACTACGATATCGCCCATATTCACGCTCTATTTTCTCCGGTCAGCACCGCTGCCGCTACTCTCTGCCGCTGGCGAAAACTGCCTTACATCATGCGGCCACTGGGTACCCTAGACCCTGCTGACCTAAACAAGAAGAAACATTTCAAAAAGCTATACGCTCATTTTCTAGAAAAGCCTAACTTGGCCGGAGCTGCGACGCTGCACTTCACTAGCGAACAAGAGGCAAAAGTCTCTGAACGTTTTGGCACAGCAGCGCCCGCAATGGTCTTACCGCTAGGCGTTGCCCTGCCCGCGCTACCCGACCGAGCCAAGGCAAAAGCTCAGATCAAAGAGCAGTTCAATATTCCAGCAGAGCGCCCGATTATATTGTTCATGTCTCGCATCGATCCCAAGAAAGGCTTTGATCTGCTTTTACCTGCTTTGGAGAAACTGAACCAAGATAGCTATCCTTTTCATCTGTTGCTTTGTGGATCAAACCCACAGGACAGAGCCTACGAAACTAGCATCAAGCAGCAGATACAGTCTTCTAGCTGGTCAAAGCATACAACTTTTAATGGCTTTGTTTCCGGCGAACTTAAAGCCGCTATCCTCACCGCTGCCGATCTCTTTGTTCTCCCTTCCTACTATGAGAACTTTGGTATTGCCGTTGCCGAGGCGATGGCCGCTCGCCTACCTGTAGTTATTTCTAACAAGATTGACATTTGGCCAAAGGTAGCTGAATACGCCGCTGGCTGGATAGTCCCGACAGAGATAGAAGCCTTGACAAAAGCACTAGCCGAAGCGCTGTCCAACGCGGAAGAAAGAGAGCAAAGAGGCCAGAACGCCGAGCGATGCGCAAAGGAAAATTATGCTTGGGATGCGATCGCCCACACCCTCAGCCTCTATTATCAAACTTTAATCTCAACGACCCAAGCCAGATAATCAATGAAATAGAACTATCAGCAATAGGGTGGCAAATATTGTTGAGCCACTGATCGCGTGCTTGCGATAAAAATAGGTGTATCGTGAAGCTGACACCTCGTCCTTCCTAACGAACCTACCGCCATATTGCGATGTTCCAACACGCTGCCCCTCAGCTAGCGTTCATATTCATATATCTAGCTTTAGCTGATTGTACGGCTGTGGGTCTGTCAGATTAGATACGGTGATACCCAACAGTCTGATGGGGCGATCGCGCTCCACATTCGCTAGTAACAATCCTGTGGCCATCCGCAGAATCTGTTCATTCTCCTTGATCGGCGTCTCTAACGTCCGACTACGAGTGATCGTATACTCTAGACGTCTAAGATATGGACATTTTTAAACGATTGAAAGTTCCGAGATAGTCAGCTTTCCAAAGCCTGTTTGTGCGTAGTATTGGCTTTTTCGAGGCAGCTCTCCATAGCGTGCTTGAAGTCATCGAATTCGTCATAATCCTTGGAATAGAGGCAGTCGTTTCTGACAGACTTCCACAACCGCTCAATCAAATTGAGCTGCGGCGAATAAGCTGGTAGATACAACAACTCAATATCGAGCCCTTTGGCCAAGTCGAACACTATCTGACACTTTTGGTATCGAGCGTTATCAAGCACGAGCGTGATCGGCATACCTTGATTAAGCGCTGCTAGCTTTAAGAGCAGTTCACAGACGCTCTTGGCGTTGATGTAGCTATTGTTAGCCACCGTCACCACCGTTTTGCTCACCGCATCGACTGCGCCTAAGACATTGCGTTCCCCGGCTCTAGCAGCCTCCAAGCGCGGTTCTAGCTCGTTGACACGAAACTGCTTCTGCTCCTCTATCTTTTCTGGACTAGCCGCTTTGCCCGGTAAGTAGCCCGTCTTTCTATGCGCCATGCCGATGCGCTTGAAAAAGGCTTTGATTTGGGTCGGACTTCGCTTGATTCCTGTGATGCGCTCAATCTCTGAGCCTGCTTCCGCTGAGGTCCGAGGCGCCTGCGCTTCAAAGTGGGCTTTGAGGCTGGGTATATGCGCATTTAACTGACTCGCTTGCCCTTTATAGTGCAGTTGTTTGAGCGCTTCGATGCCGCCTGCTTTGTACTGTCGTAGGTAGTTCGCTAAGGTTGTTCTGCTACGGACGCGGCACTGCTGAATCTGCTGATGGGACAGCCCCTGGCTCCTCAGATACAGCGCTTCCATTTTTCGCTAAACTCAAGACTAATCATGCGCACTATCAGCCCTAGATGAACTGATTCTTATTTCACCACATCCATATGAATTTGTTCAACTCTTACCGCCGAGAGTATAGCTATGGAACAAACTTGCTGGTGCTACTGCTCAGCTTCCGCTGTAGCTGGTTGCTGAGTAGCCATTCCTAGACTTGCACCCTCGACCATCCGTAGCTGGTCCATTACGGCAATGACCTGACCGTAGTCAATCGTTTCATCAGCCTGCACAGTCACCAGCGCTTCTGAGCTATTTCCCATTTGCGCTTGCACCGTCTCGGTCAGCTCATTTAGCTCAACGGATTCTTTATCAATAGAAATGTTGCCATTGTCTTCAATGGTGACGGTAATGAAAGCGTCTTGTTGAGACTGGGAGCTTTCGGCCTCTGGCAAATCTACAGAAAATCCTTCTGCCCGCGTTAGAAACAAGGTCGAAATAATGAAAAACGCCAGGATTGCAAAAATGACATCAATCATTGGCAGGATATTGATGGTTAAAGATTCGTCCGCTTCGTTATCGATTACCCGCATAAGCCATCTCCTTAGTGTTTACAGCCTGATGATGCCATTCGTACAAAATCTCTAGCTGACCGCCATACTCTTGCAACAGCGCGATTTGTCGTTTGTAGAAGCCACGAAAGAGATTTGCGAACAGCAGTGTGAAGATAGCAACAATCATGCCAGCAGCGGTAGACACTAAGGCTTCACTGATGCCACCTGTCACGAGACCCGTGTTAGCACCGTTGAGTCCGCCCAGGTTTAGCGAGGCAAATGAGCGAATTAAGCCCAAGATAGTGCCTAGTAACCCTAACAGAGGGGTGACGGCAACAATCGTTTCAAACACGGTGTTAAAGCGTTTTAGCAGCGGCAGCTCTGCTTGAGTAGCACTCTCTAGCGCGAGTCGAAACTGGTTTTGGGAAGCCCCTTCTAGCTCTAGCGCCTCTAAAAAAATTCGAGAGATAGGCAGATTAATGTGCTGCTTCAGCTTAGGAAAAACCGCAGGGGGATTCGCTCGGTAGATTTGCAAAACGTCTTTAACAATTTTGCGCTCTTGTTTTTTAATCCGAAACCAGAAGAGACTGCGCTCGACGACAACGGCGATCACACAAAGAGAAAAAACTAACAGTGGCCACATGACAATGCCACCTGCTGAGAAAATTTCGCTCAAAGACATATAAACCGGTTACATAGAGTTCTATCATCTAACCTTAATCGGGAACAGATATCAATAGCAAGGCAATTATTTTTATATTTTGAAACTCACTTTACCTGTAATATCTTTATTTGCAGGGGATTTCAATAGAATCTATCCATTTATACAATGGCACTATTTCTACATAAGAAGCGCACTCATGGCAAACACTAGAAAGAGTATGCCGCCTAGCGCAATTATCGTTCTTTCTGAGAGCTTTCCGCAGAGCCAGCGACCACAT
This sequence comes from uncultured cyanobacterium, assembly GCA_963838725.1. Taxonomy (GTDB): domain Bacteria; phylum Cyanobacteriota; class Cyanobacteriia; order Phormidesmidales; family Phormidesmidaceae; genus Phormidesmis. The sequence goes on along the minus strand of CAWISM010000012.1, from coordinate 70,867 downwards.
AGGGTTGCGATCGCCGCACATATCGCATGACCTAGCACCGCACCTAAGACTACACCCACGGGCGGATTCGCGGCTGCCAGCGCAATCGTGGCAATTTGAGTGCGATCGCCCCACTCCGCGACAAACGTCAGCCCAAAAGCTTCGCTCACCACTGCCAAAGGTGTCTCTTTTTGATGCTTTTTGGCAAACTCTTGCTCAGCTTTAGCCACTGCTTCAGCAGCTTCTTTTTCTTCCTCATGGTCATTCTCTGTAGGTATCTGGCTAGCTTCGTACAGTAGTTTGAAGCCAAAGAGCAAAAACAATCCTATCTCGGCCCATTTGAGTACATGAGGTGGGAGAAAAGTCGCTGTCTGGCCCATCAGCACAGACAATACTGTCATGGTCGCCAGTGCTGACGCTGCACCTACAAATACCCAGCGGCGAGGATGGTGCATGGCCAGAATAGCCGCAATGAAAAAGGTTTTATCGCCTAGCTCAGAAACGGTGATGAGCAGCAGGCTGGCCGTAAAAGCAGTAAGCATCTCAAATTCGCTGGAAAGTCTTTTTAAGCATGTTACATTTTTGGCATCCAAGTTTTGGCAGCTATTCCTGTCAGCAGCATAGCGATCGCACACAGCACATACAGCGCTGACGTGCCCGCCCCGGCCCCCGTGCCAAAGACACACTCCAGTCCGATCCCTGAATTAGATTGCGTTGTAGGCTCAAAAACCCGGTCAGCCAGCGGCCCTGCGATCAAAGCTGCCAAAGCGCTCACGACCTGAATGACTAGCGCATTGGCGGCAAACACTCGGCCCTGAATTTCTGGCGCAATACTTTCCATCCAAATCGCAGTTTCTGAGCTGCCTATCAAAGGAAAATTGAAGGATGAAAAAAACTGAGCGGGGAGCCAGATTGCGGGCGATCGCCCCAACCCAAACACAGCCTTACTCAGCCCTGCGCCTGCAAACCCCATCAGCATTCCGGTCATACGCCCTTTAGGGCCACCCCAAACGCTGAGCAATACTGCTCCGGCGACGCCGCCTATCCCGGCAGCCGTTGCGGTACTGGCTAACACCTGGGCATCGCCGCCCGTCTGCGCCAAAATCATAGGCTCGTAGATGGCTTCGCCTAAGTCGTGGGCAAACCAAAACATTGCGGTAATGATTAAGACCGCTTTGAGATGAGACTGACGCCATACGTAGCGAAAGCCGAAGGTGAGTCTTGCCATAATCGGTTCTGCTGCCTGAGTGGGTGGTGAAGCGGGTTGAGGGATGTGGATGAAAAGGAGAGTGGCGATCGCAACCCCAAAAGTCACCAAGTCAATGAACAGAATTCCGATTAGCCCAACCTGTAGATAGAGTAATCCTGCTAAGGCGGGTGCAACAATTGCTGAGCCGTAATGAACGGCGGAATTCATGCTGTTGGCTCGGGTGTACTGCGAGGGTGTCACCATTAGCGATAGGGAGGTTTGGTAGGCTAAGCGCTGAATTTGGCCAAAGCCGCCGTTAATGGAAGCGGCGAGATAAATGTGCCAAATGTGTAGGGTATTGGTGAGGTAGAGGAGGGCGATCGCCAGGGTGGAAAGAGCGGCGATCGCATCCCCCATCATCATCAAATGCTTACGGTTAAAGCGATCTACCAACAGACCGGAAAAGAGTGAAATTGGAATTTGGGGTAGCTCGTAAAAGAAGCCGACTAAGGCAAGGGCTGTTGCTGAGCCAGTGAGCTGCCAGGCCCAAAGTACCAAGGCAAAGTCGCTCATGTGGTTGCCAATGGTAGAAACCAGTTGGCCGAGCCAAACCAAAATGAAGGTACGCAAGATGTGTTAGTTGCCTCTTACGCTACTTAATAAGAGATCTGGTAAAGCTTCTAAAATGAGCCGATCCGTCAACGGGCCGCGAATGTTGCTACCCCAAAGCTGATAATCTACAAAATACACTCGATCAGCCTCAGCCGCAGGCATAGAACTGAGCAAAGGATTCTTATTCCATTTTGCCTTCACCTCATCCTCCGGATTAAATAACAGTGCTTCATCCCACGACAAGACTATGATGATATCGGCTTTTAACTGAGGCAAAGCCTCAAAGGAAACCTCAGCCTCATTCTCAACCCCTTCTATTCGAACGACATCGAAGCCAATCTCTTGCAGTAACCTACCTGTTGTACTGTCTGAGCCAATGCTGGTATAGCTGGTGAGGTCCGAGCTGATCAGCAGAATTCGAGGATACGTCTCTAACACCGGCTGAAGAGCTTTGCGGGTGGTTTCAATCTGTTGAGGAAAAGAGGCAAGTAACTGCTCAGCTTCACTTTCCTTGCCAAGGGCCTGCGCAATCCCTTGAATGTCATGCTGCCAAGCGTTAGTACCATCGGCTCTTTCGTCTGTAAATAGCAAAGTTGGCGCAATTTGAGAGAGCAGCGTGTAACTATCTCCTGCGAGCCAGTCTTCTCCGAGAATGAGGTCGGGCTTGAGTTGGGCTAGGCGTTCGAGTGAAGGGGATTTGCGATCGCCCAGCGCAACTGGCTGAGTCGTCACCCATTTACCAATGTAGGGAATCTGTTCTTGAGGCTGATCGAATGTTTTCAGATTAAGATCTACCGTCTCAGCGTATGCCGCAGGCTGCACGCCTAGTGCCAATATACTATCTAAAATATGAGGACTGAGCGCCGCTACACTTTGCGGCTGTCCGCAAACTTCTGTTGTGCCTTGCTCGTGCTGCACAAAACGGCAATCTTGTGAGGTTACCGGCAAGTCAGAGGAGGGAGCAGACCGATGGCAGCCCACCACTAACGCTGCCATACCAATCAACAAACCCAGCCAACAGCACCAACGGTTTCGGGTGAGTATTGAGAGCATCATCAAAACTCCCATCCTACGGTTGCTAGCACCTCAAATGGCGATCCTGGGAAAATGCGATCGCGACCATTGGCCGATTCAAAATAGCGCGTATCTAAGAGATTTTTAAAGTTGAGCTGAGCGCGAAAACTGTCTCGGTTATAGTAAACAGCCGCGTCGGTTCTCAGGTAAGCAGGCAGGTTAAAAGTGTTTTCAAGATCTCCTGGACGCGATCCTACATAGAACAGACCCAAGCCAAACCCTAAACCCTCAAAGTCGCCTTCTTGAATCGTGTACGTCGTCCAAATATTAGCGGCATTCTCAGCCACATTACTAATCTGGTTCCCTTCAGGAATGTCATTATCCTTAGTGACTTGAGCATCCGCGTAAGCATAGCCTGCAATCACATTCCAACCCGGCAAAATTTCACCTACAACATTCAGCTCCACCCCTCGGCTTCGCTGTTCTCCAGTCTGAATTGAGAAATCAAAATTCCGAGGATCGCTAGTGAGCACATTGGAGCGCGTCAGGTTGTACAGCGATAGGGTAGTAGAAAGTTGATCATTGAGCCAATCTGCCTTTACACCAATTTCGTACTGAGTACCTCGTGAAGGCTCAAACAGCTCATCATCTAAGCTACGTCCTGTTTCCTGTTCAAAAGATCGGCTAAAACTCCCATACACAGAAATATTCTCATCGGGCATGTAGACTAAGCCAACTTGTGGACTAAAGGCAACATCATTCTGGCTGGTTCGGGTGTCTGTCAAAACATCTAAGCTGGACTGTTCGACAGAATCAATTCGGCCACCCAGTAACAGAATAAACTGATCTGAAAAGGTGATTTGATCTTGCACATAGACACCGATACTGGTTGCCGTGTCGCGCGACGGATCAAACGTATCTGTAATAGCCCCGAGTTGCTGGTTATATACGGGATTGAAAATGTCGATAGAGCCAATTTCTTGTTGTAAAAAGAGTGGACTTAGCCCTACTTCGTAGAAAAAATCGGCCCCAATGACCAACTCGTGGTCTACCCCAAAGGTTTCAAACTCTCCAATAGCGGCGAGGGTTGCTTCATAGCTATTTTTAGCAAAGCTATAGCCTGCTTCGGGACTTGTGATAAAAGCCGAGCGGGCCTGTGTGCGAAGGTCGGGGCCTAAGCCATCTGAGGCAACAGCATCCTGATAGTCTTCTTCCCAGGCAAAGCGAAAGGTATTGCGCAAGCGCCAATCTTCGCTAAAGCGATGCTCTAGTTCATATCCTAGTCGCAGGGTCATGCGATCATTGCGATCCAAGCTAGGCTCTCCTAAGAAACGGCTGAGAGGAAGATCGCCGTTAGGATTGGGCAAAATAGTTCCCTCAATCGGCAATCCATAGTCGTTGGGATACTGAGCATCTAAATACTCTGATTCAAACGTGATGTTGGTATCGTCACTGATGTCCCAAGAAAGCGTGGGGGCGACCAGATAGCGGTCGATTCCAATTTCATCGATAAATGTATCAGTGCTATAGACAGAAGCATTGAGCCTATAAGCGACTGAACCGTCTTCAGTTAAAGGGCCAGAAAGATCGACTGCGCCCTGATAGGTATCAAAGCTGCCGTAGGTAGCCTCGACATCATAAAACGGAAAAGGCAACGGCTTTTTCGTCACAACGTTAACAGCACCCCCTGGCGCGATTTGTCCATACAGTACCGAAGCGGGACCTCGCAACACTTCGACTCGCTCAACATTGGACAAATCCAAGCCATTTCTGCCGAGATCATTATCTGCCACGCCGTTACGAAGAAACGTGTTCCCTGTATTAAATCCACGAATTGTAAACGCAGAAAAGATATCTCTAGGAGAAGTATTTGTGGTGATACCCGGCGTATTCCGTAGAACATCGAGTAAATCAGTGGCATTTTGATCCTCAATGACGGCTTCAGGAATAACCTGAATAGAAGCGGGAACATTCAGCAAAGGGGTATTGGTTCTTGTTCCTACTGAGGTAGTACTGGGGTTGTAGCCTTCATCCTGCTCGCCGATTACCGTTAGCTGAATCGTGTCATCAGCAACGTTCGCCTGGGCGGTGCCTAGCACGACGCTCAATATTAAATTCCCCGCTTCCGCACTTGCCTGAACCTCTGGTGGTGCATCTATTCCTGTAATAACCACCCGCACACCGCCATCTGCCAAGTTTGACGCCTGCACTAAGGCAATCCCTTCAGCCGGTTCAAACTGTTCTGCACTCGCTTCATCGGCCAAGTTCAATGTCGCGTTAGGGATTTCGGTAATCAGCGCATTACCACTGATCCGAGAAGTACTCGCCGACAAAGGCTGATCGGATATCAGCGCGATAGTGATGCCTGCTGCGGTCGAATTCACCTGCACATCTGTAATCTCAGCCGTTTCAGCCGTTTCAGCCGCTTCAATCTGCGCCACCCAATCTTCTACCGTAAGCGCAGTCGGGCCAGCTAACGTTTCCTGTTCGCTGGGTTTTGCCTCAACCGTATTTGCTAAAACTGGAAAACCTACAGCTAGCCAACTCATAGCTAGCAATCCAAAGCCTAAAAATCTTGAAAGCATACTCTCCCACACCAAAATCGAGTTACCTGAGGGTCTGTTGCTATCAGGTAAGAATCGTTCTCAACTAGACAGCACTACACTACCGAGTTTGAGCACGACTTTTCTCTTAAAGGCGGATCGCTTTCTCTTTAAAACGGATCTTTATGACACGATGAGGCACTTTCCTAGCTGATAGCTTTTAGGAGACATTCCAAACTGCCGTTTGAATGCGCCGCTAAAGGCTGTTGGACTTTCGTAACCAACTGCTGATGCAACGGCGGCTATAGACTGCTGCTGAAGGAGAAGCTGACGAGCTTTTTTCATGCGCTGCTGAGTCAGATAGCCAAATACGGTGGTGCCAAACACTTGACGAAAGCCTTTTTTTAGCTTGTAGTCATTCAGCCCTACTAAGCGCGCTAGCTCAAGCAGCAAGGGCGGATTCGTCAACTGCTGAAGCAAGATGTCTCGGGCAAAGTAAATGCGATCAATGTCATCAGACTGTAGTTGTGAGGTCTTTTGCTCGCTCTGGCTTGTGCGATCGCTAACTTGTTCCAGGCGCAGCGCAATCAGCTCTAACACCTTACCCTCCCAGTACAGCCATCGAGTTGGCCCCTCGTAAGGGCAGTTCAATAGCTGCTGAACCGCTGAGCGCATAGCCAGCGTAGTAGAAGTGACCTGCCAAAATTGCTGATGACTAGGGTGAGCTTCCTGACCAGCGCGATCGCTCTGACAAAGCTGTCTAAAACTCGACGGCAAACTCTCCAACTGCCTGCCCAACAAGGTTTCTAACAAACCCGCTTCCAGATGAATATCAAACTTTAAAACCCGCTCCCCAGCCTGCCAGTGAAACCGTCCGCCATCGGTATCATCCCAGCTCGCCGCCAAAAAGTTATGACGAGAAGGCACTCCTTCTGACTGGTTTTGGCCAGAGAGCATAAAGCTTAGCTCTAGCGCTAAAGAAGGTTCGCAAGCCTCGCCGCTTCCCGCTTCTACATGCAGATCTTCTTTGAGCGTATAGTCATCGATAAGCAAACTTAGCCCTGGTCGCAGGTTGATTTCTTGCCGGTAGCCGTGACTGCGCCCGGTGGGATCACGTAGTGGAATAGTCCAGGGCGATCGCACGGCTTCTGTCTGCGTAGCAAGCTCTGGATGCTGATTCAAAAACTCTGGAACAGAAAGCGACAACGTCATAGAATGGCGGATTTAATGATATTTATTATCATTAGTGTAGAAGGTTTTTGCGTTTAGGTCATGCTCAGAGTGCGATCGCCATCCGGCCACCAGCCATTCCCGCTACACTCCGCGCCAGATAATGCTCAAAGTGCTCAAGGCAGCATTCACTTCGACAAAACATCACTTTTGCCTATGCGATCACCGCCCCCAACGGCGTTGCTATCTGAGTCAGCAAAAACTGCGTAGAAAACACCCGCCCTTGCGCAGCAGGCGCTACCTGTTTTCGCCAAAACGTCTCCTATCAAAGCGTGTGCCATAATCACCTGAGAGTTACGGCTATCAATGGCTAGAGACGTATTTCATCAGCAAGTCAAAGCAGCGCTGAGAAAAGATGGATAGAAAATTACCCACGATCCATTCACTATCCGTATTAGCGAGGCGACCAAGCTGCAGATTAATTTAGCAGCAGAAAGTGCCATTGCAGCAGAGCGAGACTCAGAAAGAATTGCTGTAGAGATAAAAAGTAACTACTCAGGCTGAGGAAGAAGAGAGAGAGCATTGGCCGAAAACAGATCAACAAGTGCATCCAAAGGCACGCTGACCAGTGAATGCCCACAACCCGAACAGCTATCAACTGCGTGCAGTTCAACAAAATCTGGGACGCTGCACCACTCTAGGGTTTGACCTGGATGGTCTGTTTGTCCCCCCAGAGGGCTTCTCACGTTTGCGCCGTAAGCTCCGCGTGCGTTTCCCAAAGCCATCTCCAGAGGCGGTTTACTGCTGTTGCCACTGTTCTTTCTCAGACGCCCTTTCACTTTGTGACTTCGGCTTCCAGTTGACTCAGACGAGCCATCAACTGGCTCACTAAGCTCACAACCGCTTCTTCTCCCTGCCCATAGATGGCCCGGATGTCTGTTTCGCTGAGCTGATTTTTTAGCTTTTGTTTGCCCACCGCTATGCTACAAGGGAGATGCTTGATAATAAGTTACTTGACCGACCTCATCGTACTGAGAGATGTCTCTAATTTTTTAAGCCTGAGTAGTTACCTCTGATCACATTCTCATTTCATATCCCCTCCCCCCGGATTGTTGCCAGTTATAGAAAGCGATATTGTTGTTTCTGCTTAGCTAAATTGAGATATACGTTTCAATCCATTTGATATGCAAACAATTAAACGGAACCGTCTGATTAGAATGTGCGGCGTTTTGATAGCTGGATTGGCGATCGCTAGCTGCTCTCCAACTTCAACAGAGACCTCAGATAGTGCGCCAGATAATCCGGCTGAGAGCTTGCCTGCTCAGTCTGGCTCTGCTGAGCAAATCGTACTGGCCATCGGTGGAGAAAGCGAAGAAGGCTACGACCCAACCTTGGGCTGGGGACGCTACGGCGCACCGCTGTTTCAAAGTACGCTGCTAAAACGCGATGAAGACTTGAACATCATCAATGACTTAGCCACCGACTACAGCGTCAGCGAAGACGGCTTAACCTGGACAGTCACAATCAGAGAAGATGCTGTTTTCTCAGATGGCGAACCTTTGAGCGCTACCGATGTTGCCTACACCTTCAATCAGGCCGCAGAGAGCGGCGGACTAACCGACGTCACTCAGCTAGAGCAGGCAACCGCAATAGATGAAACGACGGTAGAGCTAACGCTAAAACAGCCCCAAAGCACCTTTGTTAACCGCCTGATTACGCTTGGGATTGTGCCAGAACACGCTCATGACGAAGACTACGCCCGTAATCCTATTGGCTCTGGCCCCTACCAATTGGTGCAGTGGGATGAGGGTCAACAGCTGATTGTAGAAGCTAATCCTGAGTATTACGGTGAGGCCCCTGGCATTGAGCGACTGGTGTTTTTGTTTGTAGAAGAAGACGGCGCGTTTGCAGCGGCAAAAGCGGGTCAGGTGCAGGTGGCGGCAGTACCCCAGTCACTAGCAGTGCAGGAGATTGAAGGGATGACGCTGCGGGATGTGGTCAGCGTCGATAACCGAGGATTGATGTTTCCTTATCAGCCTGCTAACAGTGGCACCACTCCGGACGGTGACCCGATTGGCAATGACGTCACGGCTGATTTGGCTATTCGGCAGGCAGTTAACTACGCAGTTGACAGGCAGGCACTGGTCGATGGCATTTTAGAAGGCTATGGTTCACCCGCCTATGGCCCGGTCAGCGGCTTGGCCTGGGAAGAGGCTCAGGCCAATATCAAAGATGCTCAGCCAGAGAAGGCCAAAGAAATTTTGGCTGAGGCTGGCTGGGCTGATAGCGACGGTGATGGCGTTGTTGAAAAAGACGGATTAGAGGCTGAATTCACAATCCTGTATAAGGCGGATGACAGCATTCGACAGGCGCTGGCGCTGGCTACCGCTGAAATGCTGGGGCCAATTGGCATTCAAGCCAATGTGGAAGGGAAGAGCTGGGACGATATTGAGCCGCTGATGCACAGCAACGTGGTGGTATTTGGCTGGGGCAGTCACGACCAAACAGAAATGTACAACCTGTACCATTCTCAGTCGGCGCAGGGCGACTATTACAACACAGGCTACTATGCGAATTCGGCGATAGACAGCACCTTAGATCTAGCGATGGGTGCCCCTTCAGAGGCAGAGGCGATCACCTATTGGAAAGCTGCTCAGTGGGACGGAGACCAGGGCGTTACGACTAAGGGAGACGCGGCTTGGGCCTGGCTGGTCAATCTCGATCACACCTATTTTGTAGATGAGTGCTTGGATGTGGGCCAGTCGCAGGTGGAGCCTCACGGTCACGGCTGGCCGATTACCGCCAATATTGCTGACTGGCAGTGGACATGCGATTAGGGAAGAGACAACTAGTAAAGAGACAGCTAGGAGATTTACAAATTAGAACTCTGTTGGTGTTTGTTGCTCAAAAGCTGTTGCGACTCGGGCTGTTGTTGCTAGCGGTGGCGGTTTTCACCTTTGTGCTGCTGAGCTTTTCACCGATTGATCCGGTGCGCGCTTATATCGGCGCAGATATGATGCAGATTAGCGCCGATCAGCAGGCGCTGATCGCTGAGCGCTGGGGACTAGATCAGCCGATGTGGAGCCGTTTTCTAGACTGGTTAGCTCAGCTTTCTCAGGGTAATTTGGGGACTTCTCTGGTGTTTAATCAGCCGGTGAGCGAGGTGATTGCATCGCGGTTTCAGGCTTCTTTGCAGATGTTGGCGATCGCATGGCTCCTTTCCGGCCTATTCGGCTTAGCTCTGGGCATCATTGCGGGCGCGCTCAAAGGCCGCTGGCCTGATCGCCTGATCCGGCTCTACGCCTATACTTTGGCCTCTGCGCCCACATTTTGGGTGGCGCTGCTGTTGTTGATTGTCTTCGCCGTATCTTTCAAAATAGCGCCTATTTGCTGCGCTGCGCCGCCCGGTGTGCTTTCTCAAAATGTGACGCTTTGGCAGCGGATACATCACTTGCTTCTGCCAGCGGCGGCACTCAGCATTATCGGCATTGCCAATATCACGTTGCACACGAGGCAAAAGCTGATCGATGTGCTCCATAGCGACTACGTGCTGTTTGCCCGTGCGCAGGGCGAAAGCCTGTGGAACATCGTGCGCTATCACGGCTTTCGTAACATTCTTCTACCCGCGATTACGCTACAGTTTGCCTCTTTGAGTGAGCTGTTTGGCGGATCGGTACTCGTCGAGCAGGTGTTTGCCTACCCAGGACTAGGCGAGGCCACCGTGCAGGCCGCACTACGCAGTGATATTCCTTTACTGGTGGGAATTGTGTTCTTTAGTGCGCTGTTTGTCTACACCGGTAATACGCTAGCCGATCTGGCCTATCCAGTTATCGATCCGCGCATTCGCTTAGGAGATCGCTCAGCATGACGCTTACAGCACCAGCACCGCAGCCATTACCCTCCTCTAGGCAGCAGAACAACCGCAGACAACAGACGTTAGCAGCCATTGTTTTGGGCAGCGTTTTTCTGTTGGGAATTATCGTGAGTCCTTGGGTTCTAGGAGATTCAGGACTGTCGACTCTGCTTACTCAGCGGAATCAGCCGCCCTCGTGGAGTCATCCTTTTGGCACCGACTGGTTAGGGCGCGATATGCTGAGGCGATCGCTCCACGGCCTGTCGCTCAGCCTGCGAGTGGGCCTGCTCGCCGCGAGCATCAGCGCTGTGATTGGCACTGGGCTAGGACTAGTCGCGGGTACTTTTGGCGGCTGGGTCGATGCGGTAATTATCTGGATTGTTGATGTCTTCTTTAGCCTGCCTCATTTGGTGCTGCTGATCTTAATCGCCTTTGCAGTTGGCGGTGGCACTCAGGGCGTGATTATTGCCGTAGCGCTGACGCACTGGACGAGTTTGGCGCGGGTGATTCGAGCAGAAGTGCTGCAAACTAACAGCGCCAACTACGTACAATTGTCCCGTCGGCTAGGCAAACCTTCCCTATGGATTGCCCGTCATCACATGGTGCCGCATATCGTACCGCAGCTAATTGTCGGGCTAATTCTGTTGTTTCCACACGCTATTTTGCATGAGGCGGCGCTGTCTTTTATTGGCATCGGCCTATCGCCTCATCTCCCAGCGATTGGCATTATTTTAGCCGAGTCGATGCGTCATCTTTCTACGGGCTATTGGTGGCTAGGCGTAATGCCCGGAGCGCTATTGCTGCTGTCGGTGAAAGCTTTCGACTGGCTAGGTGAGAATGTGCGATCGCTCTTCGACCCCAAAACTAGCCAGGAATAATCTGCCAATCACCCACGGAAACAACAATGCTATCTATTTCTAATTTAGGAGTAACCTTCACCCAATACGACCAGGGGCTGCGCCGCAAACAGCTCTCTGTGATCACCGACCTGGATCTAGATGTGAATGCTGGCGAAGTCGTAGCGGTTGTAGGCGCAAGCGGGTCGGGCAAAAGTCTCTTAGCCCATGCGCTACTCGGCATTTTGCCAAAGAATGCAGCGATCAGCGGCACCATGAGATTTCAAGGCGAAATGCTCACGCCGGAACGCTGCCGGACACTGCGCGGTAAAGCGATTGCACTGATCCCTCAATCGATTGGCTATCTAGATCCGCTGATGACGGTTGGCGCACAGGTGCAGCGGGTAGCCCAGCTAGCGGGACGTACTACAACAGAAGCTCACGCGAGCGTCAACAACACCTTCGCTCGCTACGAGTTACCGGTGAGTATGCGTGATCGCTATCCTTTTCAGCTCTCGGGCGGCATGGCCAGACGGGTACTTGTCTCTACGGCGGTCGTGACGCAAGCTCAGCTTGTCATCGCCGATGAACCCACTCCTGGACTCCATCCTGATATTGTGGTAGAGACGCTCAATCATCTAAAGGCGCTAGCGACAGAAGGGCGGGGCGTTATTTTAATCACGCACGATATTGAGGCCGCTTTGCAAATTGCCGATCGGGTTGCCGTCTTTTATGCCGGAACAACGGTAGAAATTGCAGCGGCTCAAGACTTTTCGAGCGGGAATCTGCGTCATCCTTATACGCAGGCGCTGTGGCGATCGCTGCCGCAAAATGAATTTGTGCCAGTGCTGGGCAATCAGCCGAGCCCTGAACAGCTACCGTCAGGCTGTCTGTTTGGCGATCGCTGTGCGTGGGTGAGCGATCGCTGCCGAGCCCAAAGGCCGCCACTCAGAAATTTGAACAATGGTCAGGTGAGGTGTTTTCATGCTGAAGGGTAACAATCTGTGGTTTCGCTATGGGAAACGGTCGCCCTGGGTGGTGGAAGCACGGAGCTTGGCGATCGCGCCCGGTGAAGTCCTGGGGCTGATGGCTCCTTCTGGCTATGGCAAAACCACGCTGGGTAAGCTGTTAGCGGGCTACTTGCGGCCTAGCAAAGGCACGGTGAGCATAGATGGAAAAGCGCTGCCTAAAACAGGATACTGCCCGGTGCAGCTTGTCTTTCAAAATCCTGAACTAGCGGTCAATCCGCGCTGGCGCATCCGTCAGATTTTAGCGGAAAGCCACGCCCCTGACCCGCACTTGCTAGATGCCTTTGGTATTCATCCCGGCTGGCTGAGCCGCTATCCGCACGAACTCAGCGGCGGCGAACTACAGCGGGTGGCGATTGCGCGTGTTCTGAACCCCGCAACCCGATACCTAATTGCCGATGAGATGACCGCCATGCTCGATGCCAACACTCAGGCGCTGATTTGGCAAGGCGTGCTCACGTTTGTGCGGCAGCAGCAGGTAGGGCTGATCGTCATTAGTCACGATGAACCTTTGCTGAAGAGGGTGTGCGATCGCATCTTAGATTTGAACACTGAAGATTTGAACAGTGAAGATTTGAACAGTGACTCAACCGCTTCAACGGCTCCTGCACAGAAGCGACGCTCTCAGGGACTGCTAGTGCCTTAGCAGTAGACTTCAACCCGTTCATTTCTTCCACTTTTGCACGTATTGATTACAAATATTACGAATTAAACATAAACTGGCTTGCTACTGACTGAAGGGCGATTCCTGCTCGTTTGCTATACTAAAAAGTTGCTACTTGCTTCGCTCACCGCCCTTCCTCTTATATGCAGCCAACCGATCCTGATAAGTTCACCGCCAAAGCCTGGGACGCGATCGTTGAAGCCCAAGACGTGGCTCGTCGATTTCGGCAGCAGTATCTGGAGGTAGAGCATGTCACGCTGGCGATGCTAGAGCAGACGGGACAGGCCGATACTATCCTGTCAAAGGCGGGGCTCTCGCCTGAGCAGATTTTGCAGGAGCTAGAAACGTTTGCCAAGCGGCAGTCGCGGGTGAGGGTGGCGATCGACAGCAATCTGTATCTAGGTCAGAGCCTAGACCGGATGCTAGATGCGGCGGAAGGGGCGAGGCTGAATCTGCAAGATGAGCTGATTGGCGTTGAGCATTTGCTGATTGGCTTTGTGGAAGACGAGCGGATTGGTCGGCGACTGCTGCGCGGCTTTGATGTGGATACGGCGCAGATGATGCGGGCCGTGCAGGCACTGCGATCGCCCGTCCCAGAAGATAAGCCAGCCACTGCCAAAAGCGCTGAGGAAGAAGAATACCCAGCGCTGCACCAGTACGGCCGCGACCTGACCGAAGAGGCGCGGGCTGGGAAGCTAGACCCAGTAATTGGCCGCGATGAAGAGATTCGCCGGGTGATCCACGTGCTGTCCCGGCGGACGAAGAATAATCCGGTGCTGATTGGCGAGCCGGGGGTGGGTAAGACTGCGATCGCCGAAGCCCTAGCCCAGCGCATTATCAACGGCGACGTGCCCGAATCGCTGAAAAACCGCGTGCTGATTTCTCTAGATGTCGGTGGGTTGATTGCCGGAGCCAAGTACCGGGGCCAGTTTGAAGAGCGCCTGCGTTCTGTTCTCGCTGAGGTCACGGATTCTAACGGTCAAGTTGTTCTATTTATCGACGAGCTGCATACTGTTGTCGGCACAGGGGCAGGAGCCAACAATGTGGATGCGGGTAATATTCTCAAGCCTGTTTTGGCTCGGGGCGGACTGCGCTGCATTGGCGCGAGCACTATCGACGAATATCGTAAGCATATTGAGAAAGACACGGCGCTAGAGCGGCGCTTTCAGCAGGTGTATGTCGATCAGCCCAACGTCGAAGATGCGGTGTCGATTTTGCGCGGACTCAAAGAGCGCTATGAAGTGCATCACGGCGTGACGATTTTGGACTCGGCGCTAGTGGCAGCGGCAGCGCTGTCGGATCGCTATGTGAGCGATCGCTTCCTCCCAGATAAGGCCATCGACCTAATCGACGAAGCCGCCGCTAAGCTGAAGATGGAGATTGATTCTAAGCCTGAGGAGCTAGAAATCATTGACCGTCGCCTGATGCAGCTAGAAATGGAGAAGCTTTCTCTAGAGAGTGAGAAAGCCGCAGGATCTTCAAATCGCACTTCTGAGCAAAGACTGGAAGGTATCAAGCAAGAAATCGAAGAACTCTCAAAAGAACAGAAAGTGCTAGATCAGCAGTGGCACACAGAAAAAGAGACTCTAGATGCCATCACCGAGCTAAAAGAAGAAGAAGAGCGCACTCGCCTACGGATGAATCAGGCCGAACGCGCCAACGATCTAGAACGCGCCGCGCAGCTAAAATATGGCCGACTAGAAGAGATCCAGCAGGAACTAGAAGATCTAGAGGCTAGCCAGCAAGCGCTACAGGCAAAAGGTTTGACTATGCTACGCGAGCAGGTCACCGAAGCCGATATTGCCGAGATTGTGGCTCGCTGGACGGGCATTCCGGTCAATCGCCTGATGGAGTCTGAAAGGCAAAAGCTGTTGCAGTTGGAGAGCCATCTGCATAAGCAGGTAGTTGGCCAATCCGAAGCAGTTACAGCTGTTTCTGCCGCTATTCGCCGCGCTAGGGCAGGAATGAAAGATCCCGGTCGTCCAATTGGCTCTTTCCTATTTATGGGACCGACGGGCGTGGGTAAAACGGAGCTGGCCCGTGCGCTGGCTTCTTTCTTGTTTGATACAGAAAACGCTTTAATCCGCCTAGATATGTCCGAGTACATGGAGAAAAACTCCGTATCTCGCTTAGTCGGCGCGCCACCAGGCTATGTTGGCTACGAAGAAGGCGGTCAGCTTTCCGAGGCAGTCAGACGCCATCCTTATTCTGTTGTTCTTTTAGACGAAGTTGAGAAAGCACATGCTGATGTGTTTAATATTCTGTTGCAGGTGCTAGACGACGGGCGAATTACCGATTCTCAAGGTCGCACGGTGGACTTTCGCAATACGGTAATCGTGATGACGAGCAATATCGGCAGCGAGTATATCTTGGATGTATCGGGGGATGATTCTAAGTTTGAGGAAATGGAGACTTTGGTGATGGGGGCATTGCGATCGCACTTCCGCCCAGAATTTCTCAACCGTATCGACGACACCATTCTCTTCCACGCCCTCAGTAAAAAAGAGCTGCGCAGCATCGTCACCATCCAGCTCAAGCGCATCTATCGCCTGCTCGCCGACCAAAAGATCAGCCTCGAAATGTCCGAACCCGCGATCGACTACGTCGCCGACCAGGGCTACGACCCTACCTACGGCGCGCGCCCGCTCAAAAGGGCTATTCAGCGCGAGCTAGAAAACCCAATTGCTACGATGATTCTAGAAAACACGTTCACTGAAGGCAGCACCCTGAAAATTGGTATGTCAAAGGCTAACGGTCTCACCTTCAAAGTCAAAGTTCAAAGGGCGAAACCCATGATAGAAGATGACCTTGAAGCGAAAGTCTCTGAACAGGAAGTTCCCAAAGCAATGACAGAAGAGAATACAAATGAAAGTAGCGATGAAAGAGAAGTAGAAAAGGAAACGGTAACAACAGCACCCGATTAATAATAACGATATCTAACCTACAAGTCTGTGTCCAAGTCTGTAATAGGGAGAGCGATGCAAAAACTACTGACTAAATTTCGGCTAACGGAGTACTTGCTCTCGCCATACAACGGCAAGAGAACTGAGTTTGTCAACGGCGAAATTTTAGATATGGCTGAGGCTTCACCGCTACACGTTTTCATCTCGGCGTTCATTCAGCAGCTCTTGAACACGCACATAAAGTCTCAAGGCAAAAGTCTCTTCTGCTTTGGACCTGCGGGAATAGAGATTCCCCGTACTGATGTTGAGAACAACGTTCGGTCTCCTGATAAGGTGGTAAGCGATCGCGCGCAGTGGCGTGAAATGAAGCATCTTACCAAAGCTGTATTTGCAGCGGGCAACCCGCCTGCGATAGCAATTGAAGTCGCTAGTCCCGGCAATACCACCCGTGACACAGTTGACAAACGTAAAGAATATGCGCTAGCAGCAGTACCAGAGTATTGGATTATCAATCCGGTAGACGGTTATGTGCTGATACTGGCATTAGCTGATGGCGAATATCAGGATATTGGTGAGTATAGAGGCTCTGAATTCATCAGCTCAGCACTCTTTCCTGAACTAAAGATTACGGCAGCTACGCTTCTAGATCCCAGTGAAGACGATCTACTAGACGTGAGCTAACAGCCCATTGTCATAGTCTCAATGTCATAATAGAGTGCTTCAATAAGATGCTCTGTATCGCTTCACCTCTCCTATGAGTAACCCTCGCCGCTATCACGTCACTACCTTCGGCTGCCAGATGAACAAGGCAGACTCTGAACGCATGGCAGGCATCCTAGAAAGTATGGGCATGGACTGGGAAGCAGACCCGCTTCAGGCGGATGTGGTGCTGTATAACACCTGTACGATTCGCGACAGCGCCGAGCAAAAGGTGTATTCGTATCTAGGTAAGCAGGCTAAGCGCAAGCGCCAGAATCCAGACTTGACGCTGGTTGTCGCAGGGTGTGTCGCACAGCAGGAAGGCGAACGGCTCCTGCGCCGAGTGCCCGAACTAGATTTGGTGATGGGTCCACAGTATGCCAACCAGCTAGAGAGTCTGCTGGCCCAAGTCGCGCTGGGCAATCAGGTGGTAGCCACTGAGCCAGTGCATATTATGGAAGACATCACCAAGCCGCGTCGGGATAGTGAGGTGACAGCTTGGGTGAACGTGATCTATGGCTGCAATGAGCGCTGTACTTATTGCGTGGTGCCTGGGGTGAGAGGTGTGGAGCAGTCGCGGACAAAAGAAGCGATTCGCGCTGAGATGGTAGCGCTAGGCGAGCAGGGCTATACAGAGGTGACGCTGCTGGGCCAGAACATTGATGCATATGGCCGCGATTTGCCAGGAATTACGCCCGAGGGCCGCCGAGAAAATACGCTGACTGACCTGCTGTATTACGTGCACGATGTCCCTGGGATTGAGCAGATCCGATTTGCGACGAGTCATCCGAGGTACTTTACTGAGCGTTTGGTGAAGGCCTGCGCTGAGCTGCCAAAGGTCTGCGAGCATTTTCATATTCCTTTTCAGTCGGGCAATAATGAGGTGCTAAAGGCAATGGGCCGAGGCTACACCCGTGAGAAGTATCAGCGGATTATTGAGACGGTGCGGCGGTATGTGCCAGATGCTTCAATTAGCGCCGATGTGATTGTGGCCTTTCCTGGTGAGACGGAGGCGCAGTTTCAGGACACGCTTTCTTTGATGGAAGAGATTGTGTTCGACATGGTGAACACGGCTGCCTATTCACCCAGACCGGGAACGCCTGCGGCGGAGTGGGCGAACCAGCTAGACGAAGAGACCAAGCAAGATCGGCTACAGCGAATTAATCATCTGGTATCGCAGCAGGCGGAAGTCAGATCGGCTCGCTATCAGGGCCGGACTGAGCGGGTGCTGGTTGAAGCGGTTAATCCTAGAGACCCAAGTCAGGTGATGGGCCGCACGCGGGGCAATCGACTGACGTTTTTCCCTGGTGATATTAGCGTTCTTAAAGGTCAGATCGTACCTGTTACAATCATGGAGACTAGAGCCTTTAGTCTGACTGGCGAGCGGGTGAGCGAGCGTCGATTGGTAATGGCATAGCGCAGAATCTCAGCAGGTGGGGAACCCTGTTTGATATTTGTCGTATCAAGTTTGATCAATGGATCACTGCGCTATTTTGGCAAAGGGAATTGAGTACTGGAATCTGTGGCGATCGCACCATCCCAATCTCACCTGCACCTTAGAAGGAGCCGACTTGCGCCAGGGCTACTTCATCGGCGGTAACTTCAGACACGTCAATCTCAAAGGCGCAAACTTGCATGCAGCCGATTTGAAGAATGCCGACCTGACTGGCGCTGATTTGACTGGCGCTGATTTGACCGGTGCTGATTTGACTAGCACCTATCTAGACGGCGCAATTTTCTATGAAGCAAATCTAAGCAGCGCTAATCTAGCCAGAGCAGTCTTAGACAAAACTGATCTGCGAGCCGCTAATTTGACGCATACCTGGCTAGTCGAAACAGACATTCGTTCAGTCATGCTAACGGAGCTGAGCAATCCCTATCCTATTCAAGCAATGCCTTCTCCGACGACGCCAGCACCCACCGCGCCCGCTCTAGTCCCACCTGCTATACCGGCTCAGGCCGTACCTATTCGAGCCATACGAGCACACAAAGCCCGCCGTTCCTGGCCTTTGAAAGCGATACCAGCCTTTACCCCAGCAGCTGATAGCGCCCACTTTACTGAGCGAAGCAGCGCGTCTAATCGGTTTATGTCTCGACTGGAAGCATTTACTGATTCTGATAGGAAGACACAGCGCTTATCGCGATCGCCCTCACGCCAGCAGACCACACATACAAGCACTGCAAATCACTTTTACCAGATCGCGATCGCCAAGAGAAAAATCTATATTCTTTAGACGAACTCTCAGCAAGCGTTCAGGTAGGAGCCATACTCTTAGAGCAAAGTGGGTGAAAGTTAGAGCTGGAGAGAGTGATGTCAGTAGAATACGATTTGGTTGTAATTGGTGGTGGATCGGCGGGGCTAGTGGCCGCTAGTGCAGGCGCTCAGATCAACGCCAAAGTTGCAATGGTCGAAAAGGGACTGCTAGGAGGCGACTGCCTGCACTACGGCTGTGTGCCTAGCAAGTCAATGATCCACGCTGCGCAGATTGCCTACAACGTCAAAACGGCCGCTCGCTTTGGAATTTATACCAGCGAACCGAAGATTAATTTGCAAGAGGCGCTAGGTCATGTCCATTCTGTAATCGATACAATTCAGCGGCACGATTCAACCGAGCGCTTTGAGAATTTAGGCGTTGATGTGATCTACGGCAAAGGTCGGTTTATTGACGAGAAGACGTTTGAGGTCAACGGTCGCCAGTTGAAGGCGCGTTCCTTTCTAGTGGCAACCGGGTCGCGGCCCGCCGATCTCCCAATAGAAGGGTTAAAAGAAGCAGGCGCGCTGACGAATGAACAGGTATTTAGTATCAAGGACCGACCCGATACGCTGGCGGTGATTGGCGCTGGGCCGATTGGCTGTGAGCTAGGTCAGTCTTTTTCTCGGCTGGGGTCTAAGGTGACGCTGCTCGCTAGCCGCGATGTGATTATGCCAAAAGAAGACCCAGAGGCAGCGGCAGTAGTCCAAGCGCAGATGGAGTCAGAAGGCGTTGAGATTTTGACCAATACTCGCGCGCAAAGGGTCAAGGTTATAGACGGGAAAAAGCATATCTTCACAGGCAGTAAAACAATTGTTGTAGATGAGATTCTAGTCGCGGCTGGCCGCAGTCCGAATGTCGAATCGCTTAATCTTGAGGCAGCAGGCGTCGAGTACGACAAACAGGGAATCAAAGTCGACGACAAGCTCAGAACTAGCAATAAGCGAATCTATGCGGCGGGCGATGTAATTGGTGGCTATCAGTTTACGCATGTGGCGGGCTATGAGGCAGCGGTAGCGATGCAGAATGCGCTGATCTTTCCGACCAAGAAGGCGGACTATCGAGTGATTCCCTGGGCGACGTTCACTGAGCCGGAACTGGCGCGGGTAGGACTGACTGAAAGGCAGGCGCGCGATCGCTACGGCGACGATATCTACATTCTCAAGCAAGGCTTTGACGGTGTAGACCGAGCGCTAGCTGAATCAGCAGGCTACGGCTTTGCTAAGTTCATTACCAAAGGTGACGGTGAAATTCTCGGCGCGCATATTGTCGGCCCTCATGCAGGCGAGCTAATTCACGAGGCGGTGCTAGCAATGGCTAACAACCTCAAGGTCAGCGCCTTGCAGTGCATTCACGTCTATCCGACATTGAGCGAAATTAGTCCTAAGACGGCGTTGCAGTTGACTAAACAGAAATACGCCAAGAACACTTTCTTACAAGATACGCTGCGAAAATTCTTTAGCTGGCGGCGTTCAATTGCCGATTAAAGGCTAAGTGAAGCAAAGAGACGTACTTAGGATTGCTCTAGCCACTTACAATAGAAAAGCTACCTATTTTTACAAAGCTAATTCACCAAAATCAGCTAGTCGCCAGGGGTAAGTGCTGCAACGCTGGCTGTGACTATTGATTAGAGCCTCATGGACTCGAACACTTCCAAAGAAAACGATAAGCTGTCTCAGCCAAAGAAATCAGGCCGACGAAAGCGACTACTTGTCTTAGTTAGTGCGCTGCCGATCTTGGCTATGCTTGCCATCATCGGCAGCGCACTCAGCAGCCGCCTGTTAGTTTCTTCGTCAGCAGACGATCGCGCTGGTACAGACTCGACGGACCCCACTCTAGATAGGACTGCTACGACCACTGTCAATTCTGCCGAGAGTTCATCCGCTGATAGCTCTTCTGTGGCTTCGCTAAGGCTAATTAGATCGCTCAATGAGCTAAGCCAGGTATGGTCAGTGTCGACCTACGTGCGCGAGGATGGCCGCATGATGGTAGTAGGCGGCAACGCTGAAGGCGATATCAAGGTGTGGGATGGTCCGGTAGGCAAGCTAGAGCGCATCTTGATTGGCCACACGGATACGGTAAGGACGGTGGCGGTGTCTGCGTCTGGCAACAGGCTAGTGAGCGGCAGCGGTGACGGAATTAAAGTCTGGAATCCTCAGTCTGGAGAGCTACTGTACAGCTTGCCCGAGGCAACTGACTCATCTATTTGGACAGTGGCTATCAGCCCTGACGAGCGGACTTTTGTCAGCGGTGACTACAGCGGCACAATCACCGTTTGGGATCTAGAGAGTGGAGAGGCGCTGTATCGTCGGCATGCGAACGTGCCGGTTTGGGGAATTGCGATCGCCCCCGACGGCGATTCATTCATCAGCGCCAACGACGATGGCACGATTACTCAGTGGAATCTAACCACTGGCGGCGTCATCAAAGAATTTATAGACCATACCAACACCGTGCGCGCAGTAGCAATCACGCCAGATGGTAAGACACTAGCTAGTGGCAGCTGGGACAGCACCATCAAGCTGTGGGATATAGAGAGCGGTGAGCTAAGAACGACATTAGAAGCACATCGCGATCGCGTCGTTACCCTAGCCATCAGCTCTGACGGTCAAACCCTAGCTAGCGGCAGCGTTGATCGCACCCTCAAAACTTGGGATCTTTCTACTCAAACGCTAATCAAAACACTCGACACCAACTCAAACTGGGTGCTGACTGTAGCCTTCGATCCGATAGAACAGACGCTAATTAGCGGTGGCAAAGACCAAGACGTCAAAATCTGGCAGTAGTCCTACGTCTGATTGGTAGTCTGATAGGTGAATCACTCTTCTGGAAGAAGGAATAGCGGTTGCGAGCTGCCTACACTTTCTAGAAGTAACTAGGAAACCGTATGAGCTCACAAGCGTCAAATATTGGCGAGCAGGCGATTAGCAAGCTAGCAGAAGAAGGTATCAAGTCTCAGCTGGATCAAGCCGAATCGTTGGATGTGACTATCCATACCGATCCCGGCAAAATTGTTCGAGGGGAAGTTGATGAAGTTGTCATTGAAGGGCGCGGTTTGGTGATCCAAAACGAACTTCGCACCGAAGAGATGACGCTGCGGACCAACCAGGTCGATATCGACATGATGAAAGCAGCGTTTGGCGATATTAAGCTAGAGCGGCCTACCGACGCTACTGCTAGAGTTGTTCTAAAAGCAACAGATATTCAAAACGCTTTTAACGCGGACTATATCAAGCAAAAGCTGCGTGGACAGAAAGTAGAGCTTCCGTCTGGTGAGAAAATCACCACCGATGCCAGCAACATCAGCTTCACCATTCCCGCAGCAGGACGAATTGCCGTTGCCGCAGACGTGATGGTCTTCGAAACGGTAGAGACGCATCATGTTTCCTTCTCGGCAAAGCCAAAGCTACTGGCAGGCGGGCATGGTGTGACTCTAGAAGAGGTGAGCTACGAAGCCGATAGCAACGATCTGCCAGAGCTGACTCAAGCACTGATTGACACGACGGAATCGCTATTGGATCTAAGGTATTTCGAGCTAGACGGCATGACCTTACAGTTCGATAAGCTCGCCGTAGAAGAAGACGCATTAGTCATCGAGGCGCAGGCGACTATTACCTCGTTTGGTGGATAAATTTGACGACAGAGTTAACGTAGGCATTGGGTGCGATGAGATGAATATTGTGCCCACACTGCTCAAACACTGAGAGAGCTGCCTGCTTGTTGTTTTGCTGGCAGTACTCGAACAGTTCAATGCCGATAGAAACAAACTTTGGATCTAATGCCCCTACCAAAATTAGTAGGGGATTTTTTAATACTGAGATACGCTCCCATAGAGGGGGCTGTCGGCCAAGGCTAAGACCGCAGAGCGCTCTTGCAAGTTCTTCGGGTCTATTGCGCAAGCGACGCTGGACCATACTAGCAAATAGTTCTGGATGCTGCTTTAGGTTTGCAAACAGCGGATTGTTGTACCACTGATCTAAAAAGTCCGATAGAGGCGTCTTGAGTAGGCTAAGCGCAGTGTGATCGTCTTGCTGCTGTCTCTGTTTTCTTGCAACAGCAGCTTTCAACCCAGGAGATGCGGATTCGATGATGATATTGGTGGTGCGATCGCTAAACTCACAGGCTAGATAAAGCGCAATGCGCCCTCCCATTGAGTAGCCAAGTACATGAGTCTTACGAATTTCTAGGAAGTCTAAAAGCTCAACAATGGCATGGGCAGTACGCACAAAGGTATAGTCGCCTAGCTTGACATTGGTCTTTCCATGCCCGGGTAGATCGACGGCAATACAGTAGAAATGTTTCGCCAGGCTAGGAAACAATGGCACAAAATCGGTATGGCTACCTAGAAATCCGTGTAGAAGGAGAAGTGGCGGATTGTCTCGGGTGCCAGCAGTGGAGTAGTGAAGCAAGAGAGCGCAGGGGTAGAAGGTAGGAAAGAAGATGAGTAGAGAAGAAGAGTGACTAAACTAACGTAAGAATACTAGCTGTCATAATTGAATTGTTTCCTATTTTTACGGTGGGAGTATTTTACCTATCTACTAGGTAAAAACAATCGAACAGGACTAATTTGCTGAAATTTTTATTAGATTTCATCCTGATAAATTCTTTTAATGGTAGAACTTTATCTTCTCGAAAATTGCAATCTCTCTTTCTCACACGTTCAACCAAGTTTAGGATAACTTTATTTGAGTTAGCTTCTGAATATCTCACTGCGGTCATCATCGGTGCAGTACCTATCGGTATATACATTTTCGCGAGATTTCTTTCATGAAACCCATTTCTATTTCTCAGTATGGCCACATTGTTTCCCAATTTGACGGAAATGCGGCAGATACAGATGATATCGGAGCTTTATCCATGTCTGCGCTGTTGCTTAATGCAGCAGGTGTAGAAGAAAAATCGACTATCTTTTACAACAATCTCTTGGGACTAGCGAGTGATCCTAAGCAAGTCAACTTGATGCGTAAATCGGCTGATTTTGCCGAAAAGCTAGGCGTTCAGACCTATGACTATGAGGCAAATTCCAAGCAAGCAACTCAAAGGCTGGCTGAGATTTTCAATTCTGGTGAGAAAGTCTTGTCGATAGAAGCGGGCCCAATGGAGGCTGTCTATCGGGCACTAGAGCAAACAAGTAAGGAAAATCGCGGCAATATCACCCTTGTATCTCACTCAAGTGTGAATGAGAATGAGAACCGAGCATCAAGACCGGGTGTTAATGATGTACGGACCTGGAGTGAAGTCTTAAACGATTTTCCCGAAGTAAAAACAATTCAGATCGCCAATCAAAATTTTGGCAACTTCAGAGAGGGTGGAGATAGTAGAGGGTTTGCTAATCCTAAATGGTCTTGGCTCGACAGTAGCTCGAATCCGTTAATGCAAGAAGTTCGGCAAATTATGGAAACTTCGGGCATTCGTAGGAATGATGTTTCAGACGCAGGAATGCACTTCTTTGCTATCACAGGTGATCAGTTTGGCGATCCTCTTGACGCCAAAGCTTTCTTCGAGAAGAACCCCCCTAGTTTCACCGATAAGTCATCAGCACCTGTTCCCAAGCCGCAACCAACACCACAGCCAACACCACAGCCGACTTCACAACCAGCACCACGGCCAGCACCACAGCCAATAGCATCGGGAAATGCGCCTATTTATCAAGGGGAAAATGGCGATATCATCTTAGAAGCTGAGAGCACCAACCTACAGGGCAATTGGCGAAAGACTAGCGTAGAGGGGCAAGATGCCATTCTTTACTATGGTTCTAATGTGTTTGCGTTTTCTAGAGTTGAGCCTCAACAGACGCTTACCTACAACTTCGAAACGGATGAGTCAGGCACTTACAGGATTGCTCTTCTCGCAGGTCGTGACCCTAGTGTCATGGAAGGAGAGGTCAAGAATGATCAGGGCAATGATGCCTACATTGCGGTTGAAGAGCTAGATACTGGCAAAATCGTTAAAGCGCCGACTAAGCTTTTCACTGGCTTTGGATCTGCCAACAACGAATTGCTTTGGGGTAGTACGTTCGATAAAAGCGGCGTAAAGTCACCCGCAGTGGTCTCTCTAGAGGCTAACACCCAGTATCGCCTGAAAGTGAGTGGCCGCTCCCAGGGCTATGCAATCGACCGCATTACGCTCAGCAACAGTGGCCCTCTTAAAAATCCTAGTGCCCCTCCTTCACCGATTAAAGGATCAGCACCTACCCCCAAGCCAGTTATTACGCCGAAGCCCAAACCAGTGGTTACAGTCCCAGAACCTGTTGCACCAATACCAGAACCTGTCGACAAGATACCTACACCCACTACGGATGGGCTATTCACGTTTGCCTTGATTAATTCAGAAACAGATAAAGTTGTTAAAGGCTTTGAAAATCTAGGTAAACAGAATACCATTGACCTTAAGGGGTTAGATTTGAGTGAATTCAATCTAACTGTGCAGGTAGACGATAAGGCTGTAGAGAGCGTTAAGTTTGAGTCTGGCCTGGGCGATCGCGTTGAGAATATCGTACCCTACGCATTGTTTGGTGATGTTAGCGGTGACTTCCAAGGAAAATCTGTTGGTGACCTTCTCGATAAAGCAGGTAAGTTCTCCACTACTGTGAAAGCAACGGCCTACAGTGAAAAGGGAGGAAAGGGCAACGCGATCGCGACTTCCTCTATTGATCTAACCGTATTAGATACAAGCGCACCTGCTTACACTCCAATCTCTGCGATCACTAAAGAGAACACTAAGACGTTGAGTGACTTAGGCATGATTGGTGGGATGAGTTCTGTCATAAAAGGTACGGCTAGTGACGACAAGATGATTGGTACAGCTGATGACGACAAGATGATTGGCGTTGCATCAAAAAGCGCACTACCTGGGAAAGGAGAAAAAGACGTCTTTGTTGGGAACCGGGGTGCTGACACATTCATACTAGGTAATTCTGACGGCATTTTCTACGATGATGGCAATATTAACAACCAGGGTAACCAAGACTTTGCCTGGATTAGCGATCTCTCTATAGATCAAGGAGATGTCATTCAGCTACATGGAGACATCAGCGACTATTCGCTAGGCGCGCTCTATCAAGCGGACAAACAAAACCTTGGCATTTTTGCTGAAGGAAAAGGTGAAAAAGAACTTATTGGTGTCATTCAAGATGCTGGAAACGCTATATCACTAGAGAGCAGTGCTTTCCAGTTTGTATAGCTCACAATACGTCATCGCAGTTATTTAGCTGAACAATAGCCTTTTGTATTTCGCCTGCTGCACTACGAAAGGCTATATCCCTTGTTCTAAGAAGTAAAATGCGTAGTCGCGCGCGAACAACCTAGTCGTTTGCACCTCTTGGTATTTTGCTACAAAGTAGGGGACTACAACCAAACAACGTATGGGTTAATTCAGAGCAGTAGGTCAAGCACGGCGATCTCCATCAGCATTCTAATGGATATGCGGTCTTCTTCATCTAACGTCTCACTCACCTTGCAAAAAGCGGAATCCTGTTGGCAGATCAGACATCATCACCTTTGTCTGTTCGGAAGAACTTACAAACACCGTCTCTAAATTCGGAAGAGACATCAGCTCTGGAATTGGACTGCGCGAGTCACTTTGGTTGAAATTTCCAAGAGATGGACAAATCAAAGGACACCTTTCATAGTTGGTCACCCAATACACTCTAGTTGGCCTATCTAAATAGGCCTGTTGCCAAAATGAGCGGTCTGGAATCAGCCTAAACTCTAATGAGCGGTGCAAGTTTTCGTAAGTAATGTAGTAAGGATATTCTTGAATGAAAAATACGCTATTCACGTCATTTTGCTTGGTTCCTGCTAAGAACTCAGCAGTCTCTGAACGTATATTCAATAGTGAATTGACTGACCACTTGGAATTTTTAGAACTGTATACGTCACTCTTTAATAGTAGGGGGAATAGTGCGTTGCTACCATCTGTAGCAATATGGTACGCAGGCTTCACTACAATATGAAAAAATACAAATACAAGTATCAATGATAGAGATATTCTCTTCAAAAGCTGGTTGAAATCGATAAAGCCCACTGCTCTATATAGTGTCAATATTAAGCAACTTCTTACGGGTACGTAATATCTGTCTATTTGCAGCGGACTATAGAAAATGACAAACAATAATAAGGTGCCGAATATGAAATGAGAGGCGATTAGACACGTATTGACTACTATGATGTCCTTTTCATAAAGATTGTTTTTCTGTTTCACGTGCTTAAGTACGTGAAACAGAAAAACAGTCAAGAAACATAAGCAGAGTAATCCAAGTAGGTGACTAAGCTGCGGCATTTCTGCTAGCTTTCTAGAAGTTGGTCTGTTCCAGATCCCCAGAAGGGCGTAAAGGTTTGAAAGACCCGTCATGTATCGATGCCATAAAAGGCTTCCGAGCTCGAAAAAATCCCAACTGGTATATCCGCTTACGCTTTTGTGAGTTTGAGAAAAGTTACTGATCTCAGAAAGTTTTGTTTCCGATAGCTGCCACCTATACAACAGAAAAGGCAGTGCAGAAAGCAGGCAAGTTGACAGGAACAAAAAAATGCGCCTGAAAGCGCTTTTTATGTTGGGCAATTCAACGTAGAGAGCTATCAGTAGTACATATATCAACAAGAAACTGGCGGCATAGCGGAATGAAACCAGTATCATGAAAACAAGAGCTGAGGTGACTGTCGAAGCAATCCACCACTTGCTAGTAGAGCGACAAAGTAATAAAAGACAGACTACAGGAACGCCCGCCCACAGTATGATGTCCGTCCCTTGCCAAATTGGAGTAGTAAGAATTGGCAATATAGCAGAGATCGCTAAATGCAACGGAATTGATTTAGTTCCAATCTTGATAGGGCCTACTAAACAGCGCGAGCCGATCACACCCCAGCCCAGCCAGCCAACTAGAGTCGATAGGCCGTATATTATTTTGAGCGCAACTGCTACAGAAATATTGAATGATAAGAAAGAGGACAATAGTAGAGAAAAGCCTGGTGGGAAGTGAGTCAGGTGTCGTGATGTCGGTGGCTGGTTAAGATCAAATTTAGAGAAAAATGCATTAGTAAGTCCTAGTCCATCAGCGAACCGATAGGCCGCCTCTATCTGAATATTTGCATCCCAACCTCCAACAAGAGGACTGAAGAGTCGAACTAGCAATACCAATGCTGCCGAAAGCAGTATAACCCCAAATACTTTTAGATTTCCTTTGCCAAGCTCGACATATATAGACCTAAGCTTGTTCATAGAATGAGGCTTTGAGATAATGGGCATAGCAATTTTGCTGTTCGCTTTTGATACCATCATAGACAGACAGTCGCCAAGCAAGGTTCCATAGACCCACAGCGCCTAGCTGCTGCCACCTACCCCCAACCAGTTTTATTAGGGTGGATTACCTTGCTGGTGTGTAGCATATCTAACGTTTGCGCGAAGTCTCCTTTCAGTTACTGGGCAACTCTTTCTAGTTTACGATAGTAAAGCTTCTAGGCTGAAAACGCTACGGTGTAACACGCAATCGAAAAGCGCCTCAACAAACCTTAATTGACCGCCTTGACCCGATCATCCAGGTATGGGGTCAATATTACCGAATGGTCAACAGCTATAAAACCTTCACGAAGGTGTCATCCATAGTTAAACCCGACAACCGAATTTTGCAACTCGACTACTCCACTATCAACTAATACGATTTTGAGAGCTGTGATCTAGTTACGATAACTGTTACAGCCTTATGACCTATTCTCTCTAGAGTCGATACCATAGGCCATATAAAGAAGACAAAACTAACACTGGAATACTTTCTCTGAAACTTGCTCAATCGTCTACTAATAGAACCAGCCGCAGCGGGTCTAGGAAGACGGTCCAGGGGAGCGATCGCGCCTTCAGCAAATCCCATTTTTCTTTAAACACTTCTACTTGCAGATGATAGTCGCGCGGATGATCTGGCGGATGGTGCATCTTTAGGTACAGGGTCATGCGGTGCGGGGTTTCGCTCGTCGTGGCTAGCCAGCAGGGAAAGGCGTTGGGCTGAGACGCAGGGTGATCTAAAAAGGTAATCTGGTGGGCGCGGATGCCGACTTGCGAAAGATTTGCTGGTATGGGTTCAACAGTTTGCAGAGTGCACTGCCAGTCTAGGGCTTCTACTTGCTGGGGGGCATGGGCAACCGCAGTCGAAAAGTTTTTACAGCCGGTGAGCTTAGCCATTGCTACCGTGCGCGGCTGCTCGAAAATCTGATGTTTGGGTGCGTGAGCGGCTAGGCCACCGCTATCGACTACTAGCAGATCGTCGCACACCCGGTAGGCTTCTTCTAAGTTGTGGGTGACTAGCAGGGTGATACCGCTGTAGGTTTGAAGGCGGGTAATTAGCTGCTGTTCAATTTGGCTGCGCAGGTGAGTATCTAAAGCAGAGAAGGGTTCGTCTAGCAGTAGGACTTCTGGCTGACTGGCTAAGGCTCTAGCTAAGGCGACTCGCTGCTGCTGACCGCCAGAAAGTTCGCTGGGATAGCGCTGAGATAGGGATTCGAGTTGAACAGATGAGAGCTGCTGAGAAACGGCGGCGTTGGTTTGGTTGGGGTGGTGAGAGGAGATCTGTTGTAAGCCGAAGGCTATGTTGTCGGCAATCGTTAGATGAGGAAAAAGAGCATAGTTTTGGAAAAGAATGCCGACGCTGCGATCGCACGCAGGTATATCAATACCGCGCTTTGAATCGAACAGCACTCGTCCGTTAAGCACAATGCGGCCTTCATCTGGTGTCTCTATCCCAGCAATGCATCGCAGAATGAGACTTTTGCCTGCACCGGATGCACCTAAAAGACCCAGCGGACGCTGATTGTTCGCGACAAAGTTTACGTTCAAACAGAATTTGGGAAGCTGTTTGCGAATATGGACTTCTAAGTAGGACGGGGCGGCAGGGGGAAGAGAAGACGCCGTAGGAGCTATAAACGGCGCGACATAGGAGGTATTACTTTGTGGTCTAAGATTGTTCTTCCTAGAGAGCGTTTTACGATCTGCGAACTGGTTGACTAGGATAATTGCGCTTAGGGAAAGAGAGAGAATTAATAATGACCACAGCGCGGCTTCGCGAAAGTCGCCAGCTTCGACAGCGAAGTAGATAGCCATCGGCAGGGTCTGCGTGCGGCCTGGAATGTTGCCTGCGAGCATGAGGGTTGCGCCAAATTCGCCAAGCGCACGAGCAAAAGCGAGGGTTGTTCCCGCTAGGAGTCCTGGCAGTGACAGCGGTAGGGTGATCCGCCAGAAGACAGCGCGTTCTGATGCGCCTAGGGTTCTAGCGGCCTGTTGCAGGCTGCGGTCAATCTGTTTGAAGGCGCTCAGTGTAGTCTTGTACATGAGCGGAAAGGCGACGACCGTGGCGGTGATGATGGCGGCACTCCAAGTGAATACAACGCTGATGCCAGCGGTTGCTAGCAGCATGCCTAGCGGTCCATTTTTGCCGAGCAGTAGTAAGAGTAGAAAGCCGAGGACGGTAGGCGGGAGTACCAGCGGGGCGAGGAAAATGCCGTCGAGGAGGGATCGCCAGCGGCCTTGATAGCGCTGCATGAAGTGGGCGGCGGCGATGCCAAGAAAGCAAGTGATGAAGGTGGCGATCGCAGCAATCCGTAAAGAGATCCACAGCGGTGATAGGTCGAGCATGGGCGCTAGTTTCGGCCAAATCCGAAGTCATCAAAAATCTGTTGAGCGACCTCTGTGGTGAGAAAGTCGATGAAGGTCTGAGCGGCTTCGGGCTGGGCGGTGCGTTTGGAGCTGGGCAATCGGATAGACAATTGGTGAATGAGTGGCTGGGGGCACGCTCAACAGAACTTTGATCTGATCAGACAGTGCGGCATCGGAGGCGTAAACGATACCGAGTTCGGCGTTGCCGCTTTCGACCGCAGAAAGAACGCTGCGTACATTATTGCCGAAAACAAATTTGGACTGAAGGGATTCTAAAAGGCCGAGCTTTTGTAGGGACTGTTTAGCATACTGTCCGGCGGGGACGCTGCGAAACTCTCCGACGGCAAAGCGGCTGATGTCAGTCTCTTTGAGCTGATTGAGATCTGTTGTATTCAGCTCAGAGGTAGCCGAGGCGATTAGTACGAGCGTGTTGGTGACTACGTTTTGGCGAGAGTCAGCGCGGATTACATCCTTTTGAGCAAGGGCGTCCATCTGCTTGGTGGCCGCTGAGAAGAAGATATCTGCCGGAGCACCCTGCTCGATCTGTTGCTGAAGTGCG
Source organism: uncultured cyanobacterium (assembly GCA_963838725.1). Lineage (GTDB taxonomy): Bacteria > Cyanobacteriota > Cyanobacteriia > Phormidesmidales > Phormidesmidaceae > Phormidesmis. Next base: position 39,929 of record CAWISM010000012.1, on the reverse strand, counting down.
CCAGAAGAACCAAAGTTGTAGTTTACAACAATGCCTGGATGAGTGCGGCTGAAGTGCGGTGCGATCGCTTCTAGCGCAGCCTGTAAGCTAGCTGCGGTTGATACCGTGATGGTTGTTATAGGCTCCGACGGCTTGGCAGCGGTTGCCAGCGGATTGACAGGACGGCTACATGCAGCTAGCGACAGACTAGAGACTCAGACCTACCAAGAAAGGCGTAATAAACTGACGACGTTTCATAATTGCACTAGCGGGTAGACGTTCATCGAAAACAGAGACTTACTGAGCGGATACTTGAGGACGCATGCCTAGCTGCTGGGCAAGCTCCCTAGCGATAAAAACGAGAAACTTGGCGGCTTCAGGATTGTCTTGATGAGCGAAGTAGCTAGCGGTCTGCATCAGCGCCTGAACGAACCCAGCGTCTAACAGTTCGGGCTCGGTGTTGAGAATGGTGGGCTCCTGACCGTTGGGACAGTCGAGCAGGCGATCGATTAGCGCGAAATATTGGGATTCGCGAGGACTATGCGCGGCTGAATTAGGACTTTGGCTAGGCCCAGCCGTTTGAGTGGATGGAGAATTGGGGGGCGTCGTTGTCATAGAATTTTCCTTGTGCGATTTCTGCAATGCAACGTATCCCGTAGGGGCATGACCTTACGTCACGTCACACATGCTATGCCCCTACGGAACAATTAAACCGTAGCCTGGGCAGTTTGATATTCTGACGGCAGGCTGTCGGGAATGAGAGACGGGGGCGTGGCTTAAAAACAGCCGATTTTAGGTAACACTCGCAGTCCGAATTAGACCATCGTCGTTGATGGTCTAGCCTACTGATCCCATCAATTTCTACGCTCTTTGGAAGCGCTCAAAGCCCAGCAGTTCGAGCCAATGTGGATGAGGCTGGCCGGTCAGCAATTGCTTGGGGCTTTTACCTACCCGTTCTGGCACTCGAGACCTCAGAAAGCAGCGGTGGTTCAAGAAAAATTGCAACGTGCTCAGGTAGGCATCGCCAAGGCTCCGACGCAGGAAGAAGTAATTGCGTAGCCGTGAGTTGAGATTCTCCACCATCGAGCTGGCTCTAGGCACTTGCTTAAGCGCTGCATCCACGGCTTGCATCACATCGTAGAACTTGCCTGAAAGCTGGGTCTGTAGCTGATTCCACTGTTGCCAGTAAGCGTTGGATGTCGGGTGTTTTCGATGCAGCAGGCAGACCGCTCTTACCGCTTGCAACGGCAACTTAAACCGGATCGCTATGGCTGCTAGCTTCTGGTCGAGGACACCGGCAAAGGCCAGCAGTTGGTCGCGCTGATTATGCAGTGCCTTCCTGAGCTTGCGAATGGTCGGGTACTGCTTGCCCGCTCGTTGTTGCAGTTCGGACTCAATGAAGTCAAAGAGTTCCTGACGCTCTGCCAAGTCCGGGCCAGCGAGCGCCAGGACATCGTGTGAAAACCACTAGCATAGAATTTTGACATCCTGAGCACGGGCAATCAGTCCGGCCTCTCGGCGCTTGGCTTTCACCTGCTGGATAGTCAGCTTCTGCGTCATTCTGCCGGTCAGTTTAGCCTAGGCAATCTTTTGTTCCAGCTTGATGCGTCGCGTCGTTGCCCCTTGTGCTTGGCGAGCCAGACCATTCGCCACTTGTTCAAACTGCTGCTGGATATGGAACACGTCGCCATGGAAAGGCGTTTCAGGCATCGCTGCTTTCTGTCCAGCTCTGAGCCCACTGCCACCATTGGCAATTGTGTAATCCGGGTCGAAGCCTTGCGCCATAGCGTCTAGAAGATACAAGCCCCAGGTGTCTTCATCTCGATGTTCAACTGATTGGAGAAGGTAGCAGTAAGTTGATGTCGCATCAACACCCACTAGCACTAGGCGATTTGCCTGAAAAATCTCATCCAGTAATCCCACCTCAATGCCAGAAAGGTCTTGGCTTTGATTGATTTCATCGGCAGTCATGGCAGCCGCTTCGAGGCGATTATGAACAGTGCCAATGCTGATCGGCGTGTCGAATAGATCGCGAAACAACTCCACCACGCCGCGATACGAGCTGTGGCAAATTAGCACTAGGCCCAGAATGAGCTGGTACAGCCAACTTTTGGTCACCGGCAAATGAAACAGAATCTTGTCATCACCTTGGGACGATGAAAAAGATTCATCTAGTGAGCGCTGCGCTTTGTCACCCTGCTGATAGATAAACTTCCTGCTCACTTGGTGCGTTGCGGCCAGGTGGCTGATGGGCTGCGAGCGCGAGAGCACCTGGATGCCTATGTCTTGGCGAATGTTGGGGGATAGACTGGCTGCGACGGCAAGGGCTGGACTCATAAGGCGTGATCACGGGGGATAGAGAGCAATAGGCTTTAGACTATGCGATCGCCCCGCTCAACCATCTGATTGCATCGAAAGTGTTACCCAGTTTTGATCCACGCCCACCTACAGGCGGAAGCGTTGTGGACTTCCGCCTGAAAAAGCTAGACAACAGGTGTCAACGTAATGAAGTCAAGTCGAGCATGCTCTGAGCCCTCCTCAAAACCATTTACCGTCAGAATGTCGTTAGCACCTAAGGATATACCAGACGCAATCAGCTTCGTCGTTTTGGTGCCAGCTGTAGCGCCTGCACTACTCGAGATAGCATCTAGGACAACGCTACCAATCTCAGTAGTGAACCCCGTGTTGAAGTCAGTCAGCTCCAGAGTAAAGGAAGCAGTCCCATCGTTCTCATCGAAGGTACCGATCTCGATATCGTAGTTACCTGTCAACTCGTCCGGTGTATCACCAAACGTGAAGCTAGCACTACCGATTTCATTTGGCGCAACACCACGCAGACTCAGCATTGAGCCATTTGATGCGTTGCCGTTGTTCTCAATCCGATAGCCCGTCACAACATCGATGTCTTCAGCTTCAATAGTAATTGCTGAAGCCAGCTGGTCGTCGTCGTTGATGGTCGCTGTTGCAATGTTCACGGCGCCAATTACCACATTAGCATCACCTGAAGTAATCGCATTCAGGGTTACAACAACATCTTCAGGGCCTTCTACTACAGCGTCTTCTAGCACATCAATATCAATCGTGGCCGAGGTCTCTCCTGCCAGAATCGTGATTGTGCCGTCGAGCGCTGTGTAGTCAGCATTAGCTGTCGCTGTGCCGCCTACGCCGTAGCTCACGACCGTATCGGTAGCGGCTGCCGCTGTCAGACTGAGTGTGAACTGGCCGCCTATGTTTGGTTCTGACCCTGGGAACGCGGCTGTAAAGTTGACCTCATTGGCCGTGACACCATCATCATCGCTAATAGTCACAGTAGCGATGTTGAGCGCGCCAACTACCACATCGGCATCACCCGAAGTAATCGCATCGAGTGTGACCACCACATCTTCAGGTATCTCAATATCGGTGTCATCTAGAACAGAAACATCAATCGTTGCTGTAGTCTCGCCGGCCAGAATCGTTACCGTACCGCTTAGCGCTGTGTAGTCCGCACTGGCAGTAGCACTGCCGTCTACGCTGTAGCTCACCACCGTATCGGTCGCAGCCGCTGTCGCCAAACTGACCGTGAACTGACCGTCTGTGCTCGGCTCTGACGCTGGAGTCGTTACCGCGAAGTTCACCTCGTTAGTAGTAGCAACATCGCCAGAGGGTTCAAACCGGATGAAGTCAAACCGGGCATGTTCGCCACCGTTCTCATTGCCAGTTACCATAATCGTGTCACCAGTTGAGAGCGAAGCGCCTGCCAGCAAGCGCTCTACTTTAGTAGCCGGACCAGCACCGTTGCTGCCTAGGTTCTCATCTAGCACTACCGTCCCAATCAGACTACCGTTGACCGATACCGCTAGGCTGGCGACGCCGTCTGATTCATCGAAGCCTGCCTAGCACTACGTCGTAGGTGCCCGTAGCGCCCGTGAAGTTGAAGGTCGCGCTACCAGTTTCATTGGGCGCTACGCCGACTAAGCTCAGCATCGAACCGTTCGATGCGTTGCCGTTGTTCTCAATCCGATAGCCTGAGACATTGGTGATATCTTCTGCCTCGACTGTGATAGGCACGCCAACGGGTTGGTCATCGTCGGCAATCGTTACCGTTGCTGTCGTTGTTCCGCCTAGAACTGCATAGTCCCTGAAGTCATCAGCAGCAAGCGTTATAGTCACAGCCTCCGTACCTTCGATGGCCGGTGTCATCTAGGACCGATACATCGATAGTTGCTGTAGTCTGACCCGCGAGGATAGTCACCTCGCCTGTCAAGGCTGTGTAATCGCTGCCAGCAGTAGCACTGCCGCTAACGCTGTAGCTCACGACCGTGTCTGAGCTAGCAATTTGAGAGAGGCTAACGGTAAACTCACTAGGAACAGTAGGCTCCGAACCATCCTGAGACGCACTGATCAGCACTTCAGGAACGCTAGAGGCGATCGACTCAAACCGGATGAAGTCAAACCGCGCCTGCTCACCGCCGCTCTCGACGCCAGTCACCGTAATTGTGTCCCCAGTTGAGAGCGAAGCACCTGCTAGTAAGCGCTCTACCTTAGTAGCTAGGCCAGCACCACTGCCTCCTAGATTCTCATCTAGGACGACTGTTCCAATAGAGCTACCGTTGACAGACACACTTAGGCTCGCTGCTGGGTCACCATCATTCTCATCAAAGCTGCCAAGGACTATGTTGTAGTTCCCGGTTGCTCCGGTGAAGTTGAAAGTAGCAGTACCTGTCTCGTTAGGCGCAACGCCACCGAGACTCAGCAACGAATCGCCTGAGGCGTTCTTGTTGTTTTCAATTCGATAGATTGACGTATCTACAATGGACTCTGCCTCGACCGTAATTACTGACGCAGTCTGGTCATTGTCTGTAATCGTTACCGTGGCAGCGGTTGTCGTACCTAGCACTACATCGGCATCGCCTGAAGTAATCGTATTGAGCGTGACAACTACATCCTCAGTACCTTCAATATCGGCATCATCTAGGACAAAGACAGTGACAATAGCTGAAGTCTCACCAGCGAGAATCGTTACCGTACCGCTCAACGCGATATAGTCCGTATCAGCTGTAGCGGTGCCTCCTACGCTGTAGCTTACTGCCGTGTCGGTAGCGGCTGCCGCTGCTAGACTTACAGTGAACTCACCATCAATTGATGGTTCATTTGCATTCACAATAGTTGTAGATAGCGTCACCTCGTTAGTGATCGCACTGTCGTCATCCTTTATTAACGTGGTCGCTGCCGTGATAGCTCCTAAAATTGCATCACTGCCTGTAACTTCATTCAGCGTCACAACAACATCTTCGACATCTTCGACATCTACGTCATCTAGCACTGGTAACGCAATAGTTACTTCAGTTTGACCCTGTGGAATGATCACCGAGCCACTCAATGCCGTGTAGTCAGCATCCGCCGTAGCACTGCCGCTTACGCTGTAGCTAATCGCTGTGTCTGTACTGACTGACTGGGTCAGACTTACGGTGAACTCTCCAGAAGTAGCAGGTTCTGCACCTTCTGCCGTTGATGTAATCGACACCGTAGGAATGACGGGACCCGTCGGCTCGAATCGAATGAAGTCAAACCGTACGTGCTCGCCGCCGTTCTCAACACCGGTTATCGTAATCGAGTCACCGGTTGATAACGAAGCTGCTGCTAACAGGCGCTCCACTTTCGTATTGCCCGCTACGCCATTGCCTGCTGGGTTTTCATCTAGTACCACCGTGCCAATGGAAGTCTCGTTGACCGATACCTCTAGGCTAGCTACGCCGTCTGATTCATCGAAGCTACCCAGCACTACATCGTAGCTCCCGGTTGCCCCGGTGAAGGTAAAGCTAGCGCTACCAATCTCGTTAGGAGCAACGCCTAGCAGACTCAACATCGAACCACCCGATGCATTGCCGTTGTTCTCAAGCCGATAGCTGGTCACAGTAGCGATGTCCTCTGCCTCGATGGTGAATGCAGGACTACTAGAATTGTCATCGACCCCCTCAATAGTTACGGTAACTATCGCGGTATCAAAACCACCATTACCATCACTAATGGTGTAACTGAAGCTATCTGTGTCTGTTTCTCCCGTGTTTAGGAAATCAAAGGCTCCGTTAGGGTCATAGTTGAAGGTGCCATTGTTATTGTTGGTGACCACACCTTGTGTAGTGTTGGTGTTCACACTACTAACAGCAATTGAATCACCATTTGGATCGTTATCGTTAGCTAAAACACTTCCAGTGGTGAAGACGCTATTCTCACCTGTAGAGAAGGCATCGTTGACTGCGTTTGGAGAAGTGTTGGGAGAACTCGCATCAACGAAGTAACCAATTTCTCCGTCCAAGATATCAGCAAAGTAAAGGTTGCCATCAGGCCCCATTGACATATAGGACAATCCTCGGCCTGAAAAGTCAGCAAACGGTATTGCTGAATCGAGATTACCCTGCTCATCGAAGACTAAAGCTTTAACTTCATTCAGACCGAAGTCGGCAAAAAATAGTGCTCCCTGATAAATCTCGGGCAGTGCGGTACCAGTGTAGAAGTCGCCCACAACCATCGCACGGGCTCCGTCCGCATGATTCTCAGCATAGACTGGAGGAGTGGCAATACCCTCAAAGGCATCATACAAATCATTAAAGGCACCACTCGTTTCAGCTCGACTGTTGACGCCATTGCCACCCTCATAGAGGGACCAACCAAAGAATTCTCCTGTGCCTCGGTTGATCTCTTCCCAAGTGGCCTGGCCTACATCTCCAATAAAGGGCTCGTCTGTATCGGGGTGAAGTGCATAGCGCCAGGGGTTGCGCAGCCCGTAATTGTAAACTTTCGATTCGATACTGTTGAGGTCGCCATTAAAAAAAGGATTGTCTGCATAGCCCTGGCCAGTCAGGGGGTTGATGCGAAACATCTTGCCAAAAGAATTATCTAGACTACTAAGTAGCTCGGCCTTTTCTACACCAGAACTGGTCCCAACTGCCTGTCCATCACCATGAGTAAAGTAGAGGGCTCCATCGGAGCCAAACCTTATAGCACCTGCCGCATGAAAGTTATCTACTAAGCCTGCGTCAAGTAATATTTCCTCACTGTCCACTAAGGCGGTTCGATACCCTGTGGCTGGATCAGCTTCTATCTTGACTAGCCTAGTCACCCTTGGAGAGTTGGATACATCCGGCACGTCGCCAGGTGCATCATAGGAAAATGCTAGATAGACGTAAGGTGAAGTTGGAAAGTTAGGATGGACAGCAAGTCCTAATAGTCCTCGTTGCGCGCGCCAACTACCACATCAACATCACCCGCAGTAATCGCATCGAGTGTGACCACCACATCTTCTGGTAGCTCAACATCGGTGTCATCTAGAACAGAAACATCAATCGTTGCTGTAGTCTCGCCAGCTAGAATTGTCACCGTACCGCTTAGCGCTGTGTAGTCCGCACCAGCAGTAGCACTGCCGCCTACGCTGTAGCTCACGACCGTATCGGTAGTAGCTGCCGCTTGCCAAACTGAGCGTAAACTGACCATCTGTACTCGGCTCTGACGCTGGAGTCGTTACCGCGAAGTTCACTTCGTTAGTAGTCACTACATCGCCAGAGGGTTCAAACCGGATGAAGTCAAACCGGGCATGTTCGCCACCGTTCTCATTGCCAGTTACCGTAATCATGTCACCAGTTGAGAGCGAAGCGCCTGCTAGTAAGCGCTCTACTTTAGTGGCTGGACTAGCACCGTTGCCGCCTAGGTTCTCATCTAGCACTACCGTACCAATCAGACTCCCGTTGACCGATACCGCTAGGCTGGCTATGCCGTCTGATTCATCGAAGCCTCCTAGCACTACGTCGTAGGTGCCTGTAGCACCCGTAAAGTTGAAGGTCGCGCTACCGGTTTCATTGGGCGCTACGCCGACTAAGCTCAGCATCGAACCGTTCGATGCGTTGCCGTTGTTCTCAATTCGATAGCCTGAGACATTGGTGATGTCTTCTGCCTCGACTGTGATAGCCACACCAGCAGGTTGGTCATCGTCTGCAATCGTTACCGTTGCTATCGTTGCTCCTCCTAGAACTACATCAGCATCACCTGAAGTAATCGTATCGAGCGTTATAGTCACAGCTTCAGATAGCTCAACATTGGTGTCATCTAGAACAGAAATATCGATAGTTGCCGAAGTCTGACCCGCGAGGATAGTTACCTCGCCTGTCAAGGCTGTGTAGTCGCTGCCAGCGGTGGCACTGCCGCTAACGCTGTAGGTGATGACCGTATCGGTAGCGGCTACCGTTGCCAGATTCACGGTGAATTCACCGTCTGTAGCGGGTTCACTCGCACCTGGGATATTGGCTACTAGATTCACTAGATTGTCAAGGTCACCAACAATGTCGATGTCAAATGTATCAGCTACTGCACCGTCAACATCAGCTGCCGTAATCGTTACTGCGTAACTATCAGTGGCTAGACCGCTTAAGCCTGATAGCTGACCAGTAGTTGCATCGATAGCAACGCCGCTAGCATCTGAGCCGTTAGCTGCGGTAACAGTTACCTGATAGTTGATGGGATCGCCATCAGAATCGACAAAGGTTCCGTTGGGAAGATCAAAGATATCGGTTGTCCCGCTATCAAAGACTTGGTCAGGAATCTCGTTGATGAGCTGAACAGGCTGTCCAGTAGTAGTCTCCGGAACAAACGTAGAATCAGCTCCGCCAAAACCAGGGGTCGGGTTGGTAGATAGATGAATGAAGTCGACGTGGAAACCCTGACTACGTCCAGCAACCTGTAGGACATAGCGGCCTGCGCTATCGAATTCAACATCGAGATCGAAGTTGGTGGGTGCACCATCGACGTTGTCAGGGAGACTCCATGTACCGTTGTTGCTGCCACCAAACACTTTGATGAAAGGACCGCTGATGGGCTCTGGCTCATTGCCGTTGGTATTGACAAGGAACTCCTCAATCGAACCTGTGCCATCACCTCGGGTAATGTTGATCCAAGCGTCATTTTGCTGGTCGGCTGCTAACAGTCCATCTCGTGATCCTCGAATTCTAAACCGCATAGCTCTACCGACCAGTTCTTGAGGCACCTCAATTTCAAAGGCGATCACCTCAGAAGGATCGGCAGGTGATATATCAGAGCTGGTATTCGAGCCATAGAGGTAGTAACCTGTGCCCTGGAAATTTGCCTGGTTGCCAGCACTGTCGGGAGCGGTCTGGTAGCTCCACAGTCCGTTGGGCTGGGTGCCCCCGTTGAGCGCTGCTGGGTTCTCAATTTGAATTTTGTAATAGAAATCGTTGCCATCGGCTGTCGGCAAGAAGTATCCGGTGCTAGTGGGTGAAACAGGTGTTTGGGTCGGATTAGTCAAATACTCCCGGTCAACTTGCCCAATGGCGAATCCATCGCCATCAATAGCAACTGCGGAGATAGCAATCGGCGTGACGTTATCTCCAGCAAATGAAGCACCTGACTGGTTGCTTTCGTAATCAAATGCACCAGCAGGAAGGGTAACTGTACCGTTGGCTCCAATGATTTCATCAAAGATCTGAATATCAAATGCATTGTTGGCTTGGAACTCTGGCTGGCTATCAGCCAAACGCGCTTCTACCAAAGCTTCGTAACCATTGTTCTGGTTGGCTACAGGTTGGAACGCCTTCGATAAGGTGACCCTGACGGTCTGACCAGGGGTTCCTGTCACTATGATTGTTGGCTCAGTGCCACCGTAGATGCCGCTACCGCCATTGACGATGACGTTGACAGGCGTTTCAGACTGTCCTTCGACTGCTCGGCCAATGGATCCAGCCTGGGATCCATCGTTACCCAAGACGCCAGAGGCTGTCGTGCCATCGTCGAATAGGACGAAGAATTGGGAGCCCGCTATCTCTGCGCCAGAAATACCGCCCACATCCCAGCCTGCGATCGCATTTACATCTACACCCACGCCACTGCCGTTGTTCTTCGCCAGACCAGCAATGGAGTTAGGATCCATGTCCCCAGAGAAACCAACCGTTTCACCCGTTTCAAACCCGTTTCCTACAGTGCCTGCTTTTAGTAGCAGTCCCCGGAAACCACCCGATGCGGCCTTACCTGTCCCGGTGGTGTTTGGCAGCGGCAAGTCGCCTGGCAAGTAATACACATCGTCGTTGTTCGGATCGAAGAACGCGCCTGTATCCGCACCACCGCCATCAATTCCGAAGGGTTTGGCTGCTAGATCGCCACCTGAACCATCAATATCAACAACAGAATCGCCAAAGACGGCTTCGCGGAAGTCGATAAACACAGCCGCTACCTTCTTATCGCCAGTATTGGTCAACTCGAACGAATTCGCTCCAAAGTTGGAAGTCTGGATGTTGTTGTTGTTAGCCAACACATCTAGAACAACAGAACCAACCTCGTTCGCGCCGTACGTACCACCAGTAGCAATACCATCTGCTGCGCTCAGGCCATTGAGTAGCTCAAGGCCAAAATTAGGCCCTGTTGGGGGAACCACGCTGTCTATAATTGCAACATCACCTGTTGCTGTTGCCCCGATGGCTACACCTGTAGTGGGATTTGCAATCGTGAAGGTGGCGGTTTCAGTCGATTCTATTACCGTATCGTCAGCAACAGTCAGCGTGAAGGAAGCCTCCGTCTGACCATCTAGAATCGTTAGCTGAGTAGGAACGGCTTCAACAAAGTCAGCCGCGTCGATACCAGCACCTGTCAAGGTCACATCCACCGTCTGATCGCCTGTGACTGCGGCAGACGCGATCGCTGTTACCGTAATTACAGTCCCATCAGCTTCGTTTCCAACTGATGGCGTCACCGTTAGATCAACAGTGGGAACAGCCAAAGGTTCAACTACAAAGTTGAGCGTTGGCGTGCCAGGGCCAGCGCCTTGGTTTAGCCAAACTGTCACATCACCTGTCAAGGCAGGCTCGAATGGATTGAGAACAAACCCAGAGCCAGGCTGAACCTCACCGCCTAAGGCCATTGTATCTAGCAGGTTTTGACCCACATCGAACACGCCGTAGATCAAGCCACCGAGTAGACCGTCAGTACCTGCATCAGGAATACCCGTTAGGACATCTACTGTGAGCTGATTGCCCAGTTGAATACCAATAAAGCCATCGGCAAGTACAGGAGTGTTGTTAACAAAACTATCTAGAACAATGCCAGTCAAAGCAAATCCATCGGGAACCGTGAACGTAAATATGTCGCGGTCTCTCAAGCCGTTATCGCCAACTTCACCTTCTTGAGTGGCTACGACAAGGTTATTTCCAGCCTGAAGCGTACCACCAACAGTGGGATCTAAACGATCACCGGAGATCTCAACTGCCGTGCCAAACAAGTCATCAACAGGAGGGATGTAGTCATCAATCACCACACTACCTGTAGTGACTGTGCCCAAGACCGCACCAGCCGTAGGATTAGAGATTGTAAAGGTCGCAGTCTCAGAGGCTTCTACAACGCCGTCACTATCGATAATGAGTGTGAAAGAAGCTTCTGTCTGACCATCTAGAATCGTCAGTTGGGTAGGAATAGATTCGACGAAGTCAGCTGCAGTAACGTCAGTCCCAGATAGGGCTACATCGATAGTCTGATCACCAGATACTGCCGCAGAAGCAGTCGCCGTCACCGTAATTACAGTTCCGGCAGCCTCACTGCCCGCAGTTGGTGTTACCGTCAAGTTAATCTCGGGCATAACCAGTGGTGCGTCGTCTGTGAGTACTACATCACCTGTGGTCGTTGCTCCTAAGATGACACCATCTGTGGGATTTGCGATCGCGAAGGTGGCAGTCTTAGGGGCTTCTACAACACTATCATCGGCGACAGTAAGGGTGAAAGAAGCCTCCGTTTGTCCATCTAGAATCGTTAGCTGGGTAGGAACAGCCTCAACAAAATCAGCTGCGGTAACATCAGCACCGGACAGAATCACATCAACAGTTTGGTCACCATCAACTGCAAGAGAAGAGGTTGCTGTCACCGTAATCACAGTCCCCTCGGCTTCGTTACCAGCCGAAGGTGAAACGGTCAGATAGACCTCAGGCGTAACATCCTTGATAGAGCGAACAACGATACCGCTAATCTTGGCAGCATCAGTCGATGCCTGTAGCTCAATGTCAATCGCATTGGCTATTCCAAAGGTCTCAGGTGCAACATTATTCACGTTGAAGACAAATGGCTGATTTATGTCGCCACCAGTTTCTATCAAGATATCTAGATCATTCAAGACGACTTGACCTTCAACCAAAACATCAAAGATACGTTCACCAGGAGTTGTTTTGAAAATCTCAGCGAAATGCAATTCGACACTGTAGTTGCCTGAATCGACCGGAATTGAGTACTTGATTGGAACACCCGACGAAAACCCGCCAAAACGTTCTGTCTCGTACACCGTACCGTCAAAGATAGGTTGGTCAGAATCTGCGCCACTACCGTCTGTGAACTGGCCACCCGTCAAGAAATTCGTGTCGGCAGAGAACAAAATGCCGTCTTGAAGCAGCGCCGGACCACCTGAGTTGATCGCAGCGACAATAGTGTTATTGCTATCGTCATCAGCGATCTCAACAGTCGCCGTATCGTCTGAAGTACTAAGCAGAATATTGGCGTCGCCAGCGGTTACCGCATCTAGAGTGACCGTGACAGTTTCTAATAGCTCTACATCAGCATCATCACTCACAACGACATCGATAGGAGCCGCCAGTTCTCCAGCCAAAATAGTCACCGTACCAGAGAGCGCCGCATAGTCTCCACCAGCAGTCGCAGTGCCATTAACGGTGTAGCTAACGATAGTATCTGTCGCCGCCGTAGTGTCCAAACTAACGCTGAACTGACCGTTGCTGCTAGGCTCAGCAGCATCTGTGACGTTGCTAATGCTGACACGATTGGCGATTTCATCGTCCAAAATCGTCACTGAAGTCGATGCTGTTCCAATCAAGGCATTTGGACTTACTTCAGTGATATTGACAGTAAATGCCTCGCCACCTTCTACATCCAAGTCTTGAAGAATATCCACGAAGAATGTGGCATCAGAAGAGCTACCTGCGATTGTGACCGTATCGGTGTAGATCCCGGTTTGGGCATCGAACGTCGCACTAGTCGGGGTGTAGTCATAATCTTCCAGAACAGTCGCAGTGCCTGGAACAATCTCGAATGTGACACTGACCATCTCATCAGCCGGGACAGTCGTACTTGTGATCAAAGAAAGCTGAATTTGACCCTCATCTTCGCCGATAGCAAAAGGACCACCAAAGATAGAGACAATCGGTGCTGGCGAGATTGCTGGCGCATCGACAATAACAGTGGCATCATCATCTTCACCCAGTACGCCATTACCAACTGTAGAATCCACATCAGACTGGTCTGATGTCAGAATCTGAGCGGTAGTAATGTAGGCATTCGGGTCGTTGACAGTGCCCGTCTCTATGATCTCAATCCCTTTGAGTGCTGGGTTCTGCTCGTCCCGCAGAAAATCAATATCAAGCACACCATCCGTAACGACGACCGTATCGGACAAGACAAAGCCCGTGTTAAGTGCTCCGGCAGTTCCCAGCGGATTGATATTGTCAAAGACTGAAGGAACGCTGCCTTCAATCGAGACATCGAAGATTCGCTGATTGTTGTTGTTAATTCCGCCAAATATTTCTGCGAAGTAGAGGCGAACTTCAACCTCGGTGCCTGGGTCGATGGCAAACTCCCATCCCATATCCCCGCCGCCGCTATTGTCAAAGCGTTCCTTTTGAAATAGAGCTACTGGAGTAGTCAATGCATCGACGCTACTGTCTAATGTAATCGCAGCGCCAGTACCAGACTGTCCCGTATTCCCTGAAACGAGAAACTCACTAGGCGTAGGATTTTGATCGGCTAACCAGTTAGGGCCACCATCTAATGCGGCCAGCTCTTCTCCACCAGCATTGACGCGATACAAGACAGTTCCTGGCGCTGCGTTAACCACTTCTGCCGTAATATTCAGGGTAGCAATACCACCGTTGGCTACATCGCCGATCGTCCAGATACCAGTCGTAGGATCATAATTCCCTACCCCTGCAGAGCTAACAAATTCAAAACCATCGGGAAGCAGATTTTCAACCGATACGCCCGTAGCATCATCCTCACCCGCGTTGCTGACAGTTAGAGTGAAGGTGACATTATCGCCAGCATTGGGCGAGGTATTGTTGACCACGTTGGACAGTTCTAGATCAGCAGTCCCTCCAGTAGCTGTAATTTCGATATCACCAAAGACAGCTTGAAATGAGCCTGCTGGCGCGGCAGGCTGCCCTCGGTTTGTAGAGAACAAACCAACTGCCAGACCAGTATCTTGTCCCTCAACCTGGATATTTCCCAAGATTGCATCCAACACGCCTGTACCCGCCAAGCTAATAGATGCCCCAGAAACAGTATTAGTCGTACCAGGCCCAGTCTCATAAATAACTGTTGGCGTCGCTGTTCCTGCACCAGGATCAACTTCTAGCCGGAAAAAGATCTGCAAGCCATCTGGCACTGCAAAGATACCATCAGCCTGGATATAGGTATCGACTAAAACAACGTCATTGTTCTCTAGTAAGAGCCTAATCTCACCATCGTTAGGGTTGTTAGGATCGTCTGGCGTTGCCACCAGCTTAAGATAGTTACTTTGATCGCCCGTGCCAAGATACCCTCCGATTTCCTGACTAGGTCCTGTAAAGGTGCTTGTAGGATTGAAAATATTCCACTGCACCGTGAATGTTTCTACGGCAGAACCAATGGTCAATCCTGTATGAAAAAGAAACTCACCACTGTTGTCCGCCTCAAGCGGATCGCCGTTAGAAGCAGATTCAACAACGGTAGTACCTCCTCCAGCAGCGGTGATGAACTTGACATTATCCAAATTGATATCTTGATCAGGTAAGGATGAAGGTGCCTGGAAAAAGTCGTTCTGAATATCGGTGACACCATCAATCATTACGCCAGTCAAGCCGCCGCCATAGCCGTTTGCTCCCGGCAAATTGCCATCGTTGTTATCGTCAAAATCCCAGAGCAACGTCTGGTCTGGCAGGAGCTCAACAGATGTCCCGTTGGTATCATCGTTAATAAAAGGATCGACAGCATTGCGGATGCCATCACCATCAAGGTCATCATTAACGATTAGTTTGCCAGGGGCATAAACTTCGATGCCCCCGCCAATAGCTGCAACCCAGATAGTTCCATCATTGGGGTTGACAGTGACATCCAATGGATTAGGCAAACCATTGATACCAGGCAATGAGAGGATGCCGTCATCGCCACTATCTAGCACAACATCGTCGGCAGTCCCAAATTCGCCATCGGCTCCTGGCCCCAGACTCTGCGCAATAAAATCGTCGGCAGTCCCTAAAATTCCATCTTCTCCCGGATCGATAATGGGGTCTAGTCCAGTGCCGCTAGCGTTGACTTTTAAGGCAGTAACGTTGCCATTAAACTGAGTAACTAGCAGAGCCCCATCTAAAGCGCCACCAAAGGCACCACCTCTGTACTCTATGATGCCGTTACTAGATGAGCCGATAGTGGCGATCGCGTTGGTCTCCGGAGAATTTCGGTCGACGTACACGCCACTTTCAGCCAGACGTGCCGGATCGCCCGTAAACTTGCTTGGATCGATCAAAAAGCCATCAGCAATATTGACCCCATCTGGTACCAAAGCAGACAGATCAGGAACGGTATTAACATCTAGTGATCCATCAGGCACTGCCACGGGACCGTTATCATTCTCATCGTCAGGATCGTTATAGACGGTCCAAGCAAGATCTTGGTTGGAACGAGCCGGGTTAGGATGACCATAGTACCCACCATCCTCAATCAAAAACAAAGGCTCTGGATCACCGGTTCCCCCATTATTAGGCAAGTTAGTGGCCTGGCCATCCGCCCCCACAATCGGTGCGGCCCCTAAGGGGCCATTAGAACCGTTGTCAACCGTATAAAGCTGACCAGATTCGGTCAATGCTAAGTCATAGATATTGCGCAATCCATCAGCATAAATTCGCAAAGGCGCGTCTGCTGGAAGAATAGCCATATTAAGGCCATCGTTACCACCAAAGGGGCCAGATTCGTCTAGTCCGAATTCGTCCTCACCCATACCGTCTGTAACGTTCTCTACGTTGGGGTCATCCAAAGTGGGAAGATCGTAGATATAGTCTCGAGACACGATAACAACTCCCCCTCCTTGAGGATTGGGAATTTTACCACCGTCGGCATCAGATAAAATTGGGCGACTGTCAAGATCGACTAGGTCAATTTCTAGAATCGAAGCTGATAGAGCATATTCCCCAGTGTAGGCAAAAAATGAAGAAGGCGCACCATTGTTGGTATTGCCGCCTACAGCCAAGTACAACTTAGTTCCATCTGGGCTTAAAACCATACCGTTAGTAGCATGGTTTTCTTCGGAGCGGGGCAAGCCTCGAATTAGATCTACTGTTTCCCACTCAGTTCCATTCCAGCTAACTCTGGTCACTATTCCAGAGTTGGTGTCCAGATTAGAGTCTTCAAATGTAGCAATTCGAGAATCGCTAGAGGAGATATACAGAACTGGGTTTGCGGCTGTTCCGGCTGTAACAATACCAGTCACCTGACGCTTCGAAAGAAAGGGCTTATTTGTTCCATCGTCGTCGTGATTCATAATTGATTGAATCACTCCGCCACCGTTTGATAGCGTCAACTCCTCACCGTTGACTACCGCATAGCCGATGACATCACCGTTCTCATCAACAGTGGATTCCACCGTGAAGGCATTAATTCCTCCGTTTTGTTCAGAGACATAAAGCCTTCCATCTGGACCAAACTGAAGAGATGTGGGGTTTTGGAGGGCCGCACTCCCTGTACCGCTGAAAGAACCTACATTGATAAAACCGATTGCCATCAAAATTACTCCCTTATAAAGCTATTCGTAGAAACTGACTACCTGAGTAGAAGATTTTTTAATTCCTGTTCTCGTATTGACTGATCACCTGTTTACCTTCAGTTCGACCTTAGGCTTCTCAACCTTCTACTATTAGAGAAACTAAATAGAACTGATTCACGCTGCGAGCGTCTTACACTAGGTGACTGCGCACGGATAATGCGCGGTCACAGATGCCATCTTGACAACTGCACCTGGCTTTTCTGCACAGACAAACCTGAGTCATCTCAACAGTTTCGGCGTTTACAGGCGTGAAAATCGCCAGACTGCACTTTTTCAAGTCCTTGAAACCCTTGCACAGCCACGATTACTCACGTAGAAAAGCCGTTACATCTTCGATTCTGACTAAGGAAAGACACTTAACCTTTAACGATTTGAGTACAGTTTGAAAACCAAAGCAGTCAACCGGGAAAATTCAACCTCCTCGATAAAAGAAGGGAGAATTCTTCTTCGAAGCTGCTCTCAATTTAGGAATGAGTCACTCTCATAGCACTCGCGCAAACAACACTTATGCATGAAGGAACTTATCCTATGTACTGAGTTAACCAACAAAACGTTGAAACACGAGTGCTCAAAGTCTCTCGATGAAAGTAACCTATAAATTTAGGACGAAGAACTAGCAAGACCGTATTTTCAGGCTTTGAAAGTACTACTACCAAACGGTTCTAAATGTCTAAGTTGCAACTTTCATCAGTCAATCAGCTCTTATACATAAGAGAAAACAACCTCTGGATAATTCGATGGTTTTCACAGGTTGGTAGATAATAACGATAACGTTCAGACCTGTAGTAACAATTAAAACCGACTTTACGTGGAATTTCCCATCTCCCAGCCGTGTTTGACGAGATCTTCAAACTTTGCTCACATAAATCAATTGGCTGCGAGGAGTTTTCCCTTAGCCCTGATGAGATATTCCTAAACAGATTAACGGTTATGAGGTCAACCCCTTTCCATTACCGTCAGCTTATTCCCTTCGAATCTGTCAAGACATTGGTGTTCATATGCTTTCATACTCACATCCCATTAGCTACCCCGTTAGCTACTTAGGAACGAAGCGTCAGCGCAGCGTGGTTAGGCAAACGCATAATCCTGGAAGCAGAATACTAAATGACAACGAACACAGACGCATCGAAACGAGACGCTACCGGCTACTGGGCAACGTCGAACGTCTCGAAGGTACACAACAAAGGACAGGGCTCGAACGAGTGAGTATGATTGAGTCACAACAGCGCATCAATAGGTAACCAACAACAGAGCGATATTACTATCTAGTGAGTTTAGACAGTGCGTAGAGCGCTTTGTCTATGCTAGTCGTAGTCACTGTGGCATTGAGAACAAGCTACAGTGAAGTTTAGATGTAGTCTTTCACGCAGATGAATCGCGTATCCGCAAAAGTCATGTTCCAAAGAATATGACGGTGATCAGAAAGGTCACACTCAAGTTGCTTGTTGAAGAAGCTTCTAAAGGCTAAAAGAATGCTAAGCGGCCAAAAGCTAGAAGCACAACGGCTTTCTCATCCAAGTGCTACTCGCTTGAGCATGCGTTTCCCTAATTGTTTATCTTTGACGTTATACTAGCCAATGAGAAAGATCACGGCCCAAGAAATCCTGAAGCTGTAGTGTATCTTCCCTGTGTAGGTTTACTAAGGCCTGACGCACACCATTCGGCAATGGCGCATAGTCCGATATCATAAAGTTCTCTCTGAATCTAGCATATAGATATCTTGATTTTTCGTAAATGCTAGTTGGGAGAACGTTCGAAACGGTTTTAGCATACCTGTTTCTCAGACTTTCAAATAGATTAAAAAGTGAGCTGTTTTTCGCATCTCCACCCTTGTTATATATTCTGCCGGAAGCCTTTGGCAACAGACTTCTGTCTACGTTGAGAAAGGTGCAGATATCAAGATAAAGATTTTGAGGATCTTGCTGAAGATCTTCAAAAAGACAAACTTTAATCTGAGAGCGATCAAACAGCTGCAAATAGCGACTCAAACTCTGCCAGTAGAAGGCATGAACAAAGTCCTCTATCTCAGGGCGCTCAATCAGCTGAGAGAAATGGTCCGCAATACCACCGCTTTTCGTCTCTATATTTAGCGTGTCACGACGACGCTTCATCCAGTAATGCGAGTAGATTCTCTCAACGGGGTTACGCAAGATCGCAATCAACTTAACATCTGGGACAACTGACTTTATTCGCTCAGGCGTCTCGGGACTAAACAGATAGCCGGTAGAAGCTTCCCCAGCAGAAAGCTCATCAACGACGTCCTCGAACAAAGACTCATAATACTTCAACCCTTCTTTCAATTGTGAGCTTTCCTCAGAAAAGAAATGAACCTCTTTTAGTGAAGACATATAGACTTGAGGATGCGCTTTCAGGTTGTGATAGAGTGAGGTTGTACCTGCTTTAGGAGCTCCAATAATCAGAAAGTTAGGTAGGGTCATTATTCAGTAAGAGTTGTTAAACGGAGAAGCAAAATCTGGAACGAGAAGTAAGTCTTAGATAAATGACTGAACGAGATTCTATCTCTTAATTGGTTCTTGTCTACTCGCTAGTAGGAGAAAATCCGAATATGTTACGGCGCACAAAATACAAGAAGCCTAGAAATCTATCATAGTTTTTCGGCTTTAAATATTGAATGAGCGAAGTTGCAACCATTATTCTTATGTAGTCCTTATCGAAAATGACCTTCGGATAGTATGCTCTTGCTTTCTGACACAGCTCACGGGCCGCTTTATAGTCTTTTTCTTTACCCTGCAAAGCACTCCATGACAGAAACCGTAGATAAGGCATAGCGTAAGCTTTAGGTTTCAAGAGGTTTAGTTCAGCAGGAGAAACATCTTTTAGTGGATTATTAAACGATTTCTCTAGCAGAACAAGATATTTATTTTCTGCCCGCTGCCAGTTTTTTCCAGAACTCCCATCATGTTGTCTGTAGTAGACCAGTGGTTCCTTAACAACAAGGAAATCATAGTGACAAGCAATTCTCAACCACAAGTCCAGATCCTCACAGGGAGGTAGCTCAACGTCAAAGTCTCCTACTTGCTCAAAGCAACTCCGTCGAATCAGTGGAGTGCTGCCACACTCTAAGATATTGTGCAAAATCAACTCACGCCAGACATTACCTTCAGCACAGTTTTTGATCGTACGTCCTCGCAGAACTCCTTCGGAGTTTATGCCAGAAACCCAGGTGTACACTACCCCCGCATCAGGATTGGCATTGAGAAGAGCAACTTGCTTTTCAAGCTTCGATGGCTTCCAAAGATCGTCAGCGTCCAAAAAGGCTATATACTCTCCTTTGGCACGCTGCATTCCCACATTTCTAGCCTTAGCCTGCCCTTGATTGGGTTGAGAGATCAGCTGCAAACGCGGGTCTTGATTCTTACCAAACCACTCTTCAATGTTGTCATGACTGCCATCGTCAATAATAATTGCTTCAAAATCTTCGAAAGTTTGACTCAACAAGCTATCAATCGTTTCAGGAAGATAACGCATTGCATTATAGGCTGGAATAATGACAGAGACCCTGGGCATTTTTGTACTCACTTCTAAAAGAATATCAACTCAACTACTGTTCAGGTGAAACCTAATCTAAAAATCAAACGAATACTTCTAGCGACATAGATGACTTTCCCTTTCCTGTTGATAAGAATACTATGCGAATCAACTGATTTTCTCTCCTTCAAGAGAAACGTAGAAAGTTCATTATCAAGCTGACAAAAGGCTCTACACAAAAACTCTAACAATAATCTTGAAGCATCTCTCAAAAATTCTATTAGATAAGAGCTTCTAAATCCGTGCCTGCCAATGACTGTTTCAACTCATGATAGTTACTGATCAGATCGGATAGCTTCTTAGAACTCTGCCTTTTATTTAATGGTTTTAGTGCGTCGACTCTCTGTGATACACCGATAAAATCAAGCATACGTTCTTTGAAAAGGCTACTAGCATCTCCGGTGAGATCTTCATAGGTTACTTCGAAGAAAGGCTCATCTATACTGACTAGCTCATGTCTGAGCTGCTGAAAGTACTTGTCGTATCTTTGGCTCCAGGATAGCAATTTACCCGCGTCCACACGAACGCTTGGCGGTACCGCCTTTTCAAGCTTAGATGAATTCCGCGAAAAATCTGCCCACACGTCTGTTTTTCGTGCAATTGCACGAGATACGTAGCATCTCACCTTATTCTTGCGAATAAGCAGTATCTTTCTTATGTTCTTGTCTCTCAGCAAAGACGGTGCCATATTTGGTACATGCGTTGGGAAAAGATTGAATCCTACAGCTTGAGCACCATAGCTCCATCGCCAAATATTCACCAGAAATTTTTCAGGTTGAAAATCTCTCTGAGTCTTATTCGAAAAACCACCCTTACCATGTATCAAATCTTCCCAGGGAATCGCGTTTACCTCATCACCGCCATTCAGCAGTATGTGGAAGTCTCTTGAGTAAAAGATTCGTCCTGGATTAAAAAGTTCTTGATGACACAATATGTCGGGGTGGTTATTCAGCATGGTGCATAGAAAATTGCTACCACTTCTTGGAAAGTTGAAGACAACAAATCTCGTGGGCAGCTTTCTAGATTGTTTGTGATATTCAGAAATGAGTTTCTGTAGCTCCGACTCGTATTTTAAGAAACTACGATTTCTTAAAACCTTATTAAGTGGAGTATCACAAACAAAATGATTGAGAAGTCTAATAAACACCTTAGGAAACCCTTGGACTGTGATGTATTTACCAAAAATTTAGAAACTAAACCCAAACGCTTTTTAAGTTTTTCGGAAAGATGTTAAACGAGAACCCAAAACTTCAACTAATGCCTGGCGAACAGGACGACATACAGCAATTAGAAGTCCATAACTAACCGCCATAACCAGCAAGTTGTGTATGGGGACCAGCCATAGTCCTCCAAAAAGAGGTGGAATTGTAGCTACAAGAACCCAAAAGATAGGTCTATAGTCTGGAGATTTAAAGTATTTTATCAGAGAACGGTGTATTAAATAGTAAGCAGGCAGCGAAATAATCTCTGCAAAGCAGTATCCCCAAATCCCAAAGAATGGAAGGAAACACAGACAGCCTATCCACAACAGTCCGATATGAATGATGCTAAAGTTGACAACGTCCTGGTTATGGTTATCTGCGTAAAGCACAGCAGTATGTAAATCAAACAGGGAACTAACAATTATAGATAGACCTACAAAAGGAAAAATCTTTGCACTCAACTGCCATTCTGGGCCAAACATAGTCGGAATTACCCAACTGGAGAAGCCAGAAAAAGCGGCGCAGATAGCTCCCATCAGCAACGCTAGATATAGCATTCCTTTACTAAGCGCACGATTGAGCGATTCTGGTTTGTCTGTCAACTTCGCCATGACGCTGATAGACATATTTCGAATAACAGCACGCAAAAGCAACAATTTTTGAGACACGCGTAGGGCGACGTTAACAATAGCGGCGGCTTCAAGACCAGCAAAACGACTGACAAATAGCGGAATCGTCAAGCCTCTCAGATTTAGAATCCAATTGCTGTAAGAATAAGAAAATCCATATTGACAAGCCGGCATTAAAGCTTTGCGACTCCAACGTAGTTTCCATTTAATAGGATGACAGTAATGCGAAAAAATAGCATACAGCAAAAACTGCAAGACATATCCCGAAACTGCGGCCAGATAAGTTTTATAAATGATGACTAGGGTAAGCGTTAAAGTGTAGTTGGCTATTTCGGCCAGTCCAAAGATCAAGCTGATCTTGCCAAATTGTAGGTTCCTCTCGAGCATACTGGATGCGGCCATACCAATCATGTCAAGCCAAACTGCAGGTATCAAAAGTCTCAATGCTGTAGACACCTGACTAGACCCAGTCCATGATCCAAAGAGAGGTGCTAATAACCAAAGAATGGAACAAAATAAAACGCCGACAGTGTTGTAGAAACTTAAAATCTGTTCCACATCTTCTTTAGAAAGATTCGGCTTCCTGACTATATATATATTTAGTCCCATCCTTCCGACAAAAGTTAGGAAGTAGAATATTCCTAGCGATATAGCAACAACCCCGTACTGCTCTGGCCCCAGGATACGAGCGACGACTAGGGTGTTTAAGAGTGATAACAGAGCTGACAGTACTTGCCTGATGACCAATGTTGCGCCACCCTTTAGAACTTTACTTCTCATGGTAGATTGATATACAGAGTAGGACTGCTTAAAGAAAGCTCTTTCAGAACCAAAGTAATATTTATCGTAACTACTCAGGCTCTACATCTAGCTTTCAACAAACCTCAAAACGCTACCGGTAGCGATCAGAGATTAATTTTAGAAGAATGAGAATCTATAGATTCCCAATAGAGGGCAGATTAATCAGTCTTATTGAGAATGAAATTTTCGACATATTCGCTGGATCGCTTGTAGGGCGGACTTCAACAGTTTTTTGGCATGGCCTGAGTAGTTACTATTTATCAAAGAACTAGACTCAACATTTTGATGATTCTGAAAGAACATTTATTAATTTACAGAAGCGCCTGTAAGAATAATTTTTCACTAAGCAACCACGATAATGAATTTCTCATACATACCTCTAGGGACTTATTTCACTCCAATCCCACGCCACTACCGAAGATAAGGATGCTAAATAGAATAGCAGCGCGGTATGACTAAAGACGTTTTCTGTAGCCATACCAACCATCATTGCTAGAAACATGCTAGAAACGACGATGCAAAGATTACCCTGTGCAGATTGCCCTGGTAATGAAAGCCGTATGAATATAGGTCTCAAGAAGCTGGTGAGCATAAAAAGTAGAAAAATAGCCAGCCCAACAATTCCACCTTCTGCCAGCGCCCGCACATAGTCATTATGAGCAGCACTTTTAAAGAAGGAAATGTGATGAGGTGCACCCAAACCAAAGCCTAATATAGGATATTCCTTCCATGCTTCTATTATGGATGTCCACTGGGCAATACGCCAAAGAAAACTATTAATCGTATAGTTTCTCATGATGATCGCGCGTGAGGTATCGATGTCTGGGTTCAGTAAAGGTGTGTCATATAGAGAAACCAGGCGTTCTTGACCAAATTCAGAACTTGCGAACAGAAAAATAGCTAAGCAGGACAAGAAAGCCGCTCCTAGAAGCTTTTGAAAGCTCATCTTCTGCATATTCATAAAAAAGACTAGGACGATTGTCATCAATAGTCCAACCAAAGCCTTAGTACTAACAATGAAGAAGACTAGTAAGCCAACCAGCAAAATCCAGGGCCAGCGCCGTTTGGAACACTCAAGCTTCCATTGAGCTAACCCTGTAAACAAAACCAGATAGGTTACGAAAGAATTGGGATGGCCAAAGGTACCATTAATTCGAGATGCTGATACAAGTTCGCTGTGCGACTCAGTGAGAGACAAAAAGCTAGGTAGGGCAGATTCGGGTAAGGAAATCTGCAACACAGCCATCGATAAAGGCAGAATAAGACTTAGCAAGAGTATGCTCACAAGCTTGTGAGGATGAATCTTCCCTCTGAGTTGTAGCACCAACAAATAGGTGACTACTACCGAAAACAACCGTAGCCACTCTCGTAAGGCGCTACCTAGAAAAGCTCCTCCTAGGCCAAGCCCCCCTAGGGGAAGTAAAACTACCCAGATGCTCTTTATTGCTATCCACGCCGCAAGAAACCAGAAAAACCTATCAAGCTGAATGGCTTCTCTCATAAGTAGCTTTATTCCCAGATAGGAGAAAGTTAAAGCAATCAGTCCTAGAGCAAACACTCCAGGAATTCCTTGAGTCGAAAAGACATCAAGCGAGCTGCGGATGACAAGAAGCCCTAAAACAGTGGACTCAAAAAAGTTGCAAAGGCAGTAGAGACCAACAGTAAATACAAAAACAGCGGCCAGGTATATCGGATCGCGAGCGATTAAATACCCAAATCCCAGAAAAACTGGTAGTACTAGGACAGCTGCAAAATATGGGTGGATTGAAAACGTTAGTCTTTTCTTATTTATGAACATTTCACCACTTTGAAGCAAAAGCTGCTGGCTTTAATCTCTGAAAAATCTGAACGGCAATAATGCATTGCCGATGATTTGAAAAAAGCTGCTTACCTGACTACGAGTAGAACGAGAAACAATAATCGAATCGCCATGTCTTAGCGGAATAGAATCTTCCCCCAAATCGTACACGTAGTTCTCTACAGTGCTATCCCCAGATATCCGAAGCAGAATGATATTCTTAGCTGCTCCATCTTGAGTCAATCCACCAGCAGCAGCTACCGCCGAACTAACGTTAGCGCTAGGAGAAACCTCTACAGCGCCGGGGCGATTGACTTCTCCACCTACGTTTATTACGATTTCATCAGGGGCAATTGACGAAGAAAGCAAATCCTGCTGCTCGATACCAGTCAGTTCAGCTGAAGCTGGAACAATAATCTCATCTCCATCGTAAACAGGAATATCTGCTGTCAAGTCTCCATCTTGTATAGATTGCAACAAGTCTACAGTTATTCTGTCAGAGGGGCCGACGTTTTGTACAGGAATATCACCATTCGCCAGATTGCGATTGGCGTAGATATGCCGACGAATTAGAATGTTGCTCACATCTGCATTGGGGGTAACTCCACCTGCCAGACTTAATGCTTCACTTAGGGTATTCGCTCTTTGGGATGAGTTAGTTGGTGTACCTAGAACTAGAGGACCAGACCTAGCGACTGAGCCAGTCACACTAACTCTGGCAGGACTCAAACTGTCAATAGCCAAACTAACTTGAGGGCGCCGAATATAAGGAGTCAATTTTGTCGTAACGATTTCAGTTACTTGACTAGGTGTAAATCCCCAAACATTTAGATAACCTGCAAAAGGAATTTGCAACCCACCATCTGACATTACTGTCTGTTCGCCTGAAACTTCTGGAAAGCCAATGACTGTAAGGCGTAACCGATCTCCAGGTTTAAGCGGTGCACCTTCTGAAGAGGGTAAAACGGATGAAGCAGGAAGTGGAGCGGGCGAAGGAGAAGGTAAAACGGGAAGCTGCTGCTGTTCTTGAGCCACAGAAACATCTGCTGTACCATTGAACACAGTGAAGCTTATCGTTAAGGTACAAATTAAAAGCGAAAGGTCAAGTTTCATAACTAACTGTAATAAAGAGATTTCGAGGAACTACCAAGTGCACCTTCTTCTAGCATAGGTCTGTAGAAAGCATCAGCTTTAACCTCAAGACCACTCTGCCTATTGAAAATTTGGCCAAGAAGCTTCCCCCCAGACTGAATGAAGTCTGAAGTTGCCTTTCTTAACTCGTATTTGGACTTGAAATCAGGACGCACTACCAAAAACAAACCTCCAACATACTGACTTAGCGAAACGCAGGCGGGTGATTCTGTGATAGGCGGAATATCT
This sequence comes from uncultured cyanobacterium, assembly GCA_963838725.1. Lineage (GTDB taxonomy): Bacteria > Cyanobacteriota > Cyanobacteriia > Phormidesmidales > Phormidesmidaceae > Phormidesmis. The sequence continues at coordinate 13,769 of CAWISM010000012.1, read as the reverse complement.
ACGATAATGCAGTCATATTGATTTGAAGCCTCTTCTATTACTTCTTTGATTGAAGAGGAATCCATAATAGCTGCGGGCTGACTGGTTGACCGACCGTTAGGTAAAACCAAAAGGTTTTTAATAGGAGTCATATGACAAGCATCTGAGAGCCTTTCTCTTCTTTCAACAATGTCTGATAAGCCAATAGCGTCAATACAGCTAAAGAAGGCACTTTGATGTCCACTAAACAAGTCAGCGTCAATGACTAACGTTTGCTTTCCCAGCATTGCATTGACTATAGCTAAGTGGGCTAGCACCAAAGACTTACCTTCTCCCCAGAAACTACTACTCAGCAAGATAGTTTTAGCTCGAACCCTAGGTGAGCCAATTTCAAAAAAGCCCCCGGGACCATTGACAGATACGAACTCTTTCGGTTCTTTGTCGACCTCTGATGCTATATGGTAGCGCAGAGCATTAATCAAAGTGTGATAAGGAGCTACAAACTTTGGCTCATTCAGAGAATTGGCCAAAGTTTGGAGAACAACGTTTTCTGACTTGTAGTTATAAGAAGGTAGTTCTCCAATCACAGGATATCCTAACCATGCTTTAGCTTCTTCTGAACTATGGAGAGTATTATCTATGGCCTCCAATAAAATTAGTAATCCACAGGCGAGGACCAGGCCCGTAACAAGTCCTAGAAGCAGGACGGCAGGTTTACTTGGCGCACTAGGACTCCCTGGAATACTTGCTTCGCCAAGAACACTAATGTTACTAATAATTTGAGCTTCGGCAATTTGAGCTTCTTCTAGATTAGATCTAAGATTTTTAAGAGTTTCCTCTGCCGTATCTCGTTGGCGCGCAAGCACCGCCAACGGCTGAGACAAAGCAGGTATCTCAACAAGAACATTCCGTAGGGAATCTATTTCTGATTGAACAACAGTGAGTCGCCCACTTAGAGACTCATACGCGATTGTGTCAGCAATAAGCTGATTCATTAGATCCTGACTTAGGGGGCTGACAGCAAGATATTCGTTAGGTCCAGATTGACTGATACCTGGTCTCTCATCAATCTGTCTCTGATACAAAAGCTGCAACTGTTCTCGCTGTTCGTAAAGAGCTAAAAGCTCTGGATTTTGATCTCCTAAGCGAGAGCTGCTTTCAATAATAGCAGCTTCTAAATCAATCAATCGGCCTCTTAGCCCATTCAGATTTTCATCTTGACCAATTCGAACAGATTCGTAGGCATCTTCGATCTCTCCAGCTCCAGTTACGTCTTGCAGCAATCTAGCTTTCTCTTTGAGTTCCTCGAGCTGTGCCATGAGTTGTCGTTCTTCACTCTCTAGAGCACTAAGACTATCAACTAGACTTTTAACTTGGTCATCTAAAGCAACAACACCGCTTTCCTGACGGAACCTTCTCTCAGAGTCCTCAGCTTCTTTTAAAGTAGCTTCTTGGTCAGGAAGCTTTTCCTCAAGAAACATTCGAACCTGAGAAGCTTTCTTTCGGATATTTTCGCCATTTATCTCGGCAGTGCTTTGTACAACTGCATTTAGAATGGCAGCTGCCATTTCGGGCTCTCTGTGAGAGTAACTGAGCTCCAAGATGTTAGTGGCTGGAATCACTCTGACTTTTAAATTTTTGTCTAGCTCATTAGTTGTAAGAGCGACTTCAGTGTCACTCTCTCTCAGCTTTTCAAGTGTCTGGGCATAAACCACTTCAGAAGTAATGAGCTCAGACTGAGTTGCCAAAGGGTCAGCGCCAGCGCCAGGACTATCAAGCTGTGTAAGCGAACGTCCTAAGTCTGATATATTTGCCTCATCCTCATCAAGCATAACGCGAGCCGAAGATACATACGTAGGAGGGGTTATGAGTAGATAGATAACAGAGCCCATCAATGCGGAAACAAAGGCAGCCGTGACGATCAATCCATGACGTTTAAAGGCAGACAATGCAGTAGAAACAAGCAGGATATTATTCATGTTTATTCAGTTCGTCTATGGGCTGCTGCATGTGGACAATGACGTGATAAGTAATTGAAAAGTGTACTTCTACAAATTTCCAATAGACATTGGACTTACGAAGACAGATTAATAGTTCACGCGAATTCTTGTTCTGCAACGTCTGTTCTAAAAATTGATACTAAAATACGATTCAGGTCGAATTTTCGAACGACAGGAGTGAGACCTTTAGCTACTCAGATTGTGAATTGATTGAACGCCATTGTCATGAAAGTTGATAAGATCACTAATCTCACCTAGAACTAAGCTGCAATCCCGCTGTTTTGCTGAAGCACAAACAGTAGCAATTGCGCTAAGCCCAGCACTATCTATAAATTTGACCTGGCTCATATCTAACCACGAGCAGTCACAGCTGCCGTCAGTAACAGCAGCTACCGATTCATTCTTGATCCGTAAAGCGTTCATCTGAGAAATATTTTTCTGGAGATACATAGTGTTCCCCAATTGTTTTATTTCTATTGTTATCATGAGATCACGAGAATTGGAAGTATGCAGTACGTGAGCATGTGAGTATTCTCACAATTCGCTGAAGCACTATGAGCGTTTTGAGAGAACTGTGGGTAATTTAGGGGCAGTAGGCGTACGTGGAACAGGAACAGGATAAATAATGGCATCCTTCCCTATCTGACTTTTGTAAAGATCTAGCCAAGCATCGACTATATCGTCCCAGTTATGGTTTTGCCGAATATACTCCTGTGCATTTTCTGCTCTTTTTTTCATCAATGAAAGATTTTGAACAGCCCATGTCAGTGCAGTTAAACAAGATGCAGTGTTGCCTTCTTCAAATAGTAATCCTCTATCGAGTCCTAGAATCTGACGATGTACTGGAATATCGCTTGCTACCGTAGGAATTCCTTCCTGCATAGCTTCCAATAGAGCTAAAGGCAATCCTTCAACATCGGACGGTAGAACAAATAGACCTGCTCCTCTGACGATCTCGGCTAGCTGCTTACCCCGAAGTTCGCCACAAAAGAGGATGTTTGGATTGGAATCAGCTAATGTTGACAGCTGACTCATGTAGGCGCTTGTATCACTTGAGCCGCCAACAAAAACTAGCTTCCAACCTGGAACCGAAAAGTTCTGAAATGCACTAATGAGCAGGTCAGGACGCTTTTCTGGAACAAGTCGCCCTAGAAACAATATATAGCGATCGCCTGTCAGACCATTCTGACGTCCGAAAGCGAAGTCTGGGTCAGATTCTGGATAGCTAGCAGGTGCGTTCCCAATATACGTTGTTTGATAACCATATACTAAGTCAAAGTACTTCTGTAAATCTACAGAAACGACGCCAATAGCATGTGAAAACCGTACTGAAAGTCGTTCACCAAGCTTAAGCAGTTGTGTAGACAACCTACCCCACTTTGAACGCTGCCAATCTAATCCGTGGCAAGTAACGATGATTTTAGACTTTGGCGATAACAGACGAGGGAGCCAACAGAATAAAGCAGGTCCCAGCGCATGAAAGTGAATGATGTCGTTTTTCTGGAAGCTAGCGATAATGGCAGCGAACAGAGCATTTGCTAGAGCATCAATCCCTCGAAAGGGAATCGAAGGAATATTGGTTACCTGGACGCCTTTGTATGAGTAATTTGCACGCCGTGGCAGCTTGTTGTACGAAGACCGTGCAAAAACCGTTACCTTATTACCTTTATCGACCATGCGTGAATAGATTTCTGCGCAGTGGTGCTCTATTCCTCCTTGATTTGGAGGGAGTCCTTTAGACCCAATGACAGCGATTTTCATAGGAAACTCCTTGGATTAGATAAGACAATTAGTGTGCTTTGCATGATACTTTTCTCAAACCTTGGCTACGGATTTCTGTAGCTTGGACTGAGTAGGTTTGTGGCTCATATCGAGCATGTCGTAGTAAACACTCTCAACGACACTTTGAGCACTATATGGGAGAGCATTCTGAACACAGGCCTCTACCGGAAACTTCTCTGGAAACTTTAAGACGGTATCTAACGAGTGAGCAATCTCAGATGGAGTCCGAACTCGACAGACTACACCACAGTTGGGGTGAAGGAATCGAGGGGTCTCACCAGTACTAGTTGTGACAACTTTTGTTCCACAAGCGAGCGCTTCTAGAACAACTAGGGGTAGACCTTCGTAGGCACTCGTCAGAATCAGTGTGCTAGCTAATCGGTGATAGTCGGCGACTTCCTGATGGTCTACAGCGCCTAGAAAAGTAACACGTTCAGATATTCCTAGCTGAACGACTTTTTTGAGCATTGCTGGTTCAAGCTCGCCATTCCCTGCAACAAGTAAGTGAGCTCGCGGATCGGTGACTAGTGCCAGAGCGTCTAAAAGCAGTAAAGGATCTTTTTGCGGGTGAAGCCTTCCAGCAAAAAGTATGAATTCTGTATCTTTTCTAAGTCCCCTAAGACTTGCTTGATGCTGACGGTTTTCTTCACGCTCTGCGGCCGAAAGAGGATAAAACACTTCTTCATCGAAGGTATTTCGAACGAAAGAGATACGGTCTTCAATGCTTGGATATTGTTGCTTGTAAAGCTGCGTAGATTCCGAATTACAGGACAGAATCCGATCAAACTGAGTTATGAACTGACGCTCAAATGCAAAGTAAAGCTGTGGAAATCGTCGCCACAGAATGCCTTCTGCATCGCTTGAACGCATCTGCTGATGAATGTCGTTATGAACGAATAGAGCTTTATGCCCTTTCCAGCCACCCGTGAAAATTGTGGATTCCAAACGGTGAAAATGCATGAAATCCGATGCCAGCTCTTTTCCCTTCCCCCATAAACTCAAGGCATAGCGAAGAGAGGTAGGTATTACTTTTCTGCGGTCATCTTCTAGGAGCCTGAACAGTGGAAAGAATTCAACAGAGCGTCCTGCAAGCTCACGAGATCTCCACTCTCCAACAGGACCATCAGCCGTTGCCTCTACACCAACCAATCGGATCGTGAATTCAGGAGGTGCGTACTTGATGAAGTTCTTCACAACCATTTGGATGCCACCGATGGAAGAATTCCAGGGATCAAACTGGTAGAAAATGGTCACAACAGGCTTTCTCATGATTTCTAGAAACTGGTTATTGTAAAAAGGATATGTCGAACGCTTTTGAGTTGCCGACTGTGGCATAAATTGGTCTTAGGTAACAACCCATGACTAATTAATAGATAGAACGTAATTCTATGCAATAAAAATAACAAGGACTAAGTAATATCCCTAGGTCGATAAGATGATCTTTAACCCCCTTTTACATAAGCCGCTTGTAAAAATAAATAGCGCCTAAGAACACTCGAGATCACTGACGCACATTCTAATTTTCTGTTCCTGTCATCAATGGCAAACATGATTGTTCAAAAGATAGAACACCATAGTTTCGATAATTAATAACTGCAATTTGAAGCAATTTTTTATTTATACATTAGGGCACAACGCAGTTGTATCCTTATAACTTTACTCTCTGTATTTTCACGGGTGTAGCCATAACACAACATATTTTTTCCATGAATTTCAATTTTGTTCTCAAAAGAAACAGTAAAGTAAGGCAGTAGTAGGCTTTTGCTCTGCTGTGTCGTGAGTCTTATTGGGGGCAGAGAAATTCGCGAAGACGCTGATATCAGAAGAGTTTTGAACAAGGAAAAGATAGACTAACGGGCACGCACAAAAAGCGACGTGATTCAGTGGCGAATGATACTTCTATCAGAAATTCTAGATTCCAGACTACGAACAATCTTGTGATGAACACTCTGCTAGAAGATATTTCTCCTGACTTGACGTGAGCTCGATTGATAGAAGATAGCCTGTGACAAGGCATCAAACTCGAAGTTAGGCAAGTCCAGAGATGGCTTCTTGGAATGGTAAGAATGAGCCACCAGTCTAGCTATTAAGTTAATCAGGAAGTTGAACGGACTGCGATATCTAGAATGATCAATTTGACAGATATTCTTGAGCTGATTGCTGATCGAGATCAATTCCACACATCTATTACACCTCTGGGTGATTTTGCTGACGAGTCTCTAGAAGAGTTTTCTCTTTGAGCGGTGCTTCGTTCTCGATATTCGGCGGGAGTAGCGTGGCTACAGGCTATTTCTAGTACTCTGATTCCCTGCTTTGGCAAAACCTTGATGCAATTCACTAGTGCTTCTATGGTGTCAACTAACTGATACTCTATGCCATACGCATAGCACAGAGAAGAAAAATCTACTTGCTGGGGTGTGAGAAAATATCTATTGAACGTGGGCGAAAAGTCAGATACGGGAAGTGTCTCAAAGATGCCTCCACCGCCATTATTGATGAGTACAACAGTGAGATGTCCAGCTAGCTGAACGGTATTAAGTAGACCGTTGGTGTCGTGTAAGAAAGCCAAATCGCCTGAGAGAAGAACCGTTGGCTGATTTCGATGCGCGTATCCCATAGCGGTAGATAGGGTGCCATCGATCCCGTTCGCGCCTCGACTAAACACAGGCTGAATATGGCGATTGTTTGGTAGCCAGAAGTACTCAACGTCTCTAACCGGCATACTATTACCAACGAAAAGAGAGGTTCGCTCTGGTAGGTGCTGAGACAGTAGCCAAACTACTTTACTTTCGACCAAAGCAGTTTCTGCTGTTAGCTTAACTCGAATGGCGCGGCGGCTTTCGCTTTCTAGACTTGACCATTTCTGCTGCCATCTCTGCTGATAGACAAATGTAGAGGAGGCGATGGAATTAGAAACGTTGAATGTGGTGATATCCGAAGCGATATGTTCTGTAGGACCATGTAGAGGGTCTAGGTTTCTCTGAGGACCGATCACCCAGCGCTGAGGCTGATGTTTTTGCAGCCACTGGCGTAAGACTTTGCTGGTCGGCAGTGAGCCTAGCTGAATGACCGTTTCTGGTATCAGGTGTTTTGCGCGATCGCCATCTCTGAGAATAAAGTCGTAAGCAGACACCAAAAGAGGATTGAGTTCAGCGTAGTTGCGCAGCGGCGAGAGCCCTTCGGCAAGTACGGGCCATCCTAGTGCTTGTGATAGCCTACTGACTGCCTTGCAATAAGCATAAGGGTCAGCAGGACTAGCGGGACCGGCGATGATAAGACCTTTCTTGCATTCTTGCCATTCTGCTAAGAGCAAGAAATGTTGTTCTTTGGCGGAGGTTGGAGCGGAAACTGACGAGAAAAAGCTGTCTGCGTTGAAAGTTGTTCTAACGGTGTCTGCGCTGCTATCTAAGATCGGCGGCAGCGGATCTCGAAAGGGGCAGTTGAAGTGGACAGGTCCGGGGTGAGGGGCGATCGCACGTCCCCACCCGCTCACCAAAGTCTGCCGTAGATAGCTCAGCATCGACAGCTCTGCGACTGGCACTGCCATCTCTACAAACTGCTTGACAAACCCACCATAAAGCTTGATCTGATCAATCGTTTGACCAGAGGCACAATCGCGCATTTCTGGGGGGCGATCAGCTGTGAAAATCAGTAGCGGTACGCCGCTTTCATAGGCTTCGATGATAGCTGGGTAAAAGTTTGCTCCTGCCGTACCGGACGTACAAACAATAGCTACCGGGCGATGCTGACGCTTGGCACAGCCCAGGGCGAAGAAAGCCGCCGAGCGTTCATCTAGAATCGGCAGCGCTTCTACTTGCGAATGAGCTGCGAAGGCGAAGGTGAGCGGCGTGGAGCGAGAGCCAGGACAGAGAATAGCCGTTTGCAGGCCAAGCCGCGCCAGGGTTTCGACTGCGACAGAAGCCCAGAGACTGTTTGTATTGCGAAAATCGATAGGCATACAGGCAAACGCGCTGAAGATGTAGGGTGCTTATCTACACTAGTGCGTTTAGTAGCGCCTGTAATTTTAGCTTGACCTCTGCTAACTCTTTCTCAGGTTCTGACCCGGCGACGATACCTGCACCTGCATACAGTCGAGCCTTATGTCCGTTCAACAGCGCCGAGCGTATCCCTACAATAAATTCGCTATTGCCCTGCGTGTCGATCCAGCCGAGGGGAGCAGCGTACAAGCCTCTATCGAAGGTTTCGTACTGACGGATCAGCTTGCAGGCAGACTCATGTGGGACGCCTGCAACGGCGGGAGTTGGGTGAAGCTTGGCAAGAATTTCAAGTGGGGAAACGGACTGTGACGAGGCGAGATTAGCGCTGATGGGGGTGTGCAGGTGCTGGACGTGCAGGAGCTGGAGAACTTTGGGCAAGGTATCGTATTTGGGGGTAAGGCCGAGCGATCGCAGCTGATTGACAATGAACTCAACCACTAGACGATGCTCAAACTGTTCCTTTTCACTATTGACCAGTGTTTGAGCGAGCTGAACATCTAGACTCGGCAGCAGCCCGCGAGAAATAGTCCCGGCCAACGCGTCTGTCATGAACTGACCGTTGGTGATGCTAAGCAGCCGTTCTGGGCTAGCACCGATAAAGGACTGGCCGCGACCGTTGCCGATAGAAAAGACGGTGCAGTCAGGGTGATTTTGTCTGAGAGTTCGAAGCGATCGCACTTCATCAAATGCCTCTACACTCTCTACATCTAGCACATCTGCTAACACTACCTTGTGTAGACGGCCTGTCCGTAGCTGCCGCAGCGCTGCCTTAACCGCTGGTTTGAAATGGGCCAAGTCTTTGCGACTGGTTCGATAGAGAGCATCGTAGCTTCTTTGCTTAGGCGCAGCAGCGGCGATTGTTTGAGTCAGTCTATTTAGCGACAGCTTACTCAAGTCAACTTGCAACGCGTTAGTAATCTGCTCAATCCCTGTCGCCGCTGTCACTAAAACGTTGAACGTTACAGTAGAGAAAGCAGCTGAGTTTTCTCCAGCGCTGGTAACTTGAATCTTTGGCACGAATAGATGAGCCGGTTCAAAATACGGAGTCTGCGTCGCTGATATCCTAGAGTCTGGAAAGAAAGTGGCGCTACAGAAAAAGCGTCCGGAGCGCTGACTTGAAGCGGTCGATTCAGGATTGTCTAAGCTGGCATGGACAAACCGAGCTTGCCAAAGCCTGAGAAAATCCTGGGCCTTAGAAAATCTTTCTAAGCCAGCCGTAGAACATTCCACGGCGCAGCCTATGCCAACTATCGACTGTTTGGGTGAATCGTAATAGAAGTGGCGTAGGTATGGATGATTGAGAATGGCCAGCGCTTGCCAAGGTGCGATCGCCTCAATCCGAAAAGATAGGCTGGCAATTTTTGGTTGGTTGGATGCGATCGCCTGCTGCTGAACGTCAGCTAAGAATCGGTATATCTTTGCAGGCTCAGGCCGCAAAGACTCGACAGAAGCCTTGACTAAATCAATTTCGTGCTGAACAGCTGGCATGAAGGGTGCAGTAACAATCGATCATTCGATTTTCCCATGCTACACACCGATGTCAAAACTGTTGTAACGAAGGAGGTGAACCAATTCAACACAGTCATACTGGCTCATAAACAACCTTCTAGGGGCAACATGCCTCTAGCGGTCAGCACCAATTCGGGAAACACCTCTGATACTACCCAATCGTCATCTCTATATCGAGAGGCTTGATACCCGTTGTCTGCTAGCGTCAAGACACATACGCTTTCTAGATAGCGATCAAGAATCCAGTATTCATAGACACCCCTAGCTCCGTATTGCGCGCTTCTCTCTATATATATGTCGTCTGCATCTACATCGCAGACAGCATCTACAATCAGCAATGGGCTTTCATGATTCAGAGCGACTTTACTGTTATCTTCACACAGCTGCCGCGCACCAGTCGCTGTCAATAGCATCAAGTCTGGCACGCGAATCCGTTTATTGATGTGCCTAGCCTGCTGATTAGAGGTTGTGATAGCTACCGGTGATACCTCCACAGCAGTCGTACCAATTCGAAAGAATCGCCAGTCTGAAAACTGCTTTAGATATTCAAACAGGCCCATAATCGACACAATATCAGTCTGGCTGTATAGCAATAGAGCAGGCTCCTACTTTTCTACCATCTTCTGCCTTACCTTTAATAGTGCGTCCCTGTCTTTCTGTGATGTATGGCGGTTTTAGCCTTTTCGTCCATCACTTCGCCGCCGCTGATGGTGGCGTAGATTACCCAGTGATCGCCGCAGTCCATTCGGTTAGCAACCTGGCATTCTAGGTAGGCGATCGCATCTTCTAGCACTAGCTGCCCGTCTTCCGTCTCACGAGTTTCAACCCCCGCAAAGCGATCTTCCCCTGGAGCAAACGGCTTGAGGAAATGCTTCATCGGCCCCAGATGCTTGCCTTCTGCCAGGATGTTTAGAACAAAGTCGCTGCCTGAGTGCATCAGGTTCTCAATGGCTCTATCCTTAGCCACTGCAACGGTAAAGCCAGGGGGCGTAAACGTCGCCTGAGCTACCCAAGAAGCGAGCATGGCGCTACTGACATCACCGTGCTTGGCAGTAACGATGCACATTGAACCGACCAGGCGACCAATCGCCCTTTCTACGGAAGAGGCCGATAGCCTAGGAACAGCTTTCTTCTTTGCCTTCTTTAGCTGCTGAGCAAAATCTGTCCCGGCTTCTTCGCAGTACTGTAACGTGCTCGCATCGGGCGTGAACTTCACCCGGATTGGATCAAAGCCAAAGCTGTAGCCTGCGTCTTTAAACTTGTTTTCTAGCAGGTCGATAGCCTCACCGCTCCAGCCAAAAGAACCGAAGACAGCAGCTAGCTTCGTTTTACTCGCGGCTGATATGACAACGCCTAGCGCGGTTTGGATCTGGGTAGGTGCGTGTCCGCCCAACGTTGGAGAGCCCATAATGAAACCAGCGGAGCTTTCGGCGGCCTCTTTGATTTCGGCAGTAGTGGCTTGCTCTGCGTTGATAGAGTTGACTGAGACGCCTGCTTTAGTAATACCACGGGCGATCGCCTGCGCAATCGTCGCTGTATTGCCATAGGCCGACGCGTAGATCAAAGCGACCGAGAGCGATCGCTGCTTTTGCTGGTCTGCCCACTGGTAGTAGCGCTGAGTCAGCTCGGTTACGCCGTAGCGAACCAGAGGGCCGTGGTCAACCGCATAGAGCCTAGGTGCGTATGCCTTGAGTCTTTCTAGGGCTGTTTGTACCTGTCGTACATTTGGAGCCATCAGGCAGTCAAAATAATACTGCTGATCTTCTAGCAGCGTCTCTCGATGTAGGTCATAGGCGTCTTCGCTACAGACATGCGCGCCAAAGAATTTGTCACTAAAGAGAACTTCGCTGTAGCTGTCGTAAGTGCACAGGCTGTCGGGCCAGCGCGGGGTCGGTGTAGGGATGAATTCTAGGTGATGCCCTTGGCCTAGATCTAGATCGTTTTCGGTTCCGCCTTTAATCGGTTGAATCCTATGGTCTATTTCGGCCGACTCTAGCGTGAGCGCAGCAGGCAGAGAACAAACAATTGTGGCCTGGGGCGCAAGCTCTAGAAGCTTTTTGATTGTCTTGATTCTATTTGGGTTGGTATGGCCTAAAACGATGTAGTCAATCGCATGTGGATCGATCTCCTGCTTTAGAGCCTCTATGAAAATCTCACAGAAAGATTCACCGGGCGGGTCAATTAACGCGACTAGATTTCCTTTGATTAGATAGGCATTGGCAGTGGTTCCCTTTTCTAGGGCGTATTCTATTTCAAACCGCAGCCGACTCCAGGAGCGCGATCGCAAGACAAACGTATCCGCCGCAATCGGCAGCACCTGCACATCGCGGCCGCTCGAGCTAGCAGAATCAGACTCTGTTGAATGCTGATCGGCAGGCTGCTGACCATCTGGTATTTGAGCAGTCGGTACTTGAGCAGTCATAAAACTCTCTCTGTTTAGTAGTAGTTGCCTACCCGGCGGTGATGAACGGCCGTAATGGCTTCTTCTTTCGAGACCTTGCCGTTGTCTACGGTGCAGTACACCAGCCAATGATCGCTTAGCTCCATGCGGCTAGAGACTTCGCACTCTAGATAGGCCAGCGCGTCCGCCAGGATAGGAGACTTGTTCTCAGCAGGGCGAGTCCGTACGCCTGCGAAGCGATCCGCGCCGGGTGGGAAACGCTTTAGAAAGTGCTTCATCAGCGGTAAATGATTGCCCTCTTCTAGAATATTGAGCACGAAAGTATCGCCTACTTGCATCAATGATTCAATCGCTCGGTCTTTGGCGACTGCCACAGTGAAGCCCAGCGGTTCAAAGCTAGCTTGAGTAATCCAAGAAGCGAGCATTGCCGACTGCACGTCACCTTTGGTCGCGGTGATGATGTACAGTCCGCTGCTGATCCGGCCTAGCGCCTTTTGCAAGTCAGCGTCTAGTGCCTTGATTTTTTTGATCTTCTTGGACTGGGCTAAATCCTGGCCTAAGTCCGTGCCTGTCTCCTCACACAGCTGATACAGTGCTTCGGCTGGCGTATCCTTGACTCGGATAGGATCAAAAGCAACCTTCAAATCAAGGTCTTGCAGCTTGGCCTGGAGGGTATCAACCGGCTCATCGTCACCCCCGTAGGACTCAAACAGGCCAAACGTCTTCTTGTTATTGACACCTGCCAGGATAGTCCCAAGCGCAGCGCGGGTTTCCTCTGACCCTTTACCTGTAGAGGGCGGCATACCGATGATAATGCCGGTAGAGCGACTGACGACCTCATTGACATCTTGCGCATCGGCCGAGCGCAGATCGATCATCTCTACACCTACGCCAGTTTTGTCAATGCCTTTGGCAATTGCTTGAGCAATGCGATCGCTAAACCCATAGTCAGAGATATAAAACACAGCGACCAGCGTTTCAGCGTTACTCTTTTGCTGACTCCACTCTCGATATCGCCCGGTTAACTCGTCCAAATGATGCCGCAGTAGCGGTCCGTGTCCGGTGGCAATTGTGGTGATTTTGCCATCAAGCTTATCCATCCGCTTCATTGCCGAAACGACAGAGCGAGCATTCGGTCCCATCAGGCATTCGTAATAAAAGCGGAAGTCGGGGGAGAGCGCTTCTAGATCTTCGTCGAAGGTATCTTCATTACAGTAGTGCGCACCGAAGGCATCGCAGGTGTAGAGAATGCCAGTCTTGTGGTCAAAAGTGAAGATAGTGTCGGGCCAGTGCAAGTTGGGTGCGTTGATAAATTCGAGTACGTGGCCATTGCCTAGATCTAGGGTCTCGCCGCTTTTGACGATTTGACGCTCAAACGGTTGGTGAACTAGGTCTTCTAAAAATGCGATCGCGACTTTTGCACCGACGACGACCGCATTTGGCGCTAGCGCTAGCACGTCGCGAATTAGGCCGCTGTGGTCGGGTTCGGTATGGCTAATGACGATGTAGTCAATAGTCGCAGGGTCAACTTCGCCTTTGAGTGCGGCCATGTACTGCTCACGAAATTTGGCGTGGGAGGTGTCGACCAGCGCCGTCTTTTCACCGCGAATGATAAAGGAATTGTAGGTAGTGCCGTTCTGCAGGCCGAATTCGATGTCGAAGCGATCGCGATCCCAGTCTTGCGATCGCAGCGTAGTCGTATCTTCAGCGATATTGGCAACCTGCATAGACAGGCGCTTCTGAGTCGGTTCTTTAACATCAACAGCAGTAGCAACCATCTTTAATTTCCTCTTGGAGCGACTTTAGCAACATCTGCGTTGCTTAATTCATATTGTGCCGCAAAACGCTCATCTGTGCAGCCTCGAATAGTTATAAATACTTATCGAAGGAATCAAATCAAGCCAGACGTAGAAAAGCCAGATGAGTACTGCCGTATTTTTTCCCTCTCACAATCTCCAATCTCTCGGGAATCTGTGTAGGCTGCCACATAGCCGCATCGTATTCCACCGCCGCTTCGCCCAGCGGTGTCAATATGTCTACTAGTTTGGCTATGACTGGCTGATACAACTCTCCGGCATAAGGCGGATCAAAATAAACCAA
>CAWISM010000011.1:0-166200 GCA_963838725.1 uncultured cyanobacterium | reverse complement strand
TGCGCTGCCGCCAACAATTCCAGCGGCCGTACCGCTGCTGATCCCTTCAGGGGTTTCAATAGCGGCCTCAGGTGAGGATGTGAGCTCAACTGGCTGAACTTCATTCACGGTAGCGACTGGCACAGGCTCAGCCAGTTGAACTTCGCTTTTGGAATAGTCTGCGCCGTCTAGCATCAGCTCTGTGATGCCACCATAGGCACCGACCCACGCTGCTTTGACTGCTGGTGTCCAGGCTGATCCCGCATATTGTTCTAGCGTCTTTAGCAAGCTGCTGCCAACCAGCGGATAGTGCTCAGGCAGTGCGCCATATTTCACGTGACGCGCGCCTAGCCCACGCAGCGCTTCGCTCAATATTTCTGGCTTTCTGAGGTTGTCGACTACCATCACTAGCGCACCTTTGAGCATCTGCTGCTGTTTTGGCATACTGGTGTGTTCAAACAGCGGCTTCGCTTCTGGATAGTCGGTCAAGAGATTCTCGTAAAAGCTAGCTACGAACTCGTCAGCTTTGGGTTTGACTAGCTCAAAGCTCTGTTCGAGTAGTTCGACGTTGAGTCCGTCTTCGTCCGGTGATTCTGCTGTCGCTGGAGGAACATTCTCTAGTGCTACGTCAGTTTTGTTGTAGTCAGCGCCTTCTAGCATCAGATCAGTAATAGCACCATAAGCATCTGTCCAAGCAATTTCTAATTCTGGGGTCCAAGCTGTGCCAGCATATTGGCCCAAAGTCTTTAGCAAGCTATTTCCTACTAGAGGGTAGTGCGCTGGCAGTGCGCCGTATTTTACGTGTCTAGCGCCTAACCCTTTTAGTGATTTACTCAGAACTTCTGGCTTTCTAAGGTTGTCGACTACCATAACCAGTGCGCCTTTTAGCATCTGCTGCTGAGCGGCCATATTAGAATGTTCAAACAAAGGCTTTGAGGCTGGATAGTCAGTAAAGAGATTGTTGTAGAAGCTGGCAACAAAATCGTCTGCCTTCGGCTTGACTAGCTCGAAGCTCTGCTCTAATAGCTCTACATTTAATGCCATAGCTGAATTCACGCTCCGGGGAGTAAACAAAAGAGAATATTAATTCTGAAGAGGCTCCAGACTAGCTGTAGTAACGAGAAGAGCGCAACCTCAGGCGCATGAGTCTTCTACCAGAAAACTTCCATGCATGCGGTAGATGTCCATGTCATCCATCCGCAGTCCTACATAAAACTATGGGGAGAAAAGCTATTGTTTTGTATTCATAGTTACTAAATCCCTAATTTATGCGAATGTTGTGCATAAGCTATGAGCAGATATTGCATGATGCCTTTGAAAGTGATTCTTATCGATTTGTAAAAGCCGCCAACAGCGCGGATTGACTGGGATTTAGCGTATGGTCTTAGAGAGTTGTAAGACATTGCTTTGCCTTTGCTGAAGGTTAAGTTTCGATGTAATAAGCGCGTGACTTCTATGCGAAAGGAGAAAATTTTAGTAAGGTTTTGCAGCTTTTGATACAAAAGAAAATGAGGAATTCGCTGACGATAGGTCCGAGTTAGCTATGCGTCTTTTGGACTATGTCGTTGGATATGTCCATCTGATGCGGCAGGGATACAACAAACTCGTTAGTATCTGTTCGTTGACACAGTTGCCCTGCGCTCACAACCACTTTTTCTTTTCAGCTGTTTTTCTCACTCAAGCTAGCTACTGATATATGACAGTCAATCTGACTAAGTCTCTAGGCTCGATTAAATTAGCGGTGCCGCTGCTGATTGCGATCGCAACTATCCTAATCGGCGCAACTTTCTACGAAGCCGAAGTCGGTTCAACCGTAGTCCAGCAAGAAATCTACAAAAGCCCCTGGTTTGGTGGACTAATGTTTCTGCTGGCCGTGAACTTGGGCACTTCCACGCTGCTGCGCTATCCCTGGAAAGGAGCGCGAAAGATCGGCTTTGCGATTACCCACTGGGGTCTAGTGGTAATCATCGCGGGATCGGCAGCGGTGATTCACCTGAGCGTAGAGGGCATGATGCTAGCGCGTACGGATGCTGGGCCAGTCAGCACGCTCCGGGTGGATGGAGACCTAGTTGAAGTCGCTGCGCCAGGACAGCCATCCGAGCAGACATCTTTATTTATTAAAGCTGACGGTACGGTTGTTCCTAGTCAAATCGGTGGCCTTTCTCTACTGGGCTATAGCGACAACACAATTAATACAGTGCGGTTTGCTGCGGGTGGAAAAGTCGATAATCCAGCGGTGCGGCTGGTGCTAAAGAGCGATCGCATGGGCCAATCCCTAGAGCGCTGGCTAGCCGTAGCACCCGCAGCATACGACACAATCGATGTTGGCCCAGCAGAGCTACAAATTATCAAAGCTAAGAACGCCGATGAGCTTGCAACTGCGCTGGCCCCACCCGCAGACATTGCAACAATAGCTAGAAAAGGAACAGTCAGTATTTCCTGGCTAGGCCAGTCTCGCACTATCGACATTGACCGAGATCTCAACAAAACTTTTGAGCTAAAAGCGCAGGGTCAGCGCCTAACCGTACAGCCGACTGGATTCTGGCCTGATTTTCGCCTGGACGGTAATCGCCAGCCGACCACAGCAACGGACCTGCTGCGCAATCCCGCCATCCAGCTACTGGTCAGCAATGGCGAATCAAGTGAAAGCTGGTTTATCTTTGGCAATCTCGGCTTTGAGCCGATTCGCAATCAGGCAGAAGGTGAGCCGATTGACTTTGGCGTCGAGTATGACATTGTCACTAATCCCGAGGCGGATGCGTTCTTTCGTCTAGTGGTCGATGCCGATGGCGATCTTCACTATGCGGCTAAATCTTCCAAAGGGTTTGAGTCAGGGGCGATCGCACTAGGCAATTCTGTCACACCGGGCTGGGCCGACTTTGAGGTGACGCTGTCCGACTACATTCCTCGAGCCACGGTAGAAAGAGAGATTGTTCCTTTACCCAGAGGGGCACCGAGAGAGGGTGAACCTGCCTTGTTAGTATCTACAGATGAATCGAGCCAGCCAGTTTGGATCGGCTGGGGCCAGCCAACGGCGCTCAGCAGCGAGCAGGGCGACTGGTTTGTGGCCTTTAGCCCAAAGCTGTTGCAGCTACCCTTTAGTCTGCAGCTGAATGATTTCATTGTTGAACGCAATGAAGGCAGCGAATCGGTCGCAATGTGGACCAGCGAAGTCTCGTTGATTGACTCGCCAATGAGTGCAGATGGGATGAGCGATCGCAGCGTTTGGATGAATCACCCTACCTGGTTCAAAGGTTGGAAAATTGCTCAAGCCTCCTGGAATCCAGGCGACCTGAGCCAATCGACTCTACAGATCAAGCGAGAGCCCTGGTGGGTGACCGGACTCACCTGGCTGGGATCGGCAATGGTGACAGTGGGCGTGGCAACAATGTTCTATGGCCGAGCCATTGCCAAGAAACTAGCTAAAAACGTCAAAGCCGTTTCTGACCTGCTAGAAGCTCCCGAAGTAGAAGAAACTCCTTCTAGATCAATTCCACTACTTAATGCCTTTTTAGGGAGATAAAGACTACTGATGACTTCTACTTCCACGAGAAAAACAAAAAGTCTTGAACCTGCTTTTCAACCCTCCTCAAAGCAAATTGAAGCTAGCCAACCGCCTGTGTCTGCGTCGCCTAGTTCCACCAGACAGCTAATAAAATTTGCTATTGGTCTATGTCTAGGGCTGCTGTTGATTGCGCTGCCATTCAGCCAATTTCAGCCGTCACCTACAAACCCGTTAGAAACAATCGTGGTTCAGCAGGGCGGACGCAAAAAGCCTTTAGATACCGTTGCCAAAGAAACCGTTGCCAAAATTCACGGCGCGACTGTTTACAAGCATGACGGTATAGTCGAAGACTCGATGACCGCTTTCATGTCGCTATGGTTGAACAATCGCGACTGGAACAAAGAACCGTTTGTCCTCTTTAGCTATCGACCGCTAAAAGAACAAATCGGCGTCGATCCGGGCCGGAAGTACTTTTCTTTTGAAGAGCTGATGAGCAGTCAAGCGCTAGGAGAGATTGTTCGCACTGCGCACAAAAACGATCTAGAGGGCGTGGACCTTAGCCGGGATCAGCGCGAGGCTATGACCATAGAAGATCGGCTGACGCTGATGCTGGGATCGGTTGATGACAATACGATTGCCGTTGTGCCGCACCCAACCGATATCAAGGGGAAGTGGTTGGGCCTTTCCGAAGGGCAGTCGCTGTACTCTGCGGAGGCAATCGCCCCTCTGCTGGCCAACTTCACGCTGATGAAGCAGGTATTCCTGACTGAGCCTGGGCGTCTGTCTATTCTCAGTCCGCTTGCCGCTGAGCTGCAATCCGGTCTTCGCGGCTTGAGCCCGGAGGTATATCCGGCGACTGGAGCAATGGACAAAGAAGTCTTTTTCAATCACTTTCATCCTTTTGCCAAAGCGTGGAAGCTGTATGGAATTGCCTTTGTGGTAATGCTAGCGACTGTCTGGATTAAGCCAGTAGAGCTGTATTGGAGCGCGATTGGGCTATTTGTCGGCGGTGTAATTGTGCAGAGCTATGGGTTTATCCTACGGATGCAGATTGCTGATCGGCCGCCAGTGACGAATATGTATGAGTCGGTGATTTGGGTCGGCTTTGGCATTGCTGCGATCGCCCTCACCTTCGAGCTGATCTACAGAGCTAAGTACTACCTGCTAGCCGCTGCGCCGCTGGCCGTAATGTGTTTGATTTTGGCCGACAGTCTCCCTGCCGTCCTAGACCCCAGCATTTCCCCACTCGTTCCCGTGTTGCGAGACAACTTCTGGCTCAGCATTCACGTTCCCACTATCGCGCTTAGCTACGCCAGCTTTGCCTTGGCGCTAGGCATCGGCCACGTTGCCCTGGGCAGCTATCTATTCACACCCGGTGCCAAAGCTAGAATTCAGCTGCTCTCTCAGCTCAACTACCGGGTGCTGCAAGTTGGGGTTTTGCTGCTGACCGCAGGCATCATCTTGGGCGGCGTCTGGGCGCACTTTTCCTGGGGCCGCTTCTGGGGATGGGACCCTAAGGAGACCTGGGCCCTAATTGCGCTACTTTGCTATCTGGTGCCGCTACACGGTCGCCTAGTCGGATGGATTGGCAACTTCGGCATCAGTGTGGCTAGCGTTGCCGCGTTCAATGCGGTGCTGATGGCCTGGTATGGCGTCAATTTCATATTGGGAACAGGTCTACATAGCTACGGCTTTGGGACGGGCGGCTCTGAGTGGATGCTAGCGAGCGTGATCGGCCTGGATATGCTGTTCGTATTAGCTGCAACAGCGAGATACAAAGGATGGCTGACTAAGCTGTGGATGACTGCTGATGAAGTCAGTGCCAGCGCTAATTCCTGAAATAGCCAGAAAGCTCTCAGAGAATGAATCTCAGTAAGCCTGCCAGTAAGCCTATGAGCCATTTGTTGGCCATTTCAAGCTCACATCTGTTGATATATTGATTAAGCGTTGGACCAGACATTAGAAGAGATCAAACTATGAAGCGTAGAGCATTTATGAATTGGGTAGGCGTTGGCTTTATGGCTTCGTCTTTACCCGTTGCGATCGCCGCCTGCACCCCCGCTGTCGAAGAGCCAGAGGTCACAGACGCCGAAGCCGATCCTTGCGCTGCCACTCCGGCTGAAGCTGCAAGTGACACAGCCGATGGCTTTGCGCCGCTAGGCACTGTTGCCGAACTAGACAGCGCTGGCTTCCTATCAGATAAGTCCTTTGCGGGTGGCCCGGTGATTGCCATTCGCGATCCGGCCAATGCAGACAGCGTCATCGCGTTCAATTCCACCTGCACACACCAGGGCTGTAGCGTTGCCTGGGAAAGCTCAGAATTTGCCTGCCCTTGCCACGGCTCCAAATTTAGCGCCGAGGGCGAAGCTACCGAAGGGCCTGCCACAGAGCCACTAGCTTCGTTCGAGGCAATGATTGAAGGCGATCAGGTTTTGGTGAAAACAGCATAATTTGCGAGACTCTATCTTCGCTGTGTGCGTAAGTCTGACGGCTGGGGCTTCAGCGACAGCAAGTTCAAATCGCTGCTAGAGTGCTGAGATCATCCGCTGCAATACTTGTTGAGCAGGCTTTGACCAACAAGTATTGCATAAGAAAGTTTTATTTTTCTTTACTCCCTAGCGCAACCACTTCCTTATTTAGTTGCTCTCCTATTTCATCTTCGACCACATCTAAGTTGTAATCCATTTGCAATCCTAGCCAAAATCGTGGCGACATATCGAAATAACGAGCTAAACGAAGTGCCAGAGCCATCTGATTTTGACTGAGATTCATTGGCTTTGGAAACTCTTCTAAAAGCACCTCTTCGGGATGCACTAGCATTAGCTTGTCTTCTCTATTCAAGTAGAAATCTGTTCGGAACGCGATGCTAAACAAACACTGCGAAAGAGATTAAAAAGGATAGAGCTATATGCTGCAGTATGAAGCGCCCTGAGAAAAGCCGCTTCTGCTACGAGCCGACACATTATCCAATCGCAATTCGCGCCTGCTAGTTCAAACCATCGAAGAATTGCTCTATTGTCCAAACGCCAACAACAGCTTCTAGGTTCAGCGGACCGTATAGATGAGGGAATACGCCGTGGCCCTGCACCTGCTCGTATTGAAGAGACGCGCTTAATCGATCAGGATCAATCTCTAGGATTACCAAATCAGAGCGCCCCCGATAAAATCGCTCCACCGTGCCAGGAATCTGTTGCTTTTCTGATAGATGAATAAAGCCCTCTGCTGCTAATGAACTAGGTACATAAGTCCCTTTCTCTTTGGCAGCAGCCCAGTTTTTAGATTCAACAATATGGAAAAGCATCAGTTTTCTGTAGGTCCTATTCAAGTGCTGGATCAACGACTTGAGCACTACCGCCCCCTCTGCGCGTTGGCTCAGCCGCTGACAATATTGTTCCATCTGGCAATAGCACAATTCCAGTAGCCGCCCCGATCTCCTCAGTCGAGGTTAGCTGACGACCGCTGTCCAAAAGCGCTCTACCTACTTCTGTCTCGGTGAAGTTTTGATCGACTAGGGTAGTGCCTTGATTACGCTGAGAAAGTCTAGGGGCGGCGATCGCATCCGCCAAACTCATCCGAAAATCAACCAGGTCTACAGTAATTCCCAACACTGTTGTAATAATTGTAGAACCGCCGGGTGAGCCAAACGCAATCACTTCCCCTTCAGGAGAGAACAGGATTGTTGGAGCCATACTGCTGCGCGGTCGCTTGCCTGGCTCTGGCACGTTGGGATGCGGATTTTCTGTGTTGAAGTCGGTCAGCTCATTGTTCAAAATAAACCCATAGCCGGGGACGACTATTCCAGAACCGCCCGTTGATTCGATCGTCAGCGTGTAGGAGACGACCATGCCGTCCGCATCGACAGCCGTGAGGTGCGTTGTGGAGAGCCCTTCTGTACTGGTCGTTTCAACCGCTACTGGCCCTGTACTCAGGCTAGGACTCGGATCGCGCTGATAGGAGAGTGGATTACCTGGCTGGGCTCGGTAGCTTGCTTCATTCTCTGGAACCGTCAGCGGTAGCGTTTGGCGTCTTTCTTCCGCGTAGTCAGGGTTTAGCAGTCCTTCGACGGGCACATCTACATATTCTGGGTCGCCGATATAGGCATTGCGATCTGCAAAGGCTAGCCGCTCTGCCTCGATCAGCAAGCTCAGTGCGTCGGCTCTGCTGGCTGACAGCAAATCGTAGTCAGAGAGTAAATTCAGCGCCTGAGCGACAGTGATACCGCCGCTGCTCGGCAATCCCATGCCATAGACAGAATAGTCTTGATAGCTGGTCGCGATGGCTGGCCGAACTCGAACCTCGTAGCGGTCTAGGTCTCTTGTCGTGAGGCGACCTGGCCAGACTGGAAAAGGAGGATTCGCAACAGTAGGAGGACTTTGGACGGTTTGTGCGATCGCCTCGCCAATCTCCCCGCGATAAAAAGCATTCACCCCTTGCTCCGCCAGCAGTCTGTAGGTCTTCGCCAGATCTCGATTCACAAAGCGACTGCCTACCGCTGGCGGCTGTCCATTGGGTAGATAGAGTGCTCTAGTCGTCTCAAAGGCTGAGAACCGCTCCTGGTTCGCGGTAATCTGACTGACAAAAGTTTCATCGACGATAAAGCCGTTTTCTGCAAGTGCGATCGCTGGTTCCAACAGATCAGCCAAAGGCATGGTGCCGTATCTCTCTACCGCCGTCGCCCAGTTCAAAGGCGTACCTGGAACGCCCACCGCTAGGCCGCTGCTGATTCTGTTTGGAAAAAAAGGCAGCGGCTCACCCGCAGCGCTATCTGGATCACGAAACAGATCGGGCGTGACCGAGGCTGGCGCTTCCTCCCGTCCGTCTAGGCTAATCACACTTTGATCTTCTGGCTGATAGATCAGCATGAAGCCCCCGCCACCAATTCCAGCCGAAAAAGGCTCCGTTACGCATAGTGCCGCTGCCGTCGCCACTGCCGCGTCTACCGCATTTCCGCCGCTGCGCAGTACATCAATTCCTACCTGCGTCGCCGCTGCGTCTACACTGGCGATCGCGCCCCCGGTCCCTTGCGCCACTGGCCGAGCTTGAGATTGCGCCGAGCTGAATCTGGCCAAGCCCAGAAAAATACAGACGCACAGGGCCAAAGCAGACAGGAACAATCGACGACGCATGCAAAACTCTCCAGCAATATGACAAAGGACTCAGCCGATAACCGGCTGAGTCCTTATTGTAGTTTTCAACCGTTGGTGCTGGAACCAGCACAGATTTCTATTCAGTCGTTGTGCTGTGAGCTATGGCCTTCCGCGCTTTGCTATCACTCTTCGCAAAGGGGAAACCCTGCCAGCAGAGGCTAGCGAGAGGCTATGAGTGCTGACGTGATCTGATCGGAGATGGTCATTGGGTCGTAGGGCTTAGTGATCACGGCAGCTACTTTGAGCTGGTTAAAAATTTTTCTCTCATTGGGCTGTGCTTTGGCGGTCAAGATAACGATGGGAATTTTTTGGGTTTCGACCTGTTCTTTTAGTCTTTTAAGAATGGTGAGACCGTCCATGCCCGGTAGCATCATGTCTAGTAGAATCGCATCGGGCTTTTCAAGCTGGGCGATCGCCAATCCTTTAAGGCCATCTTCTGCCATTAGCACTTCCCACTCTCCTGTGATTTCCAGACAGAGCTGAGTAGCCTCTCTGATATCGGCATCATCATCCACGATCAAAATACGCTTAACAGCCATAGCAGTTCTTCCTAATGAGGCATTTAGCCAGTGTGCTGTACCTCAACAAAGTGATAAACGATTATAGTAGCTCTAGTTTCTAGATTTCTTATGAAGATAGCTCGTCTCTAATTGGTAGCGTAAAGTAGAAAGTACTGCCGCTATTCAGCTCGCTTTGAGCCCATATCTCACCATGATGCCGCTGCACGATGCTGCGACAGATGGCCAAGCCAAGCCCGGTTCCCCCTTGATGCGCTTCGTCTGAGGTGTTGAGCTGCTTAAACTGCTCAAAAATAGTCTCTAGCTTGTCTTCTGGAATCCCTCTGCCTGCGTCTTTCACCATTACGAGCAATACAGGCTCACCGATACCTAGCCCAGCCTCGATAGCCAATCTTCCTTTTTCGCTGAGGTGCTTTTGAATACGAGAAACATCGTCTGAATGAATTTGCTGCGCTGAAATCTCTACCGTTGAGTTCATTGGTGAAAACTTAATTGCGTTGCTTAGTAAGTTGGCGATAGTCTGAATAATTTTATCCGGGTCTAAGCACAGCTCAATAGAGATTGGCGAAACCGACAGGTGAATGCTGCGATTGTCAGCCATAGCGCGCATCTCGTCTGCGGCTTGAGTGATGATGGTAGATAGATTACAGGTTTGTTTGTTTAGATCGATCTTGCCGAGTTTGATGCGTTCAACATCGAGAATGTCGTTGACCAACCGGACTAGGCGATTGGTGTTCGAAGCAGCAATCTCAATCATGCGCTGCTGCTTGTCGGCAGAAATTTCGATCTGGTTTTGAGCCAGTAGTCCGAGGGCGGCGCGAATGGAAGTTAAGGGCGTTCTGAGTTCGTGGCTGACAACGGCAATGAACTCATCTTTCATTAGCTCTATCGCTTGACGCTCGGTGATGTCTTGAAAAACTACAACAGCACCGATGGTCTTTCCACTTTCTCGAATTGAGGTGCTGACATACTCTACTGGAAATCTAGATCCATCTTGTCTTTCAAACAGATCGCCAGTGACGTGGTGGGTCTGGCCGTATCGCAGCGTGTTGAAAATAGGGCTTTGCTCCCAATAGTAGCGATCGCCCTGTGGTTTTGCAGGGCCGAGCAAGTCGTGTATGAACCTGCCTACTAGCGCTGTGTTTGAATATCCCAGTATTCTGGCTGCTGCCGGGTTAGAGAATACAATTTGGCCTTTGGGGTCTATACCATAGATCCCTTCTCCGGCGGCTTCTAGAATTAGCTCGTTTTGATGGCTGAGTCGCTTGAGAGAATCTCTGGCATCCTGAAGGGCTTCGAGGGCGCGTTCTCGTTCAGCTATTTCTTGGTTTAGGTGCTGGTTTGTTGCTTGTAGTTCGGCTGTTCTTTGTAAGACCCGCTGTTCTAGATCGGCGTTGAGTACCTGAATTTTTTCATAGAGCTGCGTCTGATAGATCACAGAGGCAAACCGATCTGCTAAATCTTGTACTAGACCGATATCACCGGGTTCCCAAGCATGAGCCTGATTCTTTTTGATCTCTTGCCACGCCTCGAACGACTGACGCGGACGCTGCTGCCGAGGATCGCTTTCGTCTAGCCGTCCGGCCCATACGGTTTCGATATCGATGGGCTGTCGAAACAAGCTGAGATAGCCTAGAAACTGATTTTGGCTAGTCAGTTTTACTATTAGAACGCTGCGAATATTGGTATGAGCTAGCGCATCGGCGATCGCCTGTGGAATGTGAGCCGTCTCTATATCAGAAATTTCCCATAGGTTGGCTACTGCCTGATTAGAAACGTCATCCTGTAGCCAGCTTTGCCAGTCAACAGAGTGTTCTAGTGCTTGAGATTCTGATATTGAAGCGCCTGTTTGAGTGCCTTTTTCGAGCTGAGCGGGCTGGTTCCCAACGAATACCCATCTGTCTTTTGTTCTTTGCTCTGATGGGTTGACGGTGGGTGATTCGACAGTAGGTGATTTGACAGTAGGCGATTTGACAGTAGGTGATTTGGAACAGGAGATAATAGAGTGGATATATAGTCGTCCACCAGCGCACCGTAGCTCGCTGACTACATGCTGAAGGGCTCGCTGTAGCGGATCTTCGATAGTAGAGTGCAAATAAGAGACTGTCTGGTTAATGATTGCTTCGCGCTGTCCTTGCTGGCGAGTGAGCTGTAGCAAGCTAGCATGAGAAATCGCAACAGTGACCTGGTCGGTGATGAGCTGAACAATCTCCAGCTCTCGGTTGCCGAACCGCTTGGGAACGCTGTGATGAGCGACCATCAGTCCCCACAGCCGATGCCGATAGAGAATCGGCACCACTAGAGAAGCCTCCACCCCCATAGCGGTTAGATATTCAACATGGCAAGGATCAACGCTGCGAAAGGAGAGAGTCGTTTTCTCTTTTGGTTCTCTTAGCAGGGTAGCCTTGGCTGCGCCGCTTAGCAGGGGGCTGATGCCTATTTTTCGTGTGGAAACGTGGACGATGCTGCGCTGTTTGAGCTTTAGAAATAGCTCGCGGGCCTGCTCTGGGATGTCTGCGGCAGGAAATCGCTGTCCGAGTAGGGACGGTAAGCGCCGCTGATCGATGGCTTCGGCAACGACCTCCCCGCTGCCGTCCGGGTGAAATTGATAGATTTTAACTCGGTCGGTTTTGAGAAACTGGCGCATCTCATCAACGGTTGTCTCCAAAATTTCGGGCAGCTCAAGCGATCGCCGAATCCGGTCGGTCATTCGGTGCAGGAGCTCTTCTAAGTTTCTAGCCGAAGCGAGACGTTGGGTCATTAGCTAGCAATGTTGGGACGGTTAGCAGCAGCGATCGCCTGCTGAAGATGCGATCGCTTCATCTGATGCTCCAGGTGAGCTAGTAGCTGGGCGTCAGACAGAGATTTTTCGATCAGGTGATCAGCGCCTGCTCTGAATGCGGCCTGCTGAAGATGGGGCTCAGCGTGGGCGGTAAAGAACACAATGGGCAGATGACGCCAAGCGGGAGCCTGACGCACCGTTTGGCAAAGTTCAATGCCGGTAAACTGCGGCATCGAGATGTCTAATAGCAGCAGATCTGGATTCTCATCTTGCAGGATTTTCCAGAACTCTAGCGGTTCATCCAAAGTGATGATCTGGTAGTTTTCCGGCGCGAGGCGAGCCTGTAGCGCCTGCAAAAGCTGTGAGTCGTCATCAACAGCTAGGATTTTGCGGGGAGTGGAGGAGGGGTGCGATCGCAACAGCTCTATCGTCTTAGCCACGCTAGCGACATCTGGATTGCCAAAGAAAGGATAGTCACCTAGCTGCGCCGCTCTAACCCGGCTCGCGAGCGACCCGTCTTGGCTACATATCAGCAGCATCAAAGACGGAACTTGATTCACGAGTTCAGTGAGCCGATCCAACTGTCTTGCTCTTGATTCTCTGTTCAAATCACCGCCTAGATCAGCGCTCAACTCACTCTCGCAATCATCTTCAACATCCGCAAAAGAGAACCCTAGCAGCACGACATCTGGGACTGTTCTCTC
Source organism: uncultured cyanobacterium (assembly GCA_963838725.1). Taxonomy (GTDB): domain Bacteria; phylum Cyanobacteriota; class Cyanobacteriia; order Phormidesmidales; family Phormidesmidaceae; genus Phormidesmis. Next base: position 153,565 of record CAWISM010000011.1, on the reverse strand, counting down.
TTGGTGAGTGCCACTATCTAACGAGTTAGTTTTAGCTTCCTCGTGTAGAAATCTAGAAGAGGACAGCATCGCCACCAACGACTCTATATGGTGCAAAATCTTCACCGTAAACCCTTCTCTCCACAGCATGCTCACCAGCGCTGGTATCATCTCTAGCTGCGGATCTACCAAGACTAATAGCGGCACTTTCGACGTCTCTACTGCTGCGCGGCCCTGGTGCTCAACCGCCTCATCAATGGTGGCTTGCAGCGCTCTAATGAGTGCGCCCAGACGAACCTGATCGTCTGCTGCGATCGGCGTCTTGCCCTGCAACAGAATTTGAATTTGCCCGGCCAGCTCAGAGCCTGTCCCTAGTCCAAAAATACCCAGCACCCCTGTCAAACTGTGGGAGCTACGATAGGCGGATTCTCTGGTTTCCTGTGAAAGCGTTCCTCTTTGAAGCTGCTCAAATGCCCGCTGCAATATTGCCAGCCGATTGATCTGTTGTGGTCTCACTGACTTCCACAGAGTCGCTAGCGCTGCCTGTGTGTGGTGCTGATGGCGAGGCTTCACCACTTCTGGAGCGGTATCTGAAGAATCAACAGAATCAGCCGCGATCGCCCCTTTAGGCTTAGTCTCTACCTGCTTGAGACGATAGCCCACGCCATACACTGTCTCAATTAGATCGGTGGGCGCACCTGCGGCCCTCAGCTTTCGGCGCAGCCCTTTCATATGAGAGGTGACCGTCTCCTCTCCGGGCGCATCGCTGTAGCTCCACAGATTGTCTATGATCGCCTGTCGACTAAACGCCTGGGCTGGATTTCTTAGAAACAGCTCTAACATAGCGTGCTCCTTGGGCGTAAGTGAAAGTTTGTTGCTTCGATAAGTCAGCTCTCTACTGTTTACCTCTAGCCGCAGTCCTTCCCACTCAAGGGTAAGAACAACAGAGGTTTTCCCTCTTCTAAGGAGCGCTCGGACCCGAGCTAGCAGCTCCTCTAGCTCAAACGGCTTGGTGATGTAGTCATCGGCCCCAGCATTTAGCCCTGCGATTTTCTGGCTGCTATCGTCAAGCGCGGTGACAAAAAGTACGGGCATAGTATAGTTTTTGGCGCGTAGCTGCCGACAGAACTCTATACCGTCTAGCTCTGGAAGCATTACATCTAGAATTATCAGGTCGTATGCCGAAACGCCTACTAGCTGCCAGCCGATACATCCGTCACTGGCAACATCAACAATATAATGCTCGTCAGCCAGCACTTTTTGAAGGATTTTAGCAACCGATTCATCATCTTCTACGAGTAGAATCCTCATTGTTCAACCTATTGATTAAAGGGGCTTTTATCGTTTTTGCGTAGCATTCAGGCGCATGCTGCGCAGGAATAAAGCAGAGGAAAGAGTTTTGCATCGTTGAGATGATATTAGCAATGTATATTAATCTCTTATCGAAGTATATAAAAGTTGAAAAGATCGATATACGTATAAAGTACTTGTGCTGTAGGCTTTTTCGTCTACAGGAAGCCGCGCATAGACATGCGCAAATTTTCTACGCGCGGCCTGGCTGCTCTTTTATAAGCGCTGATAACTAGTCAAGCAGTTCTGCGAAAAATCACGGAACGCTGTGGAAGTAAGTGCCATACTGCAAACCTGGAAAGACATGGTTTAGCTCGATCATAACAACAGAAAGAAAGACCAAAGCCACGGTCGCCATGACGGGCGCACTGGTTAGATATTTCGTAAAGTATTTCATTCAACTTCTCCAAAGTAATAAATTCAGACAGCAATAAATTTAGAAAGCGAACTCAAACGGCAGGCTCAAACAGTGAGCTCAAACAACAAGCTTAAACAACGGACTTAACGAGGGGAAACGTATACTTCAGACATTGGGGCGGTTAGCTCTCCTGTCGTCAGCTCTTTGACAAAAAATAGCGGCCACAGCAGTCCCTGCACAGAGGATTTGATGGCTAGCGCAACATCAATGAAAATTTCCGGTTCTTCCGAATTTGCGGCTGACTTGCTGTCGATTAGATAGGCTCGGCCCGACCAGCCGATAAAACCAGCCACATAGAAGAAAATTCCGAAGGGAATGATTACATCTAGTGCCCGGTCAAATCTCAGCTGTAGGTGAGGCAGTCCTTCCGCGCCGCAGAGCGAGTTGGCAGCGTAGGATTGGTAGGGCGTGTCGAAGTAATAGTTGTCTGGAGCGCTCTCCATCCGCTGATTGAATGCGGGGGAAGAGGCGCAGGGGACGAGGTGAGTGTCTGCGTAGGGCTCTGAGGCCGCAACAGCAGGCGATACCGCGCCAAACCACACGAAAGCGGCTAATAAAAGCGAGAAAATCTTGGGCGCGAAGACCTTAGGCATAATGATGTACTCCTTGTGAACAGATCAATCTTTCTCCAAATTTTGGCTAGGCCAGCAACGGACATACCTTCGATCAAGACACGGAATGTCAAACCACGAATGAATTATTAAGCCGAAATATCTTGACCCATCGCTTCATTACTCATTGCATTGTCACCCATCACCCCGATATCAAGGCCGCCCTCTCCGCCTTCTCTCTCAATCCATAGAAAGGCGATCGCGAATATGGGAAAGGGCAGAATGTAGGTAATCATTGGAATCATAATCCAGGGTAGCCAGGCTGCGGCATAAGCGCCTTCGAGCTGAGTTGCATCTACCATCTGATCAAATCTCCTAATTTAAATGTAGGGTTTTAGTTTTTGTAATTGAAATGCCTATTTAGATGTATTGGCAGTTGCGCCATGAAGGACAAAGCTAACTGACATTAACAGCGCCTCGAAGAATGCTATCGAGCAGATCAAAGTTTTCTAGCAGCGCATAGGCAAAGATTGCGCCGCCTAATGAGCCCATCAAGATACCACCGCTGAGCTGATACCAGTCTTCTTTTTTGCGCAGCGGACGCAGTCGATCTCTAGAATGGGAGTTGTACGTGCCGCGCGGGTCACCTTGAAACGTCGCTAGGGCGAAAATAGAAATGCCCAAACAGGCTGATACGGTAATGTAAATAGCTGTGATTAGGCCGCTGAGATTGGCTCCATGACTGCCTTCTTTTAGCGGGCCAAAGACTACCTCTGGCCCGACTAAGAAGTAGCCATGAGCCATGCCGATTTCTAGTCCTCTAAGGAAAGGCGTGAGGCCAGGGCGATAGGCAGGCAGATTGTTGATAAAGGCTTTGGCTAGGTTAGAGCTATTGATTGGCGTGGCCAGATTCCCTAGCTGAGGATTGCCCTGGTAGGGCTGAATAGGATCATTACTGATGTAGGCATCGCTAGCAGGCATGATGTGACCTCACTACTGGACAAACAATAAGATGTAGGAAATTAAAAGAAAGAAGAAAGTTCTGACCGGTCTAGCAGTCAGAACCTGTCTGGGACGAGGAGAGTCCGCAGAAATGGAGCCGGGGCGAGGCGAAAGTAAATGATTCGCGTGCCCCAGCAATACTTACAAACCTGGTCACGGGAACCGACTGCCGGTAGAGGCAATTAGAAACGCCCCGTAGGTGGCAATGTAGCCGACGGTAAAGTGAGTCAGCCCCACTAGCCGCGCCTGCACGATTGACAGTGCCACTGGCTTATCTTTTGGATAGCCAAACGAGAGCGGCGTATTCTCATGGGCCCACATCAGCGTTTCGATCAGCTCTTGCCAGTAGCCTCTCCAGGTGATGAGGAACATAAAGCTAATCGCCCAAACCAGATGGCCAAACAGAAAGATCCAGGCCCAGATGGCCAGATTGTTGGTGCCATAGGGGTTGTATCCGTTGATGAGCTGGGCCGAATTGAGCCACAGATAATCTCTAAACCAGCCCATTAGATAGGTCGAGCCTTCGTTAAACTGAGCGACATTGCCGCTCCAGATAGCCAGATGCTTCCAGTGCCAGTAGAATGTCACCCAGCCCAGTGTATTGAGCATCCAGAAGGCGGCTAGATACACAGAATCCCAAGCAGAGATATCACAGGTGCCACCGCGACCAGGGCCGTCACAGGGGAAGGCGTAGCCGAAGTCTTTTTTATCGGGCATCAGCTTGGAGCCGCGAGCATCTAGTGCGCCCTTGACCAGGATCAAAGTAGTGACATGCAGACCGAGGGCGATCGCATGATGCACCAGAAAGTCGCCAGGTCCAATCGTCAGAAACAGCGAGTTCGTCCCGCTATTAATTGCATCTAGCCAGCCCGACAGCCAGACATTGCCGTAGTTTGGCCATGCTGTCGAGGCAATACTATCGGGATTAGAAAGCAGCGAGCTGATGCCGTAAAGCGTCTTGCCATGCACAGCCTGAATCCACTGTGCAAACACAGGCTCGACTAGAATCTGCTTATCTGGGCTACCAAAGGCCACCTCACAGTCGTTGTGGACGTACAGCGCTAGCGTGTGAAAGCCCAAGAAAAGAGAAACCCAGCTCAAGTGCGAGATAATCGCTTCTTTGTGGTCTAGCACTCTAGCGAGGACGTTGTTTTCATTGGCAACCGGATCGTAGTCTCGCACTAGGAAGATAGCGCCGTGAGCAAACGCGCCCAGCATCAAAAAGCCAGCAATATACTGATGATGCGTGTAGAGCGCGGCTGTTGTCGTGTAGTCTCTGGCGATAAACGCATAGGGCGGCATCGCATACATATGCTGCGCCACTAGCGAAGTCACCACGCCTAGACAGGCCAAATGCCATCCTAGCTGGAAGTGCAAAGAGTTGTTGTAGGTGTCATAGATGCCCTTGTGGCCACGTCCGGTTTTGGGCGCGATAAAGAAACCGTCCCACCCTGGACCCTGGAGTGATTCAGTCATCTCTTTAATATTGTGACCGATGCCAAAGTTGGTGCGATACATGTGGCCCGCAATGATAAAGATGACTGCGATCGCCAGGTGGTGATGCGCCATATCCGTCAGCCACAGCGACTCAGTCTGCGGATGAAATCCCCCCAAGAAAGTGAGAATTGCCGTTCCTGCCCCTTGGGACGTATTGAACAGATGTTCTGCGGTATCTGGATTAGCCGCATACGCTCCCCAGTCCCCAGTAAAGAAAGGCTTTAGCCCTGCCGGATGGGGTGGCATAGAGAGAAAATTATCCCAGCCGACATGCTGTCCGCGCGATTCAGGAATCGCCACATGCACCAGATGTCCGGCCCAGGCCAGCGAGCTAACGCCGAACAGACCCGCCAGATGATGGTTTAAACGAGACTCTGCATTCTTGAACCAGGCCAGACTGGGCCTGTACTTTGGCTGTAGGTGCAGCCAGCCTGCATAGAGCATCACCGCAGCTAGCAGCAGCAAAAACATCGCGCCTGAAAACAAATCGCCGTTGGTGCGCATGCCGATGGTATACCACCAGTGATACACCCCCGAGTAGCAGAAGTTAACCGGATTGCCCGCCCCGGCAGGCGTAAAAGCATCCATCGCCGCCGGGCCAAACTGCGGGTCCCAAATTGCATGAGCAATCGGCGCGGTATTGAGCGGATCTTTGATCCAAGTCTCGAAGTTACCCTGCCAAGCCACATGAAAGAGAGTGCCAGAAGTCCATAGAAAGATAATGGCAAGATGGCCAAAATGAGAGGCAAAAATCCTTTGATAGAGATTCTCCTCAGTCATGCCATCGTGACTTTCAAAATCATGAGCCGTGGCGAGGGCGTAGAAGATTCGCCGGGTGGTCGGATCTTGCTGTAGCTCCTGACTAAATTTTGGAAATTTTGTCGCCATGGTTCCAAAGAGGTAATAGGTTTTGCATGAGGTTGTAATGGTTGAAGCTGTAATGGTTGAAAAGGTGCTGAACTATCCGATCGCGGCCATTCTCGCTAGGAAGAACGCCCAGGTCGTCACAATGCTGCCGAGTAGGTAGTGCGCGACACCCACCGCGCGGCCTTGGGTAATGCTCAGCGCTCGCGGCTGAATCGCCGTGGTAATTCTCAACTTGTTGTGAGCCCACACAATCGACTCGATTAGCTCTTGCCAGTAGCCGCGACCGCTAAACAAAAACATCAGGCTAAAGGCAAAGACAAAGTGACCCGCCAAAAACATCAGACCGTAAGCAGACAGCGCCGAGCCGTAGGAGCTGATTACCTGAGTCGCCTGCGCCCATAAAAAGTCTCGCAGCCAGCCGTTGATAGTGATAGACGATTGGGCAAAGTTGCCGCCCGTCAGGTGAGTAATGGTGCCATCGGCATCGACCGCTCCCCAGACGTCCGACTGCATTTTCCAGAAGAAGTGGAAGATAACAATCGCAATCGAGTTATACATCCAGAACAGTCCTAGAAAGATGTGGTCCCAGGCAGACACTTGACAGGTCCCGCCCCGGCCCGGTCCATCACAAGGAAAGCGGAAGCCCAGCTCAGCCTTATCAGGAATTAGCCTAGAATTGCGAGCAAACAAAACGCCTTTTAGCAGCACCAGTACCGTTACGTGAATCGTAAACGCGTGAATGTGGTGAATCATAAAATCGGCAGTGCCCAGCGTAATCGGCATCATGGCCACCTTGCCCCCGACTGCAACAACGCCGCCACCAAAGGCATAGCTGGCGGGTGCGGTAACGCCAGGAGCCGTCGTTCCCAATCCCGATAGGGCAATGTTTCGGATGCCGCCAAGGGCATCGCCTAGCGGCTGCGCAGCCTGCGTACCGCCGACTGCCATCGTCTGAATATGCTGTATCCACTGGGCAAAGATGGGCTGTAGCTGGATGCCTGTATCCGAGAACATATCTTGAGGTCGACCAAACGCTCGCATTGTGTCGTTATGACAGTAGATAGCAAAGCTGTGGAAGCCCAGGAACTGGCACACCCAAACCAAGTGAGAGATAATCGCGTCGCGATGGCGCAGCGTTCTATCTAAGACATTGTTGACATTCTCACTGGGAACATAGTCTCGCACCATAAAGATGCCAGCATGAGCCGCCGCGCCAACCACTAAGAAGCCGCCAATCCACATATGGTGAGTGAATAGAGAAGTCACGGTGTTGTAGTCTGTCGTCAGATATGGATAAGGCGGCATCGAATACATATGCTGAGCAACAATAATGCTCAATGAACCCAGCATTGCTAGATTGATTGCTAGCTGTGCGTGCCAGGAAGTGGTGAGCACTTCAAACAATCCCCTGTGACCAACCGGGCCGATAAAGCTCAAGAAAGGCAGCATCTTGGGATGTCTGGCGTCTTCTAGCATGGTCTTGATATCGTGGCCAATTCCCCAGTTGGTGCGATACATATGGCCAGCAAAGATAAAGAGAACTGCGATCGCCACGTGATGATGGGCAATATCAGTCATCCACAGGCCGCCAGTCACGGGATTTAGCCCGCCTTTAAAGGTGAGAAAGTCGCTGTAGGCCGCCCAGTTAAGCGTAAAGAGCGGCCTGATTCCCTGCGCGAAGCTAGGATACAGCTCGGCCATAAACGCTTTGTCAAGAATGAACTCGTGCGGTAAGGGGATATCTTGAACCGCTACGCCTGCGTCCAACAGTTTATTGGTCGGCAGGGCAACGTGGATCAAATGTCCGGCCCAGCCCAGGCTCCCCAAGCCGAGCAGTCCGGCTAGGTGGTGATTGAGCATTGACTGCACGTTTTGAAACCATTCCAGCTTGGGCGATCGCACATGATAGTGAAACCAGCCCGCAAAGATCATCAGCGCCGCCATCACCAGTGCGCCAATCGCCGTACAGTAAAGCTGAAACTCGTTCGTAAAGCCTTCGCCGCGCCACATTTGGAACAGACCCGAGGTAATCTGAATCCCTCTAAAGCCGTCTCCCATATCGCCATTGAGAATATCTTGGCCCACTAGCGGCCACACCACCTGAGCGCTGGGCTTGATATGGGCCGGATCGGCCATCCAAGACGAAAAATTGGAGAAGCGAGCTCCGTGAAAGTACATGCCGCTCAGCCAGACAAACACAACGGCAAGATGGCCAAAATGGGCAGAAAATATCTTTCGAGAAATATCTTGTAAATCACTCGTATGCGAGTCAAAATCGTGCGCATCGGCATGCAGGTTCCAAATCCAGGTAGTGGTTTTTGGACCTCTTGCTAGCGTCCGGTCAAAGTGCCCAGGTTTTGCCCACTTCTCAAAAGAGGTGGGAATTGGACTTTTCTCGGTCGCAACGCTAGCCGGATTCTCCCTTCTCGGAGGACTGGCGGTCATGAGAACTCTCCTTTTAATTAAACAAAATCTAAAAATCTATAGGATGCCAACAGCCGTATTGGTTAGGGCTCTAGCTCATCTGCTAACTCGATAAACTGAGAAAAGCGCGGCCTTGTTCTTTCTGCTGTTGCATGAATGCCAAGGTTTACCTGGGCGATCGCATCAGACCAAGTCGGTACAACAGTTTTCCTAACCGAGACCCGAGCTGGTGAATCAAAAGAAAAATTATCGAAGTCAAACGCAGCCAAATCTACCCCTATCGCCGCTGACCAAATGCCTGCCACTGGCAGAGCAGCCAAGCAGAAATGAACCGCCCTTGAGCTTTTAAACCTCGCACCCTTCCAAAACAAAAGCTGCTGATAGAGTTGAATATGTTCAAAGCTGTAGGTTTTAGTGCTTTTAGGCTTTGTTCTATCTAGCTCGTTTGTTCTATCTGGTCTGGCAATCGATTGATCAGCCGGACGACAAACCGCTGAAGTCACCAGCGATCCATGAACCGCGCATAGCAGCGCTCCGCCTAAGACGCCTACCACACCCATCTGATGCAGGGGATTCGCTAAAATGTTGTGGTCGGCCTGGAACTGCATCATAAAGGTGAACGTGCCCGAAATACCCAGCGGCATTCCCGATGCAAAGCCGCCTTGCCCCACCGGATAAACCAGTAGAACCGAAACAGACGCTGCAACAGGCGCGGTAAACGCGAGCGAAATCCAGGGACGCATCCTCAGGCGATAGCTCAGCTCCCACTCTCTATCTTGATAGCTAATAATGCCAATAATAAAGTGCAGCACAATTAGCTGATAGGGTCCACCGTTCATCAGCCACTCATCGAGAGATGCGGCCTCCCAAATGGGGTAGAAATGCAAGCCAATTGCCGCTGAAGTTGGAACAACCGCAGCAGTGATCAAATTGTTTCCATCTAGTAAAGAACCGGAAACCATCTGTCCGGTTCCATCCATATCAACAGCGGGCGCAGCGATGATTGCCAGTACAAACACAATCGTTGCTGTTGCTAGTGTAGGGATGGCTAGTACGCCAAACCACCCTATATAGATCCGATTTTCAGTGCTAGTAACCCATTCGCAGAATCTCTCCCAAACAGACAGTAGCTCAAACGATATTTCAGAGGGTGACCGCAGCGCTCTAGTGCTTCTGATGATTTTATCAGCACTGGCTGAAGGCCTTTCGGAAGTCACCACCTCGCTGGGATTGAACTGCCGTTCGAATCCATCCAAGGCGCTTGTTCTACCAAAGCCAGTTTGTATCATCTCATTTTTCCCCTTACTTCTTTCGGGGTAGCTAAACGGCTGATCAACCTATTCCGATTGATGCCGTCAACATAAAGAAGAAAAATGGAGAACTAATGGAGAGGCCGCCGCCCTTTGTAAAAAGTTACAGTGTAAAAAATTGCCGCAATCATGTTCTCGTAGAAGATACTACAGATCTTCAAAGGCTGTTCAACTGTCATTAGCGATCGCAAACACCGAACTAGCCGCTAGATCTAGCTGAGGAAATACGCCTGATGCTAGCTTTTCATCAGCGATAAACTTTTGAATCTGATACTCCTCACCGTCCAACTGACAGATTGTGATGGTTGGCTGTTTGGGTTGGCCAATATGCCGCACCGCGCCCAGCGCCCGAAAATCCACTATCCAATATTCCTGAATGCCCATCGCCTCATACTCCACAAACTTATGGCCATAATCATCTCGCCAGTTTGTGCTGACGACTTCAATCACTAGAGGAACGGTAGCGCCGTCTTGAATCACCGAGGTCGTTTGCCACAGCGGCTCACGAGTCAGGTGCTCACGATTGAGAACCGCTACATCTGGTATGTATCCAGAATTATTTACCTGCGGTCGAATTAGGCAATTACGAGGAATGGAATAGGGCTTTTGGCTGCGGCGAATTTCAAGGTTTAGTTCAGATGCCAAGAAGCCGCCAATGTCTTCGTGGGAGCCAGTTGGCAACACTTCAACGATCTTCCCTTCAATTAATTCATAGCGGCGACCGTCGTCTGGATACCAGTCTAGGAAAGCGTCGAAACTCATTGGCCCTGAGCTAGTTGGGTCCTGAGCTAGCGACTGAACCATAATGACTCTCCTTTTTTAGGAAGAACATTCGCTACGATAATGATATGACCTTTACCCGTATTCTTCGTTATTTGACCGCTAATTCTAAATTCGGTGCGATCGCATCAAATTTCCTCAAGAAATTCTCCAGCTCGATCGCCATTTTCAAAAACATGCCCCGGCTATTCCGGCTAGTGTGGGCCGCTACGCCGATTGCGCTTCTAATCAGCGTGGCGTTGACTTTGACCAGTTCGCTACTGCCCGCCGCGCAGATATACATCAGCAAGCTGATTGTGGATCAAGTCGTGATCCTAGTTGAAGCGAGCGCGGTGATAGAGGTGATGTTGCAAGCGCTGTTGCCACTAGTTGGTGCAGGCTTGGGACTGTTAGTCTTACAGGCGATTTTGCAGCAGCTCGATGGCTATACCACTCAGGTAATGAGCGATCGCTTCTTGCTCTATGCCAATACCAAGATGCTAGAGCAGGCTACTCGCCTAGATCTAGCCCACTACGAATCGTCAGAGTTCCACGATATTCTCAACCGGGCTCAGCAGAGCGGCAGCAGCTATCCGATGCGGGTGTTGCGGCTGTCACTGATGCTATTGGGCCAGGTGACTCGGCTAGTCGGATTGCTAGCGCTGCTTTTACGATTCAATCCGTTGGTCTTCGTGCTGCTACTGCTAAGTGCGCTGCCGACTTTTTGGGTGAGCGTTCGCTTTTCTGAGCGGCGCTTTTGGATGACCAGACGCCAAACGCCTAGCCGCAGGCTGGCTGACTATTTCGGCGCTGTGCTGACTGAGCCAAAATACGTTAAGGAAGTGAGGCTGTTCAATCTAGGTGAGCATCTAGTCAGTCAGTATCACGCCATTCGCGATCAGTTCAACCAAGAGTCGCAGACGATTGCGCGGCGGCAGTCTTTTGCCCAGGTCAGTATTGAAATGGTGGCTGCGATCGCCTTCTACAGCGCCTATGCCCTCGTCCTATGGGAAGCCCTGCGCGGCCTAGTCACTATCGGCGATCTCACCCTGTATGCAGGCACTTTCCAGCAGGCCCAGGCCGCAACTCAGGGCATCTTGACTACGATCGCTACTCTCTACGAATTCAATCTCTACGTCTCCCAGTACTTTGAATTTATCGATCTATCGCCTCAAGTCACCAGCCCTCGCAAGTCTAAACTCTTTCCAACGCCGATCAAAGAGGGCCTGGTACTACAAGACGTTTACTTCACCTATCCTGGCAGCGAACAGCCCACGCTCAAGAACATTTCACTCACCGTCAGCCCGATTGAATGCATTGCCCTAGTTGGCCTAAATGGATCGGGCAAAACTACTTTGCTCAAGCTCTTGACCCGTCTATACGACATCGACCGAGGGCTGATTGCCATAGACGACATTCCGCTAAGTGCCTTCAAGCTGAGCGATTTGCGCCGCAATATCGGCGTTTTGTTCCAAGATTTTGCCCGCTATGCCCTGTCCGCTCAAGACAACATCGGCTTTGGTGACTTGCCCAACAAAGCCGACTCGACGCGAGTTTTGCAGGCGGCAAACGATGCGGGAGCCGATCCGGTAATCAGTGAACTGGACAAGGGCTACGATACGGTGCTGGGCAAAATGTTTACCGGTGGCGTGGATCTCTCGGGCGGGCAGTGGCAGAAGATTGGCCTAGCGCGGGCGTTTATGTCGCAGGCACAGGTGCTGATCTTAGACGAGCCGACGGCGGCTGTCGATGCGATCGCCGAGCACGATCTCTTTGAGCGCTTCCGCCAGCTCACCAAAGGCAAGATGACTTTCCTAGTCAGCCACCGCTTTTCCACCGTGCGGATGGCCGATCGCATCGTCGTCTTAGAGAAAGGGGAGATCGTAGAGACAGGTACTCACGATCAGCTCATGCAGCGCAGGGGTCGCTATGAAGAGATGTTTAGACTACAGGCCGAAAGCTATACCACCGCTTGAGCTACGCTGCTTTTCTGATTCTGGAAAACCCTACCCAAAAAGGAACGGTTTCTCGATAGGATGACAAAAGCACCCTTACTTTATGAGAGCACATGGATATTCGATTCAAGCTTTGGCTAGGCGTATTTGGTTCACTGCTGACGCTTTGGCTAGCCGTCAATTTCCTAGTGTAAGCCTCCCGCGCTGATGGTCTGATTCAGAGAACTGAACCACTAGCCTCTAACCACTAGTCTCTACAAGTTGTCACCTAATTTTTTGAGGACGCAAGCTATGCGTCCTTTTTTGTCGCCTTTTTATGGAATAAGGGTTACCGCTCTGGGTAATGGTTTGAGCTAAGCGCGAAAAGCGATAGTGACCCTAGCGGGACCAGGAAAATCCTAAAAGATAGCGCCGCGCTTTTGTAAATCACGTTTCATCGATCCTGACACCCCTTGATTGTTTCCAAAAAGTGTTCCTTGAACATTGGCACCCGTCAAATCGGCTTTAGTGAGATTGACATTAACAAGATTTATATCACTTAGGTTAGCGCCTCTTAAATCAGCATTGGTGAGATCGAGGTCACGGGGGATGGCGAGGTCATAGTCGAGGTCGCGGTCGATGGCGCTGGCAAGGTCATTAGCACGGATGAGGACGCTGGCGCTGGTACGGTCGATGGCGCGGGCAATGACGCGGACGCGGGTGAGGATGCTGGCGTGGGCACTAGCGAGGGCGAGAGCGATAGTGAGCTCACGGGCAAGAGCACGGGCATTAGCGATAGTGAGCTCACGGACGCTGGCGCGGTTGCGCTCGAGCGCGCGGGCGATCGCACGGGCGCTGACTTGAGCGCGGGCGAGAGTACGGGCACTGGCGATCGCACTGGCGCTGGCACTGGCACGGGCGATGGCGCGGCTGCGCTCGTCGTTGGCGCGGTCAGGTTCGTTGGCGCTAGCTCGCGCAAGGGCTCGGAGGCGGGCGCGAGTGAAGGTTAGCTCACTGGTGATGAGCTGTTCTAATCGTAGGAGATTTCCACGTAGTTTGAGTACTTGTACTAACCTAGACTTTCTGTCACCTGCCGTATGGTTATCGACAGGTTGAACAGTTTCGACTGAGGGAATGTCTAAAGACTCTAATTCACCGGAGTCATAGAGTGCTTGCAATTTCTTCAGGCCAGCTGCTGAGCCACTTAAAACAATCTTGATGCTGCCTTCTTCGACAAATGTTACGCCAATGGAATCATCGCCCGTTATCTGTCTTAATAGTTGAATCATCGGCTGGAGTTTAGGTATTGTCTTGTCGTTAATATTTTCTCCCTTGATAACGACAAAATATAAGTATGTTTGAGCGCTTTTGAGCTGCTCAGCAATCATGGGGATGAGTAGTTCTTCTACTCGCGCTAAGCCTATCCCTTCTATGCTCTTTGACCAAGATAAAAGCGCTCGGCAGCGGTCCTTCTGCGATATATCTACGCCTGGAATAATCCCTGTAGGAACAGCTAAATTATGAACTAAATCATCAAATAAACTGAGTGGCAAAGCATTTAGCGTTTGACGCAGCTGCTGTCTCTGCGCCACAGAAAATGTTCTAAAAGCGCTACCGGGCGCATCTGTCTGGGCGGGATATGCTGCATTGGAATGCTGCTTGTTCGAGTTAGCTACCTGACTGTCACCGCCTTTGATAATCGTGACGTTCTCTACATCGTCGTCGATATTAAGACTAGGGGTGGGCTCACTCATTATCTTCGCGTCTGAAGCGGTTCTGATTTTAAAGGGAATGCTTGCACGTTGACAAAAGTCTAACTCACTTTCGCTGGCTAGAACTCTGCCTTCACGCAGCGGCAAACAGAGTGGCCCAGTCGATTTCTGAGGGGCGATCGCCCTTGCTAATAATCTCAAACGCCTTATTCTTTGCCGCCTCGATCTCCAGACAGGCCACACATGCTGCTGCCACATCAATCCGGCTCGTCTGACCGTTTAGCGTCTCGTTGGTTCCTACTACGACACCCAGCTTACTATCCGTACTCGCCTGCACCAGCGAATTAAAGTCTCTAGACGTGTAGGGACCATCCGTCAACTGACCAGGCCGGATGATGGTGTATGGCAACCCCGATCTTAGAATCGCCGTCTCGCCTTTTCCCTTAGCGTCGAGCACGCCGTAGGCATTTAGCAAGCTGTAGGGGAACTGGTCTTTTCTGGCTACGCCGCAAGAGGAGACAAAGACGAATCGCTGCAAGTCAGCAGGTGCTGATTGCACTAGATTGCTAACGCCAATTGCATCGACGGCTTCGGGCGTATTGCGAGCCTTCGCATTGCGAAAGTCTGCGTCCACGTAGACCCGGCCCCAGTTGATTGCCTGCTCTATTGGATTGCTGCCAAAGTCAATTTGAAAGTCCCATCGGGCAGAGGGCAGTGCAGTCGTTCCGGTCGCGCAGATTAGGTGAGTAATACCTGTAGTAGCCGCAGCTAGCGTTTCGGGCCTGCGAATATCGCCAACCGCAATCTCGACATTGCCAGCAAACATGCGCTCGGCCTTGGCAGCGCTTCGCGTCAACACTCGCACTCGGTAGCCTGCTGCGATTAGCTTGGCAACGCTGAGCTGGCCTACGCCTCCAGTCGCGCCTGCTACCAATACTAAAGCGCTATCTTTGGGGTTTGAGTCTTCACTCATCAGAAATATTTGTTCCTTTTGTGCCAGATGGGTAAACTGTCGGCAGGCGAGCTACCAACTATTCATCTAAACATTAAAATTTTATGGGTCATATTGGTTCAAGCTAGTATCTAGCAATTATCCGGTAATGTCTAGCGTCTGCTGAATGGTTTGCTATGACGTTTCGCTAGCGATGTGACCGATCGATTGCGAACCACAGGTGGTCTATCCAAATTTTGAAACTATGCTCAAGCAGCCATTAGCACTGCGGTTACTTAGACCTAAAGGTGTTGCTCACTCTAGTGTTGAATCGACCGCTCCAAAGACTGACAGCCTAGCGTCAGACAGTTCGAAATTAGACAGCTCAAAACTAGGTAGCTCGAAATTAGACGGCTCAAAATCAGATAGCCCAGAGCCAGATAGCCCAGAGCCAGATAGCTTAAAGCCAAATAGCTCAGAATCAGATAGTTCAACATTAGACAGTTCAAAGTCAGATGACTCAAAACAGCCGCAGCGGTCTACCTTCAGAAGGGTATCTCTCGGCTGTGCAGTTCTGTCCGCGCTGACTGGTTTTGCCTTCACTCAGAGCTGGCCCGATACTATACAGACGAAACTACAGCCAGACCCTGCCAAGGCACCACTGCGGCAGGCAGGCGATCCCAGCGCCGTCGCGCCCGAAAAGGTGGCTGATCTGTTTTTGACTCATCAGATCTTTTACCGGAAGCTAGAGGCAATGTCTGGTGCTGCGATCGCATCTACCCCCGCCGCCGCCCAATCTGCCGCTGCAAAACCCGAGCCGCAACCAGAGAAGGTCACTGCCGCTGCGCCCCCGGCTCCAGCCGCCGCCGAGCCTGTAGCCTTTTCTGGTACGACGATTGACAGCGTGCTAGAGATGCGAGTGGCGCTGGCTAGAGATGTAGACGCGATCGCCTTCTCCACCTCCCACGGTGGCACCCTCGCCGATCTAGACGGCAACAGCCTCAAAACCCTCGCGCCTGATACCGCCTCCCTAGCCAAAATTAACGGCAGCATCGTAGTCGATGGCGAAACCATGCCCAGCGCCTTCTGGATCTATCCAGACGATGGCGGCTATGTGGCGATTGGCAGCAGCTGGTATAGAGGCCGCGTTCTAATCGCCCTAAGAGAAAGAGGATTGATTGCCGTCAACTACGTTCTACTTGGCGACTACCTATACAGCGTCGTCGGCACTGAAGTATCCTCCTCCTGGCCGATTGAATCGATCAAAGCGCAGGCTGTCGCTGCCCGCTCCTACGCGCTCACTCACAACATTCGCCCCGCCAGCGAAGCCTACTTCGATTTAGACAATACGCAGCGCTTCCAAGCCTACAAAGGAATTAGCAGGGAAGACAGCATTACCCAGGCTGCTGTACTGGCCACCGCTGGCGAATTTATTAGTTACGAGGGTGGCATTGTCGAATCGCTGTATGCGGCCTCGCAAGAAATCGTGGACGATGCGCACAAAGGTAGCGGCATGAGCCAGCTAGGGGCAAAAGATCTCGCTGAGCAGGGCTATTCCTATCAGGAGATCTTGGCGCACTACTACCCTGGCACTGCGCTCGGACGAATTGAAACCGATCAGAACTAAGTCTCCAGTGCTAGGCCACAACGGCGTAAGCTCGTACTGGAAAGGTTCCGAACTGCTTCACTTTGACGGGGACCGCGTTGAATTTGAATCCGTGCTTTGGAAGCTGTTCTAATCCACGCATGTGTTCAACAATGGGAATGTCAGCACCCAATAGAACAGAGTGGGCAGGGCGTTGACCTGTCGAAGTGCTGTCGATATTGTACGAATCGATCCCAACTAGCGTTGCGCCTGCATCGCGCAGCCAGATCGCTGCTGCCTCGGTTAGATAGGGGTGCCCTTCAAAGTACTGATCTGTTCTCCAGTGCTGCGCCCAGTTGGTATGAACTAGCACCGCTTTTCCTTTGACATCAGCATCGCCAAAGATTTCTGGGCCGTGGCTGGTCTGCTGCGAGTCTGCTTGAAAAACTACGCCATCTAGCTCTGCAAGTGAGGAAAGAGAAAGTTCGGATAGATCTTTGCCATCGGCATAGCGGTGGAAAGGAGAGTCTATATAGGTGCCGGTATTGGCAGCCATCTCGATCTTGCCAATATGAAAGGTGGTGCCTTCGGCGTAGTAGGCTTTGGACGCTTCGCGAGTGAGATAGTCGCAGATAATCGGTGCGGTAATTCCCTTATAAGTGACCATGCCATCTTCTACGGTATGGCTAAGGTCGATGAGCTTGTTCATGAATTTAGACGGCTTACAGTTAGATCTAACCATAGGCGAAATGTCTGACTAATCTCAGCAAAATCTCAGTCGCTGATAATCGAACTAGAAGACAAGCCCGCTACACTCACTGTGAAACCAGCAGTTTTTAGGCTGAGAAGTTTCTGCCTAAGATCTGTTGTATTTTCGCGGTTGAAGGGGGTACAGCTCTTGTTAGCCAGCCTGCTGACTGTGACCGACGCATGGGCGCAACTGTCATGCTTTGCTATAGTCACTATTCATTGTCTGAGAAAAATAATCATATGGCGCTATCTACGGCCCTGACATGGGCAATTCTGTTTGGGTATGGCTTTACGCTTTTTGGCCTGGTGAAGAAGACCACGCCAGTCAAGGTATCAGCTTCAGAGTTTTTTGAAGGGCAGTCTCAGCAAGGGCAAGCACCTGGCCTGTGGCTGCTGGTCTCTAGCGCGGCGATTTCTTGGATCTTTGCCAAATCCATTGACAATGCGGCTAGTTTGGGCAATGCGTTTGGCATCACGGGCGGCATCGGCTACGCGATTTATTATCTAAGCTTTGTGACAGCGGCGATCGCACTCTACTACATCCGCACTGTCGGTGGTCACAAGTCCATTCCCGAGTTCCTAGTTAGCAAATATGGCAAGGTTTGCGCTCGGCTGTTTTTGATTGCGATCGCCATCCGTTTGCTCAACGAAGTCTGGTCCAATACTAAGGTATTCTCACTTTACTTCGGCGCGGAAGGCAGCGCTGGCTACTGGATTGCCGCCGCGCTAGTGACCGCCTTCACCGTCTACTACAGCCTGATTGGTGGCCTGAGATCGAGCTTATTAACCGATAGCGCCCAGATGCTGTTTGCTGCCGTTTTACTAGTCGTCATTCTTGCCACCCTCGGCCCTGGACTAGCCAACAACGGCCTTCCTGTGGTCGACGCTGAAACTTCTTTAGCTGGACTCACCTTCTGCGGTCTCGCTGCTGTTCAAATCTTTAGCTATCCCTTCCACGATCCGGTAATGACTGATCGCGCCTTTATCACCTCTCCTAAAGTGATGGTCAAGGGGTTTATCCTGGCCGGGATTATTAGCGGCGGCTTTATTCTGCTCTTTAGCTCTGTAGGCCTCTACGCTAGGGCGAACGGTATTGAGGGCTCTCCTTCTCTGGCCGTTCCCGCTCTCTTCGGACTGCCAATGCTGTTAGTATTCAATGCCATCATGCTCACTAGCGCCGGGTCTACGCTAGATTCGACTTTTTCTAGCGTGGCTAAGCTAGGCGCTCGCGATTGGAACAACAAGCAGGGTAGACCGACCGAGAACCAGGCGAAATTTGGCCGCTGGTGGATTGTGGCGATCGCGCTTCTCGGCAACATTCCCCTGTTTAGTCTGTACATGGGCGATCGCGTTGGCCCCGCCGTCATTCAGGCGACCACTATCAGCGGCACGATGGTCATGGGCCTCGCCCCAATCTTCCTACTCGCTTTCATCCGCAAAGCCGGCACCCTCAGCTTTCACCTTGCCTTTTGGCCCGGACTCACTTTCGGTGTGATTCGAGTGATCGAAAGTGCCACAGGCAGCGCGATTTTCCCCACCGCGCTTAGTATCGGCAGCGGTAAGTATGCGCTAGATCTA
The DNA here is from genome assembly GCA_963838725.1 of uncultured cyanobacterium. GTDB lineage: Bacteria > Cyanobacteriota > Cyanobacteriia > Phormidesmidales > Phormidesmidaceae > Phormidesmis. Next base: position 134,918 of record CAWISM010000011.1, on the reverse strand, counting down.
GGCGTGAATGTTTATGGGTTGGCAATTTGTATCGCGGGCTATCTGCTGGGTGCGGCGCTAGGCAAGCAGCCCGCTACGAATACAGCTAGCAGCGTAGATAGACCTATCAATCTGGTGCGGTAGCAATTGATTCTGATTAGGGATAGCCGCTCAGTACGGGGATGACCTGCTCTAGTACGGCCCAAAGCTGCGGGCGATCGCTGTCACCAACGTAACCTGTCACCAGTAGCCGATTTCCTAGAGGCGTAATCTCAGGCGAGTAGGGTCCACCGTCTCCTCGCAAACGCTGAATGAACTGCGTGCCTAGCGCGGTGCCATCTGTACGGTATAGGTCGCGATCGCCCGCTACAAAATACAGAAAATCTCCCCGAACGGTGAGCGATCTAGGTGAACTACTATTAGCGACCTCGTAGAATTCGCAGGCAAGCGCAGGATTTGACTGTGCTTGCTGTTTTTTTGCTCCGGTAGGCGCAGACTGAGTCGGGCAGTTCGGCGAATAGGGGCTTGATCCAGGCGCAAGGTCCACCACTTGACGAGTGCCCGCAACCGTTCCATCGCTCACCCATAGCTCTTGGCCATTGGGTCCATTGCCATTAAAAAAGAGACGGCCATTGAAGGCTGTAAAGTCAGTAAAGAAGCTTTTGATTGGACTGCCTAGCTGGGTCGTGCCTGCTGCTGTGCCATCGCTCACCCATAGCTCGTAAGTAGGCTCATAAATTTGTCTTTCTACTGATGAAGGTGGCGCTGACGGTGGTAGTGAAGTAGGCACCGCAAAGAAAAGCTTGCCGTCATTTTCCGTGGCAATGACATCACCTGTGTGAGTAGCCACCGACTTCAACTGTTTGACTAAACGAGGGTTCGAAGCCGTTTTATCTAGCGCCCACAGCCCTGTCCCTGCTTCAGAATTCGCCAGGATGTAGGTAGTCTCGCCAGTAGCCCATATCGCCTCAGCCTTAGAGCTTTCTGACCCTGGAAGAAAGTCTGCGACCAGTCTTGTCCCGGACTGGGTACCGTCGCTCGTCCATAGCTCTTGGCCTTGCTCAGGCGTCTCTAATGAGAAATAAACCTGGCCGTTCACCTGCCTGAAGGAGTACACTCTGCTGGGAATTGTCATTACTTGTTCTGTACCTGCTGTGCTGCCGTCGCTACGCCATATCGTAGTGGCTTCTCCTTCGCTCATCGCAAAGAACAGATGGCTATCTGTAATCATAAAGATTGTTGGATCGGAGTTTGTTCTTTGTGCGCCGCTGTAGGCATTAGGAATCTGCAACAGTTGCTCAGTGCCCGCTTCGGTTTTACCGTCCGTTAGCCAGATCTGTAGGCTGTCGGGCCGTTGGATCATGAAAGGAATACGCCCTTTGAATAGTCGGCTACTTAACCCTGTCCAATAGTTAGCCGTTTGGAGCGATCGCAGCAGTTCTTCATTTAGCAAAGCAATCGGCACCGTCCCCTCAGCCGTCCCATCACTGTGCCAGATTCCAGCGGGCAAGCTATCCGGCTGGTTTGCCTGTCGAAATGCCTGCTGCGTTCTTATCCATAGCTCGGTAGCGGTCTGATTTTCGGCGTCTGTTGTTTCCGCATATAGGATAGAAAGCTCAGCACTAGTCGCTCGAATTTCTCTGCCGCCTGGTAGTACCATCTGTAGATCTCTAATTCGCTGCGTACCGACTACCGTGCCGTCGGTTGTCCACAGCTCTGCGGTCTCGTTGTTATCCCCTGAAAACAACATTTGATTGTTCAATACGGCTTTTTGGAAAAGAAGACTCCCAAATTCTCTAGGAAACTCTCCTAAAAGATTTAGTTCCGGCGGGTCGATGAACGTTGCGACATACTGGGCTGGCACGTAATAGCGAGCATCTGTTCCCGATGCGTTTGAACGGCATAGCAGCGCAGTGGCTTCGGCCCTAGTGATACTGTCGCTAGGCCGTAGCTGGTTGGCCTTGGGATAGTTGACGACGATGCCTTTCTGGATTGCGGCGGCGATCGCATCACTTCCCCACTCCGGCACCTGCCGCCAGTCTTGCAAAAAGCTCCTCAGCACTAGTCCGCTATCCTGCGGACCATTTTCTGCTAGCGTCAGCCGCTGAGTATTCGCCATCACCACAATTGCCTGAGCGCGCGTAATCGGCTGCGCAGGCTTGAATACATTGCCTGGGTAGCCAGCTAGAAAACCGCGCTCGTAGGCAGATGCGATCGCCCCCTTACCCCAAAAGTCCGCTGCTACATCCGAAAAGTTAGGCTCATCTCTGATCGTCTGCGCATTCGGAAACGCCTTTACCATCACTGCTGCGAACTCAGCCCTAGTCATCGTGCCATCTGGTAAAAAGCGCCCGTCCAGATAGCCTGTCATCAAGCCCTCATTGCCTACTCCCTCAATACAGGCGCTGGCCCAGTGGTTTGCCGCATCAGAGAATATAGGATTGGGATTGTTGAAAGTTTGAGCAAGGCTAGCGGGGGCGACAAATGCAGAGGCTGCACATAGCGAGAGAATCCTGGCAGAAAGCGTTTTAAGCAGATGCATATAGATAACTCATAGATGACACCGTAGGGGCGCAGCATGCTACGCCCCTACGGGATAGTGCGTTGTATCGAAAAAATCGTCTAAGGCTTTACCCAGTCTTTGGCAGCATCGACCACTCTCTCCATTCCAGCTATACCCAGATGAAACACCAGAAACAGGATAGTTGTTGTAGTCACAGCGCTGATCGCACAGATCGTCAGTCCGCCAAGGCTAATTGCCCCATCGTCATCTAGCAGGCCAAAGCCCGTGACGAAAATGCCAATGGCAGGCAGCGTGTTCGTCAGCGGAATTGGAATCATCATAGAGATAGACATTAGGGCGATCGCAATTCCGATCACCGCCTGCCCGGTGCGGCTCGTACACACAGGCGTCAGTCTGGGCTTGGCCACCAGCTCGATTCTCTGTAGCCAGGGAATGCCCTTTTGAAGTAGGGATTGGATCTGCGATCGCTCAAATCCTTTCTTCCGAAAACTCTCAGGAAACCAAGGCTGCTCTCGTCCAATAATGAGCTGCGCCGCTAGCAAAAATATTAGAATCCCAAACGGTGTCGAATACCCCGGCGCTGGAATCGGCAGCGCCGACGGCAGCGACAGCAGCACAAACAAAAAGCCGAACGCCCGCTCGCCCGCGATTTCTAGAATCTCATTGAGCGTCACCGTTTGAGACTTCACACTCTGAGCTTTCGCGCTCGGCCCCGACTGACTGCTAAAGCTATCTGCCAGGTCGCTCGCTAGATCATCCGCACGATGTGCGTCCACTGTATCGCTCAGAAAATATTTTTGTAGCTCAACCGATAGTTTGGCCATAGCGAGATCGAGGAGTCAAGTCGTAGTCAATCATAGCGGCCTGCGTTCTGCGGCGGCGAGCAATCAACAGCCGTTGTTCTAATTTTCATCGTTGCAAAGCTGTTAGCATATCCACGCTGGCAGAGCTTAGACATAACGATGACGGAAGATGAACTGATGCTCAGACTTTACTTAGATTTTTTGACGAAGCAAGCGCTCACAAATCCTGACGAGCTAGAAGAATACACGCTTGAGATGGCTGAGGCGGATGACGATCTGATTGCGGGTGTTGAGGTGTAGCAAATGAACGCGGCGACTTTCCAGAGACGCTAGATGAGCTAGTACTAGAGAGCGAACAGGACTAAGGCTTTTCTCCTAGTCTTCAGAGTAGGTCTCCGTAAACGTCAGGATTTCCTGTAAAAAAAGAGGTTGACACGCTAAAAAATACTGATACGCTATTTTTACGGCTGTTGCCTGGTTTGAATGCATCACATTTGAACGTGCGGCAGCGGCTCAACCGCTCGAAAATTTAGCAGAACGCCCGTGCTGACTGGTAGGACAATCAACACAGGCTCGCCCTTTAACTGAAGCGACCAGTCAAAAGGTTATGGCCATGATGCCATAGCCGTCCTGACTTATTGCAAGTTGGGGCGGCTAAGTTTTCGCGCTTTCTTCAAACCCCTTGAAACACTTCAGTGGAGAAATCGTGAAAATGACAATCTATACCGCTACAGACCTGTGCGTAGCTGCGTTCGGGTCACAGACTGGTTTACCCAATCGCTCACCTAGCTACCCGCCCGGACCATTTGACAATACAGAACGCAGCGGTCACAAAGACCGATTGCGTCATATTCTGCTCGGCTCTCCGGAAGAGATTCGGCAGGCCATTCATCAGCTCCATGCGTTGAACTATGCAGATCCGCTGCTGTGGAGTCCGATTATGGCAGTAGGCGAACGGCTAGCGATTACGCCGGAGCAAGGAGAAGCAATGAGTTTGCTGCGACGTTAGCAGCCTCTAGTACGCCAGCATTTTAATAGTTGCTGACGGGAATTGAGCGATCGCAGGTGCGAACCGTTCTGCACTGGTCGGGAACGGTTCTGCACTGGTCGGGAACCACTGAGTCACTAACGGGACTTTATCAGTCAGGCTCAGGAATGGTCGAGTCATCAACGGGAGTTTATCAGTCGCAGGCGGGAAGGGCTAAGTCATCAACTGCACTTTATCAGTCGCACTCTGCTATCGTTCCGCGTCACTCTGTATCAATTGCGCTTGGTACGGGGCGCGTTCAGCCGCTTTTTCAGCTTTGATGCGAGCTAGAAGTTCGTTTGAGCGTCACTTTACGTATGGATGAGAAAATCTTTGAAGCCGCAGTCAAAGCGTTTATTCCAGCATTCATTCCAGCATTAGTAAAGAAGCCCAGAGCTTCTACAGCACCTGGACTTCTCTTTGCTATTCGGTAAATCTTAGTGGCTACGAAGCAACAACCTTCTTAACGAAGAACGCTAGCTCAGCCGCTTCTAAAAGTCAGTACTGTTCTAGTACTTGTAGCTTTCGGTCTTAAAGGGACCTTCTACATCTACATGAATGTAGTCCGCTTGCTCTGGCGTCAGCGTAGTCATCACACCGCCAAAGCCTTGAACCATATAGCGAGCGACTTCTTCATCCAGCTTCTTGGGCAGAATTTCGACGGTCAGTGCTTTTGCTTTTTCTTCAGCAGACTGCTCTGCAAACTTTCGCTCGAACAAGAACATCTGTGCCAGTACCTGATTGGCAAAAGAGCCGTCCATAATGCGAGAAGGGTGGCCAGTGGCGTTACCAAGATTCACCAGGCGACCTTCAGAAAGAAGAATCAAAAAATCCTTCTCATCGTCAGAGCGATAAACTTGGTGAACTTGAGGCTTTACTTCTTCCCAGCGCCACTCTTTGCGCATGAAGGCGGTATCGATTTCGTTGTCGAAGTGGCCGATATTGCACACTACGGCGCTAGCTTTGAGATTCTTTAGGATATTCGCACCACAGACGTTGTAGTTACCAGTAGCAGTTACAACAAGATCGATGTTGGCCAGTAGCTCTTTGTCGATGCTGGCTTCAGTGCCATCGTTCTTACCGTTTTTGTAAGGGGAAACCACTTCAAAGCCGTCCATACATGCCTGCATTGCGCAGATCGGATCGACTTCAGCAACTTTCACGATCATGCCTTCTTGACGCAGAGAAGCAACAGATCCTTTGCCCACGTCGCCGTAGCCGATGACTAGAGCCTTTTTACCGGCCATTAGGTGATCGGTGCCGCGCTTGATGGCGTCGTTGAGGCTGTGGCGGCAGCCGTACTTATTGTCATTCTTTGTTTTAGTGACGGCGTCGTTGACGTTGATGGCGGGAATCTTGAGCTCGCCTTTTTCTAGCATTTCGTACAGACGATGAACGCCTGTAGTGGTCTCTTCAGTCACGCCGTGAATGCTTTCGAGCATCTGCGGATACTTTTGATGGATGTGGCCAGTCAGGTCGCCGCCATCGTCAAGGATCATGTTGGCATCCCACAGTTCGCCGTCGGCGTCGTGGCAGGTTTGTTCGATGCACCAGATGTATTCTTCTTCGGTTTCACCTTTCCAAGCAAAGACGGGAATGCCAACAGCTGCGATCGCAGCCGCCGCATGGTCCTGTGTAGAGAAAATATTACAAGAAGACCAGCGCACTTCAGCGCCCAGCTCACACAGCGTCTCGATCAGCACAGCAGTCTGAATCGTCATGTGAATGCAGCCGATGATCTTCGCGCCAGCCAAAGGCTTACTATCACGGTACTTGGCGCGAATCGTCATCAGCGCTGGCATTTCACCTTCTGCGATCGCAATTTCCTTCCGGCCCCAGTCCGCCAGCGTAATATCAGCAACTTTGTAGTCGCGCTTGGCTGTAGGCGCGGTATCAGGAATTCGAGTGCTAGTAGCAACCATAGGTATTTAATAGAATTGGAGGTTTACTACTGCTTAGCTTACCTGCAATAATCCGAGCCTGATCGCCCAAACCCCTTTATCGGTCATCCATTTCGCCGATGCATATATATTGATATTGCTAATCTCGAACGTAAGAGGCTAGCTGCTTCCACAGGTCTGGAAACTGATCTGGAAACTGAGCGCGAATGCTATCGGCTTTGGCGATAGTCATATCACGATAGTCAAACCCAGGTGCGACCGCTTCGCCTAGCAGCCCATATTCTCCCGATTCTAAAACTGCAGCTTTCCAATAGCCCTTTGGCACCAGCAACTGTGGGACTTCGCCCTGTTCGATGGCCATGCCCAATTTAACCCTAGTCAAATTGCCCTCTAGGTCGACCAGAATATAGGTAATTGGCGCACCCGCTTGAAAGTAATGCATGATGTCCGATTTGTTTTGATGTAGATGATCGATAGGGCGATCGTCTGTGAGCAGGTAGTAGATGGAAGTCATCATTGAGCGACTCTTGCCTACTCTCGGCGTTTCTAGTTCCTCTGAGGCTCGGTAAGTCTCTGAAAAGTAGCCGCCTTCAACATGCTCTATCAACGATAGTTTCTCGATTAGGTCTTGTTTGCTTAGTGCCATAGCGCAGTCATAGCTCAAATTGGCGATCGCGCACTTCTTCGCAAAACTGCCGGGCGGCGTCTATTGCCTGCGATCGCAAGTCCACATAGGACTTTGCAAATGGTGGCTGCCATTCAGAAAGGCCCCACAGATCAGAGGTCACGAGCACCTGTCCATCGCAGTTGGGGCCCGCGCCGATGCCGATAGTAGGTATGGTCAGCTTCTGGCTGATTTTTTGAGCCAGGGTGCTGGGAATGTGTTCTAGAACAATGGAGAAGATGCCTGCGTTTTCGAGTGCGATCGCCTCAGCAAGAATTCGCTCAGCCTCTTCATCTGTTTTCCCCTGCTTCTTAAAGCTACCCGTCGTGTAGACAGACTGTGGCGTCAGCCCCACATGCCCCATCACCGGAATGCCAGCTTGCACCACAGAGGCAATTGTTTCCACCATCTTGGGGTAGCCCCCTTCCATCTTGACCGCCTGAGCGCCTGCTTCTTTTAGCGCTCTGCCTGCCGCTAGCAGCGCCGCCGCCGGGCTAGCGTGATAGGTCAAGAAAGGCAAGTCGACCACTACTAGCGTGTCTTGGATCGCTCGGCAAACCATCTTCGCATGGTGCACTATCTCATCTAGCGTTAGCGGAATTGTCGTTTTGTGCCCCATCACCGGCATGGCCATCGAGTCGCCCACTAGCACAATATCTGCGCCTGCTGCCTGTACCATCTGCGCAGACAGATAGTCCCACGCCGTCAGCACCGCAATCATTCGGTCCGCCTGCTTCCACTGCGCAAACTGATGCACGTTGACGATCATGACTGCTTCTCCTTGCTGTTAAGACCTCCGGTTGAGAACGAAGTCTATTCGGTGTCTATGCACCTATAAGAAACAGAATAACAAGCTCGGACGTTGTTCAGAAGCCGTTCGTTAAAATTCAGCGTGCGCCAAACGCACTGACAATCGAGCCGTGCGGTGTGCCTCGTCCGGTCGTCTCACTTACCCAGGCTAGTCCTTCGGTAGTACCGACCCAGGTTTTGTTCCCGGTATCTGGCGAGATGGAAAGAATATGCTCAGAGGGCAGGCTGGGAACTCGGCCAATCACCGCGCCGTTGTACGGATTGAGCTTGAGTAGGCCAGTGCGAGTGCCCACCCACAGGCTCTGGGTAGAGTCAAAAGCTAGGGCAGTGACATCGCGATCGCGCATCTGAGTCACCGACCGCAAAAGCTGACCGGTACGGCCATTAATGACGAGCAGACCTGTCGGCGTTCCTACCCAGATCTGACCCTGCGGTCCGACCGCCATTGCCTGCGCCGATTTTCCCGGCAAGTCGGTAACTCTATGGGTAACATGCGCAGAAGCCGTATTCACTCGGGCAAGTCCTTCTAACGTGCCCACCCACAAATTCCCGTCTGCGGCTAGCGTTAGCGTATTTGCACTGACACCTGGTAGCGCCTGAATTGTCGTCATCAGCAAGCCTTCATCAGGGCTAACCATCGCCAGTCCGCGATCGGTCCCTACCCATAGAAAGCCTCTGTGATCAATCAGCGTAGACAGGACTCGGTTAGAGGGCAGTCGATAGTTTTGCGCTGTGACCTTATTGATTCTGGGTTCTACTCTAACCAGACCATCCGGCGTGCCGAGCCAAATTCGACCCACCCGGTCTTGACTCATAGCGTCAATAAATCGGTTGGGTACATTCACCTGTGCTAGTACCTGACCCGTTTCAGGATTGATTCGCGCTAATCCCTGATGAGAGCCCACCCACAGGCTGCCAGTGTAGTCGGCCTGAAGCGCGCCCACTTGATAGCTCTGTTCAATTGGATTAGGACGATTTGAGCGCTCTACTGGCAGCGGCCCAGCAGGCGTGCCGATATTGGGTTCGTTGATCTGGGCATTAACTGCGTTGACAGCGTTGTCTAGTAGCCTGCCAAGCTGCATCTTCTCTATCTGTATTTTTAGCGGGTTGCCGCCAGTCATTGCGATCACACCCCAAAGCAGCGCAGCGCCAACAACATGCCGAGTGACTTTCCTAGCAACGTCCACAAACCCACCTTCTGACACAGCCAACCACCGCAGTTAGTCGTTAATATCATTCCAGAGCGAAGATAGCTAGATCGCTCTAGCCTGTCTGGTCTAACTGGGACGGCTTGACCCAAAGTGCCCACCAACTTTCGTCGATTAACGCTAGTGAACGGCGAATTCCAGATGGTCAGTTCTAGATAGCCAATTCTTAAGGCTGTATTACGAGAGAGATATCTACGCAGAAATGACTTTATCTTTGGATAGAAAATAATCGAGTGGGGGCAAATCGCTACAGCTCACTGCTCTTTATTTTCCAAAAAATAACAAATCATTTAGCATTCTTGTTACGGAATGTTACAAGTGATACTAGTTTCTAGGCTGGCTCAAACTGGCTGAAACCTTTCTACATCAGCGTTCATAAATTTTAATTATCAGACTATACAGAACTTCTAAAAGGAAACTTATTGGTGCCCTGATAGTATTCTGAAAAGCACAGGTTTATCTGACAGGCTGATCTCATTGATTGGTCTGAAGCAAACACCTGACCCCGATCAGCACGGCTTTAATAGATTCCTAGTAGTCGCTAGGCGCTCTTTTTAGCTCGTTTGATCATCTTCCGAACTTCATACTCAGAAAAAACGCCCGGTTCGTCGCTAGCACCGTTTTGTGGTTAGTGTCGGATTTTGGGGCGTAGGTGTTTGTCTCTTTTCAATGAGATGCATGGAGTTTGGTCAATATCTAGTTTGGTTCGCCCAGAATAGTTCACACAGAATATAGACAGGAAATAGGGAAATATGTCCTACTCACAGACTCAGTCCAAGTCTGGTGCTGGTTACAGCGCTGGTGTACAGGATTACAGACTGACTTACTACGCTCCGGACTACACGCCCAGAGATACAGACATTTTGGCTGCCTTCCGGATGACGCCTCAGCCTGGTGTGCCTCCTGAAGAGTGCGCCGCAGCGGTTGCAGCAGAATCTTCCACAGGTACTTGGACAACGGTCTGGACTGATTTGCTCACTGACATGGACCGCTACCGGGGTCGCTGCTACGATATCGAGCCCGTACCTGGTGAAGACAACCAGTACATCGCTTACGTTGCCTATCCTCTAGATCTGTTCGAAGAAGGTTCTGTCACTAACCTGCTGACTTCTATTGTTGGTAACGTATTTGGCTTTAAGGCACTACGGGCGCTGCGTCTAGAAGATTTGCGCATTCCGGTTGCTTATCTAAAGACGTTCCAAGGCCCACCCCACGGTATTCAGGTTGAGCGCGATCGCATGAACAAGTACGGTCGCCCTATGCTCGGCTGTACCATCAAGCCAAAGCTAGGTCTATCGGCTAAGAACTATGGCCGTGCAGTTTATGAGTGTCTTCGCGGTGGTCTAGACTTCACCAAAGATGACGAAAACATCAACTCTCAGCCGTTCCAAAGATGGCGCGACCGATTCTTGTTTGTTGCCGATGCAATTCACAAGTCTCAAGCAGAAACCGGTGAGCTCAAGGGTCACTACCTCAACGTGACTGCGCACACCTGCGAAGAAATGCTCAAGCGGGCCGAGTACGCCAAAGAACTCGAAATGCCCATCATCATGCATGACTTCTTGACTGCTGGCTTTACTGCGAACACTACGCTGTCGCACTGGTGCCGCGATAACGGCCTGCTCTTGCACATTCACCGGGCGATGCACGCTGTACTCGACCGTCAGAAGAACCACGGTATCCACTTCCGCGTTCTAGCGAAGTGCCTGCGGATGTCGGGTGGTGACCACATTCACACCGGTACTGTTGTCGGTAAGCTCGAAGGCGATAGAGCTGCGACGCTTGGCTTTGTAGACTTGCTGCGTGAAAACTACGTCGAGCAAGACAAGTCTCGCGGTGTCTACTTCACCCAGGACTGGGCTTCCATGCCGGGTGTGATGGCAGTAGCTTCTGGTGGTATTCACGTTTGGCACATGCCTGCACTCGTTGAAATCTTCGGCGATGACTCCGTTCTACAGTTTGGTGGTGGTACCTTGGGTCACCCATGGGGCAACGCACCTGGTGCGACTGCTAACCGAGTTGCCCTCGAAGCCTGCGTTCAAGCTCGTAACGAAGGCCGCAACCTCAGCCGTGAAGGTGGCGACATCCTCCGTGAAGCAGGCAAGTGGTCTCCTGATCTAGCTGCTGCGCTTGATCTATGGAAAGAGATCAAGTTCGAGTTCGATACTGTTGACACTATCTAGATTTGTGCGGTCTAGATTCGCAAGGTCTAGATTCACACCTGTCTAAATGTCTGTTGTTTGTTCGAGCTGTTTGAAATATTTGCTCAGCTCGGACAAACGGTATCTGACACAGCGGTTTTTAGTCGTGGCCTTTTAGTAGTTTTAGGGCTACGCGATTGACACTGTAGATTGACCCGTAGACTAACCGGAGCGTTTTTGTAGCGCTTCCCAAATATGGATCTCAAGCGAATTGCCAAAGATACGACTCAGGTACTTACTAGCTACCTTACTTATCAAGCCGTTCGCACCGTGTTGAGCCAGCTACTAGAAACCAATCGGCCAGTTTTTCATCAGCTTAACGAATTTGCCAGTCGCGAAAAGCTCCAAGACGGTGAAGCCTTTATCTCCGAATTGCTCAAAGAGCATACGGAGCTGGCCTTTCGGATTATGACGGTGCGATCGCATCTAGCCGAAGAAGTTGCAGAATTTCTTCCTGAAATGCTAACCACCAATATCCAACAGGCCAACATGGGCCATCGCAAGCGGCAGCTTGAGCGAATGACGCAAATGACCTCCGAAGAGCTGAGCGCAAACGCAGATAGAAACGTTCAGCTAGACGACGCTGAGCGCTCATCAACCGAAGAGTCAGATACCGATACGTCAGACAGCCCGTAAACAGGCAGTCTGTTCAATAGACTATTGTCAATAGATAGAACTGCAAGAAACCTCCCTATTCACCCTTTTACTCTGGAAGAAAACCATGAAAACTTTGCCAAAAGAGCGTCGGTATGAAACTCTCTCCTACCTACCACCTTTAACCGACAGCCAAATCGAAAAGCAGATCAACTACTGCTTGCAGATGGGCTACATCCCCGCCGTTGAATTCAACGAGAACTCTGACCCTACAGTCTACTACTGGACAATGTGGAAGCTGCCCCTATTTGGCGCAAGCAGCACCCGCGCCGTTCTAGACGAAGTACAAGCTTGCCGCTCTGAGTACGGTAACTGCTTCATCCGCGTTGTTGGCTTTGACAACGTCAAGCAGTGTCAGGCAGTCAGCTTCATCGTCCACAAGCCTGGTAGCAACTCCGGTAGCGGCTTCCGCTACTAGTTAGCGAGTCGTACAGTATCGAGCTAGACTTGATCGTTAGGGGAGGGGTAGCTGTAGCTCAGCTACTCTCCCCTAACTTTTTGAATGTATGATGGGATGTATAGTCAGCGCTCCAAACACAAATGGTTGATGTTACATCTGCTGTTAGTGCGCTAGAGACTATCTCCAACAGTATCCAGCATCTTCTGGGTTGCGTCCTTTGAGAATCTCAGGCTAGAAGAAGTGAGTTAAAGAAGAAGAACAAGTACGGTGGTTAATTACGCTGGGATACGATGTCGCCTGCGCTAACCTCAGACGATGTCTCAAATCTATTTAGGTCCCGAAGACGTCTAACTGGACCTTAGAGAGCATACAAGCTGTTTCGTATTGCGCTGACAAGGTGAAGTTGAGGCTATGAAAATTCGCAACGTATGACAACCTACAAAGAGATAAGTCGGCTACGGAAGTACTCTTCTAAAGGCGTTTCTAATTGATACCAATATTTTACTGCTTTACTTTATTGGTAGCTCGTAAACGTAGTCGGATCTCAACGTTCAAGCGGACCAAGCAATTTACGGCTCGAGACTACGACCTTCTTAGTCAGCTTTATGGCTCAGTTTCAGGTGTTGCTACCACGCCTAACATTTTGACTGAAGTCAATAGCCTACTCAACAGCTAGGTAAGCCTGATCGTTCGGATGTTACAGTACTTTTCTAAGAGAGTAGTTTCTTCAAGAGGACTTACTTCGTAGCAAGAGAGTCGCTTCCGCAAGACTGGTCTTTTCCGAAGTACGGATTGACAGACTGTGGAATCGCTAATATTGCACCGAATCAGTACCTTGTTCTGACTGATGACTTGAAATTAACTCGCTATCTTAATAGAATCAGGCATTGACACCTTAAACTTCAACAATTTGAAAGATTCAAACATAAATTCGAGACCACAGGGTTTCGGCTGTGGTGTAAACTACAATATAGCCCCGATATGCGAGTCACAATGTCTCAGACAGAGCGCCTGGTAATGCTGGCCGAAGATCAGCTAACTGAATATAGTACCGATGCGCGCAAGATTGAAAAACTGCGACAGAAGATTGCGCTGTCAGTTTCTCCTTCCCAGCAAAAGCAGGTAAAAGAAGAGTTAGAAGAACAGCTACGCCAGAACTTTTTTGATGACATTCTGCTGAAACAGCGGCAGGCGGTGGCGCTGCCGTTTTGGGGAATTGCGGGACTAGGACTGCTGTTTGGGATCTCGTTTACGCAGCCGTTGGACTTTATTGCGACTGGGGTTGGCGGGGCGATCGCAATCCTCATCCAAAAAAGAGGCTGGAAACTACAGGCCAAAGATCTGGTCTTGCAGGCACTGACCCAGATTGAAGAGCGCGTCCAAGCCGCCAAAACAGCGAAATAGGCAGTATGAAAGATATTCGTATTTGCTTCTTTGGAGACTCCTTTGTCGCAGGTACAGGCGATCTGACTTATTTAGGCTGGGTGGGTAGAGCCTGCGCCGCGATGACCTCTCCCCACTACCAACTGACTGCCTACAATTTAGGCATTCGCGGTAATACCAGCGAGCAGATAGAAGTTCGGTGGTTGGCTGAAGCCGCCAAGCGGTTTCCTGATGATACAGACAATCGTGTAGTGTTCTCGTTTGGTACGAACGACAATAGAGTGGAGAACGGGATTCGATTTGTAGAAGAGAAAGATTCTGTACTGTGCGCTCGGCGCATTCTCACTCAGGCTAAGGCGATGTTTCCATCGCTGCTGGTCGGACCGCCGCCAGTTGCCGACGAGAATATGAACTGTCGATCCGAAAAATTATCGACAAACTACAGTAAGCTATGCGCTGAACTAGACGTACCTTACCTAGATGTCTATCAGTCTTTACGAACAAATGCGCTGTGGATGCAGGAAGTTGCAGCCGTTGATGGAGCGCATCCGGCCGCGTCTGGCTATCTAGCCCTGTCTCAACTCATCACTCAGTGGCCAGTCTGGAAGCGCTGGTTCGCTCAAGATTAGCGCTATGACTTACTACATTGCTCCTAGTTTTCTCAATAAGCTAGCCGTTCATATCACCAAGAACTATCTAGATCTTCCTCAGGTGAAAGTGCCGTTGATTCTAGGCATCCACGGACGTAAGGGCGAGGGAAAAACCTTTCAGTGTGAGCTGGTGTTTGAGCGGATGGGCGTGGAGGTGGTCTATATTTCTGGCGGTGAGTTAGAGAGTCCTGACGCGGGCGATCCGGCTAGGTTAGTTCGACTGCGCTACCGAGAAGCCGCTGAACTAGTGAGAGTCAGAGGGCGGATGGCTGTACTAATGATCAATGATCTAGATGCCGGAGCGGGTCGGTTTGATCGGATGACGCAGTACACCGTGAATACGCAGCTAGTGAATAATACGCTGATGAATATCGCGGATAGTCCGACTAATGTGCAATTGCCGGGTAGCTATGATGAGAAGCCGCTGCCAAGAATTCCAATCATTGCCACTGGAAATGATTTTGCCACGCTGTACGCGCCGCTAATTCGAAATGGCCGGATGCAGAAGTTTTACTGGCAGCCTAGCGAAGCAGATAGGATCGGTATTGTTAGCGGTATGTTTGCTAGTGACGGGCTATCGGCTACTGAGATCGAGCAGCTAGTGAAGCGGTTTAAGAATCAGGCGATTGATTTCTTTGGGGCGGTGCGATCGCAACTATACGACGAACAAATCACCCGTTTCATCGATTCAGTAGGTCTTGAAAACGTCGCTAGCAAAGTAGTCAACGCCGTCCAACCACTAACCTTTTCGCGTCCTAGCTTTCGGCTAGAAGATCTAATCACAGCCGGTGAAACATTAGTACGAGAGCAAGAACGCGTTCGCACCATGTCGCTAGTCAACGAATACAATCAGGCGCTAACCCCTAGAACTCACAGATCGTTTTCGATTACCGATCGCACAGCAGATGGCTTGATGGCACCCCCGCCGCCCAATCAGCTCAGTCCTTATATTGTTGAGCGATCGCAGTTATCAGCTGATCAACCTTCTCCGGCGTCTTCTCCTTGGCAAAGGCTTCGCGAAGCTAGACTAACCCAATCGCTCCAGCCAGCCAAATATAAAGATAAAGAGCGTGCCGCAAGCGATCTGCCTGACTCTATCGCGCAACCGCTCCGCAGTATCGTCGCACTTCAGCAAAGACTCGGTATCGAACACGTAGACCAGCGTCGCTTTCGCAACAACTCCTGGCAGTGCTACACCACACTCAATGCCCCAAGTCAATCCGAAGCCAGTCGCCAGATTCAAGCCTGTTTAAGACAGTTTCCTGAGCACTACATTCGGCTAGTCAGCATTGAGCCTACAACCAATAGTCGAATCGCAGAAACAATCGTGCATCGTCCGGTGCTGTAGTCTTATCCCGACCACACGAAATCTTAAGCGAATTGCTATATATTCTGACTCAAATGTTGTTTTAGTCTGGTTAATGCCAACGTTTGGCCTAGATTCAGCGGCAGCACGGAAACCCCCTCTAGCCGCGACTGTACCCAGCCATCTCCCCATTGCCACTCGTGGAATCCATCGACTGCCCCACTCAGCAAAAAACGAATACCATCAGGTGCTACCAGCTCAGTTTGATGCTCAATATGAGCAAACTCTAGTTTTATAGACGGTGCAAATCCTACTGCACTTTTAAAGGATTGACCGACCGTTAGCGGTGCTTTTAACGTGCCTACAGTGACACCATAAATTTGTTGCGGCCGCATCCACTGTTGCAAATTTTCTAGCCGAGTCAAGCTTTGCGCAATCTGTTCTGAGCTGGATGCAACTTCTATTCGTAAGCTGCTCTGCTGATAAGTTCCAAACATGCTGTTTACCCTCTAGTCACCCTACGAAAATCCCGCAAGACTGTATGCCTGCGGGGAATATACCTGCACTGAATATCTTCTTGCGTGTCTACTATGCGGTCGCAGCCTGCTCTGGTTTTAGAGTTGCCTCGGCTGGCAGCTCTAGGCAGTAGCCAGCGCCGTATACCGTTTTAATGTACTGAGGATGTCTTGGATCGGGCTCTAGTTTAGTCCGCAAGTGTCTGATATGGACTCGAATTGTCTCAATATCGTCATTGGGATCGTAGCCCCAAACTTCCTTTAGGATCTCGCTAGGTGAGACGGTTTGACCATGCCTTTGCAGCAAACAGTGAAGCAGTTCAAACTCTAGATGAGTAAGCTTTACAGTTCTATCTAGCCAGATTGCCTCAAATCTTTCAGGCACCAGCGTCAACGCGCCGTAACTTAGAATTTCGCTATGCTTCGCAGCCTGAGGAATCCGGTCGGTGCGCCTTAGCAGAGCTCTGACCCTAGCCAGCATCTCTTCGAGCTCAAAGGGCTTGGTTAAGTAGTCGTCGGCTCCTGCGTTGAATCCGTCTACCTTATTTTGGGTCTCACCTAGCGCTGTCAGCATCAGAACCGGAATATCAGCCGTGCGATCATCCCTGCGTAGCCGCTGACATACTGTAAATCCATCGACCTTTGGCAGCATCAGATCGAGCATGATTAGATCGGGAACTAGCTGGACGGCTAGAGCCTGCCCTTTGATTCCATCGCCTGCTTGAGTAGTATCATACCCAGCCATTTCTAAGTTGATAGAGACTAGCTCTACGATGGCTGGATCATCATCGATGACAAGTATACGAGGCATATTATGAGAGGTGTGATATAGGACAAGACTGCTAATTTCTGTCAAAAGCAGATGCTATCTATGTATAGTTCTGCGCCGCGCTCGAACCCTATCGAGGGCTAGGAAACCTTTCTACACTTAGCTAACTTTCTAAGAAAAGCAAAAACTCATACCAGGCCGATGAAACAATTTTCTTAGAAAATAATGTTTCTTTAATCCATATTAAGCGTTTGTCACACTACAGACAAATCGGCTTAAGATTTGCTTCAGATTTTGCAGCATCACAAAGACAGTCAGTTGTCTTCGCTTAGACACTGACTGCTTGCCAATCACTTGGCTAACTATTCACCTACTGCTAAAGATTCACAAAAGATAGACCCTTGCAAACCCCTAGATTTGTTTAAAACTCCCCAGGTAGGATTCGAACCTACGACCAATCGATTAACAGTCGACCGCTCTACCACTGAGCTACTGAGGATTGGGAACTCCATAGTACATAAGCTAGTGCCGCTTTGGCAAGAAGCTTTTTCAGGCGCTTTGAAAAGACGAACAGCCGCTGACTGCATCAGCCGATCTTGAGCACACTTCTCTATACGTACCTTTTAGACCATCTTTCTAAGCTGGTTTTGAATGTCTGGGTCGAGAGCGGCAATGACACGCCCTGACTGTTTCTTCTTTGGCCTTTGTCGACGCTGAACTCGCTGGGTCACACTAGTGACTTCATTTTGTAACTGTAGAGCTGAGATTCCTTCTGCGCCGTAGCCAACTACGGTTTGTCGGTGGACATTATCTGAGGTGGCGACTATTAGGCGCTGGGTGAATTTGCGAGCGTCGTTGCGAAATTTGGCGCAGGCTCTTTCTATGTAGCTATCAGCTGTCTGGCCAAAGCCAGTGTAGTGTACAGACAAATGCTGGGTAATAGGGTCTTGGGATGCTGGCGTGCGCTGCTCGTAGGCGTCAAATACGGCCCAGGTTTCGTAGTCTTGGTAGGCGCTGTAGTTAGCTAAAGCCATAATTAATTCTTCTCTAGCGGTGTCTAACCCCTGCAACGCTTTGGTTTGTGAGAGGCTATCCCACGCGCCAATGATGTTGTAGCCGTCGACTAGTAGGATCGCTTGGGTAGAGTTGCGGCGCGCCATAAGGAGAACTGACGTAGAATGTTCATTCTCTTTATATTAAGTGATGACACTCCGCAATTGTGTTCGTAACGCTACGGCTCTTGAAGTTTTTGTTTGAGTCTTTGAGGATCGCCGCTGTCGCTGACTGCGCCTTTTTCTAGCAGAAAGGCGCGATCGCAATAGTCTAATTCCACCAGTCTATGGGTCACCCACAGCGCCGTGAGTCCCCTGCTTTTGACTAGCGATCGCACCTGCCGAACCAGATCGATCTGACTATCTGGGTCAAGCAAAGCCGTCGGCTCGTCTAGCAACAGAATTTCGCAGTGCTGAGCAATTGCCCCGGCGATCGCAACTCTTTGCTTTTGACCACCGCTAAGCGCGTAGATTGGTCGTCGCTGTAGCTGTAGCAAGTTCACTGCCAGCAGCGCCTCTTCTACGCGCGCTCTTACTTGATTGATAGCTAATTTCTCTTTGACCAGGCCAAAGGCAACATCTGCGCCTACGGTTGGCATCACTAGCTGATGATCTGGATTTTGGAATACAAAGCCGACCGGACCAGCAGTGCTGATACTGCCGACTTGTTTAGTCAGCAGTCCTGCAATTAACCTTAGTAAAGTTGATTTGCCGCTGCCGTTGTTGCCTAGCAGCATACAAAACTCTCCAGGTGCCACGGTTAGTGAGCAGTTGCTAAGCACCGTGGCACCCGAAGGCCAGTTGAAACCGACTTGATCAATCGTGATAGCAGGACTACTCACCCGCTAGCGCGAAGAACCCAGGAGCTCGGCCTGATGCGCCTGCACTGCCCGACTTTTCGTATACCTGCACGGCGGCTAGCTCACTCACTGCGATCGCAATCTTCTTATCAGTTACTTTGTCACAGGTCAGCTCTAGCGTGACCGGATCGCCAGAGGACAGCGCTGAAAGCACTTCTTGATAGGCGGCCTCTGCGGCTTCTTTATCCTGCTTTTGTACAGTCAGCGGCAGTGCAGTGTGCTTGAGCGCAAGTTCAACGATATACATACAGTTAAATCAAAGTTAGGGTCTGTTTGGTCCGCCCTCTAGTATAGCTATCGTGCGCTTGCGCTTCGGGTAAGCGAGAGCTTTATATCTTATTTAGAAGATTTTTGAGGAAAGTGATCCTATAATAATGAGAACAAGGGTAAAGATTAGTAAACGACTTTTATATTCTTGGTACCTCAGTGGTAACCGCTAGAGTCTAATGACTTGAAGCGATGACTGCTGAGTAGACCTTTCTGAGTCGTAGTTTTTACCCTGTCTTATATAGATGATCCAAATAGGAGATCTTTTTCATGACCATAGCAATGGGACAAGCGCCCGCAGCCAGAGGACGGTTTGACGTCGTCGATGACTGGCTAAAGCGCGACCGATTTGTCTTTGTCGGTTGGTCCGGTCTGCTTTTGTTCCCGTGCGCCTTCATGGCAATCGGTGGATGGATGACCGGCACGACCTTCGTCACCTCGTGGTACACCCACGGTTTGGCAAGTTCTTATCTAGAAGGCTGCAACTTCCTAACGGTTGCGGTTTCTACACCCGCAGATAGCATGGGCCATTCGCTCTTGCTGCTGTGGGGACCTGAAGCTCAAGGTTCACTCGTTCGCTGGTTCCAAATCGGCGGTCTGTGGGCATTCGTCGCCCTACACGGCGCATTTGCTCTGATTGGCTTCATGCTGCGCCAGTTCGAGATTTCACGTCTGGTCGGCATTCGTCCGTACAACGCGATCGCCTTCAGTGGACCGATTGCGGTGTTCGTCTCTGTATTCTTGATGTACCCGTTGGGTCAGTCGTCGTGGTTCTTTGCCCCGAGCTTTGGGGTAGCGGCTATCTTCCGCTTCCTGCTGTTCTTGCAAGGCTTCCACAACTGGACGTTGAACCCGTTCCACATGATGGGCGTAGCCGGTATTCTCGGCGGCGCTTTGCTGTGTGCGATTCACGGTGCGACAGTAGAGAACACTTTGTTCCAAGACGATGACAACGCGAACACGTTCCGCGCGTTCGAGCCAACTCAGTCAGAAGAGACGTATTCGATGGTGACCGCGAACCGCTTCTGGTCGCAGATCTTCGGTATTGCGTTCAGCAACAAGCGCTGGCTGCACTTCTTCATGCTGTTCGTTCCGGTAACGGGCCTATGGATGAGTTCAATTGGCATCGTCGGCCTAGCGTTGAACCTGCGAGCCTACGACTTCGTGTCGCAGGAGATTCGCGCAGCCGAAGACCCCGAGTTTGAGACCTTCTACACCAAGAACATCTTGTTGAACGAAGGCATTCGTGCGTGGCTCAGTCCTCAGGACCAGCCGCATGAGAAATTTGTATTCCCTGAAGAGGTACTCCCCCGTGGTAACGCGCTGTAAGCCCTAGTCTTCACAGACTGGATACAGAATTTCTTTCAAGCCCCTAGCTCTTATTGAGCTAGGGGCTTTTGTTATGGCTATATGGATAAACGGCTTTCTGGCACAGAGGCTGTGCATTTTGCGCATTTATGCGTAGCGAATTCACTAGACGAAATAGGCAAACTTGATGTGATGTTTTCTCGTAGATGGTAGGCAGGTTTTGAGTACTTTCTTTGTAGATCGTAATGCGCTCAGTGGCGGCGACGGAAGTTCCTGGGAGCTGGCTTACCAGGAACTGACTGCTGCACTGAATATGGCACAGACAGATGACGAGATCTGGGTGGCAGAAGGTACTTATCTACCTGGGACTAATCGCAGCGACGCCTTCGAGCTCAATGCTGGTGTGACTATCTACGGCGGATTTGACGGGACAGAAAATAGTCTATTAGACCGCGACTGGCAACAGAATCTGACTATTCTAAGTGGTGACATCGGTACTGCTGGTGACAGCAGCGATAACAGCTACCAAGTGGTTTTTAGCGACACCGATGCAGCGGCTGAACTCAACGGGGTGATTGTTCAGGGCGGTAATACTGAAGGGTCGAGTGGCAGTGACGATGGCGGCGGTATCTACAACCGACAGCAGCTAACGATTAAGAACACAATCGTTCGAGACAACCGTTCTATTGATGATGGCGGCGGAATTCGCAATGACGGTGAGCTGCTGATTGTTAATAGCGCGATCGCAAACAATTCAGCAGTAGGTAGCAGCAGCCCTGTTAGCGGCGGCGGCGGCTTGATCAATACAGTGAATGCCGCTGCTACCATTTTCAACACGACTTTTAGCGGTAATCAAGCGCTTAACGGTGGCGCTATTCGTAATGATGGCGAGCTATCGCTGATCAATACAACTGTTAGTGGTAATACCGGCAATCAGAGCGGTGGTGGGATTCTAAACACTAACAGTAGTGGCAAGGCCGCGAATGTTGACTTAGTTAATAGTACGGTTACCCAGAATCTAGCACCTAGTAGCGCTGGCATCTTTAACTTCGGATTTGTTACTGCAAGTAACAGCATCATCGCTGATAACCAAAACGATACAGACTTTACTGATAATTCTTTTCTCGGTGGAAGCAGTAGCAGCGGTGGGTACAACCTGATCGGCAATGGGAGTAATGCGGCTGGCTTTACCAATGGTACTAATAGCGACCAAGTCGGTACTAGCACGAACCCTATTGCTCCAATGCTAGGCGACTTACAAAACAACGGCGGATTCATTCAGACACATTTACCTACTGAGAATAGTCCAGCTATTGATAGCGGCAGCAATAGTTTGCTACCAGACGACAGCGAAGATCTAGACGGTGATGGTGATACTGATGAAGCGCTTTCAACCGATCAGCGAGGAGATGGTTTTGAGCGGATCTTTGGTGATGCGGTCGATATTGGCGCGGTAGAAGCAGGTGCTGCGCCGCCGCCGATTACGAATGAGCCGCCCAGCGTTGCTATCGAGCCTATTATTATCTCGCTAAGCGAAAGCGTGGATACTAGTCAAGCAATCAAGCTAGCTAACGTGATTGTGACGGATGCTGATGAGATTGGTATCAACACGCTAACTATTGTCACCACCAACCCGAGTATTTTTGAGGTGATAGATGGCGAGCTGTTTCTTAAAGCGGGGTCGTCTCTAGACTTTGAAACGCAGAGCCAATACAACATTACGCTACAGGTTGATGATGCAACGGTTGGCAGTACGCCTGATGCTGCTGTCAATTTTCGGCTTTTGATTACTGATGTCAACGACAACGACATTGGCGTTCTAGAAGTGAGCGCCAATCAATTATTAAACGCGGTGATCAAGACGGGGCTGAGTGGGCAGCTTGGCATTTCCGTAGATACACTCAACACGTCGCAGCTCAGTGAGGTGGTGGTAGTCTCTACGGATGATGTAGGCCGAGTCAATGGCATCGCACCTGGGGAGGAAGGCTATCTTGATGCGCTGATTGCTGAGAGTTTGAGTTTGCTATCGACCTTAGAGAAAGGCACGTTTGAGGGACTAGATGTGTCTCGGCAGGTTGCGTTAGAGGCCGATAGCTTTTTACAGTTTGGTGTAGTTACCGGAGGGACTTTAGACAGTTTGCGAAGAGATGGAAGAGGGACTTTTCAAATTGGACCGTCTGTTGCAGAGACGCTAGAAGGTACCAGTAGCGGCATCTTACAGGCGCAGCCCTTAGGTGATGGCAAAGTCAGACTGGGCTTTGATATAGATGGCGATTCGAGTTTTGAAGATCTCGTGCTGACGGCTAGTTTGCAGGCGGCTAGTGAAGTGATAGGTGCAGGTTTGCAAGGCGGACAGGAATCTGAACTGATTGATCTAAGGTCAGTATCAGGGTCTGTGACTGCCAATATCACAGTGTATCGCGAAGCCGCCTTTGACAATGTGCTTGGCTTTTTTGCAATAGAGAACGAGGAGGGACAGGTTCGCGACCATTCTGGAAACCTGCTGAACGTTGGCGATGCGGGCTATGTGAAGGCGGCTATCGAAAATCGAGTCACCCCCGATCTGACTGGTGAGAATAATACGGTGAAAACCTATAGCACTCAGATAGCAGGCGGTCAGCTGCTCTCTAGCTTTATAGTGAGTAATGGCGCGATCGCCGATTTACTCGACAGCAATAGCACCAACGACCCAAATATCTACTTCACCCATATAGGCGCAAACAGCGACGGGGCCGATCACGTCCGCCTGCTCGGCGACAACACCTTTGGCTTTGAAGATCTGCCTGGTGGCGGCGATCAAGACTTTGACGATCTTGTGATCAAAGCAAGCTTTAGTCCTGTTCTTTTGTAGAGATGGGAAACCTGTAGCTACGACATCAGCTATAACCTTCTCCACCTTGCCTTAAGCATCCCGATAGGCTGCGTCCGAATATATCTCCAATCTTATCTTTAACATTCGCATATTTGGCCTAATCTTTCCCTTCCTAATGACAACTAACAATGTCTCGGACAATGTCTCGGAGCCAAATGAGATAGGAATCTCCCGACTATCTGCTGCGATCTATAAGGCGCAGGCTGCTACCAATAAAAAAACGATCGCAGCCCAAAACGCATTTATCAAGATCACAAATCAGATTCGGCGATCGCTCGACTTTTCGGTAATTTGTCAGACGGTTACAACAGAAACGCAGCGTATTTTGGCTGCTGATAGGGTTGCTATCTATCAGTTCAATTCGGACTGGAGTGGCCGCTTCACCTTCGAGACAGCAGGCCCAGAGTGGATATCTTTGACTGAAGCGCAACAAGATAACGACCTGATATCCAAAAACGTTAGCGATTGTAGTGTCAAGCTATTAAACACTTGCGCAACAGCCGATACGCACCTACAGGTCACCTACGGCGGTGCTTTCGTTCAAGGAGAAGTATTCCGAGTCTGTGAAGACATTTACGCCGCTGGCTTTAGCGACTGCTATATAGAGGTGCTAGAAAGCTATCAGGCGCGAGCCTACGCCATTATCGCGATCTACCTAGATAACCAGCTGTGGGGACTTTTAGCTGCCTACCAGAATTCTAGGCCCAGGCAGTGGAGAGATAGCGAAGTACAGCTTTTAGTTCAAGTTGCTGAACAGCTCGGGATTGCGCTGAAGCAAGCAGAATACGTACGCACTATTCATCGACAAACGAGCGAACTCAACCAGACAATACATCAGCTAAAACAGTCTCAAGCTCAGCTTGTTCACGGTGAGAAGATGGCGAGCCTTGGCCAGCTAGTTGCAGGGGTTGCCCACGAGATCAATAATCCAATCAGCTTTATACAGGTCAATCTGTTTCATGTTGAAAACTATGTCAGCCTCATACTTTCGTTAGTTCAAAAGGCACAGAGTGCTAGCCCAGCGGACAATGGTACTGCTTTATCTTCTGAAAGTGAGGTCGATCTCGATTTTATTATTGAAGATTTGCCAAAGATATTGGGCTCCATGCGTGCAGGCTCTACTCGCATCTGCAACATTGTAAACTCTCTTCGTAACTTCTCTCGCCTAGACGAATCTGGTACTAAGCCAGTCGATATTCACAAGGGAATCGAAAGCACGCTGGTTGTGCTTAGCCATCAGCTAGCAGATAGCGGCAAACATCCTAGAATAGAAGTGGCTAAGGACTATGGGGATATTCCACCTGTAGAGTGTGACCCCGCTCAGATCAATCAAGTTGTTTTAGCTATCTTGGCTAACGCCATCTATAGTGTGAAAGCTGCTTGCCAGGTAGATAAGATAGGCGCTCAAAGCTCTGTCCGGTCACCTCAGATCCGAATTAGCACTCGGACGGACGATTTAAACCAAGTAGTCATTCGTATCCAAGACAATGGCGTGGGTATAGAAGAAAAGCACCGATCTAAGGTGTTTGATTATTTTTTTACGACTAAGCCTGTCGGTGATGGGTCAGGTTTGGGCTTGGCGATCGCGCGGCAGATTGTTGAAGATAATCATCAAGGAAAGCTCCGCCTAGACGAAGACACCAAGCAAGGAGCCGCATTCGTCATTCACCTACCGATTGGTCGTAATTTAGAGTACTGACACTCAGCTACTGAGCTTTTCTGTATTGTCAAAGAGGCTTTTGACAAAATCGTCTAGTCGCTGAGATAGCTTTTCATCTTTTAGATTGCCATCAGCGGCGAAGGCGTTCCACGCTTGGCCGATGGCAATCTGCTCAGGAATCACCCAGGCGTGAACCCAGCGCATAATCACGCGCAGATCGTTGAGCGCATTGCTGTTGGACTGCCCCCCTAGCACGCTGATCATGCCAGTGACTTTGTTTTCTAAATGGTCAAAGCTCATTAGGTCCAGAGCGTTTTTGATCACGCCGCTGACGCTGCCGTGGTATTCGGGCGTGGCGATGACTAGTGCGCTTGATTCGGTGACGTGCGATCGCATCACTTCAACATCTGGATAGTCCGGATAATCGCTGCCACCATCGCAAAAGGGCAAATTCATCTCCTTAAGATCTAGAACTTTTACCTCAGCGCCTAGTGCCTCTAGCCGCTTCGCCGCTAGTCCCAGCGCCTGCATACTGTATGAATCTTCTCTGAGGCTACCGCCTATACAAACTACTTTCACGGGTTGAACTAATCCTTCGACAGATTTGCTTTTTGGATGTCCACAGAATAGCACTGACTACAGCTAGCCCGTGACGCACACAAGGCATAAAAAAAGCCGCTACCAATACAGTAGCGGCTCAACAAAATTGCACACTCAAAAGTCTAAGACTTGAACTAACATTCAGCCGCTAGCACTAGCCTTCAGTCGCGAGCTCTGTGCTACCGCGACGATTGCCGCCAGTCAGACTGTTGAATAGCATCACACCAACAGCTTTAATCAAATTGCCTTCTAGCTCTTTGAACAGCTCCATGTTTAGGCCAAACGCATCGTTTGCTTCTTGTACAATTGCGTCAGCCATTGCATCATCTACAGGTGCTTCGCTTAGCGAGGTCCGGTAGTTGTTCTTGAAGGCTTTTTCGTCTTCGATGGTTGGAAACTCATAAAAGGCAACGCCGTCGCTACCCGATAGGTTCATCGCTCTTTGAGAGATAGTCTTAAGGATTTGTCCACCGGAGAGATCGCCAAGATACCGGGTATAGGAGTGCGCTATGAGCAGTTCGGGCCGGTTCGCAGAGATTTCTCGAATGCGATTGACGTAGCGCTTTCCTGCTTTGGTGAGCTGAATTTCATCGCGCCAGCTAGGACCGTAGTAGAAAGCCAGATCTTCTTCTAGACTCTGCTTGCGGTTAAGTTCTGGAAAGTAAATCTTAGAAACAACCGGGTGATCTTTGTGCTTTTCTAGCTCTTCTTCCATTGCGCAGTAGATGAAGTAGAAGTTGCCGACTAGCTTGCGGTAAGACTTTTTCTCTACCACACCACGCAAAAAGCATCGAACAAACCCGACGTTCTCGGCCATAGTGTGAGCTTTTTTAGTGCCCTCACGGAGCTGGGTCGCTAAATTGTTGCTCATGTTTTTAAAATTTCTAACTTAGATTTAAAGCTTAGAATGCGCCTTGATCCTGAGAAAGATTTCGCAACATTTTTTCATGTTGCGATAGAAAATGTCTCTGTAGGGACATTGCACGCAATGCCCCTGCAAAAATGATGGCTAGATATCGAGATCGGCCATGTTCAGTCTAGGACCATAGGTTTCGATGAAATCACGACGGGGGGCAACGCGATCGCCCATCAGCACCGTAAAGATCCGGTCGGCCTCAGCAGCATCCTCAATCTCTACCCGCTTTAGCGTTCTAGTCTCAGGATTCATCGTCGTATCCCAAAGCTGCTGTGGCATCATCTCACCTAGCCCCTTAAACCGCTGGATGTTGTACTTTGCATTTGCAGGCATTGCCGCGATACCGTCTTGCAGCTCTCTTTCGCTGTAGCAGTAGGTGTGGTTTTTACCTCGCTCTAGCTTGTACAGCGGTGGGCAGGCAATGTAGATGTAGCCCTGATCAACGAGATCGCGCTGATAGCGATAGAAGAAAGTGAGCAACAAAGTGCGAATATGCGCGCCGTCTACGTCAGCGTCTGTCATTAAGCAAATACGGTGATAGCGGAGGTTGTCGGGGGCAAAGTCTTCGCCCTTGATGCCAAGTCCCAAAGCGGTAATTAGCGACTGGACTTCGTTGTTTTTGTAGATCTTAGCGTCGTCAGTTTTCTCGATATTGAGGATTTTGCCTCGTAGAGGAAGGATGGCTTGGAAGCGGCGATCGCGTCCCTGCTTAGCACTACCTCCCGCAGAATCCCCCTCAACGATAAAGATCTCTGATTCGCTAGGGTCACGAGAGGCACAGTCAGAGAGCTTACCCGGCAGCGTGGAGGACTCTAGCACTGACTTGCGCCGTACCAGGTCGCGCGCCTTCTTCGCCGCCTCAGCCGCGTTGAATGCCTGAATCGCTTTTTCTAGAATCGCATCGGCAACGCCAGGGTTAAAGTCTAGATATTCAGTTAACGCCTCGCCGACTAGAGAATCGACAATACCACGCACCTCGGTATTGCCTAGCTTCGTTTTAGTCTGACCTTCAAACTCCGGCTCAGGCACCTTCACTGAGACTACGGCGGTCAATCCTTCGCGGATATTCTCACCAGCCATGTTCGACTCGGTGTCCTTACGCTTCTTCCGCTTGCGCGCAATTACGTTCATGGTCCGAGTTAGAACAGCTTTTAGACCCTCTAGATGCGTACCGCCATCTACTGTTCGGATATTGTTGGCAAAGCCCATCAGGTTGTCAGAAAAAGCGTCACCACACCACTGGAGGGCTGCTTCTACCTGCACACCATTCTTCTCTGAGTTTACGTAGATGACATCAGGGTGCAGCGCTTCTTTCTCGTTATTGATGTACTCGACGTATTCTTTGATTCCCCCCTCGTAGAGATAGTGGGATATAAAGGGCTTGTCGGCTTTGAGCAGATCTAGGCGATAGTCCGTGAAGGTGATGTCAACGCCTGCATTCAGGTAGGCTAGCTCACGCAGTCGTCTGGCGATTGTGTCGTAATCGAATTCGACGGTGTGCGTAAAGATAGTGGCATCCGGCTTAAAGGTGACCTCAGTCCCTGTCTTTGCGCTGCCTTTAGAAGTTTTTAGTTCACCAATAGGATTCCCCCGCTCGAAGCGCTGGGTATGGGTCTTGCCCTCGCGCCATACAGTGACTTCTACCCATTCGGAAAGGGCGTTAACGACCGAGACACCGACGCCATGTAGACCGCCCGATACCTTGTAGCCACTGTCGCCGCCAAATTTACCGCCAGCGTGAAGCACAGTCAAAACGGTCTCTAGTGCTGATTTACCAGTGGTTGGGTGGATGTCGGTGGGAATGCCTCGCCCATTGTCAGTCACGGTGACTGAGCCATCGGCATTCAAAGCCGCAGTAATATGAGTACAATGGCCAGCTAACGCTTCGTCGACTGCGTTATCGACGACTTCGTACACCAGGTGGTGCAGACCGCGCGGCCCGGTGCTGCCGATGTACATCCCTGGGCGTTTTCTAACAGGTTCAAGTCCTTCTAGTACCTGAATCTGCTGAGCGCCGTAGTTGTTTGCCATACGTATTCTCCTGAGGTCGGTGCCGACCGTTTTCCTGAGACGGGTGGTGCTTGAAAGAGCTTGCTAACTAGCTGTGATCAGCCTGTAGTGAGGTGGGTTTGAAGGGGGCGTTTTAATCAATGGTTTTAAGAAGCTCTAAGGGTTGTTTTCTTGAGCGTGTTAAGGCGGTTTTAGAGACCAGTAATGATAATGCGCCTACGAATTCTAGCACATCGACGTTAAAAGCGATTTTAGAGCTGTCTGAGCACATCGAACAATATGGGGATGCAACCCCCCTTTTGTTGAACAAATTATCCAGCAAAAACTAGGTAAAGATTTAACCTTATATATAGACATCTTCAAATCAGTGAAAGTTGGCGCGTTTGATTGTCTTTTTGCTACCGATGAAACTCCGTAGAACAAACCTGAAGAATAAGTTCTTTTGTACTATATTAAGCCACATTTGATTATAATTGTTGGTCCGACGGCCTCCGGAAAGTCGGGCCTATCAATGGCGCTAGCTAGCCTTTGGCCTGCGGTGATACTGAGCGCTGATTCGCGGCAGGTTTATCAGGAGTTTGATGTTGGAACTGCTAAGCCTTCGATAGCAGATCGGCAGCGGGTAAAGCACTATTTTGTGGATAGCTGTGAGCCGACTGAGGTGCTGACGGTCGCCGCCTACCAGCAACAGGCGAGGGCGGTGATTGCGTCAATCCATCAGGAACAGGTGCTGACGCCTCTACTGGTAGGTGGGACTGGACTGTACGTGAATGCGATCGCCAAGGGCTTGAAGATACCAAGAGTCGCTCCGCATCTAGAACTGCGATCGCAGCTTCAAACCCTTGGACAACCTTACTGCTATCAGCTTCTACGTCACGTTGATCCAAAAGCGACTGAGCGAATTCATCAAAACGATCAGGTTCGGACTCTACGGGCGCTAGAGGTGTTCTATGTCAGCGGTCGGACGATTTCTAGCCAGCAGGGTGAAGCTCCGCCGAGCTATCCCATCCTATATATAGGACTAGCTTGTGAGCCAGATGCACTGCGATCGCGTATCACCACCCGTACGTATCAGATGATCGAAATGGGCCTAGTCGATGAAGTTTCTAACCTGATAGAGAAGTACGGCGCAGAGTTGCCGCTACTCAAAACTTTGGGATATGCGGAGATTTTGCAGTATCTAGCCGGAGAGCATCCCTTGAGTGCGGCGGTTGAGCTGATTATTCAGCACACTTGTCAGTTTGCTAAGCGACAGCGCACCTGGTTTCAGAAAGAGAAGCAGATCGAATGGTTTGAGGCGGATGATCCGGCGCTGAAGGAGAAAGTGATTAAGCGAACTGAAGAGTTTAGACGGGGTTTTGAGTGAGGTCACAGCTCCTCAGTCTCTAACTCAGGAATGATGACTGCCTGCCGTTTCAAGGGCTCTAATTCCTCGTTCTTGGCGGGGACGAGTTCCTTCTCTCGCTCTTCTACTTTTTGCTTTTCTTCTAGCTTCAGCGGTAGTTTGATAGGTTCTTGAACCTTCGCTTGCTTCGTCTTCGGCAGGCTTCTTTCCAGGTCGCTCAGCGGTCTAGGAATCACCATGACCGAGTTGAGTTCGCCGATGCGCTCGGCTTCGTTCATCCCGGCTTCGACTGCGATCGCCACATTAGAAAGCGATCCCTGAATAATAATTGTGCAAAGTCCGCCGCCAATCGTTTCGTGCGAGACCAGCGTAATCTCTGCTGACTTGGTCATCGCATCTGCTGCGCCAACCATCGCCGGAAAGCCTCGGGTTTCAAGCAGGCCAATCGCTTCGCCGCCCATCGAGCTCCCTGCGCCTTCTAAATCCTCCATCCGCGGCATGATCGGCAGAACCGCTTCGAGGTTGGCGGGCGGTCTAGGAATTAGAGCAGAGGATACGAACTGGCCAAACTCTTTTGCCATTCGCTCGCCCGCATGAACCGCCATGCGCACATCTGCAACGCCGCCTCTGACAATAGCGGTACAGTGCCCACCGCCCGTTTTTTCGTAGCCGACTAAAAATACGCTAGACGACTTGATCATCGCGTCAGCGATGCCAATAATGGCTGGAAAGCTGGTTGTAGAGACCATTCCCAGCGCCGTATCTTTGAGCGGATTGCGACGCTTGGCCTTTAGTCTAGTGGCCTGATTTTGAGGGGAAGGGGTAGCGTCTGAGCGCATGACGAGCCTCTAATGTGGCTAAGCTGCCGTTTAGGAAGATAGCCGATTGGGAAATAGCGTGGAAATAAGCTCACTAACCTGTTCACGACCGTAGACATATCCGTTTGATTGAACGGTAAGCGAAGATGAGCCAGTTTGTGCTAATCCATTGCCGTTGTTGGAACCGCTGCTAGGTGAGTTGTTTAATTGTACGTCATTCGTAAAGCGACCGTAGCCATTTTGGGTCGCCACCGACTCCTGATATTGACCGTTCTGATCGCTGAGATCTGGTGTTGTGATCGGTTTTGGTCCAATCGGCGGTGGCTCTACGAAAGTATTCGTGAATTTGTCTGAGGGTGGCTGTGAATAGTTTGACGCTACTGGACTAGCGCTTGCCTCACGGGCGTTTACTTGATAGCTGTTTACCTGATAAGCGCTTGCCTGATGGGTTGCTACCTGGCTAGCGGGTTCTATCAGAGAGCACGGGGGCACTATTGCACTCTGTGGAATCTGCGGATTTACGATGGTGCTGCTAGGACTGATGCAGGCGTTTGCGCCAATAGTGCCATTCCCAATGACTAGTACATTTGCGCCCAGGCTAGCGCCTGCGCTTATCTTTAGAATGCCTTGACGAGACTGAATACAGACGCCGCCTGCTAGGCAAGCGCCTTTCTCGATAATGATGCGACTACCAGACGCCGCCTGTAGAACTACGCCGGGTGCGATCGCCGCAGTCGAATCCACCGTCACATCACCCATCACACAGTAGTGGGTATCGCTGATCGAACGTGGCGGCTGAGATATGTAAGGATTCGACGGTTGCATTACGCCCATACAGCATTGGTTACGCTCATAGCATGCTCATAGCAGCAGACTATGGACGCTGAATAGTAGTCTCCAGAACGCGACGCTTGGCCTGGGGATCTACCCCAACTAGTCGAACGTACTCACCCTGATGCCGCGCGAGCTGCTTACCCAGCGCTGAGATTGCTTCAGCCGGACGGCGAGCGTCAATCGCTTCACCGGTCTTCCAGATGCCGCTGCGATAGCGCCGCTTG
The DNA here is from genome assembly GCA_963838725.1 of uncultured cyanobacterium. Classification (GTDB taxonomy): domain Bacteria; phylum Cyanobacteriota; class Cyanobacteriia; order Phormidesmidales; family Phormidesmidaceae; genus Phormidesmis. The sequence continues at coordinate 103,358 of CAWISM010000011.1, read as the reverse complement.
TCAGCGTACTCTACCGAAATCCTGTGACCCTGGTTGACTAACTGAGTTACCTGGTCCATCACATTAGAGTCCATGCCGTCGCCGTTGCCGTTACTACTGTAGCTACCACCCTGATCGTAACTGTTCTGTCCAGCGCGGCTCTGGCTGTACCCGCTTTTGCCATAGCTGCTAGGCTGTCCTCTAAAAGCAGGGTCATCATAGTGTGGAGGATTGCTATTGATCGGATCGCGACCTGTAGAAGATACGCCACGCGAGCTAGAACGACCGCCTCGGCCCCCGTTTTGAGCTTTCTGGCCTGGTCTTTGAATCGTTAGCTCCGTGACGCGGCGCTTGGCATTCGGATCGGTGCCAATCAAACGTACGTAGTCATTAGGATGCTGTGCTAGCTGCTTGCCCAGCGCAGAAATTGCCTCAGCCGGACGGCGCGCATTGATTGCGGGTCCGGTCTTCCAGATACCACTGCGATAGCGTCGCTTGTCAGCAAACTCAATCGAGATCCTGTGACCCTGATTAATGATTTGAGTGACTTGGTCCATCACAGCAGCGTCCATATCACCGCCTTCGCCTTGGTTCAGGTAGGCCGGATCGTCGTAGTGGGGTGGATTGGCATTGATAGGTCCACGAGCTGCCTCTCTACCGTTGGTCGAGACGCCACTGCCAGACACAGACTGTGAGCCGGACTGACTCTGCTGTCCTGGTTTTTGAATGGTAGTAGCTGCACCGCGCGTTTTAGTTTGGATGTTGATGCCAAAGATGCGGACGTATTTGTCGGCGTTCTGATTGAGGAAGTTTTGTAGCTGGCTAATCGCCGCCGATTCACTACTAGCGCTGATAGAAGACGCTGTCTGCCAAATCCCGCTGCGGTAGCGTCGTTTATCGGCAAGCTCTACGCCGACGTGATGGCCGCTGTGAATGATCCGGCTAACTGCCTGAGCCACTTCGCTGCTAGCACTACTGCCGCTTTGTGAGCTGCTCTGCGAGTAGTTTTGGCTGGGCTGAGCATATCCGCCTGAATGAGTCGAATTGGAGGCGTTGGCTACGGTTCGAGCCTCTACGTTGACTGGCTTTCCGTCAGCTTTTTGAATTGTTGTTGTGGCTGTGCGGCTGTTCGAGCCGGAATCGATGCCAAACATACGAACGTATTCGCCGCTGTGCTCATCTAAACAGTGCTCTAGCTTGGCAAAGACTTCCCTTTCATTTCTCGACTCGATAGGAGAGCAAACTTTCCAAACGTTGCTGCGGTAGTGGCGTGGACCGGCATGCTCTGTGCCGATCATGTAGCCGCCGTTTAGCAGGTTGCGAACTTCTTGGGCAACGCCATCAGGTAATCCGCCGCTGTTGGCGCTACCGCTTCCATTGTTGCCGTAGGACTGGCTACCGTAGGACTGGCTGCTACCGCCATAAGACCCTCCGCCATAAGAGCTACCGCCAGCGGCCGCTTTTGCAACAGGCGCATCGTCAGGGCGCTGTACGGTCACCATGCCCACTCTCTGCTTCAACGCAGGATTGATGCCAAACATGCGAACGTACTCGCCAGTGTGCTCTGCCAAACAGTTTTCTAACGCGCTAAAGACTGCCTGCTCTCTGGTCTCTCTAATGGGTGTGCAGGTTTCCCAGACGCCGCTGCGATAGCGGCGCTTGTCCGCGTGCTCCATGCCGACGCGATATCCCTGAGCCAGGTAACCTCGTACCTGCTGAACGATTTCGGATGAGAGTCTTTGGGCTTGCATGGCTGCTCCTTCAGTGGCAGTAGAGAATTGGCTAGATTGACGGTGACTTGGTTGTCGGAATGAGGGGCTTCTGGAGGTGTGTCTAGAAGAGTTTCCAGATGAATTTTGCGATGAGTTCTGAGATGAATAGCTAGGGATTTGCCTAGAGGAAGTTCTAGGCGAAAGGGAAGATTGGCCCGAGATCCCTACGACCTCTTTGGCAAACTCCAAGTCTTCGGAGCGAACCTTGGGTAGCTGGTCGGCCTGGTGCTGTGATGTGATAACACTGCCAGAGGGGACGCATCTACCGGGGGGAATCTCGACGTCTTGGATTAGAGTGTGCATCATGACGACGCAGCCGTCGCCTAGTCTGGCGTTGAAGATAGTTGAGCGAAACCCAACAAAACAGTCCGTACCTACGAAGGCAGGACTGTGGACAATTGATTTGTGCGAGATGATGCTGCCAGCGCTGATGTAGACAGAATAGGCATCTCGCGGGACTGATGCTGACATCACCTGGTCGCCCGCCGTACCTTCGACGATGACGCCCGGTAGGAGCTGGGTGCGATCGCCCACAAAAACAGAAGCGCCCTGTGCTGCTGTAACAGCAGTACCCGGCGCAACAACTGCTTTTGAGCCAATTCGCACATCCCCCTCAATAAAAGAGAATTCGTGCACATCAGCAGAAGACTCTACTTTTGGGCTAGCAGAAAGGCTCAGCCGGGGAATGGCAGAGACCGTACTGTGGTTTAGACTGCGGGCGATCATTTGCCCTTTGCTCCAACTAAAACGTTTTACCTAAAAGATCTTTGTTATCGAAAATCTTCTCGTTTGTCGTAGAGCAGGCCCGTATCTAGGCTAACGGTATCGACAATGGCAATCACTGCCGCGTCGACTGGCTTTTGAGCGTATCTTTGCTGCTGTCTAGCCGCACTACCACGACTTACCAACACCCATTCACCTACGCCTGCTCCCACTACATCAGCCGCGACTTCACAGTCGTCTTGAAGGTCACCAGAATCGCTGATCAGTTGAACCAGCAGAAACTTGACCCCCATTAAGCTGTCATCTTTGACGGTGCTAACCACCGTCCCACGTACCTTTGCTAGGCGCATAGAGCCTATCTACCGTAAGGCCGGATACCGCTGACGCTTTCGCGGAACTGTTCAACTGCCTCTGTGTAGCGAATCGGCAGAACGAACTCCAGGTTCTCGTGAGGACGGGCGATGATGTGGGTCGAAAGCACCTGACCACCGTTTACTCGCTTGACGTTCTCAACACCAGCCGCAACAGACGCCTGAACTTCTGAGACATCGCCGCGAACGATCACAGTTACACGACCACTACCAATCTTTTCGTACCCTACGAGAGTTACGCGAGCGGCTTTTACCATAGCATCAGCCGCTTCAACTACCGCTGGAAAGCCCAGCGTCTCAACCATACCTACTGCAATTGCCATAGTCTTTACCTAATGATCTAATACAACACAACAAAGTCAGATGCCTATCTAGGGCGGATACAGCCTCGCAGCTAACTCGCCCAGACAAGACGCCAATAATCTCTAAACCGATAACCTTTAAAACCGAACTCGGAGCTGACGCTAAGATCGGAACTGTTCAACTGCCTCTGTGTAGCGAATTGGCAGAACGAACTCTAGGTTCTCGTGAGGGCGAGCAATGATATGAGTCGAAAGGGTTTCACCACCGTTGACTCGCTTGACTGACTCAACACCAGCAGACACAGAAGCTTGAACTTCTGAAACGTCGCCGCGAACGATCACAGTCACTCGGCCACTACCAATCTTTTCGTAACCAACTAGGGTCACACGAGCAGCCTTTACCATAGCGTCAGCCGCTTCAACCACTGCGGGGAAACCTTTGGTTTCAATCATTCCAACAGCAATAGGCATTAATCGAAATCTCCTAAAAAGTAGGGAAGCTATTACAGGTCGAATTTTTGATAGAAAAACCTTCGCATGACCACGGAGATCTCAGTAGACACGGGCAAAATCAGCTGTTTCTACTTTTAAAATTCTTTTAAGATCGCCTGAATAACTTCTGTGCGTCATAACTCAGGATAAAATGACGCTGCCCCTTTGACAATATAAGTCTCAATGATTGTCCCTGATAATCGTCATTGTTAAAGCTTATGTCGGGATTGTCTCAATTTGTGTCTATTCGTAAAGCTGAGCTAAGAGCGAAGTGTAGGCCCCTTGGGACTTTACGGCTGGATGCACCGCCAGTCAGGTATTATCAAGGACGGTGAAGTCGCTTGAGCACACAGTCTTCTCTTTATCGTGACCAGTGACTTACCTCAATTAGCTATTTGCTTACAGGCGACCGTTGAAAATTTACTAGTGGAAGTTTATCCAAACGCCTTTTAGATGCCCTTTAAAGAATATTTGCAATGGATTTTCTGATTCAGTGGAGTTGGCTAATTCCAATGTACGGGCTGGTGGGAGCGCTGCTGGCACTGCCCTGGGCTACTCGGCTGATTCGCTTAAGCGGTCCTAGACCTGCTATGTACATCAATGTCTTGATGACGGCGCTGGCTACGCTGCACGGTTCTCTGCTGCTACAGGACATCTGGAATACGGGGACACAGGTAGTGAGCTACGAGTGGCTAGATGTCGCGGGTTTAAACCTTTCGGCGTCTCTAGACCTTTCGGCAGTGAACCTAATTTTTCTAGAGCTGACGGCTGGATTGAGCTTGCTCGCTCAGATATACGGTATGGGCTATCTGGAAAAGGACTGGGCGCTGGCTCGGTTCTTTGCGCTGATGGGATTTTTTGAGGGAGCGATCAGCGGCGTTATTCTCAGTAGCTCTCTATTTTCTACCTACTTTCTGCTGGAGATGCTGACGCTCTCTACCTATCTGCTAGTCGGCTTTTGGTATGCTCAGCCGCTGGTGATTGGCGCGGCTAGAGATGCCTTTTTGACGAAGCGAGTGGGCGACGTGCTGCTGCTGATGGGTCTGGTGTCGCTGAGTACCTACGCGGGCAGTCTGAATTTCGACAGTCTATCGATTTGGGTGAAAGATGCTAACCTCACGCCGATTGCAGCGACGCTGACGGGACTGGCGCTGATTGCTGGGCCGACGGGGAAGTGTGCTCAGTTCCCGCTGCATCTGTGGCTAGATGAGGCGATGGAAGGGCCAAGTCCGGCCTCTATCTTGCGCAATTCGGCGGTGGTGACCTGTGGCGCTTATGTTCTAATCAAAATTCAGCCGGTGGTGGTGATTTCGCCGATTACGCTGGACGTTTTGATTGCGATTGGGGCAACGACGGCAGTGGGGGCTTCTTTGGTTGCGATCGCCCAGATAGACTTCAAGCGCGCTTTCTCCTATTCCACCAGTGCCTACATTGGCCTAGTGTTCATCGCAGTTGGTACAGAATGGCCAGGGGTAGCGATGATGCTGCTATTTACCCACGCCGCCGCTCGGGCGCTAATTTTCATGAGCATTGGCGCGGTGGTCTACACCACCCACAACCAGGACTTGACAGAGCTAGGCGGCATTTGGTCGCGGATGCCAGCGACCACGCTGACCTATCTGACTGGGGCGCTAGGACTGACTGGCGTTCTACCTTTTGGCTGCTTCTGGGCGTTTGCGCTAGGTATCGAGTTCTTGTGGTCAGAGCATCCTGTGCTGGTGGGTGTCTTTCTGCTGGTGAACTTTTTGAGCACGCTGAATTTGGTGCGAGTCTTTCGTCTGGTGTTCTTAGGAGAGCCGCAGATGAAGACCAGGCGTACGCCGGAGGTTGGCTGGCTGATGGCGGTGCCGATGTTGACGCTATCTATTTTTGTGCTGCTGCTGCCGTTCTTGCTACAGCGCATGTCTTTGCTGCCTCCATCAGAATATTTCAATGTGGCTGCGGTGTCGCTGCTAGTGGGCTCAGGCGTTTTAGGGACTGGACTGGGCTTCTATCTGCCGCTAAATCGAGCCTGGTCAAGATCTAGTTTGGCTCCGCTGCGTCGAGTTCAAGATTTGCTGGGTAATGATTTCTACACCGAGAAGTTGTACGAGCTGACGGTAGTGAAGTGGGTTCTACAGCTATCAAAGCTCAGTAGCTGGCTTGATCGCTATGTCGTAGATGGCGCTGTTAACTTTGTGGGGGCGGCGTCTTTGTTTGGTGGCGAGAGCCTTAAGTACAGCGTGTCGGGACAGTCACAGAGCTATATTTTGACGATTGTGGCAGGCGTGGGGCTGCTGGTGCTGATGACGACTTGGTCCATGTGGTAGGCAAAGTTAAAGCATCGGTAAGGTTAGATATTCGCAAAGTTTAGATTATGGCAAAGGCTAGAACAACAGATTTAAGGGAAGAAAACTAACGGTGATATTGAGTGCGCTGATATTGATTCCGCTGGTAGGCGCTCTGCTGATTAGCATCTGGCCTCAAAAAATAGAGACTAATCAGAGCCGACGGGCTGCGTTAATCACACTGGGCGTGAACCTGATAGTGACGCTTGCTCTGGTGACTCAGTTTGATATTGCTAATCCTGGATTTCAGTTTCTAGAAAAACTGGCCTGGATGGAGCCGTTAGGCTTGACCTATTCGCTGGGGGTAGACGGTATCGCCCTGCCGCTGGTTGCGATCAACAGCCTGCTGTGCTTTGTCTCTGTATATATCAGCCACAGCGTGGTCCGGCCTCGGCTGTACTATCCTTTGTTGCTGATAATTACTAGCGCGGTAGCGGGCGCGTTTTTAGCACAAAATTTGCTGTTGTTCTTTTTGTTCTACGAGCTAGAGCTGATTCCGCTCTATTTGTTGATTGCGATCTGGGGCGGGGAACGGCGAGGCTATGCGGCCACTAAGTTTTTGATCTACACCGCGTTCTCTGGGATTTTGATTTTGGGCGCGTTTTTGGGACTAGCGCTGCTATCTGGGACGGGATCTTTTGACTACGATCCGTCGCTGGCTCAGGGGCTAACGATGGTGCAGCAAACGGTGCTGATGGGCGTTTTGCTAATCGGGTTTGGCATTAAGATTCCGCTGTTTCCGTTTCATACCTGGTTGCCGGATGCGCATGTGGAAGCCTCGACGCCAGTCTCAGTGCTGCTAGCTGGCGTGCTGCTGAAGCTGGGTACCTACGGCATGCTGCGCTTTTGTGTGGGACTGTTTCCAGAGGCGTGGATGGATCTATCGCCGCTGCTGGCATGGTGGGCGGTGGTGAGCGTGCTGTATGGATCTTTGGCTGCGATCGCCCAAACCGACATGAAGAAAATGGTCGCCTACAGCTCTGTCGGTCACATGGGCTATATCCTGCTCGCCGCCGCTGCTGCCACGCCGCTAAGTATCTTGGGCACCGTTCTACAGATGGTCAGCCACGGTCTAATTTCGGCGCTGATGTTCTTGCTAGTCGGCGTAGTCTACAAGAAAACCGGCACTCGCGATCTAACCATACTGCGCGGGCTAATGGCCCCTGAAAGAGGACTGCCGTTCATCGGTTCGCTGATGGTGCTAGGAGCGATGGCCAGCGCTGGCATTCCTGGCATGATTGGCTTTATTTCAGAATTTATTGTTTTTCGTGGCAGCTTCGAGAGCGTTGCGCCGCAGACGCTGTTCTGTATGCTGGGTTCTGGTCTGACAGCGGTATACTTTTTGCTGATGATCAACCGCGTCTTCTTTGGCAGACTGACGGCTACGCCAGACGGGATGGGTGGCATGGTGGAGATCGCTTTACCTAAAGTGAGCTGGCGCGATCGCGTCCCTGCAATGACCCTGGTGCTAATCATCTTCGCATTTGGACTACAGCCCGAGTGGCTGACTCGGTGGGTAGAATCAACAACCAATCGGTTTATGCCTAGCGCCGTCTATCCAGTCGCATCGTTCAGCCCTTCTATTGTCGGGTCTTCCAGCCGCCTCTTACTGACTTCCTAACCGCATTCCTCCCTCAGCGCACCTATGACCACAACCCTCTTGGCACCTACCCTACAGCCAGCTCCGCGCTATTCGGTTGGCGACTACATCGACAGAGTTCTCTCTGGCGACACCTTGTTACCCGACGCGCCCGAGAATCTAGTCGAAGTCGTCGGTGTGCTACATGCCTACGGTATTGTGCTGAATGCCTACGCCATTAACTTGCAGTATATTGCCAACACCCAATTTCTGAATCTGTTTCCGCTGTTCAAATACTTTGACGGCGAAATCACACCCCAGAAGATCGTCAAGCACCTGTGGCATGATCGCATTAACTACGAATACGCAGAATATGTGATGCGCACTATGATGTGGCACGGCGGCGGTGGCCTGGATACTTACCTAGACTCCGAGGCATTCTGGGCCTGCTGCGCACCTGCTATTCAAGCCAAGGCGAGAACTAATCCAATCTTGTTCGTCTTTAACCGGCTCTTTCCTGACTATCTTCCAGAGCAGGTTCGTCAGCTTGCCTACTACTCTGGTTTGGGTCAGTTCTGGCGAGTGATGAGCGATATCTTTATGGATCTCTCAGCCGCGTACGACCAGGGTGATATCCAAACAATCGATCAGGTAGTCAAGTTCATTAAGGCCGGACTGGTCGCTAATGCGGATAAACCAATTGTCTACAAAGTTACCATTGCTGGCACCGAGTACGACATTCTTCCCGCCGAGGCCGAGCTGACTTTCTTGCGTGATACCGCCGTTCCCTACGTTGAGTCGATTTTCTTTAGAGGCACGCCTTTCTTTGGCACCGTTTCCTACAACGCTCAGGCACACCAGATTCCGATTGACCAGGCGAATTTTGACTATGGCGCGCTGTTTGCCGATCCGCTGCCAATTGGAGGAGCAGGCATTCCGCCGACGCTGCTGATGCAGGATATGCGCCACTACGTCCCGGACTATCTGCAAGTGCTGTACGCTCGCTCGGTCCGTGGAAGTGATGATGTGCGCGTACAGCTCAGCCAGAGCTTTCAAAAGTCGATGTTTTGCGTGACTGAAGCGGCTATTCGCGGCCTGATGCCTTTCTCTGTAGATACTAATGAGCCAAAAGAGCAGGAAGCTAACCGCAGCTATCTAAACGGATGGATGAAGCGAATGTTTCAGTCGAGAATGAACATGGTTCAGTAGCCTACAGCTTGCCTAGAACCAATCGCCGAATAATCTCTGTAACCTCAGCCGCCATCAGCGCGTCTACAAATCGGGCTTCTTGATTGGCATCACCAGTTCGCTGGGCCGCAATCAGGGTCATGGCGATCACATAGTGCTGATGGCTAGCCGTCGGATCGCTAGCGCCTACTTGAGGCAGATCAAACTCGGCTAGGGCGCAGTAGGTCAGCTCTGTGCGATCGCGTTCATCACTGCGGCCAAATCCACTTTTAGAAATGATGGCGGGCGATCGCACAATATTAGTCAGCTCCAACGTCTCTAGCGCCACATCCATATACCGCGCCGTATCTACGCCCATTGCTCGAATCAGTCCGCTCAGACTATGGCCTTGCGCGTTCGGCACGATAGCCTGCCTGGGCAGTCGCCAGTGCCAGCCCGCCATCGTAATCAACCGAGTTAGATCGTAAGTCGAAACCAAATTCTGCCCGCTATGTGCCCGCTGCGGCGACTTGATGAGAACCTTTTGAGTCTTCGAGTCCCACAGCTCTGGATATTCAATAAAAGGGACTTCCCCATAGCGACCTTGAAAAGCTAGTTTCTGATTTCCGGTCAGTCCGCTTGTCCACTTTTCTAAACCTTCTGGCGTAGCAAACCGCTTGAACATCGCCGCCAATGAGTTGGAGGTCGCCACCTGATTGTCATAGGACATAATGCCGCTAGCTAGCACCGAAAATGGAAACCCGGCTTCAGTGCCGCTGCGCCGAATGGAACAATCTTCTATCGGCGTTCTAGGCGCAATTCCATTTGCCTGGTCGATTACGTTGAGTAGCGGAATAAATTTGGTGGCGCTCCACATCTGGCGGTTGACAAATGCTTCTCGGCCTAGCCAGCGGGCGCTGAGCTGATCGGCTTGGGTTGTGGCTACGCAAACGCAGGCCGATAGCAAATCTGAAGCCAGAAAATCTAAACCTGTTGCATCTATTGTCGGGCGATCGCCCCGGCTTGGATAGGGCGCGGCGTTAGCAAGCGGTAGAGGCAATGCTGTTACTTTTGATCCTGTTCTTTGAAAGGTGGCGGCTGCCTGAGCCGTTTGGCCGCGAAAAGGCGAATTGCGAATGCCACGGTCTAGAAACGCTAGCTTCTCAGCATCAAACCCCTTCTCTTGCTGGATAAACTGCTGGAATAGCGTTTGCTTGTCTTGGTCTAAAGCTTTTGTGAGAGTGGTCGATTCAGCCAGCTCAGCCGTAGGAATAGGCAGTGCTCTACACAGCAGCGCTGCTGCCTCTCCTCTAGTCAGAGCCTGGTTAGGCAGCAGCGCTCTCGGTTGTGGTGAGGACTCGAATAGGTTGGCTGCGATCGCCTCTCCCACCGCAGCGCGTCCATAGTTCGGTATTGTCGCTACATCCGTGAAGGTTTGATCGACTGAGCTGCTCTGTTTGCTGTTCGGCTTTGGTGCTTTCAGCTGAACTCATCGCCTCGCTAGCCTGCTCAGCCGAAAGCGTGGCTACTAGCACGACGATTGCCTGCACCCTAGAGATAGTCTGCCGTGGCAGAAATCGGCCCAACTCATCTCCGCTAAATAGGCCACGTTCTGAGGTCCATGCGATCGCCTCATTCGCCCAATACTGATCAAACACATCGGGAAACGACTGCGCGGATCGTCTAATTGGCAAATCAGGAAATACCCGGCGAATCAGCACCGCAAACTCCGCCCTGCTGACCACAGCTAGCGGACGAAACGTCCCATTGGGATATCCGCCTACCAGTCCACGCTTGGCTAGAGCGACAATGCAGCCCTTCGCCCAATGATGAGCAATATCCGAAAACATGTCGCTGGCTCCACTACCACTCATCGTTTCACCCTTCTCCCTACAATTATTGTTCTTTCTTCAGCAGTACCCTGTAATCAGGAAGACATCGGCAACCAGCAAGCCACTCAGCAGGTCAATAAACAGGCCACAGCGATTCGCCAAATCACAGCCCCTTGACCAGTAATTCAACGATTTATGTCGCGAGTTTATAAACAGAGAAGAAAAATTGGCGTAGGCTCAAGAGAGGAGTTTCCTGTTCTCTTTACTTCGTTCGCCAGTCTGTATGACCCAGCTTGTCTCCCCACCGTCTCAATCCACCGAATCGACAGCGTCCGGTGCCCCTGGTGCAGAACGCGTCAACCCGCAGACGGTTGTGCTAGATGTATCTGGCATGATGTGCGCAGGCTGTGTGAGCACCGTAGAGAAAAAGCTGAGCCAGTGTGAAGGTGTACTGGGCGCTACGGTCAATCTGGTGACTGAGGTGGCCGCTGTAGAATGCATGCCCGAGGCGGATAGCGCAGCGATCGCCCAAACCTTGACCGATGCAGGCTATCCCTCAAAGCCAAGACAGGCAAAGGACGCGACCGGACTGAGCGCAGAAGCGAAGTGGCTAGCCAAACAAGAGCAAGAGCAAGAGGATCAGGCGAGTCGACTCTGGGTCGCAGCCGTCCTGTTGATTCTTTCTACGCTAGGTCACTTGCAGCATCTCAATCTCAGTGACTCGCTTAAAGCGCTGACAAGTTTTCCAGTCATTAGTACGCTTTGGTTTCACGCTGGGCTAGCCACCGTTACTCTGCTGTTTCCGGCTAGAAAGATCCTGATTGCTGGCTTCCAGGGGGCTCAGCGTGGTGCCCCAAATATGAATACCCTAGTTAGCTTAGGTGCGCTCAGCGCCTATATCACTAGCGTTGTCGCCCTGATTTTTCCGCAGCTGGGCTGGGACTGCTTCTTTGATGAGCCGGTGATGCTACTGAGCTTCATTCTGCTAGGGCGAACCTTGGAACAGCGGGCCCGCTTTCAATCGGCTGGGTCTTTGCGATCGCTCATTGCCCTACAGCCAGCACTCGCCAGACTCGTGTCTCGCTCTGAACCTACCAGCAGCGTTCAAATTCCAGTCGATCAAGTCGAAGTCGGGGAGTGGCTTCAGGTTCTGCCTGGCGAGAAGGTTCCGGTGGACGGCATGATTACGCTAGGCGAAACCACGATAGATGAATCCTTATTGACAGGAGAATCTATCCCCGTTCGCAAGCACGTTGGGGATGCGATCTCTGCCGGGACGCTCAATCAGTCCGGGGCGATCACGCTACAGGTCACCCATACCGGAGCCGAAACCACACTCGGCCAGATGATTCAGCTAGTCGAAACAGCGCAAACTCGTAAAGCGCCGATTCAAGGCCTTGCAGACGTACTGGCCGGATACTTTACTTACGGCGTTTTGGTCTGCGCTGGGCTAACCTTTGGCTTTTGGTATTTTGTTGGCGTGCCGCTGTGGCCGGAGATGGTGCAGTCGGTGATGGGACATGTTCATCATGCTGCTATGCACACAGGCGCTGGTATGTCCGCAGGCGCAGCTATGCCTACGAGCGGCATGTCTACCGCTAGCCAAACTGTCGCTGGATCTCTACGGCTGTTGGTGAGTTTGAAGCTGGCGATCGCAGTTGTCGTCGTCGCCTGTCCCTGTGCTTTGGGCTTGGCGACGCCTACCGCCATCTTGGTGGGCTCTGGCATTGGCGCAGAGAAAGGGCTGCTCATTCGTGGCGGCGATATTCTAGAAGCCACTCAGAAAATAGACACGCTTGTTTTTGACAAAACTGGCACGCTGACGACAGGATCGCCGCAGGTGGTTGACTGTATTTCATTCGCTGCCGATCTTTCTGAAGATGAGCTTCTACAGATCGCAGCGACGGTAGAAAGCGGTACCCGCCATCCGCTGGCGTTTGCTATTCAGCAGGCGGCGAAACAAAAGCAGCTATCACCGCTCAATGCCGATAGCTTTCAGACTAGGGCCGGACTGGGCATTAGCGCTGTCATAAAGGCGGCAGATCCCGATGCTAATCAAACAGTTGCCATTGGGAATAAAGCGTGGCTATCAGAAAACGGCTGTGCGGTTGAGCCTGCTGTAGATGAAATTGCTCAAGACATTGCCAGCGCTGGTAAAACCTCTGTTTTGATTGCTAGAGACCATCAGCTCATCGGTCTAATTGGCGTGGCAGATAGCTTGCGGCCAGAAGCTGTAGAGGTTTTAGCTAAGCTTAAATCTACAGGGATAGCCGTCAAGATATTGAGCGGTGATAGTCAGGCGGCAGTGAGTGCGATCGCCCAGCAGCTCAGCCTTAATCCGGATCAGGTACAGGCTGAAGTGAAGCCGGAAGAAAAATTGAGTGCGATCGCTCAACTTCAAGCCGCTGGTCACAGAGTCGGCCTCATCGGAGATGGGATCAACGACGCACCCGCTCTAGCCAAAGCAGACGTAGGCATTGCCCTCAACTCCGGCAGCGAAGTCGCTATCGAAACCGCTGATATTATCTTGATCAACAACGACCTGACGGACGTGCTTGCCGCTATCAAGCTCAGTCAAGCCACCCTCACTAAGATTCGCCAAAATTTAGTCTGGGCCTTTTCTTATAACCTGATTTGCATTCCGCTAGCTGCGGGTGCGTTCCTACCTGCGTTTGGACTATCGCTCAACCCAGGCTTTGCTGGTGGACTGATGGCGCTAAGCTCTGTGGCTGTAGTGCTCAATTCCCTCAGTTTGAAGTGGAGAGCAGGTTGAAAAGCGCGTGCAGATGAAGGCGAAATAAAAAGACCGTAGGCAGCGGAATGCCTACGGTCTTTTTGCTAGCTCTTTTGTAGAGAGGCTACTTCGCTTGCTGCTTGAGCGCAGTTTGCTTTCAGCTCTGAATCTTCCAGTCTTCGCTATTGTTCGGGATACAAATTAGGTTTTCGTCGTAGCTTTGGATCATACCGCCCTGGCGCAGCTTGCCCATCAGCCGGGTGACCGTTACCCTTGTTGAACCAATAGCGCTACCGATTTGAGCGTGGGTCAACGGAAAAGGTAAGTAGTAGCCCTGTTCACAGTGCTCACCATGCTCATCGATTAGCAAGGTCAAGAAGCCCAGTAGTCGATCAATCGTGCGTCGTTGGCCTAGTGTGCTTAGCCATAGCAGCTTGCGCTGGTGCTGTCGCCGAAAAGCATCCAATACTTCCTTCTGAAAATGGGGCCAGGTGTCCAAATCATTCCAATACAGCCAGATGACCGTAGTTTGATCCACATGCGCAAAGCTCTGCAGCGTAAATGGCGGCTGCGCTACTACCTCAAAAGGCTGTCCTGCACCGACAAAGCCTAAGAAAGCTTCTTCAGAAGCCACCAAAGGCATTCTCGTGTTGCTGCTACTCTTCATCGTCGCGTTAGCTTGGGCACTACCGAGCAAGCGCACCGACCCTTTCTGTACTAAGTAGAGCAGTCCAGGGCGAGCTGGAATCTTCTCATCTTTGTTGAATGTGCGGCAGCGATAGTGCTCAGTTGCCCAATCAGAAATACGCTGCCAAGCCAGAAACGGGCGTGCATTACCTGATTGAGTCGACGACATAGTAGATAAGAGAGGGTTAGCTTTAAGCGGCGTAGATATTGTCATCTAATAGGTGAGGAAGAATTCCATAAGGTGAAAATACGATGTAGACGAAGGATGTCTGTTAATAGCTACTGCATACAGCTTTTGCGGGCAGCAAAGAAACAGCAAATTGCGGGCAGCAAAGAAACAGCAAATTGCGGGCAGCAAAGAAACAGCAAATTGCGGACAGCAAAGAAACAGCAAATTGCGGACAGTAAAAATGGTCCTCCAGAGAACTGACTCTCGGTGTAGGTGAAATCCACAATGACTTTGAATGAAAAGCACCCCAACGAGGCATTCATCCTATCGCAACTGAGAAGGCACTACCTAGCCGATGTAGCACTCCACGTACAAGCTGATGTTGTTAGTAGATTAATATAAGTTGTTATGTTTTGGATGCGTAGATTCCGCTCTTTATCACTACTTCAGCATTTTCCGAGGGACCTTATAAAGAGATATAAGAAGCTAATTGCAAAGTCTACAGTAAATACCCGTAGAACAGGCAGATCTACCCCTAGATTTGACTACTTTGCTAGGTAAATCTAGCCAAGGTCCGCACAAAAGAAAATGTGTAAAAGCGGTAAAGAATTCTTCAGTAGCTTCATAGACATTTTATACGAAGCAACCGAGTCTGATTCTGTTTTTGAATCATCATTTATAGGCTCTGTTAGATCGTTTCTTTATGCTCATCCAAGAGAACCGTTTGATGCTGACCTTAGTGTCTCTTTAAGGCTGCCTTTAGCGCCTGCGCTTTTGATAAGAATGAAGTTGTTAATCAAAGATGGCTAGCGGCACTATACGATCAGCTGTCTACTCGCTATGGATGTGCCACTTGAGCCAATGGCCCGAAAAGGTGACAAAAGGTCAGCCTTCTTTTATAGTAATGTAGTGTGAGGAGCGAACCAGTAAGGACACCGAGACGAAACACGGCCAGTCGTCGGTGTCCTTTCTGATTTTAAATTTTCCGCTTAGATTTTTGGTCAACATTGAGTCGATATCGTACAATGCTTGCCTGGTAATATCTGTCGGGCAATTTGCTCGCCCGGGAAAGTCACCAGAATTTGATAGGTTAAAAGCTAGTAGACCTAGCGGTTAGTCTGTAAGGCTAATGGCCGAAATCACAAGCAGATGAGTAGATAATGACAGCGTTGCCCGTGATAGTCTGCTGGCTATGAACAAAAGCGGACACCAACGGCACATCAGCTACAGACTGCTGTTGATGATATTGTGGATGACTTTGCTGGTCTTTGTCATAGAACTGGCGGCGGGCTGGGTCAGCCAGTCGCTCTGTTTGCTAGCAGAATCGCTACATACGCTAATTGATGTTTTTAGCACTTTGATTAGTCTAGTTGCGGTGGCTTCGCCGCAGCGCACTCTGGGCAAGGAAATCTGGGGACACGGTCGTAGCGAAGCGGCGGGCGCGCTAGGGCTGTCGGCGATGCTGGGATTTGCTGGAATATCGATTCTACTGATTGCTGTCGACCAGGTGAGCGGGCTGTTTCAACCTGTATCACCTGCGCCTGTACAGGCGCAGCTGACACTGCCTCTGGTTGTCTTGGTTTCCGTGATGGTTGCGCTATTGATGGCTGCTACCATGTTTGCAGCGCGCCAGAGCGAGCACAATAGCAGCCTAGCTTTGAAGCTCAATGTGGCTCACATATTATCCGATAGCTGGCTAACGCTACTGCTGATAGGCGGTTTGGTCATGATCAATAGAGGCTATCTGTGGCTCGATCCGGTGCTGGCGGTCTTCTTGGTGATATTGGCGACAGGTAGCCTGTGGAAGATGCTGCATGAACAGCTACCGATGCTCCTAAGACCAATGGCGATCGCACCTGAAGCCATTGCCCAAGTGGTCTGTCAAACAGAAGGGGTCACCCGCTGCACCCGCATTCTCTCTAGAGGAATGGTCGGTCGTCAGGTGTGGATAGAGCTGCACATTGCGCTTCACCCAGAATATATGACGATTGCTAGCAGCATTGGTGAGCGCGTCGAGCGATCGCTTAGAGATCGCTATGGTCCTATTCGCGCTCAGATTTGGCTAGATCAAAGCAAACCCGCTCCTAGCCAAACTCGCTCCTAGCCAAATTCCCTATGGTCGCCCTCTCACAGACAGAAACAATAGCAACAAATCCTTTAGCGACACTCTGATCCCATCGGACCTAGGTAGCGAATTAAATAAGGCGAGAATACTTCATAGATTAAGGTCAAAGGCTGACCGTGATGCCAGAACAGGTAGTGTCGTCCCCAGAATGGCCCCTTTTGTTCAAACGCGTTCTCTAATGACTGTGAATGACCAAACTCAATTCCTTGAATATCACGGTAGAGTTCCGTGCGTAACCTAGCCAAGCTAGCCCAGACTGGTAAAGACCGATTCTCTAGATACTCGTCTACGTGGCTAGCCTCCCACCAGGAAGCCGCATAGGCAAGCCGCTGCCCTGAAGCGGTTCGCAGCCAAACCTGACGACGCAAATGCGGCCCCGGCACCTGTGAGATCGGCAGTGGCGCAGAGTCACCCTCGGCGGCTACAGGCGACATATCAATCACGTCTACCTCTGTCGGCTCACGAGTTAGAAGCTGTAGGTGACGCGTTGGCGAACCGTCGCCCAGCATCAGAATCTGCCATGCCGGAGAGAGCTGATCGTGAGGCAGTCCCTGTTTAACAATTTGCTGGCCACCTTGCCATAGAGGGCGCAAAGCATGCCAGCTAGCTGGCTGACTCAAAGAAAGGGTAGGAGAGGCTGAAGTCAAGTGTTTACAAAAGTTTATGTTCTTGCTCTTATCATACCGAAGAAGCAGAAGACATAAAGCATTAAGGCTCTAAATACCAGAAGTCCTAATATCAGGACTCCTGGAATTGCGCCTGAAAACATTAGAGCGTTTACTGTGCAAAAAAATATGCGGATGGCGAGACTCGAACTCGCAAGGCGTGAGCCACACGCCCCTCAAGCGTGCGTGTCTACCAATTCCACCACATCCGCAGATGATTACATCGATTTATAACAATACGGCATAACGAGCACTTTTCGACAGCCGCTGTGAATGCAATCCTTCTGAATCGTTCAAGCAAACGCCAAACCATGCCCTAGCCGATCGAAAGCCTTTGGCAAAGGAAAAAGCAGCAGAAGGATGCGTGATACGATCAGCTTCTTAACGACTCAGCAAAGATGCTGGCTGCTAGATGAGCTTCTCTAAGATTTTGATTGCCAATCGGGGTGAAATTGCCCTGCGGATCATTCGCACCTGTGAAGAGATGGGGATCGCTACGGTAGCTGTCCATTCCACAGTTGATCGCAGTGCGCTCCACGTCCAGCTAGCTGACGAAGCCGTCTGCATTGGTGAGGCTCCTAGCAGTAAAAGCTACCTCAATATTCCAAACATTATTGCCGCCGCGCTCACTAGAGGCGCTACTGCTATCCATCCAGGCTACGGATTCCTAGCTGAGAACGCCCGATTCGCTGAAATCTGCGCTGATCACAACATTGTCTTCATTGGCCCGACAGCGGCTGCCATGCTCGCAATGGGTGATAAGGCAACCGCGAAGGCCACCATGCAAAGCGTCAAAGTCCCGACTGTCCCTGGCAGCGAAGGGTTACTGGGCAGTCAAGAAGAAGCCGCTAGGCTCGCTGCCAAGATCGGCTACCCGGTCATTATTAAGGCGACAGCAGGCGGTGGCGGACGGGGAATGCGGCTGGTACAAGGGCCTGGGGAGCTAGGCAAGATGTTCTTGGCCGCGCAAGGAGAAGCAGAAGCTTCTTTTGGTAATCCGGGGGTCTATCTAGAGAAGTTTGTCGAAAATCCGCGCCACATAGAGTTTCAGATTCTAGCGGATAGCTATGGCAACGTCGTCCATTTAGGTGAGCGGGACTGCTCTATTCAAAGGCGTCATCAAAAGCTCTTAGAAGAAGCACCCAGTGCGGCCTTAGATGAAGGACTGCGCCAGAAGATGGGGGCTGCGGCGGTCAGAGCGGCGCAGTCAATCAACTACGTCGGTGCCGGGACTGTAGAGTTCTTGGTCGATCGTAAAGGCGACTTTTATTTCATGGAGATGAATACCCGGATCCAGGTAGAGCACCCGGTCACAGAGATGGTGACTGGCATCGATCTCATTGCTGAGCAGATTCGGGTTGCGCAAGGCGATCGCCTCTCTTTCACCCAGGCTGATATTCAGCTGCGAGGACATTCCATAGAGTGCCGAATCAACGCAGAAGATCCAGAGCACAACTTTCGCCCCAATCCTGGCAGGATCAGCGGCTACCTAGCGCCGGGTGGTCTAGGCGTACGGATGGATTCGCATGTGTATACCGACTACGAAATTCCACCCTACTATGACTCTTTGATTGGCAAGCTGATTGTCTGGGGCCCTAATAGAGACACTGCAATCCGGCGAATGCAAAGGGCGCTTAGAGAGTGTGCCATCACTGGCCTGCCAACGACGATTGGATTCCATCAAAGAGTGATGAACCATCCCCAATTCCTAAAGGGTGAGGTCTTTACAGACTTTGTCGCCAATATGATGGAATGAAGCAGGTAGAAATGGAATAGTGGAATGGCATATCAGCCGCCTAAGCAGCACCATCATCTTCAGTGAACTTCATTCGGTAGATCTCGACTAGGGCCGTTCCTTCTACGCTAGTTGCCAAACTCACTAGCTGATTTAGCAGGGTACGAGAGGGAACCGCGCCAGTTAGGATGACGACGCAACCTCGCTGGCGCACCTTGAGCTGACTGATGTCGTCTTGTACGAACTGGCTAAAGCATTTTGAAACGCGCTTTGCTAGGCCGTTGTAGTCGTATTCACCCTGGACTCCAATTCGTTCTGGTGGACTAGCAGAAAAGCCCTTACGCGACGGCAATCCGGCTGAGCCGAAGGGTCTGTGTGCTACTGGCACTGATACAATCGATGACTCGCTGAATCCATTCACAATCCTTACCTCCACTTTGTAAATAAGCCTTGTGAAGAAAACTCGTTCCTTCACTTCGCTGCTAACTCTCTATCCTGCGCACCCATCCCCTACACGTGTGACTGGCGTGGAAGAGCCGTATTCTTAAACTTCTTCGTACTCTCTTGATGTACTGCTTGCGTACTTCTTTCGGCGTATTTTCAGGACGTATGCTTCTAACTTATGAACACATCACATATTGGACTTATCAGGAATTTTTGATTGTTTTATTGTTTGAACCGGAGCATCAAACGCTTAGCAAGCGACAGGTGGTTAAGCGCCAAACCGACAAGGTAGTCGATATTTCCTCTTTCAAGCGTTTAGTCGAAACTACGTAAAGGTTTAAGAAGTCTTTACAAACTTTTCTTGAGAAAAACAGTCACGTAACGGCTTATGTCTTAATGATTGACAAAGATTTTATGGAAGATATGAGAATATTTGCGTATTTTTTGATACACTTATGGGTTGTTCATACTCGTTCTACATGGTTTGACTGACCAGGTAAACTTTTATACGAAGACTATGCCTACTAAGCTAAAAATAAAATGAAGCGGTCTGTCTGCGAGGTAGAACAGGGCAATTGTTTGACTGGCATACTATGGTGCGTCCGTCACCGTGGGCATACTGTAACTTCGTGTCAGTAATTTTGCGTTAATAATTTTGTGTTGGTACTCTTGCTGGCACTCTCTGTAGGTTCTTACGACTGTAGCAGCGCCACTGCATAGGCCGCGATGCCTTCTTCTCTGCCAAGGGGGCCTAGCTTTTCGTGAGTAGTGGCCTTGATGCCAATCTGGTTAGGCTCAATCGATAGGGTCGCTGCTAGTCGTTCACGCATGTTAGAAATATGTGGCTTTAGCTTGGGTTGCTCAGCGATGACCACGCTGTCTATATTGCTAATGTGCCAGCCGCGATCGCACACTAGCTGATTGACCCGAGCGAGCAGCATCTGACTATCTGCCCCAGCCCACTTGGGATCGCTTGGCGGAAAGTACAGACCGATATCGCCTAAGCTCAGGGCCCCTAGCATCGCATCCATAATTGCGTGAGTGAGTGCATCAGCGTCACTATGGCCTAGCAGCCCTTGAGTATGAGGAATATCGATTCCACCAAGGATTAGCTTGCGGCCCGCCTGAAGTCGGTGAATGTCGAATCCGTTACCGATACGAATATTCATAGGTGAGGAGGATATGCCCGAAAAGGACGTGGCTATGTGTCGTTACTATCTTGCCAGCGTTTGAACAGATCGGGTCGACGCTGCCGGGTGCGTTCTAGCTGCTGCTGGCGTCTCCACTGGGCGATCGCGCCATGATCCCCAGACCTCAGCACCTCAGGTACAGCCCACTGCCGAAATTGAGCGGGTCTAGTGTACTGCGGGTAGTCAAGCAGGTCAGTCTCAAAGCTTTCGTACTTTAAAGAGTCTCGCTTGCCAACCGTGCCCGGCAGCAGCCGCAGTACTCCGTTTAAAAGTGTCAGCGCCGGAATCTCGCCACAGGTCAGGACAAAATCACCCAGCGATACTTCCTGAGTTACCAGATTCAATACTCGCTCATCAACGCCTTCGTAATGGCCACAGATTAGCACTAGCTGATCGTAATCAGCCAGCGTCTTGAACAGGGGCTGATCCATTGTTTGGCCTTGCGGCGTCATTAGCAGTACTGCCCTTTTGGGTAGTACCGGCAGCGATTCGACCGCAGCAAAGACCGGCTCTGGCTTCAGCAGCATGCCGACGCCGCCACCGTAGGGAATATCGTCTACCTTGTGGTGCTTGTCGGTGGTAAAGTCTCGCGGATTGGTGAGCGTAACGGTGGCTAGGCCTCGCTGTAACGCTTTACCAATTAGCCCAGAGTCCAATGGAGAAGTAAAAAAGTCTGGAAAGAGACTAACAATATCGAATCGCAGTGGATAGGATTGTGAGGGGTTTGCATCCATGAAAGGCACTAGGCGGATCGCTAGTGTAGTCGTGACCTCACAGGATGATACCTGGAATCTAGTTCTCAAGCCTCCCCGATAGCTGGCGCAGGCTATTGGTCAGCTCCATTTGTACCTGTTTTCTATTCAGGGCGATCGCTAGTGTCAGAGCGCGGCCAAACAAGTCTTGAGCCGCGCTCCATTCACCGATGTCCTGTTTGACTTCGGCCATTGTTTTGAGTGTCATCAGGCGCTGCCAGTCGTCATCTGTACGCAGGGTTAGGGCAATGCGCTCGTCTAGATACTCGGGTAGCCTGTGTAGCTCATTGAGATCGCGATACGCCTGAATCAATCCATCAATCGCTCTTAGCTGAAGATA
Source organism: uncultured cyanobacterium (assembly GCA_963838725.1). Taxonomy (GTDB): domain Bacteria; phylum Cyanobacteriota; class Cyanobacteriia; order Phormidesmidales; family Phormidesmidaceae; genus Phormidesmis. The sequence goes on along the minus strand of CAWISM010000011.1, from coordinate 81,973 downwards.
GGTATCGTCTACTTGCTTTGCTAATATCAGCGATAGTCGATACGCACCGATTGCTCTAGTAGTCTGACCCGTCGCCAGATAAATATCCCCTAGATTGCTGTCGGTATTCGCTTGGCCAGCGTAGTCACGAGCGCGAGCGCGGTAGTTAGCCGCCGTCTCGTAGTATTCCATCGCCTCGCTATCTAACCCTTGCGCCGCTGCAACTAAACCAAGGTTGCTCAAAGAAAGGCCAATACCGCGCTCGCTATCTACATCGCGAGCGATTAGTAAACCTTCAGAGAAAGCCGCATGAGCTGTGTCTAGATCGCTAGTTTGTAGGCTAAGCGTTCCTAAATTGTTGAGCGCTAAGATTTGGTCGCTAAAGTTTTGGTTAGAGCGGGCGATCGCGAGCTGCCGACGCACGATGATCTCTGCCTCTCGGTATCGGCCTAGACTGCTGTGTATCTGCACAAGCTGTCTATACGCCTCACCCATACCGGCTAGATCGCCCAAGTAGTGATAGGCATCAGCCGCCGCCTGTAGCGCGATGATCGACGACTCGAACTCTCCTGAAAGTCGCTCTTTTTGGCCTGTTAGTAGAAACTCATCAGCGACATCTCGCTGCTGACGAAAAGCGCTTTGGGGAGGCGTATGTAGCTGATTAGTCAGACTTTGTGAAGCCTGTACCGATGTCGCTGCGCTGCTAAAGGCTAGTAGCACGCCAGTGGAAAGACCAGCAAACTGTAAAAACCAACTAGCCCTGTGCCCAAAGTCCATGAGTTCTTCCTACCGACATGCTGATAAGGTACCCAGTTTCGATTGTTCACAAATCTGGCCTACTGAACTGGATCACTGAACTGGCTCGTCGAATTCAATGCTCATCAGACCAGTTTCAGCAGGCGAAGGAACAACCGTCAGCGGATGACCCAGATATATTGTCCGCATATCCGCTGGAATCAAGCGCTCTAGCGATCGATACGCTACCTGTAGCTCGGCGTGGACCTCTAGTGCGGAAAGATTTTCTCCTTCCGCTTGTAGATAGGCAGAAATGCGCGTATCGCTCCATCCAAACGTTTGAGCCATCACGATCATCAGCCGGTGTCTGGGCGATAGCCTGTCTAGCGATCGCTCTGTGTAGCACCACAGTGGCGGCGGCGCGTCTTTGAGCACGTAGTGGATCGACTCTACACTGGGCATTTCTACCTGATTGATATGTGCGGCTGTTAGATTAATCAGCCAGCTCTGTAGCGAAAAGTCGGCGGCAGTATTATCCGATGCCGGATCGCTCTTCTGCTCGTATGGGCTCAGGTCAATCGCACCTAGCTCACTGAGGAGGTGTCGCCAGGTAAGTGCAAAGAGATAGTCGGCCTGAACGGGGGATTTGGCAGAATGTCGGATCAGCGAATACACCACCGAGCTATATCGGCAGAAAAGCGCGGTGAAATACTTTCCGTCAGCGGGCGATCGCTGTAGACCTACCACCAGCTCATAGTCGCTGTGGTGAATCAGCGCCTTGACCAGCTCGTGATCACATTCGGGAAAAGGAGGAATTTGCACGGGGTTCAGCAGATCTAGACCAAAAATGTGAAAACAACAGGCGCACTTTGGCAGCGGTGGGCGATCGCCCAGCTATCCTGAAGAAAATACAGGTTTCGAGATAGCAGGCTTTAGGAATACGCTGCCTACGCCTTTCTCTTTCACTTAGTATCTTCCAGGTAGTGTCTGCTTAACAGCCTTCCCACAAAACGTCCGTGAATTCAATCACAATTGTTAAGTTGGTAAACTATAGCCAACACCACTTCTTCTGGCGCGATGATAACAAGCTCTGCTCTAAATGCAATGACCGTAGTTGCTAATATCCCACTAGATACTTTGGTCTCTACGCAAGGGATCATGGTAATGCTGCTAGTCGCCTATGCAGGCGCAATGTGGGCTTTTTTGCGCAGCGCCCCCAAGGTGCATACCGTAATGGTGTCCGATATCGAGTCGGCTCGCCGATTTTATGAAGGCATGCTGAGCCTATCAGCCGCAGATGTGCCTTTGCACTACTACTACAACTATGAGCAAACGTTGGGCACAGCGGGTATGGACCCAATGATGGGCGCGACTAGCTTCGGCCAAAGTTTTAGCAGTCCTTTTGGGGGGCAAGGGTTGGGCTCTTTGCCTGGGGAGAGCTATGGTGGATTTGGGGGCAGTGCTGGCGGACCCGATGGCCTGTGGTACCAGCTCAAGAAGAATACGCAGCTACACGTTATTGGCGGTGCGAGTCTAGGCAACCGCAATCGGCAGCGCCACGTTTGCTTTGATCATGACTGCCTAGAGTATCTGCTGATGCAGGTGCAAACTAGAGGCATTCGGCACAAGCTAAGGCGCGATCGCCCGCTCAATTTCCTAGTCAGAGACTTTGATGGCGAAGTGATTGAAATGGCCGAGGTAGAAAACTAAATGTTCCACTTTCTCCCTGCCTTTCCTATCTTCACGAATGTTCTAGCTACCTTCCAATCGCCCGGTCCAGAAATCGTCAGCATCGGTCCGATTACACTCAGATGGTACGGTCTGTTAATTGCTTCGGCGGTTTTGATTGGCGTCGCGCTTTCGCAATACCTAGCCGAAAAGCAAGGCATTGACCCTGAAAAAGTTGGCGATATGGTGATTTGGCTAGTGGTAGCGGCCATTCCCTGTGCGCGGATCTACTACGTCCTGTTCGAATGGCAGTCCTATGCCAGCCGCCCCGGTGACATTATCGCTATTTGGAAAGGCGGCATTGCCATTCACGGTGCGGTGATCGGCGGCACGCTAGCCACCATTTTGTTTGCCAAGCTCAATCGCCTGTCGTTCTGGCAGCTGAGCGATGTGATTGCGCCTTCGCTCATTCTGGGTCAGGCAATTGGCCGCTGGGGAAACTTTTTTAATTCAGAGGCTTATGGCGCACCGACTAACCTGCCATGGAAGCTGTTTATTCCGCTGGCCAACCGACCAGCTAACCTGCGAGCGTTTGAATATTTCCATCCCACGTTTCTCTACGAGTCGCTTTGGAATCTGGGCGTATTCGCGCTGTTGATCTGGCTATTTTTCTGGGGACTGAGACAGCCCGGTAAGTTTAGGGCAGGAACGCTGTTCTTGGTTTATCTGATTGCCTACAGCGCTGGGCGGGTGTGGATTGAAGGGCTGCGGACTGACAGTCTGATGTTTGGGCCGATTAGAGTTGCACAGCTCATCAGCATTGTGGGTATGGCGATAGGAAGCTTGGGATTAATCTGGACCTACGCGCTGGGCAAACGACTACCTGATACAGCACTGCCTAGACAGCTCCAAGCTGAAAGCAAAAAGGCCAAGTCGAACAGAATATAGTGAACGGATCTAGGAAAAACCCGAAGAAAAAGCCCTAAAAGACCAAAAAGGTCCGTTAGGGCTCGGAATCAGGGTGCATCTACCTATCAACATGACGGATTTCGAGACGCACTCCTATGATTCACAATTGCCTTTATTCACTCTTCAACAAATAGCCGATCATGATAGTGAATTGATGAATAATAGCGCTACATATCAATGCTATCTGACTGCTGTTAACCTTCGTTTGCTGTTAGTTTCCGTATCTTTTTAGACTTTCTTCTTTCAAGGGCTTCCATGAATTCACCGACACTTTCTACCCGGCTTGCTCCGGCTGTCTATATTGTGGGGGCGGGGCCTGGAGACCCGGAACTGCTGACAGTTAAGGCGCAAAAGCTGATCGAACAGGCGGACGTAGTGGTGTATGCCAACTCGCTTGTGCCTGTGCAGATTCTCCAATCGCTGCGCGCAGACGCAGAGAAAATTGCGACTGCGAAAATGACGTTAGAAGCGATTGTCCCGCTCATGATTGAACGGGTCCGGGCGGGCAAGTCTGTGGTGAGACTTCACTCTGGCGATCCGAGCCTCTACAGCGCTATTCACGAGCAAATGCTAAGGCTGAGCGAAGCGGATGTGCCTTTCGAGGTGATTCCGGGTATCAGCGCGTTTCAGGCGGCGGCAGCAAAGCTACAGGTAGAGCTAACCATTCCGGCCCAGGTGCAGAGTATCATTCTGACGCGAATTAGCGGACGAACTCAGGTTCCTGAAACCGAAGAACTGGCTGGGCTCGCTGCGCATAGGGCTAGCCTGTGTCTGTACCTGAGCGCTAGGCATGTGGGCGAGGCGCAGGCGCAGCTGATGACTCACTATCCCGCTCAGACGCCCGTAGCGATTTGCTTTCGAGTCGGCTGGCCAGACGAGCAGATTCAGGTGGTACCGCTCTCTCAGATGGCTAAAGTCACTCAGGCAGATGATCTGGTGCGAACAACGCTGTATATTATCTCTCCAGCGCTGGAGAACCGGGCAGCACTTGAGCAGGGTAGTGAGGATGTATTAGCAGCAGAAGAAAGAGTGCGATCGCGTCTCTACAGCCCTACGCACGATCATTTATTTCGCCAGCCCAGTCAGTCAGCCAGTCAGCAGGCTAGCCAGTTAGCCAGCCAGCCAGCCAGTCAGCGCATCAGTCACGAGCAGGAGAACGCTAAGCGATGAGTTATTTAGTCGCGGTTTGGAGCGATCGCATTCAAGCCGAAACCGCCTACACCGCCCTCGAATCGGCCAAGATCTCGATGGACAAAGTGGACCTGCTAGGCAGAGGGTTCAAATCTGCCGATGACTACGGCCTGATTGATCCTAAAGATGAGGCGTGGAAACAGATCAAGCAGCTAGCCTTCTGGACTGTCCCCTTTGGATTTGTGGGGGGCTTTAGCTTCAACTTAATTACGGGTCTTGATACCTTTCCCTGGGCTGGGACGCTTGGCAACCAGATCATCGGCGGGCTCTTGGGCTCTGTCGCCGGGGCGATGGGTGGCTTCTTTATTGGGGGCGGCACGGGTATCGGCTTTGGCAGTGGCGATGCTGTTTCCTATCGCAATCGGCTCAAGGACGGCAAGTATCTGGTGGTAGTAAAGGGATCAGATGCGCTGATTTCTCAAGCTAGCCAGGTGATGCGTCCTTTACGCCCTGAAAATATCCAGGGCTACACAGACCCAGAGTCTCGCTAGCGATCGCAGCCATTTCCGCGATCGCTGAACCTGTGCCAAAGTTTGACCATCTGTCGCCTATCAATCGCAGTGTCGCTCTAGTATCCTAGTATTATAAAAGCGGAACTCGTAGTCGTTATGAGTTCCGCTTTGCATTTTGCCCGTTCCATACCCAATGTCTGTTCCGTCTTCAGTGCATTTATTCTCAGTATCCAACTCTCAATGTCCAGCTTTCAAAGGTCACCTATGAGTGTGTCAACTGCCACTACCCCATCCATAGCTAGCGCTAGCAACCCACTACTCATCGGCAAAGGCTTGCCCCCTTTTGAGGATATTCAGCCGAGTCACGTTGTTCCTGGTATCAAGCAACTGCTAACGTCGCTTCGAGCCTCACTGACTGCTATCGAAGCGGACCTAACCAAGGCGAACCCAATCGTGCCAACCTGGCAGACCGTAGTCGAACCGCTAAGCAAGATCAAAGAGAGACTGGGCTGGAGCTGGGGGATTATCGGTCATCTGATGGGCGTCAAAAATAGTCCTGAATTACGCACGGCCTACGAAAGTGTGCAGCCCGCCCTGGTGCAGTTTTCTAATGAGATTGGTCAAAGCAAAGCCATCTACAACGCGCTCAAACAGTTTCAATCCGGCCCAGAAAGTAAGTCGCTAGTGCCCGCCCAGCAGCGCATCATCGAATCCGCCATCCGCGATGCCAAGCTTTCTGGAGTTGGCCTAGAGGGAGCGCGTAAAGAAAAATTCAATCAGATTCAACAGTCGCTAGCAGAGCTTTCGACTCAGTTCTCTAACCATGTTTTGGACGCGACCAAGGCGTTTAGCCTGACGCTTAGCCAGCCAGAAGAAGTTGCCGGACTGCCGCCTAGCTTGCTGAGTCTAGCTGCCCAGGCGGCTAGAGATGATGGCCAAGCCGCTACTGCCGCAGCGGGTCCGTGGCGAATTACACTGGATGTGCCTAGCTATGTTCCTTTCCTGCGGCATTCACAGCGGCGAGACCTGCGAGAGCAGCTTTACCGAGCTTCGATTACTAAGGCGTCTAGTGGAGAGCTAGACAACACTCCGCTGATTGAGAAGATTTTGGACCTGCGCCAGCAGCAGGCGGAGCTGTTGGGCTTTAGTAACTACGCAGAACTGAGTCTGGCTCGTAAGATGGCTCCTTCGGTGGCGGCGGTAGAAGATCTGATGGAGGAGCTAAGATCTGCTAGCTATGAAGCGGCTCAAGCAGAAATCAAAGCGATTGAGAAGTTTGCCCAGTCACAAGATGATAGCTTTACCGAACTGAAGCAGTGGGATGTGCCTTTTTGGATGGAGCGGATGCGCGAGCAGCAGTTCGATCTAAACGACGAGGCGCTGCGTCCCTACTTTTCACTGCCGAATGTTTTAGAAGGACTCTTTGGCCTAGCTGAGCGGCTCTTTAGCATTACAATCACAGCGGCTGATGGCGAGGCTCCAATCTGGCATGAAGACGTTCGCTATTTTCGGGTGAGTGACCATACGACCGATACCACCATTGCCCATTTCTATCTAGACCCCTACAGTCGGCCTGCGGAGAAGCGGGGCGGAGCCTGGATGGATGAGTGTATTGTTCGTGCCAAGGTCAGCGAGGGCGATCGCACCCAAATCCGGCTGCCAGTTGCCTATCTAGTGTGTAACCAGTCTCCGCCGGTAGATAATAAGCCGAGTCTGATGACCTTTCGTGAGGTAGAGACGCTCTTTCATGAGTTTGGCCACGGATTGCAGCACATGCTCACTAGCGTGGACTATGCGGATGCTGCGGGGATTAACAACGTCGAATGGGATGCGGTAGAGCTGCCGAGTCAGTTCATGGAAAACTGGTGCTATGAGCGCGATACGCTCTTTGGCATGGCGCAGCACTATGAGACTGGAGAAGCCCTGCCGGAGACGGATTATCAAAAGCTGCTGGCGGCGCGTCACTTCATGACCGGAAATGCCATCTTGCGCCAGGTCAATTTTGGCTGGGTGGATATGGCGCTGCACGCTGAGTATAGATCAGATGGTGATGAGTCGGTTTGGGATGTGCGCGATCGCATTGCTCAAAAAACTACCGTCATGCCGCCGCTGCCTGAAGATGCGGCGCTGTGCAGCTTTGGCCATATATTTTCGGGCGGGTACGCGGCTGGCTACTACAGCTATTTTTGGGCTGAGGTGCTGAGCGCTGATGCCTTTTCCGCCTTTGAGGAAGCGGGCTTAGACAAAAAAGCTGAAGTGTCCATCATCGGTCGGAGATTTCGCGATACGGTTCTATCGTTGGGGGGGAGTCGCCACCCGATGGAAGTGTTTAAGTCCTTTAGAGGCAGAGAACCTAGTACGAAGGCACTGCTGCGCCACCGGGGGCTAGCTGCGTAGAAAGGTAGATGCCTAGAGCGCCTGTCCTTGGAGGTATATGCTTATCAACACGCTTTAAGGGCATACGCCTTATGGCTGAGGTTCTATCTTTAATCAGGGGCTTATTGTACTAAGTTGGTGTCAGTACTACGGTCGTAGTTCCGACTGGTAAAGCTGTCGTTCTCAATTTGCTGAATCTATCACTTCCGTGAATTGCTCTACCTATTGAGAGATGTTGGGCCTGAACTACCTGAGCGCTCGTGTTTTTACGGAAACAAGTATCAACGTAAATTGTTAGATTTGTATTAAGAGAAACCGGTTTTGAGCACTCATGTGGTTTCACTCATCTTTCTTGTTCTCTCATCTTTCATCTTTCATATAGATGGCTACTGCATCCTCATTCGCATGACCTACCAGCAAATGCCCCCCTCTACGACAACTGTTGTCGCTTGGTATCGGCCCGATCTATCGGGTACTGAACAGCCAGGCTGTCAGTTTGGTTCTGTTATCCAAACAGTCACTGAAAAGGGTTGTGAAGTCCTTATTAAAGGACAGCTTGATCAGATTTTTGAGGCGATCGCCGAGAAATCACCAGATCTGCTGCTGATCCATTTAAAAACGTCGGGTGAGCAGGGCTATCAACTTTGTCAGACGCTGCGTCAACAGCCACTTACGAAGCATCTACCGATTGTTTTTGTCGGGACTAGAGGCACTAGCCACGAATGGGTATCGGCGCTGCGCTATGGTGGTAGTGACTATCTGCAAATGCCGATTGCGCCAGAGGAATGCTGTCTTAGGCTAGAGCACCACCTGAGTACCGCCAGGCTGGTGCGTCGGCTACAGGCGACTCAGCTAGATCTCGCTGAGCAGACTAAGAGGTACAACTTTACTCTAAAGCAGCACAGGACGCTCAAAGCTTCGCTCGATAGAGAAAACCAGGCGCTGCATCAGCTAGCCTTTGTCGACGATCTTACGCAGATTGATAATCGACGTAGCTTTAATCGAAACATCGCGAAACGTTGGGAAGAGGCGAGATCAGGAAGACAGCGAATTTCGCTACTGATATGCGATATCGACTATTTCAAACGCTATAACGATATCTACGGGCATCTAGCTGGCGATGCTTGTTTGCAGGCGGTTGCGACAGCTTTACGCAGAGGCGTACACCGTCAGCAGGACCAGGTAGCTCGGTATGGGGGAGAAGAATTTGTGATTCTGCTGCCTAATACAGATGCTGAAGGGGCTCAAAAGGTTGCTAGAGAAGTTCAAGCGGAAGTGGCAAACGCCCAGATTGTGCATCGTGGTTCCTTAATCAAACCGTTCGTGAGCGTGAGTATCGGAATTTCTACGCTTCGTCCCGCTCAGATAGTGCACGCTACCTATGAAGAGCTAATCAAACGCGCAGATGAAGCGCTTTACAAAGCAAAGCTACAGGGACGTGATTGCATTTTCCTAAACACAGCTCGGCCCAAACAGCTTGCCGTTGGGAAAGTCGCAAAATCTTGGAATAGCGCTAGTAGCGCTACTGAGAACGTGCTGCGCAAGAAGGTCCTGCACTAGAAGACCCCACCTTAGACCAGGCACGCTTTGCCAAAAGCAAAGACTGAAGATACACAACGCTCTGCTACGACAGTAGACTATAAAGCGTTACAGCTAGAGCGTTGCAGTGGCGAGTGCCGCAGCAGAGCGTTATGGAGGGACTAATTTGTGCCAGATAGCGATATCACAGCTAGATCTCGGCTTGCCTCCAGAGAGCCGTCGCGCCATGAGCTTAGAGAACTGGTGCGATCGCAGCTCCAAGTCCTGCTTAGAGCAAGATAACTTTCGAGGGGCCAAAGCCCTGCTAGTTCCCGTTCAGCCTGCCGATATTGCCGAAGCGATCGAAGGACTGCCCGATACTATGCAGGCGATCGCCTTTCGCCTCCTGTCCAAAGACGAAGCGATTGAGGTCTATGAAAATCTGGACTCCTCTGTCCAGCAGGCCCTGATTGAGGAGTTCAAGCGACAAGATCTAATCGATATCGTCGATAAAATGTCTCCTGATGATCGAGCCAGACTGTTCGATGAGCTGCCTGCTAAAGTCGTGCGCCGTCTGCTAGAGCAGCTCAGCGTCCAAGAACGTCAGGCGACCGCCCTACTCCTCGGCTATGGCGCTCAAACCGCAGGCCGGATCATGACCCCAGAATACGTCGCTCTCAAAGAGAACTGGAGCGTCGGCAGAGCGCTAGACCATATCAGAGCCCAGGCCGAACTAAGCGAAACGGTCTACTACGTGTTTGTCACCAACTTTGCTCGTCAGCTCACTGGCATTCTGTCGCTGCGTCAGCTAGTGCTAGGCCGCGCCGAGCAGACTATCGGCGAGATTATGACTCGCGAAGTGGTCTCTGTGCAGACTAATACCGACCAGGAAGAAGCCGCCCGCGTGATTCAGCGCTACGACTTCCTAGCGGTTCCGGTGGTCGATACAGAAAACAGGCTTGTAGGTATCATCACTGTCGATGATGTGATTGACATTCTAGAAGAAGAAGCCACCGAGGATATCTATACGCTAGGCGGCGTCCAGTCAGGTGGAGAAAGCTATTTTCAAAGCAATCTGCTAGACGTCGCTCGTAAGCGAGTTGTCTGGCTATCGGTGCTGCTGATTACCAATACGGTCACCGCCGCCGTTATTCAATCGCAGCAGGATATTTTGCAAAAGGTCGTTGTCTTGGCCTCCTTCATTCCACTGCTGATTGGCACAGGTGGCAATGTCGGCGCGCAGTCCTCTACGGTTGTGATCCGAGGGCTAAATACCGACGAGCTGAAGATCAAAGATGCGGCTACTGTCATTCGCCGGGAAGCGGTGGCAGGAGCGTTCCTCGGACTGATGCTAGCAATTGTGGTAACCGGCTGGGCCTATGTACTCCAAGGCGCACAGCCCTCTCACCTGCCGGTTGCCTTGACGGTTGGTATCTCACTGATTGGCATTTCAGTGTTGGCATCTAGTGCGGGAGCAGCGCTACCTTTCTTGTTTCAGTCATTTGGTCTAGATCCAGCGCTGATGTCAGCGCCTTTTATTACGACGGTTGTCGATGTATTGGGCGTTTTAATCTATCTCAATTTGGCTCGCTACATTCTACAGATTTAGCAGGTCACAGAATTGAGGCGGGAATGAAAATGAACTGTGTAGATTTGATATAGTTTTGGCGGATGTGAGCAATTCAACACAAAGAATATTGCAAGGGAGCAACTACGCCCCGATTGAACCTGAGCTTGGACAGAGGACTAAGACTTCTTTGTAGAGAGGTCTAATTGCAAAGAATTGTTTAAACTGTATATATACTGACCAGTATGTGTGCTGGCAGATGGGTGAGCTGTGCTGCAAAAATTCAAGCAAGACATAAAGAATGATCTCATTGCCGGACTCGTTGTAATCATTCCGCTGGCAACTACTATCTGGCTGACGATTAATGTAGCGACGTGGGTCGTTCGCTTTCTGACTCGTGTGCCCAATCGGCTCAATCCCTTTACAGAGCTGAATCCTTTCTTGGGCTATTTGATCAACTTGGTGGTGGGCTTTTCGGTGCCGCTGCTAGCAATTTTGCTGATTGGTCTGATGGCTAGGAACTTCGCGGGGCGATGGCTGCTGGACTTTGGCGAGCGAGTTGTCCAGTCGATTCCGCTAGCAGGGTCTGTTTATAAGACGATTCAGCAGCTTTTGCAGACTATTTTTCAAGATTCTAAGAGTCGATTTCGCCGGGTGGTGCTGATCGAATATCCACGTCGGGGGCTGTGGGCGATCGCGTTTGTCACCGGAGCCGCTGTCACCGAAAACCCCGGTAAAATGCTCAGCGTCTTCATTCCTACAACGCCCAATCCTACTAGCGGCTGGTATTCTGTCGTTTCAGAAGACGACATTTTGAATCTTTCTATTTCTGTAGAAGACGCCTTTAAGGTGCTGCTCTCGGGTGGGATTGTAGGGCCGAATCTAGCCGCAGAGATTCCGGCTAGCCGACGGGGGCATGATGCTGAGATAAAGGAGCTACATGCGCCTGCTTCCTCACTCCCGGCTGAAACCGTGATGGCTCAATCTCAGCCGCTCAGTACGCCATCTACGACGCCGCCAATAGCACCACCCGTGCCGCCGCCCGACACTAATAGCGAAGACAGCTGATAAAATAGCTGAACTTCAAGCTTGATGGTATCGAATGAAAGCGCGCTCTATCGCTCGTGAACTGGCCCTTTTAGGCGTCAGCCAGCTCACTGACAATCTTTCGAAGCGGCAAACTTCGATCAGCCGTTCTGCTGCTGACTATTCTGACAAACAGCTAGACGGCCTGTTGCTCAAGGCGCTAACAGCGCTAGGGGCTGATGCTAGAGAAGGCATAGAGACAGCCGAGGGTGACTTGCAGCGCGGCGAGCGATTAATTCTAGAGAGCGAAACTCGCACAGTCGATGCTGAGAAAATTCGCTCGCGGATCGAGCCTGCAATTCCCCTGGCCAAAACGGCTATCAACCAGGTAGGTGAGAAACTAGAGCTGCTGATGTTCGTGCAACAAGATAGTAAAGAGATGAAGGCGGTTCGTCAGTCGCTAGAATCGGCGGCTAGAAGCGTCGAGACTGCCGATCGCTTGTTTGGAGAGCATGAACAGAAAGTGGCGGATATTGAAGCAGTGCGATCGCAGCTCCAGAATGCGATCCTCACAGCCAAAATCACCCTCACCAAGATCAAAACAACGCTCGAACCTCAGCAGCTTGCAGCTTTGCTAGAACGCGATGAAGTGCGTGGCTATGCCCGTGAATTGCTAGGCAACTGGATTCGCTATCAAACCGCTATCGACACTCAGCTAAACGAGGCGATGGAAAAATGGAGCATTGGTCGACTCGCCCGCGTCGATAGAGACATTCTGCGGCTGGCTATGATCGAAATCGTTCATATGGAAGTGCCCAAACGAGTCGCCATCGATGAAGCGATTGAAATCGCCAAACGCTACAGTGATGAAGAGGGCTATCGCTTTATCAACGGGGTATTGCGCCGTACGACTGATAAGCTAGAAGACTGAGTCGCAAAAGTTACAAGTCACAGAGTTACAAGAGTGAGTTTAGGGTAATGGCAGCTTTCAACTGGTTTCAACGCAGCTATGAGGAACCCAAAGACCCTCAAGACTCCAAAGAATCTTCAGACGATGCTAAACAGGCCCAATCGACCGAAGAGAAAGAAGCTCCCGCCAGCTCGCAAGACTATCTGAACTGGGCAAAAGCCGCGTATCAGAACATCCAGGCTCGCCAAACGCAGATCTCTGAAGACGTCTCTGAAGATGCTCAAAGTCAAGAGTCATCAGAATCCAAAGAAACAGAGCCTGAAACTGTTGAGGAAGTAGTCTCTGAAATTGAAGCTGAAGTAAAAACATCCGAGTTAGAACCGGAGGTCGAACCGACAGCAGCAGCGAGATCTATCTCATCCGAAACTGCTGTAACCGCAGAAGTGCCCGAATCGCCCGAATCGCCCGAACCAGTAGAGTCCTCCGCTGTCGCCGCAGATTCTGACTCTCCCGAAACTGTGGATGCTAAGGCGTTCGATGTTGCAGAAGTTAACGCTGAAGAATCAGCCGTCGCTCGTCCCTTCTGGGCTGCTCAGGCTGAACAAGAGCGCACCGCTAGACTAGAGCGCATACAGGCAGAAGCGATTCTAGAGCCAGAGCCAGAGCCGGAACCTGCCCCGCCAGAGCAGAAATTCGTTCCGCTTGATATCGATCTAGACGAAGCTTTCTTGTGGTCAGCAGAAGTGTTGGCCTCTCAGGGCCGTCGTCCCGATCAGATCTCCCTAGAAGAAATTACCTGGCTGAACAAACTCCGTCAGGGCTTAGATAAAACTCGGCGCGGTCTGGTCAACCAGCTCAAATCTATCGTGGGCCAAGGGCCGCTGAACGATGAGGCTGTTGACGAAATCGAGGCGCTGCTGCTGCAAGCTGATGTTGGCGTTGCGGCTACCGATAAAATTATCTCAGCGCTACAGGCAAAGCTGAGAGAAGAAACGCTGCCGCCCGATCAGGCGATTAGCTATCTAAAATCGCTGCTGCGCGACATGTTAGAAGAACCGCTCAAAGGTAGGCATAACCTCACCTTTACGCCTGAAAAAGGCAAGCTGAGCATCTGGCTGATGACCGGCGTCAACGGCGCGGGTAAGACCACTACGATTGGCAAACTTGCTCATATCGCGACCAAATCAGACTTCAAGTGTCTGATTGGCGCAGCCGATACTTTTCGTGCCGCTGCTGTAGAGCAGGTCAAAGTGTGGGGAGCCCGTAGCGGCGTGGACGTGATTGCCAATCCTGGCCAAAACACCGATCCGGCTGCGGTCGTCTTCGATGCCATCAACGCTGCTAACTCTCGCGATATTGAGCTACTGCTAATTGATACTGCCGGACGGCTTCAGAACAAAAAGAACCTGATGGATGAGCTGTCTAAGGTGCGCAAAATTATTGATAAAAAAGCACCTGATGCCAACGTCGAATCGCTGCTGGTTCTCGATGCGACATTAGGGCAAAACGGATTGCGTCAGGCTCAGGTATTCGCAGAGGCGGCGCAGCTCAGCGGTGTTGTCCTGACCAAATTAGATGGTACCGCTAGAGGCGGCGTCGCGCTAGCTGTGGTAGAACAGCTCGATTTGCCCATTCGCTTTATCGGTGCTGGAGAAGGTATCGAAGATTTGCGGCCATTCTCTAGCTATGAATTTATTGAAGCATTACTCAGCGGCTAGAGCAGGTTCATCTCTGTAGCTTTCATCTCCATTTCCTTCTGTACCGGATGCGCCGAGCGTAGGCCATAACTGCTGACCTACAATAGAAGCAGCGAGCTTTTTAGAGACGATCCTCATGGTTTTGACTTCTGCTGATCAGCTGCCAAATCAATTGCCCAGCACTCTCGAACTGCCTTATTCAGACGATCAGCCTGTGGACAATGAAGATCAAAATCTGCTGCCAAATCTACTGCTGATTCTGCTCACGCATCTGTGGTCGGGTCGTACGGACTGGTATTTCGGTGTGGATATGGGTGTCTATCACACTGCTGGCGATAATCCTAGAGTGCCAGTTGTTCCAGATGCCTTTCTAAGCATCGGAGTTAACCGCAAGAAGAATGGTAAGTCCCGGTTGAGCTATGCCACTTGGGAAGAGGGAGGCGTGGTGCCGACGCTGGCACTAGAGATGGTATCGCACAAGTATGGCAAGGAATACGAGAAGAAGGTTGAACTGTATGCCAGTCTGGGCGTGCTGTACTACATTATCTACAATCCGGAGTTTTGGCAGCGCGATCGCCATCAGCCCTTCGAAGTTTATAGGCTAGAGAATGGCGTCTATCAGCTTCAGTCTGGTGAACCCTACTGGATGCCAGAGGTCGGTTTGGGGATTGGTCGCTATCAAACTGAAATTGGTGGATATCCGCAGGAGATACTCACCTGGTACGACGAACATGGAAATAGACATTTGAGCGCTGCTGAGCAGGCTAGTCAGGAAAATGAGCGATTGGCGCAGGAAAAGGAGCGGCTTGCAGCTTTCTTGCGATCACAAGGCTTCGACCCGGACAACCTACCCCAGGGCTAATCGCCGCCTGTCTAGAACATTTTGCTTAGAATACCTGATTCCACGCATAGACAGAATATTCTGTCCAGATGCCGTTCTGCCAATACGGATCGCCTTCTACTAGCTGGCGTACGGTGCTTTCGTCTTCGGCCTCGTAAGTGGCGAATACCTTGGTATTGTCCACTGTTGGACCTAGCGCGGTGAGCAGTCCCTTTTCCTTTTGCTCTGTGAGCCCCTTGAGAGTGAGCCTCGCGGTAGGGCGTACGCTTTTCTAGCGCATCTTTGCAGTAGCTGCCCCACATCACAAATTTAGCCATCGCTAATCGCCCTCTCGTCGGTTTCGATCCCCTATCAAATCATATAATCTCAAACTCTACGCCATAGGTTTGCAAAAGATCGCAGGTCGTATGGTCGACTATGTTCGTATCGCTCAGCTCTAAGTTGTAGAAGTTGACCGTGTCCGCATCAAAGTATGGCCCAGCGTGCCAGGTGCCGACTTCGAGCTTGACAAAGCGATCTCCTGGAATTTCAAAAACCTGGATATCGTCTAGCGCGGGTTGAGCTGCCTCGCCCGGTGGGGCTACGCCTAAAAACCAACTGTGTCCTTCTAAAGATCCTAAGCACTGTGTACAGCCACCGTGGCGAGTGATCTGATGAAACCGTCGCCCGCGCTGATGCAGGGCCATGATGTAGAAACGCGGAATGCCGCCTGCTAACTCAAGCTGAGCATCTTGCGGATTGAAGGCAACGTCGTCGGGCTGCGGCAAAATTAGCTGACCAAAAGGGCGAAACGCCTCAGCTGTGATTGGGGTTGATCGAACTGAGTGAGTACGAACCGAGCGAGCGGTTGTCAGATTGTTCATAGGTCATGCCCATCGCATTATTCGCAGTATCTGTCGATCACAGAATAAAAGATAGGCAACAACTTATCCAATCGTCAGCGGCAGACGCTGTAAGGAGTCGGCTGATAGCTGTTCTTTTAAACTGGGTGGAACATAGCCAAACTTATCAACGATCAGCTTATCTCTGTCGCCGATCAATCTCTCTGAGGCTGTGTCGTAGTAGAACTTTGCACTTTGTCTGCTCGAAGAACTGTTCGTTCTAGGCCGTGAAATGACGTGTTCTTTCGCGGCTGATGAAATAGCAATACCAGAAAGATTTAAGAAATCAAAGAGGTTCGACTCTAGGGCTTCGTTTCTAATGAAGCTCTCAACAAAACAGTGCTTGCTCTCGTAGTCTACTGCTTGAGAACGTGTCGAGACCTGGTTGAGGATGGAGCGCTGGTCAGATCTGGTGCAGTACAGTTTTAGGTAGCGGAATGTGAGGAGTCCCATAGAGTGATTCATTGGCCAGTGTCCGTAGCTTTTGAGACCACGAACACAGCTGGGAGCGTGAATCATGTGCAGCCAGTCTCTAAACGCGCCTGCGTCATTCACGTCTTGGTAGGTCTTTTGCCACTGCTCTGGATTTCTAGCAGAGTCGGATAGCAGCACCAGCAGGGTAGCGTAGGGATCGCGCCTCCATTCTAATGCCTTGAGACTGGACCTAGTGGGTTTTACCTTGGGTCTTGTGAGCTGCTTGAAGATTTCTCCTTTCTGGTCGCATCCATAAGCCCACAGTGAGAGATACCACTCCCAGGGATCTCGTATCGATCCTAGAAAGGGTTTTCCTGTCGCAAATAGAGTAGAACTAGCTCTGTTGTGCTTACCGATGATTTCACCACCGACTAGATCTTTGAGTACTCTGCGAATGTGGGTGCCGCCAGTCTTCTGTAGCTCTAAATAAATAAAATCTTTTGCGATCAGCATGTTTTTCTATCGTCGTATTTTTTGTCCGGATACGGGTCTGACCTGATGAACACCTAGAAGTAGGTAGCTGAATATCTCTAGATCGCTACATACTTCTAGGCAGCAAAAACGTTCAGCCGATGCTGGTGCGATCGCTGTCGCACTAGAGCGGCCTAGCGTGATTATTAGTGAAATGCGCTTGCTGGTCTGCTATGCGTTCAACTGTGGCTTGAATGAACTAAAAGCTTCGCTGAACAAAGAGGCTACCTTCTCAAAACATTCTTTTTCCTACTAGCTTGCCAATTGCTTGATAAGCGTACAGTTATCACCGTTTTAAAACGTTCGTATTTACGACATGTAGCGCAGGTAGATTTTATACATGCAGTGAATAGAGATAGCTAAGTAAGCCAATCTTTGGGTTTAACCCTCTATTTGCAGACCAATCATTCTGTCCTTAAGACTGTACTACCTCTGACGATTACCGACTAGAACTGTCGTGCAGCTTCTGCATAGACGCTGTGTGAAAACATCGTCACGAATTTATAAGCTTTATCGCCGCAGCGGATCGGTATTATTCTAGAGAACGCATAATTGTGCTTCTGTCTCTTTTACCTTCTCATCTAAAGCGATTCTCTATGGACGACAAACTCATGCTGATGATTCCGGGCCCAACGCCGGTACCCGAAAAAGTACTGCTAGCGATGGCAAGGCACCCGATCGGACATCGCAGCGGTGAATTTAGTCAGATTATCGCTGAGACTAATGCCAATCTAAAGTGGCTGTTTCAAACCCAAAATCACGTGCTGGCGCTTACCGCAAGCGGTACGGGTACGGTGGAAGCGGCGATTATCAATTTTTTGAGTGCGGGCGATCGCGTTCTAGTCGGCAGCAACGGCAAGTTTGGCGATCGCTGGGTCCAGATCGCTAATGCCTATGGCCTAGACGTGCAGCCAATCAAGGCCGAGTGGGGCACACCGCTAAACCCTGACGACTTTGAAAAAGAGCTGAAGGCGGATAGCGAAAAGAAAATCAAGGCTGTCATCATTACCCACAGCGAAACCTCTACAGGTGTTCTAAACGATTTAGAAGCAATCAATAAGCTGGTTAAGGATCATGGCGAAGCGCTAATTATCGTTGATGCGGTGACTAGCTTAGGCTCGTACAACATTCCCGTCGATGAGTGGGGCATTGACGTGATCGCCTCTGGTTCGCAGAAAGGCTTTATGCTGCCGCCAGGGCTGGGCTTTGTCACCGTTAGCGACAAGGCATGGGCTGCTTATGAAACGGCGACGCTGCCAAAGTTCTATCTAGACCTGGGTAAATATCGCAAGGCTGCGGACAAGGACAGCACACCTTTCACTCCACCCGTCAATCTCTACTTTGGGATGAAAGTGGCGCTAGAGATGATGAAGGCGGAAGGGTTGGACAGTATTTTTGCGCGTCATACTCGGCATAAAAATGCGGCCAGGGCGGCGATGAAAGCGCTGGGCCTACCGCTATTTGCACCCGATACCCACGCGAGTCCGGCGGTGACTTCGGTGGTGCCGGATGGCGTGGATGCGGAGAAGATTCGCGCTCTGATGAAGAATCGCTTCGATATTGCGCTAGCGGGCGGACAGGATCATATGAAGGGCAAGATGTTTCGGATGGGGCATCTGGGCTTTGTGAGCGATCGCGATGTTCTGTGTGCAATCAGCGCCCTTGAGTCCACGCTGCTGGAACTCGGGTATGACGTTCCGTCTAGTGGCGTGGCTGCGGCTAGTGAAAAGCTTCAGTGAATTGGCCCACCCTTCAGTTTTTAAACAACCTCGTCTGGATCAATGCCTAGCTCTCTTAATCTTTCGGCTAGCTGCTGAGCCTTGTGCTGAGCTACGTCGCGTTCTTGCTGAGCCGCATCTCGTTCTTGCTGAGCTTCGTCACGCTCCTGCTGTGCCTCGTCACGTTCTTGCTGAGTCAGGGTCCACTGCTGCTCTGCTTCTCTACGGTTTAGTAGATAGACTCCGGCTTCAGGATCATAGAACCTTAGCGCTTTAGGAAGAGGGACAATCCCTAGCAATACCTGCTCTGGTCTGAGCTGTAGATCTAGGCCGAGTACTTGACTAGGAATAAATGGGATTCCTTCTGCCGTTTGCTGTAGCGGCAGCGACTGATACTGACCGTTGACTAGGGTGCTGCCTTTTAGCTGCGGGTTTAGGTAGTCGGCGGTGGGGTCGTATTGAAAGTATTCTTGGACGCCTAGGCTGGCGTATAGCTGGGGTTTTTCGACTTCGTCTTTCTTTTTGGTGGAACCGGAGGTGATCTCTAGGACGAAGTTAGGGAGCTTGTTGTCTTCTTGCCAGGTTTTGTAGCTTTTGCGCTGGCGGGAGCTGACGCCGAAGATGACGAATACGTCTGGGGAGACGACGGCTTTGGGGTTGCCTTGTTCGTAGTAGATGAAGAGGTTGCCGGAGACGTAGACTTGGCGGCGGCTTTGGAAGTAGAGGCGGAGGACTTCGACTGCGTAGATGAGATAGTCGCGGGTGGCGTCGCTTTCGGACATGGGCTGGCCGTCGGTGTCTGGGTAGAGGGTGGTGGCTTGGGGTAGCTTGACGGTGTCCATTAGATAGGCTTTCTGTCGTTAGGGTTGTCTTAATTCTAGCGGCGGAAGATGAGGGATAGAATGCGTCTGGTTATTTCGTTGAAGTTTCTCATGCATTGCTGGATGTAGTAGTGCATCTCACCACAGCCGCTGTATGGGATAGCTATCAAAAGCAGTGTCTGTACTAATAACTGGCATTTCTTCAAATAAAGACTGAGCAATGATGAGTATCATCCTCATTGGGTGCCTAACCAAAACTCGTCGGGGAGAGAATTGTCGAAGTCGTCACTGATGGACCCCATACCTTCGTGAATTCCTAGTACACGTGATGAATTGGGTGTAAGGTCAGTCCTATCTGTTCTTAGATTACTTTCTGGACTTTTAATATCTTCAGGTTTTAGGTCACGATAGCTGTTCAAAAGAAACTCGACAAAGTCTACAACCTGCCGCTGAAGTTTGGGCGGGAGTGCGTGCCATTTTTGGATTAGCTCGTCTGTCGTATTAACAGGAGTACTCATAGTAGATTAGATAATCGCGGGTGGCGTCGCTTTCGGATATGGGCTGGCCGTCGGTGTCTGGGTAGAGGGTGGTGGCTTGGGGTAGCTTGACGGTGTCCATTGGATGGGGATGCCTAGGCTATGTTTTTGAATTGTGATTGCTTTATTTTAGCTGTGCGGAAGGGTGTAGGTAGATAAGGCAAGTAAGAGGCAAGGCGATAAGAGTAGGGGAAACACATTACGATCCCTGGCCCGGTGCTTCTAGTGCGTTTTCCCCATGCCCCTCCTTTGCTTGGAGCCTTAACATCCTGCTTGGGGGCCCGGGCTCCCCCAAACCCCCCGAAAGGGTGTTTTTGGCTGTGTGGTTTGGGGTGTTAGATTTCGTTGGGATCTAGGCCGAGCGATCGCAGTTTTTCTGCCAATTTCTCGGCTCGCTGTTGTTCTGCTTGGGCTTGTTGCTCGGCTTGGGCTATTCGTTCGGAGGCCCAGGGTAGTCGCTGGCCTTTGGTGTCCCACCATCGCAGCCAATGGCCGGTGCGGTCGGCTTTTTGGCCTTGCCAGACGCCTAGGAATAGTCCTAGTGAGTCGACCCAGTAGCGGACTGACTGGTCGGGGTTTTGGCGCTCTGCGATTGCTTGGGGTTCGTAGCGTCCGTTTGAGAGCTGATAGCTTTCTAATCGGCCTGATTCTGGCCAGAAGATGAAGTAGCTGGGGACTTGCAGGATGCGCTCATAAAACCACCACTTGCCGTAGGGATAGTAGGGATTGACGGAGTACTCACTGCCTTCTGTATCGGAGATGAATTCCATGACGACGGCTACGGGGCTTCCTTGCAGGTAGGGGGTGTAGCTGCGGCGGGTCTGGCCTGCGGGTAGGGGATCTATCTGGGGGGCGTAGGCCCAGTCGGGTGCTTTGACGACGGTTCTATCTTCTACTGTGGCGCAGAGCCCGAAGTTGGTGGCGATTAGCATGTTCGGCTCGATCAATCCGGCTAGTTCTAGAATTTCTCTGAGTACGGCGGCCAATAGGGGCTGGGTTAGATTGTCCACAGGATCGTCGGGGAGGATGTAGTCGTCGGGTAGAGGTTCCCAGGTGATGCTAGGTGGCGTGATGGAGGCAACCGGGCGGGTAGTAGTGGGCATGGGCAAACGACTCCTGTTATGGGGAATCACGAAGCGGACTACGAAGGCTTCTTGTGTATGGGTCTAGATGTATGAGCTTATGATATCGCTTTGGTTCGGTAGAACTGAGGGCGATCGCACGATTCAGGTGATTTGGGTGTAGAGATATAGCCTGTGCTATGGCAAAGTGCGAAGGCTATACCTCATCCGGATCGATGCCTAGCTCTCTGAGTTTTTCGGCTAGCTGCTGGTTTTTTTGCTGGGTGGCTATCCACTGTGCTTCTACTTCTGCGCGGCTCAGTAGATGCAGCCCGGTCTGAGGATCGTAGAATCTGAGGGCTTTGGGTAGCGGAGCGATGCCTAGTCGTGCTTGTTCTGGCCGAAGCTGTAAATCTAGGCCGAGTACTTTGCTGGGAAGAAATGAAATTCCCTCTGCTGTTTGCTGTAGCGGCAGCGGCTGGTACTGACCGTCGATTAGGGTTTGACCCTTAATCTGTGGTTTCAGATAGTCAGCGGTGGGGTCGTATTGAAAGTATTCTTGGACGCCTAGGCTGGCGTATAGCTGCGGTTTTTCGACTTCGTCTTTCTTTTTGGTGGAGCCGGAGGTGATCTCTAGGACGAAGCTGGGGAGCTTGTTGTCTTCTTGCCAGGTTTTGTAGCTTTTGCGCTGGCGGGGGCTGACGCCGAAGATGACGAATACGTCGGGGGAGACGACGGCTTTGGGGTTGCCTTGCTCGTAGTAGATGAATAGGTTGCCGGAGACGTAGACTTGGCGGCGGCTTTGGAAGTAGAGGCGAAGGCTTCGACGGCGTAGATGAGATAGTCGCGGGTGGCGTCGCTTTCGGATATGGGCTGGCCGTCGGTGTCTGGGTAGAGGGTGGTGGCTTGGGGTAGCTTGACGGTGTCCATTGGATGGGGATGCCTAGGCTATGTTTTGGAATTTTGATTGCTTTATTTTAGCTGTACGGAAGGGTGATAGGTGATAAGGCAAGTAAGAGGCAAGGCGATAAGACAAGGGGATTTCCTCCCCCTAGACCCCTCCTTTGCTTGGGGCCTTAATATCCTGCTTGGGGGCCCGGGCTCCCCCAAACCCCCCGAAAGGGTGTTTTTGGCTGTGTGGTTTGGGGTGTTAGATTTCGTTGGGATCTAGGCCGAGCGATCGCAGCTTTTCTGCCAGTTTCTCGGCTCGCTGTTGTTCTGCTTTGGCTTGCTGCTCGGCTTGGGCGACTCGCTCGGGGCCCAGGGTAGTCGCTGGCCTTTGGTGTCCCAGCATCGCAGCCAGTGGCCGGTGCGGTTGGGTTTTTGGCCTTGCCAGACGCCTAGGAATAGTCCTAGTGAGTCGACCCAGTAGCGGACTGACTGGTCGGTGTTTTGGCGAACGCTGCTACTGCTTGGGGTTCGTAGCGTCCGTTTGAGAGCTAATACTTTCTAATCGGCCTGATTCTGGCCAGAAGATAGTGATCGCACTCTCCCCATCAACAAACCCAAAAGCAAAACCCTAAAACTCTCAAAGGTTTACCCCAAACCCTTCACCATCCATAAGCAACCCTAAAGCACTCACAGCAAACCCATAAGCATCAGCAGATAACCCATCAATCCTGCTCTATACAGCTCAAGCATTCCTAGCTAAACTCAACTCTCCGCACGGTCTTTCTCCACCCCAAACCTAGTCACAGCAGGCAATTCCAGCCATCACATCATCGGCGCAGCCACGCACCATCATCCGACGCTGTCGCGATTTATCCGCAATAGCCACAGACATATCAACCTCAGCCCGTATCAAACAAAACACAGTTCATCAAAAACACGGTTATAAA
Organism: uncultured cyanobacterium; assembly: GCA_963838725.1. Classification (GTDB taxonomy): domain Bacteria; phylum Cyanobacteriota; class Cyanobacteriia; order Phormidesmidales; family Phormidesmidaceae; genus Phormidesmis. The sequence continues at coordinate 59,244 of CAWISM010000011.1, read as the reverse complement.
CCCGCAAACTTCACAGCTACTTTGTAACCGTAAAGTTCACAGGTGCATACATGTCACGCAGAAAGAAGAACCGCTCCCTCACCATCGACAAAGCTCAATCCCGCCAAGCCGCCCTCCTCTCCGTCTCCGCCAAGCTAGACTTTGGCAACGGCCTCACCAGCGCTGCCTTCGACAAATTGCTCACCGACACCCGCGCTGCCCAAAAAGCCTACAACACCCAGCTATCACAGCTAGATCAGTCCTACAACGAATTCCAGAGCCTAGAAAAAGCCCTCGCCGACATGGCCGAACGCATGCTCACAGGCATCGCTACCCAATACGGCAAAGACAGCAACGAATACGAAAAAGCAGGCGGCACCCGCAAATCCGAATGCCACCGCTCCAAACGCCCTGCTCCGAAGGCATCAGTCGCCCTAGTCGGCTAACATCACTCGTTTCCATCGAATCCAAAGAACCGCACTGTAGCCTGATGCCACAGTGCGGTTTTGCCATATGCGCCGCACAGCTATAATCAAAACAGCCACTTCAGCATCGACAGATGGCCAAAGACCTCTACCACAACCAAGTCAAAGCCGCTCTTCAAAAAGAAGGCTGGCAAATCACCCACGATCCTTACGAAATTCGAGTAGGTGGCGTTGAAATGTATATCGACCTGGCTGCTGAGCAAGTCATTGCCGCCCAGCGAGGCGCTGCAAAAATTGCGGTCGAAATCAAGAGCTTTGTCAATCCTTCTACCATCTCTGACTTTCACTTAGCTCACGGTCAATTTCTAGACTACCGCTATGCTCTAGAGCTAGAAGAGCCAGATCGCACGCTGTACCTAGCAGTCCCCCAAGAAGTCTATCGAACATTTTTTACCCTTAAGTTTATAGACCAAGTTCGGCAACGCAGCCAGATTAAACTTGTTGTTTACAATGCTACGCAGGAGGCGATCGCCCAGTGGATAGAGTAGAAGATAAAGTACAAACCTACCGCCAATACATTCAGCAACTGCTGACAGAGCGAGCAGAACGCTCAAAGCAATCACCCAGCCCGGTAGAGGCCCAAACCGTCTTCGACACAGAACGCGACCACTACCAGCTAGTCTACGTCGGCTGGAAACACAACGGCCTGAGAGACTTTGGCTGTCTGCTCCATCTTGATATCAAAGACAGCAAAATATGGATTCAGTACGACGGCACCGAAGGCGGCATCGCCTACAAACTAGTCGATCTCGGCGTCCCAAAACAAGACATCGTCCTCGCCTACCAGCCAGAAAGAGTCAGACCCCACACAGAATTTGCTGTCGGCTAGCGCCCTCAGCTCGACCTATGCCGAAGCAAAGCACCATACCCACACAGCACCGTCAGCAGCTCGGCTGGCAAACAGCCCAGCAGGCCGCGCAACTGTTGAAAGAAGACTTCGCCGTCAAAAAGGTAGTTCTCTTTGGCTCTATCCTTCATGCACAACACATACGGCCCAGCTCTGACATAGACCTAGCCGTTTGGGGTTTGCCTAGTCACGCATACTCGCAGGCCGTTTCTCAGCTATTCAGGCTAGACTCATCATTCTCTATCGATCTAGTCCTGTTTGAACAGGCTCCTCTCTCTCTTCGCCAATCAATTGAGCGAACGGGCATCGAGCTATCTGATAATCCTGAATCCGCCATACTGCCATCTGATCCTATCCGCCTTACTTCTAACATGACGCCTCATCATGCCGTGCTCGTCGGACTCATCCGCCAGAACCTATCCAAACTCGCTCAGCTCACAGAAAACACACAGCAGCTATCCATCAAATATCAGCAAACCAAAGACGAAGACTATCTAGGCACACTAGCGCTCAATCTTCATGGCTTTTACTCCGGAGCCGAGCGCATCTTTAGAGAGGTTGCCATCACGCCCACAACTCGCACGCTACTCGAAGACTACTGCGCATTTAGACACGTTGTTAGAAGCATCTACACAATGCAGCTAAAAGAAGACCGCATTCAGCCTCCCATCGAAGCCTTACCCACTGCTTTCGCTGCGCTCAGACAAGACTGTGAATCCTTCTGCGACAGTCTCACCACCGATGACAGTCTCTAAACAACGCTATCTTCAAATACAGTCGACCGTCATAACTGCTTTTGATCTCAGCGCCGCTCAAATTTTAGCGTTCGGCCAGCTATCTTTGACTAGTCGGTGAGAAGTCTGGCGCTCTAATCTTTGATTGAGGGTCAGGATAATAGCCAGGTGAGTGTAGCGAACAATCTTGTGTTTCAGCTAAGATTTGACGCTATTATGTTGTGTGTGCAAATATGAAGCTGTCATATTCCTTGATAGGGGCTACCTCTGTAAGACAATTTCCACAAAACCACTGAGGTAGGTTGTGTAAATAGAGACTAGTTTAAAGCGTGCATGAACGATGGACTGAGAAAGTTCATGATTCTACCAAATGCTTCTTGTAGAAGACTGAAAAGAAGCGGACTATTGGACTTTGATAGATTGCTGCTAATAAAGTTATGGGATACGAAAATCGTACACAACATAGAGCAGCATCTATATCCTGTGTTTCTACCGATAGAAGAGATAGCGTTTTTACGCAACTAAGAACATTCCAAGATTCTCTTAACTAGATTGTTGTAAGCAGGTCTCTGACTCACTTGCTGATCGTGTATCTGCTGTTGATTTTGTTCGTATAGATAGCATGCTACCTGCGTAATTCCTGCCGCTACACATACTTTAGAGCGGCTATGGTTGCTAGCCTTACGGCTTTTCTCTACAGAAACCATCCTTTACATAGCTAAACATGAGCACTATTACAGTTACGACTACCGCAGATAGCGGTAATGGTTCATTGCGTGATGCGATCGCCGCTGCCAGTTCTGGCGATCGCATTCAGTTTTCCAGCGCACTGTCCGGAAAGACTATCAAGCTAACCAGTGGACAGCTCGTTCTAAATAAAGACCTAACCATTGATGGCGGTACGGCACCGGGGCTGACCATCAGCGGCAACAACACTAGCAGAGTGTTCTATCTGGATAAAAAGAAGAAAGCAACGCTTAGGAATCTAACGATTGCTGATGGAAGAACTGAAGGTGCTGGTGGCGGGATTGATACGCGACATGAAAGCACAATCACGCTCGACAATGTGAGAGTCCACAACAATACGTCAGAGCTAGGCGGGGGTATGCGAGTGGGTCATCTAGCCAAAGCTACAATCCTCAACAGTAGCTTCAAGGGGAATGATGGAACCCTCACTGATAAGCACAAAGGGTTTAGCTCTGGTGCGATCGTTCATAACGAATCGCGTGGACAGATTATTGTCAAAGATACTGTCTTTGAGAATAACAAGGGGTTTTTGGGCGGTGCGATCTACAGTTTTAGCAGCGTCACGTTCACCATTGAAGGATCTACTTTCCTTGACAACTCTGCTGAGAGATCAGGTGGTGCTATCTTCACAGATGGCGTAAGTTCTAGAGACTACGACTCTGGTCTAGCTGGTGAGGGCAAGCTGATTATTCGCGATAGTCAGTTCAAGGGGAACGAGACTAAGGGAGAAGGTGGAGCACTGTATTTGTGGGGCTACACAAAGTCGCAGCGCTACGAAAACGATAAGGTCATTATTGAAAACAGCGAGTTCGTTGATAATGTTGCGACTCTAAATGCAAGAGGGAAAGCCAAAGGCGGGGCTATTTGGGCGAAGATGGGTATGGACATTCGCAGTAGCACTTTTGCGAATAACACCGCTACTCAGCAGGGCGGGGCACTGTGGACCGAATCAAGCCTGCCTATCAATATTGACAACAGCACTTTTTCTGGCAACCGGGTGATTCAAGATGCGGGCGGCGCAATGTTCTTGCACAATTACTCTAGACCCGTGAACATCACCAATTCAACTATTGCCTACAATAGGGCAGGCAGGGCCAATGGTGCGCTTTGGTACGGTGGCAAACACAATGTGACTCTAAAAAATTCAATTGTTGCTTTTAATACAACAGAGCGCGATTATCGTCAGTCACAGGTCGGCTTTCATGCGAAAGATGGTGGCGGCAATATTGAATATTCTAGACCTGGTATGTTGAAAGTGATCAAGGGTGGCGTAGTTGCCGATCCGCTTTTGGATCCGTTGACTAGAGTTGATGGTAGTTTGGTCCATCCGCTACAGCCGGCTAGTCCAGCTATTGATGCGGGTGTGACTAAAGGATCGCCTGCGACCGACCAAAGGGGACTACAGCGAGATGGTAAGACTGATGTGGGTGCATTTGAGCTAGCCGAGCCTAGTGTCAGCGAGCCCAGGTCTCCACTGCTATCTCCTTTTTCCGCTGCGGAGAACAAGGGTCTAATTGCGTACTTACGCTTTGATGAAGGTGAGGGTAGTCTGGCAAAAGATAGCTCGACTAATGGACGTCAGAATTCTGGACAGCTAGTCGGTGATGCTAGCTGGGTAGAGAGTCCGAGAGGTGGAGCAATCGCATTTGATGGCGTAGGCGATTTCGTTAAGCTAAAAGACTCTGAAGATATCAACAAGGGTATTCATCAGGAAAGGACAATTTCTCTACGGTTCAGGGCGGACAAGATCAATACTGGTGACAAGAAGCAGGTAATCTACGAGGAGGGTGCAGGCTATCGCGGACTGAACATCTACCTCGATCAGGGTGAGCTCCACGTAGGGGGATGGAATAGGGACAAAAAGCAAAGCAACTGGTCGGGCACTTGGCTTAGCACTGGTAATATCTCTGCGAAGGAATGGCATCGTGTTGATCTGGTGCTGGATGGCGGCAGTCAGGTGGGTGAGGATGCTATCCACGGATATATAGACGGTCAGAAGTTTGGCAGCGGTAGTGGATCTCAGCTTTGGAGCCATAGCGGCGATATTGGACTGGGCAGTATCAATGGCGGTACGCGCTTTCACGATGGAATGACGTCTGGCAGAGGTAGCGGCTTTGCGGGTGCGATAGATGAGGTGATGATATTTAATGATGCACTCAGCAGTAGCGAAATCCAATCTTTTGTCTAGATAGCTTCTAAGCTAGGTATTTCGCAGACGGGTGTACAAGAATAAATACGGCCGCCTGGCAGAGCATTGCAGACTTTCTGTATCTTGGCCAGGCGGCTTTTTTGCTGACTAAGATACAGATATTAGTAGATCTCTGTCAGTACCTATTCAGCGTTTAGTCATGAACGTAGGATTTGATACACTGGGTGAAATACGTAGAGCTTTTACCAGGCAGTTATCTAGTCCCTTCACTGAATCAACTATCTGGTACGTGTCTCAGCTATAGTGAGTTTCCTCAGTAGTTCTAACTAAATAGAATTAGTTGGTAGTATAAAGATAGGATAAATTGATAGGTAGAGGATAGATTTTGCTCTGTAAACGCACTATATTCTGTAGGAGTTGAGGAATCAGGCGACTGCCATCGGTAGTTTTGCCTAATTGTCTCAATGGCAGCAGCTTATTAGACTTGTTCTAAGAGGGATCACCTCGGGCAATCTGCCTTCTATTCAAAATCAGGGTGACACAGAGTGGCCTGCCAACAGTTTCTGTAGAGTAGGTTACGAGTTAGCTTTCATATTTAATTCACAGTGAAACTGATCACTTCTAGGTTATTACTATAGGCGAAAGCTGTAGAAGGCAGGTGTTGAAAGGCACTGTCTGATTGTGGTGCTTGCTATCCAGCGAGAACGGGTCACATATCCTTAGAAGGATGCTAGCTCGGTCGCTCTTCAACTTAATTCGTTCACTACTTTTAGGTATTTCTCATGAATCTAAAATCAATTGGTTTAAGCGCCATGCTGGCTGGAACTGCCACAGCGATGGCTGTAGTTGCTCCAGCGCAGGCCGCAACCATCAGCGGCGAGACGTTAGGTCTTGGTGGGAAGGTTCGTCTGGAAACTCCGGGCGTAGCTGTGGGAGGTACTAGTCGACTAAACTTCTCCGATTTTTCAGATGCTACGCTGGGAACAATCGGTATTCCTTTTGGTGCTGGCAATGTGTTTGGTGGTGTTGGTACTCCCATTACAGTCAAGGACTTCGATTTGGAAAAGACTAGCGCGACTACTTGGGCACTGACTTCTGGATCGGTCACTAATTGGTTGACTGGTATGGATAATAGCGTCAAATTCACGCTTGATACTTTCGATCTAGGAGAGGTTACAGCTCCTGGTGGTGGTACAGACTTTGTTGCTGATATAACAGGCGTCTTCCGACCTTCCAACTTGGACGGAACAGGCGGCTTTAGCGCTCAAGGAAATTTTGAATTCACAGATGGTTCGACTTTTTCTGCTGACATCACAGCGGGTGAAGAAATTCCTACGCCTGCTCTGCTACCTGGTTTGATCGGCATGGGTGTTGCTGCACTCCGCAAGCGTGGTTCAGCCGAAGAGGAAACTGTAGAAGCATAAGCCCGCAGCTTTTGCTTTCCTATCAGTCATCTAAATAGGGTGGGGCAGATTCTTCTGTCTCACCTTCTCTTTACACTTCTAGAGTGCATACGCTCAGATGCTGCGCGCTAGAAAAACTAACACTTTCGATTTTTTGGAAGTTCCTGTCTGTATACGAAAACTGCTACAGCCGAATTAAAGTACTCATACTGATAAGTAAAACTGAATGGCTCCGACATAATCTATCTACAGCATAGATTCTTATTTATTCTACTACGGTCAGAAGGTTTTACGCCTGTCTGTTTTCGTTCAGGCTGCTACCTGACGTCACTATATGTTTTGGTAGACTCCTTTCTGGGTGCACGTTCACATACATATTGTTCTGTCTCAACTGCTATCGATTATGACTAGTATCTCCAAGCCTCGAATGCCTTATCCAAATCAATCTGTGAATGCTAATGGAATCAACTATGGTTCTAAGCAAATCTGTTTGATTGTCGGTCTGGTTTGTTTAGCCGGATTTGTTGTAGATATGCTGGCGATTGGAATGCCACTCAATCCTTTTGATCTGCCCTGGCGGATAAACTTTTTGCAGCAGATGGGCGATCGCAGCATCATCTTACTGTTTGGTTCTGCTCTAGTGCTCTACAGTCAGCTAGGCAACCGTCGTCTATCAAAGCCACTATCTCTCATACTTCTTGGTTTTGGCGTGGCCTTTGTTCTATCTTCTGTCCTGGTGATAAGGGACAGTTTGATTTTGAGAGATCAGGCACTCAACAACATTAGTACCCAGGCGCAACAGATTCAGACTCAGATTGAGGATAGTAGGGTCAGTCCAGATTTACCTGCTGAAGTCACGCCAGAGCAGTTTGATCAGGCATCGCAACAGATCACAACGCAGGCCGAAGAGCTAAAGCAAAATACGCGAAATGGAATTACTAAAGCTGGATTGGCGAGCATAGGTAATCTCATTGTGGTTGGTATGGGATTTGTTGGATTGGGTAGATTTGGATTAATTAACTTTAGAAAGATACAGCGTAAGTAGGCTCTTTGCGCTCTTGCCGAAAGTTCGCTGCTAGTCCATCAAACAGCCATATCATTTTTCAGTGATGCTGAAGTCGTTCAATACGATTTCAGCATCTTCTATGTATCAAGAAGATAGCCGTTCTGTTGAAAGGACGCCAATGAACGTACGATTGTATTGTTGGCTGCGGTCGTATTCTTGTCCTGTGGTAACCAGATACAGTTGAAAAACCCTGGGGAAAATAGCCGAATTTATCAAAGTCTAGTGAAAACGAACATTGTGTAAAGAGTTCCATGTAGCGCTTGCCTTTCTCTCCGTGTAATCACATAATGCTAATAACGCATTAACCTAATCTAATGCGTTGCATCTGACTAAATGAGTGATTCTGTATAACCTGACATGAGCTTGATGATAGCTGTTGGTATGGAGTTGATCTCATAGATCCACTTCAGGGGTGTCTGAACTGGAATAGTGAAAGTAGATGCGGTTTTCTGTTTTCTTTAAGTTTGATTTTTCGTGGTACTTGTAAAGTAAGCTGCGAACGACGAAGAAAGCAGGAATACAGTAAGTGTTCTCACTTTCAGTTGTCGAGTTATTGAATCTACCAGTATTGAAAGACGTTCGCTAACTATGTCTCCTTGTATAAGGAGGGAGCTCGAAGAAGTTAGAGAAATCCAAAACTGTAATATCTATCTTCTGGTACTCAATAGCATTGGAGAGAGCGTCTCTCGAACGTAGATATCAAAGCACGGTGCTATCTGCTTTGAAACGACATTGTCGATATACTGATATGTTTCTTCAAAAGGTTGGTTAGTAAATGGCTAACCTCCTCATTTCATATAACTATTCTCACTCCTTTGTAAGGTAATTTCATGAAATCTATTCTTTCACGTCTCTCTGGAACAATTGCTATCGGAGCTTCTACTGCTGTTGTTGCTTTTGGTGTGCTAGCGCCATCAAGTGCGATCGCAATGACGGTCGATAGCGAGTTGTCTTTAATCATTGATGGTTCAGGTAGTGTTGGAAATACAAACTTCAACACGCAACTTGATGCATACAAAAACGTATTTAGTGATCCGGACACTTACAACAACCTTATTTCCAAAGGTTCTTTGGGTAAGATTGCTGTCAACCTTATCCAGTTTGGCTCAGTAGCGACAGAAGAGATTGGTTACACCCTAATTGATAGCGTAGCGTCCTCCCAAGCTTTTGCTAACCAGATAATGGGCATCAACCGTGGTGGAGGTAGTACGAACATGACTGCAGCCTTGAACCTATCAGCTAGCGGATTGTTCTCCAATGCTTTTTCTGGAAATCGTTCGGTGATAGATCTTTCAACTGATGGTGTTCCAAACAGTCAATTTGGCGCAACAGCCGCTAGTCAGAGTGCAATCAGTTCTGGGGTAGACGTTATCAACGTACTCGGAATTGGTAGCGGCATTAACACAAGCTTCCTGCAGAACAATATTGCCAGAGGCACGAATGCTGACGGCAGCAATGCTTTTGTCGTAGTGGCAAATACATTCGCTGAAGTTGAGTCGACTCTCGAAAACAAACTTGCTAGAGAGATTGCTCCACCCTCTTCAGCTGAGATTCCTACACCTGCTCTGCTACCCGGCTTGATTGGGATGGGTGTCGCTGCTTTCCGCAAGCGTAAAGGTGAAGAGACAGTTGAAGCGTAGTGCGAACAGCATAGCTTCTATAGTCTTCTAATATATGGGACTTCCTTCCCTTGAAGGTGTCCCATCTGCCATTTGAGTCAGTAACGAGTCTGACGCCGATTGACAGCTGCTCAATACGCAGCTAGCGGCTTGTTCTCTATCTGCTAAGTTGTAATTGAAAACGTAAGATAGCTTTTATGTCACTTTCACAGCGGCTAAGGAAATCTATATCACAAACGGCCTTCGAACCGTTAAAGGCAGCAGCAAAGACAAATCACGGTCGAATTGTGCTGCTAGGCTTGACCGCCGGATTAGTTTACTTGCCGATGTGGCTAGGCTATCTTATTCCTCAAGCGCTCAGGGGCAAGATTGGCTGGTTCTTGATTCTCAGTATGCTGTTCATAGCAGGCTTAGAAGCCTGGAATAAGCGTAAGCTCTTTCAAAGCTTCTCGGCCCTAGAAGAAGACCGTCTGATTGGCCATCTGCTGATCATAGCGGGCGTAGCCGCTTTCCCCTTTTGTCGATTCGCTCTGTGGCCTCAGGCGCTGCTGTGGTTGTTGATTCTACTCGGCATCACAATCAGCACCTGGGGACTGCGGATCTTTGGCAAGTTCTTGATACCTTGTTTTTTCATTGGGATGACGGTGTATCCCCGCATCGGCCTGATCTCTCGGTTTCTCTGGGAGCTGCTCACGCCGCCGCAGTTTCTAGAAAAACTGATGGCCTGGGCTGGTACCCTCGCTATGCGAGGCGTCGGCTTTCCGGCTACACAGCAGGGAGTGTTCATTACATTTCCCGAAGGAGCCGTAGAAGTGGGTTGGGGATGCAACGGTCTAGACATGGCGATTACGATCGCTGCTGCTGGACTTTTCATGGGGTTGCTATATCGACAGCCTAGAGGACAGATGATTTGGTTGATTAGTGCGGCGGCTGTAATCGCCCTAATCGCCAACGTTCCTCGGCTGATGCTAGTGACGATCGCCCATGTCTACTGGGGGCCGTGGTGGTTTGATTTTTGGCATGGCTTTTGGGGCGGTCAAATCTTTTCAGGGGTATTGTTTACTATTTACTACTACGTCGTAGAAGCGCTGGTGAATAAGCAGTCTAAGCAATCCCGCTCATAAATGCGCGACAACATTTAGCATAAAGATATTCGTTTGCTGTCCGGAAGCCAGCCACAAAATTAGTGTAACTACGCAGAGACTGACCCTGCGCTTTGCTCTATCCTCATTCAGATTCATATGTATTCATGATAGAAACATCAATAGAGAGGATTGTTTATGCAACAATAGCGATTGATGATTTAGTGGGGTCGAGTACGTAGAGTCACCGACTTAGTTGCTCTATTAGTACCTAAAGGGGTTAAAAACTCTTTTTAGGTTGATACGCATACTCTAAGCTTTATTTATCCTGGGTGCGCTGCGAATAGCAGAGTCTGAGACTTTTTAGTTCATTGAACCAGTAGGGTTTCGGTCGCTATATCAACCAAACGCAGCATGAACTGTTTCGCGTTTCACATCCATTCTGAAGGATATCTTCAGGCAAAACTATATGATACAAACAAAGACTAAGCTCATGGGAGCACTAGCAGTAGCTGCCATGACCGCTGTAATTACTATCAGTACTGAATCTGCTAAGGCCATTAGTCTTGATTCGGTAACATCTTCGGCTGATTACTCAGCTTTCATTAACGGTACTAACAACATCACAGATTTTGGCAATCGTCTGATCGATTTCAATAATAGCCCGTTCGTCCCCGGTGAGGAAGTCAGCCCTAACACGGTTTTTGACAACAAAAACCAAGAAGCAACCTTCAGCGGACTAGGTAGAGTGGTCATAGGGAACAAATCCGGTCAGTATGCAGCTCCAGCTTCTAAGGCGGCTGGTAGCACGTCTGCTGGTTTAACAAACAATACTCCCTACCTCACACTAGGTGGTAAGGATGAGGGCGGTCCTGTCGCGCTTGAGTTCAAGTTTCCAATCATTGAACGCCTAGGGTTTCTCTGGGGCTCTGTTGATAGCTATAACAGCGTTGAGTTTTTCAAAGGAACTGAGTCACGCGGCACTTTCACAGGCTTGAATGTTTTGAAGCCTGCTAATGGAAGTCAACAGCCTGACGGCACTTACTTTGTCAACTTTGTTGCCGATAGTGAAGCTGACTGGTTTGACAAGGTTGTCTTCACATCTACTCGAGCCGCATTTGAGATAGATGATATCCGTTATACAGAGGTTCCTACCCCTGCTTTGCTTCCAGGACTAGTGGGAATGGGTGTAGCTGCGTTCCGCAAGCGTAAGCAGGCAGGTGAGGCGCAATCAGTCTAGCCGAGTGCTACCTGCGATAGTTGTGCCGAGCAGGCACACAGGTTGGAGGGTTGTACTAGCTAGCACATTCTGATAAACAGCACCTGTCTTGTAGATGGGTGCTGTTTATTTTATCGAGTGAACGTCTTGCGAACGTCAGACATTACATATATCTATGAGTACTTATCATGTTTCTACAGCAGGTATCGACTCCACAGAGCGGGACGGACTTTCCTGGCAAACTGCTTGGCGATCGCTTTCTTATGCGAGCGATCGCGTTCCCCGCAGGCAATCATACTATCCAGCTAGGCAGCGGCAAGTTCATCGCTACCCAGACGGCTCGGCCAAAGAGCGGCATCACTATCGCTGGGATGGGCGACAGTGGCGAAAATAGTACGCAGATTGTAGCGTCTTCTAACTGGCAACTGACAGAAGTGCCTAACGAGAAAGATAGTGGACTCAGTGAATATCTAATTGCCTTTCGCCGTAGGCAGAACATTACAATTCGGGATTTAGTACTAGCCTCTGAACCAGAACATCGGATCACTGGCGCGCTCTATGCTGCTGGGTCAGAAAATATTGCTATCCACGATACAACGATTCAAGACTTTCGCTGGGCTGGCCTAAATATTGAGCGCTCAGACAGATTGAGTATCTACAACAACCACATCGAAAACGCCAGTACAGAAAAGTTTCGATTTCATAATGGCCTAATCCGTACTCGTTTTATCAAGAATTCGGAGATTCACCACAATACAATTATCTCTACGGTCGGTGGCGGCTATGGCTATAAAGGAGGCGGACACGAAAACGTCCGCATTCATCACAACTCCTTCGATCTTGATCGCGGGTTTGCCATAGAATCAGCGCACGAAAACGAAATCGGCGTCGAAATTTCTCATAACACTGCGAATCAGACTATTTCAATTCCTAAAGGGGGACAGGGCGCGGACCCTAACGATAGAGGCTTTGAGTATTCCTTTTGGATTCATCACAACTTTCTGACAGATAGCTATGCTATCGAAGGTCCGCGCAACCATCTACGCCTTAGCCACAACTACATTCGGATTGAAGATACGGGCGGAAATGTGTATACCCAGCACGGCGGGAAGAATAATGGGCCCGTCTGGATTCATCACAACGTGATTGAGAACGTTGATCGCGGCTTAGTGTGGGTGAATCGAGGCGATGCTAAGAATATTTCTGTGTATAACAATACGGTTACCTTTGCTGATGCGGGCGACCGCGCAGGGGCCATATTGAGTGCCCCTAACCGCAATAGTCGCGATAGAAACAACATCAGCAACTGGAACGCTCATAACAACGTATTTATCGCGCCAGCGAGCCAGCCTAGAAAGCTGTTTCGAGAGAACGGCGCTGATCCAGGCATTACGGCTACTAACAATGTCATGGTGAATGTGACTAACGTGCCTGCTGATAACTCTGTCGATATTGCACCGAGGTTTCTTCGAGAAGGCGATCGCCCTTGGCCTTTCTACATGCCTACAGATGCAAACAGCCCATTAGTCGATAGTGGAATAGATGTAGGACTGCCCTTTATCGGTGCCGCGCCCGATATCGGCGCTTACGAGTCGAGTCTACCAGCGCCGTTTCCTATAGATGTCACTTTGCTGGGCTCTTTTCTGCTGGCGGCGATCATTCCAATTGGAATCATCAAATTGAACCGCGCAAAAAACTAGCCAGGAAATAGTAATAGAAATCGCTTATTTTCGTACAAATTATTAAACACTTCATCCATGATGCTTGATATGTAAAATTGCAGCTCTAATGTGTTTCTGTTGAATAATCCATCCGCCTATTTATGCATATAAGACCGTCTTTTTCGTTAGGGAAAATCAGCCAAAAATCGGTATATATCATATATTTTTAACGCAATATACTACAGCATATTGTCTTGTCATACGGTTGTTATTATCTCTCCTAATTGTCTACACTAACTGTAGGTTCACGAATATGCCAACTCGTCATCTACCTGGGTGCTCTGCGGCTTCTGGAGTTTTAGATTGTTCTGACATCTCCTGATCGATCACGATTCCAGCAAGCAAGTTAATTGATTCGTTAACCATTCCAACACCATCTCGAATGACAATTCAGGTAGAACAAATATGATAAGAACAAAGACGAAGCGCATGGGCGCGGTACTCCTAGCAGCTATGACTTTGACTGCTATAGCTACTATGGGTACGCAATCTGCTAAAGCTGCAATCTTGATTAATTCAGTTACTTCTGCGACCGACTATTCCAACTTCGTAAATAGCGGTAGCTCTACTATTCCAAATTTGGGAAACCGACTGATTGATTTCAACAGCACTCCTTTCTCATCTGGTTCTTTGATTAGCACTACGCCAATTTTCTTAGGTGAAAACCAAGAAGCTGCTTTTAGTGGTAGGGGTAGAATAGTCACAGGTAGCCGTCGTAGACGCTACGCCGCTCCAGCTGCCGACACAGCAGGCGACGGAACAACTAACAATACTGACAACACGCCTTACCTTGCTATTGGAGGAAGGCAAGAGCGCGGACCAGTCCAGCTCTCCTTCAAGTACCCAATCATCTCGACTCTGGGTTTTCTTTGGGGCTCTGTCGATAGCTATAACAGCGTTCGTTTTCAGAGAGGCTCTAGCCTGCTAGCAGAGTTCACGGGTAGTGATGTCATCAACTTTCCAACCGGGGATCGAACACCTACTGGCACTCGCTTCGTGAACTTCGTAGCAGAAGGACCCTCCGACTATTTCGACACCGTCATCTTTGGCTCTAGCCGCGCGGCTTTTGAGCTGGATGATATTCGATATACAGAGGTTCCTACACCTGCTCTGCTGCCAGGGTTGGTAGGCATCGGAGTCGCAGCTCTACGCAAGCGTAAGCAATCAGGTGAGACAACTGAAGCCTAACTAAAACTTCAGTTGTCCTACTAAGCTCTATTGGTTTATAGCTCAGACATAGGCCAGAAGGCCAAACAGGCTATTCCTTGAGAAGACAGCCCCTATCTACGAAATAGGGGCTGTCTTTTTCTACAGTTATGACCTGCTACGGTGTGCTTGTGTTTCTATTGTTCTTTGACAAGAAAGCTCGTGACTTATTTATGCTTCGTAAGTGTTTGAGAAAGTATCTCAGCTCGCCGATTTAGCTGCTTTTCGCGAGTTTCCTGCCACCGCAGCGCGAGTAAGCAGGCAACGGTAAGCATATGACCAGGTTCTTCCATTTGGGTCAAAATCCAACCAAAACTAGCGGTAGATAGTAGCAAAAACCGACCAAAATCGTCCACGCAGACTTTGTTCCAGACGATAAATACCAGGTACAAGTAAGTGCCTAAACAAACAATTCCTAAGTCTCCCCATAGGCCCATCCAGGTGAATAGTGGAAAGTAAATGGTCGATTCCTGTGGTAGATAACTGGTACCTACAACCCCCCAAGCTTCTGCTGTTGCTGGGTGAACTGTAGCGCCTAATGGGAGCAGTAAACTTTCATAGTCCCTCAAAACCCATCCACCCAAACGACTAACAGTGTGGCCTGGGCCCAAGCCAAAAAGCCAGTTCAAAGGACTTTCAAAGTAAGAAGGAATAATTCGAAAGCCTGCAAATTTGGTTTCGGCTGCAAGCCCGTCCCACCCCCAGATTGGTCTGTTGGTCCAGTTTTGATAAGGCGCTAGAAAGTCTGCTTCCACATTTGCGAGCGCCCATGAAAAGGCTAGAACGGCTATTAGTCCAATAGATATATATGAGATCAACCTTATCGGTTCTTCGACTTTCGTAATGGCAAGTAATCCCCAGCCGACTGCTAATGCCAAGAATACCTGCTTCGAATCAGAAACTTGTGTCTGATACAGTCCTCCTAGCAGTGGAAGTATCCGTACCCACATGGATAGAGTCTTGAACTGATTGAAGAAATATAGGCCGAAGTAGATCGATATGGTGCAAGAGACATAGTTTGCGGCGCTACCACCACCGCCGCCAAAGACGCCAACTATATTGTCTGCAAGCGTTCCACCCTCAGGCTTTGGATAGAGGCCGATAGGCAGCAGAACGGATTGAACGATCGCTAAAACCAAGTTAAATAAGGCAAATCCTAGCAGCCAGTACTTGAACTTCCTTAGTCTTTCACCTTCCATCGGAACGGCGATCATAGCCGCTAGAAGCATAAAAGACTCTGCCTGAAACGCAAACTGCAAGGCAATATTGATGATTCCAGCCTGGTTCAATACTGCGCTGACTAGCATGCATGTAAGGAAGATGCACATGCCAGCAATGAGCTGCGAAACGACACGAGTTCTTTTGCGATCGCGAGTCTTTGTTGTCAGAACGGTAATTAGAAAAGCGCTGGGAATAACACCAAAATGAACAAAATTGATGACAGACGGTGCGCCAAAGGAGTCTAAAAGTCGCGGAAAGAAAGCAGTCGCAAACCCTATCAGGATCAGCGTTGAGTTTCTGAGCTGACCCCGGTTACGCTTCCTGTCTGCGAGAACGGCTAGCTGACTGTTCATAGTTGGCTTGTTCTGTTACTACCTTTCAGCATACAAAGCTACTGATTGAATTGCATTTTCTAACACAGTACCCTCATGAAAATTTAGTATAGAAAGCTAACAGCTGATGAGAAATTGTTTCTCTAGAGAATCTAGTATCTACAGCGCTTTCTTTATCTTTGATAGGAGCTAGAGCGGATAGAATAGCCTCGCTGAGATGTTGACACGCCTGCTGATTAAGCTTGAAGTAGTAGCACTGCGAGTTGCCTACCTCGCGAAAGATAGGAATGTCAGAACACACCGTCGGACAAGCTAGTGTCAACGCTTCCACCAGCGGTAGACAAAATCCCTCAGTAGAAGATGGGATAACAAATAGTTCGGCATGTTCGTAGAGCCAACGCAGCTCTTCATCTTCTAACCCTGATAGAAAGAGGACCTGATCGTCTAGGCTGAGAGTTTTCACCAATTGGCTTAGGTGGTCGGTTTCTGGACCTGTGCTACCGACTACCAACAGCTGGGTATCAGATGCCAACCGACTGTCATGGAATAAACTACCAAATGCTTTAATCAGCAGATCTAGATTTTTATTCTTTCGATGCTGAGCCACTGACATCAGGAAAGGTCTTGAAAAATGCTGGCCTAGCTGGTGAGGGATTCTTGAGGCGGCATCGACAAATTCAACAACGTTGTAAACAACTGTTGCCTTCTGTCTAACAGTAGGAAAATAGCTTTGAAGTGCTTCTAGCGTACACTGTGAAACACAGGTAAGGCCGTCACTGTTGCGGATGCACTGCTGTAAAAAGAGCTGATTGAACCAGACCTGCGGATATCCAAAGTTCTCTGGATACTCGTAGGGATACATATCGTGGATGGTGGCAATCACTGGTACCTTGAACCATTGCCTTACAAAAGGGAACGGGAAAGACATGTGGATGATGTCCGGCTCTAGCTGTCTGGCAAGCCTGGGTAAGCCGAACATAAACCACTGATTCCGGGCGAACGAGCTGTTCTTGATATGAACTGTCGCTATATGAATCTTAGGTGAATCAAGGCTAAACACTGTCTCGAAGTACTCTTTCTGCCACACTCCAACAACTAGTGTGATTCGAGTAGTGTCAGGCGTATCTGCTAAGCACTGAGCCAAGTTCACAGCGTGCCGACAAACACCCGTTGGCTTGGACGGTCGATGAAGCACAGGGATTAAGATATGCATCTTTGATTTAGCTCTGATCGTATCGATGTAGTTCAGCTTGTCGCTACTGGAGTGTTCGCAGTTTCGCGATAAAGCATATCTAGTCGTTCCCCAACTACTGTCCAGCTGAAGTTTTCGTTAACTAGCTCGCGACCGGCTTTACCCATCTCTATCCGTAGATCGGGGTTACTAGCAAGCTCTCTCATAGCAGTAGATAAACCACCAACTGCTTGGTCAGGGTTTTGTGCATTTATTTTGAATCCGGTTTGCGCAGTGACCTGAACGGCTGGTCCGCCTAGATCTAGGCAGATCACAGGGCGACCAGAAGCCATTGCCTCGACGCAAACCCATCCGCCGGAGTCGTGTAGGCTGGGGTGGACTAAGACATGGCTTTCTCCAAGCTTTTCTAAAGTCTCTTCGCGAGGAAGCCGACCCCAAAACTTGACCTGGTCGGTGACACCACAGTCTTTAGCTATCTTCTTTAGACTGCTTAGCTCAGGGCCATCTCCGACCAGCCAGTACTCTGCGTTTGGTAGCCCAGCTTCGGCAAAGGCTCGAATGCCTAAATGGAACCCTTTCCAATGGAGCAAACGGCCCATGCTAATAAATCGAACTGGCTGTGAATTGGGTAGAGAATATTGGTTTAGTAGCGCAATCTCTTCATTGAGTAGACCGACCTCTGGTACGATTTGCACCTGAGAAGCGCCCATGCGGTATAGCCGACTTGCGGTATCATCAGTTGTTGCGCGAACCACGCTACTATTTCGAACGGTCAGACCTACTAGGGGATCTCGCTCTCCGATGTTACGGAAGAGGTCTCTGGCAAGTTCGTATGATCGAGCCTGTAGACTAAAGTCTTTCCAAAACTTGGGGGGTGCTGATTCACCACCGCCTACCGAACCCCAGACAAAGGGAATAGGTAGAAGAGAAATCAGGCTAGGCGCAGAGTACTTGACGAAGGTAACGTGGTGCGCCACGTCGAATCCGATTTCTTTGTGTAAGCGGCGTGCGACAAAATAGGCTTGGATTTGCCACAGGTAATAGTGAATTTGCATGGCCCCAGATTGGCCAAGGCGCATACTGTCTTGCCAGAAGGGCAGCGTGAAATAAACAAAATGCAGATTTGGGTTTGGGTTGGCTTTCAGCTCGGCTTCGATTGCTTCTTTGCTTTCATCGGGCCGGGTTAGGACCCAGACCTCATGACGCTTTGCAACTTCGCAGGCAACGTTCCAACCTACCCCTCGCTCTGATCCGCGACCTGGTTCACAAGAATAGGCAGATATGAGTACTTTCATTGATATTTGCCTCTAGGTCTTTAGGGATTGTTCACAGGTATGCGATCTGCGGGTTCTGCTGGCTGAATAGAATGAGAAGGCTGAACGAGCTTTTGATTGCCTTTTGCTTTAATGCGTTCAATGACTTCAAGAAAGGCGTTGACTTCGCAGTTTAAGTCCTGTTCACCAAAAACCTCTCTAGAGCGATCGCTATACCGCGATCGCGTCTCACTATCCGTCATCTCTAATATGGCTGCGGCTAAAGCTTCGGGTTTCCCGCATGCGTAAACTAGACCATTATCTCTATGGCGTACTGTGTCGCTGTAGCCCCAGTTGCCGCAGCGATCGCTTAGGATTGGCGGTGTGCCCGATACCATTGCTTCTGAGACGACTAATGGGTGGGGGTCAATCCACGAAGAGACAACAAACACATCTAGCGCTGCAAAGTAAAGCGGGATTTTGGACTGGTTAACAAAGCCATAGTTAATCACTTCTGCGTTGTCTAACTTAGCGATGCGCTGATTAATCTCTGATTCTAGATCGCCGCCACCAAACATAACTCCTCGGACGCGCGGATCTCTCTTATGAGCTTGTGCGATCGCCTCAATGAATTCGAAGGGATTCTTTCGCTCGATGTATTTTCCCATAAACCCGTAGAGAATAGTATCCTTGTCCCAGGCCAACTCACTTTTGATTTGCTGGACTTCTTCGGGATGGGCTGCAATGGTTTGCTTGAAGCGATCGCCATCAACCGGATGACATCCTCTGACAATCTTATGATCGGCGACACCGTAATGGCGTAGATGAACCTCGTTATGATCGCCGCAGGAAAGCCAGTAATCGGCAAGATTGTTCATCCAGGGATACAAGAAGGCCATTGCAATCAGCCGAGCACGGCTGTAGCGTCCGTCGCTCATGATGCTGGCATCATTTTGCATAATTAATGGGATGCCTCGCAGTTTGCATAGTGCCGCTGTTATTCGATACGAATAATTGACAAAACTCTGCATAAATATTGCATCAAAGTTCTGTGGCTTAACTTGGCTTAGCAGCGCTGGACTGATAACTGTTTTGGTCCGTTTAGTCGGTACTTTGTTTGAAAGGTCCTTTAGATACTCGTAACTATATCCGCCTAGAAGATCCACATCCCAAGCCTTAGCTTTCTCACCCAGGAAGCTATCGCCGCTACCTTGGTTTTCGGCTGAAAGATAAAGCACCTTGAGTGAAAGTCCTGGCTGCTCGCTCAGCTTTCTCCACAGCGGGCCATGATGCTGAGTTGGATGGGTAAAAACTACACCAAGCCTAAACTCTTTATTCATAATAGTTACGCGATAATAATTGCGTGGTAATACTGATTGATATTACGGTTATGCGTAGGTTTTTCGTAGAAGAATAGGCATTCTTAATCAATTATTCATCTATGGATTGGCTATGTGCCTGCCTGTTTACAAAGCAGTCATATTGTAGAAAAACTATGGATACCCCTAAGCCTCTCACCAGTCCAAGTTCGATTCGTAACCTAAGTCGATCAATGTGTTTCCTGCTACTAACTTAAATGCTTGTTTGTGCTCCTCTTTAAAGGAGGTCTTCCAGCCGCCAATATTTCCCTTTCCGCCCTTTCTAAAGGTATGAGAATCTTCTGGATTCAAAGCACAAGAAGCAAACTGAGATCTGATTTGGTCAGATGATAAATTGATCTCTAGGTAGTCTAGGATTTGTTCTACGAGATAAAGTCTTTTTTCTTCGGAGCCACCGCCACGCTCGCCAACTAGCTCTTCAAACTTGACTGCGCAGGCGCTACCGTCTGTTACCCAGCCCTGCCATCTTGAAAAATCAGTGCCAATGTCAGGCTGTGAAAGATTAGAGGCAAAGGGACTGCCAACAGGAATCCCTTTGATGGAATTCATTAGCTGTTCGTCAAATCCGGAAGCTTGCTGATAAATATCGTGCAGAAAAATCCGCTCTTCTTTCGTTACCCAGCGGGCGTGAGAAACGGCTACATCTCGAAGATCGCGGTATATGAACAAAACTTTACAGTTGAACTCAGCTAGCACTTCTAGAATCTCATCGCAGTGCATCAAGTGGCTTCTAACAATTGAGCCGTTAGGTGCAGACCCGACCTTCCAGCGAACATGAGAAGGCGTATTCATGATCCCGCATAGTGCCTGGACCGAAACAATATCGTCCCACTGCTGCAAGCCAGGTATCGAATATAGAATCTGATACAGCAGGTGCGTGCCGCTCTTAGGATAAGAGTTGCAAATGACTAGAGACTTAGGTGGTTTTCCTTGCAACTGGTCCAGCAGACTCTTCTGCCAGTATTTGATTGCAAACACCAAGTCTCGGCCTTGAAGTCGAACAGTATCCCGAAGCTGGTAACTCATATGTTTTTACTTAGCGATTTGAGATAGAACCTGTTCATACACCTGCGCAATCTGTTCGGCTGTATTCTCCCAGGTGAAACTTTTCACTCGATCTAATCCTTTCTTTATCAGGATGTCAGCTAACTCTGGTTGAGTATAGAGCTTCTGAACGGCCTGAGCGATAGCTTCAACGCTAGTAGGATCGACTAGTAGGCCCGCGTCTCCAGCGACCTCCGGCATTGCATTGATATTAGCTGTAATTACAGGGGTGCCGCAGGCCATCGCCTCTAGAATTGTGAGACCAAACCCCTCGTACAAAGAAGGAGCCATCAGACAGTCAGCGGCGTTGTACAGCTCGATAAGTTCGGCTTCACTTAGCTTCCCAAGGTAGCTTACTTCGTTCTGTAGGTTGCGATCTCGAATAAACTGCTTCTGCTCACTGGTGAAGTCAGCTCCCGCTTTCCAAAAGCGCACAGGCACATTGGCATCTCTAACTCTATCCACTGCTAGAAGAATCGTCGATATATTTTTTCGAGCATTGTTTGAGCCTATATTTAGGAGACAGAACGCTTCAGACTCAGAAGTATATTTTTGCCGGACGCGCTGGCAGTCTTCTATGGGCAAGACAGTAAATTGGCCACCAACGGCATTGGGAACGACCGTTATCGATTGAGGTGCGATCTCCAGATGCTCTACGGTGTCTCGCTTCGTGTGAGCAGACACTGTGATGACGTGATCAGCCCATCGCATTGCCTCTACCGCCTGCTTCCATAGAGCCATGCTAAGCCAAGGAAAGATAGCACGGCCCTTAAAGGTCTCTGGCTGAATAAGGTTAATCAGATCATGGCAAGTGACAACGTTTGGCTTTTGGTTTCTGCGTAGCCAGCTGCTAAGATAGCCATCGCTGTGGTCGATGATGTGGAAGATGTCAGCGTCAATACGAGTAAGCCTTTTGGGATAAGACCAGTAGCGCTCATAGTATTTCTGAGCACCGCTGACCCACTGCGACGTATCGATTTTACTCGAATTTGAGCTGGGACAGTATTCCAGAACTGTCCAGTCTGGATGAACAATCTTTAGTCCCTTGACTAAGCTGTCGGCATAGACATCCATACTGACTGAGAATCTTGGAGCTCTGCGTAGGATAGCAATGCGCATAGGCTAGCTGACTAGGGTCCGTAATCGATTTAGAGTAGTGTCTATAAACTTGGGCCGTAGATGAGGCGCATATAGCCAGGTGATGCCTAGCCTTGCTAGGGGAACGGGCATTAGACCCACCCACAAAAATAGCAATGTATAGATTATGCGCTTGGGTAGGTTGTGACTAGAGAATTGCCAAAGATTTATGAGGCCCCAGCTAACTAGCTCCGTTACTTGATCGGTATTTACCGGATGATTTTGAGGGTCTAGTCTTAGAGAAGCTAATCGTGACCAAACTCGCCCAATTGAGCGCCGCTCTAGGTGATCTGGCACATGCTGGTGGAACTCTTTGGCCCGTTGCTGCAATAGCGCAAAATTCTGGAGGTCGTGGTTGACAAACCGACGAAACCGACTGCCAGAGACACTCGTTAAGGCCCACTGGTTGTCGTTGTGAACTCGATAAGCGCCTATGGGTTCATCAATACCTGCGAGCTGACCAGCATAGAATGGGGTCGAGATCATCAGGTAGTCGTCGGCGGTAGTCTTATATTCGTCTGGGATAGGAAATACTGGGCGGAGGGTTTCGCGGCGGTAGGCATTGCCGCTCATAGGCGAGCTAACGTAGCTGCTGGTTTGTAAAAGCTTTTGCCATACTTCTCCAGATGCGAGGCTCATGCCTATAGACGGAATGAAGTAGCCCAGTGAATGATTATCGCCATCGACTACCTGTAGGCGGAAGTGAACCTTACCAACTTCCGGAGCAAAAGCGATAACAATTTTCTCAACAGCGTTAGGTAGAAGATAATCGTCAGCGTCTAGAAATAGAATGATATCGCCTATGCTTTTTTCAAAGCCAGCATTTAGAGCAGCGGCCTGTTTACCGTTGCTCGCGCGTAGGATAGGAATGATGCGATCACCGTAGCTGGCAATTACGTCTAGAGAGCCGTCGGTTGAACAATCGTCTACTACCAATACTTCTATGTTGTCATAGGTTTGCCCCAAAGCACTATCAATTGCTTGAGAAAGGAAGCGGTCGTAATTGTAGTTGTTGATGACTATGCTGACGAATTGCTTTCCAACCAAAATCTCTGCCTCAATATCTACACATTCCAATAAGAAGAAAATTATTTCATAACTAACTGATAGTTGTTGATTGCGTTCGCTGCTATCTCACTCCAATTGAGATTTTTTAGTGCATAATTTCGACCGTTCAATCCCATCGACTTCCATTCTGAGCGATTTTGATATAGTTCCAGTAACCCTTGCCTGATAGACAACACTTCTGGGGTGACGACAACTCCACAGCCGCTCGCTTTTACGTGGGGTGCGATCCCGGCTTCTTCAGAAACAAGCAATACTCGTTCGGCTATCATCGCCTCCAAAGCGGACAAACCAAACCCTTCAAATCGGGAGGGCGTACATAAAATATCATAATCTGAAAATACTAGTGACGAAGATCTTTTATATTCAGGCTCGCGAAAAATAATCTTTTTAGCTATGGGAAGTTGTTTAGCTTTCTGCCTTAGCTGCTCATGTCCGCTTCCGTTAGGCCCTTGGAAAGTTAGCTCGGCGTTAACTGACGTAGCGATATCAGAAAATGCAGATAGCAGCAAATCTAGACCCTTGTGATAGATATCCAATCGGCCAAAATAGAGAATTCTCATGCTTTCTTCATCACTTCCTCCGTCGCTCCGAGTCGAAATTTGGCTAGGGTCAACATCGTCTGAGGAAAACCCATTTGTGACTTCGAATATTGGAGTCTTGATGCCACGCTGTCTCAACCATTTAGCCTGCTCAGAACTTAAAACCTGAATTCCTTTGGCCTGATTTAGCACTTGTTTCTCTAAAAGGTACCAGTAAGGAATCTTCAAATGCCAGTTCTTTCGAAGCATATCAGGATGATAAACGTCGTGAGGGGCTACTATGTATGGGACTCGATGATATCTGAGCAATCGAGACAAGGTGTAAATAGTAGGATGTAGAATGCCGTTCAGGATTACTATATCGGATGAATCCAGATGCTGACTAACATATTCTTTTAGTCCTGGAGATAGCCTGAAAGAAGGGCGAGACTGAATAGGCTGCAAAAAACATTTAATTTTGTATCCTGAGGGCGATGAGAAGGAGCTGTTCTCTGTTTTTGATGCTTCAGAGAGAATGGTTACGTCTTCTCCTTGATAGACTAATCCCTCTGCCAAGCCATGAACAGCTTTAGCAAGCCCGCTATTTATTTTTTTACCATGTGCTGGAAAGTTTCTAAGGTAAAGGTGGATTTTCATAGGGACGCGGAGAAAGAAACCTTGTTGTCATATTTTTAGAGTATTGCACTATTAATGGAGTGCCTGAAAGTTTTATAGTCGTAGTCGCTGGCAGTAATTCTTGCTGATAATCTTTAGACTATCAGTTTTTCAAAGCGAAATCTGCTCGTTTCTTTCTCAACTTTAAGGCTTAACTATTTGAATGAAACGTTTGGCTACGGCCTCTGGAGAATAGTTTTGAATGGCCCATTCCCTTCCCCTTTCTGAAACAGTCTCGAACATTTTGGGCTCATCCATTAATCTTTCTATCGCACCTTTAGTATTATCTAAATCAATTCCAATATAATGCTTCCAGTTTTCAGGCTGTTTTGGAAGTAAGAATCCGTATTTTTCAAAATCGACGTGAATAGTGCTACAGCCTGCTGCCAGTGATTCCCACAAACGCCAACTGTCCCACTGCGAAATTCTGTTGCTCTTTAAGCCTAACTTTCCTATTAGCTTCGACAGGTAATAGGTGAGCTTTGGGTTTGAATCCGCAAATCTAGGTCCGAGGAAAAAGCCGCCGAAGGCTGCGCAAGCCAACGACCTTGACAAGTGCCTATAGTAACCTGGATAGTGTCGTCTGCCTGTCTGAACCCACTTTAGATAGTGATAAGAGTCGTCAGGAGAAACTGATAGTTGGTTCGTATAATTGTCGACGGGCAATATACTCTTAATCTCGGGAATGAAGGTTTTCTGTACAAAGGCTCTGAGAGAGTGGTTGTGCTTGCGAGGGCGGAAGTTTACGAGTAGTTTTCTATTTCTCTGCGTAGTCGGTATATAACTATCAAGTTCTTTGAGTACCCTGTTAGATAGGCCAAAAGCCCAGGGGCGAATGTTTGAGGGATAGTTTATCCCCTTTGTGCAATGAGTCTTCAAGATAATATCAAACTGCCTGAACTCTGGTAGCCAAGAGGAAGTTCTGATACCATCTGCGCAGTCGAGATAGACCGTTATATATTTTCTAGAAGGACAGAAAAGGTCTGGAGGAAGGGAGCGTTTTCGCGCAAACCACTGCCTTTCTAGTATAACGATATCGCAGTCATGATGGGATACGGCAGAATTCGCTTTAAGCAAGTATTCTTCTTTCTCTGGCGATATTTTCCAATAATTATGACTTGCGTAATGCCGAATTCCAATCTTGTTGAATCCGTCTGCTAAGTTGACAAGCAAATCCTGAAACGCCGCATATTCTGGCCGTGTGTCCTCTGGATATGTGTAAAAGAAGATTTTTACTTCCCTCTTTTCTTTCATATGGTCAACTCACTTCATAAAGACTTAATTTTGTCCTGTCAAACTCTAGTATTAAGTTGAGTGTGAAAATCATTAGATCGCTGGACGCAATTACGTCAGCTTAAATTTTCTCTAAGGTTTGTCTAGTTACTAATCAACTGGATCTCTGTTCGCATTCATCGAATTTAGTTTTCATAGGTTTTCCAGGAGCTGTCTAACCGATTTCCCTGCAACCTCCCAGTTCAATCGAGATTGATATTCGTTGAAGGATGATAAAGCTAGCCGTTTATAGTTTGAGTAATTGTGGAACAGATCAGATATATAATCGCAATAGAGTGAGATATCCGCTCTACTGTTGAATAACTTTCCGTTCACATCTTCTTTCACTACGGTTGGGATGCCACCAACTTTTGTCGAGATGCATGGAATACCTAACGAATTTGCTTCACAAAAAACAATCCCGTAGCATTCAGCATACGAAGGCACTATTAGCAGGTGGGTCTCAGCTATAAGCTGTCTAATTCTTTCTAATCCTTGCGGGTCAGCTTTGCTAATAAAGCCCAGTTGATTGATGTATGGAGGAACAGGCTCTTTTATAGGTGGCTGACAACCGACAACAGTTAGCTCCGTTTTCAAACCTGATTGGTTGAGCTGCTGAGCAACCTGAAACGCAACATCTCCGCCCTTTCGGTGCCAATCAATGCCTAAAAAAAGTAGCTTGCAGTAGTTGTGAGGACGAGCTGCTATTAAGTCTTTAATATCTTCTAAGCTATAGTCCCATTGCACGTTAGCACCAAAAGGTACCACCTTGACCTTCGCGGGATCAGCCTCATAAGTATCAACTGCTGTTTGGGCCGCCCAATCTGAAGCATAGATTGCTAGACTACAGTTCTGTATTGCCAGCCGCTCCATCTTGTTCCAGTCTTGAATGGTTTCTTTGCATAGATCGCTGTAATGAGGATAAAACTCGCTTATTCCGGCAAAAGTTGCATCTGCCCAGAACGCAGTGGGCTTCGAGGTCGCGAGATACGCAATAGGATTACTCGTAGCGCTAAATATAACGTCGGGGGATGTATTACATATTTTTTGAGAGATCTGGGCGGCATAGTTCTTGAGGATGAAAGGCTCTGGATCCCGTAGATACTTTCTCCCAAAGAGTTCGTAATAATGCCGCTTACATTTGCGAACGACCTTATTTTGAAGCCTATCCTCTAGAGGCCCTAGATAATCGACGTCAAGCCCTTGTTTTCTTAAAGATAGACCAATGTGATAGCTTGTTCCTGACCAATCCTGAACGTCGAGAGGATTATGAACGGTGGCGTATGCTACTTTCATGTGCTCCGTTTATACTTTCTGTTTTTGTAGACTATCGAAAAGTTACTTTACGGACATAAGCTCCTAGCCTCATTAGTTGAAAGTGAAGCCACAGCCAGTTAGACTATTCACCACCTTCTGGTTTTTCCTCCTAATCGCAATCGGATTCTTTCCCAAGCGCTTACATATCTTACAAACAGCATGACCTGGATAAACTGGATTTTCTGAGCATTATTAGACAGTCGTTTTTCCTGGTTCCAAATCTGAAATAAGCTTCTAAATGGCGGAGTGAATGCTAAGGCGAGATCGTTGACGATATCTTTTAATTGTTCTGAGGTAGATATACTACTGTTTCTTTTCGCATCTATGTTTCCTCCGTTAATTCGAGTGACTCGCTTGTAAAGCTGCCAGAAAGTATGGCGCGTTGGATGCTGGACGAGCGCTGTCGGCGCGTAGACTTGCTCATAGCCTGTAGCATAGACTCGCTGTCCCCACTCTCTATCACCACCTGACTTTAACTGTGAATTAAATTCGCCCACCTTATTCATTACTAGCTTAGTTGTAAAAAGATTGGCTGTCACACCAAAATGCTCTGTTTTCAGCAGCTTATCCTGAGGAAAGTCAAGTTCAATACTTTCATATAGTTCGACGGCGGTTGGATTATCCGGATCTTTGAAGAAAAGCGTAATTTTGCCAGCGACGCAGCCACAGTTCGGCATATGCCGCAAAGCGTATAGACCTTGTTCCAACCAATCACGACTAGGAATACAGTCCGCGTCGGTGAAGGCTAGGATATTGCTTCGAGCTACGCGAATTCCTGCATTGCGAGCAGCGTAAGAACCAGGTTTTGGTTCGCGAATAACTAATACTTGACCAAATCCTTCTACGGCACTTTTAATACATTCTCTAGAGCCGTTATCAACTACGATAACCTCGTATCGATCCTTTGTGAGAGACTGGTTTTCTAGAGCCCCTAGGCAGACTTTCAGCCGCTCGGAATCGTTGAAGACAGGAATGATTACTGAGATAGATAGATCCTGCGCTGACGATAGTGTCATGATTCTTGTCATTTCAGTCTAATAGACGTCAATAAACTGACAGTGAGTTTAATTTTACTAGCCAGTAAAGCTAACGCCCGAGTTTTCTTAAACTATGTGCTTGAGTGCGTACTCGTATACTTTTAGATCGGGCTGACAAATTTCTTGGATCTGCTCTTTTGCTTTTTCAATAGCTGCCCAAGCCACTGGGTCCTCTTGACTAGGCTGCTTGTTAAGAACTTTTATGTTTGGACGTCTTCCAAATTCGACCTCGAAGCAATCGATGAAAGACTTCATATCTTCTAGGAGTCCAACCACTTTAAACTTGTGTAGATTTTCCTGAGCTCTGTAAACAGCACTTTCAGATATGAACTTACCGTTTTCGTCTATCCCGCTGAGAAATTTGGCGTATTCGTAGCCTTGGGAGCGACCGTACTCTGATTTTATATAGTCTTCTACGCTCATCTGAATCTTCCTATATTGATAGCGTTGTCTGTTTAGATTGTAAAAGTAGCTAGAGATCCATCTATCCACTGGATTCCGTAAGAGTGTGATAAATGCGTACTTGTCTGCGAAAGCTTGATAGGCCTTTGTGCTGAAGGGAAAGTGTCCAGAAATAAATTGAAGATGCATCTGAGACATGTAGTACATTAATAGCTTCTCTCTAAACTGCATAACGATATGGTCATTAACGGTGTCTGGACTGAGCATCGTTCCTGTGCTATCTTCGACAGCTTTCCAAGAAGCGGGTGAATCAAGGTTAATGATATTACTGGTATCGCTAAAGCTCCAGCGAAAATAGCACTCCTGGAGAGCCTTATTGACTGAAGTACCACCGCACTTCGGTATGTGAAGATAGAAGATACTCTCTCTAGGGTGATTGTGCAAAAGATTAACTGTTCTTGCCGCTATCAGAGATGTTTTCTTTGCTAGATTCTTCATATGGATATACTTACTGACTGCAAACGCAGGATTGCTAAAATTACGAACTACCCTTGATGCTGTTGAGA
Organism: uncultured cyanobacterium; assembly: GCA_963838725.1. Taxonomy (GTDB): domain Bacteria; phylum Cyanobacteriota; class Cyanobacteriia; order Phormidesmidales; family Phormidesmidaceae; genus Phormidesmis. The sequence goes on along the minus strand of CAWISM010000011.1, from coordinate 30,574 downwards.
TAGTATTTCGCTTTAGTCCAAGCTTTCACCTGCTGAATATATAGGAAAAAACAGGTATAGGATATTCTGTGTCCAGGGCCCGCTAGATTTTCATTATTGAATATCTTTATCGCATCTCTAATAGGCGGTTTAAAGCTAAAGTAAAGCTCTTTGATTAATTCTATAGAAAATCTCCTATGCTTCTTCTCGACCTTACAATGGCCTTTTGTTACTCTAGCTATTTTCTTTGCAACTTCTCTGGAGGAGTATCTAGCAGGGTGCAAAACTACAGCGTTTTCTGCATACACTTGCTGATAATTGGCTGCAAAAACTCTTTGACCCCATTCTTTATCACCGCCAGATTTTAGACTGTCGTTAAATAGACCCACATTGTCAAATAACGTTTTATGCACGAAAAGGTTGGCAGTTGCTCCGTAATGAACTGACTCTATATAGTAGTGCTGATTTAGGCAGTTTAGACTATCGTATAGTTCCGGCACAGTAGGGCGTTCAGGATTCCTGAAAAAGATACTAATTCGGCCTGCGACATAATGGCACTTATCAGATAAGTAACTGACTCCCCTGTCTATCCAGTCACTATTTGGAATGCAATCTGAATCCGTAAACCCAAGAATTGCTCCTTTAGCAACAGCGATGCCTTTATTACGAGCTGCATAGGAGCCTGGTTTCTGTTCAAACTCATAGAGTGCCTGCGGAAAGTGACTGACCAAACTCTTGATATCATCATCAGAATTGTTGTCTACAACAATAACTTCGTATTGACTTTTAGGGTAAGTTTGATGCTCCAACACCTGTAGGCACCGCTTTAGCCTTTCTGAATCATTGTAAACAGGTATGACAATAGATACGAAGCGGAGGCTCTTACTCATGCTACACCTCGCTAATCTCTTTGAGCTTCTTGGTCTGTATTGATAGCGGCAAGTTACTCAGCCGAGTTGCTTCGTATAGTCTAGCGGAGTGCGTGTTTTTATCTTCTGTCCCCCTAGTCATAAGGTTCGTATCAAAGTCATAGCACATGAGTAGCTGTTCAGATACCCACTGTGACTGTTGTTCGCTAGTATCGCTATTGTCGAACGTAGCCAGGACAAACGGAATCTCAAAACCTGGTGGGTTATATGGATAGCCATATTTATTATCTTGAATACTTGTCTGATAGTCTTGTGATCTTGCATACCTCAAAGCGGATAGAAGTACTGAGTTCTGCCAAAAGCTATGGGTGGGATATATTTGCTTTAGCAAAGCAAATGCATACAAGTTAAAGCTGTGGTAGCCAATTTCTTTTTGTCTTGAATACCGCTTGTTACCTGCTATACCCTTCCAGTAGATGACCTTCCACATCTGGGCAACTGCGTCGTCAGCAACCCGGTCTGCACGCTGGCGAATCGGAAACAACTGTAGAGATATTGAGTGCCTGATTAGGCCATTGGAATGGACTTGAAGATTTTTAGGAAGGCAGTCTAAAAACCGATTCACCCTAGATTTGATGTCGTTCGATTGGGTGCTCTGTGAAAGCATCCCGCCCGCCGCCGCGAACCATAGCTGATGGTTGAAGGCGTAGTCAAAATCTAAATGAGCGCCATCTACGCCGACGCGCTGCCAGAGACCAGTTGGCGCATCGTGAGGATGTAAGAAGAAAACCTGTTCTGCTAGCGATATCAACTCGGGCATCTCAAGGCGAAGGCCAGCCGTGACCAAAGCTTCAATTGTCCAGGCTTGTCCAATTAGCCCATTACAGCTGTCTTTTTTAGGATTCTTTCGGTGCCAGAATGTTGCGCCCATAGGACGAACATCATCGCTACGCAAATAGTCAACTGCGCTGTGAGCTGCTTCTAAGAACTTTCGTTCTCCTGAAATGTCATAAGCTTTGAGGAATGTAATCAGCCAGTGAGCTGTACTGCGTACAGGCGTTTCTGGATCATGGTATGACCCATTGTGACCTGGCGGCATAAATCCTGCTTGACAATTTTGTAATGGTAGTGCAGCGTTAGCACTATTCACTAGTATCTGATATAGATTCATTTTTCTACAGTTAGCAATTCCATTGTTAGCTTATTCATCCGACCTACGCCTATCATTGCCCTACACAGCCATTTGACAATCCAGATTGAGAACAAATCGTTAGTATCAAAATCCACGTCCTTTCTCTCCTTCAAGGATATGGTATCTCTGAATGGAGGAGGTAAGAGCAAATGTTTTAATGCGCCTTTGATGATAACGGTTGTGCTCTGACCTTTCTCTCGTAAGATCTGTAGCTGACCAAGACCTACACGGTGCTGCTTCTTCAACAGCGGTATCAAAGTTCGAGCGGGATGAAACACCTCTGCGTTAGGTGCATAAACTAGTTTAAAGTCAGCATCAGTTGCACGCTTAGTCCAAATTACATCTCCTCCTGACTTTACTTGTGGAAACAAACCAACGCTATCAAATACGTACTTATAGGCAAACAGATTCGCAGTCTTACTCACTCGCCGTGACCGTATGTTCTCTTCGATTTGCATATTAGTAACAGAGTCGTAGATTTCTGCGGGCCCCTTAGCAGAAGAAAATGTGAAAGTAACTTTTCCGCCTGCTAGAGCAGCAGCGTTTTCTTTTAGAGCAATGATGCCTTCCTGTAGCCAATGGGGTTGCGGTAGACAGTCAGAATCAATAAACGCGAGGACTTCTCCTTTAGATATTGACATGCCTTTGTTTCTGGCTGCATATGACCCAAGCACAGGCTCAAACACGTAGTGCGCCTGCCGAAACTGTGCGACTAATGAATGAAGATCCTCAGTTGAATTATTGTCTATTACAACAACCTCGTATTGCTCTTTGCAGTAGGTTTGGTTCTCTAATGCACTCAAACATTTGTTCAGGCGCATAGAGTCATTGTAAACAGGTAGGATAACCGAGACGAAAAGAGTAGTCATAGTATGAAGCCTGAATCATCTGTCTTCGTAGTAGAGGTAGTTCTATCACACAGAACTGTCACAGTTTCTGTACGGGTTCTTACTTGATAGCAACCACTTATACAAATCAACTAGCTGACTGTTTAGCTTTCTTATATCGTAGCGGTTCTTAACAAAATCATGTCCTGCCTGTCCCATCTCACACCAGAGCGTTGGATTAAGAGCTAGGTAAGCCAACCTTTCCGACAGCGCGTTGACATCTTTCTCAGGGACCAAAAATCCCGACTGCCCGTCTATTACTCCTTCAGGAATACCATTGTGTAGGGTAGAAATTATGGGCAGGCCCATGCACTGTGCTTCTTGTAGCACGAGTGCTTGTCCCTCCATATCTCCGTTACTAGCGGTCACGCTAGAGAGTAGAAATATATGCGATGAGTCATATACGTCTCTAACCTCTGCCTGAGTCATCGCACCAAGGAAGCTGACTTTCTCAGAGAGCCCAAGACTTGATGCTAGCGTTTCTAAGGCTGCTCTCTGATTACCTTCTCCAATAATTGTATAGTGTAGTTTCAGTGTAGGATGATTCTGTAAGACTAGAGCAATCGCACGGAGCGAATATTCAATCCCTTTCTTTTCGACCAGACGTCCTACTGTCACGATTTTTATAGTCCCATCTGACTCTACCTGGCGGCGAGAAAAAGGATAACGAGATGGGTTTAACCCTACTGGTAATATTCTTATTTTATCCTTTGGGCATCCTAATTTTGATGCTTTGTCTGCAGTGAAGTTCGTATTGGCGGTGAATAGATCTCCTTCTGAAAACATCATTTGATAGATATTTGAATTCCGGTTTATTGTCTTAGCGACATTGACATCGTGCCCATGAAACGTAGTAACAATTTTGGCATTGGGTGAATGCGCCAGTTTGAGTAGTAACGCAGAGCGACTTTGTTCTGCAAAGTGACAGTGAATGATGTCATAGGGTTCTTTTTTGCACTGATGAATCGTTGAGTATGATAAAGCGTCGAATATGTACCTACCGTTTTCGTTATTACAGCGCCTTAGCAGACGAAAGAGTTCTATAGGTGAGGTAGAGGATGCTAAATACGCATAGCAGGAAAATAATTTGGTTCGTCTTTCGAGATTATCGCCAGGAATAAACGGTAGATAAATTGTCTTCTCCTGAATTTTGTATCTCTCTATGTCTGCATGATTTTTGTTGGTTGACTCTAAAGTTGGACGAGCATACACGTCTACTTCGTGTCCGAGATCTAGTAGCCCAGTGATTTGATTTAAGATAAACGTTTTAGATAACTTTGGAAATTTTCCAACAACAAAGGCTATTCGCATGGACTCTCTAACAACTTACCGTCGTGGTATACAGGTTATATAGATGAATATCTTCACAAATGCAATGAAGCTTCGTCAACAGCTTCTGTCCAGGTTTTATAGATATGGACATTCGGATTCTCCGAGAGTTCCGTTTTCTAAGTAGATCGTACTCATTGATCTCAACGAGCGGTTTCTACTTTTAGTAGATTAGGATAGACATATACACTATGCTTGTGCAGAATCTATCCTATTACTTTGATCGGTAGAAAGTTCTCTTGTGAGATAACTTTGCAGACCTACTGATAAAAAGTCTATTTCCATACTTTTACAGTGCGCTGTATCCTCTAATCTCCAATTCCTTCCCAATGAGAACAGCAAGTCGACTTTTTGCGGTTTTGCTCATCGTGCGTCTGCCCTTGCCAATACTCTCGGGAGAGATTGGCTTGAACACGTTCTTATGATGACTTCTAGCTGTCACATCACCCATCTGACTAGCATGTCCTTGAGAGTTAAGCATGGCTTCTTCAAACGTTATACCGAGGAATTTACAAACCTTCTTAGTAACCTCTTCAGGGTGGGTAACGAGTTCTTCATATCTAACTTCAAAGCATCGTCCCTTGTGCTGTTTAGAGAAGTCATCCGCTAATCTGACGGACTGAACCCAGCGCTTAGCAGCGTCTTCTAGCTCGTCGTAGATACCTGCCTTGACATAAGAAGGTATGACGTCACAACCATCTCTAATAATATGGATAAACTGTGCTGTAGGAAAAACAGACAAAATCTCATTTAAGTAAAACGTGTTCAAGGGTGTTTTGTCTCCCCAACGGTTGAACAAAACATTGTGTTCGCTAGCGGCAAATTTATAAAATTCGTCGATGATGTAAGCCAGACTTTGGGAAGCTTGTGGAACTTTAGAGAGTTCTAGCGCTAGAGGTCGTAGAGAAATGCCAAACGTATCGAACTCATGGTGGAATTCAAACTGAGCTAAACAGAGGTAAACAATCTGCTTCCAGCTAAGATGTTGATTCTGTTCAAAAAGACTGACTAAACGACCTAGCACATAAGTTTCTGGGGGTATATATACATCGGGATGTGCTCCAATAATCCTTCTAAGAAGGGTGTTTCCTGATCTTCCAGATCCAATAATAAAGAACGGCGCAGTACTACTCTTGACCGCAAGAGGTCTCTGCTGCAACTTTCTTCTAAGTACGGTATTCAATAGGAGAGATGGCAGACTAATAAGCATATGCTGGTTACTAATATACTGCAAATTCGGCCTTAATACTTTTGATTGGTTTAGCAGGAACGACACTAACAAGCATGTACGGTTCTATATCTTTAGCCACAACTGCACCTATTGCACCTACCGCATTATCTAGGCAAAGCATTTTCTTCAACTTATGTTCTTTGTAATTGCATCTGGTGATATTTCCAAAGGCTCGCTTTATTATCAAGCAAAGTTCGATATGGTCCTTGTTCTACAATACGCCCTTTCTCTAGAACAACAACTTTGTCTGCATCGGCAATAGTTGATAGCCGATGGGCAATCACAATCACCGTCCGGCCTTTTGACAACTTCTCCAGTGATTCCTGAATTAGATTCTCCGTCACAGAGTCTAAGGCGCTAGTTGCTTCGTCTAAGATTAAAATCTCGGGATTTCTTAGAAGGGCACGTGCGATCGCAATCCGCTGTCGCTGTCCACCAGACAAACGGACGCCGCGATTGCCTAGCACTGTCTCAAACCCTAGAGGTAGCTCCTGGATAAACTCTAGTGCATTAGCCATCCTAGCAGCTTCGTATATATCGTCATCGCTAGCATCTTCAACACCGTAGACAATATTCTCTCTTGCCGTAGTATGAAAGATAAACGTATCCTGGCTCACTATCGCCATCCGCTGGCGCAGTGTATTGATCTCAAAGTCACGCAAATCCACGCCATCGACTAAGACTCTTCCTCTCGTCGGATCATAGAATCTAGGCAGCAAATCTGCCAGAGTTGTCTTACCTGCTCCCGACGATCCTACGAAGGCGGTTGTTTCTCCTCGCTTGATCGACAGAGTAATATCATGGAGGACTGGTTCGTTTTGGTTATATGAGAAGTCAACCGACTCAAAATCTATTGAGCGCTGTAAACCAGAAAACAACTTTCGTCCGTTCTCAAAATAAGTCTTGTCGTCACGACGGAGTAAATCGCTGACTGCTCTCAAAGAACCTTGAGAAGAGGTGAAGGTAACCCTAACATTATTAAGTGAAGAAACTAGTGGTGTCGTGCGGTTTAGGACAAACAAGAAAGTTAACAGTTCAGCCGCCTTAAGTCTTCCTGTGGAAATCAGTAAGCTGTAAGACACCACCACCATGCCAGCTAGTAAACCAACTCCTAGTACCTCAACTATAGGTTGAACCCTAGAGGAAAGTTTGATGAGCTCAAGTTGAGCATTGTAAACGCTGCGTGCAGCAGCGTAGTATCGCTGTTTTTCAAACTCCTGAGTTCCAGAAGCATGAACCGTCCGAATCCCATTGATGAAGGAAAGAGCACTGGTAGTAAACGCCTTGTTAGCTCTAGGTATCTCAAAACTGACTTCTCTGACCTTAGCAGTCAGAGAAGTCAAACCCACAGACATAAGACCAAACACCAGTATTGAAGTCAGGAAGAGCTGCCAAGACAGTAGCAACATTGATGCCGAGTAGGCTAAAAGTTTAAATCCACGAACCACAAAAGTAGAAAGTACATTGAATGCTTGCTGAACCTGATTGACCTCCCCTCTGACCGTACTGATAAGCGCACCGGGATTAACCGTCGAGTAGTAGCTCAAACTCAGGCTTTCTAACTGGTCAAAAACTCTCTGACGCAAACGGTCTACCAAACTCAGAGAGGATTGCTTGGAATATATATTACTTAAATAGTCAAACCCAGCTTTCAAGCCCACGCTAGACAACAACAGTCCAGAAAGCTGATACAGCCTTGTAGTAGTAGAGGACTCTGTTGCTAAAATTACTGTATCAAACCAGGCGAATCCGGTTTGAATAGGGGGTTCTTCGGGGTTAGTCAATCCCTGTAGAAACGCTGCAATAAAGCCAACCGTAGCCCCTTCAAAGAGGGCTGCTACTAGAGCGAACACAACTGCTAAAATAGCGATCCGGCGAAAGTGCCTAAACTCTCGTAGAATTAGACGGTTCTCTCTCCAAAAACTAGTTGCTTTCACCAAGCTTTTAACTATTCTAGGCAGCTTTAGTTGCATAAGAGTTCAACTTACCTTTAGTTTGTGATCTTTAATACGATTGGATTAAGATGCCTTGACATTCTGGTCAAGAACACATTATTCGTGTTAAATGATTCTGTCATACATATCCCTACAGATAGGTATATATCAGGAGCATTTATACGAACTTCATCAAGAAGACCGGAGATGCTCAACTAGAGAGCGTAGCAGATACCTTACTCAACACATGTAACAGAACAACCAGAACAAAGTCGTTAACGCTCTCTTGCAACCACGCCTAGTACGTTGATATCAGCAATCCTCATCTGTTCCATCGCTTTGTCTAAAAGCGGCTGTCTCAGCTTGCCCGACTGCGTCACCAACAGTATCCCGTCGGCATAGTTAGCTGCTAGGTAAGCATCCGACTGACCCAACAAAGGCGGCGTATCAAAGATGATCAGATCGAAAGTCGCCTGTAGCTTCTTCATCACCTGGGCCATACTGCGAGAAGACAACAAACGAGCAGGTTCAACCGGAATGGACCCAGAGCATAAGACATACATATTAGGTTCCGCCGCCAGCTTCTGAATAATCGCAGGATTAGCATCACCAGAGCATAGATTAGTCAGCCCTACATCATTAGAAAGCTCCAGATACTGATGAATGCTAGGGTCCCTCAGGTCCGCGTCTACGAGCAGCACACGCTGACCCATCGCCGCCGCCGTCTCAGCTAGATAGATCGAAACCGTCGATTTTCCCTCTTCCGGCATTACAGAAGTCACCACTACCGACTTCAGCGCATTCTCAGCATCTAGCAGTCGTAAGTTCGTAAACAATAGTCTAAATGCTTCAGAAAAAGGATCGCTCTTATATGGCTTGCGCTGGCCATTCTGAAGCCGGGTATTTTTCGGCAAATCTTCATCGTTGCCTCCGCCACCATTAGAATAAACCGTAGACAATACCTCTGATGGAGTATCAGCAGACCCCTCTCTAATATTGGCCCCCACATACTGTAAGGACTCTGCGAAGTTCTCTTGTACGTCGCTCCCATCCAAAACACGACTAGTCGGTATCCTAGCTAATATTGGCAACCTAGTCGCCTTGCGAATATCCACATCGCTATAAAGAACCCCAGTCGCTCTATCGAGCAGTAGCGCAGACCCCACGCCCAGCAGTAAGCCTAGTACAGCGCCTAGAACCAGGTTTTGAGGCAGACTTTCGGGCTGCGATCGCGGTGTTGTCGGCGGCGACACAATTTCCCACGGTATCTCTCCTTGCGCTGCATCAATTTGCAGCGCTTCCCGTTTAGAAAGAAACTGATTTAGATTAGTAGTCGCGATCTGTAGCTCTCTTTCAATATCTGTGTAGTCCCTAGAAATAAAAGATAGATCGTCAATATTATTATTAATACCGTTAAGCGCTGCCGTTAACGCCTGATCCCTATCAGTCAGCTCACGGATTTGAGTTTGTAGCTCCACTTGAGTTTGCAAGCCTTGTTCTGCCAGTAGTGATCGCAAATTCTCACGCTCTTCTAGCAGCACCTGCATTTCAGGGCTAGTCTCTAGATACAGCGTTGAAGCTTCTGCAATCCTCGAGTCAAGTGTAAGCAACGAATTTAGCACCGTCTGATAGCGAGGGTTTTGTGATAACGCCGATGAGCTAGCTTGATCCCTCGGATTGGCAAGCTGCTGAGCTAGACTATCAGATGCATCTAGCAATTGAGAAAGCTGCGTTCGCACCTCAAGCTGCTGCTGTGCGAATCCCGCCGCTTGCCCCGTAAGCTGCCCACCAAGAGACGCCGGATCGATTAAATTGTTTTCTAGTCGCAGCACTTGCAGCTGTCCTGCAAACTCGTTCACCTTATCTCTTAGGTCCGGAATCTTCTTTTCTACAAAATCTAGACCCTGCCTAATCTCCATCTGCTTAGACTCTAGACTGTATTCTAGATAAGCTGCGGCCACAAGCTCCAAAACAACCTGAACCGTCTGTGGATCTTCAGCCTGAAAGGAAACCTGAACGATATCAGATCCCTTCTCAGCCTGACCGATCCCAAGCTTTGAGGATAGACGGTTATAGCAAGGATCGTAGTTTTGCTGAGCGCCAACTGTAGGCGGTGGACAGTAGCTAGGATAGCGGCTGCGAATGCCATCAATTACTGGCTGAAGTACCTTTGGGCTTGTCAGCAGCTTTAGCAAGTCACCCCGTGCAACTGCATCTGGGCGAGTGGTAAGCGTGTCCGGCACATCCGACAGAATATCCGTTTCCGTACTGCCAGACTGCACCCATATCTCAAACCGCGCGCTGTAGTCTGTAGTCCCCGAGAGCACCTTCATGCCCGCTAGCGTCGTAGTCAGCACCGTCATCCCTACAATCAGCCACCACTTACGCAGCAGCGCCTTGCCAATAGAGACAAAGTTCAGTCCTCCTTCGATATCCTCAAAAGCATCAGCAGTTATCTCAGATGCGGATATTGATTGCGCCGTCGCTAATTTCACTTTAGACTCTCCCCTAATCAAGAACATTTAATAACCGCAATGGCAAGAAAATACTCTGAATCACTCGGCCCACTGGCCCCAGCACAGAGCCCACCGTGTCATCCACATTCGCCAAGAACGACGGATTCACCACCACCACATCGTTATTTCGCAGCAGTGGATTGGACTCCTCATCAATGCCTTCGCCAAAGCCGACCGTAACCGTTCTACGCGTCACCGTACCGTCTGGATTCAGCCGAATCAGCTCAGCCTCAGCTTCATTCGCTCTATTGTTAAATCCGCCTGCCGCCAGAATCGCCTGACTCAGCGCTGTATTTGGCGCAAGCTCCAGCGTACCAGTACGCTCCGTCTCGCCAATGACGTTCACCTGAATAGAGTCAGGAGAAAAGCTCGCCGCCGCCAGCTCAGGCACTTCTTCAGGGTTCAGCGCAGTAGCCGTCGGCACAAAGACCGTATCACCTTCTTGCAAAATGGCATCCTGCTGCAAGTCGCCTGCCTGTAATAGCTGCCACAGATCCACTTCAAATACTTGCGGTGCGCCTGTTCTAGTCGCCCTAGACACCAGCACGCTTCTAATATCTGCCTGCGGCTTGATCCCGCCCGCTACTTGCAGCGCACGGGATACGGTTGTAGCACCGCTGCCACCTCCAGATGATCCCGGCCTACCCGCATCGCCAGTCCTCGCCTGTCCGCCTTGCAGCGTGTAGGGACCGGGTCTGTATACTTCGCCTGCGATCGCAATATTAATCGGCTCGTTCACACTGCTCGCAAAGCTAGCATCTGCTAGCAGCGCCGACTCTTCTAGCGGTACCATCGCCGTCGGCACAAAGATAGAATCGCCATCTCGTAAGGTGATGTTCTGAGCCTGGCTGCCACTACGCAACAATTCCCACAAATTTGCCTGCAAAGTTTGATAGCTGCCGTCTGCCTGCTGGCGATACACCACTACCTGACGAATGTCCGCCGTCTGAGTGGTACCCCCTGCCGTTTCTAATAGCTGAGTCAGTCGCGGTAGAGCCGTGCCCTGGCTAGGCAGCGCATAGGCACCAGGGCTGTTGACTTCACCTGCGATCGCAATCTGCACCGGACGCGCCGTACTCAAATTAACAGTAATTATCGGCCGTCTCAGGAACTCTCCATACGCTTCAGACAGCCGCGCCGCCGCCTCTAGCAAGGTCAGCCCTTCTACATCAACAGCACCTACCAGCGGTAGGTTGAGCGCGCCGCCTACCAGTACCTGACTCTCCCCACTGTACTGAGGTATTCGGAAGATATCTATTCGCACGACGTCCCCCGCGCCTAGCGTATACTCACCTTCTACAGGAGGAAGTTGCGGCACTTCTCTCGCCGCAGGTGGCGCTAAAACGCCACGCATAGGTGCGCTATCGACTTGAGGAAGCGCAGACGGAGCCGCCATACCGCTAGGGGCAATTCCTAAGACCGCAACGGCCATAAGTAGAAACTGAAAAGAACTACGAGACACGTGAATATACCAAACTAGTGAATAAGAAAGGTGAAAGTACGCCTTAACAGACACATAAAAAATTCATTATTAAATAAACCTACGTAGGTGCAGTTAGCTAAAATCCCATCCAACCACATATGTAATCTACGTTTTTTTACAGACGATCGCTATAGCTTTGTATGAAAGGTTGATGAATATCCTTCAAAAGTACGTTGCCGACATTGTCAGCGTGATTACGTATGTGTAGTATTTGATGAGTGATGTCAACTTTATTGGAAAGTCTTATGAAAATCTGGTCTCTGTACTCAACTCATTACAGTCGCAGGCAGTCGACCTACTGTCTTGGTTAGTCCCCTGACAGTAGTAGAGGTCTCGTGCACGTTGTATTCCTTCTGTAAAAAGCAATGCAGAAGATGTCATACAGCTGGCTCTATTCTGCTCTAGTTTGGGAGATAAAGAAATTAATGAAGCGGCCAATTACCCTGCTTTGTAAATTTTCCAATTATGTTTATTTCTTCTATCTGCAAATGACGTTGCGAGAGATGCTGGCAAAGCATTCTTTCGTGGCCATCTCTTCTTTATCTCCTATTGGGCGGCACCCTATGGAAAATAAGGCTAGATTTTTCTACTCAAAAACAGTATGAGGGCGGGTGCTCCTGCCTAATACCTGTCAGTACGTGGCAAAACTTTTTGTAAAGGACTGCTTCTGGTGAAACCGCTGTAAGTCCATCTGCGTACTATCCGTGCACCTACCTCTTCTCTCTTTGTATGTAGTATTCTTTTATCACGCTTGTTGCCTTATGAATTACGTTCATTCTCCTGAGAGCTCAAGTCCTTCTGTAACCCAATCTAATTATTCAAAAGAATTGCGTAACGATATTCCCGTCCAGAATGTTGTGGATTTCAATGTTTGTACGCTGTCGCTTGAAGGACATATTGAAAGAATCTTGCAGTGGGCTAGTGCTGGCCTGAGTAGGGTAGTGTGTGTAGCCAATGTGCATATGCTAATGGAAGGGCACTGGCATAGAGATTTCGCCACAGTGTTGAACAAAGCAGACATGATAACGCCTGACGGTATGCCGCTTGTGTGGATGGTGAGATGCCTAAATCTGATGCCTCAAGAGCGCGTGGCTGGTATGGACATCTTTCTCGGCCTGTGTGAAAAGTCAAAGCGCCAGCCAGTCAGTCTGTTTTTCCTCGGTTCGCAGTCAGAGACGCTGCTGCATATCAGAGCTAGGCTCAAAAAGGAATATCCAAACGTGAAGATTGCTGGCATGGTATCGCCACCGTTTAGAGCGCTAACGCCGGATGAAGATCGCTCAATTGTTGAACAGATCAACAGCAGTGGTGCGAATATCGTTCTAGTTTCCTTGGGTTGTCCAAAGCAAGAGCGCTGGATGTATGATCATAAAGGAAAAGTGAACGCTGTCATGATTGGCTTGGGTGGCGCTTTCTCTGTTTTTGCGGGCGACGCCAAGTGGGCTCCACGCGTCGTGAGAGAGTCAGGACTAGAGTGGCTGTATCGGCTAGTCCAAGAGCCGCGTCGCCTGTGGAAACGCTACGCGACGACGATTCCGCCTTTTGTATATCTGGCGCTAAAGCAGGTAGCTGCTAGAAACTACTCTAGAGACCACGTTGAAGATCGCTGATATTTGCAGTTATTGATTGACACCTTCAAAAGAACCCTGATACTGTGATGTGAGTTGTCTGACAGCTACCAAGCTGCTAGCAGACAGCTCTATCCGCCTCGAAAAACTTAGTCGCTATCGGCACTGGTTGCACCCAATGCCGATAGCTCGCCCCGCAAGCTGAAACGAGCAGCCTGGGAGTTGTGGCTATCATGCCACAGCCACCCTGACTTTTGGCATTTTTTTGCCAATGCTTTTAGCAAGTCGAGGTGGCTATTTTTTTCGTGGCTTTCTTCCACACCCTCACCGGAGAAAACCATGAAAACGAATAACTTCCTATGCGACGGCCTACTCACAGCCGATCCGCAACAGAACGCGCCCTCTATTCAGCAGCAGTCCGAGCTGCTAAGAATACCCACTAGCGGTAGCTCACGCGATCGCATCCGCCATATTCTACTAGGCAGTCCCGGCAGCATTCGCCAAACCATCCACCTGCTGCACACCCTAGGTTACTCAGACACGCTACTATGGAGCCCAATCGCCACAGTAGAAGACTCCATAGTGATTACGCCTGCGCAAGGCAAAGCGATGAGTCTTCTAATTCGACAGATATAGCAGTATGTAGTCGTTAATTCAACAAATAAGCAGTCAAAGCCTGAAGCAGATCCCCTCTGAAGCGATGGCACGTAGCGACGGGGTGGGTCTTGGGTATTAGATTACCTGTTCGCTTTCTCTATCAAAGAGGTGAAAGCGGGTGAGATCGAACTGGAGGTTTAGCGCTTCGCCAGGAGTGATTTTGGCTCTAGGATCTACGCGGGCAATGAATTCGGTGCCGTCTTTGAGGGTAAAGTAGACGATGATTTCGTAGCCCATCAGTTCGACGACGGTGGCAGTAGCAGGGATGCTGACAGGGTTGATACCGGGGGGGACGTATTCTGGGTGATAGATGCCTTCGGGGCGGATGCCGAAGACGACGGGGCGATTTTGAAACTCTCGATAGCGCTCTAGTCGCTCGGCGGGGATAGGCACAACAATCCCACCGTCTGTTCTAATCACTAATTCTCCTTTTCGCTCTATCAGCTTGGCGTCGAAGAAGTTCATCGATGGACTGCCCAGAAACCCGGCAACAAAGATATTGTTGGGATGGTCGTAGACGTTTTGAGGCGTGTCGATCTGTTGTAAGATGCCGCTGTTCATCACCGCGATGCGAGAGCCCATCGTCATCGCTTCGGCCTGGTCGTGGGTGACGTAGACGAAGGTGGTGCCGACTTTTTTGTGGAGCTGGCTGAGTTCGGCGCGGGCCTGGACGCGGAGCTTGGCGTCTAGGTTGGAAAGGGGTTCATCCATCAGGAAGACGGCAGGCGATCGCACAATCGCCCGACCCAACGCCACCCGCTGCCGCTGCCCACCCGAAAGCTGCTTTGGCTTGCGATCCAACAGATGCTCGATTCCTAGCTGCCGCCCCGCTTCTTTCACTCTTTTTTTGATTTCGGACTTAGAAACGCCTTTTAGATCCAGGCTAAATCCCATATTGTCAGCGACCGTCATATGCGGATACAGCGCATACGACTGGAACACCATCGCAATATCTCGATCTTTTGGCGTGACGTTATTCACCCGCTGGCCACCGATGTAGATGCTGCCGCCGCTGATATCTTCTAGTCCGGCCAGCATTCTAAGTGAGGTGGTTTTGCCACAGCCAGACGGTCCGACTAGGACCAGGAACTCTTTGTCTGCCAGCTCGATATTGAGATCTTTAACGGCAGTAAATCCGTTTTCGTATTGCTTGGTGACGTTTTCAAAGGTGACGTTAGCCATAATTAAAACGATGAACGAGGAAGGATGAATGATGAAGTGGGGATCTAGCCTTTGGCTTAGCCTTTGACAGAGCCTGCTAGGAGACCGCGAACGAAGTAGCGCTGCAAAGAGAAGAAGACGAGCATGGGGACAATCATGGAGATGAACGCGCCTGCGGTGAGCAGGAACCAGTCTTGGCCGCGATCGCCCACAATATTTCTCAGTACCAGCGTTACCGGAGCAACGTCCTGGTTGCCGCCTAGATACACCAGCGCAACCAGCAGATCGTTCCAGACCCAGAGGAACTGGAAGACAGCGAAAGAGGCGATCGCAGGCATACTCAGCGGCACGATAATGCGGGTAAAGACGTTCAGATAGCTCGCGCCATCCACCGCTGCGGCTTCGATTAAATCACGCGGCAGCGAGCCGATATAGTTGCGCAGTAGATACACGCCCAAAGGCAAACCGTAGGCGCTGTGAGCCAGCCATACCGCTAGATACGTGCCCGAAATGCCGATAGCGTTGTAGGCTTGCAAGATCGGAATCAGCGTCATCTGTAGCGGCACGACCAGCAGGCCCACGGTGACGATAAACAGAGCCTGACGACCGGGGAACTCCATCCAGGCGAGAGCGTAGGCGGCGAAGGTGGCGATCGCAATCGGAATCACCGTAGCCGGGACCGAAATCACCAAGCTGTTCAAAAACGCCTGTCCCATCCCTTGATCAAACAGCACCTGGCTATAGTTGCTCAGCGTAAACTGAGTGAATTCAAACGGATTGACGAAGACGGTCCACCAGCCGCTGCTGACAAGATCGTCGGCTGGGCGAAAGGAGCTGATTAGCAGATCCCAGGGTCGGCAGCGTCCACAGAACTGCAATTGCGACGACAGCGATATGGACGGGTGCTTTGGCGACGGTGCGCTCGAAGGCTGACTTTTCTTTGCGGCTGTTTTGGTAGCGCGGTCCGGGCCGCTTTGAGTCCGGCATGTCTGGCTTAGGGTCCGGGTAGCTCAGGCTTTGGCGACTGCGGCGGAACTGATTTGGCACTGGTCATCGGTTCGCCTCCTGCTGGCTAAAGCGGCGGATGTTGGCCACCATGACGGGAATGACGGCTACGAGGAGGATGACGGCGATCGCGCTCCCCCGGCCAAAATTGCGAAAGTTAAACATCTCTCGCACCATCCGACTGGCAATCACATCGGTCTGCAAGTTGCCGCCAGTCATGACAAAGACAATATCAAACACCTTCAGCACCAGCACAATCACCGTCGTCGATACCACGGTTACCGTCGGCATAATCATCGGCACAATAATGCGCCGAAAGATCTGGACTTCGCCTGCGCCATCGACTCTGGCCGCTTCGATCACGTCCTTGGGCACGCCCTTGACCGCCGAAGACAGCAGTACCATGCAAAAACCCGTTTGCAGCCAGATCATGATCACAATCAGCGCAAAGTTGTTAATACCCCGGTTCACCAGCCAGCCGACGGGCTCAAATCCTAGCGAGGTAACAATCGCATTCAGCAACCCAATCTGTTCGCTACCCACAGGCCGATAGGCGTAGATAAATCGCCAGATCACGCTAGCGCCTACAAACGAGATCGCCATTGGCAAGAAGATCAAAGACTTCGCTAGCGGCTCGTACTTTACCCGGTCAACTAGGACCGCAATAATCAAACCCAGCCCAACGCTGACGCCTGTAACCAGCACCAGCCAGAGCAGATTATTCCGAAAGGCAATCAGCATATCGGGCGCGGTGAAAGCAAAAATGTAGTTTTGCAAACCCACAAATTCTGTCGAGTTTTGGTTAAAAAAGCTGAGGTAGATGGTGCGAATTGTCGGCAGCACCAGGTACGCGCCTAGCAGCAAAATCGAGGGGCCAACGTAGATCCAGGGCAGAATTTTTCGCCGGGTCTCTTGGGGAAACAGCTTCTCTACTAAAATATTCAGGCCATAGAAAATGGCGATCACGCCGCCCGAGCCGATGGCGATCGCCAGCAGCGCCCCTAGTATCAGCGATACGTTGCTATTCATGAAGCGAAACCTCCTGCTCGTCACTCTGCTCGTCACCCTGGGCGACTTCTTCGGGCCAATAGAATTCTATTTTGTCGGTGATTTCTTCGGCTGAAGATCCGGCGACAAAGTCCATCATGCCAGACCAGAAGGTGCCTGTGCCCACCGCACCGGGCATCGCATCTGACGCGTCGAATCGGACGATCTCCGCGCTGGTCAACAGTTCGGCCTGCTTGCGGCTGACGATATCGGGATAGACGCTTGGATCGACCTGTTTGTTGGCAGAGAGGAACCCGCCTGACTCTGCCCAAATCTCATGCGGTTGGGGCGTGGCCATGTACGCCATTAGCTGGCGAGCGGCGGGGGTGTCATTCAGCATGGAGAAGATGTCTCCGGCGACTAGCAAGGCGTTGTCGTACTGCGGGTCAATGTCGGGCATAGGAAAGAAATCTACGTCCTCGCCTAGGACGGTGTCTTCGGGGAAAAAGCCAGCAATAAAGTTGGCCTGCCGATGCATAAAGCAGTTGGGCGAGTCGGTGAACAGCCCAGCAGGCGAATCGCCCCAGGGAATGCTGAGCGCGGCGACTTTGCCACCCCAGACGTAGCCCGGCGATCGCACTATCTCACCAAAGTAATCAAACGCCGTTTGCACCTCGGGCGAATTGAATGGCACTTCGTGATTGACCCACTGGTCATAATATTCTGGGCCTGCGGTGCGCAGCACGATTTCTTCTACCCAGTCAGTACCGGGCCAGCCCGAGGCATTGCCGCTCTCCATCCCCAGACACCAGGGATTGCCGCCATCGGCGACGATGCGATCGCTCAGCGCAATCATCTCGTCCCAGGTTTCTGGAATTTCGTAGCCGTTCTTTTCAAACTGTTCGGGTACGTACCACACTAGGCTTTTCACCGCCGAGCGATACCAGATACCGTAGATTTGATCGTCTACTGTAGAGATGTCTATCCAGCTTTCGGGGTAGGACTGCGCGAGTTCTTCGCGGCTAATGATTTCGGTAACGGGGGTGAGTGCGCCTTCTTCGGCGAGCGATCGCATCAGCCCCGGCTGTGGAAACATCGCAATATCTGGAGAATCACCTGAATCTACTCTGACAGGCAGCAGCGTGGTAAACGCATCAGTGCCTTCGTAGATCACATCGATACCAGTCTCTTCTTCAAAAGGAGCCAGTGCCGCTTCTAATTTTGCCTGCTGGTCACCGACTATGACCCCTAGTACGGTGACGGTATCACCACTTGTAGAGGCAGTGGCCGCTGCGCCGCTCGCCTCAGAATTATCAGAATTATCAGATAGAGTGCAGCCAGTAAGTGGCAGAAAAATGCACAATCCCAGCGTCAGCGTCTGGAATGGTTTGGCAGTCAGCAAAGACAGCCGCAGGAGAGAAAACATGGTCTTGAACTATGCCGTTTTGTTCAGTAACACTGTAAAACTGGCGAGTATTAGAAACTGCATAACTCCAGTTAGCAATCGAGTTATGGATTAGATGATTCAGCCTGTCGGTATATCACCGATTAGAACACTCGTCCTTTATGACAGTATTGAGACCATAGTGCTTTCCCAAAAAGCTCGCCCATAACTTTAGAGAGAACTATGAAAAAAAGATACAAAACTTTTCGTCGCCTAGAAGCTTTGCTGGCGGCAGTTGAATGATTCAGAAGTGTAAGAGTTCTTGTATCTGTTTAACGTACACACCGATGTCCTCATAGCTAGCTGCCGAACAGATCAACTCTAAAAGTCAGCTTCTTTTTGCAGCAGTTCTTCAATCGTTAGATCCGGTTGGGCTTTGCCGTCGAAGACGCTGCCGACCTTTTTATTAGAAAAATGGTCTAGGGCGATCGCATAGGCATCATTCGGCAGCGGCTCGTAGCCGATATCGTCTACCACCGTCCGCGCGTTTGCCACATAAAATTCAACAAAAGCAGTTAGCGCTGGATTACTATCTATGCTCTCAGAATTCACGTAAATAAATAGCGGACGAGCCAGCGGCTGATATTCCCCCGTCCGAATCGTTTCTCGAGAAGGTTCAATGGGGCCATTACCACTGTCTACCGCCAGAGCATTCAAACTAGACTCGGCATCTCTGTAGTAGGCAAAGCCAAAATACCCAAGCGCATTAGGATCTTCCTGGACGCCTAGCACCAGCTCGTCATCGTCTTCACTCGCGGTGTAGTCGCTGCGGCTAGCGCCATCTTCTTCGAGCACGACTTCAGTGAAATAGTCAAACGTACCGGAATCCTCACCCGGACCGTATAGAGCAATCGGCTGATCGGGCCAGTCGGCGCGAATCTCACTCCAGTTAGAGATAGTGCTGTTGGGCTCCCACAGCGCTTTAAGTTCTTCTATGGTGATATCTTCTGCCCAGGTGTTCTCGCCATTCACGACCACCGTCAGCGCGTCAAAGGCAATCGGCAGCTCAATGTACTCAACGCCATTGGCTTTACACTCAGCCATTTCTGTCTGCGTAATCGGCCTAGAGGCATTACTAATATCGGTCTCACCCGCGCAGAACTTATCAAATCCGCCACCAGTTCCAGAAAAAGCAACAGAAATTTCTGGACTGTTGGGCTTGGACTGCTCGAATCGATCGGCCATTTCGTTAGTAATGGGATAGACCGTGCTCGATCCGTCAATGGTGAGCGGTTGGCTGCTCTCAATCGCTTCTAAATCAGCGGGCGCGCTATCGACTAGCGGCGTTGATGATGGTTCCGAGCAGCTAGCAGCAAGGGCTGCAACGACTAGGCATAGACCTGTTCTAGTTAGACGCGTTCTTGTAAGCATTACTTTCATCACCACTCTACTGTGCTGCCCTAATTGCCAACGCGAGCGATAGGAAACCCTGCTCGAATTGGACTGTAAGTATCTAGATAAACTCAAGGATAACGAAGCTCATCATATAGGAGAGCAGTCTTTCGATACAAATCTTCAATCCTATTTATCTTCCTGAAAATTCACCTAAGTCCTGCTACGCTGGGCTTTATCAGGATCTTTATATCGACCTATTGGTATTGGAGACGACAAAGAAAGCTTGCAAAAATGATTCTCTCAAAGACTGAAGCTTGAAGTTTGAGTGTTTTGTCTTCAATCTTTTTAGTCTCTACTGAGGCCAGCTATCATCGATTGTTTTAGTCACCTCTTCTGCGGATTCGCCTACGGCAAAGTCTACGATGCCAGACCAGAAGGTGCCTGTGCCTACCGCACCAGGCATCATGTCGGAGCCGTCAAAGCGGACGACATCGGCATCGGCTAGGATTTGAGCAATCTTTTGACTGATGATGTCGGGATAGGCATCTGTCGAAACCTGCTTGTGAGGGGAGATAAATCCACCTAGTCCGGCCCAGATCTCGTGGGGCTGTGGGGTGGCCAGATACTGCATGAGGGCGCGGGCTGCTGGCGTATCGTTGAACATGCCAAAGGCATCGCCTGCGACTAGAATCGGCGTGCCAAATCGACTGTCTATGGCTGGCAGTGGAAACACGTCGTAGTCTACTTTGGGCTCTTTGCCTTCAGGGAAGAAGGTGTCGATGAAGTTGGCCTGTCTGTGTAGGTAGCAGTTGGGTGGCTCGTTAAAAATGCCCTGGGGTGAGTCGCCAAATGGAGTGGAGATTGCACCGACTGCGCCGCCGTTGACGTATTCGGGGTTCAGTAGGATGCTGCCAAATTCGTCGAAGGCGTTGATTACTTCGGGCGAGTCGAAGGGGAGTTCGTTTTCGACCCACTGCTGATAAGCTTCGGGGCCAGCGGTGCGCAGCATAATGTCTTCTACCCAGTCGGTACCGGGCCAGCCGGTGGCGTTGCCGCTTTCTAGTCCGATGCACCAGGGCGTTGCGCCATCGGCAACAATCTCATCGCTAAGCGCAGTCATCTCCTCCCAGGTAGTGGGGATGTCATAGCCCTGCGCTTCAAATGCGGTTGGGCGATACCACACCAGGCTTTTGACCGATGCTCTATACCAGATTCCGTAGGCCTCATCGTCAACGCTGCCTAGCTCGATCCAGGTATCGGGATAGGCGGCTCTAAGCGTGCTGGTATCGATAAAGCTATCTAGCGCGACTAGCTGTCCGGCTCTGGCAAAGTCCGCGAGTAGACCGGGCTGAGGAAACATAGCCAGATCGGGCGCGTTGCCAGATTTGACCCGGACGGGAAGCAGCGTGGCGAAGGCGTCGGTGCCCTCGTAAATCACATCAATGCCGGTTTCTTCTTCAAACGGGGCCAGGGCCTGCTCTAGCTTTTCTTGCTGCTCTCCAACGACGACGCCTAAAACGGTGACGGTGTTTTTGGCTGACTCAGTCGATGCGTTGTTGCAGCCAGTGAGCAAGAACAGAGAGCCTAGAACGGTTCCTATTGTCCTCATCTTTCTAGTACGCCGTCCACAAGAAAGTTTGCGATTAGATGAACGGTAAGTGGCAAGAGTTTTAACAAAGGCTTCATAATCAAAGGCGTGGCGGAACCGTCAAGGCTAAGACCTAGATATACCGTTTATTCTGTAGGAACTCAAACCTGGCGACAATCCTAGATGGATAATCAGTGATAATAAAGCTAGATTAATTGTACTAACGGCTCTGTAGCTGTGTTTGTTGATTTGATTAGATAATGTCTCAGCTAGAGCTTTTTTCTGATGAGCCGTCGTCTGCCTCGCCTAGCGACTTTTCACAGGGTGACTTACCGCCTTATAAGGTACGTGAGAGTAATCGCGCAAAGCATGTCTCGATTAAGATCTCGGTAGAAGGTGAGGTAGAGGTAGTGGTACCGCTGCGGTTTGACCGTGCTCAAGCTGCCGGAGATTTTAGAGCGGCGGCGCAGTTGGGTGTTGCAGACGCGATCGCGCCTCCTAAAAGACCGCACCAAGACCGTCGATAACTGGCAAATCGAAAAGCCTGAAAAGATCGTCTTTCGCTGGCGATCATCTGATCTTGACGAGGGTTTAGACAGCAGGAAGTCAAACAAGAAAGGATTTGGTTCCAAAGACGGTGACCGGCTAGAAACTTGGACTATTCGATACGTGCGATCGCCCGGTAACCGCACCACCTGTATCCCAGAAGCCAACAACCGCCTCCTCGTCACTGGCAATATCGATTCTCTCAACGCTTGCCAGGGCGTCTTGCGCAAATGGCTCGCCCACCGCGCTCAGCGAGATCTGGCCCCTTGGCTTAGAAAGGTTGGTTTCGAGATAGATCTGCCCTGCAATCAAATCTCTGTGCGCGGCCAAAAGACCATCTGGGCTAGCTGCTCTAGCCAAAAGAATATCAGCCTCAACTACAAGCTGCTGTTTTTACCCAGGCCGCTGGTTCGCTATGTCCTAGTCCACGAGCTGTGCCATACCGTTCATATGAACCACTCAAGATCATTCTGGGCACTTGTTGAGGAAAAACAGGCCGATTATAAGTGGCGAGACGAAGCGCTAAAGAAAGCCTGGCGCTATGTTCCTCGCTGGGTAGAAGGTAAATGATCCAAAAACAGTCTGTGCATAACCCTACTGCCAATGACCTTGAATGTCCTCACAGCGGCTATCACTGGCGCGGTCAGTCTGAGCGATTCTTTGAAGGGTGGTATCTGCGAGTGACTTTGAGTGAAATTTCGCAAACCTTCGCCTTCATGTACTCCATCGACGATCCAGCGGGCAACAGTCCCTACAGCGGCGGCGTAGCCCAAATCCTGGGTCCCGGTGAATCTTACTACTGCCGCACCTTCCCCAACGTCCATCGGTTCAACGCCAGCCCGCTTCATCTAGCCGTTAGCCATCATCGAGCAAACAGCCAGACGGATGATGACCACCAACCCGAAGGCTATCAGTTCACAGCCGACTCCCACAGCGGCAAGCTGCTGACTCCCTCTGGCGCAGTCCAAGCAGAGTGGCACTACACTATCGAGCCCGTCGCCACCTGGGGAAAGCCCGACAAACCCCAGGCGACGGCTGGCTGGCTTTCCTACCTACCTGTCTTCGAACCTGGCTGGCAGGTGCTGATGGCTCACGGTCTAGCCTCCGGCTGGATGAACTGGCAGGGCAAGCACTACGAATTCAATCAAGCGCCCGCCTACGCAGAAAAAAACTGGGGCGGCGCGTTTCCCTCCAAGTGGTTTTGGCTACAGTGCAATGCCTTTGCCACCGCACCAGGACTCAGCATTACCGCAGCAGGCGGCGTTCGCGAAGTCCTCTTTCTAAAAGAAAACGTCGGTCTCATCGGCATTCACTACCAGGGCAAGTTCTACGAATTCTTCTCGACCAAAACAGCTTTCACCTGGACCATAGATCCCTGGGGCTACTGGCACCTAACCGCCCAAAACTACCGCCACCGAGTCGAGATTACGGGCCGTGCCCACGACGAGGGAGCCTACGTCCGAGTACCCACCCGCGAAGGTATGCAGTGGCTATGTAGAGACACCACCCACGGAGAGCTACGAGTACAGCTATGGTCAGCCAAGGGTGAAGTGATCGTAGATAGCAGCAGCAATCTAGCGGGTCTAGAAGTTGGCGGTGCGCCCTGGGACAAACGATGGACAAACCAGCAATCAAAATCTAATGACTAAAAAGCTAAAGCAGCTTGCTATACTCTCTTGAGTAATAGATGTTTGAGTCAGATGTGCTATTTCAGCCATCGCGTCTTGAATTCTATTACGTGGGGCTGTGGCTCAGATGGATAGAGCAAGCGCCTCCTGAACTACCGGGCACCGTATGAGGAAACTCGACGTGTGAATGTAGTCAAATTCGGTGAAACCTAAAAAGTGAGGTGATTGTGGTCAAACTCCCAATGATGATTTGGGCAAAGCGCAACTAAGTTATCTAAATCATTGATTTCCGAAATGTAAGCATCGTTAGGAAAATCATTGATAGGTCGCTTGTGGCAAACTTCAAAGTGTTTGTCGTACTTGCAAATCAGACAGACCTGAGGTCTATCTGATTGATAATAAAGTTTGCGAGCTAGCTGTCTCACTCTTGCCGAGTGTTGAAAAGCAGCTTTTTGCCTGACTTCATCTAAGGTGATTTTCGACCAATCTACGTAAGACGGATTGCAATTATCACAGGTAGTTCTTCTACCAAAGATCTGCTTTTCGCAATATTTGCAATACTTTTTCTGTCTACGCTTTCTAGGCACCTTTTTGTTGTTGAATGAAGCCGCACAGGAGCGATTGCAAAACGAAGGATTGGTTGTTTGCTGACCGCAATGGCGACACTTCATGGCAATACCGAGCCAAGCTCAGTAAGGAAAACTATTTACTATTGTGGCCAGTTCATTCGTACTTGTCAAAGTAGTTGTTTCCCTACAGGAGAAGGTGTAGAGACTAGACGGCTACCGCCTAAAGGCTAGTGTTTTAGCAATAGCTCATGGTGAAGGTATAGTCCAGAGAGTGGGGAAACTCACACAAATCTGAAGCGCTAGGTCGTGCGTTCGAATCGCACCAGTCCCGTCAATGTTACGTTTCTGTAGTCTGAGTCAATTCAGTCAACGATACAGAAGGTCTATCTGGAAAATCAACGATGATGTTGAGGCTACCACCCAATGCTTCAACGTAGCGGTTTAGTGTCGACAGTGTGATGTCTTGACGCCGCTCTGTGTCGAAAACTTCCTCCACGGTCTTACCTAAAAGAGCTGCTACTTCGTTTGAAGTCATGTCTAGCAGATCGCGCAGCGACTTTAGAATGACTTCTTCTTGAATCCTTACTTGTGCAAGCTGCTCAACACGCTGTCTTCTTTCTGGAGAGAGTTGAGCCAGCTTATCGTCAAGTGTTACTGCCATGATTTCAATCCTTCTGTAACGAAAGCCACTCGTCAAACCGGCTATCAGCGACTTTAATCAGTCTCTTATAAAACTTCTTTTGATTTTCGCCTTTTTTATCGCCTGCTACCAGAATAATAGCCTGTCTTCTAGGATCAAAAGCAAACGCAACTCGCCATATGCCGTTAGACACCTCAAAGCGTAGCTCTTTCAAATTGCTATTCTTCGCTCCATAGAGAGTATCGGCATAGGGCCTGCCTAATGTTGGTCCTGAATGGCGTAGATGAATAAGTGCCGCAAGCAGTTCGTCCTGAATATTCTCGGGCAACGCATCAAATTCAGTACTGAAGGCGTCGTGAAAGATAACCTGCCAACCTTTCTCTCCGAAGTTCATGAACTACACACTTGCCCGACAGTTGTATTCGTTTTTCCTCTGAGCACTAGAAGGTGCTTCAGCGCACCTACGCGACTTCTGTGAGCTGGCGTTCTACAAGTTGAGGACGAGATTGCAGAAGGCAAACATTGTTGAAGTTACCTTCAACGACTCTCGGGGTCTGGGGGGATGATAGCTCGTCGATCAGGCTAGTCTCTATGGCATACCAGCTATCTCTTGAAAGGTGCTGAGAGAGTAAGGAGAGAATGTCTTCTTCATTGTTGTAAAACACTCTGGTAATCAAAGAGACAATTGTGGATCTCAATGTGCCGTGCGTGTCTTCTTCGATGGCTTGCGCTAGGCCAATGGCTAGATTCTGGGCAGACATGTTCTCTAAGGCTACAAGAGAGAGATACTGAACTTCTGTAGGAAAGCGAGCTGCCGAGGACGCTTGGGTGCGCTGCAAGTCAAAGAAATATACGATCTTGACTAGAGAGAGAATTGCGATTTTGCCAAACTTGGGGAACAGATTAGCTAGCTGCTGACGAACGCTGGATGATTCTGTAGTGACAAACAGATGACAGGCAAATCCAAAGAACTGCTCAAAATTCCAAGACTGTATCTGTTCGAGGGTGTCTTCTGCGTTCGCTGTGGTGCTTGCTAGCTGGCAGATTAGAAGAATGTCTTGGCTCTGAAGCGTGTGCTGAGTGTGGAGCGTGTTGCTGTTAGCTGTGGATAGAGCTGCCATATTGTAAAGGTGCCAGCAGTTGGCTGGGTAGGAGTGGAAGCGCTAAAGCGCTATATGACTTGAAGAGATAAATTCGTTACCTGAAGTGAAGCATGTAGAAGTTCGTTCCCTATTTCTACTAGGTTCAAAAGCGTATTGCAAGATACAAAACGAAATATTTTGATGAACAAATGATGCTTCCCTGACATTTTCGCTTTTTACTGTGCGGGTATGACAGAAATAATGAGTACGAAAAGCTCATTTGACGGGCATTTTGCGCCTTGTTGTGAGCCTAATCGAAAAAGTAGCAGGGTTTACCGTCTTGTTATGAACTTCGGATATTTATGGCGATCACTGGATGAATACGCTAGGGATAGTATCGCTATATACCAAACGTTGGCAAAGATCCGTCAGCCCTCGATCAAGCGGTTCTCTCGACCAAGGCAGTCTAGTTTTCGCGGCTACTCTGTGCGATCGCCTTTCGTTTATTTATTCTTCCTTTCTCGCTTAATCCCCTTCAACTGTTGCTGATCTTGTTGTCGATGAAGGTGCGAATCTGTTGAATGAGATAGAGATCTTCGTAGGCCAGTCTAGACAGCGCTTTGATAACGTAGCTTTGGGTGCGCTGATGTAGACCTATCTGGGTCATTGTTGTTTGTAGTGCGCTTTTGAGATGAGCGTATTGCTCTGTGGGAATGCGATCGCGTCCCAACCGCTGATCTACAATCTGCACCTCAGTCTGCGCCTGCGCCAGCACAAAGCTATAGATCATCACCGCCTGCGCCAGATTCAGCGACGGCTGAGGGCGACTCTGTGGAATACTCGTCACCAGATCGCACATTTCCACATCTTGATTGCTAAGGCCCGAACGCTCGCTGCCAAACACAATCGCCACCGTAGTGACCAGCTCTCCTTTGGCCTCAAGCTGACTAGGCAAATCGCGAACCGATACGTAGTGATGCTTTTGCATTCTGTGGCGAGCGGTAGACGCGCAGGCTAGATCGATGCCCTCTATTGCGTCAGAAAGCTGCTCGTAGCAGACGGCCTTTTCTAAAATATGTTCAGACCCGTGAGCCATCGCCCTAGCAATTCCGCTGAGGTGATCGGCCTTGGGTCTGACTAGGCGAAGGTCTGTATGGCCCATTGTATTGAGAGCCCTAGCAGCAGCGCCGATATTACCTGCCTCACCGGGCTCTACTAAAATGAACGAGAACTGAATCACAATTGAAAGACTTACAAACGTGTAGGCGACGCTGTTACCGCTAGACCGTACCTCTGCTCTTCTCGACGTGCTCCATCATCTTCATTTTCTTCGCCTCGTCGCCTTTAGTTGGCTCGGAGATGCGATCTAGCTTGATAGTGGCGCTTTGAGCGAGGTGCTGCCTGATCTGTTCTTTACTTGCCATGAAAAAATAGTCTATTTAGGTTAATCCTTACAATAGTAACGGATTGTAAACATAAAAGGGGCTGACTAATGGCAGAGCGAGGGCTAAAGATAGCGGTAGTAGGCGGCGGGGCGGCGGGGTTCTTTGGCGCGATCGCCGCTGCCCAAAACCCCAGCCACCAGGTCACCCTCTATGAAGCCGGACCCCAACCGCTAGCCAAGGTCAGAATCTCCGGCGGTGGCCGCTGTAATGTCACCCATCACTGCTTTGACCCGGCGCAGCTAGTGCTGAGCTATCCACGCGGGGGAAAGGCGCTGCGCGGTGCGTTCAGCCGGTTTCAGCCTAAAGACACGATTCAATGGTTCAATCAGCGCGGCGTCCAGCTCAAAACGGAAGCGGATGGCCGTATGTTTCCGGTGACGGACGATTCGGCGACAATCGTGAACTGCCTAGAACGAGCAGCGCAGCAGGCAGGAGTACGGATTAAGACGCGATCGCCTATCAGCCGCATCGAAAAGTCCAACAAGTTTCAGCTATGGCTGAAGTCCGAGACAGTCGAGTGCGATCGCCTCCTACTCACCACTGGCAGTAGCCCAGCCGGTCACCGCATCGCCCAGTCACTTGGCCACACAATCGACTCTCCGGTTCCCTCGCTCTTTACATTCAACATTTCGGATAAACGTCTGCATCAGCTCAGCGGTGTTGCGGTCGATCCCGTTGTCCTAAAGCTAAAGATAGAGAATGTAGAAGACAATGCAGGCGCAAGAAAGAAAGCGGCTAGCTTGACTCAAACCGGGCCGCTGCTAGTCACCCACTGGGGCATTAGCGGTCCAGCGGTGCTAAAGCTATCCGCCTGGGGAGCGAGAGAACTGCAACAGACAAAGTACAGAGCGCAGCTAATCGTCAACTGGCTGCCGGGCATGACTCAAGAACAGGTAAGAACCGAGCTGCAAACAACAAAAGTAAACTGTAGCAGGCGGGCGATCGCCACCCACAGTCCCTATGCAGCAATCTCTAAACGCCTTTGGCAGTACCTGCTGAGTCGTATTGATATCGACAACAGCCTTGCCTGGGCCAATCTCTCGAAAAAACAGATCAACCAGCTTGTTGAATTGCTCACTCAAAGCAGCTACGACGTGATGGGCAAAAGTGCGTTTAAAGATGAGTTTGTCACCTGTGGCGGCGTTCAGCTCAAGGAGGTGAATTTCAAGACGATGGAAAGTCGGCGGTGCCCTGGGCTGTATCTATCAGGTGAAATCTTGAATATTGATGGGATTACGGGCGGGTTTAACTTTCAGAGTGCGTGGACGACTGGCTGGCTGGCGGGATGCGCGATCGCATCGTCAAACTAGTCCTACGACTAGCTTCAGGAGTCAACACCGACAGTCAGCACTCAGGTCGCCCCGTTTTATACAAACTTGTAATAAAAGCGGCATCTCTTTCTTAAGGCAGACTATCAGATAGAGCAGTTTGAATAATCTGTAGGCGTATTCACTTTGGAAACGCTAATCATGAAACTCAAATGGATTGCCCTACCCTTCGTCTTAACCGCCGCTTTGGTTCTAGGCGCTTGCGCAGAGCCCACAGTTGAGGAGCCCGAAATGGTAGAAGAGCCCGTAGAAGGCATGGAGGAAACTGAAGTAATAGAAGAGCCTATGGAAGAGGCAGGAGAAGAGGCCGAGTAGAGAGCCACCCCCTAGTCGTAGGCCAACTTAATAAGCTCAACCAAATAGATAAGACTACAAAAAGTCAAGCGGTGACTACTCTGTTAAACTGCTTGGCTTTTTGTGTCTCTTAATCTATGGCTTTTCGCATTTTACTGAACCGCACCCTACAGTCCTTTAGTCACACCCAGACAGACAAAGTTCGCTCAAACACAAGAACAATGCTTACTGAAGAAACTGCGATCGCCCAGTTCAAAAGACATGCCGAACAAGCCAAAACTACCACAGCAGAAGCGCTAGCGTTGTTTGATCGTCTAGAGCCAGTAGATATGGAGTTCATGTTTGGTCGGTGGAGAGGCTCTGGCTTCGAGACCGGACACCCTATGGATGGTTTGCTAGAAGCGGCTAACTGGTATGGCAAGGCGTTTGTCAGTCCAGATTGTGTTCATCCGCTGCTATTCACTGACGGCAATGATGAGATCTTTAAAGTGGCACCGAATCCACAGATGATGAAGCTAGCGCTGCGTCTACCTATTCCTAAGAATGAGTCGATTAGGCCGATGTATACGCTATTCATCTCCCTGCTCAAGACAGAACAAAGTCAGGCCAGACTCAGAATGATGGAGCATCGGAGCAAAGTGAGCGCCACCATGATCTACGACCATCTGCCGATACACGACGTGTTTAGAAAGGTTGATGAAAACACGCTGCTGGGCCTAATGGACTACAAGGAATCAGCAGATCCTTTCTTCTTTGTTCTAGAAAGAGTCGTAGGGGCGTAACATGCTACGCGCCCCTACGACTCTTTATATTCACAGCACTGTTGAATTAGCTTAGCGACTAGGCCAGTCCACCCGGTCTGATGACTAGCCCCAAGGCCTTCGCCTGTATCGCCGTTGAAGTATTCATAGAACAGAATGTGGTCGCGCCAGTGTTCATCACTTTGAAAGGTCTCGTTGTTGCCATAGACGGGCCGACAGCCGTTTTCATCTCTCAAAAACGTGCCGATCATTCTTTCTTCTAGTTTGGTGGCTACGTTCCATAGATTCATCTCAGGCCCAGAACCATAGGGGCACTGAATCTTGAAGCGATCGCCAAAGAACTTGTGATAGCGCTGTAGCGATTCAATCAATAGATAGTTCGTTGGAAACCACACAGGCCCTCGCCAGTTAGAATTACCACCAAATAGACCAATGCTAGATTCTGCGGGTTCGTAATCTACCCGGTAGACAGTCCCATTCACGTCAAACGTATAGGGATTGTCCGCATGGAACCTAGAAAGCGCTCGAATTCCTGTCGGACCTAGAAACTCGTGCGGCTTCAGCATCTTGGCTAGAATGCGCCGCAGCTTGTCGGGTTTGACGACAGAAAGTAAGCGCCGTTTGTTCTCGTCCTCACCATGGGTGATCATATTCTTGGCAAGCTCAGGCCGATTGGCCTCAAACCACTCTAGGCGCTCGGTAAATCCAGGTAGCTTTTCTAGCAGCTCTGGCTCTAGCGTGACGTTGGCATAGAGCGGCATCAAGCCTACTAATGAGCGAATCTTGATCGGCATACGGCTCATATCGGGCAGGTGCAGCACATCGTAGAAAAAGCCGTCTTCTTCATCCCATAGCTGCGTGGCGTGTTCGTCCGAGGCGTTCATTGCCTCAGCGATATAGATAAAGTGCTCAAAGAACTTGGTGGCCATGTCTTCGTAGACAGGATTTTCTAGCGCTAGCTCCAGAGATATTGAGAGCATATCTAGGCAGTACATCGCCATCCAGCTAGTGCCATCGGCCTGCTCTAGTCTGCCGCCAGTGGGCAGCGGCTTGCTGCGATCAAACACTCCGATATTATCCAGGCCGAGGAAGCCACCTTCAAAGACATTGTTGCCT